>JANWWS010000050.1 GCA_025055765.1 Leptospiraceae bacterium | reverse complement strand
CTAGCTTAAATTTCATAGCGATTCTTTACTTCGCAGTTAGGACAGACTACGGTTACCTCACCTTTAACTCTCGTCTGCCCTGATTTTTCGACAATCTTGCCAGTTGCTATAAATTCAAAATCAAGGCCCTCCGGCACGTAGTGACCTTTGCCATACTTTGCCGTGCCCTCCATAACATTACCACAGGCATGGCACTTTACTTTTAGACGGATTTTTTCGGCCATGGCTATTCAAAAAAAAGCTTATAGGGAGCCTTTTTGTAAATTTCGGATTTCATTTTAGCGTACCTCATAAAGTGAGCCAGTTCCTCATAATCACTTTCATAGTGCATTATCCTCGCACTCAAGGAAGGGCTTTCATACCCAACGAGATTCTGTAATTTTTCTGTGGCTAAACGGATTCGGCTAATACCTTCTTGCAAAGCAAGAGTGAGGTCCTCACTTAATTCATTGAGGCCGCGTACGGTCTCATAAAACCGCTCCCCCATGTCTTTCATACCGGAAAAGAAGAGATAAGCTTTGCCTGTGAGATCTTTTACTATAGAGCGAACTTCTCGAGGACGAAGATAGGGATTTTGCGCAAGCTCCTTGGACATGTTTCTAATTTTTAAAAGCTCTTTCTCAAGAAGGCTTTTTTCTCCTTTTTCTGCGCGCAGGTAATCGTAGGCTTTTTGCAATATGATACTACTATTTACCGCCGGTTCCATAGAAAGGGTGGAATAAGGGGGCCAAAAATCTTGCTGGAGATGTGGCTCAAATATATCCACATTGAGATAGCGGTTTCCAAAATAACCCCAAGTACTAAGAGTTATGCGACTATGGTTTGTAGGAATATGAAAATCTTTTTTTATTTTTGCCTCAATATAGTGGTTTTGACCATCACTTTTTATCCCAGTTACTTCACCTACCACAAGGGCACCTTGGTAGCGAATTTTCGTGCCCGGCGCAATCCCCTCCAGATAATCAGCCTTAATACGCAGAGGATAGAATTCCTTGGCATACTGAACCCGCTGGGAGCCCACAAAGCCAAGCCCTAACCCTGCTAAGATAACCACTATCCCACCTAAGAGCCATGCGATACGCCCCGGAGAGTCCAAGTTTTCCCAAAAGTTCAACCATTCAGTAAGAGATCCTCGGTTTTGCCACAGCTGCTTGAGCCATGCCACATTAGCGCCCATGCTTCATGCCCCGTTCTAATATATTGAGAAGCCTAGCTAGTTTAACCTTACCCCCCATTGTACCAGCCTCGTAGTAGAGTAAAGTAAAAATTTTTTTCGTTGGATCTTGGAGCACAAGATAGACAAAACCTTCTGACAAGTTGCGCCAATTTGTTGTACCTGTCTTGCCCGCCAAAACTTTCCAAAAGCTTTTTTTTTCAACATCTTGAACCATTGTTTTTAATGTTCCTTCTTTAGTAGCCAGCTGTAATCCACGGTAGACCTCTTGTCCTACAGAATCCTGCTGGCTAAGGCGATAATACAAATGGTCCAAAAGGCGGCTTATTTCCTTGAGGACTAAGGGACGACTGAGCTTTTCCCCGAGAAAAAGGGCAGGGGAATAAGAGAAAATGTCTTGAGGAAAGGCATAGTTTTCTTTTAAGTAATGCAAGAACTCCTGACGAGAAAGTCCCTGGCTTATTTGTTGAAAATAGTAATTGCAACTGTGGGCTAACGCCGAAGAGAGATTTATCCAGCCATGCCCTTTAGGTAGCCAGCATTTACGGCCATAGGGATCTCTTCCCCGACAATAGATTTTCTTTTCCATAAAAAAATGAGGATCTTTTTCAAGCAAAAAAAAAGCTGTGAAAGGCTTCATGAGGGAACCAGGCATGCTTGAGATTTTTTCATTTTTTTGGGCTACTATTTGAAAGCGATGGCCCTCGAGCCTTTGCAAAACGTAAGCATATTCTCGAGCAAGAAGGGGGAGAGAAAAAAGAATTAAAATGAGAATTTTCATTTACAGGCAGTTTATCACTCTTATTATCACTTAGATGTCCTTTGCCTCAAAGTTAAGTCTACGGGTAAATGAAATATTCTATAGCATCCAAGGGGAGGGGAGTTTTTCTGGCCGAAAATGTCTCTTTGTGCGTTTAACGGGTTGCCCACTGCGGTGCCGCTGGTGTGACACCGAATATGCCTTCTACGAAGGCAGGCGACTTACTTTTACGGAGATTAGGCATGAACTTAGCCTATATCCTTGTAAACTTGTGGAAGTCACAGGGGGAGAACCCTTAATCCAAAAAAATGTTTACCCTTTCTTTGAATTCCTACACAATTTCAATTATGAGATCCTGTTAGAAACATCAGGCGCCATCTCGGTTGCTAAAGTCCCATCTTATGTCCACATTGTCATGGACCTCAAGCCCCCTCACTCAGGCGAAAGCCATAAAAATTGTATGGATAACCTGCAACTTCTAAAACCAAGCGATGATTTAAAGTTTGTCATTGCCCACGAAGAAGATTTTTATTGGGCAGAGAGTCTGGTCGCTGAGAAGAACTTGACCAAAAGATTTCGCAACCCGCCCATTGTACAACCAGCCCACCCTGATTTTCCCCCAGAAAAGTTAGCTGACCTTGTCAAGAAGAGCCCTGTGGATTTCCGGTTGGGCCTGCAACTCCACAAGTACATCTACCCCCTTGCAAGCCGAGGCGTGTGATGATCCTGGAAAAAGAATTTACTTTTGATTCCGCTCATTTTTTGCCGTTTGCTCCCGAAGGGCACAAATGCCGTAGGCTGCATGGCCATACCTATCGGGTCACTGTAGGCATACAGGGAGAGCTCGACGCAGAAAAAGGATGGCTGCGAGATTTCGGTGAAATTAAGGAAATAGTAAAACCTATTTTGGATGAATTAGATCACCGTCTCTTAAATGCCATACCAGGCTTAGAAAACCCTACTGCTGAAATTTTGGCAAAATACATCTTCGACAAACTGAGGGCCAGGCTACCAGAACTTACCTATGTTACAGTAGAGGAAACCCCCACATCTCGAGCTATTTATGGAAGAGACAACTCCTAAGCGCGCTCTTGTTCTTTTTTCAGGAGGACTGGATTCTACCACCTGTCTTTATTATGCTAAAAAAAAAGGTTTTCATGTCAAGGCCTTGTCGTTTGACTATGGGCAAAGACATCAAATTGAACTAGTGCGCGCCCAAAAAATCGCCCAAAATGTAGCGGATCTGGGCCACACCACAATA
Organism: Leptospiraceae bacterium; assembly: GCA_025055765.1. Taxonomy (GTDB): domain Bacteria; phylum Spirochaetota; class Leptospiria; order Turneriellales; family Turneriellaceae; genus JANWWS01. The sequence goes on along the minus strand of JANWWS010000050.1, from coordinate 14,066 downwards.
AGGCTGGATTTTTCCGCCTTTGCCGAAGCCTCTGCTCTCACGAACTTCAAGTTGGACATCCCTTTAGGGGGAACCCACCTAGACCAACAAGACTTTATCCCTATAACGTATGTGCCCGCAAGAAATCTTATATTCCTCTCATATGGGGTGGCGGTTGCTGAGGCTGAGAATATTTCGAAAATCCTCATTGGTGCCAATGCCCGGGATTACTCAGGCTACCCCGATTGTCGGCCAGATTTCCTTCAGGCCTTTGCTCATGCGGCATCCCTGGCCACCGCAAGAGGAAGACAAAGCTCTCCCATAGAAATAGAAACACCCTTGCTTTTTTTAAGTAAAAAAGAAATTGTCGAAATGGCTCTTTCTCTTGGAGTACCTATAGAAGAAACATGGTCCTGTTACAACCCCCAACCAAGCGTAAGTGGGGAACTTAAACCCTGTGGGCAATGCGATTCCTGCCTTTTGCGGCAAAGAGCCTTGGCAGAACTAGGTATCCGTGAACTCTAAGCGGCTCATAAACTGACAAAAACGAGGAAGAGGAAAACCCATAACATTGTAAAAACATCCATCGATACGCTCTATAAAACATGCGCCAAAAAAATCCTGAATGCCATAGCCCCCCGCCTTATCAAGCGGGTTTTCGCAAGACAAGTACTCATCTAGATCATCAGCGGAAAACCGCGCAAGGGTCACCAGGGTCTTCTCCTGAAAAAGGTAGCGTTCCCTTCGGGGAAACAAAACCACCACAGAGGTCGCCACAATGTGGGTGCGTCCCGAGAGAGCTAATAACATAGCCTTGGCTTCCTCTCGTGACTTTGGCTTTCCCCAAAGTCTTCCCTCAAGAATTACCTCGGTATCTGCTGCAATAATGAGGTGATGGGGGTAGTAAGACCTTGCCCAGCCAGCCTTTTTTTCGGCTATTTCACTGATCTGAGAAAAAACGTCCTTATCAGCAGGCGGCTTTTCGTCAACTTGGGGTGTGGCAACCTCCATGGGTAAACCTAAGAGCGATAGGATTTCCCGCCGGCGTGGTGAGCCACTTGCAAGTAGAATAGACTGAGTTGCAAGAAGGTTCTTTACTTTCTTCCAAGGCACGTGGCTATATGAGACATAAGAAACCTTATGAAAAGCTCTTTTTTAAAAGATCTTAACCTTGATTCCAAAACTTTCAAAGTGCCTAGCCAAAAATTTTTTTTCTTCGGCAGACAGAGCGGCTCTGCAGGTGAAATAGTAAACCCCGTCATCAAAGTACCGAATTTCTAGAAATTCTAAGTAGGTATGCAGCTCTTCAGGGAAAGGATTTTTATAGCTTCTCGGTTTTGTTAGTTTGTTTTGTTGGATATATAGGTTTTGTAGGGTTTTCTGTTTATGGTCTGAGGGCTCATAGCTTTGGGTCTGAGGGTTCCTCGGTTGGTGCTTGGGGGTTACCGAGTTGGGAGCTACGAGGTGCTCATTTTTTGTCGTCCCGCTGGCGGCTATAGCAGAAAAGAAGGGGGTTACTGAGTTGGCATCTCCTCTGCCATGAGGGTAAGTAAGGTCAATTGCCCATTGGGCAATGGTTCTCCCCCCTCCCTCTCGTACTTTCACAATAAACCCCCCCTGGGACAAAGACTTCAGTGCCTTTTTTACCCCTGCCGGAGAAAGACCCGTGATTTCTTCAAACTGACTTCGGGCAATGGCATCGATCTCTTTATGAAATCCATATGTTTTGCGGGCAATAAGCATGAGTACTTTGAATTCAGCAGGACTTACCTTGGCCATCATTTCATCAAAGACCAAGTTTGGAATGGCAGACGAATTGAGGACATACCTTCTGCCACTTGGGTAGGTTCGGATCGTAACAGGTAAATGAATTGCCCAATAATTGGCAGTCCGTCCCCCGCCCTGCTTGACCTTTACCACCAAGCCCTTCATGGCAAGTGATTTCAATGCCTTTTGGACACCAGTGTCTGTAAGACCAGTAAGCGTAACAAACTGAGAGTTTGAGATAAATTCAGCCTCTTGACCCCAACCAAAGGTTTTACGGGCCAAAGCTAAGAGAACTTTAAATTCCGCACAGGAAAGCTGACGCATCCAATGGTCAAAAATGACATTAGGAACCTGGGTTACGTTAGGAACTAGTCTGGGGTTAATTAACGGGCGCTGCATCCCCTCCCCTTCTCTGGGGGGAGACAGATTTGAGAAAATAGCACTCCATTGTTCCCCCGAAGCCTTTGGATTATGTCTCTTTTTTATGTCACATTAGAGCAACTTTGAAAAAAGTCAAGTTAAAAAAAGAGAATCGATCTCGTCAAATTTTTTAAGCTGGGGGATATTTAAGGATTGCCTTTCTTCTACACCAGGTCGCAAGATGCGAGCCACAGCTAAATGCGCTTTTTTGGCCGCTTCCAACTCTTCCACGCTATCTGATAAAAACAGAATTTCCTGAGGTTGGCAGTTTAGCTTTGTGCTAATCCTTTGATATGATGACGTATCTTTTTTAGGGCCAATCCCTGTGTCAAAATACGCTGAGATCCATCGTGTAAGATCCCCCTTCTCGCTATAACGGAAAAGCAGCTGCTGGGCCTCAACCGAACCACTGCTATATATTCCAATTTTTTTTCCCATCCGTTGCCAGCGCTCCCAGGCTGGCAATACATCGTCGTAAACATGACCCCTGATCTCCTTGTTCTCGTAAGCCGCTTTCCAAATCTTGCCCTGGATCTTCTTTAGTAAGGGATCTTTTACGTCTTTGTCCATGAGCTCTCGAAAGTAAGAAGTCAGCGACTCTATATTTCGAGTGTCAATGCCGTGGGCGGCAAGAGAGTGAAACTCAGAAGAAAAGAGATCCCAGTTTTCTTTTTTGGCGAGAAATTCAGGTAGTTTTTTATAAGAAATAGGAAAAAGAACCTCCTGAACAAAAGCAAGTGAGGTTGTGGTACCCTCAATATCGCAAAGGATCCACAGGATAGGCATTAATTTTCGTATTTTGGAAATCGGTCAGCAATTTTATCGCCTGTATAATGAGCTACCCATCCTTCCGGGTTATTAAATAGCCGGATAGCTTTAAAAAAAGGTCTTGGTCCCATATCGAACCAGTGCTTTGTGCCCGCCGGAAGATTTATGAAATCCCCTTTTTCGCATAAAATCATGTACACACGGCTGTTTTTATGAATGTAGAACATCCCTGTCCCGTCTACGAAGAAACGGACCTCGTCTTCGCTATGGGTATGCTCATCTAAGAATTTAGCTCGCAGTTCGGGAATATTTGGCGACTGAGGATTTAATGACACTACATCAACCGTGACATACCCGCGTTCTTTCTTTACGCGTTGGATAAAGCTATCATACGCCGCCAGTACCTCGTCGGGAGAGGCGTTTTCCGCAAGAGCTTTCTCTGTGCTCCAGCGCTCTAAAACGATCCCCGCCTCTAATAGCCTCTGCCTAATATTCTCGTAATCTTGAAATTCGGCTTCGATTTCTCCTGTTTCTTGGTAAATAGTTAACCGACTCATTGTTAAAAATTACAAAACCTTTTTTCATTTGTCGAAAATCTCGCCACGATATTTACACTCCAACAGGAACTCTAGAGCTTCTATCTGCCTACGGCATGTGCTAAGTGAACCTGCCCAGCTATAGAGTCCGTGATTGGCAATTAAGAAAGCCTTTAAGTCTTTGTGGTTTCGCAAGAGCTCTTCAACCTCTTGGGCTAGCTGGTGCATATCTTGCGAATTTGGCAATATAGGAATTCTTACCGTAACTTCATGGGTAAGGATGCCCTCAAGAGCTTTTAGCATTTCGTATTGACTTAATTCAAGGTAACCATCCTTTAAATAAGCTTGGGAGAGCACCGTAGAGTAGACAGAATGAGAATGGAAAACAGCCTTGGCTTGAGGAACAACTTGGTAAATGCGGCAATGTAAAAGTGTTTCCGCCGATGGCCGCAGGGTTTCTCGCTCTTGGGTTGGCTTTCCTTCGGCGTCAACCGCTATAAAATCTCTAATGGAAAGTCTATTTTTATCTTTTCCCGATGCAGTGATGAGGATTTCCCCTGTAGATAGCCTAGCCGAAAAGTTACCGCTTGTGGCAAGACACCAGTTCTTAGCGTAAAAGCCATGGGCGGTATCCAAGATCTCCTCCATATAAGCTGTGATCTCACTTAGAGGCGCTCTCATTACCTAACAAGGACACAAGGGACTGTCTTCTCGCGCGTCTCTGTGTTACCCTCAAGAGCTATGAAGAGGTACTTTTTGCCCCGAGAGCTAACCTGCCCTACACCAGGTAATTGGCCATCTAGCGAAATGGGGTCCCCTGCGTTAACCGAGCCCACTACCCTCACAGGGACAATGCCCTGGACCGCAACAAAAATTAAATCTCTCGTGTCTGGTTCCTTTTCCGCTGGTAAGAGAACTATCCCAGGTTGGCGGGTAAAAATGCCCAGCAAGGTGTCGTCTTCCTTCTTCATTTTAGCAACTTTGCCTGAGCTATCTATAGTAAGGATATCACCCTCCGTGAATACCTCACTCGTAAAGTTAGAAAAAGCCAGACATAGATTTGTTCCAGAACGCACAAAAATGGTGCCATCGCTGAGCATGATACCTTCTGACCAAAGCGCAAGACCTGAGCCTTTGAGTTTGGCTAATGTTTGCGGGATGCGCACACCCCAATTTTTTTCACTAAAGAAAAGCGCAGCCACCCCCTGTTGGGAATGAGTGATAAGAGCTTCTTTTTTTTCAGCAAGAGCTAAAATAGCAGGACGGTTCTCGGCAACGGAAAAGAACCCCCCTTCCATTCCCCCCGCCCAACCAGCTTTATTTTGGACAGAAAAAGGGAACTGGTTGTACGCCGAGAGATGTATATGATCTGGCTCTGGTGTCTTAATATCCTGTTTTATGTTTAAAGTCCCCATATGGTCGTTAAAACTGTGATGACGTGGGGCATAATCGTGTTCATGAGGTAAGGGGTGACGTGCATCACTCAGGCGCGGATCGGTGGCTTCCACGGCGTGATTGGGTATACTATGACCCGGTCGAGCAAACCGCACCAGCCCATAGCTCTCCTGTGTGGCAGGCTCAAGACGTGGATCATTGGCTTGGAGCGCCTTTAGCGGAACCTTTTCTCCTGCCCGGGCAAACTGCACTCTCCCCTTTGTGTTTTCATCTCCTTCAAGAAGGCGGGGATCGTCTGATTGTACAGCTTTGTTGGCTGCTTGCTCTCCATGTGCGGCTAACTGTACAATCCCTGGCCAGGCTATAGAAGCTAGACGTAGTCGCCGGTCATTACCCTGTACCGCCTCCCCTGCCCTAGTAGAGCCATCCGCTGCCAATATGACAATTCCCGCTGATTTTTCTGTCGCCAATTGTAGCCGTTCATCGTTACCCTGCACTACCACACCTGGTCGATTTTCGCCAGATTGGGCTAGTTGCACTATGCCTGGATATTGAGTCGTAGCTACCCTCAGTCGGGGATCGTCGGCTTGGACAGCATACCCTGCTCTCGCTTCCCCATGACGAGCAAACTGCATAATGCCTGGGTAATTTTCTGTGGCAAGCCTTAGGCGAGAATCATTAGCTTGTACAGCGAGATTCTCTCCCGTTTGGTTATCACGGGCCAACTGCACTATACCTGGATATTCCGTGGTGGCAAGTCTTAGGCGGGGGTCATTGGCTTGCACTACCTTATTAGGGGTACATCCCCCTAATTCGGAGAGTTGGACTACCCCAGGAATGAGTTCGCTGGCATAGGTAAGACCCATAAAAGTGTGTGTTTGTAGGAAGTTTTCTGCTGCCGCAAACACCCTCATTTCCAGAATCTGAGCCAAATATTCATGCCGACGTCGCGGATAGCTCTGCCTTATGTGGATTCGAAGGTAGCGGGCTTTTATGGGTCTAAACTGCCAGCTGTACCAAGAAAAGGGCGCCGCATAAAAAAGTTCTTCATTTGCGATATTTTCCCATAACTTAAGATCAGCTGACAGGGCCATGGAAAAGGCTCGGGGGAAACAAGGCGGATTTTCTTTGGTACTACATAGACTAATCCCCACCACATAGTAAGCCATTCCTAAATCTATATCCAGGAATTCCTCCTGGGGGGTGTCCGCGGGCAAGCTAGCCCAGCCATAGTCCTCTCTACCATCCACGAGATTTTCAGGAACCCATAGACGGTCCTTCTGACTTGAAGCTTTAAAGCTGAGTTTAGCCCCCAAAGAAAAAGTCAAGGCATCCAACCGTAGCCTAGCAAGTAGACCATCCGGTATCCAAAAGACCATCTGAACTTCCTGGGTGTAAAGTACCGGAAACCAAAAATGGTGTCGGTGACCTTCCTGAATGGAGGTAATCGGAGAGACACGAACCCACCCGTGTTGGCTTTTTAAGAAAAACGTAACTTGAAAAAAGCTGCTCGTTTCATAGACCAGTTGATTAAAACTCCTCTCTTTAGAGAATCGGCATACGAGACTCACCAGATGCTGGCTGGGCTCCGCCTCAAAGTTAAGGTATAGAGACCCTTCGGATATCTGCACCTGAGCACCTGAGCTCTCTGCCTCCTCTATGGGTATTTTCACCTCATGGCCAATTTCAGCAACAGGGATTTCCATACTCCCCCGCGAAAAAATCTTTGCTTAAGTTTTTTACCATAATCACCTTCAAACCTAATTTTCCATAGGGCGTATTCCGGTTTTCCTTTGGGCACGCAATTAAAATCCGAATAGAAAAACCTCAAAATAAGATTGACAAATAGTTGGCAATATGATTATGTCACTTGTCCAATTGTTCCCTTTGGAAGCCTCTCAAGCGGCCTCAAGGCCGCTTTTTTTTTGCTGATTTTTTGGCATGAAGCTAGGAAAGATGGTCTAAAACCTGTTGTAGCGCCCCTAGCCATTCTTTCTGGAGTTTTTCCAAAGGTATATCCTGCGAAAGCCCGCTGACCACTCCCTCTAGATGCAACTGGCCATTTTCTTGCCAGCTAAGCCTTAGAGAAAACTCAACCTTCGTTTTCTCGGTGGGGAGCTGGGTCTGTGATTGGGATTCCTTCTGCTTACGTTTCTGCCGGTTAAATTCTTTGGCTGCCTTAACAGTGCGCAAAGTCCCCTCGCGGAAGGCTCTTAAAAATTCATGAGCATTGTTTTGTTTTACCGCCTGCGCTAGTTGTATAAGTAAATTTTTATTGTCGATACCCACCTCTCGGGCCTCGGTTTGAATTTCAGGGGGGATGTCGGCTACAGACAGGATTTCATTGATATAATTACGGGATTTACCTAAAATACTGGCAAGCTCTGCGTCGGTGTAATGGAACTGCTCTTTGAGCTTTTTGTATGCCAGGGCTTCTTCGTAGGGGTCTAGATTCTCTCTTTGGAGGTTTTCAATTACCGCAAGCTTATATTTCTCGCGGCTATCCCGGTGCAAAATGCGGCATTCTATTTCCTGCCAACCCAACAAAGTGGCAGCTCGGTAACGCCTCTCTCCAGCTATGATAACATATTTCGACTCCTCCTTCGTGACTACAATTGGTTGCAATAGCCCTTCCTTCGCCATAGATTCGGCCAGGGCCTCAATGTTGATATCTCGATTTTGCCGGGGCTGATCAGTTGAGGGAACAATCTCTGACAATGGGATTTTACGGATCACCCCCTCCAGGTTTTTTTCAAAGATATCAGCGGCAATAGAAAGCTTTTTAGTTTTGGATGCCACGGACCACTTCCTTTACAAAAGAAAAGTATTCCTTCGCCTGCTTAATGCTCGGGTTGTAGTCCAAAAGGGTTTTACGAGAAAGATGGCTTTCTCCAACAGCAACACCAGTGGAAATCGATGTTTCAAAGACCGGGAAATAGTTTTGAATCACGGGCATAATGGTTTTCGTCAGCACAGTGTTGCTCTTAAGTTGGGTGACCAGGGCCCCTAAAATGCGCAAACTGGGATTTATGCGTCGCTTAATGCTTTCAATGGTGTTTTGCAAACCGCGAATACCATCAATCGAAAACTTCTCTGCTTGCAAGGGAATTATGACGTAATCGGCAGCAACCAAAGCATTTACAGTAAAAATGGAAAGGCTAGGGGGACAATCGATAACAATCATATCGTAAGTCTCCTTTACTTTGGATAAAGCATCCCGCAAAATATAGGGGGCCTCCACATTAAGACTACTTAATTCCACTTCAGCAAGATTGATCTTCGCCGGTAATATGTAAAGCCGCTCGTATTGTGTCTTTTGAATGATGTCCTGCACATCCTTCTTAGACAAAAAAATATCGGCAGCAGAGAGAGTGAGCTTATCTGGATCTACAAAGATACTTGAGCTATTGGCCTGAGGATCAATGTCTACAAGCAGGGTTTGAAAACCTTCGATCGCTAGACCATGCGATAAATTAAGAGCTGTGGTTGTTTTGCCCTCCCCCCCTTTTTGGTTTGCTATAGCAATGACCTTAGCACTCATTATGTCTCATTATCGGTACGATCATTAAAGTGTCAAATCTTTTTTGTCGGATATCCGACAGCATTTGTGATTACTAATTGTCGGACATCCGACACATGCCTCAGAAGCTGAGAATAGTCGGATATCCGACATTCACAAAATTACTTGCCAGGGGATTTCGGTTTGGTTCTCTAAGAACATGGCCTTGGATGAGCACTTAGAATACACCACGCCTAAGGGTTACCTAATCCGGCTAAATACGAAACATGGTACCTACCTCGTCTTTGAAAATGGCGTCCCACTGGCAACCGCTAGGGCAGGTGTTATCCATCAAATCCATCCGCTGAATCAAATCATTTTCTTGGGGGAATCCTTTGATTTTACTCGTCATTCGGTAAATACGATAGGCTTCTACGATGTAGACCGCTCGTTCATGAAAATCCCATTCCATTTTGCGGGGCTTTCCAGTACTCAGTATGTGCGGATCCCGGTGCTTTTTGATGGTGTCGACCAACTGCCTGCGGTGGTGCTATATTCCCGTTTCTATTGGCCAGGTCCCCTTCCCGCCATTAACCAGGGTAACCGCTACTTTGTCGCTGATCCCCAGATACCCCGCGAAATCATGGTACGGCTAAAGACCAAATACCCTAAGTGTCGGATCATTGTTTATCGTCCGGACAAAATGCATGCCGTTAAATTGCAAGGACAAGAGCCATCTATGAAAAAAAGAGCGGTAGACCTTTTGGACAATGAAGAGGCCTTGCTTCTTGCTCAAAATCCTGTTTTCGCGGCTAGGGTTTATCTGCGGCGTTTGGAATGGAAGAGAATGTTCACCTTACCTTTATTTGGCCTCTTGGATGAGGAAGCCCTTCAGGCCATAACATCCTTTCTTGCCACCATGGTGCAGAACAAAGAGAAACCTGAGCTTGCCCCCCACGCCGACACAATCCATGACCTGCTGGATTTTTACCAAGGCCTATTAACCACCTTAGAGCGTAACATGCCTAAACTCATGGCATGGAAGTCATCCTTGGCTCGCAAAAGACAGATTTTGCAGTATTTCTTGCCAGCCCTCGAGGCTCAAAGGCATTTTTGGTTACATGAAGAAAACCCAAAACATGCTGCTTTTTTGGAAGATGCCAAAAAACTCATGGAAGAAGAGATGCAATCAGGTACGCTTGCTGGTTAAATTATAAGCAATTTGCTTAAAAAATATAACAAATTTTTCTTTACAAAAAGTAAATACCTGGTATGGATAGCTATGCTTGGATTGCTTTTATCGTTAGCTATGGCCTTACCTTCCTATCAGGAGAAGATTCCCCCGCTGTCGGACTTATCGTCAGCGATACGGAGTTCCTTAAGTAGAAAAATGGTTGTGGATTTCCATAACAAGCAAAAAAAGAATCCGTCTCTGCTGAAAAAAAGTAGGGTAGGGGAAACTCGGCAAGAAACCTCTTTTCAAAAAAAGAGCTTATGTACCCCTTCGATTTTGATTGGCGAATGGCCATCATCGAAGGTTTATCTTGGCCAAATGGTGAAATGTGCGCAAGGACATGAATGGCCAGCTCTTCTCACCGCTTCGGATGTGCCATTTCTTGTCAAAATCGGTGGTGATTCATGCCCAGTGGTAGTTCGCTCTGCGATGAATAAATCCTTGCCAGAGCGAAACTGGCTTTTCCTCTTTTCCCGTGGGGGTCCTCGATACCATTACTTGGGTAGCCGTCGACACAGAGACAACAGGTATCAATCCTTTTCGACACGAGTTGGTGGAAATTGGTGCGGTGCGTTTTACACTCCAAGGGGGGATATCCGAGCGATTTCAGGTGTTAATCAGGCCCAAACACAAATTCGATCCGAAGGCCCGGGCGGTCAACCTCATCACCCCAGAGGAAATTGCCAAGTATGCTATAGAACTTGAAGAAGCATTACCTGCCTTTTTCGCTTTCTTAAGAAATGATCTTCTTCTTTTTCATAACGCTCCGTTTGATCTAGCCTTTATCGCACGATCAGCGCAAAAAATACGGATACCTCTTCCTCGCAACAAGTATTACGATCACCTATATTTTTCTAGGACCCATTTTCCTGACAGACCATCCCACTCTCTTCGTCAACTGAAGCAGCAACTCAATATTGATACAGGTCAAGCCCACCGAGCTCTTGCGGATGCGGAGGCCACAGCCCTAATTTTTCTCGACGCTCTCCATAAAAGGGCAGGGGAGATTACCTCCAAAAAGAAGTTTGCCCGACTTATGGGTAAGGCCCGCCGCGTGAGCAACTTCGAGATACGCCTTCCCGAAAACTTGGACGAGATCCTAAAGTACTTCTCCCGTGCTATTAAAGCCCGCCAGCTTCTCAAAATTAACTATCGTCAAAAAACGGGTGAGCCCGTAACCGCCACCGTGCGCGTCCTTGATTTCCTTATTTTAAACCAAAGGCTTTTCCTCAAGGCCTTACCTTATCCTCCCAAAGAACCCACCATCATTCCCCTACAAGATGCTATCATTTATGACCCTGATCGCGGACCAATCCAATTTCTTAGCCAGAGACACGAATAATTGGCGCCCAGTTCATATACATTCTCATTATGCGACAAGTTATTGTCGCACCTCGTTATAGCTGCTAAATTCGCTTGGTCCCCTTCGACCACTTTTTGTTCACGGGGGGATTTCTTTTTGCTATGCTGAGTGCATGGGCAAATTCCTCGCCCCAAAATATGCTCAAAATTTATCACATATTACGAAGACCTATCATGGCCGGCCATATATTGGCGACAAATAATAAGCACGCCTTGAATGGTGCATCGGTATTGGGCTGGGTTTGCACAGCCCAAGCATGGGGAAGGGGGGAAACCACATCTTGCTCCCTCTTTTGCGAGTACGTCTAATTATAGGCGCCCAAGATTTAGCATCCGGGGATAAAAAGATATACTTTCTATAATTAGCTGGTCTTAACCGGCCAGAGACTAATCAAAAAACATCAAGAAATAAAGCGAAAGCAGACAGAGTATTCTTACAGCATTAAGCGGCTACAACTGCTTCCTTGAGGTAGACAATTTATCGAATCCTCGAAATACGACCATTGTGGATAGGCGAACTTTCCCGATCTATCTCGTGATTTTCTTAGACATGTTAGGCTTTGGAACGATTATTCCGGTCATCCGAGACCTAACCCGAGAACTTGTGCAAATGTCGGATTTAAACGAGGATCATGCGGAAATCTACGGGGGTCTACTTATGGCCAGCTATTCATTCGCTCAATTCTTGGCGTCTCCTATCTGGGGTAGGCTATCAGACATTTATGGTCGAAAACGCATTCTGATGATGACCCTGGCTGGCAATATATTGGCGTATGGCATGTGGGGGATTAGCTCAAATTTTGGCGTTTTTTTGCTATCAAGGCTTTTAGCGGGGTTTTCGGGGGGTAACCTCAGTGTGGCCCAAAGTTACCTTGTTGATGTGACCTCTGCACAGGAACGGGCGAAGGCGATGGGCCTCATGGGAGCCATATTTGGTTTAGGGTTTATTCTAGGTCCATTTTTAGGCGCGGAGCTCAGCCAGTGGCATCTAGGGCTTGGCGGAGGGAATTCATATGCAAGCATTGGTTATTTTTGCATGGTTTTGTCTCTGATAAATTTCTCTTGGGTGGTGGTAAGCTTACGGGATATGCGGAAACGGCAGCCAAGTAATAGAAAGCTTTTCCATCCCTCTGTGCTGTGGAAAGAGGTTCGCTCAAGCAAGGTGAGCTATCTTTTGGGAGCTTATTTTTTCTTGCAGGCGGGTTTTGTGCAGCTTGAGGCTGTTCTTGCCTGGGATCTATGGGAACGCTTTGCCTACGACACAAGAACGACAGGTCATTTTTTTGCCGCCCTAGGTATCGTTATGGTTCTTGTACAAGGGGGTATTTACCGCGTTCTTGTAAACCGCTGGGATTTATGGAAAATTACGACACGGGGTATGGTAGGTGTGATAGCTGCTTACTTAATTTTACCTTTGCAGACCATGAGTCTTGCTTATTTTTCGGTAATATGCCTTATGGCCTATGGTTTGGGCACCGTAAACCCTTCTTTACCCACACTTATCTCTCTGCAAACCCGAGAAACAGAACAAGGATTTCAGCTAGGGCTCATGCATTCCCTGGGCGCCATTACTCGCATTATAGCTCCTATCTTGGCCACAGGTTTGTTTCATGCTTGGTCTTTTGCTCCCTTTTATCTTTCAGCGCTCTTTAGTGCACTAGCCCTCATGCTTTTTCTGAGGCAGCGCAAAAATCTTAACTATGGGCACTAAGCATCCGAAATTAAAAGTAATGTTTAGGCTTTTTATTTTAATATCTTTTTTTAGCGTAAAGACTTGGGCGCAGCCCAAGCCAGAACTCGCCGAACTGCAGGTGGCCAGAGAGCAATATCGCAAGTATGATACAATATCCCTGCGCACAGCTGCCATATTATACGAGCAAATTCTAGCAAAAGAACCGCAGAATATTGAGGCCATGGCCATGCTCTCCCTGCTATATGCTCATTTTAGCTATCGTGAGGCTGTACAGGGACTCAAAAATCCTTACTTCAACCGTTCCCAGGAACTCTTGAATTTAGCAAAACAAAATGCTCCTGATAACAACATTGTTCTACGGGCCCAAGCTCACCTCTTATTAGTGCAAAACAAGAAAAAGGAGGCGCAAGAGATTATCTCCCGGTTGCTCTCTCAGGAAATTGGCGACCCAGAACTCCATTATCTCTCTGCATGCATAAGCCCAGGCAGTCTCGTTGACGAGAATACCCCTGCTGGCTCTGCCATAAAAAAGGCTTTAGAGCTCAACCCAAAATTTCTCTGGGCACTCGAAGACAAGTTTTTAGCTCACTTACAGCGTAAGGATTACAACATGGCCTCTAATATTCTGCGCCATATCGAGGAAAGCTATCCGCAATATCCTGAAATTAAGCTTTATCGCTTCCTCTATTTATTGCACACCAACAACCCACAGGGACTTGAAGAAAACCTCCAAAGCTATCTCAATGACCGCAACGCTTTGGCTGCTGAAAGAATAAAAAATCTATTGCTTGTGAAATAATCTTGCCCAATCTTCAAAACTCAACCGTAAAAGATAAAACGCCGCCTTTTTCGAGACACATTGATCCGAAGGCATGGCCATAAGAAAATTTCTTAGCTCGTTTTCCGTAATTTTCGTTTGCGTTATGACGGGACGTTCATAAAGACATCGCGTAAGTTTTTCAGATAAAGGGTAGGGCATAGAGCCGTAGCGTTTGCTCAAATAGGCATGCCCCAATTCATGTTCGAGAGCGCGAACATCCCAAGTTCTTAGATAGACAACATGCTCCTCTTCATCATAAGCAGAGCGTAGTTTGTTTCCATTATAGATGCTTTGAAAATAGTGTTGCCCTACGCGCACGCAAGGAGGGGGAACACGCATCTTAAAGTGCCCAAAATGATTCACCAAATAATGCCATTTTTCCCAAATTATTTTTTTTTCTTTCTCAAGTAAGCTAGGACAAGCAGAGACCGCAGTTACTAAGAGGCAAAGAGCTAGCTTAAATTTCATAGCGATTCTTTACTTCGCAGTTAGGACAGACTACGGTTACCTCACCTTTAACTCTCGTCTGCCCTGATTTTTCGACAATCTTGCCAGTTGCTATAAATTCAAAATCAAGGCCCTCCGGCACGTAG
>JANWWS010000013.1 GCA_025055765.1 Leptospiraceae bacterium | reverse complement strand
AATGATGGTCGATTGGTCGGAGTCTTCCTGATGTGCACCTACAACGATGGTTGAACCTGAGATAGCGACGGAATAGCCAAAGTAATCGTCGTTCCCTGCGTTAGATGCTTTGAGGTAGGCATCTTGTATCCAGTTGCCGTTTGCATCCCGTTTAAAGACATATACGGCGCCCGTGTTGTGTGCGTTGTTGTCGGGGGCCGCCTGACCATCGTTATTGGTGATGGTGGTTTGATTGGAGTCTTCCCCATTCGCTCCGACGGCGATTATGGTTCCTGAGATGGCGACCGCACGGCCAAATTCATCGTCGTTTGTGTCGGCGTTAGAAGCTTTGAGGTAAGCATCTTGTATCCAGTTGCCGTTTGCATCCCGTTTAAAGACATAGACGGCACCAGAGTTAGGAACAAAGTTATTTGTAGCTGCCTGACCATCGTCATTAATGATGGTAGTATGGTAGGAATCTTCGCGAGGTGCCCCTACGACCACGGTGGAAGCTGAGATAGCGACGGAATGGCCAAACCAGTCGTCTGCTTCGGCGTTAGAAGCTTTGAGGTAGGCATCTTGTATCCAGTTGCCGTTTGTGTCGCGTTTGAAGACATAGACGGCACCAGCGTCGGCTGCGGAATTGTCGGGGGAAGCCTGACCATCGTTATTGGTGATTGTCGTCTGGTTGGATCTTTCGTAGGGCGAGCCCACACTAAGCATGGTTCCCGAGATCGACACCGAATAGCCAAAGCAATCACCTGTTTCGGCATTAGAAGCTTTGAGGTAGGCATCTTGTATCCAGTTGCCGTTTGCGTTACGTTTAAAGACATAGACGGCACCAGCGTCGGCTGCGGAATTGTCGGGGGAAGCCTGACCATCGATATTGGTGATGGTGGGTTGATTGGAGTCTTCCTGATAGGCACCTACAACGATGGTGGAACCTGAGATAGCGACGGAATAGCCAAATTCATCACTTGCCTCCGCGTTAGAGGCTTTGAGGTAGGCATCTTGGACCCAAGTGGTATCGGAACTACATTGTACCATGATGTTTGTCACGTGGGTGCCAGCGACCGTGCCTTGGTTGTCGCGTACATGACAAACTTGCCCTGCGGGGTTGATCAAAACTGTCACATCATATGTTGCCCCCTCGGGTAATCTCGTAGGGAAGGTGAAATTGCCATTGGTGGTGATGGTAAGGTTGTCCTCGCCATTATTTTGCAACACCAACGTTCCTGAAAGACCAGAAACCGTGCCCCCCACGGTGTACGTGTCGGATTCATCTCCAGAAATGGGCTCCGGTGCTGCTTTATTACTTTTGCATGTTGCGACAACAAGGAGCAAGCACGCACTCGGCAAAATTTTCCAACCCATAATTTGTCTCCTTTTTGAAGTAAAGTGAGCCCTATGGGCCCAATGTATATAAGTTGCCTGAAAAATGTACGTGGTGCCAAAAAATGTTTCTATAAGACTCCATGAAGCCGCCAGCTCATTGATGTTTCGTAGGAGAAGTATATGGGAAGTTTCGGCGTACATTGCAAGTGGCTTCCTGGTTCTCAATTTTTCTCACTTTAGCTAGTCTTGACGCATAGCGTATTTTGTCCCCATGGGCGCGCACGCTGGGAGGGCCATTCTCGTTGGTTATGGGATGTTGGTAGGATTCCTCTAATATCGTTCCGCTTATGATTTTTTTATATCTCGCAATGTGGATTCTGCGATAGCGAGGAGTTTACCAGTGAACCAGAATTTACTTTATGATTGTCAGCGGTATCGTTGACGAACTGAAAAATCATGGATACGCTGATGTCTTTTGGAATAATAATGGGGGATGGTCTTCAACAAAAGCCACCTATGGGATAGGGTATTCCCGAGCAGGCAGAAGAAACCTTGCGGCTCATAGTGGTAGTGTTGTGATGGGGGACCATCCTGTCGCAAGTAGAAAAATGGTCCATGTTCAGATAACGACGCAAAAACCAACCCTGATTTTTAGGGTTAGAAGCTTTGAGGTAAGTATGAAAGGAGACGTGAGGGATACATGAAGATCATCTTCGCTAAAGCCATGCCTTGGCAAAAAGTTGTCCCTAGATGCCCATGTGCGCGTACCCGCCCGTCGATCCCGTCCCTTTGAATAGGCGAGACCGAAGCCCTGGGCCATGGATTTATCTCCGAGTTCGGCGCAAGCGATGGGAAGAGACAAGGCCAGGCAGGCACTATGTCTATGGCTTTTGCGCCGCTCTATGTGTGGGTATTTTTGTTGGGAGGGTGGGGGCAATGGCCATGTTTGCTCATCTCCTGCCGAGAGAAAAACTCTAGAGGATAACCCTAGTTTGTAGTAAGCCATGGCTGTGTTGACTTTGGAAAAGAGAGGCTCTTAGGTGAATATAAGGCAAAGAAGGTTATCTCTGGTAGTTACCAGAGGTTTGTCATGGCCTATCGGGCAAGTAGGCTTTTGGTTTGGAGAGCCGGCCTGTGTCAAAGGCATGAAGCAAGTGTCCTCGAAAGAGTTGACGGCCTGACTTTTCCTATAGCATTGGGGTATTTGGCTGCCTGAGGTACAGCGGGATGTAGCGCAGCGGTAGCGCACCTGCTTTGGGAGCAGGGGGTCGTTGGTTCAAATCCAATCATCCCGAAGCCGGGAAGAGACCTCTGGCGCTACGGCAGTTGGGGCGCCAGTAGCTCAGCTGGATAGAGCAACAGCCTTCTAAGCTGTGGGTCAGAAGTTCGAATCTTCTCTGGCGCGCAAGATGGTGGTCGTAGCTCAGCTGGTAGAGCACAGGATTGTGGCTCCTGCGGTCGCGGGTTCGATCCCCGTCGATCACCCACCTTTTTGCTTTACCTTGTGGCGAGCGTGGTGAAACTGGTAGACACGCCAGATTTAGGTTCTGGTACCGAAAGGTGTGGGGGTTCAAGTCCCTCCGCTCGCACATGGTCCATGCGGGAATAGCTCAGTGGTAGAGCACTTCCTTGCCAAGGAAGGGGTCGCGGGTTCAAGTCCCGTTTCCCGCTCATTTTTGAGGGATTTTGCGCTAAGGTTATACTGCATTTTCTCCTTCGTTTTCTGGCTTTCCTGTCAGGGTGGAGGTGATGAGCCAGCTCCCATCCGCTATTTCTTGCGCTATCGAGTGCAATCTTTAGATCCTATTGAAAGTGTGGATGAGGCCTCGGGGATTGTCTTAAACCTGCTGCACCGTCGACTCTACCGTTTGGGTAGCTATGGCCGGCTTGAAGGGGATTTAGTTGCCGACGAAGAGGTTCAGGCAAGCCGAGTTATTCTTAGATTGCGTGAGGCTTATTTTCAAAAAAGTGGGAAAAAGTTGCACGCCGATGATGTCGTCTTTTGTTTACAGCGTCTACGGGATTCTGGCAGGCAAAGCTGGGTTCTCTCTGGCTTGCGAAAAATAAAGGCTCGCGGTGCAGATAAGGTTGTGCTTGAGCTTAATGGCAGGAGAGGACTGTGGAAAAGTTTGAGGTTTCGGCTTACCTTGCCGAAGACATCGATTTATTCTAAAGAAGGTTTTCTCTCAAATGGTTACTTTGACAACCTAAGTCCTTATCGGCTTGTCCTGCAGACAACCGAAAGAATACTCTTAAAATCTTCTCGCAATGCTGTTGAACTTCTTGTATTACCGGATGAATCCTCCCGCTATTTTTTCTTTGCCAAAAAGCAGCTAACCATTTATGAGGCCGAGGGGGCCTACCGCCATATGCCTTATGAAGAGGAACTATATTGGCCTTATGAGCTAAGCGGTACAGCGGTCCTTTATGGAGCCATTGTCTCTGATTTTGCTCTTTTGGGTGAGAAATCTTTCCGAAAGGCTCTTAATTATGCTTTTGACCGTAAAACCTTTTGCGAAAAGGTGGCCTTAGGCAGCTGTCGTGCTTCTGAGGCGGTGGTACCCGAAGAGTGGGGTGTTTCTCTTCCTGAAATATATCATCCACATAGGAGTTTGCCGCACTTTAAAGTAGCTGCCGACTACCGCATTTTTATTTTTACCCCTCCGGATCGAGAAAGACAAAACCTGAGTCGTATATTGCAGCAGATTTTAAAAAAAATGGGGGTAAATTCCTATATCCACACTATGGATCTTCCCTCGCTCATTCGCAATAATAATGAAAGAAAACCTGGCATATATCTTTTTAAATGGCTTGCCGATTACCCCCATCCTGAGAATTTCTTGGAGCCTCTTTTCCACAGCCGCAATATAGGTGTCGGTGGCAATCGGGCTTATTATGTAAATAATAAGGTAGATCAGCTCATCGATAGGGGGGATTATTCTCCTCGTAAATTATTCGAAATACAAAGGATCATCCAAGAGGATGCTCCCTGGCTATTTGTGGGTCATCTGAGGAAAAAGTATTTATTTAAAACGAATGGGGGATTTTATCCTGAACCTCAGACTTATTTTTGGGATTGGCAAAGCTTTTTTGGGAAGGCGAAATTTCTCTTGCCTCGGGAAAAGAGACTTTGAGAAGGTCGCATGAGCTCAAAGATTCCCATCACGATAGCTAAGGGGGATGGCATAGGTCCCGAAATTATGGATGCGGTTCTAGCCGTTCTCCATGCTGCTGATGTTCCCCTTGAGTACCATTTTATTGATATTGGTGAAAAAGTATATTTGGCGGGGAATACATCTGGCATTGATGAGAAGGCTTGGGAAACCATACTTAAGACAAGAGTGCTTTTGAAAGCGCCAATCACTACCCCTCAGGGTGGAGGTTATAAATCCTTAAATGTCACCATGCGAAAGATGCTTTCCCTTTATGCCAACGTAAGGCCATGCGTAGCCTATCATCCTTTTGTTGAGACCCGCCATCCCCAGATGGATTTAGTGATAATTAGAGAAAACGAGGAAGACCTTTATGCAGGTATTGAGCACCGCCAAACCCCAGAGGTAGTCCAGTGCTTAAAGCTGGTTAGTCGTCCAGGTTGTGAGCGCATTATCCGCTATGCTTTTGAGTATGCGCGAGCCTATGGTAGAAAAAAAGTATCTTGCATGACCAAAGACAACATAATGAAAATGACGGACGGTCTCTTTCACCATATTTTTAACGAAATAGGGAAGGAGTATCCTGACATCGAAAAAGATCACTATATCATTGATATTGGCTCCGCTCGTATTGCAGACACTCCGGAGCGCTTTGATGTTATTGTAACCTTAAATCTCTATGGAGACATAATTTCAGATATTGCAGCCCAAATAGCGGGATCCGTTGGCCTGGCGGGTTCAGCTAATATTGGATTACATGCGGCTATGTTTGAGGCTATACATGGTTCGGCTCCTGACATAGCGGGTAAGGGTATTGCAAACCCTTCTGGGCTCTTACAGGCAGCAGTGATGATGTTGGTGCATGTGGGGCTGGCGGAAAAGGCAGAGTTGATTCAAAATGCCTGGCTGCGAACTATCGAAGAGGGTATACACACAAACGATATTTTTCGTGAGGGAAAAAGCCGCCGAAAGGTCACGACTCGGGAGTTTGCCGAAGCCGTGATAGCAAATCTTGGGAAAAAGCCAGAGCAGCTGAAAGGTTTTCGAACTTCATCTTATCGCATGAATCCAAGTCATGCTCTCACGAATATTTCAGTTAAAAAAGAACTTGTGGGTGTTGATGTTTTTGTAGAATGGCCAACGAAAGACCCTGCCTCCTTGGGAGAGCTTCTGGAGGCCATTGAGCATCCGGTATTAAAGCTAAAGATGATCTCAAATCGCGGACTCAAGGTATACCCAAATCCCATGGCTGTTTCTTTTTGCACCGATCATTTTCGCTGTCGCTTTGTTTCAAAGACGGACAAGGGTATAAGCCACCAGGATATTCTAGTTCTTCTTGACAAAATAGGCCAAAAAGGTATAGACTTTATTAAAACAGAAAATCTCTATACCTTTGATGGAGTAAATGGTTTCACCCTTAGTCAGGGCGAGTAGTTATTTTCGAAAATTATCGCGTAGTATCTTTCAAAAATATATGGCCACCTGCGAAAATTTGTGCAGGTACTTTGGCCATTGTTTTGGTCCTCAATTTCATTACCTTTGGGCATCAATACCGGTGGTTCTTTTTGCTTATGGCTATGTGTCTGGCATGGCCATGCAGTTTTTTCCCGATCTCTTAACAGTTCTTTTTCTGGTAGCTTTTCCCTTCGTGGTAGTGGTCCACTGGATTCTTCATGGGAGCTTTCATCGATTTGGTATCCCCTCTGTTTTTTCCATGGTAAACCGAATTAACCATATGTATAAAAATGGCACACTTCTACAGGGGCGTCCTATTGCCGAATATGACCAACTTCTCAAAGATCTTACGAAGCTGCCCATCTTGCGCATGACCACTTCTCTTTTGGATGTGGCGGTATTTTTGATTCCCGCAGCTAGCTATGAAATTGCGGTAAGGGGGTTTGGTAATCTCTTTGCTTACTTACAGGCCATTGCTGCAAGCATTCCACATTTGATGTTTTTCTCTTATTTTACGGCGGATCTTCATTTTTTTCGTAGCCGCTCCGAGGTGCGCCGAAAGATATATCATTTAGGGGGATCGCCGGGGCATTATTATGTTTTTTCTCTACGACGCAAGCTAATCATAATTTTGCTCTTAACTGCTCTTTCAGGCTATTTGCTTATTTCGCTTATGGCCCAGAAAAACATAGCTGAAGGGCATATACTACAGAATGTTTTATTTTATGCTATTGTAGCCTTTTTTAATTTTGCTCTTTTAATGGCTATGTTTTTGTATAATATTTACCAGAGTATCTACTCATTAGAAAAAATGAGCCAATCTTTGCGTGCTGGTAGACAAAGTGAAACCTTTACGGGCACTGCCGATAAAGAGCTGGCCCGACTTTCTGATGGTCTCTTCAGTGCTGCCGAGAGACTTTTACGCCAGAACAGGATGCTTGAAATCATGGTAGAAAGGCGTACTCGTGAATTAAAAGAGGCTAACGAGCGTTTAAAGCAGCAACAAGAAATTCTCGAGCTTGAGCTTTCCATGGCTTCGGAAATCCAACAGCTTATGAATGCGGAAATTCCCCGCAAGGTAGGGGATTATGAGCTTTATTTTTACGCAATGCCCAGCTCAAAGGTCTCAGGCGATGTATGTGGGGTAGTAGAAACCTCGGAAAAAATCTATCTTTTCTTAGGAGATGTTAGCGGCCATGGTGTGCCAGCAGCCCTTGTGAGCATGATAGCCAAACAGGTATTCCAGAGTGCGGTGCAGGATAACCCACCTCTTTCTTTGCTTTGCCACAGGATAAATCATCTTTTGCTTAAGGAAATGAAAACCTCAGCTTACATGACGGCCTTTTTTCTTGCTCTGTCTCGTTCGGCAGACGTAGAATATTGCAATGCTGGGCATACCCGTGCTCTTTGCGTACGCAAAGATAATACTGTTGAGTTTTTAGACACTCCAGGACTTCTCTTGGGGGCTATGGAGTTAAATGAAGAAATTTTTGCACCTGGTAAGTTAACTTTATGCAAGGGAGATGTTCTGTTCGTATACTCGGATGGCATTAGTGAATGTGAAAATCCCGAAAAGGAGTTTTTTGGAGAAGAGAGACTAAGCTACTTTTTATTGAAGTCGCGGCATCTCCCACCAGAGGATTTTGCGCAAAGTATCATGGAAGAATTAAGGCTCTTTAGAGGGAACCAACCATTTGCAGATGACATATCATTTTTGCTCGTCAAACCTCAAGCCTAGCCAAAGAGTGTCCTATGTGGTATGAGGTTTTCCTAAAGGTTTTTTTAACTATATTTCTAGCGGAGTTAGGGGATAAAACCCAGTTGGCCACCTTGCTTTTTGCTGCCCAAAAAAATGCTCCACGCTGGGTGATTTTTTTTGCTGCTTCTTTGGCACTTATCTTAGCTGCAGGTATTGGTACACTAGCTGGAAATTTCATAGCCGCGCATGTTTCTCCCAGGGTACTAAAGTTTGTCGCGGGTGCTGTTTTTATTATCATGGGGGTCTACACCTTGGTACATTCCTAGGCCATGGAAAAAGAACCTGATTTAACCAAAATGGGCCGGCTTTTTCTGATAGCTGTTGTCTTTATGAAAATTCCTGTAATTTATTTTGGAACAAAAATTGCCGAAACTGAAGAAAACTGGCCTATCATTGGTCTTTTGCTAAGCATTGCTTTTTCTCTATTTTCCATGATATACTTTATAATAAAAGACTAGGGTTCATGGGTAGGGTCCCAGCAAGTGTGGTAATTTATGTGGAATTTATCGAGCCTATCCATGATTTCTTTTGGCAAAGTAAAGTTCCAGACGGAGTAATTTTCTATAATTCTCTCTTTCTTAGCTGATTTGGGTAGGGGGATAAAGCCGTGCTCGAGTGACCAACGGATTAGAATTTGGGCCGGCGTTTTGCCAAGGGACCTTGCCAATTCTTGTAAGGCGGGGTCCTTTATTTTTTGGGCACGTGCCAAGGGACTATAGGCCTCGACTAAGATTTTTTTGCTTTGGCAGTATGCGGCCAGTTCTTTCTGGTAAAGCCAGGGGTGCATTTCCACTTGATTTATCGCCGGGGGGATTTCGGCATGGCTTAAAAGCTCTTCTAGATGGTGGATCATGTAGTTGCTCACACCAAGCTCTCGGATTAATCCTTCTTGGACAAGTTTTTCCAATTCTTGGTAGGCACGCATCCTAGTCTCAGGAACGGGGTAATGAATGAGGTATATGTCGACATAATCCAAACCTAATTTTTTGAGGCTTGTTTCAAAGGCTTTGCGAGCCTTAGCCTGATCACTATTCCAAAGCTTTGTGGTAATGAAAATCTCTTCTCGTGGAAGCCCGCTATCCCGCACAGCCTTACCTACGGCTTCTTCGTTACCATATATTTTGGCTGTATCTATTAGCCGATAACCTACCTCAAGGGCATAACGCACTGCCTCGTAGCATTCTTTTGAAGAAAGCTGCCACACCCCGAATCCTATTCGTGGAATTTTGGTGCCTTTTCGGCTTATTACGTATTTTTCCATAGGTTATTGTAGTGGGAAAAAGCAGCATGTCAAGGTCTTGTGTTATGGTGCGGTGCATAAATTTTCGTAAAATTTTTGACCCCTCTTACTTAATAGAACGATATATAAATAGCGTGTAACGAACGTTATATTTGTCAAAATGAACTATATAGAATTAGAAAGCTGGTTTCTTCGGCAGAGGGGTGTGTGGCTACTCATAATTTTTGCCTTTTTTCTGCGAGAGGAGAACAGTCTTTTTTCCCAGGAAAAGCCTGTAGAGGCTCTTGAGCGCAAGCTAGAAATTCGTCAAAAAAGTAAAAGGGAAACTGCGAGAAAGGAAAACGTTGAACGTATACCTCAAGAGCTCCCCCCCTCTGGTGAGCCAGAATCACGGTCTTTTGAGGATGAGTCTGGGGATGTACTTTCCTGGAGAAGAAGTCGGGTTTTGAAAAGAGGGCAATACTACTTAAAGGCTTCGAGCACCGTAAATTACTTTAATCTTGGTCCGGAATTTCTTGCGGTTATAAAGCAGATTGAAGACACTTTTGGTGGTAAGAGGTTAAAGCTTTCGCTACTAAACTTTAATCCTGAGTTTTCTCTCTCCATGGCAAAGCCGGTGCGTCGTGCCCCCACTTTCTTTCTGCCGACCGGGGGACTAGCCATTGGCTATTTTCTAACATCGGACAAGAAACATCAGTTGGAATTTGACTTTGGGTTGGCAGGGCTTGTTCCGCTAAAGACAATCGACCTGAAAACGGAGATGACGCTTACGGAATACTGCGACAATTCTAATATCAATAATTGTCCCATGGCCAAGTTAGGTTTTGTCAATCCTCAAACACTAAGGGGTCATTACAGCTTCCAGATGAGCATGAACGAAGATGTATGGATCCTCTCTCCCTCGGTATACTATGAGTACGAGTATTTGCAAAGAAATTGGGGGCGCCTAACGGCGGGCCTTGCGGTAGGGGCCATGATTTTAGGTACTTCGCAAAAAATAGCCTTTTATTCCGAGCGAACGGATCTCTTGCCGCCTGAGTCCCCCGCGGACTATTTTCAGAAACGGGTGCTCCAGGGAAGGGCAGAATCAAACAATACCGCAGATGTGGGTCCCTTGTTTCGCTTGTATACAGGTTATCGACCTCCCAAATTTAAGAACCTCCAAACAGAATTTCGCCTAGGGATAAACTATGGTTTTGTCTACCTTCACAGGGATGTGGATGGCACAGGTATGGCTCTTCTGGGTGATACTTTAGCGGCTTCTTTTCCCCTAACAGCTCTTGGCTTCAAGAGTATCGAGGTGAATAAATTTGAAATGTTAGGTGCCTTTGTACAGGCTGGGGTGGTGTTTTGATGTTGTGGATTAGGTTTTTACTTATAGGTCTTACCACGAAGCTAATAATAGCGCAAGAAGCTAGTGAAATCCATGAAGGGTTAGAGAAAAAGTCAGAACGGATTGGCAAATGGTTTTCTTCTTTTGAAATTACAGCCCAAACGCTACTACTAGTGGGCAAGGAACATCCTTCATGGGCAGAAGGCCGCCTTGAGGGCATTCGCTCCGACATTTTCCTTGCGCAATCGCCTTACTATCGGGGTGAGCTAAATATTTCAAGCCAAGCCAAGAGCATTTCCCAAGGGGCCTTGCTAATTGAGGCTCTCTTTGGGTTGCAGTTGCCCTACATCCCTGGCTTTCAAAAAATTCGTGGCAGCGAAAAAGTCCGCTCTGTAAGATTAGGGGGTCATCTCTATGTGGCTCCTTTTGGAGGCCGCACCACCATAAATGAAAGCAGGTCTGTGACATTTTTTGATATACCCCAAAACCAAAGTGAAATTTTTATAGCAAAGATTAAGACAGTGGAAGATTCCCTTGTGGTCTCGCCAGGCATATCTCTGTTTTATTTTCACGAAGGAGATTTGGGAAGACTTTCGCAAAGCTCTTTTTTGGCTAAGCAAAGGCTCATCCCTTTTGCTGGTTTGCAAATGGGACTTGGAATTGTCAGTGCCAAGCGCAAAACCAGCATGGAAACAAACCTCGTGCCTGAGGGTTTGCTTTTAGTGCAAAATAAAGCTACCCTTCAGGAAAATTTCATTAACGACCTGGGCTTGCGTTTCGCCTTTATGGGGGGCATTCAGTACCAAGTAGAGAAGAGCCATCTGATGGAATTGCGCCTAGGATACCAATTGTTGTCGTTTGAGGCTAATATGGTACGGGTGGGGAATTTCACGCAGGAAAAACGGGACCCCCATACTGGTAGCACGGTCATTACTTATTCGCGAGATGTTTTAGACAAAAATGTGGTCAATGAGTTTTCTCACTCAGGATTTTTTCTAACACTGGGTTATACGGTAGCTTTGTTTTAGGGGGTATTATGCGGGGAAAAACAGGAATTTTCACAGCAATTTGTCTCATTGCTGCATGTTTGGGTAAAGCA
This sequence comes from Leptospiraceae bacterium, assembly GCA_025055765.1. GTDB lineage: Bacteria > Spirochaetota > Leptospiria > Turneriellales > Turneriellaceae > JANWWS01. Next base: position 516,399 of record JANWWS010000013.1, on the reverse strand, counting down.
CCCCCGCCAGCTTTGCGAGAAATTACTCCAGAACAAAATGAACTTATGGGTCGTCTAGCGCGGGAGCTGGGACCTGATGAAATCAATATGTTGCTGAAAGGCCCTGCGGACCAAAGTGTAAAGCCCCTTCCTGTGAACGAACTTCTCTATTTGCTCGACCGAGTAGGAGACATGGGTAAAATTGTTACTTTTGTGCGCAAATTACGCGAGGCTGACCCACCGGGGGAGGGATCTAGGCGTATTTTGCAACTTATTGATGCCATAAAACAATTAGGATGCACGAGGGCTACTTTTGAGGGGTATACCCAACCTGGGCGAAGTTGGAATTCTTGGCACTATCAAGATTGCGATACAAGAGATTACAATTACATGAATATTATGGCCCAAATTATGAGTCGACTCTCCGAAAAAGGCATAAATAATTTAGTGCTCACATTACGCCAGCAAGTGTTGAGTTCGGCATCTGCTGATAGCAACTATAGGCGTTTCTTGCTAAAATTGGCCTATCTCGTTGTGGGCTATGATAGTATTGCTGATGTCAATGATCCAGAGGAAAAAACTTTGGCGGGGGCCAAGAGGCTAGGCGATCTCATAGAGGCTGTCATAGATGGCAGAGATGTGGTTTATTTGTTGAACATTTTTGACACAAATAACTGCCCGAATGCTCAAGGGTTTTGTGTAGACTCAGCAACCTTAGAGTGGTCTCAAATATTAGTTGGAAACCCGCCACCCCAAATGCAGGAGTTGCGCAGCTTGCTTGAGCTTATGCAGCAGGTCACGGATGATTCCAAATTACCAGTCCTGATTAATGGGCGCAGAACAGCTGCCGGTATTTCCGAGGATGCACAGCAAATAGTATACTTGGGTAGTAAGCTAAAGGCTGTACTAAATGGCCCGATTCCATCCGTCCCGGACTGGAAAAGTCGACTTATTTCACTAATAAACGATATTAGTTCTGTGGGCAAGTTGGTTTACATTACTGATCAGGTTGGAGATATCCAAAAGTTGAATCGCCTTGTAGGTGATTTTCCTATTGCCCAACTCTCAAAAATGAGTGAGCTTATAAACCTATGTGAAAATGGAGATAGTTGGCAAAACCAGAAAAGCGGGGTACAAAAATGGCAAAATTTCCCTGCGAACCTACCGACAGGAGATAGCGCTATCCCGCGTCTTGTGAAACTGCTCAATGGGGTACCCGCCGGTAGTTCCCCCAACACCTTAAGTGAAAAATTAATCCCCCTCCTCACGGGAATCTCGGATAGGCGCAAGTTGGCACGCTTAATTCAAGAAGTAGAAAATATGGACGATCTCATCACACTCGTGAATAACTTAAACCTCTCTCAGCCAGCTGATGTATTAGCAAGGGATAACCTACTCTTTATTTTGGAAAGTGTAAATTTAAATTCAATCCCACGCATGGCAAGTCTCTTAGATGGCCAGAGGTTGCCAGGCAACCAAGGTGCTGCAGCGCAAGCCGCTTATCTGCAAAAGTTAGAGGATTTCATGGCAAATTTAGATAGCACTAAAGAAGGACCTTTAAAGACAACTCAGCTCATGGATCAGGTCAGTAATCCTGATAAATTGGTTGATTTAATTTACGATGTTACTAATATTGCCAACTTAGCAAACCTAGTAAACAATATCTTTAAATCAACAGAAACGGTCGGCTGTACAGATACCGCCTATACCACACAGGCAACTTGTGAGGCAAATGATTGGGTATGGGGCCCGAGGGATAGCGCGGTGACTACGGTGATTTATCTCATCGAAAATACAGCCGATAGTTCTAAGCTCGTGACTTTAATTAATGCCATTGATACTACGAACATGACCCGGCTTCTCAACGGGGTAGCTCAGGGATCACGCACTGCCGATGATGGCAGTAGTGATCTCACCGCCGCAGGCAAAAAACTAGCGGGTCTCATTGACAATATTACGGAAGCGGGCGATATTGTCTATCTACTCATGCCCAATGATTCAGATGGGGGAAATCCCCATGTGCAGCTCCATAAACTTATGAAGCTCATCAATTCTATGAAGGTTAGCTCCGCTCCCAAGGTAGCTGAGTTAGTAAACCTCATAGAGGGGCCGGATTGTTGGAGAGCCACCAATGCCCTGCCCTATACAACTTTGTATCCGATAAGTGGCGGTGCTGGCTATACCTCGGCACCAACGGTGAACATTAGTTTACCACCAGCTCATCCAGCACAAGCCATTGCTCTTATCTCTGGGGGAGAGGTGAAGAAGGTAATCTTCACTCGCCAAGGGAGTGGGTATACTGCAAATCCCACATTAAGTTTAAGTGGGGGTGGAGGCAGTGGCGCTAGTTTGCCATCTGTGGTGCGTATGAGTTGCCAAACAAGCCGGGGATTAAATGGGGGGGCAACAGGTCTTGGTAAAGTAGTCAATCTCATCAACTATGTAACACCAGTTAGTAGGTTGGTAACACTTATAGACAATGTGGACAATGGGCAAAAACTTGGAATCTTACTTAATTTTACGGAAAAATCAAGCAATTTAATTGGGCTTATCCAAGCTGTTTTAGCTAATACAGATCTAGGCATCACAGATGAAGCAAGAATACTTCAACTGGCTCAACTCTTAACCCAGCTTACGCAGGAGGACTCCTACAAATTAGCGACTATAGTGAACCATCTTGCGGATGCCACGGAAACTCCGACATCGGTGAATCCATCACTAGACCATGAGTTTATCGCAAAGCTTATGGTAAACTATAATGGCACCTCTGGTGGACTAGGCCTTAATAATTTAGCTTCGATTGTTCGCAACCTCCAACTAACGGGAGGATCTGGGTACAGCTCAGCCTCGGTTGGCTTTTCTGGAGGAGGTGGAAGCGGTGCAAGTGCAGTCGCAAAGATAGAGGCAGGTAAGATAGTGGGGATATCTGTAACAAATTCCGGTAGTGGTTACACCACGAATCCTACTGTTACCATAACGGGTTCAGGTAGTGGAGCACAAGCCCAGGCATATGTGGCCGGTAGTCTAAGCTCACTCTCGCAATTTTATGGTGGGAGCAACTATGTTGAGGGGGATACATGTGAGGTTCGTGGTGCTGGTGGTAGTGGGGGTACTTGCACGGTCGTGGCAAGTGGCGGTATGCTTACTGGCTGTAATATTCATACAGGTGGAAGTAACTACTATGCAGGTCAACTTGTTTTAATTGAGGGTGGGTGTAGTGGCAAGGGGGGAACAGCCATTGTAAGTGCGGTAACAGGAGGTAGTGTGCGTGCCGTTGTGTTGGGCCGAGCTGCTCTCCACATGGCCCAGATGATCAATCTATTCGATAAGACATCCAATAACGCAGTAAACTACAACGATACGGAAGGCAAAATATCAACCCGGGAAGCACTTGTACGGATGATCGTAGCGGGGGTGCGCCACAACAGCCTTGGCTACCTGACTTCTCCCGTAGGCTATCGTGATTACCCAGGTTTTGGTCCCGCCCACCTCGCCAGGGCGGTACTATCCAATTTAAGTGGTCCAAATTCCCTGCAGTCGATTATGGCCACCTTAACCAATCCGTCTACCAATATGACGGAATTGGTAGTTCTGATTGGCTGCGGTGATCAGGTATCACCGAACACCCCCGGGATGTCATCTTACCATCCGCCACCACCTGATTTTTATCCCCTGTGTTCCGCCCATAACCCTAGTCTCTGGTGGTAAATTTGGGTCTGTCAAAAGGCAGAAACTCATCTCGGCTTATGTTGTGGCCTTTTATGTGAACGACTGGCAATTTGTCGAGGAATGGAAGAAGTTCCTCAGGGGAGCCTGCAAAATGTAAATAATCTTTAACGTAATCTTTGGGCAAAAGTAAGGGCATGCGGTCGTGTATATCCGTCACGGGTTTTTTAGCTTTGCAGGTTATTATGGCAAATTCTAAGGGGTTTGCCTTTCGGTAAATAGCGGCAAAAAAAAGAAACTTTCCGTCTTGCGGGGTAAAACTCCATTTTAATCCTTTTATCCCCTTTTTTTGCCATTCAAAAAAGGCGGTTGCAGGCACGACACAGCGGTTTTGATAGGCCAATTTTTGAAAATAGGGCTTTTGCGAAAAACTTTCTACCCGAATATTAAACACAAGAGACCTTTTTTTCTCCTTTAGAAAAGAAAATCCCCAGTTCATGATCGTAAGCTCCATCATGTTGGGGGAGGGGGTAAGAACTAGGGCGCTTTCGCTCGGAAAGATTTCTTTCTGGGGTAGGGGGAACGTAATTTCTTGGCTAAGTCCCAAGTAGTCTTTGAGTTCCTTTACACTGGCAAGAAGTTCATAGCGCGCGCACATGTTAGCTCGGCAAGGTAGAAGATGGTATTTAGCCAAAATTCGGGAACTCTTTTTGAAAATTTCAGGCAATCCCAGAGCCAGGGAGCTTCAAGAAATTTCCTTTTCCCTTCGCTTGACGGTTTGTCATATTCCCCAAAAAAGTCGTGACTATAGCCATGAAGCACGAAAAATCCACGGATAACCTTGTAAAAAATCTACGGGTTTATATCACGGATAAACCAGGCTACTTAGGAAAACTCTTAACCACCATTGGGCAATGCGGAGGCAATATCGGGGATCTTAAGCTTATAAAGCGGGCTGGTAGGTTTAACTTTCGTGAAATAGAGATCTATGTTTCCGACGAAGAGCACATGAGTCGTATATTGCAAGAAGTAGGCCAACTTGAGGGTATCCAAATTGATTCGGTTTCCGATGCGGTGCTGGATCTCCATCGGGGTGGTAAGATTTCTATGGAAAGCCGAGTGAAAATCGATAGTGCAGGAGATATCCGTCGGGTCTATACCCCTGGTGTGGCTACGGTCTGCAGGGCGATTATGAAAAACCCTGAGCTTGTCTATGAATATACTTATATTAAGAATACCGTGGCGGTGGTGACAAATGGCACGGCCATTTTAGGTTTAGGTAATATCGGAGTCCACGCAGGTATGCCCGTTATGGAGGGCAAGGCTGTCTTATTAAAAAAATTTGTGGGGCTTAATGGCATCCCTATTCTCGTTAATAGTCAGGACATCGACACCATTGTAGAAACGGTGGTCACCATTGCCCCCTCGTTTGGGGCCATAAAAATGGAGGATTTCGCTGCCCCAGATTGCTTTGAGATCGAGAGGCGTTTGGTGGAAAGACTAGATATCCCTGTGATGCACGATGACCAACATGGTACGGCGGTAGTAACCCTGGCAGCGCTAACTAATGCCATGAAATACATTGGCGAGAGACTTTCCCACCAGACGGTGGGCATTGTGGGTCTAGGGGCAGCAGGTACAGGCATTGCGAGACTACTCAAAGCTTACGGGGTAAAACGTATTGTAGGTGTGGATATCCAACCTGAAGCAAACGAAAGATTACGTAATATGGGTGGGGAGCCCATGTCTTTGCCAGAGGTAATGGCAACAGCTGATGTGGTGGTGGCGACCACGGGTGTAGAGGGTCTCATAAAGCCTGAGATGGTGCGTCACCGTCAGGTGATTTTGGCTTTATCAAATCCCAACCCGGAAATTCGCCCTGAAGAGGCCTTGGCAGCGGGAGCTGCCTTTGCTGCCGATGGGAGGGGAGTGAACAATGCTCTTGCCTTTCCTGGTATCTTTAAGGGAGCTCTTGTGGCCAATGCGCGCAAGATCAACAATCGTATGAAAATTGCCGCGGCGATGACGATTGCTTCCTTCGCAAACAGCGACAGGCAAGAATTGGTACCCCCTCTCTTGCATCCCGAAGTGCATGAGGCTGTGGCCCGGGCTGTGGAGAGAGCTGCTTATGAATCGGGGGTAGTGAAAATAGTGGCAAGCGATGACGAGTAAGCCTTTTTTTGCTTCTCTTTGGGAGGCAATTTGTTGTACCGAAATTTCCCAGAAGCTAAAGCTTATCTCGGAGCTTGAAATAGAAAATCTCGAAGATATGGAAAGCCCTGTGGAATGTCTTCGGGAACCCTCTTATGCTGCCTTTTGCACAATTGTGCAAGGTAGCCAAGTGCCCAAGCGAAAACATTTAGATAGCCAAAAAGGGCGTATTGCTCTGCTCCATGCCCTTGCTCATATTGAGTATTCAGCCATCGATATTGCTCTAGATCACGCCTATCGCTTTCGCCATATGCCTTTAGCCTACTACCGTGATTGGGTGCTGACAGCAAAAGAAGAAGCGCGTCATTTTATCTTATTGCAAGAGCTGCTGGGCGAGTTAGACAGCTACTATGGGGCCCTACCCGTACATAGTGGTCTTTTTATGGCGGCATATCGCAGCCAAGACAGTTTAGCCAAAAGGATGGCTGCTCTTCCCCGCTATATGGAAGCTAATGGTTTAGATGCCACCCCCCAGATTATAGCAAAACTCGAGCCCTACCAAGATAAATTTTCTCTCAAAATCATCCAAGCCTTGCAGATTATTTTGGAAGATGAAATCATCCATGTACAAAGGGGGGATCTATGGTTTCGCTATGCATTAACTCGGGAAGGTCATTTGTTAAGCGATTACCAAAAGTTGGTCTCTCAGGCGGTTCCAGGTGCCAAGCTTGCGAGAAAAGATTTCAATAGGGAGGCTCGCCTAAAAGCGGGCTTTAGTATTGAGGAACTTCAAATGCTTGCCAGTAATCAGTAGTCTAATGTTCTTAAAATGGGTTCACTATAGCGTAAGCCAAATTCAAAGCCAGTTCCAGAGGCAGGTAGCGCCCCCTCCCTACCGCGAAAATAGTTGCCATAAAGAAAGCCCACACGGCCGTAGAGGAGAAGATGCTGGTTTAAAGGATAGGAAAATCCGGAGAAAATATCTCCAATAAGCCCCCCGAAGGGGCCTCCAAGGTTTCTTTCTATGACACCTAAACCCAGAGAAGCGCCATAATGGTAAAAGAAGCCTGTGCCCGCTATGGGCTCTCGTAATTCTGCCCGTAGGAGCAAATGGGCCTGAAAATAATAGTCTACCGTATTAACCACATAATTACGGGCTAGGAGTGAAAAGGTCGTACGATTTAAAGATATCCCTACTCCATAGCCGAAGCCATGAGTATCTTGTAGGTTTTGCTGGTAAGCTGAGTTTGCAAACAAATCCCAAACAAGATGGTCCTGCCACCGTGCCTCCAGGGCAGAGTAGAAAATAGCGATAAATAGAATAATTCTTTTAGGCATTCTAGCCTCCTTGTTGTTGTGTTGCCATTTTATAGAGAAGCTGTACCAACTTCTCGGCAATATTATCCACCGCGTTAAAGATCCGGCTGTCAATAGGGCTTTTTTCGAAAACCCGACCTACCTCCTTTTGGTTAAAGAGATCATAGATACGAGCTTCCATATGAAGTAATTTCTCCCGGCTATTGTAGGTGAAATTGCCGTAAATTAAGAAATCAGCTCCTGTAAGTTGAAAAAGTTGGCTTAGGTTATCGTCGGGGCGAGCTTTCTCAAGAAATTTTTCCCCAGCTATTTCCTTAAAACGATCCGCTCGGCGAAATTCAAATATACGTAGCATGGATTCACTGACAGCAGAAGAAAGCGAGGTGCGCAGGTATTGGAATTCTTTTTTCTTTGTTAAATTAAAAAAATCAAGGATAGCCACAGTGGCAAGTTCCGAGCCTCTACCTTCTCGGGACAAGGCCGTTATGCCACCTATATCACTTACATCCGGTAATTTCGGTTCTAGAAGCCACTCTTCGATCGTTGTTTTAAAAATCTCTCCATGAGTAGTTAGCAGCGAGATGGATCTACGTCTTAAGTAAGTTAACTCCCCATTTCTTAAGTCAATACCTCTTGCAAAAGTGTGACCTGGTTCGTAATAAAAAATCAAGAGATAGTCGGCATTAATACTACGAGCTAGCTGACGAAAGATAACTACTTCTCTATCCCCAGAGAAAATTGGGCTTGCCTCATTTTGATAGTCTTGCCATTTTTGTAAGGCATTTTCTAATGGGAAAAAACTTAGAATGCCATCAGATGTCTCTGTCATTTCTGTAAGAGAAAAGTCAACGGTTGAGATCGACCAAAAAGTTGAGACAGCCTCTTTACTTAGGGGAGAGAGGGTAGTATAAAGAAAGTTGCTCGTTTTTAGGTCCTTTTCCCCCAAGTGCATAGCAAGCTCATTTAAGCTGAGAGGATCTAGGTTACTTAGCAAGGCAATTCTGCTTTTGGGTTCAAGGCTTTTTGTTTGATATAGGCCATCCCCCCCTAAATAATTTGCAAGAAATTGTACCACTTTGGCTACCGATGTGGGCAATATTTTTTCAAGAGCTTCCTCAAACCTCATTATAAAATAATCGTGGGTGAGGTGGGAATAAATGCTAAGCTCGAGGTGAACTATGCCAAGAGAGAATTTCTTGATTTTGCCGCTAATGAGTCCATCAACATCTAAAAGGCGAGCCAGTTCCACATATTGGTTTTTTTCCAGCAGATCTTCGTATGAAGTGTTCTTATCTTTGAAAAGGCGTAGGCAATCAGCAGGGGCTAGAATTTTGAGTTTTTTATTTGTCCTCTGCAGTACTTTTATTGCTTCAACAGGAAATTTTAGCTCAATTTCACCTAAGCGTACAAGATCTGTTTCATTTTTTAGCGGAAGAAAAGCAACGCTCGTGATGGAATGATTCTTGTGAGAAAAACTACTTGTTTCTGGGTTTGGTGCTTTTTGCCCATGAGATCCTGCGAAGAGATCAATTAATAAAAAAAAGAAACTTACTTTACTAGCCGATGTTGTGAGAAACATTATTGGGGCTTTTGCATTATCTCAAGAAATCTTGCGATAATGGATTGTACAGTATCACTTCGGCGGGCTGGGTAATTGTGGATGTATATGAGGTCAAAGGTATCCAGGTTGATGACTCTTATCCAAGAGTAGGAAGTATCCCACTCTTTCATCGCTAGTAAGATGAGGTAATCTACCTTGTACTTGGCGCGGATTTCTTTTATAATTTCCGCTTTGCTTGCCTCAAAGTTGTAAAGGTGAAGCTTGTAGAGATTTTCGAAATTCTTGTCGAGTACCCGCGCCGTTAGTTCGCTGTGTTCTTTACCCGAAGGAGCCGTAAAGGCAATTTTCTTAATATCGCGTATTTCAAAGACATCTTCCACCCGGTAAAAGTCGGTGGCACTAAAGGCCTTAACCTGAAAACCGGCTTTTAAAAATTCCGTAAACACCGCGTTTTTTACATCGTTTTCCCCTTCGACAATGATAGCTACGCTTGCTCCCTTGGTAAGCGGAGCGCGCAAAAAATAACGTTCCTGCCGGGAAGAGCAAAAGGCTAGCGCAAGACATAAAGAAAACACTGCCACAGAGCTTTTTCCTTGCATAGCTTCCTCCAACGTGAAAAAAAGTTATGATTTGGCATCATGGAGTAATTTCTCAATGATTTCTTTTAATTCTTCGTAAGTACGGGCATGGCTCACAATGCGGCCGTTGGCGTAAACGGTGGGTGTACCCATAACCCCAATTTTTCGACCATAAGCAATGTCAGCTTCTATTTCCTGTCTTTTCTTCCCCTCTTTATCTTGAAGGCAGGTGGTAAATTGGGCCTCATTTAGCCCAAGCTGACGCGCAAGTTCCACAAGATGCTTTTGACTTAAATCTAGCTTGCGATTGGCTTGATAAGGCTCTTGAAAAACCCTTTGCTGGTATTCCCAGTATTTGTTTTGATCTAAGGCACAGTTGGCGGCAATATGGGCGGTCATAGCCTGCTCATGGAAATCTAATGGAAAGTCTTTAAAAACCCAACGCACCCGGTCATTGTATTCCGTACGTATTTGCTGAATGGCATTTTGCATGCGCTTGCAGTAAGGGCATTCAAAATCAGAGAATTCTACAAAGACCACTTTGGCGTCTTTAGGTCCCCAATAAGGGTCATCTTCTAGGTCTATTTCAATTTTAGGTGCCACGGGTTCGGGTAAGACAAATTTAACATTATATTTGCGAAAGAGCTCCTGGGTGAGGTTTTGCAGGGCGCTATTTCGGCTTTGCCACTCCAATTGGTGACGCAGCATATCTTTGACTTCTTCAAAGCTTTTGTTTAGCTGGTTTTTGTTGGCTTCATAGATTTGCCGCAGTACTTCATCGTTAACAGGGTTTGTTTGCCTGGCATATTCTAGCACTAGCTCTTCTTTGGTTATATTTTTCTTTTTTGCTTCAAGTTCTAGGATCTTCTCCTGCAATATCTCGTAAGCGGCCTGTTGTCTTGCTCGAAAAGCCTGCTGCTCTGCTTCGTAGAGCTGCATTTTCGCGCGCTCGTTAACTTCTTCCAGGCGGACCTCTCCTTCATCATACACGGCGACTTTGGGTCCCCCGCAGTTTACGAATTGGCACAGTAAAAGGCTACTAAGAATTTTTCTCTTTTTGTCCATTATGGCAATATTGGTTCGCTAGGGCATTTTGGCAAGCATTTCATATTAGACCGTAGTAGAGACATTCCTGAAAAAAAAATTCCATGTCCTGTTTAAGTTGATCGTCAAATTCATAAAGAATTGTCTTACTAAGATAATATTTTGTAAAGTTTTGGCTAAAGCCAAAGCGTAGGCAGGCGTTTTGGAGCATTTTATCTCTGTGGCGTCTGGCGTATTGATAAGCGCTAGATAAACGTCTGGCTACGAATCTTTCTCTTTCTGGGGGATAGAGCCAAAGGGCGTAAACAAAAGAGCGCCCCGTAAGACGAAAATACTCCTCGCCCAGGTCATAGCTTGGCTCTTCTCTATGCCTCAAAGCCTCATCCCCAATAAGCAGTAAAGCCTCACCTTGCTTGAGGTTTTTTTTTATTATGTCATAGGGGGGATGTACCACACTTGTCTTGGGAAGAGCTCTCGTCATAAGCGGACCTAGCACATATTGAGCCAGAAGAGCTGAGCTCCGTGTCGCATAGTCCAGAAGCACATGTTTGATATCTGCCAAATAAGTGGCAGGTCCAGGAAATAGCCTTATGGACTCTGTTTTGCCTCGAGCGGCTATGCATAGATCAGGATGATAAGAGAAAAGATTTTGATGTTGAAAGTAAACTACGGAGGAGACAAGAGCGGCATCTAGTTGGCCCTCAAGCAGCTTTTTTGCCAAAAGGGAGGGTACCTCGCGCAACAATTCAATATCTGGTTGGTCTTCGAGTCCGTAGATGAGGGGGTAGGCGTTAAGGAAGTCCACGACGCCGAGGCGCATCTAATTTTAAAAGAGGGGAAGTTGGCGCTCTTCCGTAGATTTTCGATATGGCCGAAAAACAGGCTCTTTTTGCCAAAGTCCTTCTTCTTCAAGCTCTGCTAAAAGCTGGCGGGCTCTATCGGTAATCTCTCTCGGCATTCCGGCAAGCTCCGCTACATGAATGCCATAAGACTTGCTTTGCGAACCAGGTACAATTTTGCGCAAAAATACAATTCTACCCTCTATTTCTTCGATAAGTACAGTTAATCCTACAATGCCGCGATGGGGGGCTATGAGTTCCGCTAGTTCTGCGTAATGCGTTGCAAACAAAACCTTGGGGCGCAGCGATCTTTCGTCGTTTAGGTATTCAATCATGGCACGCGCGATGCTAATCCCATCATAGGTGCTGGTGCCACGGCCAACTTCATCTAATAAGATGAGACTCTGCGAGCTGTAATGGCCAAATATGCGGGCACATTCCGCCATCTCTACAAAAAAAGTGCTCTCCCCCCGGGCAAGTCGGTCATAGGCGCCAATACGGGTAAAAACTCGGTCAGTTAAGGGTATAAGAGCATAGCTAGCAGGCACAAAAGAGCCTGCGTGCGCCATGATGACAATGAGCCCTACCTGTCTAATGTAGGTGGATTTACCCGCCATGTTAGGACCAGTGATTATGGCCAAATGTTCTTGGCGGCTAAGTTTGCAGTCGTTTGGTACGAAAACTTCTTCTTTGAAGACTTGTTCTACCACGGGGTGTCGACTTTCTTTTAAAATGAGTTCATATCCAGAGTGCATTTGAGGTCGTACATAGTTATTTTTCTCTGCCACCAAAGCAAAAGCTGCTAAGACATCAAGTTCTGAGAGTAGTTCTGCCCATATTTGTAGTGAACTCTCCTCCGCTTGAGTTTTTTTTCGTAAGAACTCGAAAATTTGCGACTGCATGCGCACAATATCTTCTTGGGCATTTAAGAGACGGCTTTCTAGTTCCTGTAATTCTTCGCTCGTATAGCGCTCTCCCGTGGTAAGAGTCTGCCTTCTGTGGTAATGTGCAGGAACCCGGTTTGTCTGGCCACGAGGCACTTCAAAGAAATAACCTAAAATCTTGTTATAGCGTAATTTCAGGCCGTTGATGTTGTATTTTTGACGTTCTCTTTCTTCAAGTTCTCGCAGGATGGTCTGGGCCGATTGCGAAAGATAGAAAAGTTCGTCTAGCTCCTTGTTATAGCCAAATCTGACAAAGCGTCGTTCATCTAGCACGGGAGGGAGATTTTCAAGCCAAAGAGCTCTTCTTAGTTCTTGGTAAAGTTCCTGAGGAAAGACATGCTCAAGAAATTTTTTTAGTATTTGGGGAATGTCCGTGATTTTTTCTAGCTGACTTTTTATAGTATCGATGGCCTCAAGGGTATAGTATATTTCACCTAAATGGCGTACCTGTGGCTTATGGTGTAGCTGTTGCAAGATACGTGCCAGGTCATAACACTGTTTTAGTTTTTCCCGTACAAAATCTCGTAGCTCCTTCTTCTGGAGAAAAAAATCCACCGTGTCATGGCGCTCTTGAATCACTTGCAAGTTAAGGGAAGGGAAGGTGAGGTACTGGCTTAAAAGACGTCGGCCAGCTGGTGTTTGTGTTTTATCGAGAACGGAGCGCAAGCTAAAGCGCTTGGTGCCACTTTGATCTTCTAGGATTTCTAGAGTCTTAAGGCAGGTTTCGTCTAAAAACATGTAATCTCGCCGATAAATTCTTCTCGGTGTGCGTAACAGGGGTTTACCAGATGGATGTATCTCCTCTAGATAGCTAAATAGTAGGGCCAGGGCTTTTTTTTCTTGGGCGGAGAAACCAAACACGGCCAACTTAGGGGTTCCCAGAAATTTTTCTAAGACTTTTTCTTCAAGGACAGGAAGGGGTCTTTTTACTATGGCGAGCCCTGTTTGATTATATTCTAATTCTATGGGCAAAATTAATTCTTTTGTATCATAACTTTCAAAAATGCCACTTAGTTCCTCGAGATTGGCCTCAAGTAAGAAAAGCTCACCGGTGGAGAGATCACTAATGGTGCAGATGTTGCCATAAAAGGCCGCCAGGGTTGTGCGGCTATTACTGTCGAGGAGCTCTTCCTCATAAATACTACCCGGGGTGAGAATGCGCACGACGTCCCGCTGCAGTAGTTTCTTTGTAGCAGATGGCTCTTCAATTTGCTCACATACAGCTATCTTTCGCCCTGTTTTTAAAAGACGATGTATGTAATTAGCCGCTGCATGGCAAGGTATTCCACACATGGGGATCTTATCTTGCCGGCGGGTAAGGGCAATATCAAGCACGCGAGAGGCAAATATGGCATCGTCTAGGAACATCTCATAAAAATCACCCATGCGGAAAAACAGGATCTCCTCTTGGTAGCGCTGCTTAATCTCCCAATATTGGCGCATCATGGGGGTGTCGAGACTAAGCTCTTCTTCCATTTTAGGGGCAATAGTGAGAGGGATAGCGCAAAATATTGAGAAATTTTAGGATCTTATCGCGGTCTTTTTTGCCATAGCTTGCTTCGAGGCCACTTGACACATCAAAGCCAAGAGGGGCTACTCGGCGCATAGCTTCGCAGACATTCGAGCAGTCGATCCCTCCTGCTAACAAAAAGGGACGCTCTATATGGGCAATGTAATCCCAATTAAAGCTCTGGCCGCTGCCCCCGGCAACACCCGTGCGCTGAGGGGGAGTGTCAAAGATGATTAGGCTGTGGTCTTCCACGTCTAATAAATCCTCTTCATCTAGTTCACGATCTACATAGACTACGGGGATGATTTTATGGATACCAATCCTCCGTCTAATAAACCAAAAGTCAGGGTGGTCAGCAGGAATCTGGACAAAAGTTAAGATACTGGCATAACGGGTGTAGATCTCGACAATGTAATCTTCATCATCATACCCGAAGACAAGTACTTTGGGTACACGGATATAGCGGTAAAATATTTTATCGGCTTCTTCAAGGCTGCACTTGCGTTTACTGTGCGGATGAAAGACAAAGCCAAGTAAATCGGCCCCTTCATTGGCACAAAATTCCGCGTCAGATAAGGTAGTTATACCACAAATTTTAACATAGAATTTTTCTTCCATAAAAGTTAGTGGATTTCCGGTATCCTAAGTCCTTTACTTTCTAAAAATTCTTTATTGAAGAGTTTCGACATATACTTAATGCCTGTATCACAAAGCACCGTGACAATAAATTTACCAGGTCCCTCACTTTGGGCAAGACGATAAGCGGCAGCTACATTAATGGCACTTGACAGTCCTAAAAAGAGCCCTTCTTTTTTTAATAAGATATGGAGAACTTCTAAAGCCTCTTGATCGGGTATTTGCAAAGCATCGTCGAAGGGTGCACCCTCTGCATTTTTCGTAATGCGACTTGTCCCAATACCCTCCGAGATTGAGTTTCCCTCGGTCTTTAGTTCCCCTGTTTTTACATAGCTGTAAATAGCGGAGCCCATGGGGTCGGCTGCTACACAGCGGATTTCGGGGTTTCTTTCTTTAAGAAAAAAACCAACACCCGCAAAGGTGCCTCCTGTGCCCAAGGCACAGGTAAAATGCGTTATTTTGCCCTCGCATTGCTGCCAGATTTCCGGGCCGGTAGTTTCGTAGTGAGCAAGCCGGTTATCCGTGTTGTCGAATTGGTTGGCCCAAAATCCGCCTGGGATTTCTTTGGCAAGCCGACCGGCAACCTTGACGTAATTGTTTTCATCGCGGTAAGGCACCGCTGGTACAGGCCTTACCTCGGCTCCTAGCGTGCGCAGAAGATCCATTTTTTCACGGGACTGTGTTTCTGGTATAACGATGATGGTTTTATATCCACGGCTGTTGCCAATATGCACAAGGCCAATCCCCGTGTTACCCGCAGTGCCCTCGACAATGGTTCCACCCGGACGAAGTTCCCCTCGTTCTTCTGCTTTTAAGATAATATACTTAGCAGCTCTGTCTTTTACGGAACCTCCTGGATTCATGAACTCTGCCTTGCCATAGATCTCACAGCCCGTACGCTCACTAAAATAATTAAGCCGGATGAGAGGCGTGTTGCCAATGGCATCTATAAAAGATGAGGCACGTATCATTCTGGGAAAAACGAAAAAGGCATGATGAGTCGTAAAGCTGCATTTGGCAAAAAAGGAGAGTTTCGCGAGATTGTAAAAAGCTTGACCTCCTGGCCAAGGGGCATGGTCTGGGCTAATGAAAAAAGGTATCCACCCTCCTTATTATGATGCTATAATACGTTGTGTATGTGGTGCTGAGTACCGCACACGTTCTACGGTTAAGGAAATCCATGTGGAGATCTGCTCGGCCTGCCATCCCTTTTATACGGGAAAGCAAAAACTTGTCGATACAGCAGGACGGGTCGATAAATTCCGCAGAAAGTATAAAATGAAGTAAATTAATTATTCAATATAATAATTTCCACTCGGCGGTTTTTTTGCCGATTTTCCTCACTATCATTTTCCACAAGCGGGTAGCGAGAGCCAAGTCCCTCGTAGGTGATACGTTCTGCTGGAATTTTAAGGCGCTGTGCCAAAAATTCCGCCACCACCCTAGCTCTTTCAAGAGAGAGACGGCGATTAAACTCCTCGGATCCGATATTATCGGTGTGGCCTAAAATACGCAGCTCCTTCTCAGGCAAAGAACGCAATAACTCAGCAATTTTTTCCAAGATGGGACGATTTTTAGGTGTAATCTCGGCGGAGTTATAGTCAAAGACGACATCAGGGAGGGTAATCTTAATCCCTTCACTACCTTCGTCAATACCTGCCTTGGCGTTTGGGGGAAGTCCTTGCCTTAGTTTATCGATGAGTTTTTTCTTTGCCATGGCATTGGCAACTTTCCTTTTGCTAAAGTAACTTTGGTGGCGAATATCAAATTCGTGTACATCACCTTGGGGGTACAGGATTATTAAATTATAGTTTTCCTGAGCGTAAAAAGGGATACCTTCTTTTTCATCCCAATACCAAACACCGGATACAAAGCCCATAAGCCGACGTGGCACATGAGCAAGAATTTTCGGGTTTTCAAACTGGATCTGGTAGTAACTGCGAATTTTATGCAAGGTTTTCGTACCCTCTGGAGCCGCCACCAATTCACTGCCTAAGTACTCGTACTCCACTTCGACAGGTACCGGGGAAAGGTAATCTGATGATATGACTTCCTCGGCTGGGGCATTCCAACGAAAACCAGAGGTCATGGGATCTTCGGCATCGGCAGGGTCTTTTTCGGGAAAAGTAGGTATATGGCGGATATTAGGCATGTACTGCCCCGCAGGGACTACATAGTAACCTCTGGGGTGTATAAGAAAGTTCCCACGGTATTCCTCCAGCTCCTGCCAGGCCAATTGGTTCTTGCTGTCCGCCATGAGATGGCTGCGGAAAAGACCGCTCACCTCAAAAAAACCTTTGTCTTTGATATCAAGAACCTGTAGCAAGACCCGATGATAGATGCGCCGGCTCAGTGACTCACCGTTAATTTTGACATTTTGATCCGCAAAACGTCTTAATTCTACCACCTCACCAGGTTTTAGTTTCCAGCGAAGTATTTTGTGCCCCTCTGGTAAGTCACTTGCCCATAAGGGGCTACCAAGGAGCACGGTAAGATAAGAGCAAAGCACTGCCTTTTTGTAGTCCTGGGTGGCACAACCCATTTATTTCTAATATACGAGCGAGATCTTGTTTTGCCTAAATAGTTTTTCGAATTTTGCGAGCCCACGACTTTAAGAATAAGCACCATGTTTTTGCCAAGGGAGAGTCCCGTGGTTTTCTAGATCAAGATGAGGCTTCTATTTTTAGCTTGCTTTTTTTATCTTGGGATAGGCTTACGCTACTTGGCATAACCTAGGATATGAGTCTTCAAACCGATTTTCTTGTGTTGGGCTCGGGTATATCAGGGCTATATTTTGCCTTAAAAGCCAGCGAACTTGGGGATGTTATCATTGCTACCAAAGATCGGCCAGAAGAGTCTGCGACGTGGTACGCTCAGGGAGGGATAGCTGTAGCTTTGGGTGAATTTGACAATCCCCAAAAACACATGGAAGATACCCTAAGGGCCGGTGCCGGGCTATGCGATCCAGAAGCAGTGCGCATTTTGGTTACCGAGGGCATCGATGCCGTTAAGGAGCTCGCGGATTTAGGAGTGCCCTTTACCCGCGATGAAAAAGGAAGATTGCACTTAGGACGAGAAGGAGGACATGGTGAAAGTCGGGTGGTGCACGCCCACGATAGCACTGGTAGCGCCATTGAAAAAGTGCTCCTAGAGCAGGTACGCCAAAAGCCGAACATCACCATTTGGGAAAAACACATGGGGGTGGATCTTATCACGGAACATCATCTAAAACCAAGGCAGGTCTCGAGGACCTGTTTTGGTTCCTATGTTTTAAACGAAGAAACTGGTGAAATTGTCCCTGTGCTTGCTCGCTTTACAGTCCTAGCTACAGGGGGAGCAGGAAGGCTCTATCCCGTGACCACTAATCCCCCGGTATCGACAGGAGATGGTGTTGCCATGGCTTACCGGGCTGGCTGCCGGGTACGTAATCTAGAGTTTTTTCAGTTCCATCCGACCGCGCTTTACGCTAAAAGTGACCCTGCCTTTCTCATCACAGAAGCTTTGAGAGGTTTCGGTGCGCGTTTACTTTTGCCTAATGGCGAAAGCTTTATGCATCTCTACAGCGAGCTTATGGAGCTAGCCCCCCGAGATATAGTGGCGAGAGCTATAGATTCAGAACTAAAAAAACATGGCTATGAGTACGTGTTGCTGGATGTAAGTCATAAGAATGCGGAAGAAATTCGCTCTCACTTCCCACATATTTACACAACACTAAAAGAAAAATACGGCCTTGACATAACGCGTGAACCTATACCCGTAGTGCCAGCTGCCCACTACATGTGTGGCGGAATCCTGGTAAATTACGATAGCCGCACAGACCTGAATTTCCTCTACGCCGTAGGGGAAACGGCATCAACCGGTGTCCATGGTGGAAACCGCCTTGCCTCGAATTCCTTACTAGAAGGACTAGTCTTCTCGGCAAGAGCCGTCCGTGATATAGCCCGGCGGATAAAAAATCGTGAGGCGGAAAGCAAAAATCCTTATTTAACTCGAATTAGCCCTTGGGATAAAGGAGGCACAGCGAATCTAGCCGAGTGGGTGCTTGTTCAACATGACCTCAAAGAGATACGTAATATTATGTGGGATTATGTGGGGATCATGCGCTCCAACCTCCGCCTGCAACGGGCGGAGAGGAGAATGGACCTTATCTATCGGGAGGTTGTGGATTTCTATAACCGCACTACAGTGACCCGAGAGATTCTAGAATTGCGTAACCTCTCCCTCGTGGCCCGACTCTTGATTCGAAGTGCTATGGAGAGAAAAGAAAGCCGGGGCTTACACTACAACACCGACTACGCTGAGGTACGGGACGAGTCGCGCAACGACACAATTCTTGAGCCTCTCGAATTTAAAAACCCCTACCAGGGTCCGCAAACTTGATTTGTGAGGACATATTATGGAAAAACACAACCTGCTTTTTGTTTTACCAAACGAATGTTAGATAGAATAAAAAAAATAGCTATCCTTTTATGTGTCACCTTTGGACCCAGGCCATGCCTGGCTCTACTTACGGGCTATGGCGCCGAAATATTTTGGCCTGGTCTTCGGGCGAATTTTCTGGAGAAGCAGCTATTAAACACAGTAAATGGGGGAGAGATTCTGCTTGAGGATCAGGATTTCCATACCCGTTTTTCCGTAAGAGCAACCCAACATGTGGAAAGAGAGGTCATCCCTTTGTTTTCTGGCCCCATTATAGGGAAAGCCCTCCTTACCTACACGGATTTTGAGTTTTCTCTCGGTTTGCAGGTTTTATTGGGATTTCCCCAAAACACGGTTTTTTTCCGGGGGAGCTCCTTACTCCAGGAGTCTAGGGTTTGCTCCCCCCTAGAGTTACATCACTGCCCCCTGGCACGCTGGGGTTTTGTAGAGGAGACTCACGGGATGGCCACCTATGAGCTTATTGTTACTGGTAACGAATGGTATTGGGGAGTATCCCCCATTCTATATGTAGAGTGGAAAAAACCTTGGATCTGGTTTTCCCTACCGCTCTACCTGGGTCTTTCCTTGAAATATTACCAGCTTTATAATCGGATAGATTTCAACTGGCAGTTAAGCCGCCTTGAACAAGACCATGGTTATGCGATGGTAGCAAGCTGGCATAGCCGGGGGATCTCAGGCCGAGGTTTTGCCCTGCGCCCCTATGTGCGCTTTTCTAGGGATCTTTCCTTTACTCTCGGCATTCAAGGAGGGCTACTCTGGCTGCGTAACACGGTTTGGGCTAGACTCTCTGCCATAAAAGATGAGGATATCTATGCCCAGAGTGTCACATTTATCCCACCTGCGGTGGGTCTTCAGATAACCTTGTGGGGTATCTTTGCCGAGGTATCGTATCGCTGGGATTTATGAGGTATTTTTTTATTTTTTTATTTCAGACCCTAGCTCTTCTTGCCAAAGATAAGACACTTTATCTTGTTCCGGGCCTTGAGGGCTGCCTTTTGTACCAGAGTCAGGATCTTTCGCCTTTTGTATCACGCGCTCGTCGAAGCGCGGCCATGGAATACTACTTTAAGGAAAAAACTATTGCGTTTGCTGCCCCCGAACTTAGGGTTGTTATGGAAATCCATAACAAAAAGGAAATTTTACCCCAGCTCAGCTGGGCTTTGTCATTGCGTTTTTCCATAACCCAATGGCAAAATGAGAGGATTTACTACGGAACCGAAAGATTTTATTGGCCCTCGGCTCCCCATGCGAGTCTCACCTCGGCCGAATTCCCTTTAAGGGAAAAAGTATTGCTTGAGAAAGAAAGCTATTTTTTTTATAGTCATCTTTTCTACTCGCTTGGGTGGCTCGGGAGGCCCTGGGTCGAGCCATATGTTGGATTGTCTCTGGGAGGAGGGCTTTTATACCAGCAGGGTAGCTATGAGCTTAGATCCGAGAGGAGTGTGTTCCAGGCAGGTCCCCATAGTGGTTTCTACACCGTGGATGCGCGCGCCTTATGGCAGGAAGAATCACCTCTCTCTGTGGAAATGCAGATATTTGTGGAAAATCGTTTTTCCTTGGTTAATTTGCCGTTACGTCTTCGAATGGGAGCTGGCCTTCTGCCCGCTCAGAGACTTGTCTTATCGCATGCTTATCTTAGGCTCTTGGGGAACGGCAATCCCCTTTTTACCCATGTAAGCTCGGAAAACGCTGTCTATGCGGTAACTCGACCAAGTTATTTTTTTATTTTTTTGGGCACTGAGCTCTCTTTTGGTGCGGCGCACTAATTTTGTGCGGCGCACAATTTTCTTGCAAAATTTTTGGCCCTGTCAATCCGGAAAACGCTTTATATAACGATAGATAGGTAAAGGAGGCCCCTATGAAAGACCGCATCTATTGCCTAGTTGCAAAGTCACTTCGTGCTATTCTCTTGCCGTCAATTATTATTCTCTATGTTTCCTGTTCGAAGAAAGTCAGCGAAACGGAATTTTCACGGAACCTTAAGCGAGACAAGGAGAGTGCTAAAACCTATACCCCTGAGGAGTGGAGACGGGCTATAGGGAAAAACTACGATATTCTCATTGCTGGTATTGGAGAAGAAAGTTTCCAAACCTTGGCGTATGGAGCAGGGGTCTCGAACATGACACAGCTAATTAACGCAATAGGAGATGGCACGAAACTAGTGGCGCTCATGTCCGATCCTAATCGCTTGACGGCAATTGAGGTGCTAGACTTACTTTTGCAGACCAACACAGCGGTGACTTGGCCAGGGGCAAGCTCGACAAACACGATAGGCAAAGTGGCAAATTTAATTAACAGTGTCAGCCTTGAGGGAATGAAGTCATTAAAGGAAATCATTCGGGGTCTTGAACCAACAACGAGTTTTGATGTGGGGGATCCAGGTATAGCTAACGGCAAGCGAGCTATGCTGCGCTTGGGGTATTTCCTGGCGCTTGTCGATGAAAACATGAGTGTGTTACCGACAATCATTAACCAGGTAGGTGCTCCTGGTGGAGTATATTCTAGTCAGGGAACAAGAAGAATTCTGCGCATTATCAACGAGATCCATGATGTAAAGGAGTTGGCGGCAATTATAAATGCTACTACAAGTTTAAGTAATATCACAAGTATCCTTTCCGGTTTAACGGAAGATGATACGTGTACGGTGAACAATCCAGCGACAGGTAAGCCCTATACAACGCAAGCCGCCTGCACCGCGAATGGAGGCAGCTGGCTAATAGGCAGTGCCAGAGATGGTATTGCGGCGATGATACGTATTATCAATGAGAGTGGTATCTGTAGCAATCCAACCCTGCGTACAAAGTCGGCTTGTCGCTTGGCCAATCAAAGTTGGAGTTCCAATACCCATAAACTTTCTCAAATTGTAAACTTTGTGACAAATGTGAATAACCTCAACGAAATCATGAATAAGCTTACGAATGATGGCAATCCAGGCTCTGACAAGGGTGTTGATGCTATGGTTGCCACCTTAAATCATATCAGCAATGTTCATCGTCTCACCTATGTCGTGAACAATCTAGATACTGTCCCAACCGCTTCCAATGATGAAAATTTTGACAATGGAACAGACTGTGCCAACGGGCTATTCGCGAATCGGCTTGGTATAGCTTTTTCCGCCAATGGTCCGGCAGGGGCGCCTTGGTGGGGCCATGGCTGGCGTTCTGGAACTGG
This sequence comes from Leptospiraceae bacterium, assembly GCA_025055765.1. Classification (GTDB taxonomy): domain Bacteria; phylum Spirochaetota; class Leptospiria; order Turneriellales; family Turneriellaceae; genus JANWWS01. Next base: position 494,563 of record JANWWS010000013.1, on the reverse strand, counting down.
CATTGTGGACGGTGGTGTTTGTTCTGCACGTACTAATCCGGCAGCTGCTACCGAAGACACAAGGGTCCTCGTGATGGAAATGACTGCCAATGTTCTCGAGACGGGCAATCTCACCTTTCGTGCCTACACCAATCTTGCGGGAGGAGCAAGTTTTAAGCTTTATGTAAATAATGTTGCCCGGCTAAATATTGCCTCACCAGGTGCCTGGAGTACCTTTAACTATGCCATAAGCTCACCGGGGCGCTATCGTTTTCGCTGGGAACTAGTACGGCCCATAGGCGATACAAGTCAGGTTTGGGTAGATTCCATTCAGGTTCCAGGTGAGAAGGGAGCACCTCGAACAGCTGCGGAAAAAGTGGCCATTATGCTCAATAAACTTCGGATCAATTCCATCACGAATGTAGCGGAAATCCTAAACGGAGTAAGTGCACCGGCCTGTGTCAATACACCACATACTTGTACGCCAACCAACAACAATGGCCTTGATGCCCTCATCGGAATTATCAACCGCGTGGAATATCCCACCGACATAAACAGTGATCCCAAACTTGTGACCATTGTAAAAGATCTCACGTCTGTCCCCACTATGGTGGATATCTTGAATGGTCTAAACGGAAATGGTTTTGAACGCATGGTCTTTGCCATTGATTTTAACGACAATGCCTCGAACTTAGTGGGTTTGGTAAATGGTTTAACGGGAGTCAACGCAGGGAACAAAATTACGGATGTTGTGAATAATCTCACAGCAGCAGGGGCTTCGAACCTTGTGCGGATGATTGATGGTGTGCCCAATCGAAATATGCAAATTTTAATTAACAATATCCCCTCTACAAGTGATGTTGCCGTTATATTAAATAATCTCTTTTTACATGGTAAAGATGTGCCTCTTAACACCAATGCAGGAGCGGACGGGGGTGAGAAGTTAGCTGCTGTCTTTAATGAGTTGCAAAATGTAAGCGTATCCCAGGGTCATTGGCCTTCTTGCAGCAAAGTCTTTGGGGAGACCCCCTCTTCGCAAATTTATGTTAATCCCCCCTATGGACCATATGTGAGAAATCCCAATGAAAATCTCTTTTGTATTGAAAACCACTTGGCACGCCTTATTATAGACATTGGCAGCTTTTCCGGAGGTGCTGTCAATGTAGCCAAAATTGTTAGCTACCTGGATCCGGATGCCCCAGTTAAAAGTGGCATGCGCAGGATGGTTGAGGTCTTATGGGAGCTGCGCACCATGAGTAGCCCTCGCTACAATGATGCAACATCGAACGCTACAGCGGATATCTTTGGCCGGCTAACCACCTTGGTGGGGGATATGGGTGCAAACGGAGGATATAATATTGCTTCGTTAGTAAATGGAACTACCTATGCTCGCCTAGGCTATCTATCCTACTTAGTTCAAAATACGAATCGTATTAAGTATCTGTCCCGTATGGTGTCAGAAACGGGCAATGTCAGTCTAATTCAAGATTTATTAAATCATCCCAATACCACGGATATCACACGTATTGAAAGAATTATTGATACCTGCGGCGATGCTACGGCAAATTTTGGTGATCCGACGCCCAAATATCCCACAAACAACACGGGGGGCGACCGCATGAAGATGAGCCCTGACCACGACAAATTAGGCAAACTTATTTCGCTTATAAACAACGTAACAGGGGGCATTGGCAATGTGATTTCTCTTGTTAATGGAGTACAGACTACGCCCATAGATAAATTTCCCATTTTAACCGACCTCATATTGAACATTGAGAGAATGGTATATTTAAACCGGACCATTAACGAAGCGACAAACATCAATCTTGTCGTGCAACTCATAAATAACTCTCCGAATTCAGCTCGTCTTCTTGATTTGTTGAATAGTATGGGTAATCTAACCTATGGATCTGCCGTGGGCCTAGCTGCCGATGTAAGTCCCAAATATGGGGCCAATCCTAGCGGGGGCGGCTGTGCCACTATGTCAGGCTTCCCCGATGGCAAAGGCTGCGACACGAATAATGTGGATCGGCTAGGTAAAACAGTGGTTATGATAAACGAAATTACCAATATTGCGGATACCATTGCCTTAGTAAATGAGACCCAAGATTTTAGCTACGTGAAAGACCTCATTGCGCAAGTAAACCGCATACGTTACCTAACTCATATTATCAACCATTTGCAAAATGTAAATCTCATGATAAAGATAATCAATGGAGCCGACGCTTGTACGGTATATGTGCCTGGGATAAATGATACTACGGATAACTCGACAACCTGTGCCTCGGCGGGTGGTACATGGTTTGGAGTGGGGCGCTGTCTCACACACCCAGCACAAACGACCCGCGCTGGTTGCCTCGCTGCGGGTGGCATTTGGCGAGGGGCAGAGTTTAACAAGCTCTTGGCTTTAATTAACGGTGTAGGTGACAGCCGCCTGCGTGGTAATGTGGGAGAGGGAGATCTTTTAGGGGCAAGTTCTACCAGCAAAGCTGTGGGGGATATGTTGGTACTATATGATGTCGTAAATAAGTTAGGCTATAACGGTTCGACGCCACGAACCGACGGGCAGCAAGTAAGGGTGGTCCGTGTCATAAATGGTATTCAGTATTGCGGGCTTAAACCAGCTTTTGACAAGTATATCCAGTATGGCCCCTCCTGTGTCAATGCCAGTGGCACGCTACAGCATCAGGCCTATCAGTACGAGGAAGCTTGTAACGCAGCCGGCTATCTCTGGCGTGCAAAACATGCCAACAATACCAACTGGGTTTCGGTAAGCGATATGTACTACAGCTGTAATGATCCGGTATATACCAAGCCGACAAGAACTCTCGTAAGTGGGGGTTACTATAACAACAACGATCCTTATGATGGTCGAGCTCGCTTGGTGACCATGATGCTCAGTGTCAATGATGGTCTACCCTTTTCGTATGTTGTTGGGGATGTACAGGACACAGGAAAAACCATAAATATGGTTAACTCCACTCGCAGGATTCGTAGTCTGGGCCAGTTCCTAAAGTGGGTGCCGGGGCAGGTAACCGCAGCTTTAATTAATGACACTCATCCGGCGGCAATTAACCGCTCTCTAGTATATTTAGCGAACAATCTAGATGATGACGAAGATGAGACAGCCAAAGCATTTGCCTCCATGGTACACTTTGGCACGAGAATCATTCGTAGAAATGTTGGCAATGATGCTGGTACCTCTGCTCCCGCCTGCCTAGAATTTACGGGGTTAGGTCCTCGTCGGCTGGCAGCGGTCTTAAATTTAGAAGCAGGTCCTTATCTCGAGGGAGTACTTTTCAACATGGGATGGCAGGTGGCGATTGCTGCCATGAATTGTGGTTGGGCACGGGATAACGGCGAACATCCGGGAGCCTGTCCCGCGGTAAGCTGGAGTGATGGTGCTTCAGGGGGGATGTATAAGGCCGTGGGGCGCAGCTACGGCACGGCGTCGCCTCCGGGTAATCCCAGGCCAACAGCCCCTCAGTGCATTCGTGCTAGGGAGGTTACTGCCGGTTACAAGTATGGAAACTATCAATGGGGTACAAATCAAGGAGTAAGAACCGAAAACTGCCAAGCTTACCTGCCAGAGGAATCTGGAGGTAGTTTCGTCGTGACCATAGAAGACGAAACAGACCGCATCATATGGAATGGGCTTAGCAGTATAGCTGGCAACATGGATGATGGGATTGGCTCCAATACAGAAAACAACAATAGTACGAATAATGGAAATGATTTATGGAGTGTGCTTAAAGGAGAGGGTAGTGGTATTGTGGGTTGGGTTATGACGACAAATAACAGTTGGGTCGGCTTTCCTCCCCCGCGTGGTTTTGATGGCACGGTTGTAATTGACAGTGATCCTGCCGCGGGGGTCCAGAGTTATTGTACCAGAAACGATGAAAACCGGGATACTAACAATTGGCTCTGTGTCCAAGAAGGCTTAAATGCGGGTGATTTGGGAAACACGTCCAGCGGTTCCTCCTATGGCTTCTACTTTGGTACCTATTGTAGTGGAGCTAACGCCTCTGGTACGGGTCGCGCGCTTGCGCAAAGTTGCTTTATGAATGGAGGCAGCTGGAAAACAGAAAGAAATTATCAGTCGGCAAGCTGTAAGCTTGACCCGGCTGTTGATGCGGCCATCCAGCCACCCTAGATGGCGTATTCTTTCTGGCTCTTTTTATTGCTTACTTTTACTTTTTTTTGTAGCCGGGACAATAAAGAGCGGGGAGGGCTATTCCAAGAGGACCCCCGCTATGAGGTGGTGAGGCTTTTTTTTACAAACCCACCATTATATGACGGTGAGGGGAGAGGTCTTTGGATAGCCGAGCATAGTGATTTTTCCCACTACATTCGCCAGCGTTTTCTCAAGAATTATCAACCACAGGCTCATGAAAACAGTCCTGAAGTTATAGAAAATCTCTTAAAAGATAGTGATTTATTTTTTCGCATGGAAAATCCTTTTGTGTATCAGCTTTTTGTCGTAAGGCACTACAACCTTAGTGCAAGTCAGGGAAAACTATACCCATATAAGAACAGCTCAAGATTTATTCTACGGCTTCTTAAAAGAGATGGACAGGGTAGAGAATACGTGGAGGAGAGTGTGTTGGTTTACGAAAAGGAAAATAGGCTCTGGTATTACCTGACAGATGGCTATCGTATAAGACTTAGGGCTGAGAGACGCGAAAGCAGTGAACTTGTTCAATATTATGCTGATCCCTTCCGAGCCCCATTGCGGGAGTACTGATGATCCGCTTTTGGATCCTGCGACAAAGAAAGACTGATTTTTCTCTTCAAACCCTGCTTTTTTTTTCCCTCTTTGTGGGCATAGCGAGGGGGATATTAGAGCATGTTTTTTTTGGTATTGAGGCAAGAGCTAGTGATGTTTTGGCTTTTGTTCCTTTTTACTTGTCTTTGCCCTTTGTTTATGGTTTTTTTTTATCTCTCTTGGGATTGGCATATGAGAAAATCCTGCAAGCAGTTACCTTCGCTACACTTTTAGGGCTACTTCCCCCCATTATAGATTTTCTGCTTGGTACCGATAAAACCCATTCCGTATTTTATGGCTATTTTGTCACGAGAGATTGGGAAAATTTTCCCTGGCTTGGTTATAATCCCGCCAAAAACTATCCCCTTGGGGAGGCTATAACCATTTGGCTTTCCTTTTTTCTAGTTTTTACCTATGTATATTACATAAAAAAAAATATAGGAAAAGCATTTCTCTCCTTGTTTCTGGGCTATCTTGCCTACCTAACCTATTCCCTAGCCCTACCGGCTTCAGGGATGTTGTTACTTTTTGGAGAAATACCCACCCCTGAGGGATTTTCAAGCTATAGTTTTAGTCAAAAACGCCAAATTGTTTATGCTATAGCTCTCATGCAAGTTTTTCTTTCTTGGTTTGTGGATGCTCACATGACTAAGTCTTTGAAAAATTATCTAAGGCGACTCTTTCACGTGGCTCCTTTCTTACTCGCAACTTGGGCTGGGCTTAGACAAAGTATGGCTATGTTCCCGCATTATCTCATGGCCTTAGGGGTTACTCTAAGCGCAGCTCTGGTGGCCATTGCCCATAATGACTTCCAATGTAAGGTAGATCCACAAAAACATCCCTCGCTTTATCGACATGGTTTGGTAGCCAATTTTTTTGCGGTAGCTATTATTCTCATGATTTTATTTGCAGGTTATAAATTTGCCCTCTTAGGACTTGCCAGCTGGAGCCTATCCGTACTTTACCACTACCCCTTTTATGAGGCACGCAACACTGCCTATGGCTCGATGAAAATTGAGGGTTTATGGGGGATGTTCAGCTATCTTACAGGGGCCATGGCAGGCCAAATTGATTTTCCCCATAAAGAAACAGTCATTTACTCATTGGTGCTTTTTGGGGGTTTTTCTTTTTTTTCCGTAGCTAAAGATGCGAAAGACATCCGCCAAGACTTTCATGAAAAAAGGGTTACTTTCTACACCTATTTATATAAAAAGGGGGTAAGGCTAAGGCTCTTTCAGCGTCTCTATGCCGTAACCAGCTTTATCTTTCTTATAATAGCAGGTTATCTCTATTATTCTGATGCTTTTTCTCTAGTTACACATGCCATTCTTTCCGCAATAGCAGCCTACTTTCTCTTAAACTCGGCCAAGGCAAAGTGGTTTTATGCTTTTCTCAGTACCCTTTCTGTTATCTTGGTTTTGTTCTCTATCTAAAAAGATTTTTTGCTTTTGGGACAAGGTTTCCCAAAAATCTGGTTGATTTTTTCGTTGATGCAAGCTCGCATTTTCGTTAACCTAACTTCATGAGAGGTGGAGTTGTCTTTTTGTGGTTTGTGGTTTTCCTCTTGGCCTTTTGTCAAAGCCGGGAAGAAAAATATCTTCAGGAAGTAGAGAAGATCATGCAAGGGGCGAGGCAAAAGTTAAATGATTTGCTAAAGAAAGCTCGGACAGCAAAATCTAAAGAGGAAGTAATAGAAATATTGCGTCAGTATGGTGAATCGGTAAAGAAAACCGCTCAAGAGTATAGGGAACTTGCCAATAGGTATCCCGAGCTAACAGAAAACAAAAAAAAGATTGAGGAGAAATTTCATCAAACCTACCAGGCTCTGCGCCAAGGTTTAGGTGAACTACAGGAAAGGATAAAAAAATGGCAAAAAGAATTTCAAAGGGAGCGCGACTTTCAAAATGCTCTAGAAGAAGCAATTCGTGCTAGCCGGGAAGCCGAAGAAAGTACTAGGCCTGAAATTTGAGAAGCTCCTTATCTTAAAGAAAAAGGTTATGTGACATAATGTTTTAGCTTGACAGCTAACTTACCTTTCCTGTGCGAAAGCATGAAGCACTATCTTGCGTTTGTTGTTCTTGTCTTTGAATTTCTTTTTGCCCAGACATTTAGGATTAAGGCGGTGGGTGATTTAGTTTTTGGTACAAATTACCCTGTTGATAGACTACCAAAGAATCCCCGGAAGACCCTTTTCCGCCATGTTGAAGAATATCTCAAGGGAGCTCATCTCTTAATGGGTAATTACGAAGGAACGCTCACCGACCATCCTCGTTCTGCTAAGAATATTTCACGACCTAATATGTTTGCTTTCCGAGCTCCTCCCGAATATGCCAAGGTCCTAGCCGATGTAGGTTTTCATTTAATGAATGTGGCAAATAATCACAGTGGGGATTTTTTTTATGAGGGTTATGTCGATACCCAAAAGGCCTTGCGCCAGTATGGCATTTCGGTAACAGGTATGCTTGACCATATTGAGTATATGCAACTGGGAGGAAAAAAAGTAGCGGCTATTGGCTTTAGCTATCTTAGACATAACTCCATACATGATTTAAAAAAAGGCGCTGAGCTTGTGAAAAAGGCAAGGAAAGGGGGGGCTGAGATTGTGGTCGTAACCTTCCATGGTGGAGCTGAAGGCAGTGCCTACATCCACACAAGAAACCAAATAGAGATGTATGTGGGGGAAAACCGAGGCAATGTTGTTGCTTTTTCACGAGCTATGATTGATGCTGGGGCCGACATTGTGATTGGACACGGACCTCATGTCCCCCGTGCCCTAGAGCTCTACAAAGGAAAACTTATTGCCTACTCCCTAGGCAATTTTATGGGTTATTATGTTTTTGGAACAAAAGGTTATACGAACCACTCTCTTATCCTCGAGGCAGAGCTTAATGAAAAAGGAGATTTTATGAGAGGCCGCGTTATACCACTCGAGTTAAGCAAGGCGAATATACCCGCTTATGACCCAGAAAAGAAAACAATAAAGCTTCTGCAAAAACTCATAAGAGAGGACTTCCCAGAAACAAAGCTAGTTTTAGACGATGAGGGGAATTTAAAAATAAAAGAATAGTTTTTTGGTTTTCAAAAAGCACTTTAGAGATAAGTTTTTCCATGGCAAAGGGGAGGCATGTCATTTGTATAACAGGTGCTTCTTCAGGTATTGGGGAAAGTACGGCCCGCCTCTTTGCTCTTAGGTCATGGAGTGTGGTGGGGATTGCCCGCCAGGAAGAAAAATTAACGAAGGTTATTTCAGGGCTACCAGGCGAGGGACACCTGGCCCTGGCCTGCGATTTGGCAAAACCTGAGGCAGAGTTCCTACTTAGGGATTTTTTTAAAAAACATGAGCTTAAGTTGGATGTTTTGCTTAACAATGCGGGCATTAACCATATTGGTGAGCTCGGCCAGATTGATCTGCGAAAGGCAGAGCAGGTATTTGCCGTAAATGTCCTGGGGGTGGTGGCAGCAACCCAGGCTGCTCTTGGCTTTTTGCAAAAGAAGGGACAGATTGTTATGGTCTCCTCTCTTGCGGCGGTCTGGGGAATCCCCAATAGAGGCATCTACAGCGCAAGCAAAGCTGCCCTTGAAAAGCTAGCGGAGGCATGGGAGCTTGAGCTTAGAGAGCGTCGCATTAAGGTATCTATTTTGCGTCTAGCTGGAGTTGCTACGGATTTCCATAACCGAGAGCCAAGTGATGGTCAGGCTGAGAGGTCGAACATTAGTGTAAAATCCCCCCAGGAAATTGCAGAGATTATTTGGCAGGTGGTTCACAAACGCCAGAGAGAAGTGGCCCCTGGCTTTGCCAACAAAATCTTTCAGTTTGGGGCTCACTTTTTGCCTCTGATTTTTCGTGAGGGGCTATACTGGCGTTATCAAAAAGAAAAAGCCCGCCTCAGGGAGAGGGGGGATATATGACAATATCCACACGGCGGTTTTGGGCCCTGTTTTCGGATGTGGTGTTAGGTAAAAGTGGCTGGTAGGGTCCTGCTCCCAAAATGCGAAAACGGGAGGGATCAAGTTTGGGGTTGCGCAACAAGTGGTAAAGTACCGACATCGCTCTTTCTGTGGAGAGCTGCCAGTTGTCCCGAAATTTCTCATTGCGAATTGGTACATCATCGGTATGCCCTTCAATGACAATTTGGTTTTCTCCATATTGGGCTAGAATTTCGGCAATCTTATCTAAGGTGCGTCTTATCTCATCGCTACGTAACATGGCACTACCCGAGTCAAAAAGGATTTTGTTTTCAAGGTTAATGACGAGCCGATCTTTCAAGCGTTTTAGCTTAATACCCCCGAGTGTGATTTCTTCTTTCAGTTTTTCCTCAAGTGCCCTTGCTTGTTCGGCTAATTTTTCCAGTTCTTTTCTCTGGCTTTCTTTTATATTCTCTAGCTCTTGAAGTTTTGCTTTGAGCTTTTTATTTTCTGCTTCTTTTTGCCAAAGCTCTTGTTGTAGCTCACTATTGTTTTTTTCCAGTTCCATGTATTTAAGTCGATGTTGCCGGCTTAGTTCCTCCATATCTCGTCTTGTTTTTTCTCTTTCCTCAAATAGTTCTTTTTTAAGCTGTTTTATTTCTGAGATTAGATTGAACTCACTTTTCGCTTTTTCGTCTAAAAGAGCCTTTTCTTTTGCACTTGCTTCTTGTTTTAAGAGAGCCAGCTCCCCTCTTAAGCGGTTGAGCTCAAGCTGGGAAAGTCTTTCGTTTTCGGCTTTTTCACGCTGGGTATTCTCGAGAGTTAATTTAAGGTTTTGGTTCTCATATTCTAGGCTTACAATTTTTTCGTTATTTTGCCGCGTTATTTGTGCAAATTGCCGCTTTTTTTCATCATATTCTTTTTGGAGCTCCTCAAGAGATTTTTCAAGACTCGCTATTTTTTCACGAAAGGAGAGTCTTTCGTTAAGGTAGCGCTCCTGTAGATGCTTTAGTTCAAGCTCGAGGGCATATTTTTCGCTTTCAAGCTCTCGGTATTCTCTTGGTGTGTAGTAGAAAGCGGCCGCGAGAGGAAAAGTTAAGGGTAAGTACAAGAGAGGCTTCATATTATTTCTCCTGTTGTTTTTTCTTTAGTTTTTCTAGGCGATTTTGTTCTTCCCTTCTTTGCTCTTCATATGGTTTTGTATCAAAGGGCATTCTAGTTGCTAAAAGTTTTGCTTTGTATTCTTCGAGCTCAGCTAAGACTAACATAAACTCTTGCTGGCGCAGCTTTAAAGTTTGAGCATAAACTGCTTCTTTTTCTTCGAGTTCTAGAAGCTTTTTTTCTTCTTTAACAGAAGGAACTTCCCTTTTGTATTGCTCAAGTTCTTGTTTTGCTAAAAAATAGGCCGATTTTGCATCATCATATTCTTTTTTTTTATCAAGGACAAGCTGCTCTTTTTCGCGCAAACGCAGGGCTTCTTCTTCGCTTAGGTTTTGTAGCATATTATCAGAAATATAGGCAGGGTAGCTGGCACAAAAGAGAGCAAAGGTGATTGGCCAAATTTTACGCAAAGCAGGCATGGTCAAGGCTTGGCTTACATGTAAAATTTGTAAAATATATTTTTCACAAATTTTCTCTTCTCGTATTGGAAAAATACTTTGCGCCCTGTGGCGGCCATGGACATCCAGCTTATGGTGAGTTGGCAAGAGTTTGGAAAATCAGAAGAAGAAATAAGCGAGGAGAAGCCAGCCAAGCTTACTACTTTAAGAGAAAAGATTCAGGAAAAATTTTTAAGCCGCCGCCAGGTTTTTTTATGGGGCCCCGTAACCGACCGCTCGGCGGAGATCATAACGGAAAGGCTAATTTACCTTGAATTAGAAAATCCCGGTAAGCCTATTTTATTTTTCATTAACTCTCCTGGGGGGGTGATTAGTTCAGGCATGGCCATCTATGATGTGATGAGGATGATTAGCTCACCTGTGTACACGATAACTATGGGTATGGCGGCCTCTATGGGAGCTATTTTACTTTGTGCGGGAGAAAAGGGGCATCGCTATGTTTTCCCCCATGCGCGGGTCATGATACACCAGCCTCTCATTAGTGGGCAAATCATTGCTCCTGCCATTGACATCAAGATCCATGCTGAGGAAATTAAAAAAACAAGAGATGAGCTAAACCGTATCTTATCAGAAGCCACAGGACAAAAAATTGAAAAAATAGAAAAGGATACGGACCGTGATTTTTACATGAATGCCCGGGAAGCCGTGGACTATGGTCTAGCCGATAAAATACTGGATAGTTTTTCTTTTTTGGAAGAACTAACCGAAGTTGCGAAAAAAGATAAGAAAACCAAAAGTTAGGGCTCTTAAATTTCCTGGAGGATTTCTTCAAGACTTTTCATTTTTGCAAGATAGCTTTCTTCTTTTTCTTTTTCTTGGGCCACTAGTTCCTGAGGAGCTTTGTCTAAAAAGGCAGGGTTAGAGAGCTTTTGTTGTACGTGTTCGAGCCCTTTTCGTAAATGAGAGAGTTCCTTTTCTAACCTTTCTTTTTCTTTGGCAAGGTTTAGTTCTTTAGTTACCAGAAGATAGAGCTCCCCTTCTTCCACGGCGGTGCGGATGGCTTTTCCCTCTGGCTTGCTATCAAAAACATCCTGCAGTTTACAAAGACCAATGAGAATTTTCTTGTGGTAGTTGTTTAAAGAATATCCTTCTTTGGGTATAAAGCCAAAACTTAGTTTTTGTTGGGGGGGGATTTGTAGGTCGTGGCGAAGCTGCCTTATTTTAGCGGTAAGCTTTAAGGTAAGTTCCATGCGCTTTATGGCAGCCTCTGGTTCTTTTAAAGAAAAAACCGTAGGCCAGCTTGAGACAATGATTAGGTCATCTTGGGGGCGGCTCCAATAGGAGTACAGCTCTTCCGTAATAAAGGGCATAACAGGATGTAGGAGTTTTAGAGAGTTTTCTAAAGTGCGGTTTAATACATAGCGGACCGTGTCTTGTTCTTGATCTCTTAAGAAGAGCTTTGCTATTTCGACATAATAGTCGCAAAAATCCTTCCAAAAAAAGTCATAGATGAGTTGGGTATATTCGGCAAAGCGGTAATTGTCGAGGGCCTTTGTGGCCATTTTTTGCGTGTGGTTGTAGCGCTCTAAAATCCAGATATCGGCGTCTTTTAGTTCGTAGCAAGCCTCATCGTTTGGCCTGTAGCTTTCCTCTTGGTTCATCCAAATAAAGCGCGCCGTGTTCCAAATCTTGTTACAGAAGGCTTGGTAACCCTTAAGTCGGCTTTCATCATAGACAATATCCTTGCCCTCCGGCAAAATACTTATAAGGAAAAAGCGGAAGGCATCGGTGCCATATTCCTCCATTTTCTCAAGTGGGTTCACCACATTACCTTTTGATTTGCTCATTTTTTGGCGCTTTTCGTCTCGCACAAGCCCATGGATATAGACATGGCGGAAGGGAACATCTCCCATAAAATAAAGCCCCATCATCATCATGCGGGCAACCCAAAAGAAGATAATATCAAAACCTGTCACAAGAACCGAGGTGGGGTAAAAGAGCTCTAGTTCCTTTGAATTTGGAATTTTATTTGGCCACTGGCATAAGACCGTGGTCTTGTCTTTACCTAACAGAGTAGAAAAGGGCCAGAGAGCTGAAGAGAACCAGGTATCCAAGACATCCTCATCTTGTTTAATTTGGCTACTACCACAGCTAGGGCAGGAGGTGGGATCTTCTTCTAAGACATGCATAGCGGCGCAGGTTTGGCAATAAAAAGCTGGTATGCGATGTCCCCACCAAAGTTGGCGGCTAATACACCAGTCTTCGATTTTTTGAAGCCAATCAAAATAAAGATTTTCCCATCGTTTAGGGAAAAACTGAGTCTTGCCTTCTTGTACGGCCTCTATGGCAAGTTGGGCAAGAGGTTTTGTTTTCACAAACCATTGAAGGCTAAGCCGAGGCTCTACGGCAACTCCTGATCGGTAGGAATGCCCTACATTATGCCGGATATCCTTTGTCAGGGTTAAAAGTCCTTTATCCCTCAGCTCTTCTACAATGATTTCTCTTGCCTTTTCTCTCGAGAGACCCTTGTAAGGACCAGCTTTTTCATTTAAGACAGCCTTTTCATTAAAGATATTCGTAAGGGGAAGCTTATGTCTTTCGGCAATTTCAAAGTCTAAAAAATCATGAGCTGGGGTTACCTTAACAACTCCTGTGCCGTATTGGGGGTCCACTGCGTGGTCAGCAATTACGGGTATTTTTTTCCCGTTAAGCGGGTGTATGACATATCTTCCTATAAAATTTTTATAGCGCTCGTCGCTGGGATGCACCGCTACGGCTTCATCGCCGGGGATAGTCTCAGGGCGGGTGGTGGCGACCAAGAGAAAGTCATCGCTATTTTCCAAAAAGTACTTCACAAAATAAAGCTTTCCTGGCACTTCTTTGTACTCAACTTCAATATTAGAGAGAGCTGTTTCATCTTTAGGGCACCAGTTAATCATCCGCTCACCGCGGTAGATAAGCCCATCCTGGTATAGTCGCACAAAAACTCGTCTTACGACAAAAGACAGCCCCTCATCTAAAGTAAAGCGCTCGTAATCCCAGTCAACAGATTCTCCCAAAAGACGCATTTGCTGGGTGATCATGCCACCACTTTCTTCTTTCCAGCGCCAAATAAGTTTTTCAAACTCCTGCCGACTAAAATCGCGCCGGCTTTTTCCCTGGGCGTGAAGTTGGCGCTCGACGACATTTTGGGTGGCAATGCCCGCGTGGTCTGTGCCAGGAACCCATAAAGTGATTTCTCCCTTCATGCGGTGGTAGCGTGCTAAAATATCCTGGATAGTATGGTTTAGGGCATGGCCTAGGTGAAGAGACCCTGTCACATTTGGGGGTGGCAGCACCATGGAAAATGTCTTTGTTGGCTGCCCCTCTTTATGGTAGGCCTTCTTGTAAGAAAAAAAGCCCCCTTTTTCCCATATAGGATACCATTTTTGTTCTAAGCCGTGAGGGTTATAAAGAGGAGGGAGCTGCCGGCGCTTTTCGCTCATAGCCCAAGCTAGAGCTAAAAAATAACTTGTAAAGGAAAGACATTATATGCTTCTGGGAAGGGCTCTTAATACCATTTTTCTTCCCCAAAGCGAAACTTCCCCTTTCTCGCCCACGGGGAGAAGCAAGAGAAGGGTGGAGAGCACAAAGAAGCCAAAGCCAAACCACACCCAAAAAACGAGGGGATTAATCCAGAGTTGTAAAATATACCTGCCGTTTTCGGCCTGGCCGCCCAATTGGGCGTAGATATCTTCATGAGGGCGGGAAATTATGGCGGGCTCCGAGGTGGTCTGCGGAGGGTCGCTATAGCGGAAAGTAGCCAGGCTTAGCATTGGGTAGCGGCGGATTTCCGTGGTGTCTTGACCCACGAGGTGGTTTTTATGGTAAAAACTTAGTCGGGCAAGTTGGGTTGCATAGTGGATCCCCCCTGCCTGACCTACATTTATATTTTGTACTTCTTCGAGCCAGATGAGATATCCCGCAAAGTACTCGGCTTCGCCAGGGTATAGTTCGAGTCTTTTTTCTTTGCCAAAGGCCTGGCCAGCAAAACCAACATAGAGAATGGCAAGAGCAAGATGGGTCATGTAACCAAGATAGCGGCGCTTATTTTGGAAAAGAAGAGAGATAAAGGCAAAAGGAAGTGGCTCACCCGTATATTGGCTGCGGTTTAAGCTAGCTCGTATCCATTCCTCAAAAATACCGGCGGCGACAAACCCAGCTAGAGAAAAACTTAAAGAGGCGTAAACATGCTTTAACTCTATGTCTTTTCCTTCAAAAGCCCAGTAGCTCCAAAAAAGAACCAAGATAATTAGAAAAACAAGCAGGGGTATGCGGAAATTTTTTCTTAAGGTTTTGGCAGAGGTGCTGCGCCAGGAAAGTAGGGGACCTGCTCCTGTGAGAAATAAAACAATAAGACCTAGGGGGACCATCCAATCATTAAACCATTGGGCTGTTACGGAAACCCGCTTTCCGCTAAAGGCTTCACTTAGGGTAGGGTACAAAGTGCCCCAAAAAACGGCAAAGAGGGCAATCATAAGTACCATGTTGTTAAAAAGAAAGCCTACCTCACGGCTTAGCCAAGACTCAAAAGTGCGCTCGCTGCGCAAAAGATGGAGGTTTTTTATAATAAGGATGCTGCTAAAAAGTACAGCAAAAGCTATATAGCTAAGAAAAAAGGGTCCTAGGTCGGAGTTGGCAAAGGAATGTACTGAGCTTACCACCCCTGAGCGGGTTAGAAAAGTGCCAAAAATAGTTAAGATGAAACTTAGAGAAATCAAGACCATGTTCCAAACTTTTAGCATTCCTCGTCTTTCTTGCACAATGATGGAATGTACAAAGGCAGTTGCCGAAAGCCAGGGCATGAGGGAGGCATTTTCTACAGGATCCCAAGCCCAATAACCTCCCCATCCTAGCTCTTCATAGGCCCATTTGCCACCTAAAAGCATACCCGTTCCCAAGAAAAACCAGCTAAAAAGACTATAGCGGCGCACAAGTTTTGTCCAGGGGATGTCGGTACGCCCAACCATGAGAGTGGCCATGGCAATGGCATAGGGTATGGCAAAGGACACGTAGCCAAAATAGAGAATGGGGGGGTGGATTACCATAGCCCAATGCTGTAAGAGAGGGTTTAGACCCCTCCCATTTCCTGGGTTATAGGGTAGGCCATTTTGGCTTATTTGGCGAAATGGGTCTGAGGTTTCGGAAAAATTCGTTAAGGCACTAAAGAAAAAGCTCGTGCCCATGAGAATCATGGTCATATAAGGAATAAGACGGGCTTCTTTTTTTTCAATTTGGATAAGGGCCAAAATGGAAAAAAAAGCTAAAAGAAAATTCCACCACAACATGGAACCGGCCTGCCCGGCCCAGAGAGCGGTGAAGCGATAAAAAAGGGGAAGTGTGGTATTCACATTTTCGGCTACATAGACATTGGAAAAATCAGGGCGTAAGAGAAGGGAAAGTAAAATCACCACAGCACCACAAAGCAGCCAAAAGTGCAGGTGGCTAAGACGGCGCAAAACGATATAAAATTCTTGTCTAGGGGAAAAATGGTAGATAAGCGAAACCACCACCGCACCTAGGGAACTTGCGAGAGAAAGGCTATTAAGTAAAGAGCCAAGCTCACTCATGGCTTATTTTTTCCCATGCCTTCGTATTTGGAAGCGCACTTGGCTAAGACATGGTCTGCCACAAAAATTTGTCGTTGAGGATCGTATTGGCCGCTTACGGCCGCGTCGGAGCCATCTTGAAAGGTATCGGGCAATAGGTTTTGGCCTGTGTAATATACTCGTAGCTCATCTTTTCCTTCGCTTAAAATGAAATAAGCTTGAGTCCCTCGGCGCTCGATACTACCTTCTTTTACTTTGCCGTATAAGGTGAGGTAGGTGTTGCCAAGCTCTTGGGGGTTTTGGGCTAAGATTTTTTGGAACTCACCTAGCTTTAAGTGGGGTTGGGAGGAGCCTTGAGAGGTTGCTATTATGAACCCCACGGAGGAGAGCACAAGGGCTGGTATAAGGAATAAGAGTTTTTGGCGCACTTACAAACAAGAAATGCAAAAAAAGTCGTCTCGGCAAGGGAAAAATGGTTTACTTTTTATGCACCGCCTCGTCAAATAAAAGGAGCACTATGCGAAAATTTGCCTTCTTTTCCCTTTGTCACCTCAGCTTGGCTTGGTTCCATTCCGGTTTACCACTACCCCGTTATGTAAGTACGACTGGTAATGATTCCATAAACAATTGTCTCGTGCCAGCTTTACCATGTGCTACGATCCAGCATGCGATAAACCAGGCAAGTGCGCTCACAAACGATGAAGTTCGTGTAGCGGAGGGGACTTACACGATTAGTAACAAGATCACACTGAAAAATGGTATAAAGGTTCTCGGGGGCTATAGTTCAGATTTCTCGGTACGCAATCCCAGCACTCATGTAACTACTATACAGGCCGTGGGCGCCTCTCCCGACCGTATTGTGGAAGGGGATGGGGCCATTAGTGATACCGCTAACACGGTTCTGGATGGCTTTACGATTTTAGCGGGCTCGGCAGCCACTTCTTATGCTATTTACCTCTATGGTGGTAGCAAGCCTACCATTACCAACAACATTATTAAAGGGGGGACAGGAACAACCGCCAATTATGGTATCTATGTGGAAGGCATAGAAACAAGACCCATCATAAGCCAAAATACCATTTATGGGGCCCAGTCAGCGGCAGAGGGAAACTCTTACGGCATTTATGTTCATAGTGATGTAAACCCAACGGTAGATTGGCTAATTTCCCAGAATCAAATCTACGGCAACGAAAATGCCATAATGGTCACCGATTCTTACGCGCTTTACATTGCATCAAGTAGCAATCGCATCATAATCCAAGCTAACCCTACAATTGATGGGGGCGTAGGTGGGAGCACCTACGGCATTTACTTAGCCAATGGTGCCCAAGCTCAAATTTTAGGGGGAAGTGGCCAAGTAATTCGGGGGGGTAGAGGTAGCACTTTGCAGAGGGGCATATTTGCCACAGGTGGTACAACCAATCCCTTAATTCAAGGAAACACCATCTGGGGTAATTCACCGGGAAGCGTTTGGGGATCGAGCCGTGGTATTGAAATTACGGGGGATAGTTCGGCAACAATACGATACAACACGATATATGGAAGCGAGACGGGAGCTGCAAGCATCTCAATTGGTATTTTCGCCAACACAACGGGCTCTGTTCTTATTGAAGACAACCCTCTAATCGATGGGGGAACGAGGTCACAGTCTTGGGGTATTCAGTTGCAAAATGCTATTTCTGCCACGATTCTCAAGACTTTGGGCACCCAGGTGATTAAAGGGGGTAGGGGCTCGAGCTTACAGGGTGCAATTAATATCACAGGCAGCACAAGCCCCACAAGTGTGCTCATCCAGGGCAACACCATTTGGGGTAATAGTGCGGGTGCTACCGGCGGGAGCTCTCATGGGATCCGTATAATGGGTGCAGCGCATGGCAATATCACTATTTCCCAAAATACCGTATACGGAAGTGAGTCGGGAACGGGCGGTATTTCTTACGGTATTCTCTGTCAGTCAGAGCAAAACACAATCCAAATTGTGGACAATTTAATTCATGGGGGAGGTCGCTCCCAATCGATTGCTATACAAGTGGGATCGGCTGGAAAGCCGCTTATCGCAAGAAACCGGATTTTCGGAGGAACAGGATCCGGCGGGACTAATGGAATACGCCTCGCAGGCTCTTCCATAGATACACGGATTTTCAATAATTTAATTCATGGTGGTACGCATGGCAGCCAGAGTGAGGGGATCCTCTTCGGCGCAAGTGGGACAGGACGTATTTATAACAACACAATTTATGCCCGAAGAGGTATATCCTTGCTCGGCAATGATCCCAGTGTGGACATACGAAACAATGTCCTTTTTTGCCCCGCAAGTGGGGTTGGGCATGGTATTTATGAGGGAAATGCCTCTTCGGATCCCGGCATGGTGCAAAATAACAATATTTTTCGTTGCAACAGTGGCCATTATCGAGATGAAAATACCACAGATCTGACCCGTATTAGTCAGGTGCATGCCTTAAGCCCCGCCTACAGTGGCAATTTTTCCCTCGATCTTGTGGCCCTGAACTATTTTCAGGACGTAGATGGAGCGGACAACAACATCGATACCATGCTAGACAACAACTGGAATTATGTCACAAATATCCCCCCTATTTTAGCCCAGGGGGGTCAGGATCTTAGTGTCCACCTAAACAACGACTTTAATGGGGCACCAAGAACTCCGGGTACCCCAGATAACCCTCCCAATGCAGGTGCCGCGGGCTTTACTGTAGGTGCCTTTGAAAATAACAATCCTGCTCTAGCAAACCCTACCACCTACTACAGCCGTGCCAATGGTTCCTGGTCCGATTTGGAGAGCTGGTCCGCTACTGCTTGTGGGGGGGTGGGTACCTATTCTTTTCCGGTAGCAAATAGCGCGGTGACTATCTGTGGTGGGCATGAAATTAGCCAAGATATCTCTCTAGGAGCCGCTCTTGACTCTCTGACAGTCGAAAATAACGCCACCTTAACAGCAAATAACCACGTCTTGCGTCTTAAAAGCTTTAGTGCTGGCCCGACAGCGAATTTAAATCTAACTGGCAACCACAAGACCATCTTTGAGGGCAGTGGGAACATCGACCTAAAGGGCAAAGCCCTGCGCTATGCGGAAATCACAGGCCCCGGTAGCTTCCAGTTGCAAAGTCCGCTTGTTATTAATAATGACTCTATGAACCCGTTTGCTTTAAAAAAGGGTGCCCTTGCTACGAATAACCATAGCGTGCAGGTAGCAGGAAGCATGGTTTTGGGTGATGGTGCCAATGATATTTTTGCCTTGAATACGGCGAACTCCAATATTACGATAGGTGGTTCGCTCATCATA
Source organism: Leptospiraceae bacterium (assembly GCA_025055765.1). GTDB lineage: Bacteria > Spirochaetota > Leptospiria > Turneriellales > Turneriellaceae > JANWWS01. Next base: position 475,465 of record JANWWS010000013.1, on the reverse strand, counting down.
GGAAACCAGGTTTCGTCAGGTGTGGGCAATAACCTCGTCGCTACGGGAGGAACTTGGAATATAGGAGGGGATTTTATTAACAATGTGAACTCAGGTGTGGTGGATCTTTCGGGGACTACCTTTGTCTTCCAGGGTCTTTCGAACCAAACGATTTCTGGGAGCGCAAGCACCACCTTCCACAACCTAAGTTTTGCGGCAAGTGTTACCCGCCAGATTTCTTTGCAGTCCTCTGCTGTTCATGTCGTAGCCGGTACCTTTTCCGCCTTGGGGGGCCCTGGTAAGGTTATCTACCTGCGCAGCACCATGGCTGGAACCCAAACCACTATTACGGTCAATGGCAGTCTTGGAAGTTTTGGTTACCTCAATATAAAAGACCATGTGATTAATGGCACAGCTGTTGGATCAGCTATAAATCCTCCCAATTCCACGGATATGGGCAACAACGTGGGGTGGTTTGCCCCACCCGCGGGAACTCTCTATTCCTATGCCTCAGGCAGTTGGGACAATGGGGGAAACTGGAGTGTGGATAATTGCACCGTCCCAGGGCGCACAGCGGCAGGTATTTTTCCAGGCCCAGGTCATGCTGCCGTCGTCTGCGGAGGGTATTCTTTAACCCTTACTGGGCCTACGAACCTCTACAGTCTGCATATCCAAAATGGTACGGTTGACACAAGCGCGGCAAACCACCCGCTTACCGTTTCCGGAAATCTCATGGTGGGTGATGGCATGGGGGGTGCGGATGCCATTTTGAAGGCCAATAACTCTATCATTACGGTAAATCAAAATTATCTTGAGCAAACCGATGCACATACTCCCGATCCTCCCAAACTTGTTTTGGCAAGTGGGGCAAACCATCTTCTTACGAAAGCCTCAGGAAGTCTAGAGCGCCTGGAGTTACGTGACAGTGGGGACTGTTATTTATCACACGACTTACAAGTAGGCTCAGGGGGTTTTCATCTTTTAGGATCGGGTGTATTTGATCTAGCAATAAATAATCTTACTCTTAGCGGGAACTATGTGCAAACCGGTGGAGAGCTCATTTCAACTACAGGAAAGCTCATTATCCCCTCGGGGACGATAACTTTAAGTCAAAGCGCAGGAATTTGTTCGGTACCGGTTGAGCTTACAGGAAACTCTCAAGTGAGCTTGGCCACCCATTTTACTTGCAGCGGCAGCTGGCTAAGGTCAGGTACGGGTAGCCTTCAGTTGGGCAGCCGGAACTTGGGTACGGGTAGCTTTCAGCTTCAGGGGGGTACGGTGGATGCAGGTAGTGGTAATTTTACGGTAAATGGCCTGCTTAGCATCTCTGGTGGAAATTTCACGGCAGGTACAGCCACCATTACAGTAAATGGAAACTTTCAACAAACGGGGGGAACTTTAAGTGCCGGCAGCAGCACTTTTGTCTTTACAGGGGTCGGCAGCCACACTATCCAAAGCAGCCCTCCCTTCCATCATGTGAGAGTTAATGCTTCGGGAGGTAGCTACACTCTTCAGGCACCTTTAATAGCCAATGGCAATTTTGAGCTCGTGGCGGGTACCTTTAGCACCCATAGCACAGGGCATTATAGCATGCAGGCGGCTCAATTTGTCTTAAGCGGGGGCTCTCTTTCCCTCAACAACTCCATGGTTAACGTGAGCGGCAGCTGGAATAATACAGGGGCAACGGTGAGCGTGGGGAGTTCTTCAGTGGTGACCCTACAAGCTCCGGCAGGAAGTTATATCCTGCGCAGCAATAACCAGATGTTTCGCACATTGGTGGTTCAAGGGCCGAACGCCACCTACACTTTACAGGATCCTCTAAATACGACAACCCTCACCTTACAAAGTGGGACTTTGAATACAGGCACCACCCTTTATAATACGATTAATACTTTGAATATAACCGGGGGTCAGCTAGTCGCCAATGCCAGCGAGATTCGTTTAACGGGAGCAAACCCCCAGTGGCAGCGCACGGGAGGTAGCTTTAGTGCTGGCACGAGTACCGTGCGCTTTATGGGTACAGGAACAGGTCAAATTGCCAACAGCGAAACCTTTCACAATTTATGGTTAGAAACAGGCACGGTAAATGTCCTCGCAAACCTAACGGTCAATGGGTTTCTAGACATAACATCAGCCCAGGTAAGTGCCGCCAATAACACCACCTGGCAGGTAGGGGGAACATTCTATTTAACCGCCGGGCCTGGTCAACTTGATCTCGGTGGGGCAGGGGGCAGTGTATCGCTTACTGTCCATGGGGACTTCGATATGTATGATCCTGGCTTTGTTTTCTACACAAGAAATTCCACCCTTGACGTGAAGGGAAATTTCATGATCAATGGTGGTACTTTCCATGCACACACCTCAACGGTGAAACTTACCGGTGCCACTAACCAAGAGCTGCGGGGGGGGCCTTTCTATAATTTGGAATTTCATACAGCTGTGGGGGGGAAAACCATCTCGTTGGCAAGCAGTGTTACGGTAAATAATCTCTTCTCCGCTGCAGGAAGTGCAGGTAGTGTTTTAACCATAGCCAGTAATATTACAGGAGTTGCGCGCACTTTAACAGTGAACGGTCCCGCTATGGTACCCGCAAATTACCAGTATCTTGCCATAAGGGATAACTACCTTGCAGGATCGGCGCGCACCACCGTTATCAACCCAGCTAACTCCACGAACTTGGGCAATACCCGTGGCTGGTTCCCCGCGAGTTATCTCTACACAAGAGCTACGGGAAACTATAGTAATGGAAATATTTGGTCCGAATGGGGTTGTGGCCATAGTAATACCTACGGGGCACTTCCCCATAGCGACAGTGACGTGCAGATCTGCTCAGGCCACACGGTGAACCAAGATGTTATTGGTACCACGAAAGACCTAACCGTTTCCGGTGGTAACTTAAATATCAGCTCTGCCGATCTTACCGTTACAGGAAGTCTCAGCATCACAAGTGGTAATATAAATATTGCCGATGGGCGAAAGCTAGTGGTGCGCCAAAATTTTTACCAGGGGGGTGGAAGCATAGCTCCTTCCGCTAGCACAGGGCTTGTGGAACTGGCGGCAACTTCGGGAGGTCCCTATAACATAAACCAACACGGGGGCAGCCTCACGGCAGCACTTGTGATAGATAGTTCCCAGGATTATCGGTTTAATTCGAATTTTTCGGGATCGTCTTTGAAAAAGCTCAATTCCGGTGTCATAACTCTTGCATCAGGGAGTATGTCCTGGCATGCGGTAACTATACAGCTCTCCCAATCTTTTGAATTACATCAGGGAACAGCAGAACTTGCCTATAGCATGCTTAAGGTAAATGGGGATTTTCTCATTCACGGTGGTTCTTTTCATGCGGGCCATGGTGTCATAGAGCATATGGGCTCAAACTTTCATCAAATTGGGGGTAGCTTTGTGCCCTTTAACTCAACGGTGCGATTCCTTGGTATAAACACGACGGTAAGTGGTTTTTCGCAATTCTTTAGATTGCAAAACCAAGGGGGTGGATTAACCTTTCAGAGTCTAAACCGTACTATCTATGAGTGGACGATTGCCTCCACGGCAGGCACAGTGGATGTGGCTGACAATTCAACTTTTACCGTAACCATTTTTCAAAAAAATGGCGGTAATCTTACCCTAGGGCCGACGGGCAATGCTACCTTAATCGTAAATAGCACTTTTTCCCATACGGGTGGGCAAATCACCGTAGCCATGGGCGATGTATTGAGGGTTCCCAATGCTTTAGGAACCGGGGTTGCCTCCCGGATTCGTCTCCATAAAAGCAATAGCTATAGCCACGATATTGATGATGATCCTACCAGCTATGGCTATCTATTTGACTTTCACAAAATTCATGCGACAGTAGAAGATCCCTCGGCAAATCTAAATGCAGCCTCAGCCGATACTTTAATGGCGGTAGTTACCACAAGTGCCGGCGAAAGCGAGACTATTACGCTCACCGAGACGGGCCATGCTACGGGCATCTTTCGAACCCCTGCTGTTGGCTTTCCGACCGCCTATACGGCTCCCACGGTTGGTAATAACGTGGTCGAGGGAGTTGTCGACCATGTTGTCTCGCTAAACTACATGGATGCCTACGACAGTTTGGATCACCACAGTGCCAACACCTATGATACTCGCCTAGCTGATGCTTCCATTAAACGGTGGGTTCAAGCGGGAGGTGGCGACTGGGGTGTGGGGGCACATTGGTTTCCTGCCGGTGTGCCCTTAGCCACGGATACGGTAAGGCTCGACCATTTTCTGACACCAGGGCCCTATACTGTCACTTTATCGGCAAATCAAAGTGCGGGGGATCTTACTATCCAGGGATCCATTACGCTTGATCTTGGAGCCCAAAACCTCGCGGTAAATGGCTCTGTGCGCGTTCTACAGGGAAACCTAACAGGCTCGGGAGGAACCGTAGTCTTAAGCGGCTCAGGTGGTCCCTATGTAATTGAGACCGTCTCCCCTTTTACAGGGGTGAATCTACAAGTAAACTCTAATGCAAACTATAACCTCATGAGCCATTTGCAAGTAGCCGCTCTCCAAAAAATGGGAGCAGGTGGTTTATTCTTTCAGGGCAGAAATGTCAGTATAGCGGGTAGTTTTCAGCACTTAAGTGGGCAACTTGATTTTTCCAATAGCCACGTGGTGGTGGGAGGGGATGTGGCACTTGCTTCTAGCTACCAATATGGGGGTTCTCTACTTACTTGGAATGGTAGTGGCCCCGCTTTTCTTAATGCACCCTACTTGCATCACCTTGAGTTAATAGGGGGTCAAATTGAAATACCTCCAGGAAGTGCGCTCTCTCTTTCCGGGAATTTTAAGAAAAGCTCAGGCACCCTGGTTTTGGGCTCAGGAGGCAATGCGACACTTGAAGTGAACGGCAGCTTTGAACATACGGGTGGTCAGATTGTGGCTTTATCGGGGGATGTCATTCGCGGGGTTCGCGCTAAGCTTGAGCTTTATCGTAAGAATTTTACAAAGCTTTTAGAGAATAGTGCGCAAAAGAGAGGTTACTACCCCACGGAAATGGTAGAAATACGGCTTGAGGATTTAAATCGCAACCTTGACTGCGCAACCCAAGAAAGCGTAAGCGTGGTGGCCAACACGCTAGGTATGGACCAGGAGAATCTTATCTTGCAAGAGACGGGGGCATGTACGGGTATATTTCAGCATGTGGCAGCAAGTGCGGCGCACCATGTTACACCAGCTGACGGAATTTTGCAGTTTGTAGATAACGATGTACTGACGGTGAGCTACCAAGACACCCTAGATCCGCAAACCCCTGATGCGGCAAGCTTTGAAACAGGTATTGGTCCCACTGTTTTGGCGAAAGCCCAGCTTTCCCCAGATAGTGCCAAAATTGCCGACAATTACTTTGATTTTCGCATAAAAAAGAAGACCTTCCTTGGCTTTAATTTAACTCAAAGTGGGCGCATGACAATTGAACTTTATGATCTAAAGGGCAGACGCATCCAAACCCTGGCAGATGGTCATTTTGAAGACGGGGACAATTTTCTAGAATGGGATCTCTCGCAAAGCTCTTTGCGCTCGGGGCTTTACTTTATCTACTTTACTTCACCCAACTGGAAAAAGCCTATTATGTATCAGCTCATAGTGGTGCGCTAAACGCAAGCGTTTGCGAAATTAGTTGACACCCTATCTATCCTTTTGAGAATAGGGCAAGTGGCCAAGGGCCGCTTTTTTTTTGCGCTATTTTATGGGTGCAGCACATTGGGAAAATGAAGTGCGCGCGTTGGCACAAGAGTGCCTAAGAGAAGATCTTCGGCTTTATGATTTTCAAGTGCAATACCACAAGAAGGGGGTAAAAATTGTGGTGGTCTTAGACAAACTAAGCGATCCTTATGGCTCACCAAATATTGGAGACTGCAGCGAGTTTAGCCGGCGATTCTCTTACCTGTTAAAGGTCAAGAAACCATCTGGGCTGCAGGAGGGCTATACTTTAGAGGTATCCTCACCTGGCGCGGAGAGAGAACTTAAAACGAAAGAAGATATTTATCGTTTTCGAGAGCTTCCTATGCGAGTTGTATATCGAGATGAGGAGAAAAAAAAGCAATCGGCGGTGGTCTATTACCTCTCTCATGAAAATGGAAAGTTTCGTTTTCGCTATGCGGAGTTAAAGAAAAAAAACAAAGGTAAACAAAAAGAATTTCAAGGTGATGAACTCATTGTGGACGACGAGAATCTACTGCGCATACAGCTTTATGTGGGTCTTTAGGAGAAAGTTATGGCTCGTACCAAGACCTTAAAAAGCACAAAGCAGGCAACACCGGAAAGCTCGAAACTATTCTATGAAGAGATACACAAGCTAGTCTCTGACAAAGGTTTTGATCGAAACGAGGTAATGGCTGTAGTAGAAGCGGGTCTTCTAGCTGCGTACCGCAAGAAGTACAAAATTAGTGAAAATGCCCGTGTGGTCTTTGATCGTGAAAAAGAGGATGTCTATATTGTTTCGAGGCGTACGGTGGTAGACAAGGTTGTGTTGCCCGGTATGCAGATAGAATTAAACGAAGCTCGCAAAATAAAACCTGATGCCCAAATTGGTGATGAAATAGACATCATCGAGAGAGTGGGGGATTATGGGCGAAGTGCAGCACATACGGCTCTGCAAGTGGTAAGCCAAAGGCTCAAGATTTTAGAGCAAAACAAGATTAGACAGGAATATAGTTCAAAAATAGGCGAGCTCATGAACGGTTACATCCTGCGCAAGAAAAACGACACCGTATATATAGACCTGGGCAAAGCCGAGGCGATTATGCCCCTGCGTCATCAAATCCCAGGCGAGAAATACCGGGTAGAAGACAAGATTAAGGTTTTGCTATTAAGTATTGAAAATGAGCCACCAGTAGGTTTAAAGATCATCGTAAGCCGAGCAGATAAGAGGTTTGTACAAAAGCTTTTTGAAATGGAAGTCCCTGAAATTTATGATAAGATTGTGGAAATCGTTGCTATTGCTAGAGCACCAGGAATTCGCACGAAGATAGTGGTGGCCTCAAACCGTTCCGATGTGGATCCCGTGGGGGCCTGTGTGGGCATGAGGGGAGTGCGTATCCAAGCTATTGTTAGAGAGTTAGGCAACGAGCGCATTGATATAGTGGCTTATTCTCGCGATCCAGCGGAGTTTATTAAAAATGCCATGACCCCAGCTAATCCCGTTGAAATTAAAGTAGATAGCAAGAACAAAGAGGCCTTAGTGATTGTACCAGACAAGGAGCTAGCCATAGCCATAGGTAAAGATGGCACCAATGTAAAATTGGCCTCCCAAGTTACCGGCTACAAGCTCGACGTAAAATCCCATAGCCAATTTAGTGAAGAGATGGCTTCTCCGGAAGCTCGGCGCCGCCTTGATGAGCTGTTTTCCAAACCTCCGAAAGAAATACCTTCTCAGGAAGAGGAGGGCACACCCCTTGAAGAGCTCCCTGGTCTCACGTCGCGCATTATCCGGATCTTAAAGCAAAACAATATACGCTACATTGAGGATTTAGTTTCCTTGCAAGAAGAGGAACTCATTAACATGGAAGGTATTGGGCGAGCTACTGCCAAACAGATCATGGCTATTTTGGCAGAAAATGTAGAATTTGAGGAGGAAGAAGGAGAGGAAGAAGTCCAACAAAATAAAGAAGAAAAATCCTAATGTGAGTTCATATGGCAGAAGAGCAAAAAACGAAAGCAAAAACTAAAATTAAACTAAAAGCACCTGCAAAGGCAGGAGAGACTATTGCCGGAAAATTAAGTGCCCAGCAATTACAACAAGAACAAGAGAAAAAAGCTGTCGAAAAAGAAAAACCCTCGGCCATAGGCATCCCCAGTCCAGCTGAGAAACCAAGAGAGGAAGAGCAAGAGAGCATCCCCATTACTCCGGAAGAAAAGAAATTAGCCCCAGCGGTAGCTACCGATTCTCTTGGGGAAAAAATGGCAGAGGGGCGAAAGGCCAAAGAAAAGGCAAAAGGAAAATATAGCTATCGCGAAGAACTTCTCAAGCAAAAGGAGCATGAGAAGTTCTTTTTAGAAAGAGAAAAGCAAAAAAAGAAAGAAGAAGTAACTACCCAGCAGGTAAGTTCCGTACCTGCAAAAATAAAGATTACGGAATTTATTCAGGTTGGGGAGCTTGCGCGAAAACTAAATGTCAAAGTTGGTGATGTAATTGCCCGGCTCATGAAAATGGGGGTCATGGCTACCATCAACCAATCTATCGATGCAGATACCGCAACCCTGTTGGCAGCGGAGTATGGGGCACAGGTTGAGGTGATATCACTTTACGAGGAGACCATAATCCAAGAGGAGCCGGATAATCCAGCCAATCTGGTGATGAGGCCGCCTGTGGTTACTGTCATGGGGCATGTCGACCATGGCAAAACAAAACTCTTAGATGCTTTGCGAGAGACGGATATCGCCGCCACGGAAGCGGGGGGAATTACTCAGCACATTGGTGCTTATCAGGTAACAAGACCCAAGGGAAAAATCACTTTTTTAGATACCCCAGGTCATGAAGCCTTTAGTGCTATGCGTGCCCGGGGGGCGCAGGTGACTGACATTGTGGTCTTAGTTGTGGCTGCCGACGATGGTGTTATGCCCCAGACCATTGAAGCTATCCAGCATGCGAAGGATGCCCAGGTGCCAATTATTGTAGCTATCAATAAAATCGATAAACCAGAGGCGAATCCCGAAAGAGTAAAACAGGAGCTTACAAAATATGGGCTTATACCTGAGGAATGGGGGGGAGACACAGTCTTTGTGGAAGTCTCCGCACTTAAACGTATCAACTTAGATAAGCTAGAAGATGCCATTCTAACCCAAGCCGAGATCATGGAACTAAAGGCGGATCCCAAAAAACTATGTGTGGGGACCGTCATTGAGGCCAAATTAGACCAAGGGCGTGGTCCTGTAGCTACAATTTTAGTTCGGGGAGGAACTCTTAGAGTCGGTGATCCCTTTGTTGTTGGACTTGAAGGAGGAAAAGTAAGAGCAATATTTAATGACAGAGGTCAATCTATTAAAGAGGCTCCGCCCTCAACACCCGTGGAAATCTTAGGTTTGAGTGGGGTTCCCAACGCCGGTGATGCTTTTTACTCGATGCGCTCGGAACGAGAGGCGCGGGAGATTATGGAAAAAAGACAGGAGCTTTATCGGCAACAAATGGCTCAAAAAATAAAAAAGGCAAGCCTTGAGAATTTAGACCAGCTAATTGAAGAAGGAAAACTAAAAGAGCTAAAACTCATTATTAAAGCTGATGTCAGGGGATCGGCCGAGGCTTTGCAAAGCTCTCTTGAGAAACTATCGACAGCAGAAATAAGAGTAAGGGTTATATTAGCCTCTACGGGTGAGATTGTGGAGTCTGATGTGAATTTAGCTTCTGCTGCTAATGCCATGATTATTGGTTTTAACACGAGGGCCAATGCCAAAGTAAGAGAACTTGCAAGTAAAGAAGGTGTGGAAATCCGTCTTTATAACATTATCTATGAAGCCATTGAAGAAATTAAGGCAGCCATTAGCGGTATGCTGGCACCCGAAATCACAGAAGAAGTATTGGGTGAGGCCGAGGTAAGACAGACCTTTCGCATCTCTGGAGTGGGCACTGTGGCTGGTTGTATGATAAAAAGTGGACTTGTGCGGCGTGGCTGCTGTGTCCGGGTGATAAGGGATGGGGTTATTATCTTTACTGGTAGGTTAAAGAGCCTTAAGAGATTTCAAGAGGATGTGGCGGAGGTCAAGGAGGGCTATGAGTGTGGGCTTGCCATTGAGAATTATAACGACATTAAAGTAAATGACATTCTAGAATTTTTTGAACAAAAAGTTGTGGCCCGCGCTAGTAGTAGCGGGGTCGCCATGGCAGAGCCAACATGAAGGAAATCCAACGAAAAAGAATGGAAAAGCAGATCTTGCGCTATGTGGCCGAGCTTTATTTTCGCGAGATAAAAAATACCAATATTGGTTTTGTCACCTTTACTCGCTGTGAGCTTAGTCCTGATGCAAGGCTGGCCCGCATTTATGTCTCTATACCTGGAGAGGAAATCTCGGGTGTGGAACTAAGTGGAGGCAAAAACAAACGGAAAAGCTTTGAGGCTTTGCAGCATACGGCAAAATTTATTAAAGGAAGGCTGGGACGTCTGTTAGCTTTAAAGCATGTACCTGAGGTAGAATTTGTGCTAGATGATTCACTGGAAAAGGCAGCAAGAATAGATGAATTGCTTAGTGGCACTCCTCCAGATCTTCTGCAGGAAAAAGAGAGTCAAGATAGGAGCGCAGAATAAGAAGAGCTGAGAGCGAATCAAGCTTTTCCTTTTTTTGTCTTATTTTTGCAGGAGAAAGGCTTCTTCCTTTAACTTTAGCATAAAGTTCTTCGGCAGCTTTCGTGGTTTGGTATTCATCCCAAAATATCATCTTCAAGTACGGGAATTTTGCTGCTAAGAGCTTGGCTTGGAGGTAAATTTGTGAACTTAAGCCTGTGTGGTTACCGTTTGGGTCTAGGCAGAGACCCCAAACAACAGTTGTAATTTTTTTTTCCATGATAAGCTCACTTAGTCTCTTCATAAAATCCTCTTTGCTTGTCTTTAAGGCTGGTAGTGGCGTAATGGCAACTCCACTTGAGAGAGCAAGCCCTGTTTGCTTTTCGCCATAATCAATGGCTAAATAAATTTCCATTACTTAGCTCCCGGCTGTGCCCGTTCGTCAATTTCATTAATTAAATCAATAGCTTTTTGCGTGATATCTAAGGAGGGATCACCGTAAATAATGGCATTTTTTTTTGACAAAATAAGGTCGAATTTTTCTTCGTTGGCGATATTTTCAAGGACAAGCATAACCTCATCGAAAAGTAAGGCTGCGTTTTCACTTTCCCATTGGCGTAGGGCTTGGCGTGCTTCTTGAATGGTTTTTTCTTCTTTTTCGATTTCTTTGTCAATTTGTTTCAAAAGATCAACAGCCTCTTCAAAGCCAAGCAAAAGTTGGAGGTTTTTTTTCTCAAGTGATAAAAGAGAAATTTTTTCTTCGGCTTTTTTTTTAGCAGTGAGGATATTGTCTCGTTGTTGGGTATATTCTTTGTATATGGCTTTTTTTAAAGCGGAGTTTTGGTAGACATACTCTAAATCGACATAAGCCGTTCGGCCTCTCTCAGCAAAAACTGGAAGTGCCAAGACCAGGAAAAGTATCTTTCTTGTCATTTACACCACCCTTAACAAGAGCTTATTTCCTATGCGAGAGACTATTGTAAATTTTATAGAGAAATTTTTCTTAAGTAATTCTACTAAAAGAGCCGTAATTTTACCACTGTAAAAAACGAGAAGTCTACTTTTCGAGCCAAAGCTTTTTTCAAAGACAGCTTCAACTCCCCTGATTTTTTCTCGCAATTCTACTTGGAAAGCGTGAAAACTACGATATGGCATTACACCCTCTATTTCAAGAACAACTGGTCTTCCACGGGAATATTCGCGTTCCCACTTTTTTAATAATTGCTGGTACAAATCTTCCCCAATAGCCCCAATAGCCTCTGCCATAGCCTGCTGGCAAGCTACCGTTATATCAACATGAGCATGAGCTGCATTTTTCGTGCTGCCGGCATAGAAAAAACCTGTGTAGGGATCGAAAATTGATAGCTCGGCGCTTGCTTGTGCCGATAAAAGCTGGCTTTTGAGCACGGGTCCTCGATTTTGGCAATATCCATTGCCATAAATAAGGAGGTCAAAATCAATCTCATCTTGTGTTTGCAGATTTGCTAGAGTCGAGGAGGAGATAGGTGGCAAAAGCACTTTTTGTAATTTACTTGTAGTTAAAAAAGCAAAGCCCTTATCTGTGAAAAATTGGGCAAGTTTATGTGTGGCGCTATTTGAAAAAGGGTCTTGAGGCTTGTCTTCAAATCGCTCTTCAACGACAGCAAAGACCACCGGTCTCTCCCAAGCCTCTAGTAATTCGTCAACAAGATTTTGGAGTCTTTGGCGTTCGACCTTGGCCCTAATCTCAATTTTCACTAATTCCTGCTCTTGTATTTCTTTTAAAATCAAGTAATCTGTGACAAGACCCTCGGTTTTTGCTAGGACCTCTCCTTTTACCCAAACCCCACTTTCCGTAATGGTTTTTGCTTCGATTAAGGTTCCTAACTTTTTCCGAACAGCGTCTTTTTTCGCATATAAGAGAGCTCTATCTCGAGCAAGGCTGATATCTCGCTCATAGATGGGGGATTCCCCTATACCAATCACATAATCATCCATTGCCTGCTTGGGTGGGCTTTGGCAAGAGATGATAACGAGTACCCAGAGAAGAGCCAGGGGCATTTAAAACCTCCATCCTATGGCAAGATGAGTTCTGGTCTTCTCAAAACTCAACTGGGTTTGGATGTTATGGGGATACTGTAGAAAAAAAAGAGCTGCCCCTAAACCTATACCCGCCATGGTTCCGTAACCAGCAAAGTTCCAAATATGATCAGTATTGTGACTCTGGGAGTAGGGGATCACGCCCGCAAGCATACCCAAGAGTAATCCCGTCATAGCACCATACCAGCTATAATTTAGTACTACGGGGCCTACCACGAGATACTCTTTTCGGAGATATTCTACGAGAGCGACCCCTCCTCCTCCTAAAAGTCCCACAGCTGCACCTGCGCCAGCAAATGCGGCTAAGTTTTGCCTGTATTTCGCAAGATTATTAGTATGATATTGAGATAAAGAGCTTAGAGCACCAAAAATGCTGCCGGAAAAAGCTCCCACCAACATATTGAGAAAGAGAAGCTCACCAAAGCTAAGATTTGTTTTGCGCGCACTTAGGTAGGTTTCAATAATTTCGGGGTTGGCTAGTTTTCGTTCTTTTTCTTCTTGTTCGTGATCTGGTTTTGCCTCATCTTCCTCAGTAAGTGTGACGAATCTTTTCTTGCGGGCTTTTTTTTCTTCTGCGCTCTCATCCTGTGAGGGGGGGACTGCATTTTCCTGGGCAGGTAATGGCGCAGGGGAAAAAACAAAGCATGTATAAAGGAGAGTCAAGGTAAGAAAATACCTCATATGCGACCTTTGTGCAAAGCGGTGCAGTGAAAAGTAAAAATCAAAAACTAATGTCTTTTCCAAAAAGGGATTTTTTGCAACATATTTAAGAATAAAGAGACAAGACCAGAGAAAATATAGAGGATGGTTACACCGAGTATCACCCAGTACCATCCAAGCCATAGCATCAAGAGAACTACCACAACGGCAAAAAAGAAAAGCCTAAGCCAGTTTAGATGAGCCAGGAATTTAGCTTGGGGCTTAGAATAGCGTATGTTACTTACCATGAGTATAGCCATGATGATGAAAAGGCTTAGGGTAAATTTCAAAGGCAGGGGTCCCGCATATTTAGTTAAAAAAGGAAGGAAGGCTACCGAAAGACCTGCAACCGGAGAGGGTAGACCTGTAAAGGACCGGCTATCATGAGCAACATTAAAGCGTGCAAGGCGGTAAGCAGCACAGATGGGAAAAAGCGATGCAATAATTAACCCTATAGGAAGGGGGTATTTCCAGCCTGATATGGGGTATTTGATATCACTGAGGTACATAAAATACATGAGGGCTCCTGGCGCAAGGCCAAAGGTAGTGAGATCAGCTAAACTGTCGAGATGGCTACCTAGGGGACTTTGTGCGTTAAGAGCCCGGGCAAGAGGTCCGTCCATGCCATCAAAAAAGGCGGCAATGATAATAAAAAGCGCCGCTAGTAAGAAGAGATTTAATTCGTGACCTGGTGATTTGAGAGAATGGCTACTTATGACAATAGAAAAAAAACCAAAAACTAAATTGCCTATGGAAAGTCCATTGGGGATCCAAGTGCGCCAGAGGTGCTTTGTTGGGTTGATTTTCATGGCTTCGTGTGAATGGCCAGTTGGCCTTGTCTTGTGGCTTCGAGGGAGAGCATTAGAATTCGCATACTCTCTTGCGGGGCATGGAAGCCCATAGAGTTTTCCGCTTCAATAAAGTCAAAGAAGAACTGCGCTTTTCTCTGCCATGTTTGGGCTTTTTCGATTTGGTGGGGCGTAAGATTTTTCATTTTACCTTTAAAATCCTGAATAAAATTAATGAGAGCCTCAAAGGCTACTTGGCGCATTTCGTTATGTCTATCTTGGATAGTCTCGATGCGGGATTTAAGTTCCTCCTCGGTTAATGGATGGCAATGGCCACAGGAGGCACGTACATTGAGATAAGGGCTTCTAACATGGTGGTTTGTAATCTTGATGTTCCCTACTTTTTCAAAGGGCATGTGGCAGTCCACACATGTGACACCAGCGCGAGCATGGATGCCCTGCTGGTAAACCTCAAATTCTGGATGCTGTGCCTTTAAGACCGCAGCACCTGTTTCTGCGTGCAGCCAATCTCTATGGTTTACCTTGTCATAATAAAGCAAAATTTCCTCTGCCTTGAGACCTTCATCCCAGGGGTAGGTGAGTGTTTTTTCTGTTCCTTTGAAATAGTACTCTACATGGCACTGGGCGCATACATAGGTGCGCATTTCTCGCCTTGAGGCATCCTGGTTCACATTGTAGTTTTTTATGCCTCGTTTGGCCATGTAAGCAGCTATGCCTAGCATGAACGCGGGACGGGTAATGCGCAGGCTCATATCAGTAGGGTTGTGGCAATCAATACAGGCGACAGGATGCTTTAAATATGTCTTAGCCTCGCTGTAGGGCAGGGCATTTAGCTTGTGAAATCCAGCCATGATATCGCCCTGTCCTAGGATTTTGTAAACCACATACACGGAGGCATGGCAGTTGGCACAGTTACCCCTTTGTCCTGCTTTTTGTCTTTGCGTGTACAGTTGGTCAGTGAGCATATAGGCATGGCCCCTTTCTTCCCGGGCATCTATGGCAAAGGAATAGCCAGCCCATAGTATTTTATAGCGTGGATCTTCCTCTAGTTTGCTTTGAGCCACGGTCAGTCGAGGATCGCTTGCACTGGGTAGCCGTCTCAAAACTTCACTGCCGCCATAACGAGTGCGAACCATATCTGCCGTTTTTAGGTAGAGGGCATATTGATATGGGAAATTTTGACCCCAAAGTGCAGGATCCTCTGTATTATCGTCTATGCGGGTGATGGGAAAGTAATTATATTTGGCTTCTTCTTGCCTTTGAGCCACACGAGCTACAAGAAAAGCAAAGAAAAGCCCCATGGCAAAGGCTACAAGCAACATTATAGCAAAATTGCGCCGGCCTTCTCGGTTTTTCGTTAACCATCTCTCGAGTTTTTGCCAAATACCTTTCATGAGTTAGCTATGACCTAGAGATTTATGACAAAGAAGGCAGCTTTGTGAGATGGGGTGGCTAAAAAACAAATTCTGATGGCACACATAACAATTTTCTTCCACAACTCTTTGGTTAAAGTGGGTTATCAGTAGAGGTTCCCGGTAATTCCCAGTGGTGAAGGCATAGCTATGAGAAATACCATTCTTTATTTTAGTGAGAATTTTACGTATAGATGAAGGTGGAGTATGGCAGTCATTGCAGGTTGCGTAACGGCTGTGCGCTGTGCTCAAGTAGCGCTGGTAGTGGATTTCCATAACATGGCAGTTGGCACAGGCGGCAGGATTATCACTTAAGTAGGAAAGGGCCTTGCTTTGCCACAAGAGAAAGACCCCCATGCCGGAGACAAAGCTTATGCCCATAAAAACCATATACTTTAAGATGCTTTGGGGCACCAGGCTGAGGATAGAAAGGGCTTTCCCAATGGTCAAGCCTTTTCGTTAGGTCAAGACGGCACATAGTCTAAGAGAGTTAACATGAGGCAGATGTTATAATTTTGCGGAGATTAGTCTATGGTTTTTGAAGAGCTTCATGAACCTTTTCTACAATGGCATTAAATGCATCGGGGTCGTGTATGGCAAGCTCAGAGAGCTGTTTTCGATTTAATTGCATTTGCGCTTTTTTTAGACCATGTATAAAGCGTGAGTAGGATATCCCTCGTAAACGACATGCTGCATTAAGGCGAACGATCCAGAGAGAGCGCATATCTCTTTTTTTGCGTCTTCTGTCACGCCAAGCCCATAGCCCGGCCTTCATCCAGGCGTCTTTAGCTGTTCGCCACAGCCGTCGCCTGCCGGCGTGAAATCCCTTGGTTTGGCGAAGGATTTTTTTACGCCGATCTTTATGCCTCGTTCCGTCTACCGCTCTCATCTTTGCCTCACTTTAAAACTAAGAGCCTTTCTATGCGGCCTGCATCACAGGGCTCCACATAGCCCGGTTTTACAAGCCTTGCTTTGCGACGAGCACGCTTTTTCGTTAAAATATGGTTTTTAAAAGCATGGGCGCGCTTAATTTTACCGGTAGCTGTAAGCCGAAAGCGTTTTCTTGCCGAGCGGTTGGACTTCCTCTTGTGCGCCATAGGAGCACAAGCAGAACAGGCCATAGTGTGTCAAATTCTTTTTCACAGATTATCCACATTGGCCAAAAAGAATTGAAAGGGAGCCAATCACTATTGACTTGACCCATGAGCCATGCCTTAAAGGCCGACTTTGTTTTCGAACTATACAGCGAAGAAATCCCGGCAAGCTACCAGCTTGAGGCATGGAAAAGTTGGCAGCAAAGTCTTCCTGGGCTATTAGAAAGGGCCCTTCTTGAATATGGGCAGCTAGAGGTCTGGGCTACGCCACGGCGTTTGGTCGTGTATATCCAAGACCTCCAATCGCACCAAAAGAAAGTAAAGGAAGTCTTGCGCGGGCCACCCCGGGAGATGTGCTTTGTTTCTGGCCAGCCAAGCCAGGCCCTTTTAGGCTTTGCAGCAAAGGCTGGTGTTAGTTGGCAAGAAATTAATTTTGTCTACGACGGCAAAAGGGAGTATGCTCAGGCGCAAAGAGAAAAAGGAGGACAAAGTGCTTTCCTTGTTTTGCCTAGCCTTTTTGCGGAGCTCATATCAAAAACAACATTTCCCCGCTCCATGCGCTGGGGGGCATATGATTTTCTCTATGCCCGTCCCCTCCTGAGTTATTTTGCCATGTATGGAAGGCAGGAGCTTGTCTTCCCCCAAGAAGGGCTGTGGAAGCTTGTAAAACATAGCCACGGGGTTTTTGCCCATAGCTACTGCGAAAACCAGCTATACAAAATCGAAAAGGCCTCTGATTACTATAATTTTTTACAAAAAAAGAACATTTGGGTTGATCCTCAAAAGCGTAAGGAATATATTTTACAACAACTGCATGCAACTGCAAAAAAAGAAGGACTATTTTTAGTTGAAAACCCAGAGCTTCTTGAGGAAGTCACTTTCTTAGTTGAGGCGCCTCAAGTACTCTGTGGCAGTTTCCCAGAAAAATTTTTAAAGCTGCCTCGTTGTGTTATATTGTCGGAAATGCAACAACATCAAAGATATTTTGGTTTGCAAAATGAAATGGGGGAACTTGCAAGTCGTTTTCTCATTGTGGCTAATCTGCCAAATCAGGATATAGTGGCCCAACAAAACGTTATAGAGGGCAATGAAAGGGTTATTAAAGCAAGACTAGAGGATGGTGCTTTTTATTATGAAGAAGATCGGCGCACACCTCTTTGGCAAAAAGCAGAGGAGCTGGGAAAAATTATCTTTTTAGAAAATCTAGGTACTATGAAAGACAAAGCCCGCCGTCTGGCCCAACATGCCCAGAGTTTGCAAAGGGCAGGGGTATTTCCTTATATCCCCGAAAGTACCATAGAAAGAGCGGCACTTTTATGTAAGGCAGACCTGGCTACGAAATTGGTGTACGAATTTGACCACCTGCAAGGGGAAATTGGCTCCATTTATGCTGCCATGGATGGCGAAAGTTATGATATAGTGCATGCTATTTTTGAGCACTATTTACCTCGCAATCAGGGTGATCTCTACCCACAAACCCCACTGGGTATTTTACTTTCCCTTTGCGATAAATTAGATAACATCTGTGCGGGTTTCTTAACCAACAAGGAACCAACCGCAAGTACTGACCCTTTGGGTTTGCGCCGGCAAGCTATCTACATTTTAGAGATAATTTTAAAAAATAATTTATCATTTTCCTTTACTCAGCTGTTGCCGGATATTTTGGCGCATTTCGAAAATCTTGTAAGTGTAGATAAGTCCGTGGCGGAGGCCATCTGGGATTTTCTTAGAGCAAGATATGTTACTATTTTTGAAAAAGATGGCTTTGACCGTAGCCTAATTCAAGCTGGTATTTTTAGCGAAAGTGACGATATAAAAGATCTCTACTTGCGCATTTCGGCCATCCGTCAAATAAAAGAAAAAGATAGCGAAAATGAGTTTAGAAATCTCTTGCTTTCTTTTAAACGCATGAAGAACATTGTGGAAGATTTTAAGAAAAAGTTTCCTTTTGAGACAATACCCACTAGTCCTAAAGAGGAACTCTTTGTCTTACCAGAAGAAAAAAAGCTATATGAGTTAGCTTTGGCTTTAAGGGAAAAAATTGACCATGGAAAAAACGAGAAAAACTACTATGCGGTTTTTTCGTACTTGGCGCAAAACAAAAAAATTATTGATCTTTTTTTTGATCGAGTAATGGTAATGCATGAAGATCGCCATTTGCGCGATAACCGGCTGGCTTTGCTGCTGTATGCCACAGAAAAAGTGCAGAGCCTTGTCAATCTTTCGCTTTTGGGAACATAAATGGATTCGAATTTTCGCCGTCGAAGACCTGCCTATGGATTTCCCTTTCTTGATGTGCAAACTACGGCTATCCTTGAAGAAAAATCCCGGCTGGCGCAAAGTATATTGCAGCGTTCTGGCTATCGGCGCATAATGCCCCCAGCGTTAGATTTTCCCGAGACCTTCTCGGTTTATCAAGGCTATGAGAGTTTTCGTCTGCGCGATGGCCTAGGGGAGGATTTAGCACTGCGCAGTGATGTCACTGTGCAGGTTATGAAGGCCATGGGCAACCTGTTTGGGAAGGACCAAGGTATCCAGAAAATCTACTATGCTCTTTCGGTCTATCGTGATATCCGCAAGAACTACCCTTCTCTAAGGGAAATATGGCAAATCGGAGCAGAAAATTTAGGGGAGATGCCAGAGAAAAGTATGCGAGAGCTCTTGCCTCTAGCTACGGAAATATTGCGCCAAGTATTTAAAGCCTCGTACACCATTCTCCTAGGAGACATAAGGGTTCTTTTATCTCTTGAGAAGTTTTTTGGGGAAAGGTCGCTACGGTCTGTGGTGTATCGACGCAATGCTCCCCAATTTAAGGATATCCTCGCGCAGAAAATGGAGGAAAAAAAAGCCCAACATCTTTCTCTCTTCTTGCTCTATCCACCCCAGAGTGCCCAGGAATTCTTCTCTTTGTGGGAAGAATACAGAAGCTCTTTTCCCCAAGAGCTTGTTTTTCAAATAGAGGGTTATTGGCAGAAATTGCACGAGCTGTGTGCAGAATTCCCTGATGAAAACATCAAGTGGGAACCTTTATTGTCAAGTCCCACCCTCTATTACTCGGGTTGGTTTTTTGAAATTTACATTCCCACTCTAAGAGAGCCCCCTGTGCGAGGCGGAGAGTACAAAGAACTTTTGCGCAAATATAGCGAAAAAGATTTGCCGGCCTGTGGTTTTGCCCTAGACCTCTCCTCCTTGTGTGGAATTCGCTAACATGAGATTTCGCTTAATATTTCTCAACCTTTGGCTCTACTCCCTGTGGGCAGAGACCCCCCTACCAGAAAAACTTAAGGAAATCTTAGCACGTAGCTTGCAGTCCTCGTTTACTGCTAATTTTAACCTAACTGCCTCTGATGGATATACCACAAGTGGTAAAATATACTACCAATATCCAAACAAGCTGCACATACGCACAAGCGATGGCCGCATAGTGGCTACCAATGGGGTATACCTCTGGCTTTACAATCCTTCAACAGGGGTATGTGCAAAACAAGAGGTAAGTGGCAGCTCAGGGGGACTTTTGTCTTTGCTTAATCAATACGAAATCCAAGAAAGAGGCTCTTCTTATGTTCTACACAATGCTCAGGCCTATTTTGAAGAAATAATTATCACCCTCAACAATCAAGTGCTTACTTCCCTTAAAATGCGCCACCGGGAACATATACTACATTTTACTTTCTCTCAAGTAGAGCTGGGTAGCGGCATTAAAGCAAGCCTTTTTAACTACAAACCCCCAGCCCATGTGCAGGTAATAGAAAATCCCCTCAAGCCATAAAAATGTTTTATCTTATTTTGTTTCTACTTTTAGTCTTTGGCTTACCCCTCTTTAGTGCCTTAGGAGGTCTCAACCTCTTGCTCATGCTCCAAGAGCTAGCTGGGGACATTTCTTGGGAGGATGGGCTTTTGGGACTTTTTCTTGACCCCTACCGGGAAATTACCCGCAGCGAAATGCTCTTACCCATTCCTTTTTTTGCTCTATCAGGATTTCTACTTGCTCGAGCCAAAACAGCGGAAAGGCTATTTGGTCTTTTTTGTCTCATATTTTCCCGTAGAGGGCAGGTGAAAGGCTTCCTTACGGGGGGTTTTGCACTATTTGCCTTATTTATCTTTACCCCAATGACAGGTGCTTCCGGGGTAACTATTATCGCCCTTGGGGGACTTCTTTTCCCCCTTTTAACAAAGGCTGGCTATTCGGAAAAGCAGGCGTTAGGCCTTATTACCGCCGGTGGGTCGCTGGGTCTTTTGCTTTTTCCAAGCCTGCCGGTTATCCTCTACGGTATCCTTTCTATGAATAAGACAAGTGTGAGGGAACTCTTCCTGGCGGGACTTGCTCCTTCTATGCTTGTTTTGGTCAGCTTGCTTGCCTTTAATTTCATGGCTTATCGCTCAGCAAAAGTAAACTTAGAAAACGAGCCATTCAACTTCCAGGAAGCCACCAAACTCTTTCTTGAGCTTCTCATAATACCTCTTATATTCTTTCTTTTTCAAAAAGGAAAAATTACTCCGGTGGAGATGTCGGTTATTTTTTTAAGCTACTTTTTTCTCCTGGAAGTTTTTGTCTTTAAAGAGCTTGGCTTAAGTGATCTTTTGGGGATTGTCGAGCAGGCAGGATCTCTTGTGGGGGGCATTTTTCTCATTATTTTTTTTGCCATGGGTCTTACAAAAACTCTTATCTATATGGAAGTGCCCCAAAAGCTCTTTTCGTTCTTTTCTCAATTTGTACAAAATAAATGGCAGTTCTTGTTACTCTTAAACTCTTTGCTAATTGCCGCTGGCATGATCATGGATATCTTTTCGGCCATTGTGGTGCTCTCACCACTTGTTATCCATTTAGGGGAAGCTTACGGCGTAGATATGATTCATTTGGGTATTGTATTCTTAACTAACCTAGAAATAGGCTATCTTACACCACCCGTTGGTATCAATTTATTTATTAGCTCCATGCGCTTTAAAAAAAGCCTTCCCTATGTGTACCGAACAGTATGGCCCTACGTTATCCTCCTCATTTTGTGTCAACTGCTCATCACCTATATTCCTGCTATTAGCTTGTGGTACCGCTAATTACTTGGTGGTGCGTGTATAGACACCATCCCAATCAGGAGGCGGGGGGTTTTCCAAGTAAAACTGGCAACGCTCATAAAGTAGCTGGCAGGCAAGATCTTTACTTCCGGAAATTTTGTCCGCATCTTGAAATTTCCTAGCGGCAACTTCCCATTGCCTCTGAAAATAAAGCTCAAGAGCTTCTTCGTAGGCTTTAGTAAAGTGTTGTAACTGGGGACTTTCTTCCCCAACTTTGCAAATAACTTCATAGAGAGCCACTGGATTTTTCTTGCCCTTGACCCTTACAAGATCTAACTTGCGGCAGAAAATCCGCTCTCGAATTCGCTCGTAGACAGCTTCGGAAATAAGAATATAAACCCCATAATCTTTGGCTGCAGCCTCAAGTCTAGCTGCTAGGTTTACGGTATCTCCCATCATGGTATATGAGGATATGGCATCGGTTCCCATAAGACCGACTTTCGCGAGACCAGTATTTAAACCAATGCGCATTTTCATTTCATGTACCTCGGGTATATAGCTATCTTGCTCTTTCCATTTTTGGCGCAAATCTTTCAACCTAGCCACCATCTCAAGGGAGGCAAGTACCGCTTTATAGGTATGATCCTCAAGATCCAAAGGAGAATTAAAAATACCAACAATGGCATCCCCAATATATTTATCAAGAACACCGCCGTGCTTTTTTAAAATAACAGTCATCTCAGATAAATACTCGTTTAATAAGGAAGCAAGCTGTGGAGGGCTTAGCTTTTCGGAGATTGTTGAGAACGAGGCCACATCAGAAAAAAAGGCCGTAACTTCTTTTTCTGCCCCTCTTTTCAGGGCCGCTAAATCTTTCATAGCCTCTTGGACGACAACTGGGTCAATCATGGTGCCTAAAATTCCCTTGATTTTTTCTCTTTCCCGCAGACCAGAAACCATTGTGTTTAAGGCATCAGTAAGACTACCAAATTCATCACGACCGCCATGCTCAAAGACAACACTTAAATCCCCCTGCCCTACCCGTTGTGCACTTTGAATAATGCGTCTAATTTTTTGTACCACAAGGCCCGAAGAATAGACAGCTAGAAATATGGCGAAAACACCAAGAATAAGCGCATTTACAAGCACCTTGTTGCGGTTCTTACGAACAAGCAAAAGCCCCTCACTTTCATCAACAATGGTGCGCATAAGCGAAGTGAGATTGGCTTTTAAAATAAGTCTGGGCAATACAAAAACCCCATTGTCAAAAAAAGGCGTGCTGTCGTAATCCCACAGTATTTCTTCAATTTCGCTACGGGATTTACCTATTAAGGCCTCAGGATACAAACGTTGCAAATACGCCGGTGCAAGCTCACTCTGAGCTTGCATAATCCATTTGCGCAATTGCCCTAGGCGCTCTACCCTATTCTTCAAATTGGCCGGCTTGATCAGAAATTCATCTACTCCTTCTTCCCGTCGCGAGTAGTAGAGAAGCAAATTTTCCTCGACAAAAAAATCCCTGAGGTAAAGCAACGCTACTTCATGGAGCTTAAACTCCTCTTTTTCTTGAGAAAAACCTGTAACTTTTTGCCAAATCTCCTGCCTTTGCTTGATAAGCCTGTCATATTCTCCATAAAGCTGCCGGAATTCCTTGTCAAGATAGGGAGCTACTTTGCGGTCGCGTAAGAACTTGAGTCGAGTTCTTAACTTGTCAGAAATTTCCTTTAAATTCTGACATATCTGCCGGTCCTTCTCGAATTGAGCAAAATAACTTGCATATTCTCGAAGATTAAGCAAAACTTGCGCTAAACTTGTGGAAACGGGTTTTTCAAATAAGGGTGAATAAAAAGCATGTAAGTAGAAATCTCCATGGCGTAAGCGAACATGGGTTTTAGAAAAATCTAAAGAACCTTGGTCGACTATGCGAGCATAAGTTTCTCTTAGGCTTTGCTCAAACTCAGCTATATCTGGTAGAGAAGAGAGCTTTGCCTCAGGAAAAACAAGTCTTGTATCAAAAGAAGGCAGAAGAGTCGTGGTATTCTCCAGCGCCGTTACGGGAAAGGTTTGGATGCGAAAAAGATTTTTCTCGAGCCCTATTTCCTCCATCACCCGGCGGTAGGTTGGGAAAAGCAAAAGAGACAATTTTTGGTCCAACTCGGAACGAAGCTTGATGATTCTTTCCGCCTTATTTTCTTGGGCCAGTCGCATGGAAAGCTGCTTCAACTCATCCCACTGCCGTCCGGTAAGCGTACTACCAACAGTCTTTTCTACCTCTGCTTTAACCTTATTCTCAAAAGCTTTAACCTCAGAATCACTTAAATAGCGAGAGTAAAAAGTCTCAACCTGATATTTTTTCTCCTTTTTACCGAGAATGCCAAACAAATTGGTTTTAAAAAAACCTAAATTAACCTCTTTTTCTTCGACCACTACCTTTTGAGCTCGATAGGCTTTGCGGATTTTTTGCTGTTCCTCAAGCTGACGACGGAATTCCTCAATTTGAATGAGGTTTCGCGCCATATTGTTTATTTCCCTAACGAGCGAGGATACGTGGCGACGGGATAACGAAGCAAGCCTCTCGTAGTTTTCAGAAATAATCCGACTTTGCTGTTCAACAGCGGAATAAGTAAAGAGAAAAATGGTAACAAAAATAAGAGAGGCCGTAAATAAAGCTAGCTTTTCTCGTATACCTAGATTTGTCTTCGATAAAAGGGCTTTAACACGTCCTATCATGGGATCCAGCACACCCGCCCTCTTAAGATGGACTCTTCAATTTTAATTGTTGCTCAGGGTTTGCCTCAAAGAGGCCTCAAATTCTAGAGCAGATTCCATGTAATCTTGAAAAAGGGGCAAGAACATCTCCGGATCTAAAATCATGCCTCCAGATCTCACCTCGAAATGCAAGTGCGGACCAGTGCTACGTCCCGTATTGCCCGAAAGGCCTAACACCTGGCCCTTGCGGACAATATCTCCCTTTTTTACAAAAGCAACAGAAAGATGACCATAACGACTAACCGTGGTTTCATCCTCATGCTGGACAACTACTGAGATTCCGTAGGCGCCATCATAACCCGAAAACTGCACGGTTCCATGAGCCGCAGATACCACGAGAGTCCCTTTTGGGGCCGCTATATCAATACCATCATGATGCCTGCCCCAACGATTCCCAAGCCGACTCGTAATGCGCGACCCCTGAATTGGCCATAGATACTCCTGACGACGACAAGTTACCTGAAAACGCTTTATGCCTGCCGATTCAAGCCAACCTAAATAATTCTGCGAAAAGGGGATGAAATAGTAATCGGCTTTGGGGAAGCGCTGGGCTGCCTTGGAAAGATTGTTCAACTCCCGAATTTCCCCTTCGCTCACCTGGTATTTCTCGGCTACCTTCGAAATATAATCATTGCCTAAATAAAGCCAAATCCCTTGCCGCCCCCCATAGGTTTGGATATACTGATTGTCAACAGCAACCTCTTCCATTTCTGCCAAGCGAACTAACTGGTTCATAGTGTGGCTCCAGGTGGAAATTGCCTGGTCCTCTGCGTTTAACGTTTGCATGAATATAATAACGAAAAAGAAAATAGGAATGCGCGCCGAGACGAAAGCCTTCCCTCTCGTCATGGCGGGTTAGAGTTGGGAAGTCTCCCATTGTGTCAATCAATATAAAGAGGTTTCAAGGAAAGGCACATGGGGGAATTTGTATAAGAATACTTTGCCCAGGGCTTCCTACCAAGACAAATCTACAATAGGACCTTGTTATAGCTGAGGATTTCCACAACCCCCTATGTTCTCGGGCGATTTTACAGTAATCAACGTATGATTTACTCATGACTAATTTTATTAATAATTTGTCTTAAATTTGCAAATTTTTAATAGATTTGCGGTTATATAGAAAGCAAAGGCCACCATGATCTTAAAGCAAAAAAGATCTACTGGGGGTGTGACAGGGATCTGGGAGGTTTTGCTCCATCCCTGCCTTATGGCAAAAGTGAGGAAGGCAGCTGAGATCAATAAGGTGAGTATGTCCTGGGTAGTGCGCTATTGTGTTTTTCGCTTAGCGCGCAAGAGAGTGGTTCACCTGGAGAAGCTACATGAACTGGCAGAGTCCTTGCGGGAGAAGAATCAAGAGGAGCCCTTGCCTGCCAGGCGTTTGTGTCGGCTCAATGTGTGTCTTTATGGGGATGACGAGCGGCTTTTTTGCGAGCTCAAATATCGTTTTCGGCTAACGACGACAATGGTCGTGCGTATAGCTTTGGTAAGATATTTAGACCTGCTGCTAGAGGGTCGCGTGCCCTATTGGAGACTTTTTTGGTATGGGATTAAGTTTGTGGTTCGGCACCGTTCTTGCTATTCTGCCCCTGCTGGTTTTCCAATAGTGGATTTCCATATCCGGGAATTTTTTGACTATGGGGATTATTGGGGAGTGCCTTTGGGGGGTATGCCTTTTTATCTGCGTTATATTTTGCAGCGCCGCCGTTAAGCCTCTCTTTTTTTCTAATTTTTTCTAGTTCTGATTTTTTTCTAAGCTGCTTGTATATTAGAGTAAGAGAAATTAGCTCACCACAGTCATTCTAGGAAATGTGTATTCCATGAGACTGCCATTGGGCTCGTTTGTATAAACAATATGCGTTTGATGCTTCTGCGATATGTTCGCGGCTGCGCCAGATGCCCATTTCAAATTTAGAATAGCATGTCCTCGGATATTCTACAAGGTTGTTGGGTTAGGAATTCCACAACATTCGCTTAGAGCAGCGCTCTAGTTTTTGGTTGACTCGTCTGTGCGCCTTGTGATTGTTGCCATCGATTTCTATGGCGCGCAAGTGTGAGCTTACAGGCAAAGGCACCTCCATTGGGGTCATGGTTAGCCACTCTAATCGTAAGACCAAAAAGCCGATCCGCGCAAATGTTCACAAAAAACGTATCTGGGTCGAGGAAGAGAAGCGGTTTGTAACGCTGCGGCTTTCAACAAGAGCCTTACGTACTTTGAGAAAAAAGAGTTTAAGGTCCCTTCAGCGGGCGCGCTAATGGGGGTTCCCTTAATTGACCTGCAGTGGGAAAACCTGCCGCTGCGGGAGGAGTTTTTAAAATCCTTTGAGCGGATTTTAGAGTCGGGTCAATTTATTTTAAACGAAGAGGTTACGGCTTTTGAGGCGGATTGTGCACGTTTTTTTGAGCTTACGGATGGGTTTACTTGTGCGGTAAGTTCTGGCACTGATGCTCTTTTACTTGCCCTTATGGTTCTTGAGTTGCCTCGAGGTGGTGAGGTGGTGGTGCCAACTTTTACTTTTTTTGCCACGGCTGGTGTGGTCGTGCGACAGGGGCTCATCCCCCGCTTTGCTGATATTGAGGAAGATACGTTTAATATTGATCCCGCCTCGGTTGTGCAGCAGTTAAATTCTAATACTTTGGCGGTGATTCCGGTGCATCTTTATGGTCAAATTGCCGCCATGGAGCCTTTGCGAGCTATTTGCGATAAGCATAGAATTGCCTTAATTGAAGATGCTTGTCAGAGTATGGGGGCCAGGCAGGGTATGGCTCCAGTAGGTTCTTGGGGGGATTTTGCGGCTATTTCCTTTTTTCCTACGAAAAATTTAGGTGCCTTTGGGGATGCTGGTCTTTTGCTGTCCCGCCATGCCCATTATAGAGAGAAGACAATGCGGATGCGTGTTCATGGTATGAAAAATCGCTATGAGCATTGGGAGGTGGGAGGCAATTTTCGGATGGACAGTTTGCAGGCTGCTATTTTGCGTATTAAATTACGTTATCTTGACAAGTGGCAAGAGAGGCGGCGGGAGAATGCGCGTCTTTATCGGGAGCTTTTGGGAGATTTAGGTATAGAGGAAATTGTTTTGCCGGTGGAAAGGGATGGGAACTATCACGTGTACAACCAATATGTTATTAGGGTGAAGGGGAACAAAAGGGATATTTTGCGGGAATATCTTACGCAGCGGGGTATTGCCACGATGGTTTATTATCCACGCCCTTTACATTTGCAGCCGTGTTTTGCGCACTTGGGTTACCGCAGGGGAGATTTTCCTGTGGCAGAGCAGGCAGCCGAAGAGGTGTTAGCTTTGCCGATCCATCCTGCTCTTGGGGAAAAAGAGATTAGCGAGGTTGTCTCGGCGATCCGAGATTTTTTTGGCTAAGCCATGTTGGTAAGGGGCTTTCCTCTCTATGCTTGGTTTGTACTTGGGTTCACCCTTTTGGTCATCTTGTTGGGGGCGTTTGTCAGGGCTACAGGTTCTGGGGCTGGCTGCGGGCAAAATTGGCCCAAGTGTCATGGAGAGTTAATCCCGGCGGCTAGGGAGGTGGAGACCCTTGTTGAGTTCACACACAGGGTAACGGCGGGTTTTTCTTTTGTCTTGGTGGTTGTTCTTTATATTCTTGCTATTCGATATTTTCCGCATGGCCATCGGGTTCGTCGTTCTTCCTTGGGGGCGCTTATTTTTATGATTTTTGAGGCTCTTATAGGAGCCGGGCTTGTGCTTTTGCGTTATGTCGCTGATGATGTGTCTTTGGGGCGGGCGCTTTGGATGGGCGGTCATCTTGTGAATACTTATCTTTTGTTGGGATTTCTAGGTTTAACTGCTTGGTTTTCCATGGGTACTGCTCCATTAAGAAAGAGGGGGGATTACCTAGCGCGCCTTTTGGTTGTGTTATTAGGTCTCCTTTTGTTCTTGGGGGTGAGTGGTGCGCTTGCTGCCTTGGGTGATACCCTTTTCCCGGGGGTGGTAGGTTTGCGCTGGGATGTACATCTTTTTGTTAGTTTGCGCAATTTTCATCCCTTTATTGCCCTGGCCGTGAGTTTTTATTTATTCCTCACGGTGCATCTTCTGCGGCAAAAAACAAAGAGTCTTTTGACTCTACGGCTTTCTTATCTGACGGCTATGGTGACCATTGTCCAGTTGGTGGTGGGGGCAATCAATATTCTCTTATTGGCGCCGGTGGGGTGGCAACTCACTCATCTTTTTTTTGCCGACTTGCAGTGGCTTTGTGCGATTTTTCTTGTAACCTCCTATTATCAGGAAGATGATTGAGCTTCGTGCTGATGGTGTGTATAACACTTTATTTGGCGATTTTTATGCACCGCGGCAAGGGGCTCTGTTGCAGGCAGAGGAGGTATTTTTAAGGGGCAATCGGCTTTTTGAGCGCTTTTGCAATGAAGAAAATCTTTTTGTCATTGGGGAGCTTGGTTTTGGTTTTGGTGTGAATTTTTGTCACACGGCCTCGGTGTTTTTAAAATTAGCGCCTCTTCGAGCGAGGCTTTTTTTTGTGTCTTGTGAGCTTTATCTCCCTTCGAGGGAACTTGTCTCACAGGTTTATTCCTACCATGGCTTAAAAAATGAGCTGAGTGAAGAGCTTTTGCAGCTATGGCCTTCCAAGCCTTTTGGGTATTGGTATTTTACTCTTGCTCGCGGCCGAATTGCTCTTCTTTTATTAAAGGGTGCCGTACCTGAGGTTTGGGAAGAGTTTTATGGTGTGGTCGATGCTTGGTATTTTGATGGTTTTGCACCTGC
This sequence comes from Leptospiraceae bacterium, assembly GCA_025055765.1. Taxonomy (GTDB): domain Bacteria; phylum Spirochaetota; class Leptospiria; order Turneriellales; family Turneriellaceae; genus JANWWS01. The sequence goes on along the minus strand of JANWWS010000013.1, from coordinate 446,628 downwards.
TAAGAACAAGGAGATGTGGTCGACTTTGCTTTTTAAAAAACTACGTGAGTTTTCTCATGCGGAGACCACCTTTGCCACCTATAGTGTAGCGGTTCAGGTACGCCAAGCCCTTCATGAGGCAGGATGCAGCTATGAAAAGATATCGGGTTTTCCGGGAAAAAAAGAGATATTGGTCGGCAAAATGAATGGTTTGAGTAAGAGGCTTCGCTATTATCCTTCTGAGGCTTTCGTAGCTGGTGCGGGGATTGCCGGCAGTGCCTTAAGTTACAGTCTGGCTCGCCGATCTATTCGAGTTAAACTTTATGATCCCCATCGGGAGCCGCATGGAGCTTCGGGAAACAGAGCAGCCTTGGTTATGCCACTTTTGGCCCATCCTCAAGATATTTATGCCCGGCTTATTTGGCGCAGCTATAGCTATCTTTGTTCTCATTTTGGGCGTGAGAGTTTTTATTTAAAGCGTACGTTTTTTTATATAGCTAGAGGCAGAAAGCTATCGTATCTAGAGAGCTTTCCTTTTGATTATAGGAGTAAAGGGGAGGGTCAAGAGCTTTTTTTGGAAGGTGCTCTCGTCTTGAGTAGGGAATTTTGCTTTTTTTTACGGGAATTTCATTCATCCTACGTGGAATTTTTAGAGAAGGGCTATGATGGTCCCAAGAACATGTCTTGGCTTTTTTGGGCCCTTGGTGAGAAGAGTGTAGACGAGCTTTCCTTGTATTCTTTACCGGTAGAGCGTTATGGTGGCGAGCTATACACTTTGCCAGCTTCGGCTATAGGAGGTCTTGAGCAAGATAAAGTCTACCTTGCGCGCTATTATATTTTTGCTCTAGAAAACTCATGGTACGTGGGGGGCTCCTATTATCTTCAGGGTAAAAAACCAGAGGGTATTGGTCTCAAAGAAATGGTTCAGGAATTACAGAGCTGTTTTCATTTTAGTTATCAGGAAAAAGGGGCAGAGGTTCGTCGTTCTATTCGTCTTGTTAGCCGCGACCGTTTGCCCATTCTTGGGCCTTTACCTGGAGCATCGAACGTGGGGGAGTGCGCAGGTCCTTTTCTCTTTACTGCTTTTGGATCTCGTGGCTTTACCTTAGGCCCGTTATTAGCTGAGGCACTTGTCTCCTTCGCCTGTGGTGAGCCTCTGCCGATAGAGAAATCCCTTTTTTTTCGGCTTTTCCTAACACGCTTTCTTTCAAGAGGGTTTAAAATTCCTTAAACTTTGTCTGAGCTAGCCGACAAATAAACTAATGGAAAATGCCGTACTCAGGGCTGATTCTATAGCGATCCCACGGCTCGCGAAAATAAGCATTGGGTTTGCCGTTACCTTTTGGTTTTATGTTGTCATCTTAGTCTTTCTTTTTAGTTTTTCGGTAAGTTATGTCTTTCTTAATAAGGTAGTTCAAATTCAGGAAAAGCTTTTCTTAGAGCAGGGGGAGAGAATTAGTCGTGTCATTTTGACCTCTCTTGGTTCTTATGCTGTGGACAGGAGAGCTGAGCTAGCCCGTGCAAGTCTTATGTTTGCGGAACTATCAAAGGAGCAAAATGGTGTCAAAGAGATTTTTGTTTTAGATAAGGTAGGGAGGGTTTTGGCTCATTCTGACTTTACCCAGATTTCTCCCAAGTCGCGCCGGGTAGCGGATGAGATCCATCCTCGCTATAATACAGAATTCTACCATTCAGCTCTAAAACTCTCGGCGGGGGAATGGCAAGCTCGAGAGGTCATGGAGAGCTCAAACCTAGCTATAGGCCGTTATTTTTTGTCATGGTTTTTGGGGCATGAGAGGAAGGCCTTAGTTGACTTTTCGAGGCCCCTGGTTGAGAAGGGGGAGAAAGTGGCAAGTGTACATGTCTTGCTGGCTCGTGATGAGGCATTTTACATTTGGTTAGAAGATCAAGTTATTTTTTTTCTTGTGTTTTCTCTTGGGCTTAGTTTCCTATTGTGGTTCTTTTTGCTAGCTGGTTTTTGGCTAAGAAACCACGTGGCTGATAGACGCTATTATAAAGAATTGGCCCAGAGTATAGAAAATGCTTGGCTTAAATCGCAACTTGCCCAGATGCAGGATATCTCGCACAAACTTGAAGAACTTGAAAAGAAAGAGCTTCGGGAGCTGCCAGCCCAAAAGGCTTCCAAGGAGCCTTTAGACGCACTATATTTAGGTGAGTAAATGCTGGCCATGAATTCACAGCTTAGGGGAGATATTTTACTATTAGAATTATCTGGTCCTCTAGATTCACGCACTGCGGCTGATTTTCGAATTTTTATTCAGGAGAAACTTCTCGAGGGTTTTCGCCACATACTTTTGGATTGCCGTGATTTGGAGTATGTTTCCTCTGCGGGAATTGGGGTGCTTGTGCAGGTGAGTCGACTTGTAAAAAACCATGGGGGGAGCTTTGGTCTTTGCTCTGTGGGTGAAGAGGTGGAGCGTCTTTTGGGTTTTCTTGGAGTTTTAAGGGAGATAGAGGTAGTTTCGGATGTCGAAGCATTTCAAGCACAGCTACCACAGAAGACAGAGGCCCATGTTGCTCATAGTCAAAAAATTGATGTAAATCCTGAATTAAAAGAAGAGGCCAAGAGCTCTCTTGACAAAAGCCAGATGGAAGAGCTTATGGCTTGTCCTAACTGTGGTGTGTCTTTGAGGGTAGGCAAAAAAGGGCGTTATCTTTGCCCTTCCTGTCACTTTGTCTTTTCTTACAGCTAGTTATTTTTTCTTGTTTTGCAGCTTTTTATGTTCTTCTTCGGTTACCACCCGCAGGGTAGTCTTCCAGTTCCATTTACGGTAAGGGGCAAGTGCTTCAATGCGGGCATCAGGGATAAAATAAACTTTTTCCGCGTACTTTACAATACCGCCATGGTAGTCGGCGTGCTTACCCTTGAAGTCAACCCTTCCCACTTCTTTAACGGCACTCCAATTGTCGCAGGTTTTTAAGACTGGCAATTTATAAAGGTATAATTCACGTATCTTTCCTTCCTCTAAATCACGCCCCAAGATTGTTGTCCAATCCATTACCCTCTTATCGGCCTAAATTTTGGGAAGTCAACTAAAAAAAGATTTACATCGCTTGACGAGAACTTCACTCTAACCTATGCGCAAGTGGTTTAGGATAATCGCTTTTTCCGCCATGCTCGCTTTTTCCCCAAGTTGCTATGGGCCATTTCTTTTGACCAAAAAGATCTATTCTTGGAATGGTAAGGTGGGAGATAAGTTTGTCAACTCAGCTATTATGTGGGCCCTAATCCTGGTGCCGGTCTATTCGGCCACCTTATTCATTGATTTTGTCATATTAAATACAGTTCAATTTTGGACGGGTACAAATCCCTTAGCTATGTCTTCGGGTGAGGAGGAAACCCAGCTGGTCCAGCATGGCGATGATGTTTATCGTATTACGGCGCGTCGGCATGAACTTGTTGTGGAAATCCTGACCGGCAAAAGACAGGGGGAGGTGTTACATTTGGTTTACCAGGCTCCCGAGCGGTGCTGGTATCTGGCAAAGGAGGGTAAACTTCTGCCGTTAGTAAGAGAAGAAAAAGATCAAATGTTGACTTTTTACCATCCCGACGGCCACAAGGTGCAGTTGGGACTCTAAAAATTTCCTAGTTCTTCGCCTAAAAAAAGCATATCTTAAAAAAGGGGGGAAGCCTTGATAGAGAAGAAAAAGCGCACTTTTTATCTTGAGAGCTATGGCTGTCAAATGAATGTCTATGATAGCCAGATTGCGGCGACCCTATTAGAAAACCAAAATTTCCAAGAGGTATCCATACCCGAAGAGGCCGATTTCATATTACTTAATACCTGTGCTATCCGTGAAAACGCCCATGAAAAGATTTACCATCGGCTTAATGAGCTAAGTCAAAACAAAAAAAAGGAACAGAAAATTGCCATACTTGGATGTATGGCCCAGAATCTAAAGGAAGAGCTATGGCAGCGAACCCCAGTGGATTATCTTTTTGGTCCTGATGCTTTGCGTCATCTCAGCCACCTTGAGGTTCAGGGTCCAAAGACAGCGTATTTGGAGCTTTCCCGAACGGAGACTTATGATGAGATCTATCCTCACAAGAAGACCACCGGGGTCCATGCCTATGTCACTATACAGCGTGGTTGCAATAATTTTTGTTCTTTTTGTGTGGTCCCTTATACCCGCGGTCGGGAAAGATCTCGGCCGGTCTCGTCCATCGTGCGGGAAATCCAGCTTTTGGTTGCCCAGGGTGTTTCCATGGTAACTCTTCTTGGGCAAAATGTCAATTCCTACCGCTATGAGGGGTATGATTTTGCCGATCTTGTAGAAACGATTCTCGAGAAAACCGAGATTAAGCGCATTTACTTTACTTCCCCTCACCCAAAGGATTTCCCCGAAAAACTTTTGTATCTCATGGCCCGAGAGGAGCGATTTGGCAATTACATCCACCTACCCCTGCAATCGGGTAGTGATAAAATCCTAAAAAAAATGAAACGTAACTACACGCAAAAGAGATTTTTGGAACTTGTAGCTAAAATTCGGGAAATAGTACCAGGGGTGGTTTTAAGTACGGATGTCATTGTGGGTTTTTCGGGAGAAAGCGAAGAAGATTTTGCACAGACTCTCCATGCTATGGAGAAAGCTGATTTTGATTTTGCCTATATGTTTGCCTATTCGGAACGCAAGGGGACTATTGCCGGTCGGCTTTATCCAGATGATATCTCGAGCGAGGAAAAAAAACGGAGACTAAATATCTTAATTGAAGAGCAAAATAAGCGATCATGGCGCAAAAACCAAGAGTATGTTGGTTCTCAAGTTGACGTTATAGTAGAAAAAAAAGCAAGACGAGGAGAAAATCATCTCTTGGGTCGCATGCGTAATTTCAAAAAGGTGGTTTTCCCGGCAAGTGACGACATCCAGTTCGGTCAAAGGCTACAGGTAAAAATACACCGAGCTACTTCCATGACCCTTTTAGGGGAGCTAGTGTGATGGCCATACCTCAAAACAAAAAAGAAGATAGTACAAAACCGCAGCTGGGCCTCGAGGATGAAAAAAAATTCCATGAGGTCTACAAAAAATACCATTTGAAGATCTATAATTACATTGCGAAAAACATTGGCAACCGTGATGATGCCTTGGATTTACTGCAAGAAGTCTTTCTTCTTTTTTATGAGAGGCTTCCTCGGCTGGACATCTCAAGTGAGAAAATTGAATTCTGGCTTTTTCGTGTGGCTCGCAATCTTTGCCTTACTTATAATCGTACCGAGCTAAGGCGGCTAAGTAAGAATCTCTTGCATCCCCAAAAAGCCACAGAGGTAGGTGGCGATGAGATTTTATACAGGCAAGAAATGAAAAAAAGGCTTGATGAGTTTTTGGATGACCTAAACGATCAAGAGAGGTGTATCTTTATCTTGCATAAATTTGAAGGGGTGAAATACAAAGATCTCATGAAAATTTTTGGTATGTCACCCCGCACGCTAAAAAGGGTGGTTGCTGGCATTTTGGCAAAAATGCGCAATAACAGGGTTCTTATCTCTCACAATTACCCAAACTCTCTTTTTTCTCTGTAATCAGTAGTGATGAGTTTTACTTCTGTGGTCATTTCGCGCAAACGGGAGATTATTCGTTGGTACATGCTGACAAGCCCTGCGTTGAGTGTTGTTCCAACGAGGTCCTTTCCGGCTTCAGATAAACTGGTATTGGAGGTAATGATAGTGGCCTTTTCGTTTTCATAGCGAATATCGATGAGGTCGTAAAGGGTTCGCTGCTCCCAGGCACTATCTGCTTGTACCCCAAAATCATCTAATAGTAAGACCTCAACTTCAGCAAGTTCGCGAAAAATTGACTCTGCTTGCCCATATTCTTGCGATTCTGAGATAAAGGTATTGCGGATGCGGTTAAAAAAATCCCGTGTGATTTTAACATATCTTACGGGTAAGAGATAACGCATGGCCAGCTCATTTAAGATAATGCAACCTAATAGAGTTTTGCCTGTGCCAGGGGGGCCAAAGATGTATAAGCCACGGCGTTCGCCCTCTTGATGTTGAAATTGCTCGATGGTTTGTCTTGCTTCATCTAAAGCAACCAAGCGGTATTGCTCTTCGATCTCGCTGTCACTTTTGGTTTCGAAATCGACGAGCCTACGGTATAAGAATTTTTTTGGTATCTTAGATTGTTGTAGTAATTGAAGGGTTTTCTCATACCGGAGTCTCGCTGGTCGGCATGGGCAGGCCATGAGTTTGTTATGATCAGCATCATAATAGTAATAGGGTGGTTTTTTGTCACCAGGACAGCTGCTACAATGTTGGAGTACGCAGTCGCAGAGATCGAGTACTTTTATTAGGCGCGAATTTCCTGAAGGACGAAAGATAATACCTAGGCCTTGGCAAATACGACAGGGTTGCCAATTTCTAGTCATTACCTTGCCACCTCTATGGCGCATTTCTGTGTCAATCAAAAAATGCTAAAGCTTTTTCCTAAAACACCGAGAATCATTCTAGCTAAGCCAGAAAAAGGTCCTCAATAGGAAACATGGATGTTTCCTAGAAACCCAGCTGGCTAAAACCTGGTTTCAAGGAGGAAACAAAATGATTATCAACCACAATCTCTCTGCGATCAATACCCACAGGGTACTTAAATTCCAAAATTGGAATATGGATAAAGACATGGAGAAGCTCTCCAGCGGTATGCGTATTAACCGCGCCGGAGATGATGCTTCGGGTCTTGCTGTGTCTGAAAAAATGCGCACCCAGATTCATGGTTTGCGCCGAGCAGAGATGAACACAGAAGACGGGATGAGCTTTATCCAAACGGCTGAGGGCTACCTGCAAGAAACGCAGGAAATCGTACAGCGCATTAGGGTCCTTGCTGTACAAGCAGCTAACGGTATTTACACCGAAGAGGATAGGCAGCAAATTCAAATTGAGATTTCTGAGTTAATTGACGAAATTGATCGTATTGCTTCGCAAGCTGAGTTTAACAAGATGAAGATCTTAACAGGTTCTTTTGCTCGCCTCAATCCCACGGCTTCTATGTGGTTCCATATGGGAGCCAATATGCACCAGAGGGAAAGGGTGTACATTGAGACCATGACAACAGCTGGTTTAAAGTTGCGCAATCCCACTGTATTAACCTTTATTTCCATCTCTACTGCGGGTAAGGCAAACTCGGTCATTGGTCTTGCAGATGAGGCCCTGCGTATCATAAGCAAGCAGCGTGCGGATCTTGGTGCTTATTACAATCGCCTAGAGCACGCGGCAAAGGGGCTCATGAATGCCTATGAAAATATACAAGCTGCAGAAAGCCGTATCCGAGACACAGATATGGCCGAGACCATGTCGAGTTTTACCCGTTACCAGATTCTTACCCAAGCAGGAACAGCTATGCTGGCTCAGGCTAATACCAGGCCACAGAGCGTGCTGCAGCTTTTACGGTAAAAAAGTCGCATAAATACAATATATCGCCGTACCACTCTGAACCTTCAGGCTAGCCTGAAGGTTTTTTCTTTTTGGGGGAGTATTTTTGTTTATGGAGTGACTAGCTAACGCAACACGGCTTTTATGTCCCAGATTCTCGAATCCTGGGCCAAAATTTTTCACCTTGCCTGGCCACTTATTGTGGCAAATGGCTTTTGGAATATTCAGCTTAGTATCGATCGTTTTTTTTTATCCCAATATTCCACTTATGCACTCGGGGCTGCCGTTACGGTCATGGGTGTTTTTTGGACTCCCATGGCACTATTGCAGCAAACAGCGGCCTATGTCATGACTTTTGTGGCCCAATACCACGGGGCGCGCAAGTACGCCTTTATTGGCCCTTTTCTGTGGCAATCTTTTTACGCTAGTCTTATTGGGGGTAGCTTTTTCCTATTTTTGATACCTCCAGCAGATTTTATTTTTTCTTTTTTTGGTCATCCCCCCGAACTACACACCTTAGAGGTTAGCTATTTTCGCTCGGTGTGTTATTCTGCCTTGCCGACAGCTTTCTTAGCAGCCATTAGTGGTTACTATACCGGTCTTGGAAAAACACAAATAATCATATTACTAAATGCCATTGGCATGGTTATTAATACCCTTTTTGATTATCTGTGGATTTTTGGAAAGGCGGGTTTCCCCCAAATGGGTATTGAGGGAGCAGGTTATGCCACGAGTGTTGCTAATTTTGCTAGTGCCCTTGTTGGTTTTTTCTTGCTCTTTCGAGAAAAAAAAAGTTCGTTTCGGCTATTCTCATGGCAGTTTCGCCCGAAGCTTTTCTGGCGATTTATCCGCTACGGTGTACCAGCGGGTTCCCAATGGGCTCTTGAGGGGCTTGCCTTTACCGTTTTCTTAATTTTTATGGGAAAAATGCGCAATGGCACTGTGGCGCTATCGGCGAGTGGGATAGCGGTTACTTTAATGATGCTGGCTATCCTGCCAGCTATGGGTATTGCTCAGGCCATTTCTTCTCTTGTGGCGCATAAATTAGGTGAAGAAAACGCGGAGCAGGCTGAGCGAATATTGTGGGGTGGCTATTTTTTAACTATAGCCTACATGGGTCTTGTGAGTATTTCTTTTTTTTTGTTTCCTGAATTTTATTTAGAGTGGTTTAACAGTGCAGATCCAAACTGGCCCAGTGTGTTCGTTTATGCTAAAATTTTGCTCCTTTATGCAGGTCTGTTTAATATTTTCGATGCCTCTAATATGGTCTTCTCTTTTTGCTTAAAAGGGGCAGGAGATACTCGGTTTGTCTTTCTCGTCGCTCTGCTTTTGCCATGGCCTATTATGGTTTTGCCTACCTTTTTTTTGCAAACCCATACAGATGGAGTATACCTGGCCTGGGGGTTTGCTTTGTGCTTTAGTTTCACCCAGGCCATGGTTTTTGCTTGGCGTGTTGCTCGTGGGCGCTGGAAAAATATTCGGGTAATTTCTTAAGCAACCTTTTGTCGCGAGATTTGTTCCAAAAATTCTTCTGCTTTGTGCGGTATCGGTCGGTCATTTGGATGGAAGTCAGCTCTTAGGTAATCAAAAAAACTTTCTATGGTGATGCGTCCCAAGGCATTTTCTTTCATAAAGAAATCAATAAGCTCTTTTGGTAAGCTATGCCATGGGTAGTCCCTGTCCTTCAGGATAAGGTACGAAGTGCCCACCACTACATAGAACCATATTAATAAGTAAGTAAAAATAGCGCTTGCTATCCGCTCACCGTAGCTTGCCCCGGCTGCCTTATAGAGGTCAAAGGCAATGTGGCGGTGCTCAATTTCCTCCGCGGCATGCCACTCGAAGAGATAGCGAATATCTTTGCGCATCTTTTCCATGGCTTCTGGGTTTTTAAAAACATTTTCTGCAAAAGCTGCGGTCATGTTCTCCGCTGCGGCGGTGCATCCTAAAGCGAAGCGATAAGCTAAACCTCTTTCGGTAAGATATTTTTCTAGTTTGTCAAAAAGGGGCACCGTGAAAAGCCACATAAACCAACTAAGGTCGGCACCTGTGGCTTCTTGTATGGCGCGGTTAAAGCGCTCATGGGCTAGGCCATGCTGCATTTCCTGCCCAATGAAGGCCTTGATTTCCTCTTGAAACTTAGGGTCTGTCACTCGGTCGGCATAGCGCTTTACTGCTCTAATAAAAAATCTTTCCCCATCTGGGAACATATGGCTTAATATAGACAGCACATAGTTTTGCAAAGGAGAGGCCTCAAACCAAATTTTAGGAACCTCTTCGTAACTTTCGCGGTTAATTCGTACTTCCATGTTTTCCTCCTGTCATCTGGTTTGGCCTTTCTTTTAAAACAGTGAACAAAGTGTCAACTTTTTTGTGCGGTGCACATTCGGGTTTAGAAATAGTCCTTAATGCGGCTAAAAAAGTTGTTTAATTTTTCGTCGATTTGGCCTGCGAGCTCTTCTTTGCGTTTTAACCACTGCTCAGTTAAAGCTGGAGGTAAGTCTACTCCTAATTCTGCGTAAGTTGCTTTGAGTTTTTCTTCCATAACATCGAGATCTCTTTTCTCTCCCAAAATATTTTGCAATTCCACTAAGGTCTCATAAAGAAATTTGAATTTATTGGGTTTTAAACAAACGCAATAGGGTTCTAAATTATAGCGTAGTCGCCGAAAGGAAATACGCAGGTCATGCAATTCCTCAACCCCCTGTGTTTGCTTGTAGCGTAAATAGCGCTTCTTAATCTTCTTGATATGATGTTTCCACATCGCCTTAAGGGTATCACAAAAGGGCGAGTCTTTTTGAATACCAGAGATACGAAATTTCTTGCGATAGTTCATGCTCCGCCTTTTCGCATAAGAGGAATTTGGCAAACATAAAAACATGTAATTGTCATTGAAATTTTATACTTTTATTAAAAACCATACCTTAAAAAGGCGTATTGGTTTATGGTGAATAAGAATCTCGAGGAGGGAGTCCAGCTGCAGCTTTCCTGGGATAAGTTGCAGCTGGTGGCCCAAGGGCGGGAGAGGGTGCTTCCCGTTGTGATTCAAGATAGCATTACAAAGGATGTTCTATGCCTGGCCTATATCCATGCGGAGGGGCTAAGAGAAAGCCTGCGCACGAAAAGGGTTGTGCTATATTCTACCAGTCGCCAAGAAACCTGGTACAAGGGAAAGACAAGTGGGGACTACCTTGAACTTGTAGAGGTGCGCGTTAACTGCGAACAAAATTCCCTGCTCTTTCTTGTGAGACCTCTCGGCCAGGGTGTCTGCCATACGAAAAATTCCTTTGGTAAAAGTCGTAAGAGCTGCTTTTACCGTCGTCTCTTAGCTGAGGAAAAGTTGGAATTTTTGGAGAGCTAGCCGTGGTGGAATTAAAAAGTGGTGTCAATAAACTGCCGCGAGGGGGTTATCTGGTTGTAACCTCGGTTGGTTACATCCAATTTGGAGCACCTCCGGAAACCATTAAGGATACCATGCTTTTGCCACAAAAGGTTCCCACTATCTTTGTCTTGCCGGGGGAACTTTTTAATGTCGAAAAAGGTATTGCTGTAGCCGAATTGGAATTCCCTATCTATTTTAATCATTTCTTATGCCGCAAGAAAACCCTTATTATTGGAACCCTCGAGCAACGGGAAAGACTGAAGATCGTACTGCAAGAATCGGTTTTTGGGCCCGAAAATCTCAACTTGGCTGTAGAATTTCCCCAGGGTGAAAAATCTCCCCATTTCCCCAATCTTAAGGCCGAGATGGACTACTTTCGTGGGGATCGCAAGCTTGAAGACCTTGTTGAGTTTGGTATTTTTGACGAAAATAGCCGCTATGCCCTAGGGGAGGTTTTAATTGAGCGCCGGGAGGGGGTAGGTTTTTTTGTTTATGAAAAGGGAGAGAAAATTGCGGAAATACCTTGGGTGCTGGATTTCCATATCAAGTATGATATAGGCCAGCGCCTGGCCAAACCTTTCTCCCCCCCGGAATTTGGGATTACCTGCCTTGGCCCAAGTCATGGGTTTGATCCAGAGGACAATACCTCTGGCTTTATCTTATGGGTGAACCGGCGTGGGATCATGATTGATCCCCCTGTTAATTCTACGGAATGGCTGAGGGAGTCCAATGTCAATCCCAAGTTAATAAGCCATGTGATTCTCACCCATTGTCATGCCGATCATGATGCAGGGACCTTTCAGAAAATTTTAGAAGAATTCCAAATTACGATCCACACTACCCCCACGGTAATGGACTCCTTTATACGAAAATATCATGCTCTTACTGGTTTACCGAAAAAGCAGCTTTATGAACTTTTCCAGTTCAACCCTGTCATGATCGACACGCCTGTTTACATTGAGGGAGCTGAGTTTTACTTTCACTATAGCCTTCATTCAATCCCAGCTATAGGTTTTCGCATGCATTATCGCAACCAGTCATTTTTTTATACCTCCGATCATCTCAACTATCCGGAAGCCTTTGACAAACTTTTTGCTTTAGGAGTGCTTACTCCGGGTCGCTATGAATTTTTAAAAAACTTTCCTTGGCATTACAATATTATTTACCATGAAGCAGGTATCCCTCCCCTCCATACTCCTATTTCTTACCTCGCTTCGTTGCCTGAGGATGTGCAAAAACGGATTACCGCCTACCATATTGCTCGCAAGGATTTTCCGAAAGACACCAAGATATCTCTTGCTAAGTTTGGCATAGAAAATACGGTATACCCAGAAATTACAGAAAGCCGCTACAAAGATGCCATCCGCATTTTAGATATTTTAAATCATGTAGATTTATTTGAGGGTTTTCCTCTTTCTAAAGCAAGAGATTTTCTAGGTATTGTGGAAGAAAAAAGCTACCGGCAGGGCGAAAAGATTATTAGTAAAGGGGAGCCTGGTGATAAATTTTACATTATTGCCTCAGGTGAGGTAAGGGTGGAGGGGGTTGGTACCGATTTTAAGAAGACCTATGGCAAATATGAGTATTTTGGGGAAGCTTCGCTTATTACAGGGGAAGCTCGTTCTGCCGATGTCTATGCCGAAACCGATGTCGAGGTGCTAATTATACAAAAAAATGATTTCTTGCATTTTATTCATGGTTCCCGTTTAGAGGAAACCCTTCGTCGCTTAGCCGAGACCAGGAAATCAAATTCATGGGATGTGCTCTCAAGCTCTCCCGTTTTTGCTCCTCTCACCTCCCATCAAAAAACCCAACTTGAAAGTATCTTACATCCAAAAAAGTATGCTGCTAACACCATCTTGCTAGAGGAGGGCAAGGTAAGTGAGAAAGCCTATATTGTTGGGGAAGGTTTTGTAGAACTTGCGCGCAATGGGCAAAGTCTAAAACAGCTTGGCCGAGGTGACTTTGTTGGGGATATCTTTTCTTTGCAGCGAAATTTTCCAGCTCCCTTTTTAGCTCGTACAAAAACTGACTGCGAGCTCTTTACGGTAAATCGGGATGATCTGACGCACTTTATCCAACGTAACCCGGGGGTCTATATGCGCCTGCTCAAAGTCCACCAAGACATTGCCCCGTAAGTATTTTTGGCCAGGGTTCGTCGGCATGTGTAGCTTCTATACGGGTGGGGGTATATGGATTTTAGTCTCATAGCAGTAGCTTATCTCCACGGGCTTTTGGCTGCCTTTTCGGCTTGTGTATATCCGCTTATACCTATCACCACAGCTCTTTTTGGGGCAGGAAGTGCCCGTTTAGGTAAGGGATTCTTTCTCTCGTCACTTTATGTTTTAGGTATGGCTATTACTTATGTCTCGTTGGGGCTTGTGGCGGCTTCTATGGGGAAGGTATTTGGCAGTTGGATGTCCCACAAATGGGTCCTTTTGGCCTTTGCTGTGGTCTTTGTCTATCTCGCCTACGGCTTTGCCGGATTGTTGCCTCTGCCTCTGCCTCAGTACTCCGGCGAGCTAGGGGCTGCTCACCGGGGTTCTGCTTTTTACCCCCTGCTTTTGGGAATCTTTTCTGGCTTTGTGGCGGCACCCTGCACGGCCCCCTTTTATGGTAGCACCCTCTTGCAGATTGCCGATGCTTCCGCTCGTCAGAAAAGCCTCGTGCCAGGTGTGCTACAGGCATTTGCTTTTGCTCTGGGTATGGGGTTTCCCTTCTTGTTAGTTGGCGGTCTTGCTTTAAGGCTTCCTAAACCAGGTAAGTGGCTTTACATGGTGAAATACCTAGGCGCCTGTGTCTTAGTGGCAGCTGCCTGGCATTATCTTGAGTCGGCCATGGGGTTTTTTAGCGATAGCCAGAAGGATCCCAAAATAGCCATTACGGGCATTCTTTTGTTTATCACAGCCTATCTTTTGGCTGAGCCGCAGAGAGATTTACGGGACAAAAAAACCTTGATCAGGCTTATGTCATCATTTTGGCTACTTGTGGCGGGCTTTGGGCTTTTTCTACTCACCTCGGTAGTGGGGGATAGCTGGGCTTCCCCCGCCGAAAAAACTGTCCAGAAGACGGAGGGTTTGACCTGGTTTGCCGACCTGCCCACTGCAAAAAAAGAGGCCCAGAAAAGCGAATCGGATATCTTAATTGATTTTTGGGCCGAATGGTGCACCGCCTGCCATGAAATGGAAAAATACCTTTTTCGTGACAGCGAGTTTGAAAAACTCGTGAGGGACCACCGTCTAGTCCTTCTTCGGCTTGATTTTACAGAACCAGATGAATATTTGGAGGAGCTCGCCCAGAGCTATGGCATTCGAGGCTTGCCGACACTGATTTTAACCGACAAAGATGGCAGAATGTACCATACTCTTATTGGCTTTTATTCTAAGAAGTCTACCTTAAATGAGCTGCGTTATGCCCTCAAGAAGAGAAAGCTCCCCCTTGCCTCGGCTGATAACACTGGCGGAAAGTAGTTGACTGCCCAAAGCAGACCTTACTTTTGACAATTTTTGGTGCGGGTGCACGCCATGGGCTTACTGGGCTGGGTGTGCCCCTGGGAGGAGTGGCTGAGTGGTTGAAAGCGGCGGTCTTGAAAACCGTTGTACCCTTACGGGTACCGTGGGTTCGAATCCTACCTCCTCCGCATGCCCAGCTCAGGTCCTTTCCTCTATGAAAGAGAAGCCTAAGGCCGGGAGAGGTGGCTGAGTGGCCGAAAGCGGCAGTTTGCTAAACTGTTGTCCGGGTAACTGGACCGCGGGTTCGAATCCCGCCCTCTCCGCAACAGGTTACCCGCTAAGAGGCCCACATAGCTCAGTTGGTAGAGCATTTCCATGGTAAGGAAAAGGTCACCAGTTCGATTCTGGTTGTGGGCTCATATCTTACGAAAGAGGGCAGTAGTTTAATGGTAGAACAGCGGTCTCCAAAACCGCTAGTGAGGGTTCGATTCCTTCCTGCCCTGAATGGGCAGCGCGTGAGGTGATCATGAAAAAAGTAATTCAGTTTTTACGTGAATCTAGGGCAGAACTACGAAAAGTGAGTTGGCCTAATTGGGAAGACGTAAGTCGTTCCACCACCATTGTCTTTTTTGTGGTTATCGTCTTTACTATATTTATCTACGTGGTAGACAAGATCATTAGTTTGCTGATGGAGCTTTTGCTAACGGGGGGTTAGGGGGGATCTATGGCGTTAAAATGGTATGTCTTGCATACCCTCTCGGCGCAAGAGGAAAAAGTAAAGAAGCTCATAGAGAAAAATAAAAAGCTCTGGCCAGAGGGGGCGCGTATAGGCCAGGTCAAGATCCCCACAATAGAAATGGCAGAGCTACGGGGAGGCAAGAAGCGTATTGTTAAGAAAAAGCTCATGCCTGGTTATGTCTTTGTGGAACTTGACCTAGATGATGAACTCAAGCGAAAGGTGCGCTCCATCCCCGGGGTTATGGGTTTTGTAAGTGCAGGAAAAGAGCCCCAGGTGCTCACCGAACAGGAAATGCATTCCCTCTTTACCGAGATGGGCGAAGCCGCTAGTGAGGAAAAACTCGCTCCCCGAATTCTTTTTTCTGTGGGGGAGACTGTGAAAATTATCGATGGTCCCTTTGCTAATTTTCAGGGGGTGGTGGATGAAGTAAATCCAGAAAAGGGAAAAATACGAGTGCGGGTGGAGATATTTGGCCGCTCCACGCCGGTTGAACTAGATTACCTGCAGGTGGGCAAGGGCTAAAGACTTGACAGTATGTTTCTAGTCTTATTTGTGGTGCTCCGTTCTTTTAGGATGGGTTTTTAGGTGTCCACATGGGTGCAAAAAAAGTCGTTACGCAAATAAAGCTCCAGTTACCCGCGGGTAAAGCAACCCCAGCTCCCCCCGTCGGTACAGCCTTGGGTCCCCAGGGTGTCAATATTATGGAGTTTTGCAAACAGTTTAACGCACGCACCCAGGCGATGGCGGGTAGTATCATCCCAGTGGTGGTGACGGTCTACTCGGATAAATCGTTTACATTTATCACTAAGGTACCCCCTGTGAGCGACCTTATTAAGAAAGCGTTGGGGATAGAAAGTGGTTCGGCTACCCCCCACAAATTGAAAGTAGGAACTCTCACAAGGGCCCAGCTTGAGGCGATTGCTCGGCAAAAAATGCCGGACCTGAACACCGAAGATTTAGAAGCAGCTATGCGCATTGTTGCTGGCACCGCGCGTTCGATGGGGGTAAATATCCAGGAAGGGTAAAATGGCAAAGCATGGAAAAAAATACATCCAAGCCTTGCAAAAGGTAGAGAAAGGAAAAGAATATTCCCTAATGGACGCGGTGGCCCTAATAAAGGAAATAAGCTACACCAAATTCATCCCCACACTGGAGGGACATTTTAACGTTAAATACAAGAGTTTGCAAAATGTACGGGGAGTGCTCCAATTGCCTCATGGTACAGGTAGGCAAGTAAAGGTACTTGTGTTTGCAAAAGGAGAAAAAGCCGATGAAGCAAGGGCGGCTGGTGCCGACTTTGTGGGGGATGAGGATCTTATAGCCAAGGTACAAGAGGGTTGGACCGATTTTGATGCGGTTGTGGCAACGCCGGACATGATGAAAGAGGTAGGGCGGCTAGGGCCCGTTTTAGGAAAGCGTGGTCTTATGCCTAAACCCAAAAGTGGTACGGTAACCTTTGAGGTTGCTTCTATTGTAAAAGAGCTAAAAGCGGGTCGTTTCGAGTACCGTGCGGATAAAACGGGCGTGATCCATATACCGATGGGGAAATTGAGTTTTAGTAACGAGCAATTAGTAGAAAATGCCCAAGCTGCCTTTACCGCTATTTTACGGGATAAACCCAGTGATGCCAAGGGAGAGTACGTAACGGCCATGTATCTTGCGGCTACCATGTCTCCTGCGGTAAGGGTGAATATCAGGGAATTAAGGTAATCAGGGGTATAGCATGCCGGCACAGGAAAAGGTAGAGCTGAGGGAGAAGTATTTAAGCATACTAAAAGAGCGCCCTAATTTTATTCTGACTCGTTATCATGGGCTTAGTGTTGCCCAGATGGAGAACCTGCGGGGTAAACTCAAAAAGCAAGGATCCTACTATACGGTGGTGAAAAACAACATCTTTAGGCTTGCCTTAAAAGAAGTAGGTCTATTAGACAAGTGTCCCCTAGATTCCACTCTGGTT
This sequence comes from Leptospiraceae bacterium, assembly GCA_025055765.1. Taxonomy (GTDB): domain Bacteria; phylum Spirochaetota; class Leptospiria; order Turneriellales; family Turneriellaceae; genus JANWWS01. Next base: position 429,734 of record JANWWS010000013.1, on the reverse strand, counting down.
GGTCCCTTGGCGGTGGTTTTTAGTGCAGGAGAATTGCCCCAGGCGGCGAAAATCTTAAAAGATTTCAAAAAAGAAAATGATGCCCTAAGCATAGTAGGTGGTGTCATGGAAACCACCTACTATGATGCTATGGGAGTGGAGGCATTGGCAGGATTGCCTTCTCGTGAGGAGCTATTGGCTAAGTTAGCAGCAACAATAAACGCACCAGCCTCGCAGATAGCAGGAGTGGTGCAGAATATCATAGCTTCCTTAGCCCGGGCCATTAAGGCGGTGGGCGAGAAGAACGGTTAAGGACTTGTAGATGCCCTCTGGTGGCAGGAAAAACAGAAATCAAAGGAGATGGCTATGGTAGATGAACTTCTGGAAAAAATTGGCAGTTTGACCCTGGTTCAGGCAGCAGAGCTTGTTAAAAAAATGGAAGAGAAGTTTGGCATAAGTGCGGCGGCTCCTGTTGCGGTAGCAGCGGTAGCAGCGCCAGCGGCTGCAGCGGCTGCCGAGGCTGTAGAAGAAAAGACCGAATTTACGGTCGTGTTTGAATCCTTCTCGGGAGACAAAAAGGTCGATGCCATTAAAAAGGTTCGAGAAATCACGAACTTGCCGCTTATGGATGCCAAAAAGTTAGTTGAGGAAGGCAATGGTGTGCTCAAGGAAGGGGTATCGAAAGAAGAGGCTGAGAAGATTAAAAAGGAATTAGAAGCAATTGGCGCAAAAATTGTGCTCAAGTAGTCTCTTGAGTATCGTTTTATCTCACGAAGCCTGTCTTCCGTACTGGGAGAGTTTGATAATCCCAAGGAGCAGGCTTTTTATTTTTTAATTTCTCAAACAAAAGGTTGGCCATGAGGGAGAAGCAAAGCATTAGAGTTAACATAGATGAAGAAAATTTTAAGGTAGTTCGCTTTGGAAAAATAAAAAACATACCTCAATTACCCCATCTTATTGAGGTACAGTTAAATTCCTACAAGGAGTTTTTGCAGCAAGGGGTGCCTCCCCATAAGAGGCAAAATATAGGGCTTCAATCTGTATTTGAAGAAACTTTCCCCATTGAGAGTAGCAATGGGGATGTTATCCTCGAATTTGTAGAGTATTCTCTGGGGGAGCCCAAAAAAAGCATTTGGGAGTGCAAAATCCACGGCCTTACCTACGCGGTACCCTTGAAAGCGGTAATCCGGCTAATTGCCGTAGAAACCGGAGAGGTGCGGGAGCAGGAGGTTTATATGGGGGATCTCCCCATCATGACTCCTACCGGGACGTTTATTATTAATGGAACCGAGAGAGTAGTGGTAAACCAACTGCAGCGCTCTCCTGGGGTTTTTATCTTTCATGAAGAAGCCAAGAATTTATTCACAGCCCGTATCATCCCCGACCACAAGGGCAGTTGGCTTGAGTTTGAAGTGGATCCCAAGGGGCTTCTTATAGCCCGGATCGATAGAAGAAAAAAATTCCCGGTAACCCTCTTAATTAAGGCCTTAGGATATAATAGTAATGAAGAGGTGTTACGGCTTTTCTTTCAATCTGAGAAAGTGCCTATTAAAGGCAGCTCTGGTAAAACTCTGCAAAAATACATAGGACGCAGGGTTATTGCCGATGTTCTGCACCCTGAAACGGGAGAAATATTATTGGAGGCAGGGGGGCCACTGAATGAAGATAACCTTGACATCATCCGCGACGCCAAGGTGGAGCAAATTGAGCTAATTATTAACCCCGGCATGGTGGAGGACACCCTGATTTTGCGCAGTTTAGAAAAAGACGGGGTAGCCAACAGTGAAGAGGCTCTTATAGAGTTCCTAAAGATTCAAAAGCCTCTTGAGTATTCAGCGGATCATGGGGATCCCGAAAAACGCCAGCGCAACATCGATAGAGCGAAAGCAGAACTAAATCGACTCTTCTTTGATCCCAAAACCTACAATATGGGTAGTGTCGGACGCTACAAGATAAATGCGAAATTCCGCCATTTGAATCCAAAGGATTTTTCTGATGATGTCACGGAGAAGACTCTACGGCCCATTGATATAATTGAGACAGTAAAGTATATGGTCTATGCCATTAATGAAGTAGACGGTTATCACTTTGATGATATTGACCATTTAGGTAACCGAAGGGTGAGAACGGTAGGTGAGCTTTTAACCATGCAATTAAAAACAGGGTTTGCTCGCATGGAGAGGGTGGTAAAAGAGCGTATGAGTATGAATGATGTTGATGTCATGACCCCCCAGCTTTTGATTTCCATTAAACCCATCGCTGCCGTATTAAACGAATTTTTTGGTTCCTCACAGCTTTCGCAATTTATGGACCAAACAAACCCCCTTTCTGAGATTACTCATAAAAGACGGCTCAATGCTTTAGGTCCAGGGGGACTCACCCGAGAAAGAGCGGGCTTTGAGGTACGGGACGTGCATTACACACATTATGGTCGCTTATGCCCCATTGAAACCCCCGAAGGTCCCAATATTGGGTTAATCGCGTCGCTGGCAACCTATGCCCGCTTGAACCCCTATGGCTTTGTGGAAACACCTTATCGGGTGGTAAAAAATGGCAAGGTAACAGGCGAAATTAAGTACCTCTCTGCAAATGAAGAAGACCATTATGTGATTGCCCAAGCCAATGCCAATCTCGATGAAAACGGGGCCTTTCTTGATAAGCTGGTAAGCTGCCGCCACCGAGGGGATTTTCCGCTAAAAAGCCCGGAGGAAATCGACCTCATGGATGTGGCTCCAAGCCAGGTTATCTCGCTCTCTACAAGTCTTATCCCCTTTTTAGAGCATGACGACGCCAACCGGGCTCTTATGGGCTCCAACATGCAGCGCCAAGCGGTACCCCTTATTGAAACAGAAGTTCCCCGTGTAGGCACCGGGATGGAATATCCTATAGCATATGATAGTGGGGTTTTGGTTATCGCGGAACACGATGGTGTTGTGGTTAAAGTAGATGCGGATCACATCGAAGTAAGGCGAGATAATGGGACAATAGATAGCTATCCCCTTGTTAAGTTTAAGAGAACCAACCAGAGCACTACTATGAATCAGGTGCCCATTGTCAGTGTGCACCAGGCTCCGGAAGACGGGGTAGTGGAGAAAATAGATAAAGAACAGCTCATCTTTGTTGGCGATTCAGGCACCCGATATGTCTTTGGGCTTACAACTTTTCAGTTAGGTATGAAGGTTTTTGTAAAGTCGGGAGGGCGTGTACGAAGGGGGGAGCTCTTGGCAGGGGAAATTGTGCGTGGGCGTAAGGGGCAAGACTCGGAGCGTAAGGCCACTATCCTAGCAGATGGCATGGCGACAAAGAATGGCCGTTTGGCTTTGGGCAAGAACATAACCGTAGCCTTTATGCCACTTGATGGATATAACTTTGAAGACGCCATCATCTTATCTCAAAGGCTTGTAAAAGAGGATGTGTTTACCTCAATCCACATAGAAGAGTTTGAAATCCAAGCGAGAGAAACAAAGCTTGGCCGAGAAATGATAACCCGAGACATCCCTAATATCAGTGAACGAGCCTTTCGAGACCTAGACGAGGATGGTATTATCCGCATTGGAGCAGAGGTAAGGGCAGGTGATATCCTCGTGGGTATGGTAACTCCCAAAGGTGAGACCGATCTAACCCCAGAGTATCGGCTCTTACATAGCATTTTCGGCGAAAAGGCCAAAGATGTAAAAGATAACTCCCTACGCGTGCCTAATGGTTATGGGGGGATTGTTGTCGATGTCATACGCTTTAGCAGAGATAACGGGGATGAATTGCCAGCGGGTATTGTGGAGGCTGTAAAGGTCTACGTTGCTCAAAAGCGCAAAATTCAGGTAGGAGACAAAATGGCGGGCCGCCATGGCAATAAGGGTGTTATTTCTGTTATCCTACCCGAGGAGGACATGCCGTTTTTGCCGGATGGTACACCCGTAGATATTGTGCTCAATCCCTTAGGGGTGCCATCTCGCATGAACCTAGGTCAGGTTTTTGAAACCCAGCTTGGATATATTGGAAAGGCCTTGGGGTTGCACTTTGAGACACCCGTATTTGATGGAGCCAAGTGGGAAGATATTGCTCGCCTAGCCAAAGAGGCAGGTATTGACGAAAATTCGAAAATTAGGCTTCGGGATGGCCGCACAGGAGAGTATTTTATTCAGCCTGCCTTTGTGGGAACTATTTACATGATGAAACTACATCATATGGTAGAGGATAAGATGCATGCGCGTTCCACGGGTCCCTACTCTTTGGTGACGCAACAACCACTTGGTGGTAAAGCACAATTTGGCGGCCAGCGTCTTGGCGAAATGGAGGTCTGGGCTCTTGAGGCCTATGGGGCAGCCCATACCCTACAAGAACTCTTAACCGTAAAATCAGATGATATGCAAGGAAGAGCAAGGGTGTACGAATCCATTGTAAAAGGTATCCATGCTATAAAGCCAGGCATACCCGAGTCGTTTAATGTGCTAGTGCGCGAAATGCGTTCCCTGGCTCTTGATGTAACGATTACTGATGCGACTGGGCAGGTGGTGGAGCTTTCTGAACTAGAGGATGATATGGGCCGTATGAGACGGCGTATTAAAATAGATTCGGTAGAAAATAAATAGGGGGTGGCATGAGAGATTTTCATGATTTCAACACCATTAGCATTAAACTTGCCTCTCCCGAAAGAATTAGGGAGTGGTCTTATGGTGAAGTTAAGAAACCAGAGACAATAAATTACCGTACCTTAAAGCCAGAAAGAGATGGTCTCTTTTGTGAGAAGATTTTTGGGACAACGAAAGATTGGGAATGCTTTTGCGGTAAGTTTAAATCCATCCGCTACAAAGGAGTGGTTTGTGACAAGTGCCATGTCGAGGTAACCCATTCCCGTGTACGCCGGGAACGGATGGGCCACATTGAGCTCTCTTACCCGGTAGCTCATATCTGGTATTACCGCACAGCGCCCAGCCGTATTGCGCAGGTACTCGATATGTCTTCCAACGACATAAAGAGCATACTCTATTTTGAAAGGTATGTCATTATTGACCCAGGTGACTCAGGGCTTGAACCAAAGCAGCTCATATCCCCTGATGACTATACTCGTCTGCAAGAAATACACGGGGACAAATTCTATGCCTCCATTGGCGCCGATGCGGTTAAAGAGCTATTGTCTATGGTTAATTTAGAGGAGGAAATTAGGCAGCTGCGCGCCAAAATTGGGGATGGCAAAAAACTAAGCGATCGCCGGCTTCTGAAGAGACTTGAGATTTTAGAGGCTTTCCGAGATAGCGGAAACCGACCGGAATGGATGATCTTAGATGTTATTCCCGTGCTACCACCCGAGCTAAGACCAATGGTTCAGCTAGAAGGGGGGCGGTTTGCTACCTCAGATTTAAATGATTTATATCGGAGGGTAATAAATAGGAACAACCGTCTCAAAAGGCTACTTGCTTTAAAAGCACCCGATATTATTGTACAAAATGAAAAGCGCATGCTCCAAGAAGCGGTAGACGCGCTTTTTGACAATTCTCGGCGCAATAAAGCTATCAAGGGAAAAGGTAACCGGCCTCTAAAATCTCTCTCTGACATGCTTAAGGGAAAGCAGGGGCGTTTTCGCCAAAATCTCTTGGGCAAGAGAGTCGATTATTCAGGTCGTACCGTAATTGTGGTAGGTCCCGAACTCAAAATCTACCAATGTGGTCTGCCCAAAAAGATGGCTCTTGAGCTTTTTAAACCCTTTATAATGAAATGGCTGGTAGATCATGAATACACCCAGAATATTAAATCAGCCAAACGCATGATTGAAAACGAAGAAAGAGAGGTATTCCAGGGCTTAGAAGAAGTCACAAAGGAACACCCGGTTTTATTAAATCGGGCTCCAACCTTACACCGATTAGGTATCCAGGCCTTTTTACCTGTCTTAATTGAAGGAAAAGCGATACAATTACATCCTCTAGTGTGTCATGCTTTTAATGCCGATTTTGATGGGGACCAGATGGCCATCCACGTCCCTCTTTCTCCCCGGGCGCAGCTTGAGGCTTGGATGCTTATTCTCTCTGCCCATAATCTTTTAAACCCTGCCAATGGTCAACCCATCGTTGGTCCCACCCAGGACATGATTTTGGGGCTTTATTACCTGACTGCCGAGATGGACAAGGCATTAGGCGAAGGTCAAATCTACGACAACATAGATGAGGTTATCTATGCCCTGGAAAGAGGACTCCTTGAGCCAAGGGCTAAAATTCGCTATTACCACCAAGACCGCCTCATAGAAACCACACCAGGTAGGTTACTCTTTAATCAACTTTTACCACCAGATTTTCCCTTTGTAAACAGACCCCTCACAAGCAAGAGCATCAATGAGATAATCGCGGATCTCTATAAAGCAAAGGGAGCAGCGGTTACAGTTAAGTTTTTGGATGCTATAAAAAAATTAGGTTTTCAATACGCGACGCGCTTTGCACCAACGATTTCCCTTGAAGATGTAAAAATCCCTGAATCAAAATCAAAAATCATTGAGAAGGCCATAAAAGAAGTAGAGAGGGTCGAAAACGAGCACCGCAAGGGTATTATTACTAACGAAGAGCGCTACAAAAAAGTCATCGATATCTGGACGGTGGCTAATGAGCGGATTACCGAAGATCTCTTTACCCTATTAAGTCAAGACCAAGGTGGTTTTAACCCCATCTATGCTATGGCCATTTCCGGGGCTCGAGGTTCCCGCTCGCAAATACGGCAGTTAGCAGGCATGAGGGGCCTTATGTCAAAGCCAAGTGGGGATATTATTGAGCTGGCCATTCGCTCAAATTTTAAGGAAGGCTTAAGTGTGCTTGAGTTTTTTATCTCTACCTCAGGGGCTCGTAAGGGTTTAGCAGATACCGCGCTAAAAACTGCTGATGCAGGTTATCTCACGCGCCGCCTCGTAGATGTAGCTCAGGATGTCATCATAAGAGAAGATGATTGCGGAACAAGTGATGGCTTTGACATGATGGCAGATAAAGAAGGTGATAAAGTCATAGTATCATTAAAGCAAAAGATATACGGTCGTTACCTGCAGCAGGAGATTCGCGATCCTACCACTGATGAGGTAATTCTCATCCCAGGAACCTTTATTACCGAAGAAATTGCGCAGCAAATTGAAAATCTAGGCTATGAGAAAGTAAAGGTGAGGTCTATCCTAACATGTGAGTCGATGAATGGCGTCTGCCGGATGTGCTATGGCATGGATCTTGCGACGCTAGCCCCCGTAGAAAAGGGAGAGGCGGTGGGTATTATTGCCGCGCAATCAATTGGTCAACCCGGCACACAGCTGACCATGCGTACCTTTCATGTCGGCGGCACGGCGACCACAAAATCTGCAGAGAGCCGCCTTAAAGCCCCATATGATGCCTACATCCGCAAAATACAGGGACGGATTGTTATTAACCGGGAAAAGAAAAAGATATTAACTCGACGTGGTAGCATTATCTTGGCGCAGGTCTTGGAACGCTTTAATAAGAAAGATGTAGCAGAATTAGCTGTTCCCGTAGGGGAAAAGGTAATTAAGGGAGAAGAGATCTTGCGCCGCAGAGATCAGGATGGCCAGCTGCAGCCGGTCTATGCCAGCCAAGCAGGAAGCCTACACGAAGACGCTGATTACTATTACCTTTTGGCCAGTGACTATAGTTTAGCCCTGGAGGCGGGCTCCATTATGTATGTCGAGGAGGCGAGTTTTGTTAAGGGAGGGGAGCTTATATGTGAGTTTGACCCCTATAACAACTTAATTGTGGCTACAGCCTCGGGAAAGGTGGAATATATCGATATTGAATTAGGTAAAACCCTAAAGATTCAGGACCAAGAAAAGGCCGGTATCTCTGTCAAAAAGATTGTTTCCTACCGTAAGGAGAAGCTTGTACCACGTTTCATGATTTACGACAAAGGTAAGCTTGCCGCGGAAATTACCCTCCCCGTAAATTCTATCTTGCAGGTAGAAAATGGAGCTATGGTGCATGAGGGGGATATTTTAGCTAAGATTGAGACCAAAGCGGAAAAAACCCGAGATATCACAGGAGGGCTTCCCCGCATAGATGAGCTCTTCGAAGCACGTCATCCCAAAGAAGCCTGCCACTTAGCCGAGATTGATGGCATTATTCGAGACACAGGTCAAATAGTACGCGATAAGCGTATTATTTACATCCAACCACTGGAGGAAGGCCAGGAGGAAGTGGAGGTAGCGATACCCATAAGCAAGCAGATTTTGGTCCAAGATGGGGAAAGCGTTAGCCGAGGAGAGCCCCTTTCTAGCGGGGTTATGGATCCCCATGACATTTTGCGGATCTTAGGAGAAGAGGCCGTGCAGCGCTATCTTATTCGGGAGATCCAAGAGGTATATCGCTTGCAGGGGGTGAGCATCAATGACAAACACATTGAAATTATTATCCGGCAAATGATGCGTAAAGTTGAGGTCATAGACGCGGGAGATACAAACTTCCTTCCCATGACGCAGGTCGATAAAGTTATTTTCAAGAGAGAAAATCAACGTGTAATGAAACAGGGTGGAGCTCCGGCAACGAGCCGCCCTGTGCTTTTGGGGTTGACCAAAGCCTCCCTTAACTCAGAAAGCTTTCTTTCCGCTGCTTCCTTTCAGGAGACAACAAGAGTATTAACAGAAGCAGCTATAAAAGGCAAGGTAGATCATCTAGAAGGATTAAAAGAAAATATTATCATAGGAAATCTAATACCTGCAGGCACCGGGCTTCGGGATTACCGCAGAGTAAGGGCTTACAAACATGTCTTGGGGGATCTCTACTATACGGAAGAGGAGTTAGAAAAGATCTACAAAGCGGCAGAGCCGCCTGAGCCTCCCTTGTTAACACCCATACCGGCTAGCGACGAAGAGGATTACCAGGATGAAGAGGAATAAGAATCTTGGCTGTAGTAGCCTGAGATGTATTGACAGAGCATTTCGGTTTCGAAATGAGGTCATGCGCACCGCTTGGGAAACCCATAGATAAGGAAGAGGAAAGATGCCAACGATAAACCAGTTAATTCGCCTTGGCAGAAAAAAGATAAGAAAAAAGACAAAGTCTCCCGCCCTACAAGGTTGCCCCCAAAAAAGGGGGGTCTGTATCAGAGTCACGACAGTAACTCCCAAGAAGCCCAATTCTGCTCTACGTAAAGTGGCAAGGGTGCGCTTAACGAACCAAATTGAGATAACGGCCTATATTCCGGGAGAAGGGCATAATTTGCAGGAGCACTCTGTTGTTTTGGTTCGCGGGGGTAGGGTGAAAGATCTCCCTGGTGTGCGTTACCATATTATACGAGGAGCACTGGATACACTTGGCGTTGAAAAAAGAAGAAAAGGGCGCTCTAAATACGGAACAAAGAAACCCAAAGCATAGAGGAATATATGGCACGTAGGCGAACCAAAGCTTTTATACGCGAAGTACCTCCCGACCGAGTCTACAAGAAAACAGAGGTAACTAAATTTATCAATACCATGATGTGGGAGGGCAAGAAAACCTTGGCAGAAAGACTTTTTTACCGCGCGCTAGACATTGTCACAGAAAAAACAGGTGAGCCTGGCATACAAGTCTTTGAAAGGGCCATAGAAAACGCGAAGCCGCACCTTGAGGTGAAATCCCGCAGGGTGGGAGGTGTTACCTATCAGGTACCTGTTGAGGTTTACCCGCGGCGCAGGCAATCTCTGGCTATTCGGTGGATTATCCATGCAGCACGCGAGCGCAAGGGTCGTAATTTTTCCCAAAAACTTGCCCTTGAAATTATCGATGCTGCCAATAACACAGGAGGAGCCATTAAGAAAAAAGAAGAGGTTCGCCGTATGGCGGAGGCCAATAGAGCTTTTTCCCATTATGCATGGTGAGATGGCGGATGGCAATTAATTGTAATTAGGAATTTCTATGGCAAGAAAGGTAGAGCTTAGAAAGCTGCGCAATATTGGCATTATGGCCCATATCGATGCGGGTAAAACGACAACGACCGAGCGGATTCTTTACTACACAGGAAAGACCCACAAAATAGGCGAGGTCCATGAAGGTGCCGCTACCATGGACTGGATGGAGCAAGAAAGGGAAAGGGGTATCACTATTACCTCAGCTGCCACTACTTGCTTTTGGCGGGATTGCCAAATTAACATTATAGATACTCCAGGCCACGTAGATTTTACAGTAGAAGTAGAGCGCTCTTTACGAGTACTCGATGGAGCGATTGCTGTTTACGATGGAGTGGCCGGGGTGGAGCCTCAGACAGAGACGGTATGGCGGCAGGCAGACAAGTATCATGTGCCCCGCCTATGCTTTGTAAATAAGATGGACCGTACGGGGGCAGACTTTTTCCGAGCTGTTGAGATGATGCGAGAGAGGCTGGCCGCTAATGCTGTGCCTATACAGTTGCCCATAGGAGTAGAAGCAACCTTTGAAGGAGTCATTGATCTCGTCGAAATGCAAGCTGTTGTGTGGACAGGTGAAGAGCTAGGCGCCAAGTTTTATCGGAAGGAAATTCCATCAGACCTTCAAGAAATGGCAAAGGAATACCGAGCCAAACTTGTGGAAGCCGTGGCTGAGCTAAACGAAGATTTATTAGAAAAATACCTTGAAAAGGGAGACTTGGAAGCTGAAGAATTAAGGAAGGGTATCCGCAAAGCTGTAATTGAGATGAAGCTATTTCCTGTTCTGTGTGGTGCTGCCTTTAAGAACAAAGGAGTGCAGACCTTGCTAGATGCTGTGGTGGACTACCTCCCGAGCCCCCTAGACATCCCCCCTGTTAAGGGCTATGCTATGGGTTCAGAGAAGGGCAGTGAAGCTACTTTGGTGCGTCATGCCGATGACAAAGAGAGTTTTGCTGCTCTTGCCTTTAAGATCATGTCAGATCCCTATATTGGAAAGCTCACTTACTTTCGTGTTTACTCTGGCCGTTTGAAAAAAGGTTCTTATGTGCTCAACAGCACCAAAGGCCAGAAAGAGCGCATTGGTCGCCTCTTGCAGATGCATGCTAATCATAGAGAAGAAATTGATGAGGTAGAAACAGGGGATATCGCTGCCGCGGTTGGTTTAAAGGACACTACGACGGGTGACACGCTCTGTGCCGAAGACAATCCCATTGTTCTAGAGCGCATGACCTTCCCAGATCCTGTCATCTCTGTGGCTGTGGAGCCCAAGACGAAAGCAGACCAAGAAAAGATGAGCATTGCCCTAAACAAACTTGCGGAAGAGGATCCCACTTTCCGTGTGCACAGTGATGAAGAGACGGGGCAGACCATTATTTCAGGAATGGGTGAGCTCCACTTGGAGATTATCGTAGACCGAATGAAGCGAGAGTTTAAGGTAGAAGCTAATGTAGGAAAACCCCAGGTGGCTTACCGCGAAACCATTCGTAAGACGGTCGAACAGGAAGGGAAGTACATTAAACAAACAGGAGGACGTGGCCAATATGGCCATGTATGGCTACGGGTCGGGCCACTTGAACCAGGGCAAGGTTTCAAATTTGAGAACAAAATCGTGGGGGGGGTGGTACCAAAGGAGTATATCCCAGCAGTGCAAAAAGGGGTAGAAGAGGCGATGCAGACTGGTGTGCTTGCCGGCTATCCCGTGGTGGATGTACAAGTAACCATCTACGATGGCTCTTATCACGAGGTTGATTCAAGCGAGATAGCCTTTAAGATTGCAGCCTCCCTTGCTTTTAAAGAGGCTTGCCGCAAAGCTGAGCCTATATTACTAGAACCCATCGCTAAGGTAGAAGTAGTAACTCCTGAAGAATACATGGGAGATGTCGTGGGGGATTTAAACCGGCGCCGGGGCAAAGTAAACGCCATGAGCCAACGTGGTAATGCACGGGTTATTGAGGCCTCGGTTCCCATGGCGGAAATGTTTGGCTATGCTACGGATCTGAGATCTCTTACCCAAGGTAGGGCGTCCTATACCATGCAGTTTGAACATTACGAAGAAGTACCGCCCAATATCGCAAAGGAAATATCAGAAAAAGCCATGGCTCGTAAAAGCGCCTAGCTCACTTACACAATTTAGCTGCCTCTGTTACACCTATCCCTTCTTCTAGGAAAGCTAGCCGAGCCTGGGGGCATACAAGAGTCCTTAGCTTTTCAAACCAGAGTGGTATCTGCTTTGCGTTTTCCTCTAAGAGCTTGCGGAAGCTTTCATAGCGCGGGTTATATCGCCGGTATTGCACCAATGTGGCGTTATTGAGTTCCCCTAAAGAAGAGAGATATAAAGGAAGCCGAAAAAAACGCCAGGACCTCTGGGAAAGCTGCCGTCTAAAATCGTCAAAAAAGGCTTTTTTTTGCTCTCTCTTTTTCTCTGGTGCAAGACTTCTTTGGTAAAGCATGCTCAGTTTTTCCTTTGTTTCTTCAACAAGATGCAAAAATGCATCATATTCCTTTTGCCAAAGCTTTGGTGGGGGTACGCGGGCGCCTCGTGGATTTTTCTCCTGGCGCCATCTTTCGTATGCTTCCTCTTCTATAAAGCTTGCCAAGGCTTCTGAAAAAGAGCTGTCATCAAAAAAGTAGAGCTTTTCGTGAGCTACCTCATGGAGTACAAGCCGTGTTAGGTTTTTATCACTATAGGCCAAATAGGTGTTAAAGACGGGATCTGAAAAAATACCTAAGGTGGAGTAGCCGCTAATTTGGCTTAGGTATACATCATGTCCTCGACTTTGCAGATATTGGGCGTATTCTTGGGCAAGTTCTTCCTTAAAAAAACCTAGGTAACTGAATTTGCCAAAAAAGGGAATTTGCCAAGTTAGGGGTTCTAGAGAGAATTCGGGAGTGGCGGTAATGTTGTAGCCGAGTACTTTTCTTTTGAGATCTACATAATGGGAAAAAGTTTTTGTTTTTTTGAGGCCATAGAGCTTTTCGGCAAATTCCTTTATCTCGAGGATAAGCTTGGCCTTTTCTTTTTCTTCTTGAGAAAAATTGTTCTCCTGCAGAAGTTCTGTAAGAGGCCTTCGCCAAAAAAGGACTTTATATTGCTGTTCTGCAAGGTGAAGGAAATAGGCCGGCCAAAACCGTGCGGCAAAGGGGTTTATGATATACCATATAAGGTAAACAAATACCCAGGGTAAAAGGTATGTCACGGGTGGATGAGTCTTTTTAACTTCAAATCGAAAAGCGATTGGCAAAGATAGTAAACGCTTCTTAAAGAAAACCAAAGCAGGAAAAACCACGCGGCTAATTTGAAATAGTCTCCCACCTTGGGCACAACCTCGTGGTGCAAAAAGAGATAGTAAAGAGAAGCCAAGATACCAAGGAGAGAGACAAGAAAACCTCGTAAGTAATAATTCACTTGGGGGAGGTGATGGCGATAGTGAGAAAACACCGCCTGGCTAGCTAAAAAGCCAATCCAGGAACCAATCCAAATATCGGAGAGAAAGTGAGCACCAACATATACCCTAGAAAGTGCCATCAAAGCCGCAAGAGAATAAGCTGTGTATTGCCTCATACGGGAAGATCTTTGGGCGAGAAAACTGGCAAGTACAAAGGCGTTCGCTGCATGCCCTGAAGGGAAACTTTTCGTAATGTGTTTAATGCCTGGCAAGCACAATAAGAGCTGTCCCTCAAAGAGGATGGCGGGTCTTGGGCTCTCCCAAATTGCCTTGAGCAGCTGTACAAGAAATCCGGCGAGAAGAAAGCTCAACAAAAAGGGTAAGATAAGTCCCTGTCTTTTACCATAAAGCAAAAATCCCCAAAGTAACACCCAGTTCCCATCGCACAGCTGGGTAAGGCTAAGCATAAGATACTCCCAAAACGGCTTGGCCGAAAAGCAATTAATGGCAAAAAACAAAGCTTCTTTATAGTATTCAAAGACATAATTTAAAAAAATAATAATAAAGGCTATCGCTAATTTGATTGAAAAAGGGTGCATAGGTAGGTTTTACGAGTATTTCTCTTTGTGCTAGTATTTTCTAATCCCAAAGTATACTGCCAAGCCGAACCTCCGTGGAGCCAAATTCAAGGGCAAGATCATAGTCATGGCTCATGCCAAGAGATAGCCGGCTAAGCTTATGACCTAAATCGTTTTCTAACTGCTTGTGAATTTCCTGGGCTTTTTTAAAAGCCTTTTTTGTGCTTTCCTCATAATCAGCAAAGCCTCGCTTAAAGTAAGCGGTTGGTGTAGGTCCCATAGCCATGATACCCTCAAGCCTTAGAGCGGTATTTTGCTCTATTTTTTTAGCAAGACTCAGTATGGCTCTGTAGTTTTTGGCATCAAGACCTGATTTTTGCATTTCTCCTGTTACATTTACTTGCAAGAGCACTGGTAAAGGCTCTTCCCGTATATGCGAAAGTGGCTCAAGGAGTCGTTCATCACTTAAAGCATCGTAGCTATCGATCCTTTGGCGCAGATACTTCACATTTTTAAGCTGCACAGGAGCAATAAAATGTACCACAAGGTCTTTTTTCCCTTCAGGTTGGATTTTTTGACGCACCTCTTGGGCACGATTTTCGCCAATGTGGTAGAGACCTAGCTTGCGGCATAGATCGTAAATCGTGGCGTCGTGATATTTGGTGACTGCCACGATGGTAACAGGGCGTCCCGCAATGACCTGCCTTACTTTTTCTAGATTTTCCCTAATTTTTTCCAGGGAAGGCATATCACTATGGTGAAAGGTAATCTTCTAGTTGGTTAAGTTTTACGGCGCTGATAAATTTTCTTTTTAGGATATAGTTATTTCTCTCCCGCATAAAGACAAAGGTTTCTGGAAATCCGCGTATATTCCAGCTTTTTAAGTTCTCGTGGTCTGCTAAGTACACCGGGTAGTTCAGGTTGTGTTCTTTGACAAAATTCTCTACTTCTCCAGAAATATGGGCAAGTGTACCCCTCTCGGGATCCTGGAGGGCCTCCAGGGTACTGCCGATGGCGAGAAAACCCCGATGAGGTGTGGCATTCTTAAAAAATGCCCTAAGCTCGGGGAGCTCTTCTATGCAAGGAGGGCAGTGGGGGGCAAAAAAGTTTACCACGAGTTCTTGGTAGCTTGCCTCTTTTAAGCGAAATCCCCCTTCTTGCCCCAAAGCTGGAAAGTAAGCTTCTTCGTCAATAAAGCTTTCTCCACGGCAGTGCACCCCAAAGAGCACCAATAGCCATAAAAATAGCTTTCTCATGGCAAAAGCTATGGCCCGGCTATAGGGTGTAAAACAGTTCTTTAACCTACCTCGGGAAGGTAGCGGTTTGCGCGCAATATGCTTGCTGTGTCGTTATGGCGTATACCTTGGCGAATCATATAAGGTATGGCGCGAATAGCCACCATTTGTCTCAGATAAAAAGGTTGGTGAACCACAAAGTGATGAAGGCTGTGGGTTGTGCCAAAGTTAAAGCAAAAAAGCTGCAATGGCCAAAGCCAAAAAGGTCGCAAAATCTGCGTTTGTTCGAAAAGCCCATCTTTGCCCGGTAGGATATCCCCAAAATAATGCATATTTGAGGAGACAATTTGTAGAGAACCCTGGCGGATAAAATTGGGTAGCACATAGACATAAAAGAAAAACTCAAGATAAGGCATAAAGCTGGGCTGCTCTTGCCCAAATAACAGCAAAAGCTGAATACTGATAAAACCATAAAGCCCTGCATAAAAAAACCACATCACCGGAAAGGAGGCTTTGGCCATTTCGTTCAGATCTAGCTCTTTGGCTCTTTTAGCGACTCGGCGAGCATTTAATAAAAAGCTTAGATTATGGTCGAGCATAGTTAAAAGCCGCCTTATGCCCCACTTCATGCCATTGCCAATCATCTGCTCTTCAATATCCGAAAATTGCCCACTTTCCCGGTGATGAAGGAGGTGAATCTTGCGCCGGTAAAAGGGGTTCGGGGTATTCCCCCGCAAAACCCAAACACTATACATGAGCAGTTTTTCAAGAAAGCGCCCCTTAAAATAAAGTCCATGAATGAGATCATGCTCTAGCTCATGTAAGAGAGAGGCAGCCAGGGCATTCGTGATCACGACACACCAGGTGGGTATAATCCCAACCCAATAAAGCCAACTTGCCAAGAGCATCCAGCCTGCGGAAAATAAAAAAATGGAGAGACCAAGGACATTTTGGTAGCGCAAAAAAGGATACTTTAACTTAAGTCTCCTCTCTTCCCGCCGTATAAAGCGGCTAATCTTACGTGCTCTTTCGCGGTTTTCTCTTCGCCGACTCTCCATCTTAAAGAGTTATATCCGCCACAAGAAATAGGTGCCATTTTTTTGGGAAACTCTTTATTAAAAATAACTTGCTTTTTGCTATGAAGGGGAGAGGATTTCTTCAAAATGTCCCCATGATCCTTAAAGTGCATGACATGGAAGAGCTTGCGCCCAAAACACCTCTTCGTGAACCATTACAAATCCGCTACAAATCTTATGGGCGCTACCTAGAGGATTTTCAGGTGGGAGATGTCTACGAACACCCGCGGGGGATGACCTTAAATGAAGGGCTTTTGCAAGATTTTGCTACGACATTCTTTGAGGCAAACCCGATATACTTAAACCGAGAATACGCACGTGCCTTTGGTTATGAGGACATCCCTGCAAGCCCTCTTCTCGTCTTTAATATCATCTTGTCTCTGGGGGTCCAAAACAATTCAGAAAAAGCCTATGCCAACTTGGGCTACTACCAGGTGCATTTTTTGCGGCCTGTCTATGCTCGGGATACACTGCGGGCTGTTACCAAAATTGCGGAGAAACGAGAAAGAGGAGAAGGCAAGCCTGGGATAGTTACTCTGAATACCATAGGACTTAATCAACGGAACGAAAAGGTGATCCAATACCGGCGAAAAATCATGGTCATGCCAAGGCCAAAGGGTTACACCCCCCCTGTCTTTGTTACGAGTACTCTACCGGTGGAGCATCCCTCTGATGTGGAAATCCATATCCCCGACTTTCCCTTGGCTCAGAGGCCAACGCACCTCACTCGGCCCGACACATACTACGAAGACTTTGAGGAGGGGGAAATCATTGTTTCTCCCAATGGCCGCACAATAAGTGATGAGCACTTTGCTTGGGCATATCGTCTTGGTAATACCCACCCCCTGCATTTTGACCGACTCTATACCCAAAGCCAGAGCGGGGCCATGAGCGGGGAGCCCATAGTCTACGGTGGCCTTATCTTTGCCTGGCTGCATGGCCTTGCCTCTCGAGATATCTCCGAGAATGCTCTTTGGGATCTTGGCTACACCGAGGGTTACCATACCCAACCTGCCAAAAGTGGGGATACCATTTATGTAATACACAGGGTATTGAAAAAAGAAGGAATAGTACCAGAGTTGGGAGCGGGGATTATCCAATTCCAAATGGTGGGAATCAAGGACATACGGCCTCGGGATGCCTTAGAAAAATATGGTGCTGAACTTTTTATCAAGGAAAATGACAAAAAGGATATGGGCAAGGAAAAGATAGCGGAAAAAATATTTGAAATTGAGCGTAGGCTCCTAATACGTAGCCGGGGATGACCCTTGTCGATACCAAAATAAAAGAATTGGGAGAGCGAAAATACCCCAATCCTGCTGGTTATAATTTTTATAATAGCGATGAAAACCGAGTACTTTTCCGTAGTGTCTATTCCGAAAGCGAGTTAGAAACCTATGATTTCCGCCAAGCTATAACCTTTGAAGAGGCTGGCCCCCGGGAAAAGATATTCTTTAACCCCCGAGAAGTCGTGGCAGGGATAGTCACCTGTGGTGGGCTATGCCCTGGGATTAACGATGTAATCCGCGCCTTAGTTATGGAACTTCATTACCGCTATGGGGTGAGTCGTATCTTAGGCTTTCGCTATGGCTATGCGGGTCTTGTGGAAAAAAATGGTTACCCTCCCATGGAGCTAAATCCGGCTTTGGTAACAGACATTGTAGGTGTGGGTGGTTCCCTTCTCTCTTCTTCTCGTGGGCCCCAAGATGTCTCGCTTATGGCGGATTATCTTGAAAAACTTGGGGTAAATCTGTTGTTTGCCATAGGGGGGGATGGTACCCAAAGAGGGGCTCTTGAGCTATCGCGCACATGCCTCCAAAGAGGACTTAAACTTGCCATTATTGGTATACCAAAGACTATCGACAATGATATACCCTATATTCAGAAAACCTTTGGTTTTTCCACCGCTGTCTCCGAAGCCGTAAAAGCCATAAACGCGGCTCATGTAGAAGCCTTAGGGGCACCCAATGGTATTGGCCTTGTAAAGCTCATGGGGCGCCACAGTGGCTTCATTGCTGCCAATGCGACTCTAGCTTCTCGCCACGTGAATTTTTTGCTCATACCCGAAAAAGACTTTGACCTCGAGGGCAAAAATGGCTTTTTGGAGCATTTAGAGAACCGTCTGAGGCGTAGAGGACATGCCCTTGTGGTGGTTGCGGAAGGTGCCGGTCAAAAATTTTTTGGAGAATCCTTAGGCGAAGATAAATCTGGGAATAAAAGATTGGGTGACATTGGCCTTTTTTTAAAAAATAAAATTAATGAATATTTTCAAAAAAAGGGCATAGAAATATCGCTCAAATACATAGATCCAAGCTATACCATTAGGGCCGTCCCAGCTAACCCAGAGGATGCTATTTTTTGTGGATTTCTAGCTCAACATGCTGTCCATGCAGCCATGGCAGGCAAGACACAGATGGTGGTTGGCTTTTGGAATAACACCTTTACCCATGTACCCATGGAATTGGTAGCATCTGGCCGAAAGACTTTAAAGACAGAAAAAAGCAGTCTTTGGCGGTCAGTGCTGGCAACAACAGGGCAAAGTGATGACATGACAGCTAAGGGGCCTATGTGAAAAAGTTTTTGTCAGCCAAAAAGAAAGTTCAAATAATAGCAGAGGAGACTCCGATAATAAAAAGAAAAATATGGCTAATACTTTGCCCGACAACGAGCTTGATCTAGGAGATATCCCCCCCTTACCCGAAGAGGCTCCGCTGGGAGAGGATACTCTTGTGCTCGAAGATAACCCTTCCTTACCAGAACCTCCTTCTCTTGAGGAATTAGATTTGGACCTGGCTCAGGGTAAGCTAGGAGGAGATACGCAGGAAGACTTGGCTAAAGAAATTCTTCTATCGGAGGAGATGCCTGCGGAGGAGCCTGAACTTGAGGACATCGAGGAGCTCCTTGGTCCCCCTCCTTCTCTCGAGGAACAATCACTCCCCGAAGAAAGCGGGATAGCGGAAGAGAAACCAATAGAGCAGTCCTTCGAGGAGGCAATGGCAGGTGCCCCAAGCAAGGAGGAATTTTTCACTGGGGAGCAGGAAGAAGACCTTCTCTTTAGTGATGAAGAACTCGATCTTCTCTCCGTTCCTGAGACACCCCCCGCTGAGGACCAGGAAGTGCCAAAACTAGAAGAGACGGAAACACAAGCAGGGGATTTTTTTGAAGACAGTGAAGAGCCGGTTACTCTTTCCGCAGAAGAAATGGAGGGAATTTTAGGCGATGTAGCCGTAGAGGAACAAGAGAGTGAAGGTATACCTGTCAACTCAGGGGATTTCTTTGCAGAGGAAACGGAGGAGCCGATTACTTTATCCTCGGAAGAAATGGATAATATTTTGCAAGATAGTGCACCAGAACTGGAAAGTCCCGCCGAAATAGGTGTAGAGCCCCCCACGACGGTTCAAGATGAGCTGGGGGAGATGGCGCAGGAGGAAGAGGGGGAAATTACTCTCTCCCAGGAAGAATTAGAGGGAATTTTAGAAGATGCTGAGATTGGCGAGGAAGCACCCACGGAACCTTTTTCATCTCTAGCTGAGGCGGGGGTGAGCGAAAGCCAAGAAGATTTCTTTGCCGCAACAGATGAGGAACCAGTGACTCTCAGCGAAGAAGAACTGGGTGGCATTGTGGAAGATGCGGAGCCTGAGTTAGCTCAAGAAAGGGAGCAAGAGGTTGAGGAAAAAGGGGAGGAGCCGTTTACCATTACAGAGAATCTCGATAAGCGGGACCTGGAAGCCAAAGAAGGGCGAGAAGAGCGCCTATTAGAAAAGGCCGAGGGTAAAATGCCCGATCGGGAAGAGTTGCGCAAGATGATTGCCTACTTAGATAATTTGCTTGGTGAATTACCTGATGAGGTTATCATTCGCTTTGCCCAGTCAGAATACTACCAACTCTACCAGAAAGTCATGGAATCTCTTGATCTTTAAAAATGTCTTTGCAAAGAAAGGCGGCCCAAAGCCTGGGGGGAGAGAGCAGAATAGAGAGAAACTCAAACTTGCCAGGCAATTTGCCGCTCGGGTCAAGAGAAGAGGCCTATCAAGCTATCTTTGATCTCTATAGAGAGCTATCGTTTTGTGACAGTGATGAGAAAATCTACCGTGCTCTATTTTTAGGTATCACTGCCTATCTCGGTTCTATATCGCTTGCGATGTATGCTCAAGAAAAGGATACCTTTTACCTAAGATATGTAAATGGCTACCAGCTAGCTCCTAACACTGTTTTTCCCGGAAGGGTGTTTGCTAAGGTGTTACAGCAAAAAGCTCGGCTCTTTCTGGTAGGGGAAGTATTGCCTAGTTTACCCGAGGAGGAAAAATTCTCTTTGGAGCCTTTTTCCCGGGATCTTGCGATCCCCGCTATGGTCTTAACAGAACTCAAGGGGTTTTTGCTTTTGCGCCTAAGTAAAGCTCATATTTCTCCAGAAGAAAAATTGTTTCTTGAGTTACTATCTGCCTGTGCTGGCATTTATCTCTACTTTAGCCAAATTTACCGAAATTTACAAGAGAAATGGGAATTAAATGAAAGGCGTACCCAAAGACAGGCACTCTTTAACGAAACCGTAGCTTTTTTTTCTCAAGTTCAGACAAAGGAGGAGTTAGATCAAAGGTTGCACCTTTTGCTTACCCGGGATTTTGGTCTTGTGGATTACTTGTTGTATCGCAGGGAAGGATCGCTTTTTCGTCCCGTAGTTATGTCAGATTCTCTTGGCAAGATGGTGGCCAAGTTTCTTTATTGGGATGATCCGCTTATTCAAGAATTGGGATCTCTTAAGAAGTGGAGCCTTGTGGAAAGAGGAGTTCATAATAGTTTGTGGCGGAAGTTAGAATCCTTTCTTTTCGCACAATCTCTGCATGAGGTTGCCGAAATTTTGCCATTATATTTTAAAGGTGAACTTTATGGTTTCTTTTTTCTGCTGCAAGTAAAGGAACGACTTTTAGGCGATGACCGCTATTTCTTGCAGGGTATACTCGAGCATTGGCTTGCTATCTCTCTAAGCCTCGAGATGAGGGAAAGATATGAAAATGCATCATGGTTAGAACTGGTGCGAGATAAGCTAGCCCAATTTGAAGAGGCCCTGCGGGAAAAAGAGGAATTTTACTGTGGTGCTGTTATCCGAATTGTAAACCTGGAGAGACTTGAATCTCTATTTGGTAAGGCAGAGGTGGAGCTAATTTGTAGTCAAGCGCGCAAAATTATTGAGAGCTATATGGCTCGTAGTGATTTTTTTCAAGAATACCTACCTGGCAGCTTCTTCTTTTTAAAAAAGGGCTGGGATGCTGACCAGGCCTTTGTTGAGACACATAAGATACAGTCGGCTATCCACGAGCTTTATGAGCGGCAGGAAATGGCCCCGCTTGTGAGATGCCATTATTTTTGCCGGCCAAGGGATCCCATACCTCATATAACGCATCTTTTTGATTTTTAGGCAAAAATGAGCCAGATGCGTCGATAAAAGACTATGAGCTTTGTTGGGATGCTGACGCTCATGCTTCTTACTTTTAGTTACCTTTTTGGCGCGGTGACATCGGAGCGTGGCTTTCCCAAGATTGACGAAAGGGGGAACTTAACCGAAAACTATTCATCCCGTGGCGCCAAGCTCCGCTTAGCAAGCCATAAGAGTCGGTTTACTATGGGGGAGAAAATTCCCATAACGGTTCGGATTACCAACGAGGGCTTCTATCCTATCACTTTTTATTTGCACCAGAATATTGCTCAGAATTTCTCTTTTGTAGCCACAAGAGATGATGGTAAAAGTTTACCCATAAAAAACCCAGAATATTACGCTCGACGACCAAAGTACCCAGATGCCTATTTTATGAGCTATACCGCCACAAACCATCTTTCAAGGGCCCTTGTTCTACAACCCGGTGAAAGTTATGAAAAAGTTCTCTATCTCGATGAATTCGTGGATATACCAAGTGATATAAAGAAGCTAGGCTTAAAGGCTTATTTTTACGTTAACCCAGAACAGGCACCGCAAGTGTTCCTGCTTTCCGAAAATGAGTTGGTTTTGTTTTTTGACCCTGTTTCGCCTTCCTTGGCTACCCCTAAAAAACCACGCATCGAAGAAGTACCTTTAAGCTTAACACCACAAGAAGTGGTATTTCTGGTTCTCAATGCAGAATATCATAAGGATTGGAAAAACTATCTCAAATACCTCTCTCTTCGAGATCTCATAGCAGATTACCCAGATTTTGCGCAGGCTTACTACAAGGCAGATGCCGAACAAAAAACTCGGGTCTTGCAAAATTTTCGCGATTTTCTTGCCTCTTCGAAAAACCACCGTCTCATCCGCTTTGAAGTGCTTAGCGATACGGAAAGTGATGGGATAAGAGCTAAGGTTAAGGTTAAAGCCCAACGAGAAATAGAGGGCTTTCGTCGAGAATTTTATTATACTTATTATTTGACAAAGCAAGATAACTTCTGGCAGGTCACCGGTATTGAAACCCAGCTTCTGAGGTAAGACTATGACGGAGCAGTTATCTCAGGAAGATATTGATAACCTATTAGCGGCGATGAGTACCGGGGAGGTATCCCCGGAAGATTTTGTTTCGCCGGCCGAGCAAAAAAAGGTCAAAATATACGACTTTCGCCGCCCTGACAAATTTTCAAAAGATCAAATAAGAACCGTGCAGATGATGCATGAGACTTTTGCCCGACTTACGACCACAGCACTTTCCGCTAAGCTAAGAGCTATGGTGGGTGTCCATGTCACGGCGGTGGATCAGCTAACCTATGAGGAATTCATTAGATCAATACCCAATCCCACTACGATTTCCATTATTAACATGGATCCCCTTAAGGGTTCTGCGATTCTTGAAATAGATCCCAGTATTACTTTCACTATTATAGATCGTCTCTTTGGCGGTTCGGGCGAGCATGCTAAACTAAACAGGGAGTTAACGGACATAGAAATGTCCGTTATTGAAGGGGTCATTGTGCATATATTAAGTAACTTAAGGGAGGCTTGGGCCCAGGTCATTGATTTAAGACCACGCCTTGGCAACATCGAAACAAATCCACAGTTTGCTCAAATAGTGCCACCTAACGAGATGGTGATGTTAATTACACTAGAAACTAAAATAGGGGAAAATGAGGGCATGATGAATCTCTGTATCCCCTACATTACTATTGAACCAATTATTGCTAAACTATCAGCTCAATATTGGTTTTCCTCCATTCGCAGGGGTGAGTCTGAAATTAACAAGAGCATGATTTCCAGTAGACTAGAGCAAGTTCAAGTAGAAATATCTGTGGAAGTTGGTCAGGTAACTCTAAGTTTCGCGGATATAATGCAGCTTCAGGTGGGGAGCGTAATTAAGTTGGGAAATCTAAATGTTCGGGATGATTTTATTTTTAAGATCGAAGATAGGCCAAAATTTAAATGCCGTCCTGGGAGGGTGGGCTCCTACCTTGCTGTACAAATAGGGGAGCCTATACACGATGTACCTGATGAGTTCTTAATTACCAATCGTTCCCAGGAGGAATATTAATGGGTAGCGAACATGACTATTTCCGCGCGCTGCTTGGAAAAAATAATTGCAAAATAGCTTTAGTGGGAGCAACTAATGATAAGTCAAAGTATGGCAATATTATTTTGCACCATCTTTTAGGTAAGGGATATAGGGTTTATCCTGTAAATCCACGGGCGAAGACCATCGATGGAATTCCTGCATATGCCAACCTCAGCTCACTACCAGAAAAAGTAGATATTGTCAATTTTGTACTTCCTCCCAAGCTAGGGAAACTTACCTTAGAAGAAGGGCTCAAGCTAAATCTAGATAATTTTTGGTTTCAACCTGGAGCGGAAAGCCCTGAGATTATCGAAATCTTAGAAAAGTCAGGCAAACATTATTTGGCCGATGGCAGTTGTATTATGGTCATGAGTGCCCAAAGAAGGGCATCTGCTTGATATGGCGAAAAAGCTTGAGATGCCCACCATTGCGGTTATTGGCGCGGGGGCCGTTGGTTCTTACTATGGGGCGAAGCTGGTTCAGGCGGGATATCCTGTTTCTTTTTATTCCCGCCAAGCCAAGGCTAAGGGTGTGAAGAAGCTACAAATAAGAAGCATTGACGGCGATTTTTCCGTTAAAGCAAATTTTTATGATTCAACGCAGCTTATGCCACCCTCCGATATTGTGGTGGTTTCCCTTAAGGCCCTTGCCCAGATTGACTATGTTTCTCTTCTTAGACCTGTATTAAAAGATGACAGCGACATCGTCCTTCTGCAAAATGGCATCTTGGGAGAAGAGACGTTACATGAGCTATTTCCTGGAAAGCCGGTGCATGGAGCTCTTGCCTTTACCTGTATAGAGAGAATAAGGCCAGGCCTTATTGAGCACAGCGATTATGGTTTAATTAAGATGGCTCCCCTCGAAAAAAAATACATTGCCAGGACTAGGCGCATTGCGAGCTACCTACAAGAAGCTGGGATCGACGTTAAAGTTGAAACGAACTTGCGCCAAGTACGATGGGAAAAACTCTTGTGGAATATCCCCTACAACTGTCTTTCGGTAGTTCTTAGGGCGGATACAAGGGAAATCATGGCTGATCCAGAAGCAGTAAAGTTGGTGCAAGATATTATGCAAGAGGTAGTGCGGGTAGCTGTACGTGACGGAGTAAAGCTTTCGTCAAAAAATGTTGAGGAAATGTTAGAAAAGACGAAAAAGATGAAACCCTATCGTACTTCTATGCTCCTTGATTATCTAAAAGGTCGGGAAATCGAGCTTGAGGCGATACTGGGTATACCGGTAAAACTAGCAGGCAAACTTAAGGTGGCTGTGCCTAAAATGGAAATGCTTTTGCAGCTTTTGAGATATTTAGACAAAAACCGGGAAAGGTATTTGACAGGCTAACCTATCTTGTTTTCTTGAGGTTATGAGCAAAAGGCTCATCTTGTTAGGGGGGATGGTAGCCTTGTCTTGTGGCCGGCCATATGTACAGGAAGAGGTTAGACCAAAAGAAACAGAAAAACCAGTTACGAGTGATGAAATTCGCCATTTTTTAGAAAAGCCTGGTGAGTTAGGTGAAGTGTTTCGAATTTATGCTGATGCCAACCAGTATATAGTAACCCAGCTTTCTTATCAGGAAAATATCCAACTAAAAAGCGATGAAGCAGGTAATAAACAAGTTAGCGAGGAATTAAGTCGCTATAATATGGTTGATTATTTTGCCGAGGGCTTGCTAAAAGTAGAGCTTTTCCCTAATACAGGGAATTTTTATCGGGTGAGGCAGCTGCGGCCAAGTGGTGTTGTAGAAATTGACAAGATTATCAGTGAGGATATCACTAGATGGCAGTTTATTTTTCCTAAGGGAGAAATAAACCCAAGGGAATTTAAGGTACGCTATGGGGTAAAGCTGGAAAAAAAAATCTCCCGCCATGAGGCTGTTGATATCCTAAAAAAACACACTCGTTAACTTCCCAATGCTTTTTTGCTGCCCAAGACTGGCATGTAAATAAAATCAGGCCCTAAGAAGCGTATAAGAAGGCTGTAGCCTATTATAGAAAGGTCTTGCTCTAAAAATTTTTTTAAGAAGCGCACATCATGTATCTCGTAGGCACGACTTAAGGCGGGATCGCGAGTGATTTTTTCTAGAGTTTTGGGTGCTTCACGCTGCCAAATTTGCTTTGCTGCTTCTACGATCTTTTGATAATATTCTCGAGAGTTGCGTTCATTGCGGCTAAGTTGGGTATAGATTTTTTCATTCCACCAATCTTTAAGAATAAATTTTAGGTGCTCAAAAGGTAGCTCGCGTATCATTTGCTCTTGGCGAAGGTGTCGATGGATAAATCCGGTGCGGCCTTCTCGCATAAAATGCAAGACAATTTTCAAAAAATAAACAGGCCCTAAGTGGTATAATAAAAGGGTTTTTTCTAGTGGAGAAAATTGGTTAACTTGAAGGTATATCATGTCTTTTACAAAATCAAAGTATTCGTAGAGGAATTTTCTATATTCCTCAAGTCGGTTTTTGCTCTTGGCTTGCGAAATAAATTTACGGATAAGATCTTGTCGAACTGCAGTTTCTTCTGCACCTATGTGTGTCTCTATGTAAACGGCCTTGCGGATTTTTTGCTCCTCCATTCGCTGGCGGTCAGGGTTAATCTTCAAGGTGTATAAGAGGCTTTGGTTAAATAATTCCTGACCACGACTATCTAAAAAGAACGGGTCTTTAATGCAAGAATCTTCTGTTACAGGACTTTCTATCTCTTGTGGAGTAAAAGTCTTTTTCCCCTTATTTTCGGGTGGACTTTCTGTTAAAATTTTCTCAAGATCATCTCGGTAGATGGCGGCAAAGGAATACTTTAAAAGACTAGTGTATTTCCCACGAGCCACTACACGATCGTTTTTTTCTTCCTCCGTTGTGATTTGCAGGATGTATGCCAGCCGACGCAAAAGCAAATCTGTCAGCTCGCAAAGTTCAAGTCGCGGATAAATTTTAAATGTTAAAACTTGCTCGAGAAAGCTCCTTGTGGTAGAGGTGACCTTAATATCTTCAAAAGTTGACTGTAAAAACTTCCAGGATTTATAAACGATGTTGTTAAAAGTCTTTAAGTGCTCATAGGTTTTCAGTAACATTATAAATTCCAGTTTTCCTTGTTCCATTTCATGATCGTTAAAGTAGTTGTAGTAATCCCGTTGCGCTGTCATCTCGAGCTGACGAGGTTGTACATCTCTTTCGAGTTCAGAGTAGGCCCTTACTATAGCCATGAGTTCATCCTCGATAACTTTGGATTTAAGCCGAAATTCCGAGCGGATTTCAGGGCCAATCGTTGGGCTCATGAGGTATTTGCGTAGGCCATCTGCGTTGAGGATATGCCCTTCGAGGGGGCGCATGAGACCTTTCTTGAAGGGCTCAAGCAAAGGTATGACCCGAAGATTGTCTTTGGCATCGATTTCTGCGTAATTTACTTCGCTTTGGTAAACAAATTCACCCATTTTAGTAAGGATTGATCTCCTTGAGATGGGCTGCGGCTTCTTCGGGGGGAACTGGGTTTAGGTAGATACCTGAGCCCCATTCAAAGCCAGCTTGGAATACAATGCGTGGGAGGATACGCAAATGCCAATGAAAATCTTCTTTAAGACTACTCCAGTAATGAGGACGAGTAAGCTTTGGAATCGCCGGGGGTGCTGTGATAATAGCTAAATTAAAATGAGGCCTATCTAACGACTTACCAAGCCTAGCTAAGGCATTGTGCAAGGTTAGAGCTAGGGCATAGAGAAGCCGGTCACTTTGAAATTCAAAGGCGTGGTTGTGCTCTATTGGCAAAATGAGGAGTTCAAATGGATACTGCGAGGCAAAAGGACATAAAATAACAAAGTTTTCATCTTCAAATACAATACGCTTGCCAATTTTTCTCTCTTCACTTAAAATATCGCAGTAAAGACAGCGCTCCTTGCGGTCAAAATGTTCTCTCATGGAATTTAAGAGGGTCTGTATCTGTAGAGGGCGCTCCGGTAAGGCTACAATTTGACTGTGCAGGTGGGCTATGGTCGCACCTGCAAGGTTGCCTTCATTTTTAAAGACCATGATATAGCGAAAGCGGATATCCTTCTTTAGATCCAAAATACGCTCGCGATAGACTTTAAGTATTTCCAGAATTTCATTAACACTTAAATCATAGCTTGTCGGCTCGCTTCGAGGATGTTCAATGACAACCTCGTGAGCTCCTACACCACTTATTATATCATATAGTCCTTCTGCCGAGCGCTCAATGATACCCTCCACCCTCAGAACCGGGTATTTGTTAGGAATCACTTTAATTTTCCAGGGATATTTTCCCTCAGGATCAGAAATCTTTAAAATAGGAGGGGGTGTGGCATGGTCGTTTAAATAAGAAAAAGGAGATTCCTCATCCGAAAGTTTTTTTTGTGGAAAATCTTCTTTGCGTAAAAAACTACCAGGTCTTTTTCCTCTTTCGGGAGCAATGATAGACCAGGTACGATAGACTGGGTCCCACCTCATTTCGGAGGGAGAGAACTCTTGATCCTGGGACATTAGGCCTCCGAGGTCTTCTCTTTTTCTTTTTGGTAGACCTGAACCTCTCGGCCAGCCCTTTGCATAAACTCAGGAATAGGGATGCGCTCCTGTAAGATTTGATCTCCTGCTGGGCTTATGATTTGCCCAAAAATCTTTTTTTGATAGATTACCCGGGCATAGACAAGTCCTTCTTTAATATCTAAATCCATGCGCCGGACAAGAATACTATTGTCGACCACAAAGTCAACTGCCCCACCTGAATCAGGTTTAACTACCTTTAAGGCTTGCTTCCCAAACTCCTCGCCAATTTTATAAATAGAGACATATCCTGTGAGATTTTCAATGGGTTGATCTAAACGCGAGCCGCTAAAGAGAAGGTCCATGCGTATGGACCCATCGCTAATAGCCTTCGCTTTGTCCGGTGGTATTAGCTTTTTTAAATCTAGGTCTTTTATTTGAAGCTGAACTAAGTATTCCATTTCTTTGGGATTGAGACGACCCAAGTTAAAAACCACATCTTGCATACTAATGAGACCATTGAGCATGTAGATCTGCATATAGGGCATTTGAAAGACATTGTTGTCATAGCGCATAACGGCGGAAAGGCCAGGATAACTACCCTGTGGGTAAATGAGTTGAAATTTTTTTCCCGGCTGTGTCGGGTGGGGTATCTCTACAGATTGGATGGTAAAATTGGCTTTTTCAGCAAAATTATAATTCTTAATGATTCTCTCTTTGTTGGCGGCCATTAAATTTAAGGGTTTTAGTAAAAGCAGGTTATGCTCGAAGGGGAAATTAAGGTTAACCTGATTCACAGCAAAGGTAGGGGAACTTACCGTGAAATCCTTAATGGCAAAATTACCCTTGGCAATGTTGTTGCGCAGATTTGCCTTTAGCGAAAATGAACCTGCCAGCGCTACTTCTTGAAAGATTTTTTCTGCCTTAGGCCTTTCTATATGAAAAGAGATGGAGATATCAGGAGCCATCCCCTTTTTCTGTATGATTTTGTTGGGATCGTTAGGGTCAATGCTTTCGACATTACCTTCTTTTAAGGTTCCTGTTAGTTGCATATTTAGGGTATTTCTAATCCCCTCCAGGCTAACTGTGCTGATGTCGATTAGTCCGGGCCTTATACCGATTCCCGCCTTTAACCAAATATCAGATATGCCAAAGTCTTCGAGGATGAGATTGGTAGCATGCTCAATTTTTTGCTGGTTCCCTTTAATACCTACTGTGGTAGAGCCACGCAAAACGATACTTTGCCGGATAACTTGGGTAAGCGTCTCAAGTGCTTCCCGGTTTTTTTCGGTCAAGGTTGGCTGCAAATTGCGCAAGTGGAGTCTTAACTCCCCCAAATTAAAAAATAGCTGTATATCCCTAGGCTTTATGCGGAGCTGACTTGTAGCTTCGAAAAGAAGGGCATGCCGTTTCTCTTTATTTTGCAAGGAAAGATAAATTTTAGGAAGGCTAACATCTATTTCTTGAAAAGCCATGGTGGGAGAGCTGATATTGGTTTGTACTTCGGCGTAGAGACGATTTACACCCGAGGGGGCCCGATCCGCCATATAGTAAAATGAGGGAGATTCGAGAGTAAGTAAAGAGCTTAGCTTATTTTCACTGGGACCTTGGATGTTAAAATTTAAGTGAAAAATTCCCGAGAGAGCTCCCTGAGTGAAGACAGCTGTATTAAGATTCTTAACCAGAACCCCTACATCCACCTTGTTTTGTGGCTCATAAAGCAAGCTTGCTTCAAGCCGCGCCCCGTTGAGTTCACCCTTGTAGCCAGCTTTGGCGTACTTTAAGGGGATCTTCTTTTTTTCGATGAGATTTGCCCTTGCCTCATAAGAGAGGTCGAAAAAAGGTATTTGTATCTGCAGTTGGGGAAGCCTGGCATAAACTTTTTTCAGGGAGAGCATTCCTGCTACTAAGAGATCATCTAATTTTCCTGTAATAGTAAGAGGAGCAAGGGAAATTTTACCGCCAAAAGTAAGTTTTCTATCGCTCGTAAAAGTCCGGTAATAAGTCAGGAACTCATCTAGACGAATGTCGGACTCTTTGAGCTTTATATCCATTTGCGTTTGGGAGGGCTTGGCTAGCTGGGCAATATGCCCTTCTAGGGAGAGCCAGAGCTGGCGCAATACCTTTATTTGAAATTGGTTGATCTTAAAGAAATCCTTTTCAGGGTCATAGGACATATCATATTGTATGCGAAAACCTAGGGGCAGAAGGTGGCGGCCCTGATATTTTAATGGGAGGTTCTCGTGACCTATTTTTACTTTAGAAATAAAGTTGCCTTTTTCCTCCCCGTAGGCGAGTAGAAAATGGAGGTCAAGCGGAAATTCTCCACGAGCTGTAGGGGATCGCAGATAGACGTCAATACTTTCTTGCGGATTTAAATTCACGTAAAGACTATCGATGAGGTCGCTAAATTCTATTGGCTCGGCGGGAATAGTATGGAATTTTTTCGTTAAAAAGTAAAGGCGAAAGGTGAAGTTCTTTATGCCCATGGCGAGGGGCTTTGTGTTCGACCTATCTTCTCCATCAACTTCAATGGCAAAATCTTCTAGGACAAATTTAAAGAAGGCCCTCACAGAAAAGGGGAGGGTTATCTTTTCCCTCACCTCCTCTTTTTCCTCTTCTTTCTCCTTTTCCCTTATTTTCTCTTCCTTTTTTTCTGAAGGTTTTAAAAGAGCCTGGATATTCCACTGGTCTTTCAGCTGTTTAAGATAAATTTGGGGGCGATAAATACCCACTTCTAGGACACCAAACTCGCCCGTCCAAAATCCATAGACATTATAGAGTAGCTTTAAGCTTTCTAGGCGCAAAAGGGGTTTTTCCCCAAATTCAGGGGTGGCGAACAGGGCAATATCTTCGAAGACAAAACCTCGGAACAAAGAAGCCTGAGTGACTTTTAAGCTAATGCGGCCGTTGGTGGCTTGAGCAACGGCATTAGTTATTGTCTTTTCAAGAAACGCAGGGCTTGTGACATAAAAATATAAACCAGCTATGACAAGAAGAAGGGAAATCAAAAATCCCAAGAAAAGGCGACGCCCAAGCGACTTCTTTGGTGGGGAAGGTGTGTCTTCCCTTTTCTCTTCCACACGGTAAAATTTCGAAAATTCTCTAAAAAATCAAGGAGAATACTTTTTCCCTAACAGCTGGCGGATGGTCTCAAAAGGTAGCTCATTTGGTTTAGGATAGTCTTTTAGGGTATCTAAAATTTTTTCAATCTCTTGTTTTTCATACAGATTCGCAATTTTCTTGCGAGCTTCTACATACTCTAGGCAGCGGGGGCAAGGTTCGGGGTGTTCCAAAAGCACCCTGTAGCCATCTGCGATTTCTAAATTTTCAAAACGAGTATCCATAAGACAGTTTCTTCCATGGTCATAGACATCACTTATCCAAAAAAGCATGTGGCCTATCTCATGGGCTAAAAGATAGCCCCCCAGGGCCTTGTTTCTAAAAGAACGACTATAATTTTTTATTTTTTTTGTTCTTTCTCCCAAGAAATACTCCTCTTCCGCGTAGAGTTCAAAGACACTCATCATAGCACTCTTCCCCATAAAGGGACCTTCTCGCTTGGGGGAATCAAAACTTGATCCCGATACCTTGGCGTGCTTAAAAATAACATGGGGATAGGGTTCGGCCACCTCGTCATAGAGAATAAAATGGTTTGTTAAGATGAAATCGTAGAGATTTTGTTCGCGCATGATTTTTTTCCAAGAACGATAACTTTCGTATGGCTTGTGGTTTAAAAGAAGCATCCCGTTTTTTAGACGGTAGTTTCGCAATGTTGCCAGTTTTTGGCGATAGGTTAAAAACAAGTTTTGCCAAAAACTTTCATAACTACCCGTAGGAAAGTAAGCACCTAGATCCTTTAGGGACCAATTCTTTCTAAGAAAAGCGAGAGCACTATTTTTCTTTTTACGAAATTCCTGCAAGAGGTATTCTTCATCGATAATAAAGTCCCCGTTTTTTGGCAAAGAGCTACTTTTAAAAAAATCCTCCACAAAACCTTCATGGGCCAAAGAAAAATCTATTTCTGTGGCAAATTTCTGGGCTGTCATCTCTTGAGCAGCGGCTAAAATTTCTTGGACATCGAGGTGAGATAATTGAGGAAATCGTGGGTCCTGCAAAAGAGCTAATTTTAAAACAAAGGATGTCTTTCCCTTGCATGATAAAAAAAAGACAAAGACAATCGTCGCCCAGAAACTTAGGGGTCTTGTTGCCATAATTTTTGGCGTAATGCAAGGGGCACCTTTTGGTAAAAATGAAGTGGGTAGCCATCTACAAGCGCTTTTCTCACGCCGTAGGAGGCTTCTTCTCTTACGCTAATTTCAGGTTCTATGGCGAGTCTTGGGTCAATTAATTTGGTCGAAGACGGGGTTGCTTCTGGATGATGGTTAAAGATAACAAAGTGTTGGTTGTTGTAGATTAAGCTAAATTTCTGGATTTCACAGCTCGGACATCCGAAATTGCTAAGTTTTGGTGGGGAGTGGTTAGCGTTGTGGCTGTAGTATGTAAAGGTGTAGGGATAAAGCGAGAGCACGTTATGCCCAACGCTATATGCGGGAATACCCCCCGTATCGCCAGGAAAGAGGCTCTGGCGTGGGTTATGGCCTGGGCGAAAATGTCCCGGTAGGCTTAACTGTGAAGGGAAATCCATACTACCGGTAGATCCCTTAAGCTCGCTTGTACCCAATATGGCCCCCCAGAGATATCGGTAGCTACACAAAAAACGCATATAGCCCAGTTGATAGCCGGGAGCAACTCCGCCGCAGGACGTAGATAAACCAATTTTCGCAAGGGCACTTTCCATCCCCGTTAGGTCGCTTTCTGTTTCGCGAAAAATAGCTTGTAGTGCCGCCTCTCCCAGAGCATCCGCAAGGTAACGGAAATAGACATAGACATGGTTATAGTCGGCTATGTTGCCATCCCAGCTAATCAAAGAGTCTCCAATTAAACAGCCATGGGAACCACAGGGACCATTGCCAATCTGGCGAAAACCCACAAGACGCATAATCTGGGGACCGTAACCAGTAAGATCTGAGGCAATTTCCGAAAGACCCTCATCGACCCATTTTTCTTCATCGCTATTGTAGCGATAGTTGTGGCTAAATTGTAAAAGGTGTTGGTATTCATGAGCAAGAGTGGCTAGGAACTCTACGCTACCTACCTCTGAAGGATAGGTGTCGAGATAAATAATTTCCATTTCATTGGAGCGCCTGCCCGTGATCTCTTTAACAGAGCGGTCATCAAATTGATTAAGGGCATCGAAGTAGCCGGAAATATACCCGCCACCCGTTGTATAACCATCATCAATATCTAAAAAGAGAAGCACAATTTTTCCATTTTGGTCGATATCTAGAGGCTGTGTGAAGAGGGCATGAAGTCTTGGCGCAATCTTATGGTCAAATTCGTCTAAGACATAGTTTATTAACTCGGGGGAGATTTCCACATCTAGGGCCACATAGGCTTCGGCGTAGTGGCCATGGCCAGAATACAGAGCAAGCACCTGTTTTGTTCGATAGGACTCCCGGATGGAAAGTGTCCAAAAAGCTCTCCCGCCGGGAGGATGTAA
Organism: Leptospiraceae bacterium; assembly: GCA_025055765.1. GTDB lineage: Bacteria > Spirochaetota > Leptospiria > Turneriellales > Turneriellaceae > JANWWS01. Next base: position 396,079 of record JANWWS010000013.1, on the reverse strand, counting down.
GAGCACCTCGTCCTGAACACAAGCCAATAAAGTAAGAGGAAGGGCACACCAGAGCCAACGCATCTACCCCCCTTCTACGATGCGCTAAGTACGTCAGTTACTTTTTTATCAATTAACTTTTTTGGCACCTTACCCTTAGCAAAGATCAATTATACTACGAGGCAATTCGAAACTAAGCGTGAAGGAGCAAGTGTAAGCCTATGAAGAAAAATCTCGTGCCTCTTTTTGTCATGGTGTGTCTGGCTGGTTCTCTTTCAGCAAGAGCGGCGAGAACCACCTTCCCTGTAGTTTTTGCTCATGGGATGGCAGGTTTTGATGATATTTTGGGCTATGCCTACTGGGGTGATGACTACGGGGTTTTTGTAGGGGATCCCTGCGATGAGTTTCTTGAAGTCACCTGTAACAACAACATTGATACAGGTCAAAGAGCTCATCAGACAGCAACCTACCCCTTCCAGTCCTCCACGGTACGGGGGCTTGATGTGGCAAACCAAATCGAGTCCTACATGGCCACGGTTGGTGCCACTCAGGTTAACCTAGTAGGGCACTCCCAGGGGGGCTTTGATATACGCCGTGCGGCACGCATACTGTTTGAGCGTCGGGGACGCCAGGTGGTCAGGGTACTTATATCTATTTCTTCCCCCCACCGAGGCTCACCGGTAGCCAAGCATGTGCTTAATTTGGGGGCTGGGGTTACGAGTGTCATAAATGCCTTGGCCAGGATGTTTGGAAATGTTGTCTATCGCCCAGGTAACGACGGCTTTGCAGCAGCCAAACAACTCGTCTATGATGACTGGCCCAATGATGGGATCCAAACAGGAGCCAAACTTTTTAACCAGCAAAACCCTGTCGATTCCCGCTACGCGGCACGCTACGCTTCCCTCATCACGGCCCAAAATGGCCTGTCAGTCAACCCTGCCCTTTACTTAGTGGTTGAGGGATTCCATAACATAGATGGGGACGGCTACTGTGTCGATGATTGCGATGGGGATGGGGCAGCAGGACGGGGCAATGGTAACCGCACAGATTTAGACGACGATGGCCTAGTGGGGATTAATTCGCAGCAAATGGGTCATCGGCTCCGATACAATGTTTGCACCCTCTGCTTTGACTCAATCACTACGGATACCTCACTTGGCTATTTAGGAAATCTTAATGCGCCAAGCTCATCTGAGATGACCTCCTTAGCAAGCGTCATCAACCAAGACCATCTCGATGTAATCGGCGTTCCTCCTGATACTTTCGACGAGATGGAATTCTACGGGGCGCTAATTGACTACATAGCCTATTGGGACTAGAGTGCCGGGCCAAGAGGCTCGGCCTCTTCTTTCTTGTTTTCTCCCTAGATAAAGCGGGGTTTCTATGAAGGGCAAGAAAGTACTCGCCGCTGTCATTTTTTTTCTCGGTACTATGGTATTGTTTTTATATCTAAATCAAGAAAGTGATGCTATAAAGCAAATCAATCGACTAAAAAGAAATCCTCCTCCCTTACGCACCTTGGATGCGGAAATTTTGGCCTCGCTACCCCTTCAAAGAGACGTAGAGGGTGGATATCGGCTTAGCCGAGAGCTAAGCTTTGAAGAAAAGGTGGCCTTGATTCGCCAGCGATGGGGTAAGAATATCGATAATGCATATATCCAAATTAAGATGCTGGAAGACTTAATCCGCCATTGTCAGGCAGAGGGCCGGGAAGATTGGGTTAGCTGTGTCTATGAGCTAAGTGGTACAGCATTTCCTGACCTATCAGCTCATCTTTTTAACCAACTTGAGGCGCTTTTACGCTACAATGAGTGGCTACGACGCAATCGGGAAGACCTAGCACGGCTTGGCCGTCGCGAGCGGATGCAGAAACTTATGGAAAGACGGGCGGCTTTTTTTGGTGAAGAAAATGCCAAAGCCATTTTTGCTGCCGAACTTAAGGCAGAGACCATTAGACTCGCTTTAGATACTATTGAAGAAAATCCCCACATGCCGTTAGAACAAAAGTTAGAGCAATTCACCTCTGCCATAAAAGAGGCACATGGTAATGACACAGCTCGCTATATGGAGCGCCATCGCCAAGAACTCTTGCATTCTTTTCTAAGTCTCTCTTCTGTTCAAAAAGATCTACGTCAAATGGACCCAATAAGTCAAAAAGAGGCCTTGCGGCACATTAGACAGCAGATGGGTCTTGACAAAGAGGCCCTCGCTAGATGGGAGATGCTAGACAAAGAAAGAGAGGAGAGGTGGCGGCTTGGCAAGCAATATCTCGCCGAGCGGGAAAGTTTAGTAAAACAATATCACGGCAATCCCCCTGCTCATATCTTGCACGAGTTACGAAAAAAATACTTTGGAGCCGAAGCAGAGAGTGTTGCCGAAGAAGAGGCCGAAGGTTATTTTCGTTACGCAGGGGAACAGCGCCTTGGTATCGACTAATCTTCTACCCTCTCTATACGCGCACCCAGCTTTTTTAGTCTTTCGTCAATTCTCTCATAGCCACGGTCTATTTGGATGATGTTTTGAATAGTAGATTTCCCTTCTGCACAAAGAGCAGCAATGACCATGGCCATGCCTGCTCTAATATCGGGAGAAGACATCACGGCACCCTGAAGTTTGCTTGGGCCAATCACAACGGCGCGGTGGGGGTCGCACAGAACTATGCGAGCGCCCATGGAGATAAGCTTGTCTGTAAAAAAAAGACGGCTTTCAAACATTTTTTCATGTATGAGCACCGTACCTTCACATTGCGTGGCGGTGACGAGGGCAATTGAGATCAGGTCTGCCGGAAACATGGGCCAAGGTGCATCGTCGATTTTCGGGATCTCTCCATGTACATCTGTTTGTATCTTAAGTTTTTGCTTTGGACCTATGACGAGGTTCGTTTGGCCCAAGACTTCTTCATAATCCCATGAGATACCTAGCCTCGCAAATACATGGCGTATCATGCGCAAATCATGTGGGCAAACATGGCGAATCTTCAGCTCTCCGCGGGTGAGAGCCGCCATGGAAATGAAACTGCCAATTTCTAGATAATCAGGCCCAATTGTATGCTTTACAGGCCGTAAATTTTCCCAGCTCTCTACTCCCTTTATTTTAAGGATATTACTGCCTATACCCTCAATTTCGACCCCCTGTTTTTGAAAAAAGCGGCAAAGACCCTGTACATGAGGTTCTGAGGCGGCATTTTCAATAACAGTAGTTCCTTCGGCAACCGCAGCGGCACAGATAGCGTTTTCTGTCCCGGTTACCGAGGCTTCGTCGAGGAGAATTTCCGCACCTCGCAGTTTTTTGGCTTCTAAGAGATAGCCGTGAGGAAAAACCTGAACCTGAGCTCCCAGCTGGGATAGGGCTAAAAGATGGGTGTCAATCCTTCGACGTCCAATCTTATCACCGCCAGGTCGCGGAAGATAGACCCTTCCTGTGCGGGCAAGAAGAGGTCCCATGAGGGTTACCGATCCTCTAAGTGCCGAGATAAGCTCGGGAGGAAGCTCATTGTGGAGAATGTGAGGGGTCTCTAGGGAAAGGGTTTCGATTTTTTTCTCGTCTTGGGGAGAAATCCGAGCTCCAATGAAGTCAAGGATTTTTAATAATTTGCGGATATCTTCAATATCAGGGATGTTATGGATTTCCACAACAGAAGGATTCATGAGGGCCGCACAGAGCACAGGCAGGGCCTCATTTTTATTACCCTGAGGGGTAATTTCTCCTTTCAGGGGGTATCCCCCCTCAATGAGGAATTGCTGCATTACTCGATCCCCAAGACGTGCTGCATGGTATAAAGACCGGGATTTTTGCCCCGGAGATATTTTATCGCCATAAGAGCACCCCGGGCAAAGATCTCGCGGGAGGTGGCCAGATGTTTCAACTCAAGTCTTTCCCCATGGCCCAAAAAATAAACGGTATGTTCCCCCACAACATCACCCCCACGGATGGACAGTACGCCTAATTCTTCCCGACGCCTCTCTCCAACAAGACCCTGACGGCCATAGACCACAAGATGGGAGGGGAGAGACATTTCCTGTCTCAAGATAGCTTCCAGAGTTTTGGCTGTCCCAGATGGAGCATCTTTTTTCTTGCCGTGATGGATTTCCATAAGCTCTGCGTCGAAGTTCTTATCTTTGAGAAGTCGTGCCGCCATTTTGGTTAGAGCAAAAAGTAGGTTTACCCCTAAAGACATATTTGTTGAGTAAAGAAGAGGGATTTTCTCGCTTACTTTTAAAAATTCTTGGTATTCCTCTTCGCGAAAACCCGTGGTTCCTGAAACAAGGGGAAGTCCTAAGTGAGCGCATAGTTGGGCTAGTTGTAAAGCGCCTTGTGGGCTTGAGAAGTCAATGACGCCATCTGCTTTCTCTAGTGCTGCGAGGCTTGTTTTCTCAATGGGCAGTTCTTGGGGGAGCTTCATACCAATTAAGCTGTAGTAATTTTGTCCTAGTTCTGGGTGGTCTTCTCGCTCGAGAGCCGCAGTGAGCAAGAAATCTTGGGAGCTGACAGCGAGATGGGCCACAGTTTGGCCCATCCGGCCTAGAGCACCATGTATAGCTAGGCGGATCATCGTAACCTTTGTTTTGCTGCTTCTAGGGCTTCGTCTAGTGTCTTTTCGTGTATCTCACTCAGAGGTACAAGTGGAAGCCGTAAGGCATTTTCGCATAGACCCAAACGACTTGCGGCGTATTTGACGGGGATGGGGTTCGTTTCCACGAAGAGAGCTTTGGCTAGAGGGAAAAGTGCTAGGAATAGCTGTTGAGCTTTGGCGAGATCTCCCTTTAAGTATGCTCGAGTAATGGCAGCGGTCTCTGCCGGAAAAAGGTTTGAGAGCACACTGATAACCCCCCTTCCTCCAATAGAGAGAATGGGCAAGAGTAAATTGTCATCGCCCGAGAGGAGGGAAACTTGGGAGCCCACTTCCAAGACAATTTGCGTCATAAAATTTAGGTCGCCACTTGCTTCTTTAATAGCAGCAATTTGGGCATTTTGACAAAGTCTTTTAATTGTCTCTAAGCTTAGAGTAACTCCTGTTCGGCCTGGAATGTTATACAGCACAAGGGGTATATCTACGGCTTCCGAGATGGCCATAAAGTGACGGTAAAGCCCTTCCTGGGTGGGTTTGTTGTAGTATGGATTTACTTGCAAGCTATAGTCCGCCCCGTATTGTTTGGCAGCTCGTGTAAGCTCAATAGCTTCTTCGGTTGAGTTGCTACCCGTGCCTGCAATGATGATAATTTGGGGGTTCAGAGACTTTGCGTATTCAATGACACGAGCCATGACTTCTCTGTGCTCTTCGTGGCTAAGTGTAGGGCTCTCTCCTGTTGTGCCGCAGGGTACCAAACCTTCCACGCCAGCTTGGACCTGTATTTCTACGATCTTTTTTAAGGCTGCAAAGTCTATCTCTCCCCCACGGCGAAAGGGGGTGATTAGGGCCGTGAAGGTACCTGTGAGCACAGAGCCGGCTTTAGGGTTTTCTCTGCTTTGTCGAGTTTTTTAGGTAGCGACAACAAATTAGGCATTTCTCTTAATTTTGGATAACTTGATGTTAATGGGACCATCCCTTGAGGAACTCATGCGGCCCCGCAAAGTCTGCCTCTGTCGAGGTGTTTCTCGGGCAGATTTACGTCGGGCTATGGAGGAGGGGGCGACCACTTTAGCGCAGTTGCAAAGGAAAACCCTGGCAGGCACAGGCTGTGGCAGTTGTCTTTTAGAGGTGATTCGTATCTTACATGAATATCTAGAAGAGCAGAAGAAAAATAGTCTTTTTGAGGGACTTTCATGATTTTGCCGAAAATAAAGAAAATGCAGCGTCTTTTCCCAATAGCCATTTGGGTGGCCTCTCTATGTTGGGCCCAAGACTTAAGCCAAGATATAGATCGCTATTTGCCTTTTCGTATAGAGGACATTGAAGCTTTGGGCCAAGACTTAAATTTTGATCCGAGGGGTGTGGTTGACAATCTTACTAAGGAGTTGTCTCGTTTTTACCTAAGCGATCCTTCCCAGAAAAAAATTGAACAGCGCCAACTATTGCAGGGAGATGAAAACCTCTATGTACGGGAATGGAATGTCAATATTAGGCGTCTTTTTATTAGAGACCTTTTAGGCGAGGTACAAAAGAGCTTTGTCATTAAAGAAGCACCTAACATTGCCCTTATGCATCTTATTCTCGCCCGAGCCTACATCCGGCAAAGGAAACCGTACCATGCAGCCTACCACTATGCCATGACGCTGCGCTACCGTAGTTTAAGCATGAGCGAGCAGGTTTACACAGATCCTGACAGGCTTAAGCTCTTAGGGCAAGCTAGCGGTGAAATTCGGGACTCTGAGCTCTTCCAAAAAACCAAGGAGGCTTTAGAAGAGGCCAGGCGAGATGAAAATCGCCTGCGTATTTTCATCTACAGTCTTGAAGATAATCAACGAAAAGCGATGTCGGGGGAGCGGCAGTGGGAACTTGCCGAAGAAATCCGCCAAAATAAGGAAAGGCTTGCGGCAAAAGAGAAAGAGAGAGAGGCCCTGGAAAAGCAAATGGAAGAGCATAAGAGCAAATTTGCTTTCTACAGAGAACAATACAATCGTCAATCTTCAGCTATTTTAGTAGAAATGGCGGATCTTGTGCGACAAATTGAAGATAGCTTAAAGGAAAGGCAAAAGGTTTTAAATAAAAAAGTTCTTTATAAGACAGAATTTAACCAAACTCTCATTCATGATTACAGCCAAAACCGTCAATTTACAGCCTATGCCAATCTCTTAGAAGCAGCTTCTCGACTTGATGAAAAAAATCCTCAGATACCCTATCGTTTGGGAAAAGAATATGCCACTTCACAAGAGGTTCGGCGGGCCATCTATGCCTATGAAAAGACTTTAAAAGCCCAGCAAGAGGCACCTCTCGAGCTCAAGCTTGAGAATAAGCAACTTTTTGAAATCTATGTAGCGTTAGGTAGCTTATATTTTCAAACTAACCAAATGGTGGAGTCAGCGTATTACTACGAGGAGGCATTAAAGAATGCCCCAACTGAAGCAAGCGAAGAGCAGCTTAAATTTCAATTAGCCAAATTACATATTGAAAGAACGGGAAATTATCGCCGCGGTATAGAATTGTTGCTACCCTACCAGCGGCGGCTTTTAGCACTTGATCCAACGGACAAAGCGTCGCGCACATCTTGGCTTAAGGAGAGGTTTTTGGTAAGCCGGCTTTTGGCCATGGCCTATGAAAAAACCAACGAGAGGCAAGAGCTTGCGCGTCAATTTATGGAGGCTTTGCAGGCCCATGAGGAGCTTGAAAAAATAATAGAGGAACAGAGGCGCACCATGCAGGATACCTTTCGGCGCATGCAAGAAGCCAAAAAACCTCTTCTTTCTGAGACAAGGCAGGCGGAATACAACGAGTTTCGCCGTCTGGAAGATCAGTACGAATTGCAAAAAATAGAGCTCTCAGAAATGCTAGTCTTGCGCAATAACCTACCCATTAGTTCACTTTACTTTCAGTATGCTCATTATCTCGAGGGGGAGAAAGATATTGACAAGGCCTTAGGTTTACTTGAAAAAGCAGAAATGTTAGGTCTTGAGCCTGACCGAGCTCGCAGGATGGCGGAAGAGCTTCGTCGCCGCTACCATATAAAAAGAAGTGAAGGTTAAAAAAAGCTTGCCACTGATAAGCGAAATTTTCTTTACCTCTGCAAGAGATGAAATGGCCCCCAAAATGGTTGGCCTCTCTTGTTTTCCTTATGGGTTGTTTTAAGACAGGGGAGGAGGAGTCTTCTTCCCAATGTGTGCAGGAAGTGCGTAGCCGTACCATAAGTTGGGATAGTGATATCCAAGGCTTAGTACAACAGCACTGCCAAAATTGCCACGGCAGTACACCCCAGCCGCCCGCTACTCAAAATCTAACAAATAAAAATACACTCGTTCTTTATTATAGCGATGCCCATGATGTCAATGGACCAGGGCTGCTAATTCGTCTTACCACGAACAACCAGCGTATGCCACCCGATGGGTCTCTTTCTCCCTGTGATGTTGAAAAATTCAAAAAATGGCAGGAGGATGGTTTTCCTTAATTTATGCGCTTTAGGAACTGGGTTTGGTTAGTATTTTGGGGACTGGCGAGATTTCTTTGGGCAGAGAGGATTGACTTTCCGGCCGAGCTCCCCCTTGGGATGGCATTTGATGGAAAGGTACTATGGGTAGCAGACAACCGACAAAAAACCATCATGGGGTATAATTTTGATGAAAAAATGCCAGTGCGTCCCAAAGCCATGACTATCACGGCCGTACGGGATCTTGCCTTTTGGTATCCTCTCTTAGTCACAGCCTATCCAGGTTACCTCGCCTTTATTAATCCCGTTAATGCCGATGTGGTGGAAAGGGTGCAGCTACCAACCATCCAAGATCCTGTGGGCATTGCCGTGGATAAGGACCTTGCTTATATTGCCGACCGCAATAGTGGGAGAATACACCGCTTTCACTTAAAAGACCGTAATTTTTTGGGAACTTTTCCCCTTATGGTGCCTCGGCCAAGAGGAATGACATTTGCTAGGGGTTTTTTATGGATCATAGACAAAGAGCAGCGGGTCTACAAAGTATCCGTAGAGACAGGGGAGATTTTGTCTTTTATCCCCTTACCGCCTGATTCTTATGGCCTTGCCTTTGTAGGCGGCACTCTTTATGTGTCGCGACCAGGGGAAGCTTTGTCTGTTGATTATATTGAGACAGAAAACTATGTAGCGGCCCTAGAAAAAAAATATGAATTGCGTGCTTTGCTAAAGCTAAATCTTCCATGGCCAAAAGAACAGCAAGAAAAAGAAATTAAATTGTCGATGCGTTTTGTATCTTTGCCTCAGTTAGTACGGCAAAGATTGCAAAGAGTAGACATCCGCCCTCATCATTTTCGGCTGCAGCGGCTTGAAAATGGGGAAGCTGTTGTTCAGTTAAATGCAAAAACAGCATACAGTGAAAATCCCTACCGCCTCACGGCGCAGCTAAGCCTTTATGACTTTACCCATTTCTTCCATTCTCTTAACATTAAAAAATACTTTGAGGAAAGAGAATTACCTGAGCCAGTGCGCGATTACCTGGAGCGAGAAGCTTTAAAAAAACTAGAAAAATCCCTTGCACAAAATTTAAGAGAAATCAAAAAAGAACTGGATGGTAGGCATCCCATATACATATTGCCAAAATTAAAGGATTATGGATTTAAGTCTCTCGAAGAGGAAATTTTGGCGATGCGTTACTTGGGAATTCCTGCACGTAAGGCTCTTTTCTGGGATAGTCATGAAAAGAAAGCAAAGTTATATTTGCAAATATATGTTGCCCCGGTAGGTTGGGTGACTCGTACGGAACTCTATAATCCCGAAAGGCCAAAAGAATTTCCTGTTTCTCGCACCCATATAGAGCTTTTTTACCCGGAAAGTTTAGTTATTGACCCCATACCAAAAAATGAAAAAGGCGAGGCTTTGCCATGGCAGGCAGAGGATCTGGTAGTTTTTCAAAGTATAGAGCTTGCCGAAAGAGATGATTAAATCTTTTTTTGAGCTTTTTCCTTAAGTCGATCGGTTATATTTTGGCACTCTCGGCAAATTCTCTCAGGTAGTAGCCGAAAGCGGATAAGTTGGTTAAACACAAAACAACCTGCGCAAAAGTTAAAGACCGCTTCGAGAAAAGCAAAGGTAGCAAGAATACTAAAGAAAATCTGGTAAGCCTCAACTTGAGAGGTAAGAACAAAAATCCAGCCGGCAAGGCAAAAAAGGCAACCAATGAATTGGGCAAAACGTTTGGGCATGGCATTTGTGGGCACTTCTTCAAGATGAAAGAGGTTTACCCAAATGCGCTGAGCTAGAATAGCCGTGGGTTCATAAGCAGGCCCTACGAAAGTGCGTAAGAAAAAGCCAAGGGTTAAATAGCTTAAAAGCACGAGAGAGAGGGGGTATTGGTCAGGGGGAAAAACCACCGTTAAGAGGGCTAGGGTAAAAGTAAAAAAGGCAACAAGTCGCGCTGCTTGCTGGTTAATTACTTCAGGATAACGCATGGGAGAGATTTTTATGGCAAAGGCTCTTTGTAAAGGTTTTTCGTGGCTTAGCGCAATATGGAGTTAATAAGCGTTCCAAGCATAGAATCATGGGACATTATGGCCTTTTGGTTTGCTTCATACATCCGCTGGACTTCAATCATGTTCACCATTTCTGTTACCAAATTGACATTTGAGGCTTCGAGGTAACCTTGCAGCACCTCAGGCTCTTTCCCTAAATCGGGGAGTCTTGGCTCTCCTGACTCTGGTGTGGGGACATAAAAGGAGTTGCCTTCTTTGTCGAGGTGACGAGGATAGTCTACTACTCTAATTTGTAGCTTGTCGAGTAAAATGGGGTTTTCCCATTGATTGACATCTTTTCCCCAGGTGTCATTTGGGTTATTGCCAATAGCAGCATTAATCCATACTTCGCCATTGGAGCGAATAATAAAATTATTTTGATTTACTTGGATGGGCCCTTTTTCCCCCATGAGCACAAAACCGTCAGGGGTTACTAAGTAGCCATCTGCATTTAAAATAAAGCTGCCTGAGCGTGTTAGGCGCATGCCGCGGTTTGTCTCTACGACAAAAAATCCCTCCCCATTTAAGGCAAGATCGCTCTCACGGTCGGTTTTTTTCAAGGGACCTTGGTCAAAGCGGGTATAGATTTCATTTACTTCGGCTCCTGTGCCTAATTTGCCAATCAAGGGGGCAAGGTCAAAGCTGCCCATGGGGGTCCAACCAACACCGTCATCGTTTGTGCGGTGTAACAAGAGTTCTGGGTAGTTCTTAAAGATAACGGTATCTTGTTTAAAGGCTGTTTTATCGACATTTGCCAGATTATTGGCAATTACATCGAGTTTTACCTGCATAATACTCATGCCAGAGGCACCCGTGTATATCCCGCGGACCATGCTTTTTTGTCGGAGTATTTGAAAAAAAGCTTAAATTCCCCTGGTTTAAGAGCATAGCTTCAAAAGGCCGATAAAAAAATGATGCATCAACCGGGGGATTATTTTATATCCTTAGGGGCGGGTGAAAATCAATTGCCTCTTATTGAAGCAGCCAAAAAACTGGGTTTTCGCATTATTGGTGTCGACCGCAATATTGATGCCATCGGTTTTCCCCTGTGTGATATTAGAATTGAGGAGTCTATTCATAACTACCGGCGTATTTTTCTTAAAATTAACTTAGGTACCTTAGATGGTAATATCGTTGGGGGCTATTGCGCAAGCTACGGAAAAGCTATCTTAAGTTGGGCCTATTTAGCCGAAAGACTAAACCTTCCCTTTATAAGCCGCACGCTAGCCGAAAAACTCCTAGACAAGCTCTATATCAGGCGTGAGCTACAGAAACTTAGGGACGAGTTTTTTGCCCAACCTGGATTTCTAAGTCTCGAAAACCATATCTACCGAGATGATTTGGAAAAATTAGGCTATCCTGTAATTGTCAAAACACGTGGAGGCTATGCAAAGAAAAATATCTACCAACTAAATCGCTATGCCGATGCGCGTAGTTTTCTTACTCGGCGTAATTTAAGAGAGCTTGGTATCGAACAAGGGGAGCTCCTTTTAGAAAAAAAAATACCTGGAGATGAAATTATTGTTACTGGCTTTGTGCGGGACTTTCGCTTTTATCTAGTAAGCATAACGGATAAGGTGGCAATGGCCTTACCTCCCTTTCTCGATCTATTACATGAATTTCCTTCACGCTATGAGGGGGAAAAAGAAAAATTAGAAAAGATTCACCAAAAAATAGTGGATATTCTGGAGATTCCCCTAAGTCCTTTAGTGAGTGAGTGGATAGTTCATGAAGGAAAGTTTTACTTAATCGAAATGAGCCCCCAGATACCAGGTGAGTTTTTACCTACCTTTCTTATTCCGGAGGGCTTGCACTACGATTATTTTGAAAATCTCGTAAGGCTTGTTACGGGTAAAGACATTGATTTACCTCGGCCGAGCTCGGGTCGTAGGATTTACGTACGTTATTTTGATAGACCGCCCTCACAAGAATACTGGCAAAAAGTGCAGAGTGCTGCGGTTTTTACAAAGATATTAAATGAACCAAGAAAAGAGGTGGCAGACAACACGGCTCGCTATGCTGTGGCCGGATTTCGTGATGTGCTACCTCAGGTATAGAATTTTTTTCTTCGTTACTATATCTTGTGATCTTGCTGCTGGTTACTTGCACGAAACACGTACGGTTTATTTGCTTGAACCTGGACTTGTATCTTTTGATATATACCAAAAGTTCTATAAAGATGGACCCAACCGCATCTTCTTGCGTGAGCAGAGTATTTTTCTGGCTTTAAGCAAGAAACTAGAAATGCAGATCCACATCCCCTACATAAACAGTCTGCAACAGCATTACCATTTTCATCGTTTTGGGGATATTCGGCTTTCTTTGAACTGGGCTACTAATTGGTTTAAGCCCTTTCTACTAACGAATTTTTTTGTCGAATATAACTTTGGTACAGGCCCAAACTATCGAGACGAAAACACCAATAAAATGGAATCCTATGGCTATCCTGAGTTGCGGCTAGGACCTCTGGTGATGAAAAAAGTAGGGGTTTTTTATTACCACGCTAATTTTTTTTATGTAGCAAGAGGTGCCCGAGATGATGGTGGCCGAGAAAGAACCATCTTCAATGGTTTTGACCTAAACATCTTAGAAAGCCGAGCCTGGCGCAAATGGCTTGGTTTTAATCCCCGCGAAGAAAGCAATTTTTTCTATTACCGTAATTTTTTTAATGACATTTTAGAGTATAGCTTAGCTATAAGTAGTGATCTTTATTACCCCATTGTGCTTTTTCAAGAAATTACCTTTTCACATGATTTCCGCTCGTACCAAGGCTTTAACCCTCGAGCACCAGGTTCGGGAATAGCGCGCTTTCAATATAGCATGGGAACGAAGCTCCTATTAAGTGAAGACCATTTTGCCTTAAAATTGGTCTTCTTCTTGCCGATTGGAGAGCTCGGAGATATTTACGAGGTCGGAATGGGATTTGGTGTGAGAGTGGAGTTTTAGTCTAATTCAAGATCTTCCTCTGCATATGGGAAGGCTTGTTCTAAGTAAATATTGGCTAGGATTTCAAAGCGTTCGTCAACTTTTTCACCTCTGAGTTGACACATGTTTCTGTGGCGGGTTATAAGGAATTCTGTGGTGGCATCTTCAAGAGTAAATTCTATGTTTTGTTGATTTAGGTAACGAATGCACCATTGGATGTTATACAGGGTATAGGGTCCTAAAATTTCTAAAGAGGGGAGGCTAGGCTCGTATTTATGCAATACCTCGCTTAAGTAAAGAGCTCTTCGAAAGGCCAATTTATCCCCCCCAAACCCCTGTTGAAATTCTAAGGATAGAGCTTCATGGAGATGGATGTAGGGACTAAAGTATTGCATTAAAATAGGAAGATGTTGGGGAAAGCGGTTCATAATTTCTATAGTATCCATGGGTCGGTTTTCTTTTTGGAAAAAACCCATAATTTCTTCTTGGACGGAGTTTCGAGGCTCTGGATCGTATAAGGGGATATAGAGGTATTTTATCTCATAGGCAAAGCGGCTTTCTTTGGGTATGTAATACTCTATAGTGACTGGTTCCACATAATAGTTTTGGATGTCGCTGGCAGGGATTTGGGGTTTAACAGCAAGGCCCTTGAGTTTATTGATATCTTCGGTTATGACTCGCTTGCCGCCGAAACGGGAGCGCATGCGTCTGAGCTGCTGAGTAAGAGATTGCATTGCGATGTCTTTACTGGCCATAGGCACTTATCGGTTGGGGGCTCTATGAAGTTAACCGGTCTTTAATTCCACGAGGCGTAGGTTTCTTTTCGAGCCAGCGGGTACGGGTAAGCTCTCGCCACTACGAAGGGGCTCTTGCGGGGTTTTCAAAAGATCTAAAATATAGTTAGGCAAACTGAGTAAAGCATGGTGCATGTCGGGGTTATAGAATTGCAAATTCTTTATGCCAAACTTGGAAAGTCTTTTTTGGATTTCCTCTTTTGAAATGGAGAGTGGATCACTTTGTCTGCCAGCGATGGCGAAGCCCCACAAGGTTCCATAAAGTGGGACATAATTTGTCATGGGCCGCACAATGGGAAATACCGAGCGTAGGGTATGGTAAAGTTTTGAGAAAAGTTCGGGTCTTGTGATGGGTGATTCGATATGTAAGCTTAAGAGACCGCGGTCTGTCAGTAAGCGGTTAAGTTCTAAGTAAAATTCACGGGTGTATAGCTCAATGGAGGGGCCAAAGGGGTCGGTAAGATCAAGCAGTATGTGGTCGAATTTTTCTTGTGAACTTTTAACATAAGCAAGACCATCCTCAATGCGCAGGGAGAGCCTAGGATCGGAAAAAGCCCCTGCTGAAATACTAGGGATATGTTGGCGGCATGCCTCCACGACACCAGCATCTAGTTCTACCATCACAACTTTTTTTACGGTAGGGTATTTGAGAATTTCTTCTGCAGCCCCTCCATCTCCACCACCAATGACGAGGGCAGTCTCGGGCCCGTCTATTGTGATTCCTGGAACATGAGCCAGAGGTTCATGGTAAAAAAATTCGTCTTTTTCGGATGTTTGGAAAACACCATCTAGACGCAACATACGTCCATGACGGGGTAACTCGTGGATTTCTAAATCTTGGTACTGGGTTTTTGTTTCATAGAGTTTTTTTTGTGAGCGAAAAAAATAACCCATGTCAGGGTTTAGTGTTTCAATGAGAAAGTCTTCCCGTAGTTCCATAAATAGGCAAGGCTTTTCTATTTCTTAGGAGGTCAAGGAGTTTCAAAAAAGATTTTCCTAAAAGTTGGTCTTTGTAAAAAAGGGTCTGTGAATTTGTTGCTTTTCCCAGAGGAAAACCCTCTTGCGTTAACGAAATATGAACCGAATTTTCTCTCAAAAGAAGAAAACCGCTATTTCTTTCAGCTTTTCCGCCAAACGGTGAGCTGGCAGCGACCAACCCTAATTATTCATGGACGTCGTATTCTTCAGCCTCGGCTTTCGGCATGGTATGGCGATAAGGGAAGTGACTATGTCTATAGTGGTGTAAAGCACGAAGTTTTGCCCTGGACTAAGGAGCTCTGGCAATTAAAAACAAAGGTAGAAGAATACACGGGCTTTGGTTTTAATTCGGTTCTCCTTAATTATTACCGGGATGGAAATGATGCTGTGAGTTGGCATGCTGATGATGAGACCAATTTACACCCCCTCATTGCATCTCTTTCCTTAGGAGAGGGTCGCTACTTTTATGTAAAACCAAAGCTCACTGACAAACAAGGTAAGAGACAAAGCTACAAATTTTGGCTTGAAGGCGGAAGTCTTTTAGTTATGTTGCCTGGCTTTCAGGAAAGATACCTGCACGCTGTGCTGCGAATGAAAAACTACCCGTATGGTAGGATTAATTTGACCTTTAGGAAGGTCGTGAACCAATGAATGTTCTTGCTGCTGACCGCTATTTCCGCTATATTATGGCGGGCCTTGCTGCTGTTCTCTGGCTTGCCCAGCTTGTTTTACCGCATCATGTAGTCTTAGAAGCAGCCTTCGTAGTTATCATGGCGGGAAACGTCGGTTATTTTACCAATTACCTTGCCATCCGCATGCTTTTTCAGCCTAAACAGGGTAGGGTTTTGGGATGGCAGGGACTTGTGCCTCGCAATAAAGATAAAATTGCCCGCTCTCTCGCCCAAAGTATTCAAAATCAACTTCTAGCGCCTGAGATCATACTCGCCTATATCGAAGAAAAAAATTTAGTGGAAACAGGGATAAACCGACTTGCTAATTGGATTGATAGCTACCTGCAGGATGTCGACAGACGCCAAGAACTTACAGGAAAAATCATATCATACCTACGCGAAAATGGGGGCTTTTTATTAGAGAAAGGTTTTGAAATCGTGGAGCAATCTTTGCAAAAGTGGGCAGCTAGTCCCGAAAAGGTAGAGAAGAGTTGGGAATTTTTGCGCTCTCATCTTGTGCGCTATCTCTCTATTGAGAAAAACCGCCTAGATGTAGCTAACTTCATTCGTAACCTGTTGCTAAGGCAAATACCAGCTATGGCTCGTTCTATAAACAATGCTCTCGAAGAGTTTTTGCGCAGGCGCAAGATGATTGGCAAAATAGGTCTTGGTCTCAAGAATTTATTTTCTATTGATGAAGAGAGTCTTGAAAATGTGCTTGAGCGCTTTATTGAGGACCCCGAAACAACAGCAGAGCTTTTAGGCACCTTAGACATTTTAGTAGAGGAATTTGGAAAAGCCATGAAAGAAAGTCCGAGACAAAAAATCATTATGCGCCGACTTAAAAGATGGGTAGCTCAGGTGAGTTCCTTTAGCCGGCTTACTCTTCTTGAGGGCTCTATATTGTGGCTACAAGATTATTTAAGAGATGAAAATAACTGGAATAAAGTAGAAGACCTTCTCATAAAATTTCTCCAAGCTGTGAAGAAGAAGATAGAGGAGTTTATGACAACCGAGGAGGGAAGAGCTTTCTTAAAAGATAAAATCAGTATGGTGGTCAGGAAAATTAGGGTGAGTGAGCTTATTGAAAAACAGGTGATGAAGTTAGATACGGATGAGTTAGAGCAAATGATCTTAAGCAATACGGGGGGTAACCTAGTGGTGATCCAGCTCCTGGGTGGGGTGCTTGGTCTCATTGCAGGACTTATTCAAGTGCACTATTATTTTGCCTTTCCTGTTCTCTTTTTCACCGTGCTTGTGCTTTTCTCCGCCTGGCAAAATCGCAGGCGCTATCGTCTGCAAAGCCATGGCTAACGAAAAGTAGCCACAATCTTTTTAGATTGAGTATATTTTAAAAAAAGCCAGGAGATGCCATGCCCAAAAAAGTAGCTGTCAACAAAGATGATTGCACGAGTTGCTCCTTATGTGCGGATACTCTACCCCAGTATTTTCGTTTAGATGCGGATGATTTAGCCGAAAGCCACAATAATGGGCAGAATATAAATGATGCTATAGTTCCTGATGAGGATATCCCCAAAGTGCAAGAAGCTATTAATGATTGCCCTGGGGAATGCATCCACTGGAAGGAGTAACTAGGCGGGCTTTTTGTGAGCTATAACGCGGTACTGGCCTTGTGATAAATCCCCTAGCTCGAAAGAGCCAATGCGGGTTCGCTCCAGATCCTTTATATCAACCCCCAACCTAGCAAACATACGACGAATTTGTCGGTTTTTCCCTTGCGTGAGCACTATGCGATAGCAGGTGGGATGGATAGTCTCTACCCTATGGGCAAATAGTTTTTCATTTTGGCAGTAGATGCCTTGGAGGAGTTTTTGTCTTTCCCTTTCATCGATTGGGCGGGAAAGCCTTACGATATATTCCTTTTCTATTTCATGGGAGGGATGGCTTAGGCTATAAATGAGATCACCATCTCCCGACAAAATCACAAGTCCTCTTGACATTTCATCTAAACGGCCAGCAAAAAATAGGGATTTGTATGTTTTTGGCAAAAGCCGAAACATCGATTTCTTTCCCCTTTGTTCATTGTGGGAACAGATGTAACCGGGCGGCTTATTAAAGAGCACAACAATTTCTTGATGCATAACTTTGGTTGGTTTGCCATCAACGAGGATGGTGGCATCTTCGCTAATGCGAAAGTTAAGCTCTTGTATTTGCTTTCCTTCAAAAATAACCTTATGTTTTCTGAGAAAATCGGCAGCTTCTCTGCGGCTGCAGAGCCCACAGCGGCTTAAAAATTGACCAATGCGCAAATCTCTAGGGTTTGGGTTCTTCACTTTCTTCTAATTTTTCTGGATTTTTTTCTGCTAAAGTAAAATACACCTGTTGCCCTTGCCACTTTCCCTTTAAGGTGAGTATTTCTCCCCTTGGTTCTGCTATTAGCTCAGATAGAGGAAGGGAGGATTTTTCTTCAGGAAAGAGCTTTATTTCTACTTTGCCTGTATCCAGGTTTTCCCAGCTATAGTAACCTCGGCCAAGTAGTTTTTGTCCCATACCACAGTCAAATTGCCTGTTTAAGTAAAGGCTTAAAAACCTATCCGAAAGTGCGCCATGTTCTTTTTGAATATACCAGCGACCTACAAGCATTTTGCTTATTTTGTCGCTTTGGTCTTTGGCTAAACTAGGTTTGCCTTCGAGATCAAGATAAGCACCGTAAACCCATCCTTTAAGGCCACTTTTGCTTTCAATTTTATACCAGTGTGCTTCATCCTGCCCCAGGCGGATTTTTAGGCGAGAGATCTGCAAAACTTTTACCTCCTCATCTTTTTTGAGCCGGCCAAGTTCAGCACCCAGAACATGGGGTGTAAGTCGAACACGAAGTTCATTGGAGATTACCCGAGCTTTTTCGGGTGTGGGGGGATTTGTAGTGGGCTCATCATGGCAATAAGCCAAAAGAGAAAGAAAAAACAAAAACCTGCGATGCATATTTTTTTTTAAAACGAAGAGCAAAATATGTCAAGTATTTCCGTTAAGAAAAATAGCTATGAGTTCCTTGTCATTAGTTAGTTTTTGTAGATGATAACCAATCTCGCCTTTTTTCCCTGGTGGCAATACCTTTGCCGTACGTCTTATTTTATCTCGATTTTGCATATGCACGCTAATATGAGCTAGAGCTTCGTTATCAGGCATTCGCAAAACAAGGTCAATAAGAAGCCGATCGGCTATATGGTCTGAGATTTCCCCCAGTTTGCGAAAAAAGCGGAATTTAACCATCTCTTCAAAAATCTTTTGCACATGGTTAAGGCCCATAAGATCCGCAATTTGGGCACTTAAAGCGGGTTCGACATAGAGGGCTACTTTTCCGAGATAGTCAGGTGGGAAAGATTTACCAATATTGGCTGATTCTCGGGGTTCGAGGTGAAGTGTGACCTGGGCAATAATATATGGAGTGAGAAAATCCAAGGCAAGTCTTGCAATAATAAAGTTAGGGATAAATTTTGTAGCTGCCGCCATGACACGATAGACAGGTTTTTGCAACTCTTCGGTGCGGTGGACATAGGCCTTTATTTCTTCATAAATCTTTTCTTGCAAAGCAAGGGGGATTTCCCGAAAATACGAGAGATCGCTTTGGCTCACGAGAAGTTCCTTAAGGAGCTCCGCATAATCCTGAGGAGGAAGGCCATCTTCCATAGGAGCAGAGTTCGTATAACACCATATTTGTCGAGAAGAATTCAAATTTGTGATTATTGCCTCCCTACGTCGCAGTTTGGGAAAGCAAGTGCACTTGGCTATGGTAACCTTGTGAGCGTTTTGTTGGGGAGGTTTTTGGGCAATCTGGCGGGGTCTAGGCAGCCCTACCGCGTAACGCTGCCAGGCTGTGGTATCATATGTCCCCAAAGTAGGCGGTGGTTTTATGCCCCCTTTTTTGCCATCCGTATTAAGGATGTGGATGAGATAGTGGAGGCCCTGCCGAGAGCCATCTTTGGTTTGGCACCCATCTCGAGGTAGACTTTTGGCTATGAAAAAGCCTTACCATATCTTTGTGGGATTGCCCTAGGCTCGTGTGGGCTTGTATTTTCGTGCGGGTAGCAAGCTCTGGGGTCTATGAATCATCTGAGCTTTCGTTTTGGCTTTCTTTAGTAAAGGTGGGCGATATGCTAATTGGAGGCTATGGCGTATCCCATGGGCATTATACCTATTATTTTCGGTATGCCCCTTGTTCCCGGGCATATATCCTGGAGTTTTGCTTTGCCTGTGGTTTATGGGGTTAGCGGCGAATGGGGGATGGTATTTCGATTATTACTTTGGTGCTAAGCACGGCTACGAGCTTAGGGTTACTGGCATGGGCTTGCCTCCTTAGCCGCTATTTTATAAAGGGAGGCCCCTAGAGCCGAATTGGCCAGGAGGGTTTTCCTTTTACATCTGGCAAAATTAGCTTAGGGATCGGAAATAGCAAAAGGCCGCTTCTCAAAACGCTTTAAAGACATACGCTGCCCCGGCGTCGCTTGCAGAAGTGTCGGTGGAAGCCTGGCCATCGTCATTGGTGATGTACGTTTGGTTGGACTTTTCAGATGGGGCGCCGACAACAACCAGGGAGCCTGAGATAGCAACGGAATAGCCAAATTCATACCCGTAATTAGATGCTTTGAGGTAGGCATCTTGTATCCAGTTTGTGTCGGGTGTACATCGTACAACGATATTGGTTACATTGGCACCAGCAATCGTGCCCTAGTTGTCACGCACATGGCAGACCTGGTCTCTTGGGTTGGTCCGCACCGTCACATCATACACAGCACCATCGGGTAGTGGCGTCGCAAAAGTAAAGTTACCATTGTTGTTTAGTGCAAGATCGTCACCACCGTTGTTTTGCAAGACCAAGGTACCTGTAGGGCCAAGGTCCGAGACAGTACCTCCAACTGTGTACAAGGAAATTCCACTATCGCCAGCTGTGGTACTCTCCTGTGCTTTATTAGCGGGGGCTAAATCTTCATCAGCTTGGGCTAAATAGCTTTTACAGCCCACGAGTATACCAGCTACGATAGCCGTTATAAGAAACCGAAATGGCATAGCTTACCTCCACTGCCAAAAGAGTTGCTCTAGAAAAACCACTGGATCAAAGTAAAATTGCTGGCGCATGGCCATCCAAGTCACACTTTCCCGAAATTTCATCGCTATAGCGGCAAAAAAGCTCGACAATAGCAAGGTATAATTCTTCTCTCTGCCTGACCTCTCCATGTGCTACCTCTCGCCTCCTCGGAAACCATGCCGGAATTTTTGCCACAAAACATAGCCAAGCCCCTGCACCCCCCTTGGCCGGCAGGGATTCACGAAAAAACGATATATCTCGATTTGCCTTAAAGGGCCCGCTTTAAGTGGAAAGGCTTTGGTAAGGTGTAACTATAGGTCAAGCTAGTGGCAAAAAAACCAATTTGTTTACCAACCACATTGTGGTCAGCATAAAGGAGTCCGCCATCGAAAGCCATTGCCAAATTGCTTGGGCTCGGCAATCCCATGGTACGCTTTGCTATCCCACCTCCTCATGAAGGCGTGGCTCTGTTTTGCCTTGCTACAGCTGTAAAAGGGCCGTGATAAAAAACCATAAACAAGTACCAAATTTCATCTTTCATCTTTTGCTATTGTATGTCAAGCATTTTGGATACCGGGATATATACTTCGTAGGCGTTTCTAAAATAAGCGCCCTAGCGGGCTTAAATCTCACAAGGCTCTCTCTTTGGTGCCTCGAGCAAGTTGTTTTAGCTCCACTTTCTGGCTCAATGCCAAGGCAACTCTTTGTGCTTGACAAGGCAATTCAAGGCTTCGCCCTTTGCTTGCAAGGCTCGGGTGGTGGAACTGGTAGACACGCTACTTTGAGGTGGTAGTGCCGCAAGGCGTGGGGGTTCAAGTCCCCCCTCGAGCACAGCCTATCGATTTGCTTTACATGGCGCAAAAATTCATAAGCTCGGCTACGTGCTTTCCCTACTGCGGTTAAGCTTCTTTCGAGCTAAACTTTTCTTTGCTCTGTTTTTTCTCCTGTACCTACTGGCCTTGCTCCAATACGATATCTATCTTTACTACCGTCATTTTAAAGACCACCACAACTCCTTGATAGGGCTTGGTTTTGAACTAAGTTTTTTCAGCTACCTATTAATGCTTGTTGCCGTGCAATTTTTTTCCGTGAGAAGTTTTGCCCACGAAATGGGAAATTTAGAAACTTTAGGTGTACGCCGCTGGCAATACATTTTAGCCTATATAGTGCATTTCTTAAGTCTATGGTTATTAGGATGGTTATTTTCTTTGCCAATATTCCCAATTTTGGTTGCCTTCTCCACGGGGGAGACGATGGATGGCTCCGAGCTGCTCCAGGTTTTTCTTTTATCTTTGAGGGATAGTTTGCCCTTGGTCTTGCTCACCGTGGGTTTTGCTTTTTACTACCACTCCCGAAAAGATCCCTTCTTAATGCTTAGGGATAAGGCATGATCCGTATTAACAACCTTCATGTAGAATATCGGCAGGGGACTTCTGTTCAGCTTGCTCTTCAGGGTGTTTCTTTGGATATTAACGAGGGGGACTATATTGCCCTTGTGGGTCCCTCCGGTAGCGGCAAGAGCAGCCTCATTGCTGCGGTATGTGGCCTTGTTTTCCCTCACGAGGGGGATATCTTTGTCGATAAATACCGAATCAACAGAATATCGCGCGCGCGCAGAGCATTTGTGCGCTCACGCTACTTTTCTGTAATTTTTCAGTTTTCAGAACTGTTGGGGCGCTTTACAGTTAGGGAAAATCTTGAGCTCTCTTGGATATCATCTCACGGCTTTTACAAGCGCGGCTCTTTTCAGGACCGGCTCGATTATCTCGTCTCCCGACTTGATCTATATCCATTATTAGATCGTTTTCCTCATGAGCTTTCGGGGGGGCAGCTACAAAAAGCCGCCATTGCGCGTGCCCTTATCCGCGACTTAAGCTATATCCTAGCTGATGAACCATCCGGCGACCTAGACCCGGAGAGCTTCCTTCAAGTAAAAAACCTTTTTCTTGAAGAGCAAGAGCGTGGCAAGGGAATTTTACTTGTAACCCATGATATGAAACTTGCTTTCGACGCGAAAACAATCTACGAATTAAGACAGGGTAAGATCACTGGACTACTCAAAGGGAATTAACCTAGTTGATGAGCATGCTCCGCAAAAGCCCGCAAAATGTCTGTATAGCTTAAGATTCCCACGAGTTTTCGTTCTGCGACTACCGGCAATGCTCCTATCTTATTTTCTACAAGTAAAAGAGCTGCTTCTTTTAAACTTTGCTGGGGGGCCACACTTATGACAGTCTGATGCATGATGTCCTTGACTTTAAGTTTGCTTGTCCCTTCTCCTAAGACATTTTGCACAAAATCAAGGGCGGTCTGGATATTACGCAAATCCCGATCGGAAATCATCCCAACCACTTCTTGCTGCGCGTTTACAACAGGTAAATGACGGAATTTTTCGGGATTCATGAGCTCCGCTACACGGCCAATGTCATCGTCCTCTTGAATAATTACCGGATTTGGTGTCATGTATTGCTCCACACTAAGGGCCATGGTTCATACCCCAACAGGGCCCAACAGCTGTAAAGTAGTTTCCGCCGGGATATTCCCTGTATTTGTCAAAATCTACACCTTTGGGTAGAGGTCTATCCTGGATTTTTATTTGGTGCAAAGGGAAAGGATAAAAAAGATAGTAGATTCCTACCGAGATACTTTGGGCATAGATTTCTAGATGGCGGCTTATGCGCTGAAAATCTCTCTTACTGCCAAGATGAGCTACTTCTAAATAGGCGGAAACGGCATTTACGAAGGTGGGTACAGCCCAGGTTGAAATATAAGGTGGGAAAATTTCCGGTAAAGAACGGGCGCTATCGACCTTGTTAAGAAAGAGCCCCAGCCGTATAAAGCGTAGGAGCTGCTGCGAAGCAAAAAAGTTATCTCCCCCATAGCCTTCCTCTCCTCCTTCACGGCGCCATTTTTCGGCAAGAGACCTCTCTCTTTCCCAAAATCTTCCCTCTATTTGCCAGAGGGGTCTCTCTATACCCTCGCTATCTTCCGCGTAGCTCCAACTAATCAGATTGTGACGCAACCCCCGCCAGGATTTAGGGTGAAGGCCATTTTTTTCTGGCGCGTAACCTGTGAAATAAATCCAAGCATCTTTAAGAAAGGACTGCCAGGCATTGTAGCCACCCTCACTTATAAACCAATTAGCATAAGGGGTTTTCTCAAATGCCTGGGCAAAGGAGGATCGCTCGTTTTCTGGGGCCATAATATATTGGCGGGCCAGCTCAAAGGTGGTATAGCCGGGGGTTATCACAGAAGCTAATCCCCCTTTGGGTGAGACTTTTGTTTCTGTTAAATGGAGAGTTACAACAAGCTCTGGGCAGTAAGAATTGATTCGGCTAATGGTGCCTAATTTCTTTTCTCCCGTTCGCCAATTTTCGTAGTCAAAAAGCCGAAAGTCTTCGTTGAGATCTTCCCGTCTTTTATAGTAATTAACATAATAACTAGGTTGTCGTGAAAGAAAACTACGAACTGGCTTTATTTTTGATGGCGCCTTACCATATCGGGCAAGTAAACTCTTAAAAAAACTATGGCCTTTGGGTAAAAGGGTCTTGTCAAGATAGCTTTTGATGCGCTGTGCCAAGGCATACATCCATTCGCTTTCGTAAATTCCCCGCTCCCGTGCGCCCTCTCGGTAGCGGTCTAGGTAGCCACCACTTGCCTTGTCGAATTTATCACCATAGAGACGATAGGGGTAGAGGTAGCGCCCTCCATGGCCAGGGTCTAGAACAACTGTTGCTGCCGTGATGGAAAAAAAAGGAGCTATGGCAAAAAAGAAAAACTTAGCCAATAAGCTATACGAGACTTTGAGGAAAGCGTTTGGCTTCCCTTTCGAATTCCAAAGCATAGCGCTCCAGATCCCGAGCTCTATTGCCAAAGCGAAAGAGATCTGAGGCGACACCGTAGCTAAAACGCGTTTGA
This sequence comes from Leptospiraceae bacterium, assembly GCA_025055765.1. GTDB lineage: Bacteria > Spirochaetota > Leptospiria > Turneriellales > Turneriellaceae > JANWWS01. The sequence continues at coordinate 371,704 of JANWWS010000013.1, read as the reverse complement.
TGGGGGATGATTTTTCGTAGTTGGTCCAAGTTTGCCAAGGAAATCCCCCCTATGAACACAATAGGACCTGACCATAAAGCCACAGCATGGCGGATTTCTGCAGCACTCACTGGCCTAAGCCAGGGCTTGGTAGGGGAATGGAAGACACTGCCAAAGCCAATATAGGTCGGTTTTGGCCTTTCCCTCAATGCCTGCCGGACTTCCACAATGGAGTGGGTTGAGCGTCCAAAAGGATGATAAAAAAGAGGAGGATGGCGATCCTCTTGCCCAAAATGAAAAAAGAGATTCTTTTTCTTGCGTTCTTTGTAAAGTTCGAGGTAAGCCTCGACCCCGTCGTTCAAGACAAAGATAGCCTGGTAACCCTCGGCAATTCTCAAAAGAGCATGAGCTTCCCTTGCAATATCAACTTTGTTGGAAATCTTGTTACGATACTGGAAAACTCGGCAACCACCGTAAAGGAGCGCCCTGGCCCCTTCAGTAATTTCAAGTCCCTGCCTTTGGAAGATTTCCTTGTCTAAGATCGCATAGAGGGCTGAAGCAAAGTGAAAGCGACGCATGATGCACCATTTGGTCTTGCTTCATTTTGTCAAGCCAAGATATGGTTATTAGGCCAGATATGGAGTGCTATCCTTGACGAAGGCATATCTTCTCAAAAGGCTTGACCGTTCGCTTCTCTCTAGGTTTCAAGCTCTGGTTTGCTAATGGCATGTACTGGCGGGAATTATTCTTAGGGGAAGGTAGCGTGTGAAAGAGCAGCGAATCCAAAGAAACTTCCTTAGCCGATTTTCTGGGTCCTTACCCCTCGTTTTGCAAGGTATGCGCTTTCTATCACGCCATAGGCTTTGGCGCTATGCGATCTTCCCAGGGATACTTTCCACCCTCCTGTTTGGGGTGCTGGCTTTTTTGGTGTTTAGTTACTCCCTCGAATACACGAGTGAGCTTATTGAGCGCTATCGACAAGAGGCGGGTCTTGTTGGCTACCTAGCAGGGGGGCTTGGGTTTATCGCAAAGCTTATTACTGTCTTGTTAGCCCTTGTTCTCGTGCTCTTTTTATACCGAATCTTAGCGACTATAATAGTAGCCCCATTTTTAGGTCCTCTCTTGACACGCCTTGAGCAAATTCTCGTGGGCAAGGAAAAGAAACTCTCCCTAGGTATGGAAATCCGGAATGTGTTTTTGGGCCTATTTTTAAATTTTCGTTTGTTTTTATTAGAAATAGGCCTCTTTTTTGTTTCCCTTTTTCTTGGCCCCTTCCAGTGGGTGGTGGTTTTTCTTACAGGTAGTTATGTTTTGGGACGTGGCATTTTTGAGCTTATTTTAGAGCGCCACCACCGGAAAATCAAAGAGCGCTATCGCTGGGCTTCTTCCCATATAGCCGAAATTATGGGACTTGGAGTATTGCAATACCTACTTATGTTGGTCCCCATCCTAGGGCCGATACTTGCTCCTATGTCCGCTCTTGCAGGAGCAGCTATTTTTTACTATAAAAAATGAAGAAATTTTCTTATACATTGCTCCTAGTATGGGCAGAGGCTCTATGGTCGTTGCCTGTCTATACAGCCCGCGAGGGGAGAATATGCGACAATTGTCACGCGAATCCTTTTCAGACGGATAGGCAGCAGGAATGGCCGAATCCTGAGCTTTCCAAACGCAAGTGCAATCTGTCTTGCTCTACCTGCCACATTGACACAAATGGGGGAGGTATGCGCCGGGTGGCGGGTCGCTACCTTAACGCCAGCACCCTGCCATATTGGCTAAATTACGAGCGCCGTCCCTATTGGGATTACTTGCGTAACCTAAGTGGAACCATAAAGAGAATAGGCGATAGCCTTTTTCCTCCTCCGAACAAACCTAAGCCTCTTTCGGCGGCCGAGTGGGAAAAACAGCAGGCCGAACTTAAGAAAAAAGCACAAAATCTCCCCACCCATGACCGTACCCATTTCTTACCTCCCTTTTGGAGTATAAGGGATCCCTTTGCCTTTGGCCATGCGCTAAATGCCCGGGGGGATGAGCGCACCTATTCCCCCCTATTTGGAGTTTATGGACATCTCAATGCCGATCCCTTTTTGCTTATTTCGGGGGATTTCCGGACGGTTTACTTTAAGACTCCCCAAAAAGAAGTATTTTTCCCTATGCAGGGGGAGCTTGCAACTTCCTTACATCCTGTGGAGCATTTTACTTTAGCGGTTTCGGGTGGAGTGCTTGGCTCCCCCCAGGCAAGACAGATACCAGTAGAAAAAAGAACCTATGTACGCCAGGCCATCCTTATGTTACATGAGCTGCCCTACCAGAGCTACGTCAAAGCAGGGGCCTTTATTCCCGGATTTGGCTTGCGGTTAGAAGACCATACGGCTTATGTGAACCGCTTCTTTGAGCGCAACATGAGCCGGCGTAACATCACTGTCTATGGCGCCGAGGTAGGGCTAGCCCCCAATTACCCCTATTTTTCAGCTTCTGTTTTCACAAATATGGGCAACGAATTCCATGAGACGGCGGGCTATGGGGCTGCAGCAAATCTGGGCTGGCGGGATTTACTCTTTGGGGGAGGGTTATCCTTCATGCAAAAGAAAAGGCCCAATTCCTTTGGGGGGGATTTTCAAGGTATAAGCGTGGATTTTTACCTCAATTTAGGCCGCATTTGGTTTACCAATCCCATTGTTTTTATGGGGGAACTTATTTGGGGCGAAAGGCGTGACAGTTTGGGATTTCGCCAATCTTTTGGGCATTTCTTTGAGCTTAGCTACCTAATATTAAATGGTCTGAATCTCAAGGTAAACCATCATTTTTATGATCCTAGTTTTGCGCAAAGAAATACAGAGACGGGCCGCTATGGAGCGGGCTTTGATTTTACGCCTTTTCCATTTATACGCTTTACTGTGGAGTACCAGTGGGTATGGCTGCTCCCCGAAACAGGTCGCTGGCGCCAAGGCAATCTCATTAATCCCGCCGATATGGCTTTTACGAACCAGCTACTATGGGTAAGCCATGTGTATTTTTAGCTTTACGATTTTCCAGGCTTGGTTTTTTATGTACTGAATGTCTTTAAGGGTCAGCAAAGTGTAGCCCCACTTGGTCAGGTAGGAAATTGGAGCCACGATTATCAGGTAAGCCATCCCTCTAGCTTTCTTCGTATGGGTGAGATATTGTCGGAAATTTCCGTGATTTTTCTTCTCATTGTCGCCAATGGTATTTTTTCCATGTCGGAGATGGCTTTAGTAACTGCTCGGCGATCGCGACTTAAAGCCCTAGCTGAAGAAGGTAATAAGCGGGCTCAAATAGCCCTGGAAATTAGCAAAAATCCACAAAACTTTCTCTCCACAATTCAGGTGGGTATTACTCTTATTAGTGTGCTTGCGGGGGCTCTTTCAGGTGCCACCATAGCGAGCTACCTTTCCAGGATTCTCGAGGCCATTTTAGGAGCCTACTCCTTTTATGCCACGAGCCTTGCTTTTTTTATAGTTGTGATTGTGGTAACCTATCTTTCGCTGGTGGTGGGGGAGCTTGTACCAAAACAAATTGCTTTGAATTACCGAGAGAGTATTGCTTTGGCTATGGCCGCACCCATGCAGTTTTTTTATCGTATCATAAAACCAATGGCCTGGCTTTTAGGTGAGTCAAGCAATCTCATTTTGCGGATCTTGCGTGTTCAGCAATACCAAGAGCCACCCATAACCGAAGATGAAATCCGTTTTATGATAACCGAGGGGACAAAAGCAGGGGTGGTCGAAGAGAGAGAGCAAAACATGGTAGAAAATGTCTTTAATCTTGACGATCTCCCTGTTGCTCAATTGATGACTCATAAACCCGATGTGGTGTGGCTTAATGTCAATGACAGCTGGGAAGAAAATTTTACAAAAATAGTAGAAAGTGGGCATTCTTATTTTCCTGTTTGCCAAGATAGTCTTGACGAGGTGCTTGGGGTGATTTCCGTGAAGACGATTTTTCCTCGCTATGTACAGAGGAAAGAGTGTTCCTTAACCGAAGCGTTGAGCGAGCCTCTTTTTGTGCCGGAAAACATGCCAGCCTCCAAGCTCTTGGAAAGTTTTAAACAAGCAAGAAGGCACTTAGCCCTTGTTATTGACGAATATGGCAGTGTTCAGGGAATCATTACTTTAAAAGATGTTTTAGAAGCGATTGTCGGTGATTTGCCCACACTCGATCAAAAAGCAGAACCTCAGGCTATACAAAGGGAGGATGGTAGCTGGCTTATTGATGGTATGCTGCCCATTGAGGATTTTGAGCAAATTTTTGAAGTAGACCTTACCGAAGGCCAAGAAAATGTCAACTACCACACTGTTGCTGGATTTATAATGAGCCAGTTGGAGCATCTGCCTACGGTGGGCGAACGAGTTGAATTTAAGAACTATGTCTTTGAAATTGTCGACATGGATGGCAGGCGCATTGATAAGATTTTAGTAAGGCCACCCGCCTAGGCGCAATTTTAATTTTTTCTCTGACGTCGAAATAAAATTAGGAATAAAGCCCTTAAATAAAGAGGTAATACCCAGAAAAGGCGGTACCAGCGTAAAGGGTTGTGCAGCGATCGCCAAAGCCAACTATAGCCATTAGTAGCCCAAGAATCGGGGGCTTTTTTGCGCACCCCCGCAAGTACATCCATATCACCACCTAAATTAATGAGCACAGAGCGTCCTAGTCTTTCTCTATTTTCGGCAATCCAACGCAATCCCCGGTGAAAGCCAATACCTAGAAGAATAATGTGAGGCTCTGTTTTACGCAAAGCTTCGACGACACGCATTTTTCCTTCCGATCGCCAGTAACCATGGTGTTTTCCAACAAGACGCAATTGCGGATAAGAACGTTTTAAATTAACAACCAGCCTATCTAGAATTTCATCTTTGGTACCAACCAAAAAGACAGTGAAGTTTTTTGCTTGGGCCAGTCGAATAAGACTCATGGTGTAGCCAATACCGGAGGTTTTTTCTGGAATATTGTGGCCTTCTGCTTTCGCTAAAAAACCAAGTCCCGCCCCCTCTGGCAAAAAAAGAAAAATTTCTTTGAGTAAAGGATGGTATTTCTTGCGTCTCTTTAACCACTGGAGTCGGTATGGATCCAAAGGGAGGACAACATAAGGGCCGCCGTTAGGTTTATTTCGCATTTCTTCCATCGTTTGAAAAGTATAGGCCACCAGTTCTCCCGTATTGGCAGCTAGCATAGCAACTGGCCCTAGGTAAAATTTATTAAGATGTGAGGTATCGATATTTTTGTACTCTAAAATGGGGTCATTGTCTTCCTTGTGAGTCTCCATGGTATGGATTTCCTCTGAGTTTTCCATGAGACATAATACGCCGTTGAACTGGCATGTCAAGAGCTTCGCCCTGGGCAGTTTCTGGCCCAACTTCTTCGAATAGTTAGGCTCTTGCCACAGCTCGGCACGAGATTTTTCCTGCAAAAAAACTTTACAGCTAGGCAAAAGCTCTCTTCCTGGTGCTAGGATCACTCAGGGCCAGATAGCTCAGTCGGTAGAGCGGAGGACTGAAAATCCTTGTGTCGGCGGTTCGATTCCGTCTCTGGCCAAGCTACTTTAAAAGTTCAATGATGTTAGAGGGGAGGCTTTCTCTGCCACCATCATAGGCCGTGACCCAAAAAAAATGTCGGCCAGGAGGAAGACTCACCCAATCAAGGATTAGGCTGCGGTTTCTGCGTTCTGCTGTAATAAAGTAATCCTCACTGTGCAAATAGGAAGGAAGTTTACCGCGGGCGTAATAAAAAAAATAAACGGGAACCTCTTCCCCCGTGTCAGGGTCTATGGACATACTCCAGGAAAACATTTTCGTTTCGGGCTCATAGCTTAGTACAACAGGTGGCGGCGCATTACCCCCTTTGATACGCTCAGTCCCACGAAAATAATCTAGGGGAACAGGATCAGCAACACTACAGCCTGCCAAAAATAAGGAAAAAATTAAAAGGACTTGACGATCTTTATGTCCTTTTGCTGCCATTTGTGGACCACACGCAGGTTATGGAGAATTTTTTTGTTTTCACTGAGGGCCGCTAGCAGGAGCTCGGATTCTGCGCAGCGATAATCGCCTAAGAAAAAACAAGCGATAGCGCGATTGTTTCGAGCAGCATAATGCTCCTCAGTGTAGCTTAAGGCCTCTCGATAGCGACCTTCTAAGATATATTGAGCTTGCTCTTGCCACTTTCCATAGTAAAAAAGGTAAAGGGCAACTGGCCGGGCAAATTCTCTCGATTTGTGCTCTATATCTTTTTTACTAGGTTCCGTATAAGCTTTTGCAAGAATAAGGTTTTCCCGCAGGTAAATGGTTTTTGTCCCTTGGCAGGCCAGTAGTATTATTGCGGCAAGGACTGGCCAGGCGAGAAAAAACACCCTTAATTATGCACAAGGAAATTACTTCCGACAAAAATTTAAAAAAAAGTTGCCATTTCCCGAATCAACTTACAGCTGACTTTCTTGGTATGGATAGAAAGGGCTATATTCTCTGTGTAGATGATGAAGCCGCCGTGGTAGAGGCCTTAAAAGAACAGCTCTTAACTTATTTTGCCCAAACACATGAAGTGGTGACAGCGCTTTCTGCTGAAGAGGCTCTTGAGTTTATTCATGCCGCCATTTCCGAGGGCGAAATTATTGAACTCATTATTACCGATCAAGTTATGCCAGGAATGAAAGGAGATGAGTTTTTAACTCAGGTGCACAAACTTCTCCCAGACACTATGAAGATACTCTTGACAGGTCAGGCAGGGCTTGACTCTGCCATTCGAGCTATCAACTATGGAGGGTTAAACCGTTATTACGAAAAACCATGGAATATGGAGGTGATGGCAAAAGACTTAGCAGGTCTCATCCAAAAATTCCGTGAAAACTTAGAAAATCAATATCTACTCAACAATCTAAAAAAGCGTATTGAAGAACTAGAGCGAGAATTAAGGGGGTGAGGGTAGCTTCTCCCACGACTTTTTTGCACTGCCAGAAAGAGGAAAGGTCTCTGTTGGTAAGGGGGGGTAATTCTTGGTGAGCACATCATATAAGGCTCGGTAGCGCGCTAAGAATTCTCGTAGGTACATTTGCCAGCTTAAACTAACACGTTCGCTGTCCGCAAGGTAACCATAAGCAATAAGCCCTAGGTTGTCGGCAAGATAAAGGGCACGGCCCATGTAAAGTCTTTGGGTGACAAAAATGATCTTATGTGCTAAAAACACATGTTTACTGCGGAACAAGGTATCTAGAGTACGCACACCAGAGTGGTCGAGAAAAAGATCATCTGGCCTTACCCCTTTTCTGAGGCAAAAATTCTTCATAACCAGCACTTCGTTATAGTGGGTGCCAGAGTTATCTCCTGATAATATAATTTTGGGTGCCTTACCGTAGCGATAAAGTTCAATGCCTTTCTCTAACCTTTCAATAAGAATACCAGAAGGTTTTTTTCCACGAATAACACTGGCCCCTGGTATAAGGATGGCCTCTACCGGTGGGATAAGCTCTAATTTAGTATACATGCGGTCTTTATAAAGATAATCCAAGGAAAGATTGGCTATCACAATAGCTAAAACAAGTAAAAACAGAAGAAAGAATAGGATATGGCTTTTATAGCGGCCTATTGCGATAGGTTTTCTTCCTATAAAGAGCCACCATGAAAAGTAGTTTTTGATTGTGATTTTCATTATGAGATTTAAATAAAGCCATGCTTGAATTTCCCTTTGACCGTAGAAGTGATTTAAAGGCCATGCTGTCACTAGCTGCTATTTTCTTTGCTGTTTTCTTAGTGGTGTTTTTTTATCTCTACCGCAACATACAAATGGCCAATCTTCGCTACGAATTGAAAAAATTGGCAAGACAGGAGAGGCGGTTATACCTTGAAGTAGAAGAGCTGCGCCTTAAAGTAGCTAAATATTCCAGTGCTGAGCGGATGGAAAAACTTTTCCGGGAAAAATACGGCTATCTACCTGTACATCTTGGTCAAAAAATAGTGACTCTCGAGCTACCGCAAACCCAAAAAGAAAGCCATGAATAAATTTATATTAAAAGCACCATACCCTCCAGCGGGGGATCAACCACGGGCCATTGAAGAGTTAACAAAGGCTCTAGAATCACGGACTGGGAAAGCCGTGCTTGTGGGGGTTACAGGTTCTGGCAAGACACTTACCATGGCGGGAGTCATTGAAAGATTAAACCGCCCCACTTTAGTTATGACACACAACAAAACTCTGGCAGCCCAGCTTTATCGAGAATTTAAAGACTTTTTTCCTGAAAATGCCGTTGAGTATTTTATCAGCTATTACGATTACTATCAACCAGAGGCCTATATCCCCACCACAGATACCTATATTGAAAAGGAATCATCAATTAATGACGAAATTGACATGCTGAGACTTCGGGCAACAGCTTCTATTTTAGAGCGCCGAGATGTCATTGTTGTGGCGAGTGTGAGCGCTATCTACGGATTGGGATCCCCCGAGACCTACCGCGACTCTGTTCTTTTTCTAAGCGTAGGCGAAAAATACCAAAGGCAGAAACTTATCCAAAGACTCTTGCGGATGCAATATGTGCGTAACGACCAAGTATTGCAGCCTGGTGCCTTTCGTCTAAGAGGCGATATTTTTGAAATTTTCCCTGCTTATAGCCAAGATGCGTACCGTTTAGAGTTTTTTGATGAGGAGCTTCAAAGTATAAGCCATTTTGATCCCTTAAGTGGTAAAAGAAAAACAGGATATCGCCATGCTGCCATTTATCCGGCTAAACACTTTATCACAGCTCCCGAGATGCTCGAGCAAGCACTGGTATCTATTCGGGCAGAGCTGGAAGAGCGAATTGCTTATTTTAAAAATGCAGGAAAGCTCTTGGAGGCCGAGAGAATTCGCCAGAGAACCTTATATGATCTCGAGATGCTTAAGGAAATGGGTTATTGTAATGGGATTGAAAATTACTCGCGACATCTGACGGGACGGCCACCGGGCAGTCGCCCTGCCTGTCTTATGGATTATTTTGGCGATGAATTCTTGCTTATTATTGATGAAAGTCATGTAACTATCCCCCAAATTGCAGGGATGTATGCAGGAGACCGAAGCCGCAAGGAGACCCTAGTCGAGTATGGGTTTCGCCTCCCGTCCGCTTTAGATAATAGGCCTTTGAATTTTGAAGAGTTTGAGCAAATGGCACAAAATGTTCTCTATGTCTCTGCCACCCCAGCTGAATATGAACTGTCGCGTACCTTGATCCATGTGGAGCAAATCAATCGCCCAACAGGTCTTTTGGATCCTGAAATCGAGGTGCGTCCTACTGCAAACCAAATAGAAGATTTAGCCCGCGAAATCACCCTCCGTGCCGAGAAAAACGAGAGGGTTCTTGTTACTACCCTTACTAAGAAAATGGCGGAGGCCCTTACTGATTACTTTAACGATCTTGGACTAAGGGTACGCTATATGCATTCCGAAATCGATGCTCTTGAAAGAGTAGAAATTATTCGCGACTTGCGCAAGGGAGAATTTGACTGTCTTGTTGGTATAAACCTTTTAAGAGAGGGGTTAGATATACCTGAGGTATCCCTTGTGGCCATTTTAGATGCTGATAAAGAAGGGTACCTGCGCTCAAAAAGGTCCCTTATTCAGACTATTGGGAGGGCGGCTCGCAATGTAAACGGTAAGGCTATTCTCTATGCCGATACCATAACTGAGTCTATGAAATATGCTATTGAAGAAACCCGAAGGCGACGGGCTATCCAAGAGAAATACAATAGAGAACATGGTATTACTCCCCGAAGTGTCGTAAAACAAGTAGTAGACATCATTGAGCGTGAAAAAATACAATTTGAGCAAGAAGAGCGGATGTACGATGAGATCCTGGCAAAATATCATCCTCGCAATTTTTCCTCCCGAAAGGCATGGGAAGAGCAGGTACGCCGGGCTATGTTTGCCGCAGCGAAGGAACTCAATTTTGAGTTGGCTGCTATACTACGAGATCTCCTTCAAGGGAAAGCAGAGCCAGCAGTAAGTGAAAATGAGTTAGTTGTAAAATAAACTCTGCAGCACAAGGAGAGCTTTTCTGTCTTGCCCAGAAAGCTTTTGCTTGCGCAAATGTGTAAGCCAAAATAATGCTTCTTTTTTGTTTTGGGTTAAGTAAGCAAGATAAGCATAATGCCAGGCATAAAACTCTTGGGGTTTTTGCCTTTGCGCAAGATAAGTTGCCATTTCTTGAAAAAGCTCATTTTCTAAGTCGACTAGGCTCTTGCTTTTATCTAAAAAGCCGAATTTTAATAGTCTTTTTTGATAAAACAACAGGTATGGCACCTGGCCTTCGTTGTGAGGCAGTAGGGCAAGCTTGGGGTAGCTCTCCCGTAGTTTTTCTTGCGAGATAAACACGATTTTTCTCTTACGCCATTTAGAAAAAAAAGAGACGCTATCAAAGAGCTCTGGCGAGGGTTTCGCGCTAATAAGCCATATTTCCTGAGCTGAGAGATAAAAACTCCCAAAAAAGAAAAAGTAGAGTTTATTCCTCAATAGAGATGAGCTCATAAGACGTGTAGCTATTATGTTCAGGATAGTACATCATACCCCCCTGCGAGGCGGCAGCTAAATAGCGGCCCGGGTATTGGGCACGGTAGATTTGTACAATATACCACGTACTTTCGCCGAAAAATTCGCGTTTACTTGTCACCGTTCGGTCATCGAAAATTTCCCTTCCTGAATGGGCATCCACGTTGTCTAAAAATCTCTTGTCTAAATAGGGCAGGAGATAGGGAACAGGTTCAAAACCAGCAGGATGAAAGTCTTCCACTATTAAGTACTCGTAGCTTTGCTTTGCTTTAAATAATTGTACACTTGCTACAAGCTCTCCCACATGAAAACTTTTCTGTGGCTTGGGGGAAAGCCGGTAACTTATCTCTTCCTCTCCTACCCTCTCTAAAAGATAATATTGCCGTTCTAAATTAAATAGGCCACTTGTGGGAGGAGGGTTTTTTTGAAAAAAACTAGCCTGAGCTCTTAAATAAAAAAGTCCCGACTCTGTGCGCTCAAAGCGAATTTCAAGATTTGCCTCTCTAAGCTCTTTTTTCCAAGAGAAATAGTTTTGTCCTAGTGCTCTTTGCTCAATGACAATGGGCTCGTTATTTAGATAAAGGGTAATTTGTCCAAGAGCACGTTTTTCTCTAGTATATAAAGCGTATTCGCCTAAGGCTCTCACTAAAAGCGAAGTTGTACGAGTATTATTCCAGTAGCGGTGTTGTTTTCGAGAGAGAAGATAAAGTACAATTTCTTCTCCCAATTTCCTCATGTGGTTAGCGCTATTTCTTATAGCTAAAAGAGCGTGTGCTGTGGCTTCTAGTGTGTCGCCATACCAACGATAAGATTCAGAGGAATTTTCTTCAAAAAAAATACCACTGGCTGTGCTTTTTTGGCGCTCTAAAAGTTTTTGCAAGCTAAGCTCAAAAAGTCTTTTTTGACCCAGTCTTGCCGCATGTTGGGCTAAAAGGGCAAGTAAGTAGGTCTTGGCAGAAGCCTGGGAGGCGTAATTTTCTAGAATAGCTAATTCTTGGCCCGAGAGCTTTTTGTAGAGAGAGAGGACAAGATAGCCATAGATTACCTCTTCACGAGATTTGCTTAAGCCAAACTCATTTCGCAGCATTTGTGCTAAAGCATTTACCGCCTTTTCTATTACCATATTGTCTAGCTGGATGCCAGCTATTTTGGCTTGATATAGAGCATCCAATACATAAGCCGTCATATAGAGATTTGTCTCATCAAAATGCCACCATCCCCATCCCCCGTCATCATGCTGGTATTGGTAAAGTTTTTGAAGACCCATTTTTACCATTTTATCAACCTCTTCTTGGGGCACTGGATAGGGGATTTTTAGTTTTTGAGAAAGATATAGGGCATACTGCAGCGGCAAAAAACGTGAAAGGGTTTGTTCTACGCAACCATAGGGATAAGCCATAAGGTAGGGAAGACTTTCCTCAACGGTTCCAAGAACTCCCGATATGGCACTTATCTCTACGATTTTCTTATCCTTGTTTTCGGTTTTTAGCAAAAGCCTACCTGATTTTTCATCATGTCTAAAGATTTTTTGGCTACTTAAGGTTCGACGTATGCCGCTTGGCAAAATGGGGATTTCTTGCTCTAGAGCATCGCTTTCCATGGCTTGGGCAGAGACGGTCAGTTTTAGCTTCTCATACCTAGAAAGATCGGCGACCTGCAGGGTGAGATCGTAGCGCATTTGCGAAGAGGGGGCAAGAATTAACTCTTTCGGGGGTTCTGTGACAAACTCGGCTCCTTCTACTTTGTGGGCGAGAGAAGCCTTTAGCTTTTGTCCATGACGGTTATTGAGAATGACACCCACTACAGCGGTGTCATTCTCGCGCACGAACCGTGGTAGCGCAAATCTTATGGAAAAATCTTTCCCAACAGGTACTTTTACTACAGAAGTACCAAATTCGCCATGTCTTGTGGCTGCATGCACGGTGATGCGCCATAAAGTGAGATTGTCGGGGAAATCGAAATGAATCTTAGCCAAACCGTTTTCATTGGTTCTGCCTTCTTTAAAGAAAGCTGTGTCGCGAAAATCTGTGCGCAGGTAATTCAGCTCTTGAGCTAAAGCAGCCTTTTTAAATTCCCCTAAATAGCGCTCTTTTGGGTTTTTCAAGAAAGTGTAGAGGGAAATCTTGCGCGAGCTTGCATAAAGCCGAAAGGCAGAGGAATCTGTCGTGTAGACCAAATGCCCTCGTTTGGGATAAAAAACTTCGCCTAGGTGAGAAAAGGCAGGTGATTTCAGAGCAAAGATTGCCTCGTCCACTACGGCAAGGAAAAAGTGGGCTTGTACTGGCTTACCCATAGCATCACGTATGCGCAGGCTTAGCTCAGCTTTTTCTTTGGGTTGGTATTTTTTGCTATTTGGTAAAATCTCTACTTGCAAGAATTTATGTTCAGGTGGCACTACAATTTGTTTTGTGCCATAATAAAAGCGATCGTTGTGGAGAGCATGGGCCGTGATGACAAAATTCGGCATGAAAACATCTCTTATTTTAATCTCTACGAAGCTTTTGCCGGGGGGCAGGATTTCAAAACCTAAGATGTCTTCAGCTTCAAAGACAATTAGCTTTTCTGCTTCTTGAGAGGGGGAGTTTATTTTTAGTTTGATAGTATCGTGAGGTGTATATTTTGTTTTGTCAGGCAAAAGTTGGATCTCTTCCTGAGCATATGATGGGAAGCCATTTTGGGAATATACCCAAAAAGAAAATCTTTCCATGGTTGTTCGGTTATGCGCATCTGTTGCGGAAATGCGTACCTCATAATGACCTTCCTTAGGGCCAAATAAGTGTGTTGCCAAAGCTTCACCCTCTTCGTTAGTCACTACAGTGGTTTCCGAGATTTTCTCATACCTCTCTTGGTCTCCCAAATAGGAGACGTGAAAGAACTCCACGTTAATCCTAAGCCCAGCTTGAGCTTCTTGCTTAAGCACATTTTCGGCTCGAATAACAAAACGGGCTTTTTCTCCTGCAAAATAATACCAACGGTCTTGTTCAAGGAAAAGTCGGTATTCACTGCGGCTAACGGGGATAGAAAGAGCACTTCTAACGGTTTCTCGGGTTATGCCCGTGACATGGGCTACCACCTGGTAGGTTGTATCGGCATCTTCAACGCTTTCTACTTTAAAGCTAATTTCTAACTCGCCGGCTTCGTTTGTTTTTCCCTCACCTTCTAGGATAGGTTCATAGGGAATGTAGGAGCTGCCGTCATCGTAATACCATGAATAGCGAAAGAAAGTCCAAAAGGGACGCACAAGCGATGCCTTTTGGATTTCATATTGAACGGTGGCGTTTGCTAGAGGTTCTTGCGAGTAATAGGCCGCTTTAATTTTGACACGAGCTGTGTCTTGATGCAAGTAAACAGAAGAGAGAGGCTCTATTTTTACATAAAAACTACTCTTGCGATACTCCTCAACATAAAATTGGGTGTACTCGGTTTTGCCATGAATTTGAAGAGTAACTACATAGACACCCAAGGGGCTATGCTGAGGTAAGACAAAATTTGTTGTAAAATTTCCAGACGCCTCTAAATTAATATGGCGAGTTAAAATGGTATTTTCTTCAGGATCTTTAACTGTTAGTTCTGCCGTAGTTTCATAAGGTGTTAACACCTCCTTATCATGTTTATAGACAAGACCACTTATGATTACTGTATGTCCTGGGCGATATAGAGGGCGATCTGTAAAAATAGCGGCTCGATAATTCTTCTGGGTGCTGCGCAAGTAGTAATAAATGTCTGATAAGACATATTCCCCCTTGTATTTAAGTAAGTAAAGAGTTTCACCGGAGATGGGAATATCACTGTCTTTTTCATGGAAAATTCCTTCTTTTACTTTTTTCTGGCCCACAAGCTCCAAGGGAAGCTCTCCTTGCCTGCTAAAGACAAAAAGCTCTGCTTCATCAAGACGATTACCACGGCGATCTAGGGCATAGACAAGTCTTGAGGTAACCCCTTCTTTTACCAAAAGATTCAGGTTACTTTTAATTAACGGGGCATGGACAATGGAATTACCATGGCTTGCCTCCAAAAGGTAGAAGCCAGTATCTGAGATAGGCACAGATAGACGACGCATGTATCCCTGATGGGGTTTCATGGGGAGCGACCATTCTTTAACTAAGGGCAAGGGTAATTTCCCAAAGAGATTTTCTTCAGGAAAAAGTTCATGATAAGGATAGGCGTAAGATTTGAGATGCAAGAATTTACGCAAGGCTTCCCTGTGTGTGGGGCGGATGTAGCTACGTGCCATTGAGTAAAAACAATAACGCAGATTTTCTGCGAAGGCCTGCCACATGGCAAATCCTGAGCTTGCTCGGCGCAAAGAAGATAATTTCTGGGGAGCAAGCTCTTTATCTTGTTTTAAGAGAAAGTCGACAGGATTTTCAACGCGGTATACTCGAAGATGGACCTTGCCAGTGGGGTAGGTGTAAATAAAAATTTCGGGTGTTTCTTCCTGGCGGAAGATCTTAGGTACCTGCAACTCGAGGGGACTAATATGGGAAATCAAGACATAGAGAAAAAGCCAGCTGCTGTGGGACTTTGAGTTACCAAGCATAAGCATGGGTGGGGTCTTTCTGTTTTCTGTAAAGATTTTTTTGGCAAAAACAAAAAAGATTGAAAGGCTGCATCCATCTTCAAGGCTTACAATATGCTACGCAAGATAACTTTTTTCACACTAATGCTCTTTATTGTTGTAATTGCTGTTGTTCTAGTAAGAACTTTCACGTTACAAGAAATTCGTTGGAGCCGCCGTGAACCACGTTTTGCTATCTCTCAGGAGCATCTCCACTTATTTGAGAAAAACCTTATGGACTCTTTGCGCATAGCTACCATTTCTCCTCAAAGAGAGGAAGAGCGCAACCATAAGGTTTTTCTTTCTTTTCATGACTTCTTAAGGCAGAAATTTCCGCTAGTACATCGCCATCTTATCGTGCGCAAAATAAACAAACTTAGCTTGCTTTATTTATGGCCAGGAAGAGATAGAGAAAAAAAACCTGCTGTGTTTTTAGGGCATTATGATGTTGTACCAGCAGGGGATGGATGGCAGTATCCACCCTTTGCGCCACAAAAAGTAGGTGAGTTTATCTACGGCAGGGGGGCTATAGATGATAAGGTTACGGTGATTGGTCTTTTGCAAGCGGCAGAGCTCCTCTTGAGGCAAGGTTTTATGCCCGAACGTCGTGTTTATTTTGCATTTGGACACGATGAAGAAAACGGTGGTTGGCAAGGTGGCAAGCTCATGGCAGATCTCTTAAAAAAGGAAATTGGGGAAGCCGAGTTTGTCTTAGATGAGGGTGGCGCCATAACCTTAGGTCTTGTCCCAGGAGTTGCTCTACCTGTGGCCACTATTGGCGTTGCGGAAAAAGGCTACTTGAGTTTAAAGCTTCTAGCGCGGGGTGAAGGAGGTCATTCTTCCGCCCCACCGTTCGATTCGGCAACGGAAAAGCTGATAAAAGCATTAATGCGACTTCAAGACAATCCATTTCCTACCCGGCTCACTTCTATTCAAAAAGAAATGTTTGCTTACCTTGCCCCCTACATGCCCTTTTGGCAAAAGATAGCCTTGGCAAATCTATGGCTTTTTGAGCCATTTCTTTTGACACAGTTCAAAGGATCAAAGACGGGAAGGGCTAGTACGACAACAACCATGACCGCTACTATCCTATCTGCTGGTCAAAAAGAAAATGTAGTGCCGCACGAAGCTATGGCTGTGGTCAACCTACGCCTCTTGCCGCCCACGAGTCGAGAGGAGGCTAAGTCTTATGTAGAAGAAATCACGCAAGGTCTTGTTCTGGTAGAAAATCTCTCTTTCTACAGCGATCCATCCCCTATCTCACCCATGGGTCCCCAAGCACGAGGTTTTGGCGAAATTGCCACTACTCTTAAGAGTCTAAGAGAAGATATAATCGTCACACCCTACCTGGTCCTGGGTGCTACCGACAGTCGTCACTACACGAGCCTCACTCCCCATGTGTATCGCTTTAGCCCGATTTATTTTACAGCTGATGATTTTCAGCGCATGCACGGCAAAGATGAACGCATATCACTTAGTTCTCTTGAATTTGCCCTGCGTTTTTATTGTTTACTTCTGGAGCAAATGTGAGGGGGGAGAAGCTCGTTATGTGGGAAAAAAGAGCTTTTTTATTGCTAATCTCCATGACTATTTCTTATCCACTTTTTGCCGAGAAAAAAACCAAAATCTTATTTTTAGGTGATAGTCTCACGGCGGGCTATGGGCTCAGTGCCGACAAGAGCTATCCTGCCTTAATTCAAAAAAAAATTGAGGCCGAGAACTGGCCATATGAGGTCATCAATGGGGGTCGCTCTGGAGATACCACTGCGGGGGGTCTAGAGCGCCTCCCTTGGTATTTTCGACAAAGGGAACATAACATTAGCCATGCCGTCATTGCACTTGGCTCAAATGATGCTATGCGCGGGCTTTCGCTTGTTGAAATGGAAAAAAACCTCAGCAAAATCATTGATTACCTAAGAGACAAAAAAGTTAGTAAAATTTTTCTAGTTGAAATGAAAACCTTTCCCAGCATGGGATCACGCTATGGTAAAGAATATAACGAGGTTTTTCATCGCCTCTCACGTCGTAAGAAAGTAATACTGTTGCCATTTTTCTTAGAGAATGTGGCTATGCGAGAGGAATTAAACTTACCAGATGGGATACATCCAAACGAGAAAGGGATGGCCATAGTAGCTGAAAATTTATGGAAAGCTCTTCGAGGCCACCTCAAACCCTAGTTTGCCTTAAAAGCACATAAGCCTCTTCTTGTAAGATTTCCTGGCTTTGTCGAAAAGCTTGCGCAAGGGAAATTAAGAGAACGAAAGGCACAAGTCCTGCAAGATAAATGGGGAGGTGGGGTAATAAACCAAAGAGATGGTAGTACACAAGAGAGAGAAAAAGCCAGGACAACAAAAGTCCTTGCGTTAAAGCCAGAAGTGCTTCGGCGCTGTGGGAAAAAATAAGGTAGGCCATAAGCGGTTTTTTGTTTGCCCCTAAGATCTTAAGGAGGCTTGCGTCTTTTCTGCGGCTTTCTTTTTGGGCGGCTAGCGTTAAACTTAAGAGCAAAAAGCCATAGCACATAACTACAAAGCTGGCAAGCCAAATAGCAAGGGATATTTGTTCGCTAATTTTCTTTACCGCTTCAATAGTTTTGCTTACTTCGTAAATAGTCCAGTTTAGTTTTCTGGTTGCTACAAGACGGCGCCATTTGGCGATTTCTTTTTTGTCTTTGAGATAAAAGCTTGATAGCAAGGTCTGGGGAGCACTTTCTAAAGTTTCATTGGGACTAAAGATGAAAAAGGCATTAGGTCTCATCTCCTCCCATCTCACCCTGCGGATAGCCGAGACTTCGGCCTCATAGCGAAGCCCTGCGATATCTAGCTGAATGCGATCTTTTAGTTTAACATCAAAAGTCTTTGCCCACTGTTCTTCTACGGCAACTAAATGGCCTTTAAAATCTCTTGGCCAGAACCGGCCCTCGATGACCTCTTCGTTGGCTTGAAGAAAAGAGCGATAATTTATCAGATATTCCCGTGTCCGCAACTGGTCTTCCCAACTTTTTTCCCTTCCTACTTGGACTTTCTCAGGCAAAATAGATTTTTCGTTTATAGAAACAATCCGGCAGCTAATTAAGGGAACAAGGGAGAGCTCTTCTACAGGAATTTTTTCTAAAAGTTTATAAAAAAGCTCTTTTTGAGATGGTTGGATGTCTAAGACAAAAATGTTGGGTATTTTTTCGCTCTCGATGTGGTGGAATTCTCGGCGCAGGCTGTACTCACCGATGCTTACGGTCGCAAGCAAAAACACCGCATGGGCCGATCCTGCTAAAATAAGTCGACTTTGGGTATTAAGCACTGTGAGATTTTTTAAGATAAGGTGAAGATAGGCATTTTTTATAAATGGCAGGACCTTGCGGGCTAACCAAACAAGTAACGGAGCGGAAAGTATAAAAAGGGGGAACGGAAGAGCTGTTATAGCATAAAGCCTGAGGGCAGTGGTGACATCCCCACTCTGCATCAAAGCTAAGGCAAAGATAAGAATGGAGAAAAACAAAAAATAGTAGAAGCTCACCCATGGGTGTGCACCTCTTTCATTTTCTCGGAAAATACCTAGGGGGCTTTGCTTAACTATTTCTCTTAAGGGGATGATGCTTACAAAAAGCGCTCCAAAGAAAAAAGTTGCAAAAAAGCGAAGATTTTGGGCAAGGCTTATTATTTCTAACTTTTGACTTATGAAGAAAAATTTTTGTGAAAGATAGTTTTGAAACAAGGGAAAGAAAAGATTGGCTGCAAAAAGGCCAAGACCTAAACTAGGCAGAAGAATGTAAAGAAGTAAGGAGACATACAGAAGTAAAATTTCACGGTTTGGCAAACCCAATGTTTTTAAGATAGCGGTGTTGCGTTTTCTTTGTCGCAAAAGTATGTTAAAGCCAAGGGCAAGCCCTAGTAGCGATAAAAGCAGCACCGAAAGAGAAAGAAAGAGAAAGAGATTTTTGGCTCTTGAAATGGACCGACGTAGGAAATCCAGTCTTTCCTCAGCAAGTTCCAAATGAACCCCTTTTTCGAGCAAGTTTAGGTAATGCTTTTCTTTAAGAGACTCGAGTGTTTTCTTTTTAGCCTCGCTTTTCACGTATAGGTGATAGCGAACACGGCTACCCGGTTGAACAAGACCTGTTAGCTTGAGCTTTTCTCTTTTGAGTAAAACCGTAGGTGCCATCGCCGCGTCTAAGAGGGGGCTTTCGCGGAGCGTTTCATAAAAAGAAACGGCAAAAAGGGCCTCGCCTAGGCGGGCTTTAACATGTGTGTGGAGCTTGTGTTCTTGAAAAAGTTCTTTTGGCAAGAAGAGATCGAAATGTTCTTTTTGATGAAGTGCTATTTTACCTCTTAATGGGTAATTATCTTCGAAGGTTTTTAATTTCACAAGTTTGCTTTCTCCATTTGGAAAATAAAGCATGGTCATGAGTTCTTCACTTAAAGAGGTTTCGGTAATTTGAGGAATGAGGTAGGCTTGCTCCAAAGAAATTCTTTTGTGACTGTGGAAGATAATATCAGCAGAGGCGAGTTGGGCTGCTTTTTCCTTTAGTGTTGCTTCAAAATAATCAATAAGAGCGATGGCTAAGCAATAAAAAAAAACTCCGAGCGCAAATAAAATTTTAATAATAAAAAATATCCTTTTTTCACTTTGTGCTTCCCGACGAACAATTTTAAATATGGGAGACATTTTTCCTTTTGCGCTTGATTTCTTTCACAATAGTACCAGACTTAAGCACAATCTGCCTTTCAGCAAGGTGAGCCAGCTCGCTATTATGCGTTACGAGTAAGAGAGCAGATGACTGTCGGTACTTTAAGAGAATTTCCATAACGAGCTTGCCATTAGCTTCGTCGAGATTACCTGTAGGCTCATCTGCTAAAATTAGATCAGGCTGGCTCACTAAGGCGCGGGCAATGGCCACCCTTTGCTGCTCACCCCCCGAGAGTTGGGATGGCAGATGGTGCAGTCTTTCTTTTAAGCCTAGCTGGGAGAGTAACATTTCTGCTTTTTCACGTACTTTTTTTTCTCGCCGGATTTGTAAGGGAAGTTCAACATTTTCAAGTGCTGTTAGTGAGGGGAAGAGCTCATAGTTTTGAAAGACGAAGCCGACATGCCTTTGCCTAAAAAGAGCAAGTTCTTCTTCTGACATGGCCGTGAGTTCCTTTCCCTTAAAATAAATTTTACCTGTATCTGGTCTCTCAAGCCCTACGAGAAGCGAAAGCAGCGTTGTCTTGCCGCTTCCGGAATGCCCTGTTATAGCCACAAATTCGTTTGGTTTTATCTCGAAGCTAATGTTATTGAGGACAACAATCCTATGCTCTCCTGATGGGAAGCTTTTTGAAAGCTTTTCTACGAGAAGCACAGCCATAGCTTAAGGTGAGCTTCGCAAATTGGCAAATTTTTTAAAATATTTTTGACAAAAAGAAAAATGGTTTATATTGCTTCGCTATGGAGAATCATTATTACAATGCAAGAGATCTAGCAAAATTTCCCAATATTGGAAGAGTTAATGCCGAGGCTGCCCAAAAATTTTTTGATTATTACAACCATGTCATGGCCCCTGGGGCGCTCTCTGCCAAAGAAAAAGCTTTAATTGCACTTGCTGTGGCCCACGCGCAAAAATGTCCTTATTGTATCGATGCCTACACTCAGGCTTGTCTTGAGAAAGGGGCAGATGAACAGGAGATGAGTGAGGCTGTACATGTCGCAGCAGCCATGATGGCTGGGATTACCCTTGTGCATGCCGTGCAAATGATGAATAAAATAGATGAGTTGAGTATATGAAACTATCGCTTGATGAGCAACTAGAGCGTCTTTCGCAAAACTACAGCTTTTCAAAAGATCTTGAAAAGACTGGTCTGAAAAAACTTACCCCTCTGTCACTCAAAACACTGCAAGTTAATGTAGGCAAATACTGTAACCAGGCCTGCCGTCATTGCCACGTAGATGCCTCACCCCAGCGTACGGAAAAAATGAGTCTTCCTATTTTTGAGGAGTTACTTGCTTTTTTGGATCGCACCCCAGAAATAGAAATTGTCGACATTACGGGAGGAGCACCAGAGCTCAATCCCTACTTCCGTTATTTTGTGGAGGAAGTCAAGAAACGAAAGCGCCATGTGATAGATCGCTGTAACCTTACTGTGCTTTTTGAAGAAGGGCAAGAAGATTTGCCTCAATTTTTGGCCCAACACGAGGTCGAAATAGTGGCTTCCCTCCCCCACTACGCAAAGGAGCGCACGGATAGCCAGAGGGGAAAAGGTGTCTACGAGAAATCCATCCGTGCCTTACAACTATTAAACGAACTTGGCTATGGCAAGAAAGCCTCTCTGGTTTTAAACCTCGTCTACAACCCCACTGGTATTTTTCTCTCCTCTTCACAAAAAATCTTAGAAAGGGAATTTAAGGAAGCCCTCTGGCGTAACCATGGGATTGTCTTTAATAATCTCTATTGTATTAATAATATGCCTATAAACCGCTTCTTAGAAAGTCTTGTGCGGCTAGGCAAATATGAGACATATATGGAAGTCTTGGTAAATTCTTTTAACCCTGCCACTTTACCAGGTCTTATGTGCCGCCATCAAATTTCCGTAGGTTACGACGGTAGGCTTTATGACTGTGATTTCAACCAAATGCTGGAATTAGAAGCCGAGGTGAGACACATCCGGCGAGCTAATTTTCAAAATCTCATGGCACGGGAGATTAAACTCGCCAACCATTGTTATGGCTGCACCGCGGGCAGCGGTTCGAGCTGTGGCGGCGAGCTTGTTTAGTTATTTAAGGGTATTATAAAATATAGAGCTACGATGTTGAGAAAATTTATTGTCCAAATTATGCTGCGCAAGACATGCCAATTGGCTAGGTAAGCTATGATATAGGCGAGTCGGCCATAAAAGTAAGTAAGGCTTAAAAGGCTTAAATAATAATTTGGGGCCCCAAGGAGATGGGCAATAATCACACTGGGCGCAAAAAGCGCGAACATCTCTATTGAATTTTCATGAGCAGCCTGGGCTCTTGCCCCAAGTCCCGTAAGTTTTGCCTGCTGCAGTCGCGGATGTCGGTTATCATAGGGCTCCCCGCTACGCAATATGTAGGCAATGACAACTACCCTGGGAACATAGATGAGCAGTAGGTTGAGTAAAACATAGAGGAAGTATTCGGGCATAATTACTCCAAATATCTTTCGATGGGCAGAAATTGATTGCCAAGAGGCAAGTCACGCAAATTTTTGTGAGGAGCAAGTACAAACTTTTGGTAGAGGACAAGAGCCGCTGTGGCGCAGGCAGCTTGGCGAAATCTTGCACGGCCAAAATCATAAAAGAATTTTCCTATAAGAGTTTCTTCTCCCTTCGTTGCCAGCCCAATGTATAGTGTGCCCACAGGTTTTTTAGGTGTTCCTCCTCCGGGACCAGCTATGCCCGTAAAAGAGACACTTATATCAGCACCAAAACGCAACAGAGCGCCTTCGGCCATGGCCTTGGCACAGGGAGCACTTACGGCCCCATGTGTTTTCAAGATTTCTTCCGGTAAGCCCAGAAAACTCATCTTAATTTCGTTGGCATAGGAAACGACCCCCCCTAAAAAGATAGCCGAGATTCCTGGGATGTCAGTAAATTCTTTAGCAAAAAGTCCACCCGTGCAGCTTTCCGCTAGAGCCACCTTTTTATTGTTTGCCATAGCCCATTGGGCAAAACTCTTGAGGGGTGACTCTTGCGTAAGGCCATAGTAGCGCTCTTTTAACGAGGTAAAAAATTCATCTAAAAGTCTTTCATTTTGGCTCCTAAAAAAAAGACGACAGCCAAAAGGCAAAGCATGCACCCCCATTTCGATTTCCTCTGGAGGATGTATTTCGGCAAACAAGGCACTTTCGCCATAAGACCAAACAGGTAACTCACGTGTGTGGTATTTCTGCAGCTTTTCTTTATCTAGATATTGCCACAGAGATGGCCATATCCCCTCTATTTCAATGGGGAAGCCAGGCAAGGCAAAAAAATTTTTTTCAGGAACAAAAATTCCTGGTGCAAGGCCCACGGGGTTAGGCAAGGCAATGCAGCCTTCGGGAATACGAGCTTGGCGTAACGCCACCTCTAAAGAGTACTTCATGGTCATCCCTCGCTCTTTTTTTTCTTGAAAAAGCCTTCGGATTTTCTCCTCTGCTTCCTGAACCATAACGGGGCGACGGTTTAACCATTGGCAGAGCAAATCAACCGTAAGGTCATCTCGGGTGGGGCCAAGCCCGCCAGCATTGACTATGATATCACCTCGCTGGTAAAATTCCTCCCAGCTGTTTAAAATGGCCCTTGGGTCGTCTCGCAGGATTCGACTTTCTCTTACCTCAAAGCCTGCTTTATAAAACTCAGAAGCAAAAAAGCGAGTATTCGTATCAAGGACGAAACCATTTAATACTTCGCTTCCCGTGATACAAAGACTAATATATCCCGAAAGCTCCATGTAGTCAGGGCAGCCAAGTATAGCCAGTTGTCAAGTTTCATCCATTTGACGGCCTATTTTGCTGGCCAACTATGACCCATGCCCCGCCGCCAAGACTTGGAGCGGATTCTTGTCATTGGTTCCGGCCCCATTGTCATTGGCCAGGCATGTGAATTTGATTACTCAGGAACTCAAGCCATAAAGGCTTTAAAAGAAGAAGGTTATTACGTCATTTTGGTCAACAGCAATCCGGCCACTATCATGACCGACCCCGAATTAGCAGATGTCATTTACATTGAGCCCATCTCTTTACCTTACCTGACTAAAATTATCGAGAGAGAAAGACCTCAGGCTTTGTTGCCTACGGTTGGTGGACAAACCGCTCTTAATGCTGCGCTGGAGCTTGCCCGTGCCGGGGTTTTGCGCGAGTATAGTGTTGAACTCATTGGTGCTAAAGAAGAAGCCATTGCCAAGGCCGAAGACCGTCGTTTATTTAAAGCGGCCATGGATCGGCTTGGTTTTCGCATGCCCAAATCTGGTTTTGCCCATAGTGCAGATGAAGCTGAGGCTTTATTAGAAGAGATTGGACTGCCTGTTATTTTAAGGCCCTCTTTTACTTTAGGGGGCAGCGGCGGAGGAGTCTGCTATAACCGGGAAGATTTTCCAGTTATGGTAAAAAAAGCCTTGGAGGAATCTCCTATCCGACAAGTACTTATTGATGAGTCTATCATTGGCTGGAAAGAATACGAGCTTGAGGTCATGCGGGATTTAAAAGACAATGTCGTGATTATTTGCTCCATTGAAAATCTCGATCCCATGGGGGTCCATACCGGAGATTCTATTACCGTTGCGCCTCAACAGACACTCACGGACCGAGAATACCAAAAAATGAGGGATATGGCCATAGCCATTATCCGAGAAATTGGTGTAGAAACAGGAGGCTCAAACATCCAGTTTGCCGTTAATCCCCAAAATGGGGAAATTGTAGTTATTGAAATGAATCCCAGAGTGAGCCGTAGCTCGGCGCTGGCCTCTAAAGCCACAGGTTTTCCTATTGCTAAAATAGCGGCTAAGCTCTCTGTGGGTTATACCCTTGATGAAATTTGGAACGATATCACCCGCAAAACACCTGCCTGTTTTGAGCCAACCATAGATTACATTGTAACGAAAATACCACGCTTTACCTTTGAAAAATTTCCGGAGACACCACGAGAACTAGATACCCAAATGCGATCGGTCGGAGAGGTAATGGCTATTGGGCGTACCTTTCCCGAATCCTTGCAGAAAGCCATGCGCTCCCTCGAGCTTGGCTATTCGGGTTGGGGAGCAGATGGCCATCTAGAGGTCATATTAAGTGTATTGCGAGAAAAAAAGAAAGAAAATCATCTTGCTCTTTTACGGCAGGAAATACGTACACCTACAGATCGCCGCCTCCTTTACCTAAGAGAAGCCCTACGCGAAGGATTTAGCCTAGAGGAAATCTATAACCTAAGTCATATAGACCCGTGGTTTTTACACCACTTTCAAGAAATTATTAATTTCGAGGAATACTTTTGTCACGAGTATGAAAAGAAAGGAAAATTAAGCCGTGAACTCTTATATCAGGCCAAGAGAAGAGGCTTTAGCGACCGGCAGATAGCTTATCTTTTACATAGAAAAAAAATCTCACAGATGGAAGAAAAATTGGCATTGCTTAAAAAGGGGACAGAGGAATATCTGAGTTTACTAGATGAGTTAGAAGAGCTCTTAAATGAAGGTGAGAAGAGAGTTCGGCAAAGACGCGAAGAAGAAAAAATTTTTCCTGTTTTTAAGCGAGTAGATACCTGTGCTGCTGAATTTGAATCCTACACCCCATATCTTTACTCTACCTATGAAGAAGAAGATGAAAGTGAACCCAGCGAAAAAAGAAAAGTTATTATTTTAGGTGGGGGTCCGAACCGTATTGGTCAGGGTATCGAGTTTGACTATTGCTGCTGCCATGCCGCTTTTGCCTTGAAAGATCTGGGCATCGAAAGCATTATGGTTAATTCAAATCCAGAAACTGTCTCTACTGATTATGATACTTCTGATCGCCTTTATTTTGAACCACTTACAGCAGAGCATATTTACGAAATCTACCGGCGAGAAAAAAGTAAAGGGGAGGTTTTAGGGCTTGTGGTGCAGTTTGGGGGTCAAACCCCCCTGCGGCTTGCCAAAAGTCTTGCGCAGCTTGGTATGCCTATTCTGGGCACCTCAATAGAGAGTATTGAAATTTGTGAAGATCGCCAGCTCTTTCAGCAATTATTGCACAAATTAGGCCTGCGCCAAAGTGAGGGCTACATGGCTGCCTCTGTGGAAGATGCCGTGCGTGCGGCCCAAAAGCTCGGCTACCCAGTTCTCGTACGCCCATCTTTTGTTTTGGGTGGGCGAGCTATGATGATTGTCCATACCGAAGAGCAGCTTAGGCAATACATGCAAGAAAATACGGAAGTCAGCTTGCGCCGACCAGCGTTAATTGACCGTTTTTTACAAAACGCCTTGGAGCTAGATGTAGATGCGCTCTCCGATGGGCAGACGGTGACTATCTGTGGCATTCTTGAACATGTGGAGGAGGCAGGGGTGCATTCGGGAGACAGTGCCTGCCTTTTGCCTACAGTAAGCATACCACAGGCTTTATTAGAGCAAATTCAGCATGCGACGGAAAAAATAGCGTTGGAGTTAAAGGTGAGGGGATTTATTAACATTCAGTATGCCATTCAGGATAAGCAGCTCTATGTCTTAGAAGTAAATCCTCGTGCTAGCCGCACTGTGCCTTTCTTAGCCAAGGCCACAGGTAAACCCCTTGTGAAATACGCTATGGGCGTGATCTTAGGCAAAACCCTTCGAGAATTGGGTTTTACTGAAATGCCAAAACTAAATTATTACTATGCCAAAGAAGTTGTACTTCCTTTTAAAAAATTTCGTGGCGTAGACACCATTCTTGGACCTGAGATGAAATCTACAGGTGAAGTTATGGGTATTGGGCGCACCTATTCGGAGGCTTTTTTTAAGAGCCAAATTGCCTCAGGCATGAAAATTCCCATTCATGAAGGCACAATTTTTGTCTCGGTTAATGATCAGGCCAAGGAAGCTCTAAGTGAGGTTCTTGGCAAGATTGCCCGAAATGGCTTTCGTTTGCTTGCCACACAGGGAACATGTCAGTATTTAAAAAATCAAGGCATTGAGTGCGAACGTGTAAATAAAGTTCACGAGGGTCGACCCCACATTGTCGATTTAATTCGCTCGGGCAAAATATCTTTAATAATTAACATTCCCACGGATTATCGCACGCGCCACGATGCCTTGGAAATTAGATTGGCAGCTCTCCAGTACAACCTCCCTTACTTTACTACAGTCGCTGCCGCACGCGAGGTAATTTTAGGAATACTAGAGATGCAAAATAGAGAAATTGAGGTATACCCCCTTAAGCGAATTAGTTGACCTCATGTAGACTACAAAACAGGAGGCAGCCATGAGAAATGGACTTTTTTGGTTGGTTTTTCCACTCATGGGGATGGCCCAAGATTTAAGCCAGGAACTTGAAAATGCAGAACCCCCTTATATCGACCAAATATACGAAAAGGCCTTGCTATCCTATGTGGAGGGCAACTACGAAAAATCTCTGCAGTATATACGACATGTGATAAAATCAAATTTTAATGACTACCGACTTAGACTTTTGGCAGGCTACAACCATTGGCACTTGGGCAATGTTGTTCCGGCAACCATCCATCTTTTAGAACTAGAGAAAATAAATAAAGAGGAGCCCCTCTCCTATTCCGAGCCAGCAGCTCTTTATTTAAGCCAAAACGAAATAAAAAAGGCAGAGAAAATACTACTTAAAGGTTTAGATCAACTGGAAGTAAAGAATAAAGTTAGTCCACGCATGTATAACCTCCTTGCACGAGCCTTGCTTTTGCAAGGTAGGGAAGGGGAGGCCCTACGCTACATTGAAAAAGCAAAGGCCGTCTTTAAGTCCGGAGAGCATCAACTGCGCGATCGTGTGGAGTCACTGAGTCTTGAGGGTTGGATCTATGCGCTACGTGGGCAGTACGACAAGGCTCTTTTTGTCCTAGAGTGGGCTGCTGATCAAGAAAAACAAGATCCCTATCTCTATAACCTCTTAGGGCAAATCTACTGGCTATGGGCAGAAAATCTCCCTCGAGAAGAAGCAAATGAGATGAGGGCAAAGGCAAGGACAGCTTGGCAAAACGCCCTGGCGCTTAATGCCCCCCCCGAGCTAAAAGAGCTCATACAAAAAAAACTCAATAGTCCATGACGAAAAGATTTTTCATAACGCTTCTTCTCTACCACTTTCTGGGGGTGTCTCTCTTTTGCCAATTTGAAGAGGAAAGTTGGCGATTTCGACCGCAGATTGGTCTCTGGTTTGGGCCCGTGACACCTTTTCCTGGCTCT
Organism: Leptospiraceae bacterium; assembly: GCA_025055765.1. Classification (GTDB taxonomy): domain Bacteria; phylum Spirochaetota; class Leptospiria; order Turneriellales; family Turneriellaceae; genus JANWWS01. The sequence continues at coordinate 343,806 of JANWWS010000013.1, read as the reverse complement.
GCCCTCAGCTATTACCTCGACACAAATTTAGGGGGTGGTATTTTTTGGCGCATGAACCTTCCCTCTGATACATGGCGTAGTGAAGTAGGGACTTCTTACAGCTACTATGACAGCCGCTTCCAATCGGCTCTACACACAGTACCCGTTTATGGGGCCGTCGATTATCTTTTACCTATTGAGCTGCCCCTTACCTTTTATGCAAAACTGGGATTTGGGGCTATGTATGTTTTTAGTGAGCCAAACAAACGAGAAAACTGGCACCCCCTAATGCTTCTAGGCTATGAGGCATCGTTTCCCGCCGGTAAATGGGTCAATATAGGGGCCCGTATTGATTACTTTTTTGTCTATGAAGGGTACCTGCGGCCGCCGCCTCATTTTCCCGGTTATCGTGTGGTAAATGCCCATTTATTAAAATTTGGCCTAATGGTCAATTTTAACCTCAGTCGCTAAAATGAGACGAGAAAAACTTCTCGCATACCTATATTTACTTCTCATGGCCCTTGGTTGCACAGGTGAGCTTGTTTTCTCTGATTTAGCAAACCCAAGAGCAAGGCTTGTGCTCAAGGGGACATATGAGACAAATGACCCTTATGGATGGCTCCCTTTTTTTAACGATGATGCCTATGACAGTCTCGTGGCCCCCGGTCAACCGTTGCATAATACGGATTTCCATACCCAAACTCTATCACATGGGCCGCAGCATTTAGAGTGGTACATCGACTTAGCCGAGGTCCGCCTAGGCCAGGGTTCAGGGCCCGGGGGCGGGCGCGATGCTGAGGATTATTGGGAGTTTTTTTCACGCCAGCGACTCTTACTATGTTCCCGCTATGATGCTTTGCAAGATAAAGAATTAAAGAGTTGTCGCCAGGAGGAAGGCCTAGCTAAACTAGAGGCTTTCTTTGGTGAAGGGGTGGAAATTAAGGCCAATGATGTCCTAGTAGGGACCTACAATCACCTTGCCCTCTACTACCGGAAAATCATCACAAACCCAGCTCTACTTTTTTCGGATACCGGATCTTTTTTATCACAGAGCACCGCTATTTTTGAAAACAGGGGGGTAAGAGGAACGGACATTGCCGAGCGCTACCAATATTCAGCATTAGGGGGAAACGCTACTCTTCTATTTCCGTTGGAGAGAAAAGATTTAAAGCTCAACATACCTGACGAAAATAGGCCCTACGTACTTGAAGTGCGTACCTTTCTTAAAAACAATATCAACCGCCATATTATCCGCGTTGGGGGGCTCGGGACAACTGTTTATTTTCTTGGCCCAGCGGATTTTCGCATAAACCACCGGTACAACACCCTTCTTGAATCCGGAAGACTTGGCGGGAACATTCTCATGGATGGCCGCATCTATCAGCCAGGTAAGGTTGGCGCTGTGGATGTCTCGTTGATTACTATTGCAGGAGGGGGGGCTGTTAACTATAAGGCCGCCATACCCTTAGGAGATTCGTTTGATCCCCAAAAACAGTTGGCCTATGCGGCAACAAGGGGGGATGGTATGGAAATCCGCAACCTACCGCCGGGAAGCTACGAGATTTTAGCTCTTTGCGATAAGAAAAGAAGAGCGACGGGGGATGTGCTTGAGGCGGGTTTTGATGGCTTTCCTGAGACGGCCTCTCCCCCCTGTGCGCAAGTAACGATAACGGAGGGGAGCACTGTCATTAGCCCACCCGCTACTTGTAGCTGCCCCTAAGGTATTATGGCGAGCATTTGGAACATACCCAATTTCCTAACTCTCATCCGCATACTTTTGGTGCCGGTTTTCCTCTACTGTATAACCACCAAAGTGCCCTTTTACCGGTTAATGGCGTTAGTCGTCTTTGTCGTGGCCTCCATAACCGACTTTCTTGATGGGTATTTGGCGCGCAAATGGAAACAAGATACCGCCTTTGGGCGATTTATGGACCCCTTAGCTGATAAGGCACTAGTCTTGGCAACTCTGCTTGTTTTTCTTTACCTTGACCCGCAAATTCCCCTTTGGATGGTGCTGACCATTATTGCCCGGGACATGCTCGTAACCCTCATGCGATACCTGGCTATTCGCAAGGGTATGGAAATCCGCACCACTCGGCTTGCGAAGGCCAAGACAGCTTTTCAGATGACCTCCATCATTTTAATTTTAATGATATTTTTTGTACGCTCTTTTCAAATAGATATCCAGCAGACATTTGAAGAGGGTCATCGACGTGGTAAGAAAAATATCCAGATAGCATCAGAGCTTCTCGCGCGCGGTTTGAAAATATTAAAAAACCCAGACTACACTCCGCGGGAGAAAAAAAAGGTATTTGCAGAGTCTATCCCGTATTTTCTAATGCTCCTTACAACCATTATTACGGTTATTTCAGGTCTGCGCTACCTTTTTACCAACTACCAAGTGCTTTTGCCACCATATCGGATTATTCAGAGGGAATAGCTGCGGAGAGAGAGGGATTCGAACCCTCGATACAGTTGCCTGTATACAGCATTTCCAGTGCTGTGCCTTCAGCCACTCGGCCATCTCTCCTACGGCGTGGGGATGGTATTTTTATAAGCCCTTAGCTTGTAAAATAGCTTTTGGGGCAGTTCCCGGGGGGCATTAAAGGGTGATTCTAGGTTTCCTAAAGCGACAATTTCGGGGAAGTTCAGGGACCCTCCTGCACGACAAACCCTAAGGTAGGCTTCCCAAGAGCTATCTCTATTAGTTTCTGCCCAGAGGTAAAACTGTAGGGCACAGATTTGTGCTAGGGCATAGTCGATATAATAAAAGGGAGAGGTGTAAATATGGGATTGCTGTTGCCAGTAGCCTCCTTCTTCGGGAAAACGGAAGCTAGCGTAGTTGCGATGGGGGAGGTATATCTTCTCAAGCTCACGGTACATTTTCTTGCGCTGTTGGGGAGAAAATTCTGGGTTTTCATACACGACATGTTGGAACTCGTCCACAAGGGCAGCGTATGGCAAGAAGGTGATGGCATCGGAGAGATGGCTTAAGCGAAACTTCTCTGCTTCTTTATCAAAAAAAAGTTCCATCCAGGGGTAGGTAAGAAACTCCATGGACATGGAGTGTATTTCACAGGCCTCCAGAGTTGGGCTAAGGTACTCAGGAAGCTTAAAGTGACGGCTTTCGTACATTTGAAAGGCATGTCCCGCCTCATGGGTTAAGACTTCGACATCGTATTGGGTGCCATTAAAGTTGGCAAAAATAAAGGGCATCTGGTAGTCGGGTAAGTAAGTGCAGTAGCCTCCCCCTGCTTTGCCGGCTCTAGACTCGAGATCTACAAACTCCCCATCAAAAAGAAGCTCTATAAATATTTTTGTTGGCTCACTAAGCTCGCTATACATTTTACGTGCTATTTCTACCAGCTCATCTTTATTTTTGCGTGGCTGGGGATTTCCCTCTGGAAATTTAAGGGGCTCATCATAAAAGGCGAACTCTTCCCCAAGGCAAAGTCTTTTTTTCTGCTCCTCAATGAGCTCTTGACATAGGGGCAGAAAGGACTCTTTAATATAGTTTCGAAACGCAGCCACATGCTCTGGGTTGTAGGCAGTGCGGCCCATGCGAGCATAACCTAATGGCACAAAGTTGGGGTAGCCCAATTTTAAAGCCATTTGGTGGCGCAGCTGCACAAGGCGGTGATAGATGTCGTCGAGCTCTTCTTGGTTTTTTTCAAAAAAAGCGTATTTAGCTTGTTGGGCTCTTAGCCGCACCTCTCTCTCGGGTCGGGTAAGGTATGGTGCCAATTGACTTAAATTTAGTGTTTTGCCGTCTAGGTGGATCTCTGCTTGAGCGATAAGTTTTGTATACTGGGTGGTAAGCTCACTTTCTTGATTAAGGTCCTCTGCAATTTGTGGTGAAAAAGTTTTTAGGTGACATTGGGCATAGTCAATGAGCTGTTTTCCATATTTTTTTTCAAAATCAGATAAGAAGGGAGAGCCTAGCAAAACTTGGTAGTAGTTGTGGGAGAGCTCCTCAAAGAGAGCGGTTTGGGAGTCAAAAAATTCTTGTTCTTGACGGTAAAAATCATCTTTCGTATTAATCGTAAATCGGATATGCGCTAGAGTAGAGAGGGTGCTCATGTGGTTGCGTAGTTTGTTTAATTCTTCAAGAGCACCTTCTGCCAGAGCAAAGGTTTTAGCCTGGGCAAAAGCCTTAAGATGGGCGAGGTATTCTTTTTTGTAATTTTCCGTGTCAGGGCGAGAGTAGGTTAGCTCTGAGAATTTCATGAATTTTCATTCTTTGGTAGCTAAGAGTTTTTCAATGTCCTCTGTTAGGTCTTCTGGGCGCTCTTGGGGGGCATATCGTTTTACTGGAATGCCCTTACGGTCAATGAGAAACTTTGTGAAGTTCCACTTAATGGCCTCCGTGCCTAAAATTCCAGGTTTAGCCTTGGTTAAGAATTTATAAAGCGGATGTGCATTTTCGCCATTGACTTCTATTTTCGCAAAGAGAGGGAATTTTACATTATAGTTTGTTTCACAAAAAGTCTTAATCTCTTCTTCACTACCAGGTTCTTGATTGCCAAATTGGTTGCATGGAAAGCCTAAAATCTCAAACCCCTGATCTCGGTATTTTTCGTAGATGTTCTCTAGCCCTTTGTATTGGGGGGTAAATCCACATCGGCTGGCAACATTGACAATAAGTAGTACCTTGCCCCGATAACGTTCAAGACTTATTTCCTCTCCGGTTATGGATTTTGCCGAAAAATCATAAACGGTGGACATAGAGGAAAGCTACGAAAAAAAAATGGCCCTGGCAAAAATACCTGGTATTTTAGAGAATGTTGGTAAAAATATTGTCAAAGCCACTGCCTTTTAGGAGCTGGGCACAGTCATGGCCAAAAAAGAATGGGTAGTAAAAAAAGACGAAGGTCTCCCCCCCTACGTAGCCAGGCGTATAGCTGATGAATGGCAAAAACAAAGGCAAAAACTTTTCCATAACCAAGAGGTCATAAGCTGGCTTTTGTACAGTGAATGGCCTGATTTTCTAACCGAAAAGGAAAAAATCCTTAGCCCACAGGAGCTGACTTTAGACACAAGACGTCCTCTTCTTCGAGATATTCGCTACGCAGTTAAGGTGGATATGCCTACGCTGTGGGTAAAGAAAGAGCACTTGAAAGATCTCTTAAACTTTTTACGTAGAGATGAGGATTTTCTCTATGAATTCTTATTGGATCTCACTGCCGTTGACTATTTAAATTCCCCCGATCCTCAGGATCATGAGAAAAATCAAGGCAAGCGCTTTCAGGTTTGGTATCTTCTTCGTTCTTTAAAGAAGACGGGGATGAAGATTCGGGTTATATTACCTGTTGGGGAAGATGAGAGTGTACCTTCGATCACAGATCTTTGGGTTGGTGCCAACTGGCCGGAACGGGAAGTTTTTGATCTTTTTGGGATTATCTTTGATGGGCATCCTGATCTACGCCGAATCCTAATGCCTGATAATTATCGGGGCCATCCCTTAAGAAAAGATTTTCCCATTCAGGGGTTAGGGGAAGACTATCTCATAGAAGATCTCTTAAAAGAACACCTGGAGGTAGATTAATGAAAGATTCTATTGCCGCACACAATCGCAATCTCATAGATGTGCCCACGGGTGAGTACCGGCCTACGCGGGCGGAGGAAAAGCAAAGAGAATACCTGAAGTCTCGCCATCCAGGTGTTTCTTTTGAAAATTTACCCGATGGTCGCATGAAAATCAACCTAGGACCATCCCACCCGGCAACTCACGGAATTTTGGAAAACCACCTCATCATAAATGGGGAGACAATAGAAGAATGCGAAACCGTCATAGGCTATGTCCACCGCTGTTTTGAAAAGTTAGGGGAGCACTATGGCTACAACCAGTTTCTGGTCTGTACCGATAGGATGAACTATATCTCAACCCCCATGAACAACATTGGTTGGATTCTTGCTGTGGAGGGTATGCTCGGCATTGAAGTGCCGGCAAAGGTCACGGTCGTTCGGATGATTATTTCGGAGCTTTCCCGTATCATGGATCATATTATATCCATGGGTATTCTCGGCGTGGACCTGGGTGCCTTTGCGTCCTTTCTTTACATGTTTCATAAAAGAGAAGAAATCTACCAAATCTTAGAAAAAATGACAGGGGCGCGCCTCACCAATACTTTTTGCCGGGTGGGGGGGCTTGAGCATGACATCTACCCCGATTTTGTTAAAGATGTAAAACACTTTGTGAAGACCTTCCCCAAAGTCTTAAAGGAAACCGATAAACTTTTAACGAAATCGAGGATTTTCTATGATCGCACAAAGGGGGTTGGTAAAATTACGGCCGAAAGGGCTCTTGAGTATGGCTACACAGGGCCTAATTTGCGCGCTGCCGGTGTACCTTTCGATGTGCGAGTAGATAACCCATATATGTTTTACGACCAGGTTGATTTTGACATACCCGTTGGAGAAGATGGCTCTGTGTATGATCGCTATCTTGTGCGCATTGAAGAAATGTGGCAGTCGCTGCGGATTATAGAGCAGCTTGTTGATAACATCCCAGAGGGTCCCCACCATGCGGATGTCCCCCACATCTATCTACCACCCAAAGAAAAAGTCTATAGCTCCATGGAAGATTTAATCTATCATTTCAAAATTATCATGCATGGTATAGAGGTACCCCCTGGTGAGTTCTATTACTCCACAGAAGCCGCCAATGGCGAATTAGGTTTTACGATTGTCTCCCGTGGTAAAAAATCTCCCTGGAGGGTTCATGTACGCAGACCTTGCTTTTGGTATTACCAAAGCTACCCTGAGCTGGTTAAAGGGGGGTTATTGGCAGATGCCATTGCCATTATGAGTAGCTTAAACATAATTGCGGGGGAACTTGACGGGTGAGGTGGCTATGTCAGACAACTACCGGTTTTCGCCAGAGGCAGAAAAAAAATTTCAAGAACTAGAAAAAAAATTCCCACAAAGGAGCTCTCTAGTTCTCTGGGCGCTGCACTTAGTTATGGAAGATAAAGGATATATCCCGCGCTCTGCCGTGGATTATGTAGCAGAGAGGGTGGGTGTGGCACCCAGTTGGGTGGCGGGTGTGGTGAGCTTCTACAGTATGTATCACGAAACCCCTATAGGAAAATACCATCTCAACGTTTGCTACAATGTAAGTTGCTACCTCATGGGTTCTGACAAACTAGAAGAATGCATACGACGCAAATTGGGGATTGAACCTGGGGAGACAACGATTGATGGAAAGTTTACTTTTACCCGGCAGGCAGAGTGCCTCGCTGCCTGTGGCAAGGCTCCAGCCATGCTCATTAACCATGAGTACTACGAAAACCTAACACCGGAAAAACTAGAGGCCATACTCGATGAACTCATACAAAAAGGATAGGAGGACCAATGCCAGCCCCACATGAGGTTAGGGTTGTATTGCAAGATTTTGGCAAGCCAAATTCCCATACCATGGCTGTTTACGAAGCCGGTGGTGGGTATGAGGCACTAAAAAAAGTGCTACTACATGAAAAGGATCGCTGGACACCTGAGGCTATTATCGAAGAAGTGAAGAAATCCAACCTGAGGGGAAGGGGGGGTGCAGGCTTCCCCACGGGCTTAAAGTGGTCCTTTATTCCGAAAAATAGCGGCAAGCCGGTTTATGTTGTCTGTAATGCGGATGAAAGTGAGCCAGGCACCTTTAAGGACCGCTATCTTTTGGAAGAGCTTCCCCATGGCATGATTGAGGGGATGATTTTGTGTGCCTTAGCTCTTGGTAGCGAGCAAGGGTATATTTACATTCGAGGTGAGTTTTACTTAGGTTGGCAAAGGGTGGAGGCCGCCCTTAAGGAGGCTTACGCAAAGGGTTACTTGGGCGATAATATCCTAGGCAGTGGTAAGAAATTCCATATCGCCACTTACCGGGGGGCAGGAGCCTACATATGTGGTGAAGAGACAGCGCTTTTAGAGAGCCTAGAGGGCAAAAGGGGCCATCCCCGGCTTAAACCCCCTTTTCCTGCGGTAAAGGGGTTATATGGCTGTCCGACCGTTGTCAACAATGTAGAAACTTTTGCGGCCGTGCCTGCCATTATTCGCCACGGGGGTGACTGGTACCGCAATTTGGCCAAAGGAGATCCCCGCAGTGGGGGTACTAAGGTTTATTCTATATCCGGTCACGTAAGAAATCCCGGTGTTTACGAAGTTCCCTTGGGGATCCCTTTGCGGGATATCATCTATGAGACAGCGGGAGGGCTTCGACCAGGGCGTAAACTAAAAGCCGTTGTTCCCGGTGGCAGCTCTACGCCAATCCTTACTGCGGAAGAGGCAGAAAAAGCCATTATGGATTATGAGGGCATGGCTAAGTTGGGAACTTTTCTAGGTTCTGGGGGACTGATCGTGCTCGATGATACCACCGATATGGTGGAATTTACCTACCGTGTAGCTTATTTCTATGCTCATGAATCTTGTGGTCAATGTACCCCTTGTAGGGAGGGCTCCCGTTGGATTCACGATATCCTATACCGTCTAAGACAAAGGCAGGCCACGAAGGAAGATTTAGAAACTCTTCTTTCCTTTACCGAAAACATGGGTAATGGGACCACCATATGTCCCTTTTCCGATGCCAATGTCATGGGCGTTATACCCATTATTCAAAAATTCCGGCAGGAATTTGAAGCTTACCTTAGTCCTGCCATGAGTAAGGCATCCTGAGGTGTCTATGGCTTGGTACCAAAGCGAGATTTTTTGGACTGTTGTAAAAATAGCTTTGACCTTTTTTGTGTTAATCACAGGAGCTGCTTACTATACCTTAATGGAACGTAAATGGGCCGGCTATTTTCAAGATCGCTATGGCCCCAATAGAGCAGGTTGGGGTGGATTTTTCCAACCACTTGCGGATGGCATAAAGTTCCTCACGAAAATGGAAACCATCCCCCGAAATGTAGACACCGTGTTATTTTTACTGGCACCGGCTGTGTCTGTTGTTTCGGCAATTCTCCTGTGGGCCGCTATTCCCTTTACCCCTGTACTGAATTTGGGGCCCAAGGCAGAGCCTATCTTAGGCTCACAGCAGTTTATTTTGCAGACTCTAAATCCCAATGCCGGGATTTTGTTTGTATTTGCCATAGGTTCTCTTGCTGTTTATGGCATCATGCTCGCCGGTTGGTCGAGCAATAACAAATACTCACTTTTAGGTTCCGTACGCTCCACGGCGCAAATGATTAGTTATGAGCTTACGCTTGGCATGAGTGTTATTCCTATTGTGCTTATGGCAGGGCATCTTGATCTATACAAAATAATTGAGGCCCAAAAGGAGACGTGGTTTTTGTTTACGCTGCCAGGCTTTATTGCTTTTTGGCTTTTTGTTATCTCTATGTTTGCGGAGACGAATCGACTACCCTTTGATTTAGCAGAAGCGGAAAGTGAGCTAGTCGTGGGTTTTCACACAGAGTATGGTGGCTTTAAGTTTGCTCTCTTTTTTATTGCCGAATACATGAATATGATTACTCTTTCTTTCTTAGCTGCACTTTTGTTTTTGGGCGGATGGAATATTCCCTTTTTTATCCCTGTGAATCTCCATGGTGAGTGGTGGGCCCCCCTAGTAGGTGTATTTTTTTACGTACTAAAAGCGCTATTTTTTGTGTTTTTATTTGTCTGGGTGCGCTGGTCCCTACCTCGCTTTCGCTACGACCAACTCATGCACCTAGGTTGGCGAGTTCTCCTGCCTATCGCCCTTGCCAATATATTTTTAGCAGGTATTTATGTTTACGTAGGTTAAAATTTATGGAAGCCATGAATGTAAGACTTGTGCTTTTCTTTGTATTTAGTTTTGTTCTTTTGGGGGCGGCCTTGGGTGTGGTACTCCATCGAAACCCGGTGAAGTCTGCCATGTTTTTGGTGGTATTCTTCGTGGGACTTGCCTCTATGTATGCTCTTTTGGGAGCCGAGTTTTTAGCTGTGGTGCAGGTCTTGGTCTACGTGGGTGCGGTGATGGTCTTATTCCTCTTTGTTATTATGTTGATAGCAGTAAAAGAAGAGTATTTTGAAAGTCCAGCCAGCAACTTACCCAGGGCAGTTACGGTTATTGCCCTTATTTTTGCTTTTTTATTACAATTTTTTGCCATAATGCCCCTTTTTTCGAGTCAACCTCTCATACCTGTGCGGGGTTATCAAGGAACCTTTGGTCCCTCGGGAAAAATCATAACTGGCAATGTGGAGCTGTTGTCCGTGGAGTTCTTTGCTCGTTATCTTCTCCCTTTTGAGCTAATCTCAATAGTTTTGCTTGTGGCTGTCATTGGGGCTGTTGTGCTTGCAAAAAAGAACCGGCGCAAGCTATCAGAATAGTTATGCAAACCATGTCTCAAATCCCACTATCCTATTTGATCGCGCTTGTAATGATCCTCTTTTCGTTAGGGTTAGTAGGAGTTTTGAGTCGGCGCAATGTAATAGTTATCTTCATGTGTGCGGAGATGATGCTGAATTCCGTAAATTTATTATTTGTGGCCTTTAGCCGATACTTTGGGACTTTAAATGGTGAAGTTATGGTATTTTTTATCATGGCCTTAGCTGCAGCAGAGGCAGCGGTAGGCCTTGCTATTGTCATCACCCTGCATCGTAACCAGAAAACTGTTGATATGACCCAAATTAAAGAACTTCGCGAGTAGGAAAAACTATGGAACAAGAGCTTTTGATTTTAGCTATCTGGCTTCCCTTTTTGGGCTTTCTTATAAATGGTATTTTGGCCCTGCGCAAGAGTTATTCCATTTTTTGGATATCTCTCGTAGGGGTGGGAGTGGTTGCCCTTTCCTTTATTGTTTTTGTTTACCTTACTTTTCAAATAACCCTTCCAGGGGTGATAAAAGCAGAGTTTTTTCCCTGGATCTCACTTGAATCCCTAAAAGTTTCGTTTGCTTATCGCTTAGATGGTCTTTCTCTTTTTATGGCCTGGATTGTAACCGGTATTGGTGCACTCATACATCTTTACTCCACCGGATACATGGCAGAAGAAAAAAAGGACTATGCCCGGTTTTTTGCCTACTTGAACCTATTTATTTTTGCCATGCTACATTTGGTTTTGGGCGACAACCTCTTGATTCTCTTTTTGGGTTGGGAAGGAGTTGGTGTATGTTCTTATCTACTTATTGGCTTTGATTACCACAAAGACTGGGCAGCTCAAGCTGGTAAAAAAGCCTTCATCACAAACCGTATTGGTGATGCTGGCTTTATCGTGGGGATGTTTTTACTTTATGCTCTTACAGGTTCTTTAGATTATGATCGTATTGACCACTACTTGAGCCAATCGACAAATAAGGATTTACTAAACGTTGTGGCCATCTTTCTCTTTATTGGGGCCATGGGAAAATCGGCCCAAATTCCTCTTTATGTATGGTTGCCCGATGCCATGGCTGGTCCAACCCCCGTTTCGGCGCTTATTCATGCAGCCACTATGGTTACTGCAGGCATCTTTATGATGGCGCGCCTCGCCTCGCTTTTTCTGCAGGCGCCCGAGGCCTCTGCCTTTATTGCTTACGTGGGGGCTTTTACGGCTCTGCTTGCGGCCCTAATTGCTCTAACCCAAACTGACATCAAGAAGGTGCTAGCTTATTCAACAGTCTCGCAACTTGGGTACATGTTTATGGCCATGGGAGTAGGTGCTTACGGAGCCGGTCTTTTTCATTTAATGACTCATGCCTTTTTTAAGGCTCTTCTCTTCCTTGGAGCGGGAGCCGTCATTTTGTCTATGCACCATGAACAGGATATCCGCCACATGGGTGGGCTCTCTCGGCACCTCAAGCTTTTAGCTGTCTTGTTTTGGGTAGCTACTTTGGCCATTGCAGGTATACCTGGCCTAAGTGGTTTTTTCTCGAAAGATCTTATCTTGGAAGAAGTGTATCGATTTCGTTTTCATGGTAAGTTCTTATTTGGGATAGGGCTCTTTACTGCTTTTTTGACAAGTTTCTATATGTTCCGCCTGCTCTTCTTAACCTTTTATACGAGGCAGGACGCTGTGGCGAATTTGGAGCAGCATCATCCTGGTTCCTTTCATCCTCCCGGGTGGACTATCTACGCACCTCTTGTGGTATTGGGAGTGTTGTCGCTAGTCGGGGGATATGTTGGGTTGCCCAAGCTAATTACTCACACTACGCCCGCTATAGTGGCCTATTTCGATCGAGTTCTCTCCCTTGCTCCGAGCCAGCTAGCCCACGAGTGGCGACCTGAAGTTAGCCACAGCGAAGAGGCTGTGCTTTTGGGATTATCGGTTGTTTTCGCCATAGCGGGCTTTCTTTTAGCTTATTTCTTATATCAAAAGAAAAATCTTATCCCTATACCCGATGGGGCCTATCGCACACCTCTTGTGCGCCTTAGCTATGGCAAATTTTATGTGGATGAAATTTATGAGGCAATACTTCTAAAGCCCATCCAAAAATTAGCCTTTTGGACAAATCGTGCCTTAGACATGGGCTTTGTGGATCGCATCGTCGACGGTGTTGGTGAGCTTGCCCTTGCCCTCTCCCAAGTCATCCGGCGTCTGCAAAGTGGGTTTGTGGGTGACTACGCCTTTTACATGGTAGTAGGCCTGCTCTTTTTTGCGCTGCTACTCTATGGAGGTATATCCTGATGCTTACCCTAAGTATTGCCATACCCCTCTTTGGCTCGTTTCTAGTAGGATTTCTACCGAAGGGGGAGGGGAAAAAACCCTCAGGCCTTCTTTTTGGGTATAGCCTGGGAATTAGTCTTCTCAGCTTGGCTGTATCGTTGGTGGTTCTTGCAAGCTTTCATCCCCGTTTTGAAGGCTACCAACTTATGGAAAGCTGGTTTAGCGAAGCATACAACAGGGTTAGTTGGTCGCTAGGCATAGATGGTATTAGCTTAGGGCTTTATCTTTTAACAACCATTCTCTTTCCTCTAGGCATTTATTATTCCTATGTGAGCTTGCGACTTCAAGCAGAAGACGGCCATCCCCCTCATCGGGAAAAACTCTATTATTTTTCGCTCCTTTTTCTTGAAGCATGTATTATTGGTGTTTTTTTAGCAAGGGACCTTGTCATCTTTTACATCTTTTGGGAGCTTATCCTTATACCCATGATTTTTCTTATTGGCATTTGGGGGGGAAAGGAGAAGTTTTATGCGGCCGTTAAGTTTTTCGTTTACACCTTTGCTGGCTCCGTCTTTCTCATAGCCGCTATCGTCGCTGTCGTTTTTTACAACTTGCAAACCTTGGCCGATTTTACCTTTGGCGATTCTCTAGAGAAGGCCATCCGAAATCTACCTACCCATATACGCCCCCTATTGTTTTGGGGATTTTTGCTTAGCTTTCTTATAAAAATACCTGCTATACCGGTACATACATGGCTACCCCATGCCCACACGGAGGCCCCCACGGTGGGTTCCGTGATCTTGGCAGCGGTCCTACTAAAATTAGGTGGCTATGGGATTTTGCGCTTTAACCTGAACTACTTCGATCCGGGGGTGTTTTCGCAAATCCTTGTCTGGGTGGGAGCTGTGGCCATTTTTTATGGTGCCTGGCAGGCCTGGGCGCAAAAAGACATAAAAAGGCTTATTGCCTATTCCTCGGTCTCACATATGGGCTATGTTATTGCTGGTATGTTCTCCCAGACAGAGGCCGGCTTACAAGGGGCTTACCTACAGATGATCAACCATGGCATCTCAACAGGCCTATTGTTCTTACTTGTGGGAATGATTTATGATCGTACCCATACTCGGGAAATAGAAAAATATGGAGGTTTGGCAAAGCTCTCCCCTGGCTATGCAGTGTTGTTCATGGTAGCTACTTTGAGCTCAGTGGGGCTACCGGGCACAAATGGATTTGTGGGAGAGTTTCTTGCCCTATTAGGCATTTTTCAAAAAAGTAATCTAGCAGCTCTTTTTGCTATATCTGGAGTGGTCTTTGGAGCTGTCTACATGCTTCAGCTCTATAAAAATATGTTTTTTGGGGAAACGTCGGCTTTCTTAAAGGAATTGAGCCATAAACGCTCTTTAAAATTAACATGGCATGAAATTGCCATTAGCATTCCATTTGTCGCTGCCATTTTTATTTTGGGGCTGCGCCCTGACTATGTGACTACCATGGCAGAGAAAAGTCTGAAACCTCTCGTAAAGCATACTACCCCACAGATGCAACTCTTTTCAGGAAGGTAGCTATGGTTTTTTTTCAATTAAAGGATCTTGTTATAACTTGCTATGCCAATATAACTCTTCTAGCAGCTCTTTTTTCCCTGACACTGCAGATGATACTACCTCGCTTAAGGGCCAAGGTGAGTTTTCTTTTGGCTCTGTTAAGTACGCTCGTAAACATCCTTATCTTGATATGGGGCTTACCGCTTTCTGGGGAGCTATACTTACCCCCTCTATGGGAGCAAAGACCTCCCCTAGAGGGATTCATGGGACATGTTATTTGGAGTGGCTATACCCGAGATTTTTCTCTGCTTTTGGTGGTTGTGTTTTTATTTGTTTTACTCCTGTCGCAGAAGTTCCTGCAAGAACTAGAGCTTAACCTCCCCGAGTTTTATCAAATGATGCTTTTTTCTCTAGCAGGGCTTCTCTATTTAATACAAGCACAGGATCTTATTACCCTGCTTGTGGCCTTGGAGCTCTCTGCTTTGCCTGTGTTTATTTTGGTAGCTTTTCGCCGGCAAGAGAAAAGTGCAAACGAGGCTGCCATGAAATATTTTTTACTAAGTGTGATTGCCACAGCGTTTTTGCTAATGGGTACGGGCTTTCTTTTTGGAGCAAGTGGGGGATTTACCAATCTTTTCCAGATAGGGCAGCAAACGAAGCGCCTAGTACCTGATCTCTCTCAGCCAGCTGTGTTATTTGCCTTGGTGGGATGGCTTTTTGTTATTTCGGCCCTCGCCTTTAAAGCAGCGCTTGTGCCTTTCCATGGCTGGACAGCCGATGTCTATGAGGGTTCAATAACCTTAATGACAGCTTTCATGGCATCCTTAATTAAGATTGCTGCTTTTGCGCTGATCTTTCGTGTGCTTCTCTACATCCCCGAATATCTTTACGCCCATTTAAGACCGGTTTTCTTTGTTTTAGCAGTGGCTTCGATGGTACTAGGAAATGTAGGTGCTCTTACCCAGCAAAACCTAAAAAGGCTCTTTGCCTATTCTTCTATTGCGCATGCAGGGTATATGGCTGCTTTGTTTCTTTTTCCCATAGGCAGTGCTCTTTTGGATGAGCTGCGCAAGGAATCAGCTGTGGCTTTGTACTTTTATCTTACTGGTTATGCTTTGACTTCCGTTATGGTCTTTTTTGTAATCCACTATCTAGAACGTACAGGGCAGGGAGAGCGGCAGGTAACCTTTGCGGAAATAAAGGGACTTTCCCAAAGCCATCCTTTGGCTGCCTTTTTCCTATCGGTGGGAGCCCTATCGTTAGCGGGAATTCCTCCTCTCTTGGGTTTTTTTGGAAAATTTTACCTTTTAAGAGCCATTTTTGCCAAAAGTCAACTGGGTTTAGCCATTATTGTGGCCATAAATAGCCTAATAGCCGTTTATTACTATGCTAGGGTGGTCTTTTCTTGCTACTGGGATTTTGCAGAAAAACCCGTAGCGCCGCAAGGGATCTGGCAGGGGGTGTTTGCAAAAGTAGCCGGCTTCTCCCTTCTCTTGCTAGTTTTGCTTATGGGACTATTATCCTCGCCCGTTATAAAACATTCCTTCACCGTCATGCAATACCTTCGGTAAGGAGGCAGATATGAACCAACGCAAAAAGTACCTACGGTTTACACGTAGTGGGTTTGTCAATATCCTGCTTCTCTTCTTTTTCTTAGGAGTAGCGCTTTCTCCCTTTGCGGGAACCTGTGCGGGGGATCGCTCCGCAGGTGTCTTTGCAGAAAATGAAAATCCGCTGGGCAAATCAAAAGCTATTGAAGGAGCTATGGTCTTGCAGCAGGCCTTACGGGAGATCTACCGAGAAGTTAACCCAGCCGTAGTGCGTATTGAAACGGAACAAATTGTGCAAATGCCTCTCCATCCCTTTTTCAATGACCCTGTCTTTCGCCGTTTTTTTGGTATACCAGAAGGGGGGGCGAAACAAAAGAGAACAGGCTTAGGTTCCGGCTTTGTTATAAGTAAAGACGGCTATATTGTAACTAACCACCATGTCGTGGGTGGGGTCGACAAGATTACCGTAAAGTTCGTAAATGGCAGGGAGGCCACAGCTCGTCTTGTGGGCTCTGATAAGGCTTCGGATATTGCCTTACTCAAAGTCGATAAGTATAAAGATTTAAAGACGGTATATTTTGGCGACAGTGATAAGATAGAAGTGGGGGATATAGCTATAGCCATTGGTAATCCCTTTGGTTTATCCTCCACCTTTACTATGGGTGTCATTTCCTCTAAGGGTCAGGATGTGAACAGTGCTGACGGCATCCCCCGTATCCAGACCGATGCTCCGATTAACCCGGGCAACTCAGGGGGGCCTCTGCTTAACCTACGTGGCGAGGTGATTGGTATTAACCAGATGATTTACTCCCAAACGGGGGGATCCATTGGCATTGGCTTTGCTATCCCCATAAACCATGCCCTACAAGTAATTGAAAAACTCAAGACAGGTAAGCAGGTGAAACCAGGCTATGTGGGGATTTCCATACTGCCGGAGCCTTCGGAAGAAATCCTACAGGCTCTTGGTATCCCTGCGAACCGGAAGGGATTACTGGTACGAGAAGTTATTGTACCATCCCCCGCATATAAAGCAGGAATACGCGCCAATGATTATATTGTAGAAATCGATGGCAAGCAGGCCGACAGTTTTTCTGTTCTGAAAAGCACCGTTATGGCCAAGGGCCCCGGGAAAGAGGTAAAGATAAAGGTTTTTCGTGAAGGAGAGTACAAGACCTTCACGGTGATTATCGGCGAGGCACCCGAAGAATAGCATGCTTCTGGTTGCCGATATTGGCAATACAGAAGTGGTCTTTGGTCTTTGGCGCGGAAAAAATCTTTTAAGTACGAGCCGGGTTCGCACCAAAAACTACGGTACTAAGGATGAGTGGAACTGGCTTTTACGATTTTGGCTTATGTCTGAGGGAGCTCATTTTCGCCACTTGGAAGTAGAAGAGGCGGTGGTGTGCTCCGTTGTGCCCAGCTTAACTGAGGAAATCATGGAAGGTATTTATAGCCTAGGGGCAAGACGAGTTGGTCAGGTACGCTACAACATGAAGCTCCCCTTTCGTTTTAACTACCCCCATCCCGAGACCCTTGGTGAAGATCGTCTAGCCAATGCTATTGCGGGGGTAACTTTTTATGGGGAAGACCTTATTATTGTGGATATAGGAACGGCTATTACCTTTTGCCTTATTGAGGAGGCAACCTATTGTGGTGGGGTAATTGCTCCTGGCCCCCTGGCCGGGGCAGCGGCTCTTTTTGAGAAGACGGCTAAGTTACCGCAGGTGGAGCTCGCGCATAGCCACGATGTCCTCGGAAAATCCACTGTGGAGGCAATGGAAGCAGGTCTTTATTTTGGTTACCGAGGGCTAATTGCCGAAATAGTGAAGTCTCTAAAACAAAGGGCATCTCCAAGAGCTCAAGCGAAACTGCAAGTTATTGTCACGGGGGGACTTTCAACAAGATTGAGCTACCTCCAAGACATAGCGGATGTTATAGACCAGCAGCTCACCCTCAAGGGTCTACGGGTAGCAAGGGATTTGCTATTTTGATGAAGAAGACGATCCTGCCTCAACTACTACTGCTTATCTCTTGTGCCGGCAAAAGACCACTTCTAGAGGAAGAGGGCAGAGTTTTTTATGAGAAAAAAGAAAAAGAAGAGATGCTTGCCCGTTCTCTAAAAGGGGAAATTATCTATTCTCGGGCCAAGCTTATCACGGAGCTTGGCCAAAAAAAAACCATCTACCAGCGATATGTTTTTCAGGGAGCTGATGAGAGCCAAATCTACATGGCTTATATGGAATTTTATGGTAAAGCAAAAGAAAAGCCAGATCTTTATGAAGAAAAGTCCTTTCCCTACAAAAACCAAGTGGTAGAATTTGAGGATGTTCGCCTTCATCTCTTTAAAGTAGCAGAAAAATACCTGGAATACAAAATAGAAAAAAAACCAGGTAGCTAATGAGAATTTCCCACATTCACCGCTATCTTTTAAGACAATTTGCTCCACCTTTCTTCATTGGCACGCTGTTTTTTACTTTTATCATAATGATTTTTTACCTTAAAGAGGTAATTCGGGTTGCTATTGAAAAAAATTTGGGAATTTGGCTTATCTTTGAGCTTATGTTTTACTCGCTTGGATGGAGTCTTGCTTTGACGCTTCCCATGGCGGCCTTGCTGGCGACGATTATGGCCATCGGCAAGCTCAACAATGACTCCGAAATTATTGCTATGCGCTCTGGAGGTGCAAGCTTTTGGTACCTTTTTCGCCCCTTTTTTGGACTAGGTGTTGTCTTTACTATCGTCATGTTATATTACTGCCATGTCGTTATTCCCTATTGTTTTTATCAAATGGCTACTATTATCAATACCATTAACCGCTCTGATCCGTCAGCGATTTTGACACCAGGACAATTTGTTAGCTTGGGGCAAAGTCAAAACAGTCGCCAGGTTATCTACATTGGCAGTGCGAAAAAGATTCAAAAACGACAAAAATATTACAATATTCAAATCCGCAAAATAACAGAAAATGAGGGGATAAGTCGCCTCACGGAGCTTATTTTTGCGCAAGAAGGTGAGATTGTTCAAGAAAAAAAAGGGCAGCAGCGCTTTTTGCGCCTTTTTCGAGGTTATATTTTTTCTCGGCAAGAAAAAAATTTTTTGCGACTTGATTTTAGTCGTGGTTTTTTAGACATAAATTTAAACTTTGCCAGGTTAGCACGACAAGGTATTAACGAACATGATTTTCCGGCTTTCTCGTATATGAAGCTCAAGGAAGCCATAAAACGGTATGAAGGGGATAGTGCGGAGCAAAGTCAACGGTATTATCGTAAAGCGCTAACCGAACTTTACAAGCGCTACTCATTGCCCTTTGCTAGTCTGGTATTTTTTGTTCTTGGCTTCCCTCTCGGCATTTCCAATCGCCGTTCGGGTAAGGGTGCTGGTTTTGGCATTAGCATTATTTATATTTTTCTTTATTTTGCCTTGTATCTTATGTCAGAGCAGTTAGCTGCGAATTGGCAATTTCTACCTCCCCTTTTGGCAGCGTGGTTGGCTAATGTCGTTACTGTGGCAGCAGCCTTGTATATTTTTTATCGAAGAAGCCGTCCTTATTGATGTTGGGCAATGAGATTTTCCCATTTTTGAAAACCGGGGGAAAGCTGGGGTCGAAATTCCACTCCATAAGCATATATCTTACCAATGCCTGAAGTAGATACTTCGTTTTTCCAACGGATGGTGCCCCGCATTTCTAACAACTCTTGGGATTGTTCTTGGGGCAAAAACCAGATCAAAATTTCTTCGTTGGGCTCATATTGAAAAAAAGATTGGAATGACATCCCCCCCCGTGACATGTCCACAAGATAGGGAGACTCAAATACCCCCGCCTTATTTAACTCACGATCGAAACGGGCAAGCCAGCAATTAAAGCGGCCCTCAATGCGTATCTCTTTCCTTCTTTCGATTTTTCTTGCGGCACCGCAGATTTCCAAAATAATAGAGCGAAATTGTTTATCGGTTATCGGCTTTTGCGCAATATACGATACCAAGCTTTCCGCAATAGGCTCTTCAAGTAAGGCATTTGGTGAAGAAGAGATTACGAGGACAATGAGCCCTGGGTTATGTACCTTGAGCTTGGGTATAAGCGAAAGGGATTTTTTTTCTCCAATGTATATGTCAAGTATGGCAAGGTCGTAAGATTGCGCGAGAATTTTTTTTTCCTCGATGTCGGAAAAAGCAAAAACCGTGGCTCCCAATTCTTCCAAAATGCGAGTCATGGCTTGGAGAGAAACTCGGGCATCTTCCAATATCAGTGCCTTTATACCCTGTAAGGGAAATTTTAGGTGCCTTCGTATAACTTGTAAAACAGCTTCGGCGCTCGCGGGTTTTTTTAATATAGCGCTGTAAAGATGGCGGTTTTTTTCAATTTCAGGGCTTGTAAGACTATGGGCTGTATGCAGAATAATGTGCAGGTGAGGGTAGTGTTTTTTTAGCTGCGAGACAAGCTCTGCCGAGGTTTTTCCTTTGATTAAGAAGTCGGCGAAGACCAGGTCATATGGTTCTTTTCCCACATCGAAACGCTCTAGGTCATCGTACCAGATGGCAGTTCCATCTTCTTTTTCGATAACTTCTTTGAGAAATTTGGCCGTCAAAGGGGAGTCTTCTAGGAGCAAAATCTGCCGGTCTTTTAAAAAGCCCATCTAGGGCTCCTATTTTAATGCATTACTAATCGAAGAAATAAGCCTCTCTTCGGCAAAGGGTTTAATAATAAAATCGTGTGCTCCAGCTTGGATTGCTTCTTTAATGAAGCGGGATTCGCCTAAGGCAGAGACAATAATAATTTTGGCCTTAGGATCAATAGCTTTGATTTTTTTTGTGGCCTCAATTCCTCCTACTTTTTTCATGGATATATCCATGGTAACAATATCAGGTTTTAATTCCACGTACTTTTGGATTGCTTCAAGCCCATCCTGGGCCTCCCCAACGATTTCATAGCCTTTATTTTCCAGGTGTTTCCGGATTACCTGGCGCATGTATCCGGAATCATCGACAATTAGTATTTTTGCAGGGCCAGCCACTGTCATCCCCTCTTTGAATTTCGGATAAGATGTCAAATTTTTAATTCAGGTATAAATATCAAAAGCTCAGCTAAGATATCCTCCTTTTCCCAAACAAACTCATTTTCTACGTATAAGATGTCAAAATTCTCGTCGGTTAATCTTTGTCGCAGAGAAGCAACAATCTCTTGTTTGTCGGCTAGAATGGTAGGCACTCCGGGTTCAACCATGACTTCTGTAAGGGCAGTTAAACTATTAGTGTAACTCGAGCCTATAATATTAGTAACTTCAAATAGAGGTTCATACTCCAGTTCTTTGGGGACAGGCAAATTTGCTGCTTCTAGCAGCTTGGTCACCATTTTTTCGGCGTTCTTGCGGGTTAAAAAAAAGTGCACAGCACCTTGGATGGGTTCCACTGGTAACATGAAATCTAGCACATCAAGCTCAGTGGATTCAAGGCGGGATATAAGTTGAGATAATTTCTTTGCTTTAAGGTGTCTGCCCTTACTTTTTTCAATGCGGATGGAATCGTTTCCGGTTAGGGCACGAATTCCTTCCACAGCTCGTACGTTCCCCTGCCTGAGCCATTCTTTCAGTAACTCTTTGTTATCTCCTTCTAAAAGTTCTCGTAGCTTCGCAAGAGCTTTTTCGCTTTGAGAGCGCAATTTCTCCTGGGGATCTACGGGCTTGTCAAGTTGTAGGTCACTTAGATCAATAAGAGGTGCCTTTTGTTCCTCTTGTACCAGGGGCGTGCGATGTTCTTCTACCATATTCTTGTCAGAAAGATTGTTCTTTTGCATATAACTTACCTTTATAGTGCTATCTGTAGCGAGAAATTGACGGGACAGACGGCGGTAAAGCTGAATAATGCCATGGGTATCTAAGATTAAAATAATGCTGCCATCTCCCAAAATAGAAGCTCCGGAAATACCCTCGACTGGCCGGTAGTGCTCAGCTAAACTTTTTATCACAAGTTCTTGGCGTGAAATTAAATTGTCTACGAGAAAGGCAACCAAACTTTCATTATACTCAACCACTATAATGGGAAAAACTTCTCTGTTTTTGCTCTCGCCAAGCCCCAAGATTTTATTTAATCTAATTAAAGGTAAAAGTGTCTCGCGTAATTGCACCATCTCTGTTCCTTCTACAGAGATAATGTTGTTTTGAGAAATGCGTTGAGTCTCCACAATGGAGCTCATGGGTAGTGAAAACTTTTCACCACAAATCTCCACAATGAGTGCGTTTATAATAGCTAAAGTCAACGGAAGCTTAATGACTACTTTTGTACCCAAATCTACTTTGCTGTGGATATCTATGCTGCCATTAAGCAATTCCACACTGTGTTTAACAATATCCATCCCCATCCCCCGGCCAGAGAGATCATCGGCCTGATCTTTGGTCGAAAAGCCGGGTTGAAAAATGAGCATCTTCGCTTGTTCTTCTGATACAGAGGAGGCTTGTTCTTTGCTAATAAGACCCTTTTCAAGGGCTTTGCGTACGATTTTGTTATAATCAAGACCTGCACCATCATCTTCAACAATAACATTGATGTAATTTCCTTCTTGAAAGGCAGATAAGTGAAGTTCTCCTTCTTCTTTTTTTCCCTTTTGTAACCTCTGCGCAACCTCTTCGATGCCATGATCTAAGGCATTGCGAACGAGGTGGGTTAGGGGTTTTATCATTTCGTCTATAATTTTCTTGTCAATTTCTGTGTCTTCCCCTGTTATAATGAGCTTAATTTTTTTGCCACTGCGCAATGCGTAGTCTCTAACAAAACGTTTAAAGCGGTTAAAGAGCTGACCAATAGGCACGAGGCGGGATTTCATCACTAGCTCTTGGATTTCTGCAGATATACGAAAGATTTCTTTTGTGCGATCCCGCAAGTGCTTTTCTATCTCATGCAGTCCCTCCTTTTCCTTAATGAGTTCATAGATTTGGGAGAGGCCGCTATTGGCAATAACTAGTTCGCCCACTAGGTTAAGTAAGGTATCCAGGCGCTCCACAGGGATACGCACTGTATCGAGAGATTCTTCTGAGGCTGGTTTTGCTGTAAGTGTTTCTTCCTCTGTTTTGGGTTTATGTGCAAGTTTCTCTAATTCTATTTCATCATATACCTCAAGTCGCTCAATTAAATCAACATTGATTTTCCCCGGTATGTCCTCTTTGCTAATATTGGTCTTTAAATAAAAAAGTAGCTCCCTATCTGATTGAGCAAACTCTGGCTGTTCTCTTTCTTCTTCTTTGGGATAAGAAGCTACGAGCTCGCCCAATTGCTCTAATTTGGTTTGAACAAGATAGGCTCTAACAGCGGGGGCGGGCTCGTGGGGTGAAATCCATACGCGAACCAACTTGGTTTGCGGGTGGTAAGGTAGTTTTTGATTTTCTCGAATAGTGGCTTTCTCTTCACTTTTCGTCTGTGATAGAGATTCCCCTCCTTCACTTAAAATAGCGTTTACTCGGGCGACCAAGGATCCCACTTCTATTTGCTGGGGATCTTTGCCCTCTTTTAAAGCTTGGCCAATAGAGGCTATGGTGTCTTTACAAGCAAGTAACGTATCAACGACCTGAGCAGTTATCGGGGCATGGCCACGCTCTAATTCTTGAAAGACAGTTTCCATGGCATGACCAAGGTCAACTAGATTGGTGAGGCCAAGAAAACCAGCGTTTCCTTTTAAGGTATGAGCGGCTCTAAATACATCTCGTAAGATCTCACGGTTTTCCGGGTATTCCTCAAGTGCAATAATAGCCTGGTCAAGGTAGTTTAAGTTTTCGTCGAGTTCTTCGAGAAAAATACGCAGGTCTTCTGTTTGGCTAATAGTGGCCATAGCCAATTATCGTCAAAACCACCGACATTGTGAAGCTAGGCTTCAATTATACCCCCATAGCGTGTAATGATCCTTTTTAGCTCCTCTTCCACTTCACGACGAAAAGCTTTGTGCAGGAGAGATACTTCTTCCCGCTCAAGCTCTGCATGAAAACCATCCTCGCTCGGCCTTACTCGGTAGTAAAGATGGGAATTGCCCAACTGCGAGAAAGTTATGACAAATTGGTCATTTTCAAAAGAAAACCGAGTGAGTTTACCAAGAGGCCCAAGTTTTAGGGCCCGCTCTACCTTTCGAGAAAAGCGGGATGGATTTTCCCCTTGAACAGTTATTTTTTTCATGGCCTTCTTAATCTAAAGAAGCGGATCCTTTTCTCTGCAAAATCTTGGCTACGAACTACTCCCCTTTGCTCTAAAAACTTTTGCAAAATCTCGCTATCTTTCATGCCCGTGTCGTGAAATCGAGACTTGGTAACTATATCGGGGTAATCATTTCCCCCTGCGGCGAGGTATGAATTAAGAGAAACCTTATAGACTTGGTTGCTCTTTATGGGCACATAGGTGCCATCTTTGCGCAGGTAAACCCGCACGGTGTGGTTATCTCTATTAAAATGAACCTCTGCCCCACTGATTTGAGGAAAGTGGCCATTCTCTTTTCTCATAAGCAGCAGACGAAAAAGCTCGCGGATTTCACTTCCTTTTAGCTCGATGGTACCCACAGTATTTCGAAAAGGGCAGATAGTATAGACCTCTCTTAATAGAATAGGCCCTTTATCAAGGCCCGCTCTTATCCCTCCACTATTGACAATGCCAATATCGGCCTGCGTGAACTGGCGCTGCGCATCAGCAATGAGATTTCCTATAGGTACACTTTGATGAAATAGGGTTGTGCGATCGTGAAGAAAGTCGTCTTCACTTTGGGCAATTACACGCGAGAAAAGCTTTTCGCTTGTCTTTAAAGCATTTTGGATAATTTCCTCTAATCTACGGTACTCAGTTCGGTATGGATCAAGTTCTTTTATTTTTGCCCATTCTACAGGAAACTCAGCTAAAGATAGTACCCTATGGGACAAAAGCCGCGGTTTTTCGCCTGGATTAACTTCAAAGTCCACCCGCACAGCATAGCGATAATAACTGTCCGCCTGATAGATTGGGACTCCCTCGATATTTTCATTGATAACAAGGCTATGCGAATGTCCTCCTAAGATAAGATCAATCCCCCGAACATTTTTGGCAATGGCGATATCACCTTTATACTTAAGTTGCTGCTCTTTTTCTGCAGGGTAAAATCCTAGATGGCTCAGTACTACTACCATGTCGGCTTTCTTACGTAGCTCTTCTGTATAATAGCGTGCTATGCGAACGGGATCTTCAAAGATGAGATCTCTAATGTTTTGTGGAACGCTGATTTTTTCGGTGCTTTGCGTGATTAATCCCAAAATGCCAAGCCGTATCCTTCCCAACTCAAGCAAAAGTACAGGGGCAGCCAGTCGCTCTCCATTTTTTTTTTCAATGTTAGCTGCAAGCCAACGAAAATAACTTTGCTCCATTTGGCGTTCTAGCTCACGTCGGGGGATGTCAAATTCGTGGTTACCAAGGGTGGTGACCGTAAAGCCCAAATGGTTCATAATCTCAATATCAGGCTTGGCATAAACTAGATCACTTTCAGGAGTACCTGTATTTATATCGCCTCCATGTGTAAGGATCACAAAGGCTTTTTTTTGTGCCGCTTCAATGCGAATAGCTGCAAGATGGGCGTACAGGGCAAGTGGTCCATAGATTTCTTTATCTTTTTCCTTTCTTGGATAAAAATAGCCATGGCTGTCGTTTGTATGGACAAAAATTATGTGTTCGGCCCATAACGACCATACGAAATTTACAAAGAATATTAAGCCTATGCTTTTTATGCGCCAGGTTTTCATGTTTCTTTATACGAAATATGGTTTGCCTGTAAACTAAAACTTGGGTAAAGCAGCTATATGTGATAGCGGAAAGACCATTTCAAAGACAGGAGCTACCAAACAGATGTGCACATTTTGCGGTCCAAAGGGAAGAAAATCATGGCCATAGCCCTGGCAGTCAAGGATTTGACAGAGCCCAAGCTTTCCCCGAGCTTTTGGAACAAAGTAGTAGGCCTTTTTATCCCACACTTGGCAAAAACTATGAAGGCTTTTGGACAGTAGAGAGCTTGTAACCCATATTGTTGGTCCTCGATTTTTCAAATGAAAGCGAGCAACAAGCTTTTCATCATAGAAGACTTGAACTTGGACTTCATTTTTTAAATAATGGACTTCAAAGTTAGCTAATTTCTTTGGTATGCCCCAATTTTCTCGTCCATGGCGGACACTAGTTTCTGTTGAGACATAGATTTTAGAAATAGTCCAATAGCTCCCCGTGTGGGTTTTAAAGCGACCCGGGATGTAGAGAAGTTCATAGTAAGGGCCGATGGGGGAGCCATCATAGTCTACAAACATGACCATGGGAAAGCTAAAAAAACTATGTTTTGCTTGTTGCCATGGGGGAAGATCGCTGGCTAAAAGCTGATCTTTTTTTAAAACAAGAATATACCCCCGGCCATGCAAAGTCCAGGGTGGGGGCACCTTTAGCGCGTGATCCACACGAAACCCCTTCTTTTTAAATTGTTAGCTCTGTCAAGCCTGATGTCTCGTGGAAGAAATTTAGGGTTTACAGCCAAAAAGTTCATTATATTATGTCGCATCTTTGTTGCATGAGAGGAGTCCCATGGCGAAAAAGGAGCAGAAACCATTGACCAAAACCCAAATTATCGCAGCCTTGGCTGAGAAAACGAATTTGGCAAAAAAGGAAGTGGCTCAGTTGATTGAAAAATTAGGGGAGTTGGCTTATGAAGAGACACGTCGCGTTGGCCGTTTTCAACTCCCAGGTTTTGGCATGTTGAAATTAGTGCAGCGCCAAGCTCGCATAGGCCGCAACCCCAAGACAGGTGAAAAAATAGAAATCCCTGCAAAAAAAGCGGTGAAGTTTACTCTAAGTAAGGCGGCAAAGGAAGCTATTTTGCCTCCCACGAAGTAGATTTAGTTGACACTTTTGTCTTGTTGGCTACAAACTTAGCGTATTCATTGTTTCTCTGGCACTTTTGGCCAGAGAGGTTTATATTTTCCTGCTGTGCGGGAAAATCTTGGGTCGTGCTCTCGAAGAGGATCCTTTTGAAGAGATGAGGGACTTTTAGGCTCTTACGCTCCTCTTTACTCATAACCCCTTTTATGGCTGTGAAAAAGACATAAGGGTTTTGATCTGGGGTTTTGTGAGGCTCGCATTTATAGGACTAGCCGGGTTTTATATTTTAGCATTATCGTTATGTTTTATATTGACTTTTCGCGTTAATATACAAAATACCATGCAAATGCTGTGTAGAGAACGAGTGAAAGAAAAGCGGCACGCATGGCGCTTGTCCATTGGGTACGCACATGATCGTTAAGGTCGGCACCAGTAGCAAGGGAACTTAAAATGGTGGTGTCAGAAACGGGGGAGGTATGATCCCCGAACAAGCTGCCGTTTAGGATCGCAGCAAACGATAGCAAAAAAAAGGACTCTATATCTCTGGCTTTTGGTAGTGCTAGGCTATAAACGAGGGGTAATGCTGCGGGTAGAAGAATAGCAAAGGTGCCCCAACTCGTCCCTGTTGCCAGTGAGACTATGGCGGCAGTTAGAAAAAGTCCCATTGGCAGGAAAACGAGAGGGAAGTTTTCGGGGATGTGCTTAAGCAAGAATTCGGCACTACCAAGTTGTGCTGTAAGCTTTCCTAAGAGTATGGCCATAATTAAAATAAAACCCGCCTTGCTGTTGCCCCGAATGCCTTGTATAAGCGCCTTTGCCAGAGATCTGGGCCGTGTGCGGCCCAGCAACAGGAAAAGAGTAAAAAGGAGACTTGCAGAAAAACCTAGTATAACAAAGGGTTGTCCTGTAAGGAAAAATCCGGCTAGCACCACGACAAAAAGCACGCAAAGATTTGCTGGATAATCAAAGGTCTTGCCTACATTTTCTATTAGAGGAAGAGGTATTTGCAAAGGCTTTGCCGAAGGGCTGTCTAATAGACCCAAGGTGCGGGAGCGCCTAGCCGCTTCTTGCATACGTTTGCCCGCAAGCCAAAAGCCATCAAAGACCAACACAAGCGTAAACACGAGAGCCAAAATAGCATAAAAAAAATAGGGAATGGCACGATAAAAAAAAAGCAACCGGTCTTCAAGACTTGCAAAATAGGGTATGGTCGGTATGACAAGCAAACTTTGGATGTAATAAGGCCAAGCATTTAAAGGAACGAGAAGAGCAACGGGAGAAGAGGTGGAGTCAACCACATAGCTTAACTCCTCATGGCTTACCCTTACTTTGTCAGCAAGGGGTCTAACCGTGGTGCCTGTTAAAACCGCACTTAGAGTACCCCCTTGAAAAAAGAGAAGACCAAGTGCATAGCTGACTACCTTAGCAGAAATAGTAGAACGGATAAATTTTTGTCCCAGGTAGTTACCAAAGGCATGGGCAATCCCAAAACTTTGCCAAAGACCGGAAAGTGAACCCAAAAGAATTATATATAGAAGGACGACCAGAGCTATCTGCTCTTCAAAAAGTTTTGGAAGGGAAGAAAATAGAGGGGTAAGATTGCGTATCTGTAGCAGAAAGGCAAGCAGTAGAGCATAGCCAAGGGAAAACAAAGGGTGAAAACGCAGGAAGGTCAAGAAAAGCGCAAAGCCAGCAGGCAGAAGGGAAAACAAAGAAGGGTTTTCCCTGCCTACTTCGCGTGTTAATCCTATGCCCCAAAAAAGGAGGGCGTTAAAACTCAAAAGAACAAAGAAAATTTTTCTGGTCATGTGCGGAAGAGAAAATTGGCGAGCATTTGCTTTCCTCCCTCGGTGCCAAAAGATTCTGGATGAAACTGAATACCTTCGAGAGGGTAAAACTTATGTCGGATGCCCATGATTTCCCGAGGTTCCTCTACGGTGCGGGCGGTAATAACAAAATCAGGAGGAAGGTAATCCTCGCTTACTATCAGGGAATGGTAGCGCATAACTTCAATCCTTTGTGGGAGATCTTCAAAAACTCCTTGGCCATCATGTTCTATGAACGAGGTTTTACCATGCATGGGGGTGTGAGCGCGCACAACCTTACCGCCAAAGACCGCGGCCATCCCCTGCATGCCAAGGCAGACACCTAAAATGGGTGTCTTTTTCCCTAGGGTTCGAATGACTTCACCGCAGATGCCAAAGTATTTTTTGTCAGCGGGGTGCCCTGGCCCTGGAGAAATAATGATTTTGTCATATGAGCCTTCAATATCACTTACTTTTTTCTCATCATTTCTAATGACATCTAACTGAAAGTTAGGTGTTCTTTCTTCCAAGAGTTCACCAACATATTGGTATAAGTTATAGGTAAAGGAGTCGTAGTTGTCAATAATGAGTACCCGCATTTTTTACCTCGTAAAGAGAAAAGGCCTTTTGAATAGCAGCTAATTTGCCCATAATTTCTCTATATTCTTTTTCTGGGCGAGAGTCGTAAACAATCCCACCCGAGGCGCGGGCGAAGATTTTGTTTCCCTTAACAAAAAAAGAGCGGATGGGAATGGCAAAGGTACAGTCGCCGTTAAAGCCAAAGTGCCCTACTGCCCCGCCATAGGGGCCACGGGGTTCTTTTTCAATACGATCTATAATTTTCATAGACTCTATTTTGGGAGCTCCCGAGAGAGTCCCTGCCGGAAAAACACTGGCCAGTGCCGTAAACATATCGTGTTTGGGCGAGATAATCCCCACCACCTCACTTGAGATGTGCTGAACGTGACTAAATTTTTTTATATCAAAAAAACGACGTACCTTAACGGTACCGAAACGCGCTACCCTCCCAATATCATTACGGTGTAAATCAATGAGCATGTTGTGCTCGGCAATTTCCTTGGGGTCTGTCAAGAGACTGCGCACGAGCCGGCGGTCTTCCTCAGCGTTGGATCCCCGATGCGTGGTACCAGCTAAGGGGTATGTTTCCATCTCGCCCTGCCTTAGGCGAAAGACAAGTTCGGGACTTGCTCCTGCTAAAATTAGGTCCCTAAATTTCAAATAGAACATATAAGGGGAGGGATTGATTTCTCTAAGCCTCGCATAAAGCATGAGGGGATCGCCACGCAATTCATAAAAAAGCGAGAGTCCTATTTGGCATTGAAAGGTGTTGCCTGCCTTAATTTCCTCGAGCACCGCATACACCATCTCTTCGTGTTCTTTTTGCGATTTGGAGAAGCCTTTAAAAGAAACCTCGACCTTTTCTTCTCGATAGCTAGTTTTCCTTAGTTCTTCTAGGTAGCGCTCTATAGTGCTTTGGCGTTCTGTGTTGTAGTAAAAGTAATAAATTTCACCAGTAAATTTGTCATAGACTAAACCATCTGTGTAATAGCCGAAGTAAAAGGCCGGGAAATGTGGATGATAGCTTATATTTAGATTTTTTTCGAAGTAGTTAGCGCTATCATAGCCTAGATATCCTACAAGCCCACCTGCGTAATGGCGAGATATCACCTGTTTGGGGAAGTTTTCTCTTATGAAATAATAAGGGTTTTCACAGGCAATTTCTTTGCCATCAATAAAGAATTTATCTTGAATGGCATAAAGTTCGTGTTGCGGGGCAAACCCAATGGCAGAATAGCGGGAATCATAGGTTTCCTCCCCTAAGCTCTCCAATAAAAAAGCAATGGGGTTTTCCTTTTGGATTATCGCAAATAGAGCAAAAAAATCCATGTCTTCCGAAATTTTCAGGTAGTTTGCCTTTCTTGGAAGTGGAGTAAAGAGAGGGGGCACAATGGCAGGCCTTGGGACAAAAACAAACTGTCATTTCTTTTTGCCAAAAAGCTGAGAAGGGGATTGACGCCTAGCCTAAGCTTGCTTGAAGATCACATGCACCAAATTTTACTTTACCTTCATTCTTGGAATAGGTGGCTTTTGCTTTTCTTGGGGTTTTTGTTTTTGGTGGTAAGTTTCTATTATAAGAATAATACGGTACAAAAGAGAAGTGAAAATATCCTAAGGCTTGGGTATTTAATTGCTCTCGATGTACAGTTTCTTTTAGGTTTGCTTCTCTATGCTATCTATAGTCCCGAGGTGAAAACGGCGTTTGCTGACTTAACTTTCGCTATGAAGTCAGGTGTACTGCGTTTTTTTGCGCTGGAGCATTTTTTTATGGCTGTGTTGGCCATGCTTTTCCTACATACAGGCAACTACCTAAGTGCCAAAGAGGAAAATCCTATAAAAGCAAGAAGTTTACGTCTTATTTTCTTTAGTGTTGCTTACCTTTGGGTTATTCTAACGATACCATGGCCTTTCCGGGAGGAGATCGCAAGGCCTCTTTGGCGTTTCTAAAAACGCCGATACTATCACTGTGGCTTTTTTTTGGCTCTTACCTCTTTCTTTTCTTGCCCCAAATGAGCTGCAATATTATATAAAGAATTTAAAGCCACCAAGGATTCCCCCGCTTGCGGATACTTTGTTTGAAAAAACGGTCTGGGAGAGAAAGGTCTCTCATCTCGTTTTGGAGGAAAAAGGGGGGCGCTATTATGTAACTCTTCTCATGATGGAGCGTTTTCCGTACAATTACAAAAGCCAAAACTATCCAATCCACTATGTCTTTGATAACCTAAAAGACGCTATAGAGAAGTTCCATTTTTTAGATAGATTTTTACAACAAAGGGGGGTTCTGCGAGTAAAAATACACAATAACGTTATAATAGAAGAGAAGGTTCTTTTTCCTGGTTACCCAGAACTTCCCAGATCACGCCAAGAGCTAGTACCAAAAAATTGACGCAGGATCTTTCCCTTATGATATTGTGCATAAAGAGGGGAATTAGCTCAGTTGGTTAGAGCGCTTGCTTGACATGCAAGAGGTCACTGGTTCGAGTCCAGTATTTCCCATATTTTATCGTAAGATCCATGGCCGAGATTTATATTGGCGAAGAAGATTATCGCAGTTTTGAAGACAAAACCTTTGGAGATTATCTCGAGCAACGATATCCCGAACTTTATGCAAAAGCCCTGGCGGTAAAATTTGCTAGCGAAAAAAAAGATCTTAGCGCCAGAATACCGGGCCCTGGGAAAATAGAGGTACTAACTTTTGAAACAGAAGAGGGACGTGAGATTTTTTGGCATAGCTCAGCTCATATTCTAGCTCAAGCCATTAAAAGGCTTTATCCCGATGCAAAGTTCGATGATGGGCCTGCCCTCAAGCATGGTCCGGGTCACTTCTTTTATGACATTTATTTGGAACACAAGATATCAGAAGATGACTTCCCACGTATTGAAGAAGAGATAGCGAAGATTGTAAAAGAAGATCTGCCCCTTAAGCGGCGGACGATGAGCCGGCAGGAGGCTCTGGCTTATTTTCAGCAAAAAGGAGAGATTTTTAAGGTAGATATTCTCAAGCGTCTTAGTGACAACACCGAGATTTCTTTGTACCGGCAGGGAGAATTTGAGGATCTATGTCGGGGACCACATATACCTAGCACGGGCAAGGCCGGTGTTTTTAAGCTAACAGCGGTGTCAGGTGCCTATTGGAAGGGGGATGCCGCCAATCCCATGCTCCAGCGGGTTTACGGGGTCTCTTTCCCCACGCAAGAGGAACTAGAGAAATATTTAGCCAAGCTTGAGGAGGCGAGAAAAAGGGATCATAGAAAATTAGGCCAAGAACTAAAGCTTTTTCTTTTTGTTGAGGAGGGACCCGGTTTTCCTTTCTATTTGCCAAGGGGGACAGTTCTTTTTAATACTCTTTGTGAGTACATACGCGAAGAGTGTGTCAAAAGAGGTTATGTGGAAATCCGCACGCCCATCATGCTTTCCCAAGATCTTTGGGTCCGCTCTGGTCATTACGAAAATTATCGCGAACATATGTATTTTTCGGAGGTAGAAAAAAAGGGATTTGCCATTAAACCCATGAACTGTCCTGGATCTATTTTAGTGTACCAAAGTGAATTGCGCTCTTATCGTGATTTGCCGCTGCGCCAGGCCGAGCTTGGCCTTGTGCATCGCCATGAGCTTTCGGGTGTTTTGCATGGTCTCTTTCGGGTGCGCTCCTTTACTCAAGACGATGCGCATATCTATTGTACCTATGAACAACTTGAGGGGGAAATCGAAAAGGCTATAAGCTTCACAAAGGAAGTATATGAGCGCTTTGGCTTTAAGAATATTTTGGTTTATTTGGCTACCCGTCCCGAAAAAAGTATGGGCTCTGAAGAAGCATGGCAAAAAGCCACCCAAGCCTTGATAAAGGCACTTGCCAAGACAGGGACTGCCTACCAAGTAAAAGAAGGAGAGGGGGCATTTTACGGACCTAAGATTGAATTTAACATAGAAGATGCCTTAGAGAGGCACTGGCAATGTGGTACGATCCAAGTGGATTTTAATTTGCCTGAGCGCTTTGCACTGGAATATATCGGCCCCGACGGGAAAAAGCATCAACCCGTCATGATCCACCGAGCCATTCTGGGGTCTCTAGAAAGGTTTATGGCTATTTTGCTAGAGCACTATAACGGCAAGCTTCCTCTCTGGCTCTCGCCAGTGCAGGTTAAGATTCTCACTATTAGCCAGGAGCAACTAGTTTATGCCCAGGAGGTATTACAAGAGCTTAGAAAAGCAGAAATACGCTGCGAACTTGATGACTCGAATGAAAAAATTAGTTATAAAATAAGGCAATGGAATGCGGAGAAAATCAACTATGCTGTAATTATAGGTCGAAAGGAAGCGGCAGAAAAGTTGATTTCTGTACGAAGCCGGGGTCATCAAGAAACAGAAACCATGCCGCTTGAGCAATTTCTAGAAAAATTGCGAGCCGAAATTGCGCAAAAAAATTGCGTCAACTAAAATACCACTCGTAAAAAGCGCTGAGAGAATCTACTAAGACAAGGTGGGGGTATTTGGCAAGTTCTTCTTGCTTGTGGGCACCATAGGTGACACCGACGGCATCAATGCCTGCCCGGTTTGCCATTTCCAAGTCATGGATGGTATCTCCCACCAAAAGGGTTTGCGATGGGGGCAGGCCAACCTCCTCGCAGAGTTCCCACACCATGTTGGGGTTAGGTTTAGGCTTGGTCATATCGGAGGTGCGGATGGCCTGAAAGTAGTGCTGTAATTTTTTATGTTCAAGGGCACGCAATATCCCCTCTCGGCTTTTTCCTGTAGCAATAGTAAGTTTATGGCCA
This sequence comes from Leptospiraceae bacterium, assembly GCA_025055765.1. Classification (GTDB taxonomy): domain Bacteria; phylum Spirochaetota; class Leptospiria; order Turneriellales; family Turneriellaceae; genus JANWWS01. Next base: position 310,188 of record JANWWS010000013.1, on the reverse strand, counting down.
CTTTCATAAAGTTTTTGCACGAGTTCCCGGGCGCAAGGATAGAGAGGTATATCTTTCTCTCGAGCAAGGTAGTTTTGGCGATAGACACGGTGAAATTTTTGCGCAACTTCGATATCTTGAATATCGCCTAAAAGGTAACGCCGAGCATCTTCAATGCCTAGACCAATGATGTAGCGGGCCTTGTCTTCGGGAATAATGCGACCTATACTTTGGCCAGCCATCTGCAATGCCACGACAATATGGTCGATACTCTTAGCTAAAGTGCCATCCCAGTCAAAGATAATATGGCGGTAGTGCCTCACTAAGGGATAAACAAGAGACGCCTCTGCACGTGTAAAGTGCAGAGGCGGCGAAGGCAAAGGGATTTTCTTAGCAGGCGACTTTTCCCCTCTCGCCCGTACGGATACGGATCACTTCTTTTAGGTCGGTGACGAAAATCTTGCCATCACCAATGTTTCCCGTCCGGGCTCCTTCTATTATGGCCTGGATGGTGGCTTCTACGAGATCATCGTTTACGGCAATCTCAAGTTTTACCTTCTTTAATAGGTTTACCTCCACTACCTGGCCCCGATAGTTCTCGTCGTAGCCTTTTTGCTGACCGCAACCCACAACATTCGTCACGGTCATTTTGGTTACCCCGGCCCTCGTAAGGGCATCCTTCACATCTTTAAAGCGATGTGGTTGAACAATGGCTGTTATAAGTTTCATAGTACTCTCCTTTCGTTATTTACGTTATTTAGCGGATGGTTAGCTGAAAGTCGGGATAGGCCTCATTGCCGTGTTCTCCGACATCAAGCCCCAGAATTTCTTCATCTCGGCTCACCCGAATACCCATGGTGACCTTTAAGATAAAAAAGAAGAGCAAGGCCAAGGCAAAGCTAAAGACGCCATAGGCAAATACACCCAATAGTTGGGTGAGGAACTTATGGTCGGGATTTACACTAAATATCCCCACAGCTAGGGTTCCCCATATGCCGCAAGTGAGATGTACCGAAATGGCTCCTACAGGGTCGTCAAGCTTAAGCTTGTCTAAGAAGACAACAGAAAAATATACGAGAATTCCTGCTATGAGCCCGATAACTACGGAACTGCCTGGCGTAACTGTATCCGCACCAGCGGTTATACCAACAAGTCCTGCCAGCGAACCGTTTAAGGCCATCGAGAGATCTGGTCTTTTACCAAAAAACCAGCTAGCGATCACAGCCCCAATAATACCAGCTGCTGCTGCTAAAGAGGTAGTTACAAGAACCAGGGATACTTTCCCGGGATCAGCGCTTAAGACAGATCCCCCGTTAAAGCCAAACCAGCCCAGCCACAGCATGAACATGCCAATAGTAGCCAGGGGCAGATTATGACCCAAGATGGGTTTTACAGTGCCGTCATCTCGGTACTTACCAAGTCTTGGGCCAAGTAAAATTACCCCCGCAAGAGCTCCCCAACCGCCTACACTGTGCACTAGGGTTGAGCCAGCGAAGTCAACAAATCCTCGCTCTTTTAGCCAGCCTCCCCCCCAATTCCACGAGCCTGCGATGGGATAAACAAGCATGACGTAGAATGTTGAAAAAATGAGGAAGGCTTTTAGTTTAATGCGTTCCGCAACAGCACCCGAGACAATCGTGGCTGCTGTGGCGGCAAACATAGCTTGAAAGAGAAAATCCGTCCAATAGGTATAACCCACATTGTAGTCGCTTGTAACTCCCTTTTCATCGGTGCCAATCCCTATCCCTCCAAAACCTAGGAATTTACCAATCACCCAATTCTCCCCTGGGTACATGAGATTGAAACCTAGGAAGGCATAGGTCAGCAAGCCAATAGCGACAACCAGGATATTCTTAAAGAGAATATTGGCCGTATTTTTCGCCTGGCAGAGACCGCTTTCTACCGTGGCAAATCCCAGGTGCATGATAAACACAAGAAAGGTGGAGATCATCATCCATAAGTTATTTGTGGTAAAAAGATCTTGACTCACCTTTTCCTCGGCAAAGAGCGCAAAGGGTAGAGCCAAGAAAACCACTATCCCAAGTGGGAATTTATGTTGTATCCGTTTCATAGCACACTCCTTATCGCATTTGGGTTTCATCCCAGAACGTTACTGCAAAGAAAATGCCAGTCCCAAGGAGGCAGCTTGTGGATAGAAAATAAGCAAAATGTATATTTTATATGAGCCCTGACCTTTTCCTATGCAGCCGTATAATGCCGCTATGTCATCTTTTTCAAAAATAAGAGTCGTTACCGGTTATTTCAGCGTCTTTTTGCTTTTTATTCTAGTTAGGTGCGAAATCCGCTTGTGGCAGAAAAAACCATTAGCTGTTCAAGAACTTGTCTTTTATGTACAACCCTTTGATGAGGTAACGGTATATCTTAACGAAAGGAAAATCCGGCCCAAAATAGAAAAATTCGAAAAGAGTCGCAGCCTCATGCGCCTATCCCTTGAGGGTCAGGAGCGATGGCGGGTGCGGGTAGAAAAAGTAGGGTATAAAAGCATTGTCCATGAGCTAGAGGAAAGGGATTACCGGATTTTGGCACGGGGGGAGCCGCTCTATTGGCAACTCTTACCCGAGCGGGTGCCAATAAGATTTGTAGGAGCTTTTACTGTCTGCCATAAACCAAAGAGTGTGAACTTTTTAGATGAAAGTAAGGTGCTTGTTGTTTGCCTTGAGGATAAGGAAATCCATATCGTGGATATACGAACGGCTTTAAGATGGCCCCTCCTCTTGCCAGATAAAGTGGCGAATCAAAAAGGCTTCGTTGAATCTCTTATTCTCGCCCAAAGGGGCGAATTCTATGTGAGTCAAATGACGACAGCATCGGTGCATGTTTTTTCTCTAAGCGATTTCCAATACCTTGAACGGATAGCCACCGGAGGCAAATGGACTAAGGTTCTGCATTATGACCCCTATCGCCATTATCTTTATGCATCCAATTGGCTAAGCAAAGATATCTCGGTTATTGATTTAGAGAGGCGGTTAGAAATTAGACGTGTACCAACTGGGGGTGTGCCCAGGGGACTTGCACTTTCTCTCGATGGCCAGGAGTTAGCGGTAGCTTTATTTGGGCAAAAGACAGATACCGATAACGAAGGTGGTTTGGGGATTCTCGAACTTAGCACATTTAAGTGGCATAAGCGCTATCTTGGGTTGGGTGCTATGCGCCACATTGTGGCCTACTCTGATAATTCCTATTATATATCCGACATGGCGGCTGGGTATATCTGGGAGTACAAGGGCCAGAAGCTTGTGCGCAAAGCCAAAACCTGCAGCAAACCAAACACTATCGTATTACACAAGGAGCGCCATTGGCTCTTTGTGTCCTGTCGGGGACCTAATCATCCCGAGAGTTATCTAAGATCAGGATTTGAATTTGGTCGTCTCCAAATCTTTGAGCTGCCTGAATTAAAATTCCTTGCCGAATGGGAGGGTGGAGAGCAACCCACGGGCCTGGCGCTTTCTCCCTCAGGTAAAGTGCTCGTTTCTAGTGATTTCTTAGACGATCGTATTCGAATCTATGCCCTTGAGGATTCTACAAAACCTTAAGAGGAGTAAGAGATAAAAGAGAAAGAACAGCTAGTAAAGTGCCAATAATCCAAAAGCGGATGACTACTTTGTTTTCATGCCATCCAGAAAGCTCAAAATGATGGTGGAGGGGGGCCATTTTAAAAATCCTTTTCCCCCCCCGAAGTTTGTAACTGAAAACCTGGAGCATCACGCTTAACGCCTCCACAACAAAAATACCACCTAAGATTAAAAGCATAAGTTCCCGGCGGATAGCCACTGCTGTCATACCGATGGCTCCTCCTAAAGCAAGAGAGCCCGTATCTCCCATAAAGACCTCTGCGGGGTGGGAGTTGTACCAGAGAAAGCCAATACAACCCCCCAAAAGGGCTCCTAAAAAAACGGTGAGTTCATTAGCTTCGGGAATATAGGGTACACGAATAAAATGCGCTATTTCTTTGAGACCACTAACATAAGCAAAGACCATGAGTGCAGCTATGACAACGGCAGAAATGCCGACAGCTAAACCATCAAGCCCATCGGTTAGGTTAACAGCATTGGAAGAACCCACGATAACCAAGATCCAAAATAAAATAGCGAAAAGTCCCAGCGAGAATACAGGATTAATTTTGAAAGGTAAAAAGAGATCCATGAACTGGGTAGGACGCTCGGTAGGTACATAAGGCCGAAGATAAATAGCCAAAGAAAAAAGTAAGGCAATAGAGACTTGAAACATTAGTTTTCTTAAGGGTGGTATTCCTTTTTTCTTCTTTAGGACGGTCTTTAAGTAGTCATCCCAAAAACCCAGAAGAGATAGGAGTAGTGTCCCAAACCAGACGGCAAGTAAATAGGTATTAGAAAGATATCCCCAAAGTAAGACCGCAAAGCTGCTTGTGGTAATAAAGAGAAGACCACCCATAGTGGGTGTTCCTGCCTTTTGATGGTGACTTTGGGGGCCATCATGGCGGATATTTTCCCCAAAACGCAATTTTTTTAGAAAATCGATGAATTTGGGTCCGAGAAACCAGGTTAAAAATAGCGATGTGAGAAAGGCTCCTGTTAGGCGCACATTAACGGAGCTAAGGACCCTTAAAAAAGATAGGGCTTCGATTTCCCGTAGGGGGTAAAGGAAGGAATAAAGCATGGAATTTTTTAAAAAAAGAGCCCAGCCTGCAAATACTTTTAGTTTTCCTTGACAGCACAAACAAAAGCATACGCCTATGGGAAATGCATCTAGTTTTTATCGCTTCGCGCTGCGCTTTGGTCCTATGAATTCCCCCTTCACGATCGCATTCTTGAAGGTCTTCAAGGGTTTTACTAAGTCACAAAAGATGAAGGGGAGAGAAAGTGGCAGGATCCCACGCAACTCAAAAAAGACCTACTATGGAACCCAATACCCGAAGGTGGTTTGAAACTGGGTTTTCTCGATGATGTGGTGTGGTTGAGGCTCGTCGTCAAGAATTCAACGAAGAATGACGGGAGATGGCTTTTGCGGCAAAACAACAACCGAATTTACTATTTGTCTTTTTTTGAGGAGAGCACTTTTCGGAAAACGAAATCAGGGGCTTGTATTCCTTTCCGTGAACAAAAAGATGGATGTAATGGCTACTATTATACTTTCTTTATCCAGCCTGCTGAGACAAAGACAATATACGCACGTATTGAGTGGAACACATCCCAGGTGTAACTCCCCAGCTCCTTGAGGAAACCGAAAGGCAGAAGCAAAATACAACGTGGAGAGTTTTTTGTAGACATCTTGCCAAAACCTTTCCGCAAGGAAAAACTTTATGAGATCCTGCTACGTTATGGACAATAAAAAATTCTTGCCAGCGATTAGAGCTTCTTGTAACTTGACAACTAGAGCAAAAAACTCTAAGCTTGAAGAGGAAGTAGGCCATGGTAAAGCGTGTGTTCCTATTTATGCTGACAAATCTTATGGTAATAGCCACGATATCCCTAGTGTTAAATATACTAGGGGTTCATCAATATCTCCAAGCCTCAGGAATAAACGTAGAAGCCCTACTTCTCTTTTGCTTGATTTGGGGGATGGGAGGATCTTTTATTTCCCTATTTTTGTCGAAATGGATGGCGAAAATGGCCATGGGTGTGGAGGTTATCGATCCGCGTCGTGCGGTAGGGGCTGAGGCAGAACTCGTCGACATGGTGTACCGCCTAGCACGCCAGGCTGGTCTTTCAAAAATGCCTGAGGTAGGCATTTATGACTCACCCGAGGTTAATGCATTTGCGACAGGTCCGTCACGGAATAACTCTCTTGTGGCTGTCTCTACAGGCCTATTGCATCACATGAACCGTGATGAGGTAGAAGGAGTATTAGGTCATGAGGTGGCTCATATTGCCAATGGTGACATGGTGACAATGACCCTTTTACAGGGGATCATTAATGCGTTTGTTATGTTTCTCTCCCGTGTACTTGCCTATGTCATAAGCATGGCCACGCGCTCTGATGAAGAAGAATCTGGATTTCCATATGTTTTACATGGAATACTTGTGTTTGTATTCGATATCCTGTTCACTATTTTGGGTTCGCTCGTCGTAGCTTGGTTTTCTCGCTACCGAGAATACCGAGCAGATGCGGGTGGTGCACGTCTTGCAGGTAAAGGGAAGATGATTGCCGCCTTAAGACGGCTGAAGGACTATGTGGAGCAAGTAGATAACCACGCACCAAGCTTTGCTAGCATGAAAATCTCCAATAAAGAGGGTATCTTGGCTCTTTTTTCAACCCATCCTCCACTTGAAAAACGGATTGAGCGGCTCATGCAAAGTGCTTGACGGTTTGTCTTGCTATACCCAAAGGCACCAAGCGCTGCCTTAGCTCAATCGGTAGAGCAACTGCCTTGTAAGCAGTAGGTTGCCAGTTCGATTCTGGCAGGCAGCTAATAGGGGCAGGTGGCCGAGTGGTTAAAGGCGGCAGACTGTAAATCTGCTCTCGTAAGAGTTCGGTGGTTCGAATCCATCCCTGCCCAAAAAGCCGCATGGGCTATGGTAACGAAGAAGAAGTCGCAAAGGCCCTTGTCTCTGGTAACTTTTCTCGAGCGGTGCAACTTGCTGAGGAATGGTTGCACCAGATACCTCTAGAAGGAGAACAAAAGGAAGAAAGAGAGGTTGCGCGTTTTGCCTATATCATATCTAGGTTTTTCTTAAATCGTCAAGAAAGGCTTGCCTTTTATCCTTCAGGTGCAGAAAAAGCGCGCTATTTTTTGGGACTGTTAGGTGATTTAGAGAAATATCTTCATGAGAGTGGTGAGAGGCTCGTGCCATCTCTCTACCAGGCAGCGCGTGTCTTTTGCCACTCCCAAATTGCTGATGGTTTTGCCAAAGATTTCAGGGGACAGAAGGCCTATAACCTAAACACGGATGAAATTGTACAATTGGCCTTATCCCTTTTAGAAATCGAAAATATCCGAGCGGCGGAAGAGGTACTTATATTTCTCTATCAGCTGAACCCAAAGTCACCCCTTACTCTTTACCTCTTAGCTTATGCCAAGCACCGCTTAGGTCAAGACGAAGATGCCTATCGCTACTTTAGGGAGGCCATGCTATATCGACCTGAGGTTATTTCGCAATATCCTGATTTTCTTCCTGGGGGAGTATTGCGAGATTTGTACCGGAAGGTCTCAGAAAAAGGCTATGACAGTAGAATCTTGCAAGACCGCTATTTTGCTCTCTTTGCGGAGCTTTATAACCTATATCCCACTACTTTATCTCTTCCGAACTCTGAAATTGCAAAAATAGCAAAAGAATATGACAGACTTTTTAAGGAATATAACCAAAACCCAGAGGTCAAGGATGAGATCTTTCCGCGATTAGCCCATTACCTTTCTTGGCTTATTGGTATAAGCCATGCAAACCATAACTTTGATGAGTTTGACGAGTGGCGCAAAGAAATGATTTCCCTAAGCCCTGAATTATGGGAGATTTATTCCCGCCACCACCCACTCTAGGCCTATTTCTTTTCTTCTGTTGGTTTTTTTTCTTGGCCTGGCTCTTCCTTTTTTTCGCCTTTTAAATACTCGGCTAGGCTAAAGTTTTCATTAGGCTCTACTTTGTACTGCTCGCGAATTTGGGAGATAATTTCTTCTTGCTTTAGTTTAAGCTTTTGCCCCTGTAGGTCTTGTTTGGCAAGCTCTAGTCCTTGTTCGTATGGAATAGTGCGGTAACGCGGATCCTGGGCTCTTACTTTTTCCCATCTTTGCACAGCTTCATTTTCATCTATTTGAATATCTGCAGGCTTTACCTTTTCCATGAGAAACATGTTAGCCACAAAATATTTTTGCATGTAGTCGATGCGGGCCCGGATATCTTCTCGTTTGAGAAACCCCGATCTGGCAGCTTCCTGGTTGAGTATAAGCATAATTTTGTATTGGTCAGCGAAGTTTTTCTTTTGCAGGCCTCGAAAAAGCTGTTGTAGCTGAGGATTGCCTAATTTCTCTGGATTGGCAATGTAATCAATAAACTCCTCATGGGGAACACTGCGCCCCGTCATCATTTGAAACTGCTCTCTCATAAGGGTGAGATACCCCTCATAGGCTGCTTCAAACTGTTTCAGCGTGGTTGGCTTACCCTCAATTTTCCATATCCACGGTGAGGTATCACTTTGGCACATGAGGGCTAACAGACAGAGTACCAGCAGTAAGACTTTTTTCATAAAGACCTCTTATTTCTCCCAAATTAAGCGATGGGCTCAGCTGTAAAGAAAATTCAGTATAGAGACTATTATTTTAAGTCTCATAATTTGTTGACACATGTAATTCTTTACTGGTAGAAAAGATACCCAAGTGGAATATGGCTGAGCACTTGCGGCAAAACATAGATTATTTGAAAGCTAAGGAGCTTCTCGATGCAGAGCTTCTCGAGGCACTTGAACATCCCCCAGAGAGTTGGAGAAAAAAACTTTTTGAGATAAAAAAAACCGGTACTATCTCAAAAAACGGAATCTTTTATCATAGCCGGAGAGATCCCTGGCAGGAAGCAAGACGCCAGCTGGAAGCCCTTGCTCTTGTTGAGGGAAGAGCCCATGTCGTATGTGTGGGCGCGGGTTTGGGCTACTTGCTCTCCCTTTTTCCTCAAAAGAAGGTTTTGTCATGTCTTCTTCTTGAGCCAGATAGGGAAATCCTCTTTTACTTACTTAGCTTTTTGGAACCAGAGGTTATAAAAGCCATTAATCTTTCCTTACATAGCAAAGAAGTAGAAAAGGATAATCTTGAGGCTATCTTGCCTTTTTTCCAAGGGAAAAATGTTGCCGACATTAAAATTTTTTACCATCGCCCTTCTCATATAGCCTATCCCGAACTTTATGGGGTGCTTTCTCAACGGCTGCAGAAACTTCTAGAAAAGCGAGCCATCAACCAAGCCACTATTGTGAAGTTTCAAAATCTTTGGAATCGCAATATTTTTCTCAATATACCCATGTTGCTATCGTGTGCAAGATATAGCGAGTTTATTGCTATGAATCGCACTGACAATATCGTTATCTGTGGGGCAGGTCCTTCTTTAACTGACTCCATAGGTGAAATAAGAACGTGGCGCAAATACTTTTGGCTTTTTTGTGCGGATACTGCTTTTATACCACTTGTTAAAGCCGGTATTTATCCTGATGTGGTTTTTGCCAGTGATCCCCAACCTATTAATCGCTATTATGGATTTCACCATGGGGTTAGCCAAAGTCTATGGTGTATGGATCCTGTGCTAAATTATCACCTGGTCCATTTTTTGTACAAAAATAAAGCTCTTGTAATTGCTTGGGACAATCCCTTTGCCGCAGATGCTATGTTGCGTGCACTTACGGGCAACCGGGGTGCTATGGAGCATGGAGGTTCTATATCTACGAATGCCTTTGCTGCTGCTTTGCAAATGGCCCAAAAGAGGGTAATTTTAGTTGGGCAAGATCTCTCTTTTACGGGGGGGAGAGCCCATGTGAAGGGCTCTGTCCTTGAAGAAATGGTGTACACACAAACAAACCGTTTCACAAATATGGAATTACATAACTTTAAGCAAATGAAAGCCCTTCCTGCTATTTATGTTCGCTCTATTAAAGGAAAGAAGCTTGCCACAAATGCTAAGTTACGGGTGTTCCATGAATGGTTTGAACAACAGGCCAGGTGGTTAAAGACGGAGAATACGCTTGAGCTATACAATGCCACTTTAGAGGGTGCTTTCCTTGATGGCTTTCAGCATATGAGTCTTGCTGAGATTTTCCATGAAGAAAAAAAAGTAAATCCGCCAACATATCCCCCACAAAGGCAAAGTTTTTTGGAACAAGGTATTGAGTTTTTGGAAAAACTAAAGAGAGAAATAAGAGAATTGCTCGATTTTTATAATAGGCAATGGGAAATTCTTGAGCGCGGGGAAAATCCCTTAATGAAGGCTCAGGATGAGGCTTTATTAAAGCGCTTGAAACAAGCTCATGACCTTATTGCCTTGCGTGCTCAATCGGCAATTTTGCAGATCACAGAAAGTGGCGAGATTTGGCGCAAAAGGGAATTTTACAAGTCTATGCGCGACTCAGCCTGGGAACATTTGCTTCTTGTAAAAAAAGCTTTGCAGGCTATTAAGACATCCCTAGGGAAGGAAAATGCGAGAAGCTGCCTTAAATGATTTAGAAGAGATTTTTGAAAATCTCTATGGCAGGCCAAGGCGCTTTATTTTTTTTTCTCCCGGACGCGTTAATCTTATAGGAGATCACATAGATTATAACGGAGGCAATGTCTTACCAGCTGCTTTATCAAAAGGCATATATGCCCTTCTGGCACCAAGAGAAGACAACAAACTTATATTAAATTCCTTAAGTTTGCCAGGCCAGCTTGAAGTAGATTTAAATAAGCTCGAGCATAAGGAAGAGTCTTATACTTGGGCTAATTACATTAGGGGTGTAGGTTACTTTTTACAAAAAAGGGGGGTGAGTTTAAAAGGAGCCGATGTGCTAATCGCAAGTACTTTACCGGCAGCAGCTGGCCTCTCTTCTTCGGCAGCATTAGAGGTACTTGCGGCACGCTTTTTCCTCTATTTAGCAGGTAGGGAAATGGATCCTATTGAGATAGCCCTTATGTGCCAGCAAGTGGAAAACCAATATGTGGGTGTGAACTGCGGAATCATGGACCAGTTTTCTGTGACGATGGGTAAAAAAGACCATGCCATCTTGCTCAACACACAAAATCTCTCCTACCGCTATATTCCAGTGAGTTTGGGAGATTACCAGTTTTTAATTTTACACACAGGCAAGAAAAGGGAACTAGCACATTCCCAGTACAACCAAAGACGACAGGAATGCGAAGAAGCTTTAGAAAAACTCAAGAAGAGGCAGGGGATTCAAAATTTAGTCGAAGCTGAAATTGATGATGCAAGGAAAGTCCTTGGGGAATCTGTGCTTTTTCGCAGGGTGCGCCATGTAGTTTCTGAAAACCAAAGAGTATTTGCATTTGCGCGCTCTCTCGAGAGGGGGGAGGTTAGCGAACTGGGCAGGTTAATGAATGAATCCCACCTTTCGCTGAAAAATGACTATGAGGTAACAGGTGTGGAACTTGATACACTCCAGAAATTGTGTGTTTCCCATACGGGCTGTGTGGGATGCCGTATGACAGGTGCAGGCTTTGGGGGTGCGGTAGTAGCTTTGGTAAAAAAGGCCGAGAGAGATGTTTTTTCACAAGAGGTCATGGCCGAATATATGAAAATCATCGCCAATAAGCCATCTGTCTATGATGTGGAAATTAGCGATGGAGCTTCTCTTTTAAATGAAATATGAAAATAATCACCCTTGCTACAACTAATCCCCACAAACAGCAAGAGCTTATAGAAATTCTACACGAAATCCTAGATTTAGGGAAAAAAGAAATCTTTGTGCGAACTTTAGCTGAGCTCTCAGAAGAAATAAGGTCCCAATATAATCCTCAGGAAATATATCCGACTTTAATGCAAAATGCTTATGCAAAAGCTCAAAATCTCTACCGCCTTGTGCGTAGCCCAGTTCTTGCCGAAGACAGTGGTTTATTTGTGGAGGCTCTTCAAGGAAGGCCTGGTGTTCTTTCAGCGCGCTATGCAGCTAGCGATGAAGAAAAAATAGTAAAACTTTTGGCAGAACTCCGTGGCTTAAAAAACCGTAGAGCTGTTTTTGCCACAACCTTGTGTTTTTTCGATGAGCATGGTCATGCTATATTCTTTAATGGCCGAATACAAGGAAATATTGCAGAGGAGGCAATGGGTGTTGGGGGATTTGGGTATGATCCTGTGTTTATTCCTGATGGTAGCTCCTTGAGCTATGCGCAAATGTCTAAAGACAAGAAAAATCAGATAAGTCAGCGAAGAAGAGCTCTTGAGCTTTTTGGTAATTATCTCAAAAAATTTCTTCAATATTGACTTTTCGCGCAATCTCAAAATGAAAGCAAGACGCTTGTGTCACCCCATCTCTTAATCGTTAAGGATCTTGTGCTTGAAGCAGGGCAATTACTTTTGTCTTATCTTAATAAAAACAAAAATATCCGTAATAAGGGTGTATTGGATTTAGTTACCGATGCCGATGAAGCCTCTGAAAAACTCTTGTTTTCCAAACTATGTGAATACTTCCCGGAATATGGTATACTAGCCGAGGAGGGTTCCCTAAAAGAAAGTGAAAATGGCTATATATGGGTCGTGGATCCTTTGGATGGAACGACTAGTTTTGCCCATGGCTTTCCCTTTTTTTCCGTATCAGTAGGATTAGTTGATATGCATAAAGACCCCGTGGCGGGTTTTGTCTACAATCCTCTATTAAAAGAGCTTTTCTTTGCGCAAAAGGGAGAGGGGGCATTCCTCAACAACCAGGCCATTTCGGTAAGTGAAACAAGTGTCCTTGAAAAGGCTCTTTTGGCGACGGGATTTCCGTATAATCGTCGGGAAATTCTCGATGAAATTTTAGAGCGCTTAGCTCGGGTGTTAAATGCAGTCCAAGATATACGCCGCACAGGTTCGGCCTCCCTTGATATCTGCTATGTGGCCTGCGGACGTATAGATGGCTACTATGAAAGCGGTCTAAAACCCTGGGACACATGCGCTGCTGCCTGTATTTTAAAAGAGGCAGGCGGCAAATTGAGCCGTTTTAGTGGTGAGCCTTTCAATATTTTTTTCCCGGAAATTGTCGCCTCAAACGGCAAGATACATGCTGATGTCTTGCGCCTGCTTCAGCTCTCAAGTTCTTGAAGGGCAGCTAAAAATCCCTCGAGCGTCTTTTTCGCATCTCCAAAAACCATAAGGGTGTTTTCTTTGTAGAAAAGTTCGTTTTCAATGCCAGCAAAACCCGGATTGAGTGATCTCTTGAGCACAAGTACAGTGCGTGATTTCTCCACATCAAAAACGGGCATGCCATAAATAGGGCTATTGGGATTTTCTTTGGCAGCGGGATTCACCACATCATTGGCACCAATCACCACACTGACATCGGTCTGGGGGAATTGATCATTAATTTCGAGGTCATGCAGAAGATCATATTCCACGCCTGCTTCGGCAAGTAGCACATTCATATGTCCTGGCATTCTCCCTGCCACAGGATGAACGGCAAAGCTAACTTTTTTTCCTTTTTGCAACAAGTAATCCGTAAGTTTTTTTACCATGTGTTGGGCTTGGGAAACTGCCATACCATAGCCGGGAATTATGATAACGTTTTCTGCAGCATCTAAAATGAGGGCGGCTTCTTCTGGAGAGATATTTTTTACAGAGCCTTTAGCCTGTTGCGTTGGTATAACTGTAGTAGCCCCAAAACCTCCAAAGAGCACATTGAGAAGAGAGCGATTCATGGCTTTGCACATGATGTTGGTAAGAATAATGCCAGAGGCACCCACCAGTGAGCCCACCACAATCAAAGCATTGTTGTGCAAGACAAAACCGGTCATGGCCACGGCAATTCCTGAATATGAGTTTAATAGGGAGACAACAACTGGCATATCCGCCCCACCTATGGGTATAACTAACGTTATACCCAAGATAAAGGCAATAATGCCAATGAGATAATAGTACCTATAAGCCATCTCCTTGGCGAGAAGATCCAGATTCATGTCCACAAGACTTTGGTAGGTAAGTACAAAGAGGAGAAGGGTGAGTAGCCCAAGTATGGCATTAAGTGTTTTTTGCATAGGAAAAAGGATGGGTCTTCCCGGAAGCCATTCCTGTAGTTTTAGAGCAGCCACCAAGCTGCCGCTAAAGGTGACCATCCCCACGAGTGTCGAAAGCATGAGAGTTAAATAGTCTATAAAACCCTTCTGAAGTATGTCTATGGCATTGCTCTGAAATTCACGAAACGCCACCAGAAAGGATGATATACCCCCAAAGCCATTTAAAAGAGCCACCATTTGGGGCATAGCTGTCATAGGTACCGTTCTTGCTATAAAAGTTCCTAAGAGAGCACTTGCCCAAAGCCCAAGTATAATTAGCTGGAAGCTTTCTATATGGGGATCAAAGAGGGTCACCCCGACCGCTAAGAGCATACCAAGCGCCGAAAGAAAATTCCCGCGACGGGCTGTCTTCGGTTTGCTAAGATTTTTAATACCAAAGATAAACAAAATAACAGCAAAAAGATAAATTAGGTCCTGGCCGCCACTGTGAAGGAGCTCTCTAAAATTCATATAATATTCCTCATTTGTCTTTGGGATCTTCTTTCTTTTTGAACATGCGCAACATGCGGTCAGTAACCACGTAACCGCCAAAGACATTGAGACCAGCAAAGAAAACAGCTAAAAATCCAAGGAGTCCCTCGGCGCTAAGAAGAGAGGATGCGTTTCCAGCAATGATCATGGCACCTAATAAAGTAATCCCGGAAATAGCATTAGAACCTGACATGAGAGGGGTATGCAAAGTTGGTGGTACCTTTGAGATAAGTTCAAACCCCGTAAAAATAGCAAGCACAAAGACATAGATGGTCATAATCAGTTCAGAACTTTCTTGCATATTTCTAACCTCCCAAAAGCTCGGAGAGAATATATCCGTCTTTGGTAATGCGCATGCGCTTTACAATGTCATCATTTTCATCATGGGGGAATGGGCCACCTCGGTACATGTGCAAGATTAAATTTTCTAGATTTCGCGAAAACATTTTACTAGCATCTTTCGCAAGTCCACTGGTTATGTTGGTAGGAGCGATAATCTTAACGCCATAAACTTCTCGGCTTTCCCCCGGCTGGGTGAGCTCACAGTTGCCTCCGCTTTCGGCAGCTAAATCTACAATAACTGATCCTGGTCGCATGTTCTTCACCATAGCTTCCGTAATTAAAATAGGGGCTTTTTTACCAAATACCTGCGCAGTGGTTATGCAAAAATCGCATTTGGCCAGATGGCGGCTTAAAAGCTCCATTTGTTTCCTTAAGAATTCAGGAGATGCTTCTTTTGCATAACCTTGTTCGTCTTGCAGATTTTCGGTTAGCTCCATTTCAATAAACTTTGCTCCCAGTGATTCCACCTGCTCTTTTACCACAGGTCTTACATCAAAAGCCTCCACAACAGCTCCGAGCCGCCGTGCGGTGGCGATGGCTTGCAAACCGGCCACACCAGCTCCCAAAACAAGACATTTGGCAGGAGTGATAGTTCCTGCAGCTGTCATGAGCATGGGAAAAAAGCGAGGTAATTCCCAGGCGGCTAAAAGAACAGCTCGGTAGCCTGCAATGGCAGCCATGGAGGAGAGTACATCCATAGATTGGGCCAAGGTGGTACGTGGAATAAACTCTAGGGCATAGGCTGAAATATTTTTCTTTTGGTAGATGGCGACTAACTCCTTCTGAGAAAAGGGCTCCAAAAGAGCAATCAGGTGGCTTCTTTCTCTTAGCTTTTCCGCTTCACTTGGGGAAGGAGGGCGCACCTTGACTAAGATATCACTCTGCAGGACAACTTCCGCAAAGCTCGAGAAAAGCTCGGCTCCTGCCTCTTGATATTCTTCATCACTGTAATAAGATAAAAGTCCAGCGCCTTTTTCTACTAAGATGCGTAAGCCCCTCTCTTTAAGCCTTTTGACACTTTCTGGCACTAAGGCCACCCTTCTTTCATTTGGCCGGGTTTCTTTAACCACTCCTATCACCATAGCTAGGTCCTTTAAGTTGCTTTACGGCGCAGGAGATTTTCCCAGATAACCACAACTGGTGCTGCCACAAAGTTCGATGAGTATGTACCAACAATAATGCCTATTATTAATACTAAAGCCAGCTCCTTAAGACCCTCTCCCCCAATAAGATAGACAGGAAGGATAGCTAGAATGGTGGTAGCTGAGGTGTTGATAGTTCGGGAGAGAGATTGGTAAATTGATTTGTCGACTACCTTGTCAATACCTAACTCTTCCTGCCCATGCAGGTTTTCTCGAATGCGGTCGTATATGACAATAGTATCATTAATCGAATAGCCCAAAATAGTCAGTAAAGCTGCAATGACCGGAATGGAGAGAGGGATTTGTAAAAAACCGACAAAACCCAGTGTAAGCAAAAGATCGTGAATTGAGGCTATTAAAGCGCCTATGGCGAAATTAAGCTTAAAGCGAAAAGCAACATAAATCGTAATTAAAAGGAGTGCTACAGCGAGAACCTTTATGGCTGCTTGGGTAAGATAGCGGCCAATAGTTGGCCCCACACGGTCAGCATGGATAAATTGGACATCTTGTTTTTGCCCCCCGGCAAGTTTTTGTACCAGCAACATGTGCAAATAATCCACCGCGTTGGGAGCATAGCCTGCCTTCTCCAAAAGTTCCTTTTGCTTTTCCGCCTCTCGGCTAAGGGTCACCTCTACGGGACCACTGAGCTCGAGCTTAAGTGTCTTTTGCCCCTCTCTTTCACTTGCAAAAACCACAGCTGCCATGTTATGCTCAGCTAAAAATCCACGCAATTTCTCAAGAGAAATTTTGTCGGAGGCGAGAATTTCTAACTTTACACCCCCTGCAAAATCAATCCCTTTGTGAAACCCTCCGTGTACTTGGTAAGTATAAAAAAGGGTAAAGCCAAGCAATAGCAAGGAAGAGATGAGACTAACATACTTGTATTTCATTACAGAGAATTTCATGCTGCACTTCCCCTTTGGGCCAGGCGGTATTTCCCAAAACCAACGGCAATGGACTTTACATTTAAGCTGTAGGTCAGCCAGAAAAATACGGTCTTGGTCACAAATAAAGAAGTAAAAAGAGTGGTGATGATGCCTACAAACAAGGTAACGCCAAATCCTTTAATGGGCCCAACACCGAGTTTTGAAGATAAAATAACTGCGGAAATTAAAGTGGTTAAGTTGCTATCCAATATGGTCTTTGTGGCTCGCTCAAAACTAGCATCGACAGCCTTTTTCAAGGAATGTCCGCGTGCCAGCTCTTCTCGCAATCGCTCATATATGATCACGTTGGCATCTACTGCCATCCCTAGGGTAAGTACCACACCAGCCAATCCCGGAAGGGTTATAGTAAAATCCATGAGAGAAAAAATGGCAGCCATAAACAGGAGGTTTAGCAATAACGCTACGTTGGCAATAATTCCTGCCAGGTGGTAGTACAGGGCCATATAAGCTACGACAAGCGTAAAGCCAAAGATAATGGCTTTAAAGCCTGTATCAATGGCTTCTTTGCCTAGAGTTGGACCTATAGAGCGCTCCTCAACAATTTTCATAGGTACGGGCAAGGCACCTTCGCGAATAATAAGAGCTAAATCCTTTGCTTCCTGTGGCGTGAAGGAACCTGTAATCCGAGCCCGTCCTCCAGTAATAGGCTCGTTAATGCGCGGGGCAGAACGTACCACCCCATCTATTAAAATGGCCAGAAGCCGTCCGCGGTTTTTGCTTGTGATTTCTGCAAAGCGCTTGCGCCCTTCATTTGTGAGCTCAAACTCAACAGTATTTTGCAAACTCTCAGGGTCAAAAGTGGCGTATACATTGCGGCTCATCATATCGCCCGAAAGGGCGACCTCATTTTCCAACACCATAAAATAGCGCATTTCAAGGCCTGCCCTCGAGACATTTTCTGGGCTGTCTCGGCGCTCCATGTAGACATAAATGCCATACTCTTTAGGTAATTTGATTTCTTTTTCTAGCTTTTTTATAAACTCCTGCCTTTGATAGTCTGTTTTTAACTGCTTATACTCTTCAAAACGCAAATTGGCAGCTTGCGTGTAAGGACCAAGCTCACCACCCTGAGAAGGTTCGGCGAGACGATACTCAACGCGTGCCGTGGAGGATATAATCTTTTTGGCCTGTTCTGGGGAGGCCACCCCAGGAAGCGCAATCTCAATTTTGTCAGAACCCTGAAGACGAATCAAGGGCTCTGAAACACCCGTGCGGTCTATGCGTGCTCGGATAATTTCAAGAGCCCCCTCGGTATCAAGCCGTTTGCGCTCGTCGCTAAAGTCTAACGCACGACGCGCCTCTTCGAGTTTTGCCTCTAATTCCTTTTTCTTCTCGGGGTTTTGTTCTTTGGTAAGCTCCTCTTCCCATTTTTTTATGTCATCAGGGGGATATTGCTTTTCCAGCTGTTCTTTTAGTTTTTCAAAATCAGCCTCTAGTACTAAATTCATGCCACCCTGCAGGTCAAGCCCCAATTTAAAAGGTCTTACTTTCAAGTGACGCTCTACCCATAGCGGCTCAAGGCTTAGCCTGGCTTGATCCACCCCCCCTTGCCTTGCCAACTCATTGAGGAAGGCTGTCTGTATAAAGTTTCCCCAAATCGATAGGACTATCTCTTGGCCCTCACCGCTTTGGCGTGCTTTTTGCCGTAATTCTGTTTGAAAGCGTCCTGGGTAGTGCTCCGCTAAATACGCTATTAGAGCTTGGGCCTTTTTCTCTTGCTCTTGTTGAGATAGCTCTTCTAGGAAATAAACTTCAATGTGGCGGGTAGCAAAATTAGGCCAGACAAAGACGAGAGATACACCCACAGCTATTATGGTAAGGATTAATCGGGTACCTATACTCAAGCCTACCTCCTGCGTTGTTTGGCCTGACGATGCCTAAGCCGATACAAAATAAAGAGCAAGATAATGCCAGCGACTACGAGGAGCTGTGGCCATGGGGGAATATGGATTTTTAAGGGAGGACGCCTCTCCTCTCGTGCTCTTTCTTCGTCTTTTCTATCTTCCGGTGAGTAGGGGGTGTTCTTTGCTGTCTCCTTCTGGCGGTGCCATTTTTCCATGCCCGGCAGAACCATCGGGTCTTTAAGATAATCCTGATTTAATGGGGCAAGCTCCTGTAACTCTCTTGTCCCAATAGCTAAAAGAGAATGCCAGAGGAAGAGGGAGAACCCAATAGTTCGTATGCCCCACCTCCACCATAGATGCATCGGCTTATTTCTTTGGGCTTGCTTTGGTCTTGGGAGCTTCTGCCCCTGCCGATTTCGCTTCTTCAGGAGAGGGATTAACGAGTTCAATGGCTTGGATAGCTACCTCTACTTTCACATTCTCGGCAATTTTTACGACAGCAATTCCTTCCTCCTGACGCACACCAACGACAACCCCCCATATTCCTCCTCTAGTAAGTACTTTGTCCCCCTTGGCCAATTGCTTTAACATCTCTTGGCGCTTTTTTTCTTTTTTTTGCTGGGGACGAATTAGCAAAAAGTAAAAAATAGCGACAAGTAGTACGGGAAAAAGCAAAGAGGTCCAAGGGCTTGGTTGCGCTGCGCTCTCTTGCGGGCTTTGGGGAGCTGGATTTGTCGTCACGGGGGCTGCCTGCGTGAGCAGCCAAGCTTTTGCTTCAGACATAAGTCACAGTTGCTGCCCTAAACAGGCCGTCAATGTTTTCCTTGGTCCTCTTCTATAGCGCGTAACATCCAAGCATTTTTCTCATGAGCATGCAATCTTTGCGTGAGTAAATCAATGGTAACGGCATCTTGGGCAGCTTCTGCTCGAGGTAAAATTTGCCTAGTCGTGCGTATAAGGTTTTCATGTCCTACGCGCAAGTTGTGCACCATCTCCAGTGCAGGAGGTACCCTCTCATCGTTGTGGATACTGCTCGCCTCCAACAGCTGCTGGTGACTGAGGGGAGCATATTGGCCAAGCGCGCGGATGCGCTCCGCAATGAGATCAATGGCATTCCATAGTTCTGTATATTGGACCATGAATAGACGGTGAAGGGGCTCAAACAGAGGTCCCGTGACATTCCAATGATAGGAATGGGTCTTAAAGTAAAGGGCATAGGTTTCTGCCAAGAGCCTGCGCAAATCCTCGGCTAGCTCATCCCGATATTTTTCAGAAATTCCAATATCCATGAAATCCTCCTTTTTTGAAATAGATTAAGTCTATTTCTAAAACTTGCCCATTTTTTAGGAGCCTAATTTTTCATGAAAGAAGCGCAACATGTTGTGCCAGGCTCGTCGACCTTCCTCGGTGCGAGAAAAAAGATGGGGAATGGCATGGGGCAATTGATAGTCATGCCGTTCTAAGCGTTCTCCCAGCTGTTTTTCTAGTTCCGCAATCCTCCAGGGTGGGCAGAATATGTCAAAATGGGAAAAGTGGCCTTGGATAGTAGTAGCAACCCTTTGCGCACAGCTTTGGGGAAAACCGCTTCCCCAAAGTCCTAAACTATGATGGAAGACCACAGGTGCACGAACTCCCGGCCATAGCGCTGCATGTAGGGCATAACCACCAGTCAAGCATTGACCCACAAAGCCAAGCCTCTGTGCATCAACTTCCGGCCGGTTTCGCAAAAATCCTACAAGCTCGCGGGCTTCCAGAACACCAGGGGAATTTTCTTCATTTAGCAAGGTTAAAGTATTGAAAACATAGTGCAGGCAATAAGGGACAATACCACCTCCCGAAAAAAGATCCACAATTAATACATGAAACCCCTCCCGGGAAAGGGCCATGGCTGCCTCGTGAGTGGTCTCTTGCACACCTAGGAGGTCATGTAGATAAAGAATAGCGGGTTTTTTTCCATCACCGGCTTTGTAAAAATAACCCCTAAGTTGGCGCTTTGATAGTGGGATTTCCCAGATTTCCATATGCCTAAATAGAAAAAGATGGCCTGAGGTCAAGGCCCTTTTCCAGGTGACACCTAGCTGCCGATAAGCAAACTGGTGCGCCTTGTCCTGGTATTTTGGATAAGCTCAGCTCTTGTGGCCCAGTCTTGGCAAGATCTGCCTGTGCCCTTAAAGATCTATTTGCGAATTTCGGGTTCTTTTGGGGAACTTAGACGCGGGCATCTTCATCGAGGTGTGGATCTGCGCACCTTTGGCCAAAATGGCCTCACGGTGTATAACCTTGCCCCCGGTTGGGTTGAGTCGATCCGCGGCAGCTCTAAAAACCAGGGTTTTGGACAAGCCATTACCATTAGGCATGCAGATGGCCCCCGAGTAACATACGCCCACCTTCATAGATTTTGGGAAAGAAAAAAGCTACAGCTAACTTTTGAAATTATGGAAATCCTACATCCAGGCCAAAGTTTTCACCTCATCTTTCCGCCAAAGTGGATTTGGGTAAACCCTGGAGAGCCAATTGCCTTTGCAGGAGAAAAAGGAAGCGGGGTAAGCCATCTGCATTATGAAATAGAGTGGCCGGATGGGGTTTTCCACAACCCCATATCAAAAAGCAGATATGGTAATTTCGATAGATCTTTTCCGGAAATAATTGCGGTGAGTGTTGATCACGACGAAGTCTATCCTTCTTCGCGAAAAAATTCATGTAGACCACAAAAAGAAAAAGAAGGCTTTTATCGTTGTTCCCCACTCGAGGTCCATGGCCGCTTTGGCTTTGTAATACAAGTAAGGGATGAATTTAACTCCATAAATCCGTTATCTATCCAAGAGGCCTGGCTATCCCATGACCAAGAACTTCTCTTTCACCTGCGTCTCGATTATTTTCATTTTGTGGAAAGCGAAAAGCCAGAATGGCTCTATGATATAAGCAAAAGCAGTTCCTCCCAGGCTTTCTATGCAGTAAGGCTCTTCTTTAGCGGGCCGGGAAAGCCACCCTCTTGGATCCGCTACCACGCTGGGGGTGGCAAGGTAGATCCCACCACCTGGCCCGTTATGGAAATCCACAACTACCAAATCCGCGTAGCCGATTTATCCCAGAATGTGAGTGTTGTGGAAATCCCTATCCGTTACAGGCCCCTACCTCCCGTACCCACCAAGGTGAGCTTTCCCTACCAGCCCGGCCAGAAAATACTATACAGAAAAAAGGATATCGAGCTGGGCTCCTCTCCTCTTGAAGGTCCCTGCTCTTTCCGTCATTTTTCACGTAGGCCTCCGAGGAGGCGGGGTCTTGTTGCCTGGGGTAGCCTCCATGATATTCGTCTAACCTGTGCTAGCCAAAAACCCACACTTGAGGTTTGCCTTTTTTCGCCCTATAAAAAAAGGCGGGGGATTTACTTAGGTGGGAGTCTTCAGAGCCGGCTTTATGATGAAAAGCGCAGGGCTTATTGCACCCATGTACGGGATAGTGCAGGGCTATATCTTGCGGATGACAGAGAACCCCCACGTGTGGGCGTAGCAGGGGCCACAGGTCCCCTCTCCAAGATTCAGTTATATGTCCCTGTGAGCGATGCTCAAAGTGGGGTGGATCAAGAAAACGTAGAGGTCATCTTTGCGGGTAGGAGGCTTACGAAAAAGGAGCTGCTTCGTTGGGGGGTGTATTATGATAAGGATCGTCAGGCTTTTGTTTTCCCCACGGGTTTTGAGGCTGAGCCTCGCCAAGATCTGGCGGGGATAATTTTACCAATATCGCTGCGAGCTTTTGACCGCTCAGGCAATCCCAGCTCTTATTTTCATGGATTAATTGAAGTTGCTCCTTAAAATTGTTGGGCAGCTTTTTCCAGTTCCTCTGCTACCGAGAGCCGGATTACACTTGGCTCTAGGGCGCGGGTGATGAAGAGTTCGGGGCGAAAAGCAAGTGGTTCAATCCTAGCTTTGGGAAATGGTGTTTCTAAGTCACTGCGGACAGCCAGGACCACAGGTCTAATGGGTTTTCCAGGGGAGCTTGCAACCACGATCCCTACAGAGCGATTGGAAAGTTCCACCACCGAGCCGAGGGGATACATAGAGAGCCGGTCGACAAATGTTTTTAGGTAGACGGGATCGTATCGGTAGAGACCTAGTGTCAATAGTTCGCGAATGGCCTCATAGGGGAGTTTTGCTTTGCGGTAAGGTTTATGTTCGATCATGGCGGTATATGAGTCTACAATGGAGGCCAAACGCGACGCCTCTGACATATCTTTTCCTTTGATTTTGCGGGGGTAGCCTGAGCCATCGTAGTGCTCATGGTGTTGTAAAGCAACTTCGGCCAAATTAGCCTTAATCTTGGCAACCCCCGTTAGAATTTGGTAACCTAGCAAAGTGTGTTTTTGCACTTCGTATTTTTCTTGGGCGGTAAGGCTATCCTCTTTTTTGTTTTGATAGGCTGATATTTTTAGCATACCCACATCCATAAGCAATATACTAAAAATTATTTCTATCATTTTGGGGATAGAAAAATTTAATCCCCGGCCTAGTATGGTGGCTAGGATCCCATTGGCAATCGCGTGGCGGTAGAGGTTAGGTTCTTTTAAGTATTCCAATACATAAATCACAAGACCAATTTGGCTATCTATCGTGGTAATAATTTTCTCAGCGAGATCTCGAACAGGGGAAATTTGAGTTACGGTATCTTTTGCGAGATATTCATAGACACTTTGAAGGGTTTTTCCGCCGTTACCAAAGAGTTGGTCAAGGCTACTGCGCTGCTTAACGGTCTGTTTTATCCCTTTTTTTACATTTTCCACAAGGATTTCCTCTTCAGGTGATACTTGCTGGGTAGGCTCTATCTGAACTTGGGTTACGAGCTCACCGTCGCAATAGACCTCCCGAATGCCCCATTTTACCAGACGGTTTATATCGGCTTCTGTGATGGGCTCATAGGCTTTCACCAAGAGGTTATTCTTATCGATATATACCGGTTTACTAAAAACCATACCCGGGCGAAGTCCCCTGACCCAAATCCCTTTCATAATGAGGTCCTCAGCTTGCCCTCAAGGTAAAGATAAGCATAGATCTTGGCCACAGCCATGTATAGTTCTGGCGGTATTTCCTTTTTTAGGGGTAATTTTTGCAGTTCACAGACCAAGCCCTCTACTTCTTCTTTCATGACAGGGATATTATATTCTCGTGCCAAATTTATTATTTTTTGAGCGAGATATCCCTCACCACGGGCAATGAGGATGGGTAACTTTTTCTCTGCGTGGTACTTCAATGCGCAGGCTAAGAGAATTTTCTTACCTAAGTCATTCATTTGCGTCGAAATAACATGAAAGCTAGAGCCACAACACCTCCCCCCGTTAAAAAGGAAAGGCCAGCAACCCACAATAGAACATTTTCTTTGGGTTTTGGGATCTCATGAGTTTTTTCTATGAAATTGGCCTGCCACCATTTTTTATGTGAAAAACTATGGTAAAAAACGAGTTGGTCCAAGGCAAAACCTTGTTGACGAAGCTCCTGGCTTAAAGCATGGGCAAGCTTAAGGGAAGCGGCAAGGGCTTTAGGGGGATGTCGTATTTCTACAATGAGTTGGAGGTTATCTGTGGGGGAAAGGCTTGCGGTGAGGAGGGCGAGTTCTCGCTTTTGTGACTTATTTAGAGATTTCGGTATTTTTTCAAAAACAAGAAAACCCAAAAATCTGTCGTGGGCTTCTGTATTGAGGTTGGGGATAAGTGCAAAGAAGATCAGTCCCAACCGTTGCCAATAAGAGAGCTTTCTCATAAAGCTGAAAAGCCGTGAAATTTTATTTTGTCAAGTATTTCGCCTCTAAAGAAGAGGCGAAAGCAAGTAATGTTACA
Organism: Leptospiraceae bacterium; assembly: GCA_025055765.1. Lineage (GTDB taxonomy): Bacteria > Spirochaetota > Leptospiria > Turneriellales > Turneriellaceae > JANWWS01. The sequence goes on along the minus strand of JANWWS010000013.1, from coordinate 285,967 downwards.
AGTCTAAGCACTCAACGGAAAGTTATAACCACACGCGAAATAAATGATGTACATTTTGTGGCAACCATGGAATGCATCCCGGCAGTGCCAGTATGTATTCTATTGGGGATCTTGAAATAGGTTTTGTTGCGACAGGAGAAGGTCGGGGTAAGCTTTTCGTTAAAAAAGCTAAGGATGAAAAGGGCATAGTTTACCGTCTCACTGCTGTGCTTTATGTGCACGACTGGAATATCATGAGAGCTATGATTAAGACCTCAGAACATGGTCAAGTTCAAGATGAATTTGAGATTGAAAGCAAAGAAAAAAATTTAAATGCGGACGAAATAAAATCTTTGCAACAAGACTTTGAAAAGCTTTTTCTCAACCGTCTCTCTGTGGTAGACTATCTCTCCTCATATCCCGACAAATTAGAAAAACTTAAGGCGCATCGTAGCCAAGCGGGCAAGGCGCAGATTCAGATTAGTGAAAGCCCCAAAAAAAATTTAGCCATATTGCGCATTAAAACCAAAGATAGGCCGGGTTTGCTATTGGAGGTGGCCCAGGTACTTTACTTACTGCATTTAGACATTGTCTCTCTCGAGGCCGGGATGATAGGCCAAGATGCCGACGATATTTTCTACATCAGGCATGAAAATAACAAAGCCCTGGAGGGTGATGATAGACTTCGTCTTTTGGATGAGCTGCGTAAGGTTCTCTAGTCTAGGCACACTACTTACTCTTGCTGGCTTGCTTTATGCTCAAGAGCTAACTATTGGCCGGTTGCGGTATTCAGGTGGGGGGGATTGGTATTCAAATCCCTCTTCTCTAGCAAACTTGCTTGCCGCTTTTCGAAGGGATACGGGAGCTCGTGTGGCTCTTCGGGAAAAGGTGGTCTCTCTACAGGATGGCAGCTACCGCACTGTCCCAATTATCTATTTCACAGGTCATGGCAAATTGGAATTCTCGGAAAAAGAAAGAGAGAATTTGCGAGCTTACCTGCGTGAGGGTGGCTTTCTCTTCGCTGATGACAACTTTGGCATGGATCCCTATATCCGTAAAGAATTAAACCAGCTGTTTCCTGACTCTCCGTTAAAGGAAATCCCATGTAGCCATGTAATTTTTCGAACCGTCCATGATATGCCAGGTTGTTTACCTAAAATCCATGAGCACTATGGAGGCCCCCCCCAAGCTTATGGGATATTCCTAAATGGTAGACTTGTGGTTTTTTATGGCTATAACACGGATCTTGGTGATGGATGGGAAGATATCGATGTACACAACACTCCTCCTCACAAACATGAGCTTGCTTTAAAGATGGGGGTCAATGTACTCTATTACGCACTTACGGCAGGGCTTGTCGGCAAGTAAAATTGGCCCCGCAATTTTGATAAGGTAAGAAATAACTTAGATGAGTCTTCTGTTTCCGTTGGTGTATTTTTTATTTGTGTTTCAATGTAGCAGCCCACAAGAAAGAGGAGGGGTAGAAGAGGCCCTCTCTTCTATAGATGGGGAGGAGGTAATCCCCCTGAAATATCGTAGTATTTACATCCATCATTTTGATAATCGTACCTTTCAGGCTGACCTTGTACGCCGGTTAAGGGACCGCCTGCAAGTCACCTACCAGTTAGATGGCCGGTTGAAAGTTGCTCGTGAAAAAGACGAGGCGGATCTCTGGCTTTATGGAACCGTGGAAAGTTACCAGGAAAATCCTGTAAGTTTTGATAATGTAGGGCAGCCGACGCAGTTTTGGCTTACCTTAATTGTTAGTATCCGTCAAAGAGTGAATCATTTAAAGTTTAGCGAACTAGGAGAAGCCGAAAGTATCCTGCTTGAGAATCGTACGATTCGTTTTGACACTTCTTGGACCCCTCGTCTGCCGCCTTTTGAGTCTCAATTTAATGCCCAGGAGCGACTCATTTTGGGCATAAGCGAGCGGATTTTAAAGACCTCATTTGAGGGGTGGTATTCCGACTTGAAAACCCCCCGGGAGTTGAATTACGATCGCTATGAGGCTCTCAAGCAAGCCGAGCGAGAAAGGGTAGTCCCAAAGGATCTGCCTCGGGAACAAAGACAAGAAATACTCCAGAGAATAAAACAATACGAAGAAGAGGCGAAAAACCGCAGGCCACCCCAGGATGATCTAGCCCCACCCCCTCCTGGGCTCAGGCGCAGCCGTAAAGAAGATCCTCAACCACCCTCTACGAATCCTTAAAGGTTTCTCTAGGGTTCAATTCTTCCCTAAGGGTATCGCCAAGGCGATTGAAGGCTACCACTGTAAGAAAAATAAAGCAGCCAGGAAATATGGTTAGCCACCAGGCAATGTCGGGATAATCCTGAGAAAGTTTGAGCACATCCCCCCAGGAGGGCTCAGGTGCGGGCACTCCTATACCTAAAAAACTCAGGGCACTTTCGGTTAGCACGGCTCCGGCAATACCAAAGGCGGAGATTACAATTACAGGGGGAAGGGAATTAGGCAAGATATGTTTTAAGATAAGCCGCAAGTGGCTTGCTCCCATGAGCCGGCTTGCCAAAACAAAGTCAGCGTGTTTTCGTTTTAAAAACTCCCCTCGAATAACCCGCGCAATACCAGTCCAGCCAGTTGCGCCTATAACTATCATGATATTTAGGAGAGACGGCTTTAAGAGGGAGAGCACTGCCAATATAAGTATGAGAGTGGGAAAGCAAATGACTACCTCAATAAAACGGCTAATGAAGATGTCGGCAAATCCTCCTAAATAACCAGCGAGGCTTCCCATGATGAGGCCAAGAATAAGGGCAAGAGCGACAGCGACAAAGCCCACCAGTATGGAATTCCTGGTCCCGTGGATGAGTCTTGCGGCTACGTCTCGGCCTAAATTGTCTGTGCCCATATAATGGGCAAATCGGGCAAGCTTGGGAGGGGCTAATACCTCATCTAAATTCGTCTCGTAAGGGGAAAAAGGTATGGGGGCAAAAAGGGCTTTGATTTTGCCTTCGGCAGCTAAGCGTCGATAGGGTAGAGAGGATGTTCGCCCTTGGGTAAGCTCAGCGAAAAGCGGGGAGAGGGGGATATCGTGCTCTGTATGGTTTGCCCAAACGAGGTAGGGTAGGGGGCTTGCTATGAAATCCGCAAAAATAGCTAAAAAAATTAAAAGACATATTAGGAAAAAAGCAAGGGGTGATTTTTTAGCTAGGCGCAGCAAGAGCCATGATTTCATCAGTGAACCTCGGTTTTCTCAAAGGTGATCCGTGGATCAACTTTAGCATAGGCAAGGTCGGCCAGAAGTATACCTAACATAGTAAGTACGGCAGAAATGAAAACCTCGGCTATGATAACGGGATCATCGTTGGCATACACGCTATCGTAAGCAAGTTTCCCCAGGCCAGGTATGGAAAAAATTTTTTCTACAATTACACTCCCCCCAAAAAGAGCGGGTAGAAGACCGGCCATTAGTGTAATCAGGGGTATAAGGGAGTTGCGTAAGGCGTGAATGTAAATAATTCGTCTTTGGGTTAAACCCTTGGCTTTCGCTGTGCGGATGTAGTCTGCTTTTAAAGCCTCGAGAAAACTACTCTTTACAAACCGTGACATAAAGGCAATGGAGCCATAGACAGAGACAGTAACCGGCAGCACAAGATGGTGTAGGATGTCCCATAATTGCAGGTACCAAGGAAGGTTTTCATAGCCTTCGCAGCGAAATCCACCTAAAGGAAAAAGGTCAAGATAGTCTCCCCCGGCAAGATAGCGCAGTAAGAGCAAAGCCACCCAAAAACCCGGCAGGGAGTATAGGATGTACAACAAAAAAGTAAGTGTTTTCTCTATAAAGGTGGCGTCATGTATGGCAGACCAAATCCCCAAAGGTACCGAAATTAGGTAAACCACAAAGATGGTGATGGCATTTAAAATGAGCGTATAGGGGAGGGCCTCTGCTATTTTTTCAAGGACCTTGCGTTTATCAACACGACTTGTCGAAAAATCTAAAGTAAGTATGTTTTTCCACATCAAGAGATATTGTTCCCATAAAGGTTTGTCGTAGCCGTAGTAGCGTCTAAGCTCTTGTAAGTACTGTTCGGCAGCGGAAGTGTCTTTTAAGCCCTCAGGGCCAAAGGCCATCTGGCTAAGAGGGTCAGGCCTTAATTTTGTGAGAAAGAAAGTAATGGTAACAATGCCAAAGAGAGTTGGCAACATCCAAAGAATTCTTTTAATAAAATAGCTGCGCATGGCTTTGTCTCATACCGGGCTTAGTATTGGCAAGATTTTCTTTACTACAGCTGTCTAGAGGACGCAGTGGATTATGGGCTATTATGTTTATGTTGGTTTGGTCTTCTTTGGCTTTGTGCTGCTGGCCTTTTTAACTTTATTTTTCGTGCCCTCGGATGCCATGCAGGGAGTAGTGCAGCGCATTTTTTACTACCATGTTCCAACGGCCTGGGTGTCTTTTACGGCCTTTATCTTAGGCGGATGGTATAGTTTTCGCTATTTACGCTATGGCCAGGCTGAGGACGATGGGAGAGCTGAGAACTTTATTCTCTTAGGATGGCTTTTTACAACAGGGGTACTCATTACGGGACCTCTCTGGGCAAAACCCATTTGGGGGGATTTTTGGAATTGGTCTGATGAAAGGCTCATTACTTTTTTTGTGATGTGGCTTTCCTATGGAGCCTATTTTCTATTTCGGTTGAGTCTTGACGATTTGGATAAAAAAGCAAAATATGGGGCTGTTTTAGCTCTTCTTTTTCTACTTAACATACCCTTGGTTTATTTTTCGATTATTTTGTGGGAGACACCTTCCCATCCTGGTCCCGTCGTCATGCGGGGAGGTCTCAGGGATTGGCGCATGACTTGGACTTTTTGGTACGCTGTGCTGTGGTTTCATTTATTCTTATTTATGCTTTACATTCCCGCTGCGAAATGGCAGAAGCTAAAATTGGTTAGGGGTAAAAGCCGACAATGAGGAGATTTTGGCTTGTTTTTGTGTTCCTGTTAACGACACTCGTTGCGTCCGAAAAAGAGATTCTAACTGAGTTTTTAGAGACAGATACTGAACGCGCGCGGGAAATGCTTCGCCAGTTTTCGGATAAGGAACTCTTGGATTATTACAACCAGTATCTCGAAGCAAAAAATCTGAAGGAAAGGCGGTATCTATGGCTTATTGAAGAGTACTACCACCGCCAGGCAGACCGTACAGCCCAAGAAAGGCTTATTTACCTATTTTTGGCTCTCTTGCTTTTGTTTACCTTTATTGCGCTTTATAGTGTTTTAAGCTATCGTAGGATTGTTCGGATAACCAAAGATGACGATTTTGGAGCCGTATGAACCCATAGGGGTTCTAGCCGATACCCACGATAATCTACGTCCTTTAGAGCGCTGTCTTAAGTACTTTAGTCAAAATCGGGTACGGACCATACTGCATGCAGGAGATTTAGTTTCTCCACAGACCTTGGAGGTTTTCTCTTCTTTTTCTCTTTACCTAGCATGGGGAAACAATGACATTTTCCGATCTGGAATAACGGAAAAAGCCCGCATGCTGGGTTTTTCTCCCCCACAGGAGCACTGGTTTTTGCATTGTGGGGGTAAAAATATCCTACTAACCCATGGTGATAACCCACGTTTTTTTCGGGAGGTGACTTCTCCTGAGAACCCCCGCAAGCTTCATTATTTAATTAAGGGGCATACTCACTTTCCCGAGGACTACCGACGGGGCGAGATCCGTATTTTAAATCCAGGCCCTCTTTATCGTAGCGACCAATACACAGCAGCTCTTTTTTGGCCCTCGCAGGACCTCTGGCAGCTCTATGAAATAAGCTAATTATTTTTTCTCTACGGTGGAGATACCTGTAAGGCTATAGAGGGGGCAGCTGCGGGTTGTGGCGGTGAGTGCCGGGATTATGGAAAGAAGAGCTACCACAAGTCCTGCCACATTGCCTTGAATACCCCCCATAATGAAAAGTCCGATAACGACAAGGCCAACCGCTGCTATATACCGGAGTGTGCGATCAAGCTTTCCTACATTTTTCTTCATAAAGAAGAGCTTATTATTCTCAAGCAAAGCTGACTTGTCAAGCTTTTTGGGAATTTCTATTTTCATAGAAGATCTTTGGCAAATGTGAGTAGGAACGAGATTTTGGTTTATGTTAGTAAAGAAGGATCTATAATGATCTGCAGAGTGTGCCGCGAGGTCAATAAATTCTGAGGCGACAAAAGTATTTGACTTTTTTTCTTTTTAGAAAATTCCCATCCCATGAGCAAGGATATCCGGCCTGAACCAGTGACCCATGCTCCTTGGGTAAGAGAGTTTTACAAAAATATAGAAATTTTTGTCGCGCAGGGACTTAGTGAGCAAAGAGCGCGAGAGCTTTTAACCAAATACCTACAACTTTCTCAAGCCACACCCATGCCCAGAGTAATGGAGACTTTTGAGGATGAATCCAAACTTGATGAGGTAGGGGTCTATACGGAGAGGCGGGATGAAATACGTGATTTCATGATGGAGTTTCTAGATCCTCTTTTACGTAACTTTACCTTAGAGGGCACAGAAAACCTACGCTACATCCTTCCCTTATTGGGTAAGTATCCTATCACCATAATTTCTAATCATCTCTCCCACATGGATACGGCAGCGATGTATGGCCTTCTCTACCGCCAAGGGGGAGAGGCACGTAAGCTCGCTGACAGCATGGTTTTTATTGCAGGCAGGCTTGTCTTTTTGCCAGACATTACCCGGCTTGGGGTTTATATGATTCACAGTCTACTTGTGTGCAGCAAGCGGGATATGATCGAAAACCCCGCAATGGCTGATCTTATGACCCGGATCAACATGCGCAGTTTTCGCATGGCCCATGAACTGCAAAAGCAAGGCAAGGTAATTGCGATCTTCCCAGAAGGTACCCGTTCGCGCACCGGTAAGCTCTTGGGTTTCGTGGATACGGTTTATCACTACGTCACCAATAAGATTATTGTACCATTTTCTCTTACAGGGACTGACAAAATTCTACCGACAGATTCCTTTTTATTTAACATTGCCACGGGTAAGGTTTCGATTGGGCGCCCCATACTTGTGGGGAAGCTACCCCCAGAGCAAATGAAAAGCCTCCCCGACAGCGTAGATCGCCTAGAGGTTCCTGATGATGCTAACAAGAAGCAGTTTATTATCGATAATTTAGCTCTCCTCGTGGGTCAAAATTTACATCGTCACATGCACGGTACTTACCGGAACCTTTACCAAAGCCTCTCTTTTGGAACAAAAGAAAACATATTAATAAGTCGACCTAAGGAGCCAAAGGAGCATGTGGCGGTAATAGGCCATTCTCCCTATGGAGTAGCTTATGCTACAGTTATGGCCAACCATCCCGTAGAGATTAAGATTTACATACCTGATAAAGAAAAAGCTGCTTTGTTTAATGAACTGAGATTAGACCAAGACCATTTTCCCTTGTTTAAGTTACCTCCTAATATATCCTTTACGGCAAATCCCGAAGATCTACGCAAAGCAACGATATACATTCAAGCCGCAAGGTCATGGGAAATTGACGACTATTATCGAGAGCTTGCCCCAATTCTGCAAGAAAACTGGAGTCCCATTATCAATGTGGTGAAAGGCTTTACCAGTTCACGCTATGGTCTCATCTTTGATGATTTAGAGCATATCTATGGGCTTAACCCAGTGCGATTTTGTGCCCTTGCTGGCGCTAACTACCCTGACCAAATCATGGAGAGAAAACCTACAGGCTTTGAATTTGCGGCAATTAATACAAGTTTAGTACAACCTCTCACACGTTACTTCAATACCGGCTATACCTTTACTAGAGCTGCTTATAATCCATATGATGTTCGCGGGATGCAATTGGGGGGAGCCCTAAAGAATATCTATGCCCTGGGCATTGGACTTTTGGATGGCTATTATGAGAAAAACTTAGGTGGAAACAGCGACAATACCCTGTTCCACTTTTCCCATCGGATTTTTCAAGAAATGACAAGATTAGGAGTAGCCTTGGGTGGTAGGAAATCCACTTTTGCTGGGCTCTCTGGGATGACCGATCTTATGCTTAGCTGCTTTGGGCAAGATGCCCGCGATCGCCAATGGGGACATGATTTTATTTACGGCAAAGCCTCTAAAGAAAAGAAATTACCAGGCCTACATGGTATCCAGGCACTGGCGCGACTTGTCCATCTTTCCTACGAAAACTATCCCATAGCTCGGGGTATTTATGATGTTATTGTAGAGGGAAAAGATATAGAGGAGGTCATGGAAGCAACATTGGAGAAAATCGCTATGACCTCCGTGGGGCTTTCTTAACTGTGGCTGCAGGCTCCTGTGCAGGTATGGGTTTTTTCTGCGGTAGCAGTGCCTGCTGTGCTTGATTCTTTTTCATTACTTTTGGATGCGGCTTTTTTGTAGTCAGTTACATAAAAGCCACTACCTTTAAAGATAACCCCTGTTCCTCCTGAGATAAGTTTAACCATATTTTTACTTTCGCAGGAGGGACAGCTTAGCTCTGGTTTTTCGTTCATGCCATGTACGACTTCCATGACATGCCCACAATTTTGGCAACGATAGTCATAGCTTGGCATGATACATAAATATGCATCTCTGGCCCAAGCGGCAAAAATTTTTATAAAAATCTTGACATATTTGGATTTCAAAAAAGCCCATGTAGCGTTTTGCTTAACGGCGGGGTAAAAAGCGTATGAAAGTAGGTATTGTGGGTGTCGGGTATGTGGGTTCGGCAACAGGTTATGCCATGGTTTTGCGCGGGAGCTGTCGTGAGCTTGTGTTAATTGACAAAAATGAGAAAAAGGCTGTAGCAGAAGCCCATGATATGCTTCACGCAGCCCCCTTTTCCAATCCGGTAGAGGTTTATGCAGGTACCTATGCCGATCTCAAGGGGGCTGAGGTGGTTATATTAGCTGCGGGGGTAAACCAATTACCAGGGGAAAGCCGGCTTGCCCTTTTAGAACGCAATGCTGCTATTTTTCGTGAAATTGTGCCTCAGGTATTGCGGCATGAAAGTGGGGCTATACTAATTGTTGCCACAAATCCCGTTGACATTATTACCGCTTTAACGGAACGAGAAGCAGGTGGTGCAAACCCTCGGGTGTTTGGCAGTGGCACAACTCTTGATACTGCCCGTTTTCGAGCGCTTTTAGGGGGTTTTGCTGGTGTCGATGCTCGACATGTACATGCCTATGTGGTGGGTGAGCACGGGGATAGTGAGGTCCTTGTGTGGTCGGGAGCTACCATTGCGGGGCTGGGTTTTGAGGATTTTTGTCGTAGCCGACGGATTGCCTTTAGCGAAGAGGAAAAGAAAATTATTGATGAAAACGTGCGCCGCGCCGCTTATAAGATCATTGAGGGAAAGGGGGCTACAGCCTTTGGGATAGGTGCTGTGTTAGCAAGGATAACGGAAAGCATTCTGCGCCGAGAAAAGGCCATCTATACGATAAGCCGCTACAACCCTCTTTTTGGTACAGCGCTTTCGCTACCCCATGTTGTGAGTGAAGCTGGTGCGATTGAACTTGTGGGCATTAAATTGTCGGACGAAGAAAATCTGCAGCTTGAAAAAAGTGCAACGGTCTTAAAGAGTTACTTAGAGAAGTTGTAGCGACATTGGCTCTTACTGTGGAAAAAATCTATGCTCAAAACGCCCTACAAAACTATAACTATCTTATTTATGACAGGGAAACTAAGGACTGCCTCATCGTGGATCCCTTAAAGGAGGAGCTATTAATAGCCACAATAAAGACGCTGAACCTTAACCCCCAATATATTGTCAACACACACGAACATTTAGACCATACTTCAGGCAATTCCTGTCTATGTCAAAGATATTCCGTGAGAGTGGTCGTACACGAGAGTTTGTTGTCCAAAGTACCTCATGCCAACCACCCAGTTCAACAGGGGGATAGCTTGAGCTTGGGGTCTGACCAAATAGCGATACTTTACACCCCAGGCCATACGTTGGGACACATATGTCTTTATGTGCCGTCAGAGCCCCCCATGTTGTTTTGTGGAGATACTCTCTTTCACGGAGGGGTGGGCAATTGCTACCATGGGGGTGATGTGGAGCAGCTATATGAGACTTTTGAAAAAATCATCTTTAAAATACCAAGGTCTGCCCAGGTGTTTCCAGGTCACCGCTATCTTGAAAGAAACCTACTATTTGGCTTAAGTATCTTACCCGATGATCACTATTTAAGGCAGGCATATGAAGCTTGGCAAAAAACTCACAATGACATCCGCACCGTGGCTGATGAATTTGAAAGCAATCTCTTTTTTCGTTTAGATGATCCAAGCTTGCGTCGCAGTCTCTACCAAAAAAAAGAGATTAGCTCCCTCCAATGCAGTAATAAAGAAGTTTTCTTAGCCTTGCGCCGGCTACGGGATAGGTGGTAGAGCTAGAGCTGCCACGAATTTAAAGCTAGATATTGCAAAGCGATTATGGTCTTGCTGTCAATGATTTGGCCCTGCATGAAAAGTTCCTGGGCTTTTTGAAAACTTACCATTTTCGTAGTTAGAATTTCGTCAGGATCGGGGCTTTCTCCCACATAGCTAAGCTCTTTGGCTAGAAAAAGGCAGAGTTTTTCTGTCATAATACTAATGGCTGGATAATAACAAAATAAAAGTTCCCAATGTTTGGCCACATAACCTGTTTCTTCTCTTAGCTCCCTTTGGGCACAGCTCAGGATGTCTTCTTGTGGGTCCTTTTTGCCAGCAGGGATCTCCAAGGAATAGCAATCACTACCATAGCGGAACTGTTCTACCATAATAAGGTGTTCATTTTGCACAGCTAGGATGGCAGCTGCTTCGGGATAATAAACGAGTGGTCTCTCACCTTGAGGGGTAGAAATGACAGCAAAAGAAATATCATGGCCTGTGTAGAGAATTTTGTCAGTAATTTGTCTTTTGCGCATTACTGCCTTTCTTTTTTTTGCCAATCACTTGTTTTGAGAACCGCCAAGAAGGCCTCTTGGGGTATCTCTACCTGACCTATCATTTTCATGCGTTTTTTGCCTTCTTTTTGCTTTTCAAGAAGCTTTCTTTTGCGTGTGATATCTCCTCCATAGCATTTGGCAGTGACGTTTTTGCGTAAAGCGGATATATTTTCTCTTGCAATTACTCGTGAGCCGATGGCAGCCTGAAGGGCTATTTGGAACTGGTGGCGGCTAATGAGATTTTTTAACTTCTGGATGACTTCACGGCCTCTTTTTTCGGCCACAGAGCGGTGCACGATCATGGCCAGGGCATCTACCTTTTGTCCATGCACAAGAATGTCAACTTTTACTAAATCGCTTTTTCGATAATCAAAGAACTCATAATCTAAAGTAGCATAACCGCGCGAGAGCGATTTTAGTTTGTCGTAAAATTCAAAAATCATCTCGCTTAAGGGTAAGAGGTAGGTAATTTGTACCGTCTGCGGGTCAAGGTAATGGATGTTTTGATTTTCGCCACGTTTTTCTTGTAAAAGCTGCAAGAGATTACCCAAATATTCTGCAGGGGAGATAATGGTCACCTTTACGTAAGGCTCCTCCACCGATATAGCATCGGGGGGAAATTCACTTGGGTTATCGATTTCCACAACTTGGCCATTGGTTTTGGTAACCCTGTAGCGTACAGAGGGAGCCGTAGTAATGAGATTTAGACCAAATTCCCTCTCTAGCCTTTCCTGCACAATTTCCATATGTAGAAGGCCAAGATAACCTACCCGAAAGCCAAAGCCTAATGCCTCACTGTTTTCGCTTTCGTAGACAAGGGAGGGGTCATTTAAGCAGAGTTTTTGCATGGCTTCTTTTAAGAGATCAAAATCTTCCCCGTTAACTGGAAAAAGCCCTGAGAAAACCATAGGTTTGATTTCTTTGATTTTAAAAAGGGGTTCCTGGGCTGGTTGGGTTGTGAGAGTCAAGGTATCTCCTAAAAGCACATCCGAGACATTTTTCAAGCCCGTGACAATATAGCCTACCTCTCCTGCTTCTAGCTGTTCCAGGGGCTTTAGTTTAAGCTGGGCGATACCTAATTCCATAACCTCATGTTCGCTTAAACGACGCATAAACTTAATTTTATCACCTTTGCGAAGCCTACCGTCAAAGATACGTACTTTGGCAACTACCCCCCGGTAGCTGTCAAAATAAGCATCAAAGACCAGAGCTCTTAGTGGTTTATGAACATCGGCCTGTGGGGCCGGGATTTTTTCAATAATCTTATGCATAAGCTGCTCTACATTGAGCCCTGTTTTGGCAGAGACACAGATTGCCTCTTCAGGGTTAAGACCTAGCAAGTCTCTTATTTGTTTTTTGGTTTTTTCAATGTCAGCTGAGGCTAGGTCTATCTTATTGATTACCGGCAAGATGGCCAAATCTGCCTCGAGTGCTAGGTAGAAATTAGCTATAGTTTGGGCCTGAATCCCTTGAGTGGCATCAATTAAAAGCAAAACCCCTTCACAGGCAGCGAGGGAGCGCAATACCTCGTAAGTAAAATCCACATGGCCCGGGGTGTCAATGAGATTAAAAAGATAGGATAGACCATCCTGTCCACGCCACAAAAAAGAAGCGGAGTTTGACTTTATAGTTATACCTCTTTCACGCTCAATGTCCATATTATCTAAAATCTGCTCTTTTTGTTCCCGTGGGTCCATTAGACCCCCAAGTTCTAGTAGGCGATCTGCTAGGGTGCTTTTACCATGATCAATGTGGGCGATTATAGAAAAGTTACGTATGCGCGAGGCAGGTATATTGCCATAGGCCATGGAATTTTTTTTTAAAAAGGGATGAAATGTAAAGAAAAGCTAGCTACCCAGCTGTGAGGCTTTTTTTTCAAGACCTCGCAGGGAAATTTCGCCCGTATAGTTGCCAAAAAGGATTAGCCCTTCTTCTTGGGCAAGTAATTTTTCGGCAATGTCCCAAGCCAAGCGGAGATCTTCATTGTAGAGTGGTATACCTTTGTGCCATCTAACGATTTCCATATGCCGGATGTATTTTCTGGCATGAAATAAAGCCGCTAGCTCTTCTTCTATAATTTCTCGTATCTCACTTTCCTTTAAGGAAACAATTTCAGGAAAAAGGCTGCCCCCGGCAAAGACGGACACGGAATGCAGTTCTTGAGAGACTGTCCGATATGCAAAGGTGTGCGAGTTAAATAAAACACCTAGTATCTTGCGCTTTTCCTGGGGAGGGATCAGGACCCCTACTCCCTTAGGGATTTCCGCCCTTTTTTCTAAGAAAACGGTAGCCTGAACGAACGGGTTATAGTTCACTTTTTCGAGAGCCCGGGCCAGAGCTTTATGTTTTTTTTGTAACAAACGTGCTGCCTCGTAAGCTGGTACACACAGTACCACATTCCCACTCCTAGGGAGTTCTTCTACGGCTTTTCCTAAAACAAAGTTTTTCCCCAGTTTTAATGTAAGGTCCTGAGAAAGAGCTTTTACCAAAGAACCAGTACCCTTTTCAAAAGCGGCAAGAAAAGTTTTTTCCCGCTTTTTGGGGGTTCGTCTCAGGGCATCCCAAACGCGCTCTCCGGGGAAGGTGGCCAGGCGTGGAAAAGCAGCTTTTACACTAATATTTTCTGCCGTGGCACCAAAAATGCCCAGTAAAAATGGGTTTAATAGATAATTCATGGCACTTTCGTTGAGATGTTCTTTTGCCCACTGAGCAAAGGTTTGTGCGTCGCTTTGGGCACGCGAAAAAAGAAAACGCCAGACAGCATGGAAAGCTTCTTTAGGCGAAAGAGGCATTCGCTTTAGTTGTCCATCACGTAAGATATAACGTGTACGGGTTTGGGCCCGTAGGAGTTTCAACCCAAGACCCTGTGCAAGAGAAACCATAGAAGGGGTGGCTAAAAAAGAGTGCGCTGCCTTCTCGGCTAGGCCATAGGGGGTCATTATGGTATCAATAAGACCACCTGCCTGCTTTTGTTTTTCAAGGAGAGTTACTTCATAGCCATGTCGGTGCAGGTAGTATGCGGCCAAAAGCCCACTTATACCTCCACCAATAACCGTAACTTTCTTTTCTTTGGTATTTAGCCTTCCTATCATGAAACCAGTTTTTCTTGTATAAGCTGTGCTAGAAAAAGAGCAAAATTTTCGTCGTCATTAAAGGTACGACAGCGTAGGTATTTTTCTATCCCGTAGCTATGGGCCAGCTGGCGGTATTGGTGGTCTAACTCATAGAGCGTTTCAATATGGTCACTTACGAAGCTCACGGGCATAACTATGAGATTTTTAATCCCCTCTCTGGCAAGTCTCATAATCTCGGCGTCAGTATAAGGGGACAGCCAGCGTTGGCCCTTGAGCCGGCTTTGGTAGGCAAGAGAGTAGCTTAAGGGTAAGCTTTCTGCAATAAGAGAAACCGTTTTTTCTGTTTCTTTCTGGTAACTGTCCCCCTTCTTAATAAGATGATAGGGTAAAGAGTGAGCTGTAAAAAGTACATGACTATAGCTGTACTCTTCTTCTTTCAACAGGGCTAGCTTTTCTTGTAAAAGACACCTTTTTAGCTTAATGTAGGTGGGATGGTCATGCCAGCCAGAGATTTCATAAATTTCATATAATAATTTGTACCTCTGTAGCAATTTTCGTATATCTTCTAAATAGGGTTTAGTAGTCGTAAGGGAATTTTGAGGGAAAAGAGGTAAAACTACCAATTTTTGTGGTTGGAATTTCTTTATTTCAAGAATAGCATCTTGAAAACTTGGTTTTGAGGAGCGCATGCCAACAAAGGCACGCACTTCGACTTGGAGCATTTCTTTTAAAAAGCCTGTACTTTTTTCAGCTTGAGTCCATGTGTAGGCAAGCTGTGGGGACCCGCCACCTATTTTAGCATAATTTTGTCGCGAGTTTTTGCTTTTCAGTAAAGCAATGAGAGCTGCAAGAAAAATACGCATAGGCAGGGGAATACCGTAGAGAATTTCCCTTTGACGAAAAAGGCGAAACAAAAAAGGGGTAACTTCTTTTAAGTTTTGTGGTCCCCCAAAGTTAAGAAAGAGGATGGCTATCTTTTGCATGACTAGATGGTTTGGCTAAAAACCCGCATACCTGGGCTTTTGCGGATAAGCCGAGCATCAAACGCCATACAAATATTGCGCAAAAAAGCCCTTCCTTCGGGGGTTACCACCACCTCTTTGTCATGGATTTCTACTAATTGATCTTTCTCCATTTCTTTGAGTCTTTCTCTTACGGTATCTAAAAATTCCGTATATAGACATGGGTCTTCCCAAGATGTCTTTAGCCGAGTCATGAGGTTTAAAATATGCCGACGCAGGATTTGGTCTTCTTGGTTTAGGATATGGCCTCGCAGAAGAGGGAGTTCCCGGCGTTCTACTTTTTCCTCATATTTTTCTAATACCTTTTCATTTTGCGCAAATACAGTAAGGGCATCTCCAATAGCCGATACCCCCAGGCCAAGAAGGGGGGCGACGTAGCGAGGGGTATATCCCATAAAATTGCGATGGAGAGTTTTGCGGATCGATGCCTGCCATAGATCATCGCTTTCTAGGGCAAAGTGATCCATGCCAATTTCGCGATAACCACTTTCTTCTAGAAGATCACGCCCAAGTTCATATAGTCTTCTTTTTTCTGCGCCCTGCGGTAGGTCTTTTTCGGTAAAGCGTCTTTGACTTGGCTTGATCCAAGGAACGTGAGCGTACGAATAAAACGCTATGCGGTCTGGTCTATCTTGTAGTACGAATCTCATGGTGTAGCGGATACTATCGGGGGTCTGGAGAGGTAGGCCATAGATGAGATCGTAGTTTATACTGCGCATTCCTAGCTTACGCGCATAATGGGTAATTTTAGCCACCATTTCAGGGGTTTGATGGCGATTTACAATGTCCTGTACTTTGGGGTCGTAATCCTGAATCCCTAGGCTTAGGCGGTTTACGCCATAGCGTGCTAAAACATCGAGCTGTTCCGTAGAAGTTACAGCAGGATGTGCTTCTATAGATATTTCCGCATCTTTTCTAAAAGCGAGCCGCTCGTGCAGTCCTCGTAAAAGTATCTCTAACTCATGAGCTCTCAGAAAAGTCGGTGTGCCTCCTCCAAAGTGGAGTTCGGCTACTAGGGGCTTGTCTTGTAAAGAAAGCTTTTCGAGGTAAAGATCAAGTTCCTTTAAGAGAGTGGTGATGTATTTTGTCCCTAGAGCATGGTTTTTGGTAATTCTCGTGTTGCAGCCACAATAGGTACACAAAGATTCACAGAAGGGGATGTGAATATAGATGGAAATACCATGTTCTTGGTTTTCATTTAAAGTTTGCTTTAGGGCCTCAAGCCAATCCCACTGGCTTGGTGTATCTTCCCAGTATGGTACGGTGGGGTAGCTTGTGTAGCGCGGGCCAGGAACATTATATTTTGCCAAAAGCTCAGAGCGTGTAAGCACTTTTGTCATAGAAAGTACTCCTGAAACACACGCAGAAAAAGTCGTACATTTTCTTCGGGTGTGGGTGGTAAGACGCCATGTCCCAAACTACAGATATAACCTTTTAATAGCGTCATTTCTTGACTAAGCTCCCAGAAATAGCTTCGCAATTTTTTTTCAAGCATCTTTGGGGGTAAAAGCATAAGAGTGGGGTCAAAGTTACCCTGCAAGGCGAGTTTTCCTCCTAAATTAGCTAGCAACTCCTTCATGGGCATACGCCAATCAACCCCGAGGGCAGAAAAGGGCAGCTCAGAAAGGGCTTGTAAATAACTATAAGAGACACCCCTACTATAATATAATACAGGAAAGCCTGGGTTTTTGCCATGAAAAAGAGCAAGGAGCTCTTTTAAAGCAGGAAGAGAGAAATCTCGAAGATCCTCATATGAGAATTCCCCGCAGGCAGTGTCAAAAATCGCGATGACATCCGCCCCAGCTTGGGCCTGTTGTGACATATTTTCTGACAAAATGGGTAATAATTTTTGTAAAAAAAAAGAAAATCGGCCATCGGCAAGTCCCGTCTTGGCCTCGCGAAGGTAGCCTTGATGGGAGCCTTCTGTGGCGTAGGTAAAAAGAGTGATGGGGCCACCTACAAAGCCTAAAATTGCTTTTTCAGGAGATAGTTTTTCGCGCAACAACGCAATGGCTTCTGCCTGAAAGAGAAGATTAGCAACCGCTGTATCAGCATCTTTAAGTATTTGCACATCATGTACGGTTTTGAGAAGAAAAGAAAGCTCTGGTCCCTCGCTATAGGTAAGTCCCATGCCCATGGCTTCCAGAGGAAAGAGTAGGTCAGAGAAAAGGATGGCCGCATCAAACCCAAAATCTGCCACTGGGCCAAGGGCAACTTCTGCAGAAAGCTTGGGATTTTTGCATAGTTCCAAAAAGCTATGCTTTTTGCGCAAATTTTGGTAATGGCTGTGGTAGCGCCCGGCTTGACGCATAAAATAAACAGGTGGTCTTTGGTTGTTTTTGCGTTGAAGTGCCTCGTTAAGTAGCTTAGAGCTCATCCAAAGCCTCACAAAATTTTTGGCAGACTTCGTCTAAAAGAGTGTCGCTGTGTGCTGTACTAATAAACGAAACTTCAAAACCACTGGGGGAAAGATACACTCCACGGCGCAACAAGCCATGAAAGAGTTTGGCATATCTTTCTTTTTGGCCTGAGGGTATGTCTTTTATACTGTGGATGGCTCTGTCTCTGCGAAAGGCAACCCAAAAGATGGAGGCTTCCCTTACTACGCAAAGTTCTATGCCCTTTTCTTGAGCGTGTTTTTCTAGGTAGTCAGCAAACTTGGTTGTTCTTCGTGTAAGTTCGGTATAGGGGTTATCTCGAAGTAACTTCTTTAATGTGGTAAGTCCGGCTGCCACGGCCACGGGGTTGGCGCTCAAGGTCCCTGCCTGGTATACAGGACCGACAGGGGCCACAAGGTCCATGAGCTCCTTCTTCCCAGCGTAAGCTGCCAGCGGAAAGCCACCTCCCATAAGCTTGCCGTAGGTAACAAGATCAGGTTGAATGCCTGTTTTTTCGGCCATACCCCCAAAGCCAACGCGAAAGCCTGAGATAACCTCATCAAAGATGAGTAAAGAGTGGTATTTAGTACATAGATCACGGATTTTTTGTAAAAACTCAGTTCTTTGTATAAGCAAGCCATAGTTAGCCGGTAATGGCTCTATGATGACTGCGGCAATTTGAGAGGCATATGTGAGAAAAAGCTTTTCTATGTAGAGCTCATCGTCTAAGGGGGCTACCAAGGTATCTTGCGCCGTAGCGGGCGGTACCCCTGCTGAGTCGGGACTTGAGGCTTCTGCGAGGCCAGAGCCTGCGCGCACGAGCATAGAATCACTGTGGCCATGATAACATCCGTCAAATTTCAGGATCTTATGGCGACCCGTCGCGGCACGTGCTACGCGGATAGCCGACATGACAGCCTCCGTACCCGAGCTGACTAACCGGATTTTCTCTGCCCAGGGTATAGATTGTTGTATAAGTTCACACAATTCCAAGGAATAAGGCTCCGCAGCACCATAGCTCCAGCCACGAGAAAGAGCCGCCCTTACAGCCTCTTCGGTTTCTGGATCCCGATGGCCAAAAAGGAGCGGTCCCCAGGAAAGACAAAAATCCACGTAGCGGTTATCATCGACATCATACAAAAAAGGCCCTTCACTTCTTTTTATAAAACGGGGTACACCCCCAACTCCCCGAAAAGCTCTTACGGGCGAGTGTACCCCCCCCGGGGAGACCTTTTGGGCTCTTTCAAAAAGTTCTATAGAACTATCTTTGTGCATGGCCGATCCACTCGTTAAAAATGGCTTCGCTATAAAAAACAAATGGCTCTATACCATTTTCTCGTAATACCGAGGCGGTTTCCCCGCAGCCGCAGCAGTGGATCGCCTCTTTTTTTATAAAGTCCTTATTTGCCAAAAATTGCGAAGCCGACGCCCAGTAAAGTATGTCTGCCTGTGAAATAATTTGCGGTAAAGGAGAAATTTCACTTTCGTAGGTGGCCACTGCCTGGGTTTTCTTACGCGACAGTGCGCCACTATGCGTTATGATGAGAATTTCCTCTTCTTGTAAGAGAGGAGAGCTTTG
The DNA here is from genome assembly GCA_025055765.1 of Leptospiraceae bacterium. Taxonomy (GTDB): domain Bacteria; phylum Spirochaetota; class Leptospiria; order Turneriellales; family Turneriellaceae; genus JANWWS01. The sequence continues at coordinate 267,023 of JANWWS010000013.1, read as the reverse complement.
TAAAATTTGCTCGAGATAGGTAAAACCTAAGGAGTCGGCACTACCATGAACCCAAACTCCTTTTTGGGCCAGAGAAAACCATGTCTTCGTACCTGCGGTATAGACTTTTTTGTTTTTCAGTATGGGCAATATCTCGTCGCTCACAGCGTGACGATGGCTCACAAAAATGGCTTTTGCTTTTTGTAGCTTCTGCCAGTCACTTTCGCTAAGTTTGCGGTAAATGCGCTTTTTATCTTGCTTTTGCAAATAGGCCATGCCGTTAAAGACAAGATATGACTTCGTACGATCTAGCGAAGGATAATTTTCCTGCTTGAGGCTATGGAATTCCTGGCCTTGGGAGAGTCCTCTAACTATCTTCAGCAACCCAAGCTCAGGGTGATAAAGACAGCTTATACCAAGGTTTTCATGACAACCACCCCCATAATGGGCAAGTATCTCACGTTCTAAAAAAGCACTTTTTTGGGAAGCCTCGTCATGGATACTTTTTACTAAATTAACTGTCTCCACATCTTCTTTGCGGCAGACAACAGCAAGGGCGCCCTGGGCTGCTGCGGTGGGGATTTCACTGAGTGGCAAAAGCTGATATAAAATCTCATCTTTTTTTTCGAAAAAAAACGCAAGTTCCTTTAAACTTTGTGGATCTTGCCACAGACGGTTTATGCCAGCTAGGGCCAGAACTACGGCATCAAGCTGTCGGCCGCTTTGGGGAGTGGCAAAGAGCCTACCAAGTCGAGTGTTTACATTGCCCCGGAGATCCTCAAAAACAATTTGGACATTGTCTTTAAGTCTTGGGAGAGACTTTCGTAAAAAAGCCAGCACAAGAGATTTTCGACGGGGAGAGGAACTACCAATAATAATGGGTTTGTTCTTAGCTAATTTTTCGAGGACTCTTATATGAAAAAAAACAATGTCGTGTTGGTGTTGTCGAGGCGGTACGGCTGCTATGACAAGCTCACTAGGTCGCTCTAAACTCAGATCCTTCAGGGAGTGGACAGCAAGATCTATTTTTTTCTCTAAAAGTTCTTTGTCAATTTCAGAAACGAAAAAGTCTTTTCCTGGTACCTTTTGTAAAGAGACATCTAAAAGGCGATCTCCCATTGTCTCAATGCCAACAAGTTTGACTTCTATGTCCCGATGGACTTCTTCAAGCTTTTGTGCTACGTAACGGCTCTGGGCCATGGCTAGAAGGGAGCGCCTTGTACCCAGACGCAGGGATTTCTTCATGAAAGGGCAAAGTTAAAATAAGCCAAATCTTCCCAGCTATGGCTATGCCCCGAGCCCAAAAAACGCAGTTTTGCGCGGATGTGGCAAAAGTTTCTTGCTTGTTGTAATTTTTCTTCACGCAGTTTCTCGCTGCGGCTTTTTAGGGAAAAAAGATCCTTTAGCGATAAAGTCTCCTGAGGATTGATTTGCTCATAGGCTGAGTTGGGTTCTTCCTCACCTGAGAGCCTTATAAGAATTTTTCTTGGGTTTTTGTTTTGCAAGAAATTCGCAGTTAGTCTCTCAGCAAAGGCTCTGTCATAGGGGATGGCGACAACCACGATGTTACTTTTCTGGACCATCTGGCCAAGGTCTTCAGTATCTATGGGTTCCAAGCCATCCTTCCCCAATTTTTCTAAATACCCCTGCAAGGCTGCGAGCCTAGCCGCGGTGCGGTTGTAGGCATAAAGTTTTCCCTCTCTTTGCTTAGCGAAATCGCAGAGATAAGGGGCGACTGCCAAGGCTAATTCCCCAGCACCCAAAAGCAGCAGAGTGGGTTTTGTATACACGCCTTTTTGAGCTTCTTCTTGAATAAGAGCACGGCGCACAAGGGAGCCATACCCTAGATTTCCTAAATTTTGTAAGTAGTTATGGCGCACCTCCCGAGCATCAGCAATGAGATTCTCAAAATAATTTCGCAATATAAAAAGATGAGACTTTTGGCTCTCATAAGCCCGACGGAATTGGCCGAGAACCTCGGTTTCACCTATGAGGGCACTTTTAAGGCCACATAGAAATTCAAGTAAGAAGGCATAGGCTTCTTCGTCTTCATAAACTTCCCATGGTAGCTCTATCCATGGTTTTGCTTTTCTTTTTTCTTTTTCTACGGCTACGACTAAGAATCTCTGGCAGGTTTCCAGATAAAAGACCTCGCTAAAGTGGTTTTCTTGGCTGGGGAAGCCAGTCACATGCTCCTTTGGTCCGTGTAAGACGATAAGCCTCTGCATAGTTAAACCTCGCAAGGGCTAGTCCCTTGACAAAAGAAATTTAAAGATTGTAAAAAAATTGTCAAAGGTAAAGTCGAAGCCCAAAGCGTTTTTAAAAACTCACGAAAATTCATGTTGCCGCAGTATTTTTTGTCTTACAGAAAGAACTATGCGATATGGTAAACTCTTCCTTTCCTTGCTCATAGTGGTTACCTGCACTAAGAAATACCCCAGGGCAAGTTATCTCTCTCCGAAAGACCATGAGAATAATGGTTTTGTAGATCAGGATACCTGGCAGCAACTGGCCTATGGGAACTTTTTTCCCCCGGAACTTCCCCTTGCCAGCATATCGGCTCTGCCTCTATATTACCCGTTGCCTGAGGGCTATAGCTATGACAATTTACCTAAAGTTAGCCGAGAGGTTGTGCTCCAACAAGGAGAAACTTCTCTTAAAATTCGCTATCAAAGATATCTCGTTCGAGATTTGTTAAAAATTGACGAAGCCAGTGAATTACTATTAGAAACTCACCCAGAAAAGGGAAGCCCGGAACTTGCAGCCCTTGTCGAGCTAAAGAAAAAACTCTTTTACTATGCCTGCGACCATGCGCATCTGACAGGTCTCTATCAATTTTTATTATTAATAGAAAGCTCAAAACCAAATGGCCTTACTGAAGAAAAATTAGCAGCCTTACAAGGAAATTTTTTCCCGCTGCGCACTTATTATTTTCCTGAGCTCATGCAAGTGATTGACATTCTTAAAAAATACCTCGCGGAGCGCCACTATAGCTACGAGGTCATTGCCGAAAAAGAAGATCCACGCTTTCCCCTACGCTGCAAGATAGTGCTCCACTTTAAGCAAAAAGATTTAATTTTGAAAGAGAAAAAATTGCTTAGTCTAAGTGATGTGCATGACTGAGCTCTTCTTAGGCCATTTTCACTTAAAGGCTATAGGACTTGGGGGTATAGAATCATGCTATATTCTTCCTGAATTTCAGCTTGCTTTTGATTTTGGGCGTTGCCCTGAGGAGCTTATTGATATTAGTCGCGTCTTTCTCACACATGGACATCTAGACCACGCGAGTGGTCTTCCTTATTATTTTAGCCAAAGGTCACTGAAACATCTTGACAGCGGGGAAGTTTATGTACCTAAACAAATTCTAGAACCCTTAAGGCAGATTCTAGAACTCTGGCATAAAATTGAAGATTTCTCGTATACCATAAATCTTATACCAGTTGAGCCAGGCGACAAGATAGAGGTACGTCAAAACTACTATATTAGGCCACTTTTGGCCCATCATCGCATCTGTGCTCTAGGTTATGTCTTAGTGAAGGAAACAAGAAAATTAAAGCAAGAGTTTCTTAACTTGCCTGGCGAGAAAATCCGTGAGTTAAAAGAAAAAGGGGAGAGGATTTTTGATATTCAAGAAACCCCTCTCTTTTGTTTTTCTGGGGACACCACCATTGAATTTGTGACCCAAAATCCCTTAGTACAAAAAACGGAAATTCTCTTGTTGGAATGTACCTATATTGATGAGAAAAAACCAGTCGAGATAGCAAGAAAATGGGGGCATGTACATCTTGATGAAATTGCGACTTACGCCTCATGCTTTCAAAATAAACAACTTATTCTAACGCATTTTTCCAAAAGATATACGCCTAGCCAAATCGAAGAATTTGTGAAAAAAAAACTTCCTGAAGAATTATGGGCAAAGACAATCTTGCTCGTTAGACCTTTTGAAAAGTCTTGACATTATAGCTCACTCTGGCCCTCTACAAGTATGCCTAAGGCTAAGGCCTTGATTTTAGATTCGGATGAGGCAACGACGGAAATTTTGCAGGAATTATTGTCTCAAAAGTTGGAAAGCCATGGTGCCAAGGATGCCAAAGAAGCCTTAGAGCGATGTTTAGAGCATGAATACGATTTAATCTTCACGGAAATTGATAATAATGGTAAAAGTGGGGTGTCTGTAATCGAAGAGCTTAAGCGAAAACAGCCTAATGCACTCATTATTGCTATGTCCTATAAGCCTACCGTAGAGCAGGCTATCTCTGCCATAAGGCAGGGTGCTATGGATTTTTTAGCAAAACCCTTTAGTGTAGAAGATGTGGCGCTTGTGATGGAAAAATACTTTTCCATGACCACAAGCTCTCTTGCTGAATTTAATTTAATTGAAAACCTCGCTGAAGAGAAAAGAACCTTTGTGCTACCTACCGATTTTTTAATTTTAAATCCTTTCTTAAATGAAGTACTTAATATGCTCAAACGTTTTCCTGGAGTAGATAAGAGAACACTCTTATCTTTGCGCCTGTGCTTGTATGAAATGCTCGTAAACTCGATGGAGCATGGCAATCTTGAAATTGATTATCAGACCAAAAAAGAGATCTTAGAAAAAACCCTAGATTATCATAAGTTTCTACAAGAAAGGGCACAGATGCCTCCCTACCGCGATAGAAAGATTGTCTTTTCGTATCAATATGCTAATGACAAACTTACTTTTACTATAACAGATGAAGGGCCAGGGTTTGATGTAAGCAAAATCCCCTCCCCCTTAGATGAAAAAAATTTAGAAAGTCTCAGTGGGCGTGGGATTTTTATTACCCGCATTAACATGGATGAAGTATACTACAACGAGAAAGGCAATAGTGTAACCTTAACAAAAAAGTTATCCTACTCTAAATAGTACCATTGTAGAGGAGCTCCCTCATAGATGAGAAAAACAAAGAGTTCATGGCGGCGAAAAAAAGCTATATGAGATTTGGTACCCTCGAGTTGTAGGCGATATTCTTCTATGTGAGAGTCTTGTCTTGCCGAGATGAGCTTATAGGCTCTTCCTTGAAGGTTTAGGCGAGAGAGCATATACTTAGGGAACTCCTCCGCAGATATGGTAGAGGGAGCTTTTTTTTCAATAATTAGCTTTAATTTTAGGGAAGATGTGTACATGTAAACTTCGCTACTTGCTTGGCTTTCTTCTCGAGTAAGTTTATGTAATGGTTCGGCGAAGATTAGCTTTAAGCGAATTGGGAAATTAATATAAATATAGCTTTGCTCAACTTGGTAAAAAATCTCATCAGCCTGCCACACACTTGTGCGTGAAAGCTCTCTATGAGCTTTCTTTAAAATTTGCGCTTTTTGGCTTAAACAAAGTTTTTGCGTTTCTTTGGGTTTTAACTCATGGCAGGGAAAGCGGATAGCTGAATAAAGCACGCGTTTTCTCTCATCTATGCGGCCTGCTCTTGCCAGGCTTTCCAATATAAGTGGCACATGAGCCATATCTTCCAAAGAGAGATGGTAGGGATTGGGAATATCTTTTGGTTGTACGACCGGTTTTCCTTCATGGTTAAAAGAAATGGGAATGACCAATAGTATTTTAAAAAAAAAGAAAATGGAAAAAGTTAAACTCACGTAATTTTCTCCAAGATCCGCATTTTGGCTGAGCGTGAGCGGGGGTTATGGCGGATTTCTATTGCGCTCGGCCTGATGGGCTTTGGTGTTAGAAGACGAAAGTTGCCTGCGACAAAGTTGCTTTTGCGCAAGGGGTCTTTTAAGAAAATTCTTACTTTCTCGGAAAATGCTTTTTTCACAACCCTATCTTCTAGAGAATGGAAGCTTATAATAAAAAGTCGACCTCTCTGGGAGAGTCTTTCTGGTAAAAAAGAAAGGGCCTTTTCCAAATTTTCGATTTCGTGATTTATGAAAATGCGCAATGCCTGAAAGGTGCGCACCGCGGGGTGGCGCAAAACATGTCTTTTTTTGTGAGGGACTTTTTTTTGTGCATAGACCTTCTCTACAATTTGCCTAAGTTGTCCTGAGGTCAAAAGAGGATTTTTTGTGCGCTCACGCAAGATTTCTTGGGCAATGGGTCGGGCATATGGCTCTTCACCATAGTTTCTTAAAACTTGGCTAATTTCTTCAAGAGAGGCTTTGTTGAGCCAATCATATAAGGGATTTCCCGTGGAGGGGTCTAGGCGCATATCAAGTTTAGCGTTTTGGCGAAAAGAGAAACCTCTCTCAAAGTAATCCAAGTGAAACGAGGAGATGCCGAGATCAAGTAAGATAATATCAAAGGGGGCCTCTTTGGCAAAAGGATCCTCGGCGAAATTGGCTTTTTTAAGAAAAAAGCGATTTTGCAATTTGGCTTTTTCAATTCTTTCGGCAGCCAATTGCAGAAGCTCCGCGTCGAGATCTGAGCCGTAGACATAAAGATTGGGACAAAGTTGGGCAAGTGCCAGACTGTGGCCTGCCAGGCCTAGTGTGGCATCCCACATGCGCCGAGGTTCGATTTCTTGGCTATAAAAGAGAAATGGTTCTAATAAAACACTTGAATGTTCCAAGATTAGCGCATAAGCGACATGGGTGGGTTGTTTAATTCATTTTCCTCATGGTCTTCAAAAAGGCCTTCGTCCTCATCATTAGACCAGAAATCCTCTTCGCTTTGATCAGGCACTTGATATTTTTCTTTAAGCTTTTGTAATTTTTCTTCTTCTAGTTTTCTCGTCCTAAAATGAAGCTTATTATTTTTTAAAGAAACCTTTACTTCGCAGGGGGTATTTATCTTGCCCGCTAGTACAAGCTCGGCTATCTTATCTTCAACCTCTCTTTGGATAAGCCTTCTCAATGGCCTTGCGCCAAATTTTTCATCATATCCTTTTTCAGCGAGATAAGTTTTCACATTTTTGTCTAGCGAGGTGTATATTCCCTTAGTAAGGGAGTTACGGTTCATTTCGGTTAAAATTAGGTCGACAATGGCTTCTACTTCTTCGCGGCGCAAATAATCAAAGATAATAATTTCATCTACCCGGTTCAGAAATTCAGGTGAGAAAAAGCGTTTTAATTCTTCTAAAACTTGTTCTCGCTTGGAATCATTTTTACGTTGTTCTTCGGCAAATCCTAGCTTACCCCCCTTCTGCAGAAGTCTTGCACCTATGTTGGAAGTCATGATAATGATGGTTTCTTTAAAGCTGACCCTTCTGCCCATGTTATCTGTAAGGGCCCCTTCGTCTAAAATCTGCAGCAAGATGTTTTGGATGTCATGATGGGCTTTTTCAATTTCATCAAATAAGACAATAGAATGGGGCTTTCGGCGCACGGCTTCGGTAAGTTGCCCGCCCTCGTCATAGCCCACATAGCCAGGAGGGGAGCCAATGAATTTAGAAACAGAATGAGGCTCCATAAATTCGCTCATGTCAAAGCGAACGAGAGCATCATCCTTACCAAAAAGAAATTCTGCAAGAGCCTTGGCTACTTCTGTTTTGCCTACACCTGTAGGTCCTAAAAAGATAAAAGAGCCAATGGGACGCCGCGGCGATTTTAGACCAGCTCGTGAGCGCCGCACGGCTCTTGCTATTTGTTCAATAGCCGCTTTTTGACCAACGACGCGTTTTGCCAAAGCTTTTTCCATTTCGAGTAGCCGTTGGGTGTCGATTTCACTGAGCTGCCCAACGGGGATGCCAGTCCACTGGGAGACAATTTCCTCAATATCACGAGCGGTAATAAAGAGAGGTTTTTCTCTTTGCTGGGAACGCCATTCCTCCATTTTTATAGCAAGTTCCTGCTCAATCTGCACAATTTGGTCCCTTAACTTAGCTGCCTTTTCGTACTCCTGGGTGCGCACCATCTCGTTTTTTTCCCGGGTAAGGCGCACTATTTCCTGCTCCAATTTCTTAATTTCTTCGGGGACAGCCACGCTCGTAAGCCTAGCTCGTGCTCCCGCCTCATCTATGAGATCAATGGCCTTATCAGGTAAATAGCGTCCGTTGATGTAGCGAGCCGAGAGAGTAACAGCCGCTACAATGCTTTCTTTGGTGTAGCGCACAGCATGATGACGCTCGTAACTGCGTCTTAGTCCTGCTAAAATGCGTATAGCATCTGGGATGGATGGCTCTTCAACCATAACGGTTTGAAAGCGTCGCTCTAGGGCCGAGTCTTTTTCAATGTATTTCTTGTGTTCCCGCAAAGTGGTAGCTCCAATGCATTGGATTTCCCCTCGGGCTAACGCTGGCTTTAGAATATTGGCGGCATCTACAGCTCCCTCGGCCGCACCGGCCCCAATAATGGTATGGACTTCATCAATAAACAAAATGACATCTTTGTTTTGCTGTAGTTCGCGCATGATTTTCTTAATGCGGTCCTCAAATTCTCCCCGATACTTTGTCCCCGCGATAAGGGCCGCTACATCCAGGGCATAGATTCTTTTTCCCAAGAGGGCCTCAGGTACCTTTTTCTTAACAATTCTTTGAGCAAGTCCTTCTACAATAGCTGTCTTGCCCACCCCTGCTTCCCCAATTAAGATGGGATTGTTTTTTGTTTTACGCGAGAGAATTTGTATCACTCTTTCAATTTCCCTATCTCGTCCAATTACGGGGTCAGTTTGGTTTTGCTCGGCCATTTTGGTGAGATTGCGCGCGTATTCATCGAGCATAGGGGTTTTGGCTGGTTCCTTGCGCGGTGGCTGTTGGGTTTGCCTGGCCTGACCCGTGCCTAAGGTATTATTGATTTCGTTACGGATCACCTGGTAGGTGATGGAGAAGGCACCTAGTGCTTGTGCCGCAATAGAATTTTGGTCGCGCAAAAGAGCAAGTAAAATATGCTCTGAACCGATGTAGCTGTGGCGTAATTTGCGCGCCTCTTCCCGAGAATATTCAAGTATTTTTTGTATTCGGTCTTTGCTCGCAGGATCGATGACCAAAGTAGCCCCATCGGCCTCGCAGCGCCTCTCTACTTCCCTGCGCAGGTCATTGAGATCGACACCAAGGTTGCTGAGCATTTTGATTGCCACAGAATCGTTGGCGCGTAGCAAACCCAAGAGGATATGTTCGGGGCCAATGTAGTCATGGCCCAGCCGCTTTGCTTCCCGTGGGGCAAGCTCGTTAATGATTCTTTTTACTCTGTTGGTAAAATCAAACATCCCTTGCTTTCAATATAGCAAACCCACAAAAGCTGTCAAGAAAAATGAACAAAAGCCTAGCGCAAACTTTGAGGTGCACAAAAACCACCTTATGGATTAATTCTCACTAAACCACCTATGAAGAAATTATCGTAAGCGCTAAGAAATCCACCTACGAGAATCTGCCCATTAGGCTGTAGGGCGAGGGTGTAACCAGGACCCATGGACAAAAGCCCAAGGCCAGGATGGAATTCGGGGTCAAGACGGCCATTCGGGTTTAGCCGTACAAGACCTCGTAAAGGAATTCCCTCGAAAGAGGAAAAGGAGCCTGCCACAAGTATTTTGCCATCGGCTTGGATGGCTACGGCATCGACACATGTGGTGGGATCTGGGTGGGCTTCAAAGCTATGATCGATGCTACCGGTAGGAAGTATTCTCACTAAATTTTTGCGATGATGGCCTTGATAAGAAGCAAAGCAGCCGGCAACAAGAATCCTTCCCTCACTATCGCGGGCAAGCGCTTTACCACCAGAAAACCAATGTCCTCCTAGTCCTGAGAGTGGATCAAAGGAACTATCAAGAGAGCCATCTGGATTAAGCTGCGCGATCCCATTTCTTGAGATGCCATTATATGTAGTAAAACGCCCAGTAATTAAAATCTTCCCCCCACTGTGCAGAAGAAGACGCGAGATATAATAGTCTGCTCCTGAACCCGGGTTAAAGGTTGTGTCAAGACTCCCATCGCTGTTAAGTCGAGCGATTCGGTTTCTTGCCTCGCCTTGGTAGGTGGTAAAATTACCTGCTATATAGATCTTATTGTCTGGGCTTAAGGCAAGAGCATATATTGTATTATTCGCACCGGAGCCTGGGTTAAAAGAGCTATCGAGAGAGCCATTGTGGTTCAGCCGTGCAATACGGTTGCGGGGAGAGCCCCCAAAACTGGTAAAGGCACCGGCAACGAGGATCTTGCCATCAGTTTGCACAAGAAGATCGTATATTGCTCCACTTGCACCTAGGCCCGGATCAAAACTAGGGTCAAGCGGGCCATTAGGTAAAAGCCTGGCTATGCGGTTACGGCTTTGCCCGTGAAAGGTAGTGAAGTCACCTGCCACAAGGATTTTGCCATCGCTTTGGACAACAACAGAATTAATGCTTCCACTTGCACCTGTGAGGGAGACAAAAGCCGGGTAACTGGGATCGGGGTTACCTTGGGGCGTGAGTCTAACCAAGTGTCTTCTGGGCTCATTGTTGTAACTTGCAAAGGAGCCACTGAGCAAAATACTGCCATTTGGTTCTACATGGATCGAGTAAACAGAACCATCAGGGCCACTTCCTGTATGGAAAGCATGATCTAGACTACCATCGGCTCTCAGTCGTGTAAAATATGGTACGGAAAAGCCATTATAGGATGCAAAATTACCTCCGACGAAGATATGATTCTCAGTATCGATAGCAATGCTCTGCACCCATGCACTAAACCCACTGCCTAGGCTAAAACCGGTGTCGAGGGAGCCATCAGGGTTTAAGCGAGTAAGATTATTTTGTGGACTTGTGAAAGAGCCACCTACCAAGATCTTTCTATCTTTTTGCACGCCAAGGGCATAAACAGAACCACTTATTGTTGGGGGATTGAACGAGGTATCGACACGGCCATCTACATAGAGACGAGCTAAATTCCAGTGCGAGTAACCCTGGCAGGACAAAAAGTTTCCCCCAATTAGGATTTTCCCGTCGGGATCGAGAGCAAGGGCCTGTACCGATAGGGACCAGGGATGACCACCTAGCACAACATGAAAGTCCCTGTCGACTCTGCCGTCGGGGAAAAACCGTGCCAGGCGACTTCTCGGCAGGCCGTTAACTTGGGAGAAATGCCCACCCACGAGGATTTTGCCATCTTCTTGGATAAGGAGGGCCCGGATCAGGCCATCAGCACCACCTTGGGGATCAAACGTAGTATCTAAAGAGCCATCGGGGTTAAGTCGAGCAATACGATGGCGAGGTACACCGTCATATTGGGTGAAATCACCAGCGATGAGGATCTTCCCATCTTTTTGGCGGGCCATGGCATAGACAGTGCCATTGGGTCCCTCCCCGGGATGAAAGGATGGGTCAAGGCTTTGATCCGCTAAAAGCATGGCAAGACGCCGCACCTTATGTAGTCCGACAGCCCCTACATTAGCCACGAAAACTCTATCACCGGGCATTTTCAAAATCTTAACATTTGCAGAGTAATTCACTGGGCTTAGACCACTATGGCGATCGAGAAAAAAAATTTCATCGATAGTGCCCCCCCTCACACGGGTAAAAAATCCCTGAGTGGTTGTAAACTTTGTTTCAAAAAAAGGAAGTCTTTCTTTACGTACACTGCGCAGGGAGGGTGAAAGCCTCAGGTGATAGTTTTTTTTACCTTCAAGATATTCGCTGAGCCTAAGGCCCAAACTCCTTTTATCTAGAGAGAGACTATAGAGAGAAAAGCCTACACAATTTCGAAAGCCATCGGCGCTTAGTTGCACACTACCATAGCAGGGGCCGTTTCTATCTTGCACGACAAGGCTTGTGGGATCCAGCTGCTGGCTAAAGCGTAAATGTATGATGGGCAATAATTCAACCTCCGTGGCTCCCTCTCGAGGGATAATTTCTGTTAGCCGAAAGCGGCAATCGAGAGTAAGTTCATAATCGCGATCAGCAAAGCTACCCGAGAGCGTAGGAGGCAGGCAGCGATCGCTAAGCTGGGAGCGAGCTATGGAAAGGGAAAAGGACTCGCCTTGGTGGAATTTTGTTTTAAAAAAATGGACACCGTCTTTGTTAATGGCGAGTTCTTCGCCGTTTTCTAGGCGAAGCACGATTTCATCAGGAGGGATAAATCCTTTTGCGATAATTTTTACAATATATTTTCCCTCGGCTACCCGAAAAAGGTCTTCTTCGTAGGGATGGCCTAGATCAGCTTGGCGGCAAGCCCCTAATAGGAATAGTATGAGAGTTACGACTAGGAAAAGCCGATTCATATTTGTTTAATTATACGAATAGAGCCTATCCACATAAACAAATTTTTGGTACGGCAAACCATAAAAATGCTTTTCTTTTTGGGGAAGCTTCGTAACATGCCATGGGGTGGCTGCGGTGTTCGTCACCCGGAGTAATGCGTTGAACCAATGCAAAATTACAGGGCGCCTTACAGAAGGCAGGGTAAAAGTAAGGGCACGCCCTGAAGAGTAACCCTGTTTTTGCGGGCACCCACTTTTATCCGGGGTTCAGGCAATTATCTGGAAACGGCACAGGCGGCTGCCCTCTGTTAGATGTTGCGATTTGTCCTTGCCTTCGTGTTAGCAAGTTATGCGCTGCTTGGTCTTGAAGAAAAGCTCTTTACCGGCCAGCTTGATAGCAAGGGTAAGCTTAGCATTGCCTACGAATTACCATTAGATAAGGCTTTTTGGCTACAAGGTTATGTTTATTTTAAAGATTCGTGGCGGCCGTTTCCGCTTTTTTTTCAAAAAAACTTAATTTGGGCTGATCTTGGGCCGCGATTTGCCGAGGCTCCTTATCGTATTCACCTTTGGCTGCCGTAAAAATGCAAATTTTAGACCGTTATTTTTTCAAAGCCTACCTAAAGACCTTGGTGGGATCCCTCGTTATGCTCACGGGGATTGCCCTTATTGCCAAGGTGAACGATACCTTGCGTTTCTTAGGAGGCTATGGGGGACCCTTTTCTAACATTTTACTCATGTATGCATGGTCGATTCCCTCTTTCTTTACTTATATTGTGCCCCCGGCCCTTCTCTTTGCTGTATCTTTTACTCTCTCCCAATTTATCGCAAGTAGCGAGGTCATGGTGGTGCTTGCCGCGGGTCGTGCTTATTATAGGTTGGTGATGCCTATCCTCTTGTTTTCTCTCGTATTTTCTGTAATGTTTTTCTTTATCAATGAATTTATTTCTTTTCCTGGCGCCTATCAGTCCTACAATTATCTTAACAAAATTAGAGGAAGAGGAGAGCACTGGCGGTATAGCTCTTCTCATTTTCGCAATGTGGCTTTAATATTCACAGATCGTTACTACACTTTAGGGCGAATTGAGGTGTCGGAAAACAAAATATATGGTTTCCATCTTCTCTGGCTACAAGAGCAAAGTATACCTAAGCTGACCTTAGAGGCAGAAGAGGCCTATTATGATAAAAACATGTGGCGTTTTCACCAAGTTCTCTTAACGAAATTCGATGAGAGAGGAGAATTCTTAAGTCAAGAAGAATTTCCTCAATACGAACTGTATTTACCAGAATCGCTTTCGGAGCTAATTGGCGGCATCCAAACTACAGGGGCCGATGAGCGCAATATTATAGAATTAAGTAAAATTATTGCTTACCGGAAAAAAACCGGGACTAAGTATAATTCCTTTGCCACGGAATATTGGTGGCATCTAAGCTATCCCCTGATCTGTTTTTTTGTAACTTTTATAGGGGCATTCCTAGCAACCACAGGGGGTAGGTTGGGTAATCGCCAGAGGCGCACTTCTCTTGCCTCAAGCATTGGTCTTGCGATGACCTTTACCATTGGCTATTTTTTCATAATGTACTTTGGCACAGCTATGGGGGAGGCGGGGGTTTTACCGCCCTTTTTGGCAGCTAATTTAGCTAATTTCCTCTCCCTTTTCTTATGCATTTATGTTTACCGCAAAGCCGCTACTTAAAAATTCTGGTGCCAAATAGACTTAAGTATATCCAAATATTGGGGATCCCCACAGATAATCCCGGTTTTCTGGGGATGATCATTATGAAAAGATATTGGCTCAAAGAAACTATCATAGAGGAAAAATCCACGCTCACGCAGCAAGGCGGCTCCGGCCGCAATATCCCATTCATTTTTGGGTCTACGGGAGATAAAGAGATCAAAGTTGCCCTTAACTACCAGGGCTATTTTATAAGCCACTGAGCTAATCCCGGTCAGCGAAAAAGAGGATAGATCTTCAAATAAGTTTTCTTTTAACTCTGTGCGCGAGACAACAATGCGTATCTCATCGGGTTTTTTTGTTGGGGCTTGAGTTAAGTCGAGTCGCTCATGAAAAAAGTAAATTCCCATCCCATAGCCCCCGCATAGATAGAATTCCTTTGCTGGGTTGTAGATAAAGCCCAGGGCAGGTATGTCGTGGTATAAGAGACCGACAGAGATAGAAAATTCATCCCTCCCCCGTAAAAAGGGTTTCGTGCCATCGAGAGGATCAATTACCCAACGATATTCCTTGTTTTTTGTTGGTCTAGAAGTTTCCTCCGTTTCCTCCGAAACATAGCTGTCTTGGGGGAAATAGTGCGCAATACTGTCCAAAATAATGGCATTTACGGTTAAGTCAGCTTCGCTAACAGGGTTTTCTTTATCCTTATGTCTGACAAAAAGCTCTTTTTTGCCAAAAAAATCCATGAGCCTTTTGCCAGCAAAAAGAACTGTTTCATACATACAATGAAATCGGCTTTCGAGATCAGCTAGCATGGTAGTTTGGTATCCGAAGTCTTTTTTTTACTTTAATGGGTAAAGTGGTATTCCCCATAATAAACATGTGAATACCCTTAATCCCCATTTTTCGGCAAGCTTCCACAAATTCGACAGCCCAGTCTTCACCGACCCTGTGCATGGCTTGTGCCCCCTTGTTTTCGGCGTTTGCCATCGATTGCCTCAGATCTCGGGGTATGCTCACTCCAAATTTTTTTTCTAGTCTTTCAAGCTGGGTGAGGCTTGTCGGGATTCGTATCCCAGGTAATATAGGAAAGCTATGTCCCCAAAGCTCTGTTACTCTGGCATAAAAATCTTCCAAGACACGCAGGTCAAAAACCATTTGGGTGATACTAAACTCAGCTCCTGCCTCTTTTTTTTTCACGAGATACTCTAGTCTTTGGGGTTCGGGGTCTTCGGGATAGCTAGCGGCGCCAATACAAAAATTCGTGGGAAGTCCAGGACGATATTCCCCCGGGGGGTCAAAATGGGGGCGTACCAGATATCGGCCCTCATTCATGTTGCGTATTTGGGCAATGAGTTCATAAGCAAAACGATATCCCCTTGGATGCGGTTCAAATGTTCCCTCGCTACCCGTGGGGGGATCACCTCTTAGAGCTAAGATATTGCGTATGCCAAAGTAAAAGTGATCGATAAGGATATTCTCTAAATCTTCTCGTGAAAAACCGCGGCAGGTTAGGTGGGCTATCGCCGTCATATTTTGTTTGGTCTGCGCATAATGGGCAATAGGGAGTGTTCCCCCACGCAGAGAACCACCAGCACCGTGAGTAACAGAAATAAAATGAAAGCCTGCCTCATGGAGCTCGTTGATTTGCTGAAAAATTTCGGTAATATCGGCACCATTGCGGGGGGGGATGATTTCGGCAGAAACCGTAAAGGACTCGCGGTCAAGAATTTCCAAGACGGTTGGGGTCCCCTCGCTCTTCACAGGTGCAAAAAAGCAGTTTTTTTCACTCTGTCAAGGGCTTGGAAGAGAAAATCTCAACGGGGTTAATTAAAACGTTAGGTTTTTGTTTACACATCACAAGCATCTTACAACGAGAATATGTGGCTAGAAGCACGAAAGTCATATTAGCCCATATTGGCTGCTCAGGCTTTGTCACAGGCAGGCTTCTTTTCTATAAGGGAGAAAGCTCTTTTCAGCGGCCAGCTCTTGCGGAGCCACCGGAGGTAGAAGACAAAAGATGGCAGACGGCTCGACGCCATGTGAGTGCAGAACTCAAGAGACAAATCCGCTACCTAAGAAACAATGATAACCCACAGGCAAGGGCAGCGGTGGGGGTCATAGAGACCCACCTCATGGCTCTAGCTGATCCCGTAGTTTCCCGCGAGATTGAGTGGAAGATCTATCAAGAAAAAAAGAGTGCTCCCCACGCCATTGCTGAGGTCTTTGAGCAATTTATTCAATCCTTAAAAAAAATACCTGATCTCTTGATACAGGAAAAAGCCCGCGATGTAGAAGACATTAAGAGTCGGCTCTTGTCTTGTTTTCAACAAGAGAAAAAACCTGCTTCTGCCTTTGAGGGCGCTCTTGTCTACGCCTCCTCTTTGTTGCCCGGAGAGCTTATTGAGCTTGCGCGTGCGGGGGCACGGGGTTTTATCCTTGAGCAAAGCTCGCCCACGGCCCATGAACTTATCGTAGCTCGTGCTTTGGAAAAACCTCTGCTTTATGGAATAGAGCAACCTTTAAGCCAAGAACTGGAGGGTAAAACAGTTACTCTAGATGCCCTCCACGGCCGGCTCTACCTTTACCCCACCAAAGGAAAAGCCGCTCAAATACCATCTCTTGTTCCTCCGAATAAAATAAAAAGGGGGTTTGGGGTTTTTCTCAATCTCTCTTTACCTGAGGAATTAAAAGCTATTGAGGCAAGCCCTGTGCGACAAGTTGGTTTATTCCGTAGCGAGATATTTTTCCTCGAAAAAGATAAATATCCCTCCTTTAAGGAACAAGAGGAATTTTATAGAGAGATGATGGCACCCTTCTCTGGCCAGCTTTTTTACTTTCGCCTTTTTGATATCTCTCAAGATAAAAAATTCCATCGAGACGAAAAAATTCCCTTAAGTGAGCGCTCTATTCGCTATTTAATTAAAAACCCTGACATTTTAAAGACCCAGCTAAAGGCACTCGTGCGGGCTCATGAGAGAGTGCGCTGCCAGTTAGTCATACTAATACCTATGGTTAGTTTTACAGAAGAAATTCTTTTTGTAAAAAAAATACTTGCTAAACTTACCTCAGAAGAAATCCCCATTGCAGCTATGCTCGAAACCCCGGCTAGTTGCCATATGCTTCCCTTTTGGAAAAATCTCGTTTATTCCTACAACATTGGTACTAATGATCTCTTTCAGTTCCACACGGGAACGGAGCGTCATAGCTCTGATGAAAAAAGTCTTGGTTACCTTTTGCATCAGGGTAATCTCTCATTATTAGAAAGTTTGCAAAGACAAAGTCACGGCAAAAAGGTTATCCACTGCGGGGAGCTCCTATCTCGCCGAGGCTGGTTAAGCCTACTTGTCGCCATGGGTTTTAGAGACTTTTCTATCAATGTGGCACAGCTCCCTTACTTATTGCAGCACCTGGATCAAATTGATATCGACAAAGCAAAGAAGAGCTTAAAGGCGATTTGCCAAACCGACAGTCTCAAAAACCGCATAGAGCTTTATCTAGAACTAAACTCGTAAGCTCTGATTATATCTGTTGTAGGTAGCTTGCGCAAAAAGAAAAGAGATACGTCTTGTGTTTTCTGCAAGCTGCGCTCATAGAGCCCGTTGAGAATCGTGGATCCTGCAAGGGATAGCTGGGTGAGACGAAGAAGTCTTATGCTGTCGCAAAGACTTCTTGTGAGGCAAAAGTAGGTTGCCACCGAGATATCGGCTATGTCACGGTAGAGCTCTTTTTCCTCTTGGTCGATGATATTTTCCTTTAGCTCGTAGTATAGCCTATTAAAAGAAAAAGATCTTTTCTCAAGACCTAATACCGTGTAGGGGAGATCCCCCCCACTTCCCGTATATCCTGCAGGTTGGGCAAGTATGGCCGCTTGTAAAACAAAGGCCGAGGGAAATCCGGCACTGTCTAACTCTCTTTTGAGATTTTCTGTTTCTTCCCACTCTCCCTCAAGGGTGACCAGGAGGTGCACTGGCCTACCACTTAAGAGTAAGTGCACACCTTCTAGGGGCCGAAAAACCTCAAGACCCTCTCGGTTTGCCAAAAGAGGGGTAAGTCGAGAAAGTACAGTACGACGCAGCGCAGGGTTTTGCTCTTGGTAAAAGAGGAACATTTTGATCTCGGTAAAAGCCCCGCTGCTTATGTCTCGTGCTGTCTTCTTGCATGAGAAAAGTACAAACAAGGCAAAGGAAAGAGCCAAAAGAAGGCGCAATAGCATGGGTTAACATAGAAGGAGCCATGGCTGCGGCAAGTAAAAAGCAGGGAATTTAGCTTTATTTTGTGTTTTCGCTTCGCACTAGGGGCATGTGTTTTTTATTATAGAAGCTCTCGTAATCCTCATTGCTTATTATTGGCTCTTTAAAGATACGCAGGCATTTGTCTTGGCTTTTTTGCTTTTTGCTATTTTTTCTTTTTTTTGGAGAGAGAAAAAGGAGGATATACGCAGGCTTTACTTTTTATCTTTCGTAAGAGCCCTTTTTCTGCCACTCATCTCTGCTTTGGCCGTTAATTTCTTTTTTAATAAGCCTGAGGATTTTTTTCTCAGGCTTGGCTTTTTGCCTCTCGCCTCCCTTTTGCACCGCATGAGTTGGTACTTTGCTTTAAACCGGGAACTATTGACCAAAATGAAAGGTGAAATACCCGTAGTGATCTATGGAGCGGGGAGTGTTGCTCATAATCTGCTGCAAGAAATGCAGAGCCGGGAGGTAGCCCATCCCTACCGTATTGCGGCATTTGTTGATAATGATCCCCAAAAAATAGGTAGTCGGTTGGGTGCTTACCAAGTTTATGCTGGCAAAAATCTTAGGGATATTGTGGAAAAAGAAAAGGTTAAGGAGGTGTGGTTTACCATGCCCCCCTCCGCTGAGCTACTGCAACAAACTCTTGATAGCTTGGAAAATTTTGTGCTGCAATATAAGATAGTACCCCGTAAAATAGAACATATTTTACCAGACATCCGCCAGTTGCGCATTGAGGATCTTGTAAAGCGCAGTGAGATACGGCTAGACCCCAAACCCTTAGAAAAAATTTTTTGTGGCAAGCGCATTCTTATTACGGGAGCTGCTGGTTCTATTGGCAGTGAAATCGCGCGCCAACTTCTAACATATAAACCGGCGCGACTTACCCTCCTCGATCAATGGGAGTATGGCATCTATAACTTACAAAGGGAGTTTTCTTCATACCCCAATGTGGAAGCCGTCTTAGCCGATATTCGAGATCAAGACCGCATGTATCTTTTACTTGAAGGAGAAAAACCGGAGATTATCTTTCACGCTGCGGCCTATAAACATGTACCTCTTATGGAGCTGAACTATACAGAAGCTGTGCGAACTAATATTTTAGGTACCTGGAATATCCTGCAGGCCGCTATAAATTACCTGCGTTTTTTCCCGGAGAATCGGCTTGAATTTGTTAATATTTCCACGGACAAGGCTGTGGAGCCAGAGAGCATGATGGGCATAACTAAGCGCTTAGCGGAGCTTTTTACGTATAATGCCACCCGTCTTATATCAGATGGCCGCTTGCGCACGGTTTCGGTTCGCTTTGGCAATGTCTTAGGATCTTCAGGTTCCG
The DNA here is from genome assembly GCA_025055765.1 of Leptospiraceae bacterium. GTDB lineage: Bacteria > Spirochaetota > Leptospiria > Turneriellales > Turneriellaceae > JANWWS01. The sequence continues at coordinate 247,722 of JANWWS010000013.1, read as the reverse complement.
TGGTACCCCTGTTTTGGGAGCAAATCCGTAAGGGAGAGGATGTCACGGTTACCCACCCGGATATGGAGCGCTTTTTTATGACCATTCCCGAAGCCGTGAATTTAGTCTTACATGCCCTCACCGTCTCCTCTGGTCAAGATATCTTGGCATTAGATATGGGAAAACCCGTACGAATTGTAGATTTAGCCGAGAGACTTATTCTTTTGGCGGGGAAAATACCCCATAAGGAGGTACGCATTGTGTACACGGGAATTCGCCCTGGAGAAAAGTTAAAAGAAGAACTGTTTTGGCAAAAAAACTCTGTGAACACAGAAATACCCTTTATCTTTCGCTCTCAGGCTGATTTAAAAGAATTGGATCCATACGTGGTGGCCGAGAAAATACAAAACGCCCTTAAGGAGACACATTCTCTAACTTGGTTCAAAGAATTTCTTCGCCAGTATGTTTAGAAAAAAATTTGGATTTACCCCTTTCTCAAAGGCTAGGATCTTTGGCGCAATAAGCCTCGTCTTGGTTATCATGGCTATCCTACCCCAAAAAGCAGAGCACCTAGAGACAGGATTTTATACCCCCATTTGATATGCCCAATTGCTTAGCGATTTAGAGAAAGCTCATTTATTTTTCTTTGAACTGTCAAACCCAAACTTTCTCACGAAAATGCTTTGGGGAAACTACCTGGACTTTGCCTTTATGTTTTTTTATACTCTCTTTCTCAACTATTTGTGTGGGATGTGCACCGCTTAATCTGCCGGCTGAGCTTTTTCTGGCTTCTCAAGATCATAATTTGGATCATCTTTCTTTTTAATTTTATGGAAACTTTTGTCATAATAAAAATCTTAACCGAGAAAGCCATGTGGCTAAGCCAAGGAGGACTTAATCTTATGCGCTACTTGGCTCTTGGCAAGTGGATTTTTCTCGGAATTTGTCTTTTTAGGGTGGGTATTGCCTTGCCCATACGAGGAGGGATTTATCTTTTGGCGTGTTATCTATCGGTAATAATATTTAATTTGTTCTTTGCTTTAGTCCATCACCCCTACTTTTATGAAACCTACCGTCTTTTTGTATTTTTGCAGTTTAGCCTTTTCTTTGTGATGACTTTCTCCTAGCGTTTTACCACTACCTAACCTTTCTTGCTGCGGCGCCGGTTTCCGGCATGGCTTCGCTCGTGTTTTTGTTTGCGTAGTCTATTAGGTCTTCTCTGACGGGCAAGCTGAGCTTCTCTTTCCAGTAGGGCCCTTGTCTTCTCTGACATGGGAGGAAGCTTTTGTCTTTTCCAAAAAAGCAGGGCATGAAAAATCCTCTGCCAAAAAGTCTTTTCTTTTTTTAGTGGCCGCGCCACAATTGGGTGGCTTGGCATGCTTTTTGTCGCCACATATTTTTTAGGTATTTGGCGATGAGTTTTTTTAGGCTTAGGTTTTTTCTCGCCAACGCGACGGGAAGGCTTGGCCTGAGGGGAGATAATTTTGACAAAACTCAAATTTTCGAGATAGCGCTCTTCAGGGTGCAACACGGGTATTTTATACCTCAGGTATTTTTCGAGTCGGGAGAGGTGGTCATAGTCGAGTTCGGAGCAAATCGCAAGAGCAAAGCCACTTTTGCCAGAGCGGGCTGTGCGCCCAATGCGGTGTACATAGGTCTCCGGCTCGGAGGGGATATCAAAGTTTACCACGAGCTGCACGTCTTCAATATGTAGGCCTCGACTTGCCACATCGGTTGCCACAAGTACTCTAAATTTTTTGTTTTTAAAATCTTCCAAAATACGGATACGACGTTTTTGGTTGACGAGCGAAGAGAGACCCTGGGCGGCTATGTTGTGGTAGTTGAGGTTTTTTACAAGAAGCGGTACAGCACTTTTGGTATTGGTAAAGATAATCACCGGTTCCCAATTTGTGTTTTCTAAATACTGAATTAAGTAAGGAAGTTTTTCTTCTTTACCTAGGTGAATTACCTTTTGTTCAATCTTGCTATGGTCGATGAGCTCAGGGTTTATGAGCACCTCTTCCGGATCTCTCATGTAGGACCAGATGGAGTATACCGCTTGGTAGTCTAAGGTGGCAGAAAAAAGCTGAATCTGTCTTTGTCGAGGTATAGCATCTAAAATGCGCTTGACATCTGGTAGAAATCCCATGTCTAACATGCGGTCAGCCTCGTCTAGAACAAAATAACCTACAAAATCAAAACTAATGTCTTTAGAGTTGTGGAAATCCAGTAGCCTGCCGGGTGTTGCCACCACTATTTCAGGATTTTTGTTGAGTTCCCTTTTTTGCGGCTCATGTTCAACACCTCCAAATAAAGCGGCACATTTTAGAGGTGTACCCTCTACTAAATAGAGAACCTCTTTTTGAATCTGCAATACCAACTCGCGAGTTGGTGCTAGAATGAGGGCTAGGGGGCCCTTGTCCTTGTTTTCCATGATTTGAGGGAGATCACCTAGGAGATGGTGGATTATCGGCAAGAGATAAGCCAACGTTTTGCCAGAGCCTGTCTTGGCGCAGCCTATGATGTCTTTTTTAGCAAGGGCTAAAGGTATAGTTTTTTCTTGGATAGGGGTTGGTGTCTTGATAGCCTTATTTTCTAATTTCTGCAAGAGGTGGGGGTTTAAAGCTAGGCTTGCAAAATCCATGAATGGCCCAGCTTTGTATCCCTAAGGGCATGTCAACCGCATATTGGAGCATAAACCCCTAAATCAATCGGGCAAGCACGCTATGAGTCTGCCTCTGCCTTAAATGACTATTGGTAGGTTTCCGTTGCGTATGCTTCATTGCCATGTTCGCTTACATCAAGACCTTCCAATTCTTCGTGTTCCTCTACTCTAAGCCCAATGGTTTTCTTAAGCAATAAAAATACCACATATGCCACCCCAAAAGCCCAGACAAAGGCAAGCAATACACCTAAAGCCTGCACGCCTAATAAGGAGAAGCCACCTCCATAAAAAAGCCCAGCCTTACCATCACCAAAGCGGGGATCTGCGAATAAGCCAACCGCCAAGGTACCCCAGGCCCCAGCAAGACCATGAACGGAGATGGCGCCCACGGGGTCGTCGATGCGCAGGGTGTCAAAAAGGATTACTCCGAAAACGACAAGTACACCAGCAATGAGGCCAATCAAGATAGCCCCCTCGATATTAACATTGTAGCAGGGGGCTGTGATAGCCACAAGACCCGCTAGGACTCCATTGATAACCATACTCGCGTCAGGTCTGCGAAATAAAATCCAAGCTATAGCCATGGCGGCAAGCCCACCTGCCGCAGCTGCGATGTTGGTTGTTACGGCCACAATGGCAAAGCTGCCCTCCCGAATGGTAGCGGTACTTGCTGGATTAAACCCAAACCAGCCAAACCAAAGCAAGAACATGCCGAGAACAGAAAGACTTAGGTTATGGCCTAAAATGGGTTGCACACCTTGGGGCGTATACTTACCATGGCGAGGGCCCACAACCATGGCCCCTGCAAGCCCCATCCACCCCCCTACGGAATGGACCACGGTGGAACCCGCAAAATCTGTAAAGCCTAGCTTGGCTAAAAAGCCCACATTTTCCGAGGAAAATAAGTTTGACCATGCTAGCGAGCCAAAGATAGGATAAATGATACCAGTGCTTATAGCAGAAAAGATGAGATAAGCATAAAAGCGGGTTCTTTCTGCCATGGCTCCGGAGACAATGGTAGCTGCCGTGGCGGCAAAGACCAGCTGAAAGAAAAAAAAGCCATATTTAAAGGCATCAGGCTTGGCGTCGCTTTCCAGGAGGCTACTACCCACTTGAGGAAAGCCAATACCAAAATCCTTAACTAGGTGTGGCCCAAACATCAGGGAAAAGCCAATTAAATAAAAAACTAAAGAGCCAACCATAAAATCAGATATGTTTTTCATAAGGATGCTTACCGCATTTTTAGCTCGCGTAAAACCTGCTTCCACAAAAGCAAAGCCAGGCTGCATGACAAACACAAGATAAGCGCCCACGATGAGCCAAAGGAGGTCTGCTTCCAAGGCCAGCTTCTCTACACTGCGTTCTTGTGCCAATAGGGGAGAAAGAGGCCAAAGAAAAACAATAAGTTTATAGTTTTGCCGACGCATAGTCTTCCACCTTTTTCATAAAGTTTCGTATTTTCGGTTCTTGAGGGAAAACAAGAAGGGCATTCTCCAAGGTACGCCGGGCTTTAGGGAAGGATCCTTCCTTTAGGTAACATTGGGCAAGTGCCAAGTAAGCTCTTAAGTAATCGTGTTTCATGGCAAGTATTTTCTTGTAAACCTTTTTGGCTAGGGTAATATGGCCACTTCGTAAATAGGCAAGCCCTAATAAATAGTGTATTTGGGGGTTTTTATCGCCGGTATTCCGCAAATATAATTCAAGGAAATGGGCTGTCTGACCATACTCCTTTTTTAGCATCGCTATTTTGGAGAGCAAGATGAGGTTTTGCGTAAAGTTAGGCTCTGTTTCATGGGCGCGCTGGGAAAGTTTTTCTGCCTGCTCAAGCTGACCCTTTATAAAAGCTTTTTTTGCCCGATCATAAATTTGGAGAGCTTCTCTTTGCTTTGGGGAGAAACCAACTAGGAGAAAGGTTAAATCATCCCCTTGAGGGGTATCCCCGACAAACGCACGCCATTTATCTAGGAAAGTGTTTTTTATCTTCTCACAATCAAATTGTGGCTCGTTTTCTTTTAAAGCTTCCTGAAGCCAATGCAAAATACGTCCAAGCCCCACCTCCTCCCCTTTTTTGTTTCTCTGTTCACTCATACCATCAGTCAAAAAAAGCAGCATATCTCCTGGTTTAAGCAAGCCGAAGCGCTCTTCGTATTGTTCACGCTTTAAGACAGTGATGCCTAGTGGTATGCCTTTGGAATCCCATTCGCTAAATTTATGATCTTCGTGGTGGTATTGGATAATCTTCACATGGCCTGCATTCACATAGGAGAAGCTATAATCAGCATAGATGCGCAAAATTTGCGCAGTAAAATAAATGCCCTCAGGCAAAATAGGCTGGGTGTGGTTGTTTATCTCTTCTAGGGTTTCCATAAGACCCAAACCCCTGTCCATGCAGTTCATAAATTGGTGGTGCAATGTCATCGTAATAAGAGCCGCAGGCACACCATGGCCACTTACGTCGGCTAGAAAAATAGTAACATGCTCTCGGCTACGCCAAACTTGAAAGAAATCCCCACTTACCTCTACCATAGGCTGGTAAAAAGCACTGAAATAAAGGCAATTCCATGGGGCTATGTTGCGGCTAATGATTTGCTCCTGCACATTGCGCCCCATCCTCAAATCCCATTCAAGTTGCTCTTGGATTTTTTGAACCTTGCGCTTTTCTTCTTGTAAACGGCTAATAAGACGCACTTTGGTGACTGCTAAAGCTATTTGGGATGCCATAGCCTCCAAAATTTCAAGATCATCCTTGCGGTAAAAGTGACTTATGGTTTTTTCTATGGAGATGGTTCCTAATTTTTCGTTGTCACTCATGATGGGCACGCATAAGACACATTGGGTTGTCTCAAATCGATCCAGATACTCGGGGTGCTGGTTTAAATCAAGTATCAGCTTCGACTTACCCTCGGCAAAGACAGCCCCAGAAAAACCCTCTCCAGGCAAAAGAGGTCTTCTTTTGCCTGTATTTTCATTTATGAAGGCCACTGGTTGGAGATATTTGCCATCAAAAAGACGTAAGGTGCAATTATCGGCTTCAAAAATCTCCTGGGCCAGACGCAAAACTTGATCATAAAGGGCCCTTTCCTCGTTTGACATTCCAAGTTCCTTACTAATGTATAGTAAAATATCTATCTTGTTTCGGGCAGTTAGCCCGCCGACCACGATTCTGGCGCCACGATAGTTAATAACCTTGCGCTTGCCATACTTTAAGGCAATCATACTTTATGCACTGCAAAAATTGTGCCAATAACCGAAGGTGTGTAGTGTTTATTTAGTAAACAAAATGTTTGTTTTCTATGATACAAATTTCTTAAAACACATACGCCAGGGAAAGATATGTCTTGCCCAATAGTCCCTGCTGGGCACGGGGGATTTCTTGGAAAGCTACCAATTCATGCTCTAATGACAAAGAAATTCCCGTTATGGAAAAACATACCCCCCAGAGCACAAACCAGGTTTCACCACCACTATTGGCAAAAGGCTCTGCGCGGAAGCGATGAGCTGCCCGCCAAAGATAGCTTAGCCCTACTTGGGCATACAAAGGTGTCTCCGGCGTTAGCAGGTGGCGGTAAATAATTCGGCTCTGCAGAAGGTGGCCCAATTGGTAATCTTCATAGACCCCGCGGCGGTAAAAGAGAGCCTCTACCCACATCTCTTGTCTCGCCAACGTATAACTTATAAGATAGCCAAAAAGAAAATCTAGGCTGCCTGATCCTGGCATAACAGAGGGATCCCTTTGGTATAGATCCCCCAGGGGGTTGGCTGAAGGTGAGTCTTGCACCACATGTAAGTGGGGACTATGGGACACCCTGGCGGAGAGAAATTCGGCAAGAGGCTTTGCTTCTTTTCGGCTGCTTGTCTTACCTAGGGGTAGCTTAAGGCCAGTTTGGATTCGTATTCGTAAAGCATCCCAAGAAGGCATAAGAATACGCAGCATAAAAGAAGGGTCGCCAACTCCCGATAGGGAGGCAGTACGCAAAAGGCGGAGGTTCCCGCCGCTGTCATAAAAGGCCTCTTTTAGCTCCAGGGCACGATAATATGGTAACCAAAAATGCAGGCTCAGGATTTCCATAACAGCCCAGCCTATTTCATTTTGCCACAAGAGAGCCTGGTCTAAAAGCACAAGATGGTTTTGTGGATTCTCGGATAACAAGCGAGGCAGGTCATTTTCCGCAAAGGAATTGTAGTGAGTAAAGGTGATACTGCTAGCAGCGCGTAACCTCCCTGGTTTTAGATCTTGTAAGAGAAGGGTAGGGACCCCCCCTGCTGTGGAGAGAGGTCCATGTTCTGCAAAAAGAGGCGTGGTAAAAGCGATAAATATGGAGATCCATATGAGAAATGAATGGCAGATTTTCTTCATGGATTGCAGGGATGGCTACTTTCCGGTAGCTCGTCCAGGGGGTCAGGTTTGTTCCTATGACCCGCAGGCCAAGGATTGGCGTACTTGGGGTTTGTGATAAACCGGCAGTCCGTTAGACTTTTCAAGAAAGCTATGATGTCCGCCCGCTCTTGCGGTGTAAGAGTAAAGCCCTTTACAAAACCACTCTTAAAAGGATTAGCACTGCCTACACCCGCGAATGGTCCACTTGAGATCGTGCGCCCACCAGCAGAGTAGTGGTCAAGTACCTCATCCAGATTTGCTACGGAGCCGTCGTGCATGTAGGGAGCCGTAAGCTCAACATTGCGCAAAGATGGTGCTTTAAACTTGCCCATGTCCATAATTTTTTGAGTAAACTCAAAAAGCCCTTGATTTTGCGGGGGATAAAGGCCTAAGCCACCAATATTATAAAGACCTGTATTGGCAAAATCTATTGATGGCTCGGCAAGCTGGCGGTGGTCCTCCATGAGAGTAAAGTTAAGCCCTCCATGACAATGGAAGCACTCTAAGTCCTCACTAAAGAAAAGCTCCATGCCACGGCGAGCACTGGAAGACAGAGCAGAGTGATCACCCCTTTGGTAGCGATCAAATGGAGCGTCGTAGCTAATAAGGCTGCGTTGGAATGCCTCAAGGGCTAGGGTAATTTCATCTAAAGTAAAGGGGTTTTTTCGGTCAGGGAAGGCCTTTGGGAAAAGCCTTTGGTAGATGGGATCAACCTCAATTTCAGCTAAAAGCCGGCTTTCATGGCCTAAGAGCCCCATCTCTACGGGATTTTCTCCCAAGAGGGGTATAAGTGCTTGGGTTCTCAACTTGCGGAGGAGGGGGTTTGCCCAGGTATAAGTGCTCTGCCAAGCCAGGTTTACCAGAGCCATGGCATTGCGCGGGTGTTCCTCTCCTGTGATGCCATAAGGTCGCAGGATGGCATGGACCGTGCCAAGATGTGAGCTTTCCATAGAGCCATCATCGATGTGGGGATCATCCGCAAAAGAGCGTCTTTGATGATGACAGCTTGCGCAAGAAAATCTGCCATCCCCTGAAAGCCTCTTATCATAAAAAAGATAACGGCCTAACTCAATCTTTGCCGCAGACATGGGGTTGTCGGCAAGTTCTCGGGGAAGAGGAACTCCCGGTGGTAATTCCCAGACAAATTCTTCTTGGATGGTTAATAATTCGGTTGGGGCTGAAGAGCAAGCTAATAGGGTGCTTAGGCACAGGGAAAAAGACAGGACGTAGGTCAAATTTTTGCTATGGAAATCCATACCCTTTCTCCAAGAAAGCCCCGTCTCTGGGGGAGCCAGAGACGGAGAGAACTAAGCGTTTACGTATAGTTTTCCATTTACTCCACCCGGAAGAACTTTTGTCCCGATGTGGGATAGACGGTGTTTGAGCTGAGATTCCGTCTTCTCTCCGTGGGTACTGTGGATTGTGGGTCAAAATGGAAATCCAAGCCGAAGTTAAGGAACACCTCCTTGCATTCAGGGTCTGTCTGGCTGGACATGCACCCTTTCGGTCCATTTTTGTCTTTTACGGAAAGATCAGTTGTGGCTAGAAGCTCTTTTAGGTCAGCCACAATGGTTTGACCTAGGCGAAAGGTGAGCTCAATCACAGGTCGGTTTTTCACGCTACATTGGGCTGTGCCTTGTGATCCAACCCCTGTGCAGCCAGTGGCTCCTAGGTGGATGTTAAATTTTCCTGTAGAGTTGGCTGACTGTCCCGAAAATTCCTCGTTGTTGCTATTCTTAAAATCATCTGAGACAAAGTCAATACGAGCATGTTTGTAGCCCGTGGTCCAGTCCCAGTGCAAACTTGCAAGATTCAGTGGTGGTGGAGCTACTGCCCGGTCTTTATGATTTAAGTGTTCTGGGACACCTACGACAAAGCGTATTTTTTCGATAGATCCAGCTGGTTTTTCGTAAGTGCCATGTATGACATGGTTGGTGGCTGCGGTATTTCCGCTGACATTGGCGCAGTGCCCAGAATTGTCTTCAAAGTCGAGCAAGGCCACATTCTCGTATTGCCAACTGCCATCTTGGCGCAATTTTACATGGATTATTTCCCCAAGGTTAGTCACAAACTCAAAGTCGTGTACATAGAAACGAAAGTCATGGGGTTTAATGGTGGAGCCACCCCCAGGTTTTGCACCGATGCCGCTATACTCGCGCGAACAGGAGAAATTCTCAGAGCCCACTTTAGCCGCAAAGGGAATTTCTATCTCAAGTTTTGGTTTTTCTTCATCGTGGAGTTGGGCACAGGAATAGATGTAGATTAGATTTATAAGGAAAAGTGATATTTTTTTCATTTTATGCCTCCGTCTGGTATGTTATTTTGGGTTGTGTGTTTTCTTGGCAAAAGATCCGCCAATTGTGCGTAGACACCGCCACCAACGCGGAAAAATTCTCTCTCGCGGCTTAAAACAGGAAATTCTAGGTTGATGTTAAGCTCAAGACCTGGTGAGAGGCGATAGCGTTGGATGGTGCCTATGCTTAAGAAGCTGCGATCTTGGCCTAGGTGCTGCTCGAGAGCGTAGCGCCCAGAAATCAAGAGCTCCGGTGTGTAGCTACCAAAGCGCCAGCCCCCATAGACGCGGTACCAGATTTCTTCATCTTCATGAGGGTTTACGTAAAGGATCCTGTGGTGGTGATGCCCGTGGTCATGGCCATGTAAGGCTCTTTGATAGGCAAGCTGAGCCCCAGCATATCCGCACAACACTGCTTGTGTAAGCGTGATGTAGGGCATTAGCATAAAGTGATCGGCAGCCATGCCTCTTTCATGGTTTCCCAAGGGAAGTTCTGCCATAGTACCCAGGGCAAGCATGGTTTCTTTGTTTAGGGGGTAGTACTCAGCTAAAAGAAGGGGGTTTGCGATACCGTAATGAGGGTTTTTCACTCCCGGTTCATAGAGCTGCACTAAGGGTAGTATCGTTCCGGCCGAGAATCGGGGATGGAAATACATGGGCTGGAAAATCAGCGCATTGTAGTATCCCTTACCTCCAATATCGAAAGCGACCGTTCGGTACTGAGTTCCCACCCCAAAACCTTCATAAAAATTGGTTTGGGCATACTGGATTTCCTCCGATTTTTTTACTCTTACGGGGCAATATTCCCCACCGCAAATAGCAAAAGAGTTACTTGTCATGAGAACTAAGAAAAGTCCTAGGTATATGAAAAAGCTCATTATCCCTCCTTGAATAAAATTTTGTTTTTGAAGTTGGTAAAATAAGTTTAAGATTTTTCCTTTTTAGGAGGGAGGATGGAAAACTTCGTAGAAAGGATTTTTGTAAAAGAAATGGGTTATACGAAAGAGAAGTGGCTCTGTGCTTTTGGCTAGCTCGATTTGCTCATTGGTTAAGTGGAGCCATAACTCCTTTTCTAAAGACATGCTTTCCGAGGGGCAATTACAGAGGGTTATTGTTTTTTCATTAGCTTTTAACTCAAGAAGAGGATCTTCTTTATGAGCGGCAGGGCGTTTACAGAAATTCTGCCCGAGCTTGCAAAGACAGGTTCCATGACCGTGGCCCTCATTATGCCTCAGCGTATCTAAAAGAAAGGCATGGATTAGAAAAAATAGCAAGAGGAGCGCCACTTGGCGACCCATGGTCTCATTGCTTGGCCGAGCCTCAACTTGTCAAGCTACTTGGAAAGCTCTATCATCGTAGCTATGAAGATATTAGCCCTTTCCTATCGTAGGGAAAAATCGGTTTACAAGTGATTTTCTCTGTGAGTTAATGTAATATATGAAACTTCTCATTGTAGATGACTCTCTCATTATGCGCCAAGCTATTGAGAGATTTCTTGCTCCTCTTGGGCTTGAGGTGGTGGGGAAAGCCGATAATGGAAAACGGGCTATCGAACTTTTTCGAGAAACCATGCCTGATGTGGTTACTCTAGATATTACCATGCCAGAACTCGATGGTTTAGGTGTGCTAAAGGAAATTTTAAAGATAAAGCCCGATGTGCGGGTTCTTGTGGTAACAGCCATCACAGAAAAATCCACGGCTCTTGAGGCACTCAAGCTAGGGGCCAAGCGTTTTCTAAACAAGCCGTTTAACGAAGAGAGTCTTAAATCGGCTTTAGAACAAGTATTAAAATGAGGTTAACATGGAAGCAAAAGAGCTAGATGTATTTATCCAAGGTGTGATAGCCTACTTCAAGGAAGTTCTAGGTGAGGATCCTGAAATCGGCACTCCTTATCTGCAAAACACGCAGGATAAGAGTCATCTCTACGACTACACGGGTATCATTGGCCTTTCTGGCAGCTACCGGGGGGCTATTTACATCACTTGTGAACAAGGTATTTTATTAGACATAGTTGAGCGTTTCTTAGGTATAAAAAACCCAGAGGCGCAACATTTGCGGGACATGGCCGGAGAACTTGCCAACACAATAGCAGGCAATGTGAGTCGGGTGTTTGGGAATGCCTTTCATATATCCGTTCCCATAATCATGAATGGCACACCTAATTATTTAGCCTTACCCATAGAGATACCAGCCTATGTCATACCCATTTCGGTGCGCGGCAAGAAGGCAGCCTTGGTTGTAGGTATGCGCAAAAATGAGTGAGGTTCATGTTCAACAAAGGGCTCAAATAAGGGAAGAAAGTCCCTTTGCCGAGCAAATTGAGGCGGCGATAAATGCCCATGGAGAGTGGAAAATTCGGCTCTTAAAGGCCATAGAGAATTCCTGTGCTGATTTGGAACCTGATAAAATTAGAAAAGATAATCTATGTGTTTTAGGGAGGTGGCTTTACTCTGAGGCAGTTCGGCCATATCAAGATGAGTTATACGAGAAAGTTCGCCAAAAGCATGCCCAATTCCACGAACTAACCGCTGATATCGTACTTGCATGCCATGAAGGCCGAGTCAAAGAAGCAAGGCTTGCTTTGAGAAATCCGTCGTCAAAATTCAATCAGACAACCCGGGAGTTAATTTCTTTATTGAAAATTTGGAAGGCCAAATTTAGCGAAGAAACCAATGTCTTGCAAGAAAAGGAGGAAATGCAAAAGAGGCCAATTAGGCACTACTTTACGATAGCAAGCTTTCTCTTTGGTTTCTTCTTTATATTTCTGGGTTATCTTATCACTTGTTGGCAACATGGCATCCCCTTTGAGCTTAGCCAAATTCGTCGAATCTATGAGCTAAGCTATGCTAATTATGTCATTGGCCTAGCTCCTCTCGTATTGTCTATTTTTGGTTATTTTATAGGTCGCTATATTGATAAAAATATTCGCTTAAATGAAGAAAAGCGAATTATTGCAAGGCAAGAAAAAGCACTGCGGGAAAGTCTACACGACAATCAGATATTACTGGATAACATGGTTGCAGGCCTCATCTTGTTTGACCAAAACTTTAAAATTCGCCTGCATTCGCTTAGTGCTACAACTATACTAGAAAATAGTGAACTTATGGGCCGTGATTTAGTGCAAATTTTTCAGGGGTTGCTCGATGAAGCTAATGTAAAAGACCTAGCCAACTACATGGACCTCATGAAAAATCCATCCTACAGTGAAGATATGCTCGATATGCTAAACCCCTTAGACAATTTGCATATTCTCCCTAAAAAGGGTATGGAGGAAAAGTTCATTAAAGCCAAGATGCAGCGTATTTATGATGTTGACGAGCGCATCATGGGGTTTCTCCTAGTCATGGAAGACATCACGGCATTAGTTAAAGCCAAGAAAAAAGCAGAAGCCGAGGCTCGTCGGGCAGATCAGCAGGCTAAATATGTGGACAGCATTCTCCAAATGGATCCTTTATCGGTATTATCCTTTGAGCAGTCTGTAACACAGGAAATAGCAGAGGCAAATGACCTCTTGCGTCAGGCAAGTCCTGGCGAATACAGGATAGTCTTACCAGAACTTTACCGTATAATACACACCATTAAGGGTACCTCAGCCTTGTTTGGCTTCTCTCTACTTGCGGATCTAGCACACGAATATGAGGAAAGCATTAGGCAAATGTTGAAAAAAGAAGAAATAAAGCCTCTTGATTTTCTGCCTTTATCCATAAAGCAAGTGAAAATTTTAGAGGAGCTGCGCAAGATTAAGAGTCTTATTGAGAAAATACGCCAATTTAGCCAAGCAAAGCCATCCGACATCATTCGGCGAAATCTAGAAAAATACCGAGAGGTGCTTATCCAGGAGACAGGAAAGTCGTTTGATTTAGACCTCTTGGCTTTTTCTGATGATGCTATCCCGATAGAGCATGTTAAGGAGTGGACGGATATTTTTGCGCAGCTTATGCGCAATAGCCTAGCGCATGGTCTTGAGTCGCCGCAAGAGCGTCGTGAGAGAGGAAAAAGTGAAATAGGCAAAATTACTGTCAAAAGTTATCTTGAAGAAAAAGACAAGTATGTGGTCATCTATGAGGATGATGGGCGCAGCTTTAATATTGAAAAAATAAAAGAGAGAGCCTTAATGCAAAATTTAGTAACGCAAGAAAAATTAGCACAAATGAGCGATGCGGAAGTTATTGAGCTTATTTTTGCGCCCGGATTTTCCACGGCTGAGATAACGGACAAGAATGCTGGCCGCGGAATGGGTATGGATATCCTGCGCCATCTCATGGTTAAGATGAATGGCAAGTTGCGCATCCAATGGCAGAGGGGGTTTTTTACACGTTTTATATTTGAAGTCCCCGTCAAAAATGGAGACAAGGGCAAAGCGCAAGACGAAACAATAGCAGTTCAGGCTCTTTAGTAAAAAAGCAGCCCCACCAGATAAAAATTGGGGGGCTGCTGCTTTGAATCAAATACTAAAGGTGCTCATAAGGTAGAAAAACTGCATGTCTGCATCGGTAGGTTTTACTAAATTAGGATCGCGCAAAGCACCCGTGCGATATAGGTAAGAGTATCCTATTTCAAAATTTAAGTACTCTCGAGCCTGGTAATTTAAGTAAATGTCAAGTTCATGGAACAAGGGGAGCTTTTCGGAACCGTTGGCGTAAGGGGTAGGTCCACCATGGATGGCATAAAAGGCGTCTCGGCCAGAAGCTCTCTGAAAGTACCAGTAGGCGATCTTAAGCCACATGCCTTTTATCGGCCAAAAAGTCACGTCGGCAGAGGCACCGCTCATATTCTGCCAACTAATTTGATCCGCGTTGCCGTAAAAGATATGATTGGTATGGTAGAGGTTATCAAAGGTTTCGTGTTTATTGTCGGTGGGATCTCGGTCACCGCTGGCATGGTCTAAAGAAATGCCAAACCTTACGGGTAGACCCAATTGAAAGCGATAGCCAGCAATGAGTCCGAAGGCATAGGCGGCTATCCTACGCTCTCCCCTAAGCCCTGTTTGGTAGGCTGACTCTATGGACCAGTCAAAATTTTGCCCTTCGGGTAATTTGTTTTTTTGTGTGCGGTTTGTGAGGCGAAGTCCAAAGGTGTGGAGTTCATTTGTTTCATAATCTACTCTGCTAAAGCCATAGATATCCACAAGGAGTATTTGGAAATTCAAAGTTTCATAGATCCCACCAAAATACGTATCTTTTTGTCGGTTATCAAAGGCCGAACGGTTGTTGCGCAGTATTTGGTTTGGCTCAGAAGGATTGCCCTCTCTCACGATGGAACCAAATAGTTGAATCTCATGTATGCCACCTGCCTGGCGCAAGAGAAAAGCATCAAAGCTTCGTCCTGTGTTTAACCAATCAAGATGGCCGACTAGGCGCTGGTCACCTAAGATAATTTTTTGCCGGCCTAGTTTTAGGCTTAAACTGGGGAAGAGAAAATCCTCAATATAAAAAAAGGCCTCTCGAATATCCGTTGCTGATTCCTGGATTTTACGATCTATCCCCTGTTTGTCGGTGACCACGAAGTCAGTGCCGGTGTCGATGGCTGAGAGCCCGTTTGAATTACCACCCCAGATGCGCGAATCCTGCAAGGTAGCAAAGATGCGCGATCGGTCCGAGAAGCGATGCCCAATGCTTATCCAGGTTCTTTGGCCCACAAATTCATTACTGATCTCTCGTTGAAAGCCCTCATAAAGTCGCATTTCTGGTCTTACGCGCACCGAAAGAGCGTATTCCCAGTTGCCCGTGAGGGCCTGTGTTTGTGCATCTGGGCTTGCTTGAGCGTAAAGCTCGAGAGCCAATGCCAAAAACATAGAAAAAATTAATGTAATTGTTTTGTTCATTTTCATCCTCCTTAAAGTGTAGTTTTTGGTTTTAATTAAGAAGAGCGGTGTTAGCCTTGGCGGCTAACATCGTATTTGGTGGGTGTTTTTGGGACTCAGACGGCCCAGGCGGGTTAATTCTTTGCGCAGATGGCGAATGGAGGGAGACAGTACGGCAAAGAACTGGGCCTCCCGGATACGCCTCTGCAGTTCGCCTTGTAGAAAAAGCCCTCTTGCCCCCGTTAAAAGCAGGGTGTGCATGGCAGCATTTAATACAGTTTCCGCAAGCTCCAGTCGCAAAGAGAGCACCTCCGCAAAACTTTCCTCGTCCTCGTCGCGGCAGTAGGCGCATAATTCCTTCATCTTTTGCCTCAACTTTTCATAGGCTGCCACATAGTTCTCCCGGCTATCTTTAAGATAGTCCTCACTGGAGGGATTTTCTTTAAGACAACGCTCCATGAGGTCCAAAAGCCCAGCCAAAATTCCCAAGCCAATGGGGTTTTGCAAGAGTACAAAGCCATTGCGGATTTGACGTACAAAATGGTCCGCATCATCGGCCAAAAGCTCGTTATTTGTAAAACGTGAATTATTCATGGAAATGGCAAAGGTTCCGGTACCTTCCATCACGGCAAACACAGGTGTACGTACTATCTTGACATTTTGCTGTCCGACTGTGGCAAGATACATCTTGCGCACGTAGGAATTACCGGCAATAAATCCAAAGACATGTCCCTCGGAAAGGTTAGAAACCCAGGGAAGTTTTCCCTCAACCACAACGTAATCCCCCTCATCTTTTAGGATGAGTTTTAGGGACTCAAAACCAGCATAATATTTCATAGGGTTCGAAAGAGCCGTTCCTCCAAGTATCTCCCCCTCGAGTAAGCGGGGTAGGTAATTTTGTCTTAAGTATGTGTTTTGTGTATTGACTAAATACCAGCTGCAAACGCTCTGGCACCACATCATAAAGCCTGTAGCGCCACATAGACGAGAGATTTTTTCTAGCTCAAGAAGACCAGCATACATATCCTCCCCAAGGGCTTCCTTCACATAGCCTTCTTGGCACAATTTTTGGACCAGGTCCTTAGGGTAATGGCCTGCATCAATTTCTTTCACCCGCCCTGCGAGTATTTGTAAGGCACTCTTTTCCACTACCATATTTTCATTAAGCTAGAGAAACTTTCACTGGTACGGGGTTACGTAAAGTGTTGGCCACAGGTGACCATCGGTCAGCATGGGCCACGATGGCCTCGAGTTTTTCCCTTGGGGCATCTGCATCCAGAAAAACCTTTACCCTCACTTCACTAAAACCCACGAGCTTGTCCTCGCTGAGGTCCCCTGTGCCCCACACAGCTGTGATGTTAATATCAGCCTCAAGTTCGAGTTCCAACTTATACAAAGTGATATTATGGAGTACAAGATTGGCATGGATCCCCACCGAAATACAACTGCCTAGGGCGGCTAAAACGGCCTCAGATGGGTTGGGTGCCGTGTCATCACCCAAAAGCTGGGGTGGCTCATCAATAATGTGTGCCTCTAAATTGCGGATGTAATTTTTATGGCGAAATTTTCGCTCCAAAACAGTACGGCACTTAAGTGTCCTCACGGCTTTGGGATCTGCCTTACCTTTTTCACTGAGTTTTAAAAGCCCTTCTCGGTCAATTGGTTCAATAGGTGTTTTCATCTCTACCTCCTTTTTTATTATATTATAAAATTAAATTTGAAAATCTCCCTGAGTTTCGTATTTACCCCATTTTTTCTCCCACTTAAGAAAAAGTTTTTCCCATGGTTTAATTCTTTCACGTTTTTCAAGCTCATGCCAGCTAAATCTACCTAAAAGGTAGCCAACGAAACGGTCTAAACTAAAACCAACAAGCCCCACGACCATAACCCAGGCTACCAGTTTACTGTAGTGAATGGTGTCACGGGCATCATTTATCGCATAGCCAAGCCCACTTGTGACACCCAGGTACTCGGCAGGCACAATAACTACCCACGCTATTCCTACCGCTAGGCGCAGGCCACTTAAGATATCAGGTAAAACGGCTGGCAAGATAATATAACGTAACATTTGGAGTTCGCTGGCACCTAAATTTTTACCCAAAAGGATCCAGTCAGGGTTAATTTTGGTTACCCCGCTGGCGGTAGCAAAAAGTAAAGGCCAAAGAGTTGCCATGGTGACTAAAAAGACAATGGCGCTTTCCCAACCAGGAAAAAAAAGAATCGCAAGGGGCATCCATGAGAGGGGACTCACCATCCGCAAAAACTGAAAAGGAATATCGGCCATATGACGAAAGCTTTTTAGGTAGCCAAAAACAAGTCCTGTGGGGATACCTATAAGAAAAGCAAGGAGAAGCCCCAGAAAAACCCTACGCAAGCTTGCTTTTAAGGGGGGCCAAATTTCTCCTTTGTAAAAGAGAGTCCACAAGCTTTCTAGGCTTTGTACTGGCCCAAGACCATGAAAAGCCACATATTCGCTCTTTGATTGTAAAAAAAGCGAAAAGAGCCACCACACAAAAAGGACCCCCACAATACCTAAGGTTTTTAAAACCCAAATCTTCATAATTTAAAAATCTCTTCCCTGACAAAAGGATCTTTCGTTTCGACACTAGGATCCTTTTTCCATTCGGGGTATTTTTCTACCGCTTGGCGTACAAAACGATAGTCCACAAGATCCTCCGCAACAAAGTTGGGATCTAGATTTTGCAGAAAAGAATTGTCACCAGCCACCAAAGTCTTCTTTAAGTCTTCCACTAATAACTTGGTAGCTGATGGGTAAGGCCACGGCTGAAAGTTAATACGCGAGTTTTGAAATTCTTTTTTGTTTCTTATAGCTCGGGGAGAGGTATAGTTTTTCTCGTCATACTCCGTCATGGCGCGCAGGACCACCTCTTGGCCCACTGGTAAATATCCTTTGCCATCCTTGGAGAGAAGCACGGCTACTTTCTCTTTGTTTTGCGAGGTGTAGACCTGGGCACGCACCAGAGCATTGACAACCTTTTGTGTAAATTCTAGGTTGCTTTCAATAACTCTTTCATTCATAGTTACCACGCAGCAAGGATGGTTTTTCCAAATATCACCTGTAAAACGCAGGATTTTGCCGTCCGCTTTGAGTTCACCCAAGGCATTGAAGGGTTCAGCAACTGTGTAACCATCAATTTTTCCAGCAGAAAGGGCGGGGGGCATCTCAGGGGGTTGAAGTACCTGTAGGTTTACTTCCCGCGGCCCCACGGGTTCTCCTTCGGCCTTTATTACTGGCGTAAGTCCTGCGGCCCTCAAGCTTTTTTGCAAAACAACGTTGTGCATAGAATACCAAAAGGGAACGGCAATTCTCTTGCCCCCAAGATCTGCAAATTCCCTTACTTTGCTTTTCTTGCTCACCACTATGGCGGAACCATTAGTATGGGCCCAGGCTACTACTTTTGCAGGAAAACGGTTTTGATAACGCAGCCAAATAGCAAGTGGTTTTAGTAAATGCACAACGTTAAACTTGCCTGCCGTAAAGGCTTCCACAAGAGGGGCCCAACCCCGAATGAGCTCCGGCTTTTGGGTGCGCAAACCCTCTTCCTCAAAAAAGCCTAGGTCATAGGCCACAAGTAGAGCCGTCGCATCCGTAATAGGCAAATAGCCAATACGCACGCTAGCTTCCTTTTTCGAACCGCAGAAAAAATTCAGCATAGGTGTACTTGCCAAAGCAAGAGTGCCTAGCGAGGCAGTTTTGAGAAAATCGCGGCGCGACATGTTATTGTCCATGATCATATACCCTCCTTTCTAAATAGATTCGTTGTAAAAATAGGCCAGTTCTCGGAATTTGCTTTCTAATTGCCTTAAGTATTTTTCTACCACGGCATCACTTCGCCCATCGCGTGGTTCGCAGATCACAAGCTCACGGCTAATTTTCTTTGCATGGGGATCTAAGAGCAAAATGCGATCCGACATCTTAACCGCCTCGTCGAGAAAGTGTGAGACGAGGATGGTAGTGATGTTTCTCATCCGTACAATTTCAAGTAGGTCATGTTGCAGCATCTCCTTGCTAAAAATATCGAGGGCAGAAAAGGGCTCATCAAGTAGTAGTAGCTTGGGTTTAAGGACAAGGGATCTGGCAAGGGCTACCCGTTGCATCTCTCCACCGGATAGGTCACTTACGGAGGCCTTTTCTTTGTGTAAAAGCCCTACAACTCGAAGAGCTTCCCGTACCAGTTTTTCCTTGTCTTCTGTACCCACTTCATCACTAAATAAAAGAGCAAAAGCCACATTTTGCTTTACATTAAGCCAGGGCAGAAGGGTTGGCTTTTGGAACATCAGGTTATGCCTTGATTGAGGACCAGAAACACGTTTCCCCTCCACCAAAATTTGGCCTTTCTTGGCTGGCAAAAGCCCTGCTATGAGCTTGAGCAAGGTGGATTTACCCGCTCCACTTGGACCCACAATGCTTACAAACTCACCTTTCCCTACCGTGAAGCTTACATCGGCAAGCAAGGTCTGCCCCGAGACGGTGTAGGTGAGGTCCCGTACCTCAAGAAATGGCTCAAAGCCCATACTTTATTATCCAATATATTGGACAAATCGTCAACAAATTTTTGCAGAGGATCTGGTATGGAAATCCTGTACGGCAAGGGTTTTGGAATTTTGGCTGACTAGCCACGCGTAGGGTTTAAAAAGACCTATGGGCCAGCCATACATTATCACGATAGATCAGGGAACCACCGGCTCTCGCGTTTTCCTTATAAACCAGAGGGGAGAGATTTTGGGCTACCACTATGAGGAGTTCACCCAGTATTTCCCTCGCCCAGGTTGGGTGGAACACGACGCCATGGAAATCTACCATGGCGTGGTAAAGCTCATTGGGCTTGCCTTGGAAAAGTCAGGGGCAAAGCCAGGGGATGCCGTAGGTATCGGCATCACCAACCAACGAGAGACCACTGTGGTGTGGGAAAAATCCACAGGGGTGCCTATCCATCCGGCCATAGTATGGCAATGTCGTCGAACAGCCCCTCTTTGTGAAGAGCTAAAGCAGCGGGGGCTTGAACCTCAATTCAAAGAAAAAACAGGGCTTGTGCTTGATGCTTATTTTTCAGGAACCAAGATTAAGTATATTTTAGACCAGGTATCGCATGCCAGAGAAAAAGCTCGCCGAGGCGAGGTTTTGTTTGGTACTATAGATAGCTACCTTCTTTATCGTCTTACCAATGGGAAATCCCATAAGAGCGATTTTACCAATGCCTCCCGTACCTTGATTTTTAACATTCACGAAAAAAAATGGGATGAGGATTTGCTTAGGATTCTAGACATACCGGGTTCCATGCTGCCCCAGGTGCAGGAATCATCCTCTCTATTTGGCTATACGGAAAAGGTCCCTCATCTGCCGGATGGCTTACCTATATATTCCCTCGTAGGGGACCAGCAGGCAGCCCTCTATGGCCAGCTCTGCCACAAAGCAGGGGAACTTAAAAATACCTATGGTACGGGCTGCTTCTTGGTAATGAATCTAGGAGATAAACCCTTGATGAGTCAGCATGGGCTTATAACTACCCTGGCTTGCGATGGCTGGGGAAAGCCTGTTTATGCACTAGAGGGCTCTGTATTTATTGCTGGGGCTGTTATGCAGTGGCTTAGAGATAAGCTGCGCTTTTTTGAGAGAAGTGAGGAATCTGAAAAAATGGCTTTATCTGTTGAGGTCGAAGATGAAGTAGTTTTTGTGCCTGCTTTTGCAGGTTTGGGTGCTCCCTATTGGGAGCAAAAAGCCCGTGGGGCTATTTTTGGCCTTACCCGTGATACGACGCCAGAGCAGATTACCCGAGCTGCCCTTAAGTCTATTGCTTTGCAAACCGGTGATGTGATTCGCGCTATGGAAAAAGATAGCGGGCTAGACATAAGGGAGCTTAAAGTCGATGGCGGCGCAACCGCTAACAACTTCCTGATGCAATATCAGGCGGGTATCATAGACAAGAAGGTGGTTCGTCCCAAGAATGCCGAGACCACGGTTCTAGGAGCCGCCTATTTGGCTGGCTTAGCCGCTCGTTTCTGGTCATCTCCTGAGGAGCTATATCCCCTTAATCCTCCTGAAAGGGTATATGAAAGCCAGATGAGTGAAGATGTCCGCCGGCGGGAATGGGAGTTGTGGGAGAAGGCCATCCGTCGTGTACTACTTGTTTAACAAGGGTGCAAAGTCTTTTAAGCCCTTGTCCGTCAAAATAAAGTTGGGGGTGTCTAAGAGCTGTCCATTTCTCTAAAAAAAAGCGAGCAAGTTGGCCGTGCCTTGGGGTCAAGGAATAGAGATAGATTTCCTTGCCGAGATAAAGGGCCTCAAAAAAACTCTGCCCGTAGTAGCATGAAAAAGTTTTGGCTTTCATGAGTTGGTGGCGGAAGAGATTCTCATGGATTCTTTTTCTGCCGGCGTATAGGGTTAGCTCAGCTGGGTAGGGGTAATTTTTATTGAAAAGGTGAACTTGAGAGCTCTGGCAGCGGTTTTTTCTTTGAGAAATACTCTGTGGCAATATAACAAATGATAGGCTTTGCAAAAATTCTCTATGGTTCATGTTATCATGGGGCAGTAATTTTAAGGATAGATGGGCTTGTCTTTGGCCCTCACCTTCATTGTCTATGGCAAGCCGGAAGAAAGCGTTTTCTCTTCCGGAAGGGGGGAAGGGAGTGTCCCGGCGATCGAGAATTAAGACACGGCAGCGAGGGATAGCGAGCCAATAATCGTCATCGATGATAATAGAGAGTTCTATGCCCTGCTCAGCAAGGCCTTTTTTCAGAAGTTCCATGCGGCGCAAGTGGCCGTAGCCATATTTGTGGGGAGGACCAACAAGGGCCACCACCTCAGCTTCTCTCGGCTTCCCGGGGGGATTTCTGCCGAACATCTCGGTTCACAGAAAAAAAATGGGGATAGCGCCGGTAGAGCTCCACGACTTCCTGGGCGCGAAAAAGGGGGTTTTTGAGGGCTGCAAAGTGCGTATAGAGCTTTCGCGCCATTTCTAAGTCTTTCTCTTCGTCTACTGTGAGCCGAAGAGGGATTTCTTCAATTTGGTCTATTTCGGGATGGTAGAGAGGACCAAAACCTAAAGGAACTATTTCAAAAAGATGTCTTTTTTCCTTAATAAAAGTCGTGACATGCTCTTTGTGGTGGTCTTCGAGCTCATAGAATTTTTGCGCGCGTAGCGCGGCTACGCGAATAATTTCAAAGCCCATACCTAAGGGGAGCCCCCTAGGATATATGTAATCGGCATGGATTGTCTCTAGAGTCTCTAAGATTTCGGCTAAGCTACCATAATCCAGAAAGGGATTATCCCCCGTTAGACGCACGACAAAATCATGGTCATCTAAGTCAGAACTTGCATGAAGAAAGCGAGCTAAAACATCGAATTCATCCCCCTCATAATAAGTAAGCCCTTTTTCTTGGGAAAACCTAATTAGTTTTTCATCGCCTTGGGGGATGGCTAGGGCTACTTCCAAGTTGTTTTTCTTTATTTGGGCAAGTCTAAGAAAAATATGTTCCAAAAGCAAGTATTCACCAATGGGCAACAATACCTTTAGGGGAAGTCTTTTTGAACTTGTTCGGGCTTGTACAAGAGCACGGATTTTCATGCATTAAAAGTGAAATACTCGTCGCAGCGGGCGCAATTAGGTGTTAGAGCTAATCTTTTTTGGTAGTTATCTTCAAAGTCTTTAAGCTGTCTTTGCCAAATACTTTCTATTTCTTCCTCTTTTATATTTCCACGGGGATTTTGGTTTGTGATATCCTGTTTACAAAAGCTCACTGTGCCATCAGCACGGATGTACATGTCACGTCTCAGATGCCAGCAAAAGAAGCGCTCTAGAGGAGTCATATCACTCACCCGGCGTTCGGGCATAAGCTCTATGTAGCGGTTGTATTTTTGTAGTAAAAATTGCATGCCCTCTTCCTGGCAAAAAGCATAGAGTTCATCAACTTCGTCTTCGTTATCTGTTATTTTTAAAACTTGCATGTAGGTAATTTTAAAGGGCTCAAGGTTCTTCTCTTTAATTTTTTGGTTCCAGTTTTTTAGTTTCGAGAGAGCATTTTCCTGTATTTCTAGATTTACGCCATGTAGTTTTTGGTAATTCTTTAGACTTGAGAGATTTACAATTACCTTGAACTTGGCAATTTTGGGATGTTCTAGAAGGTGGTATATACGGTCTAGATGTAGGCCGTTTGTCTCAAGAATAAGTTCTCGTACTCCTTCTGCTTCTAGGATTTTTTGCAGAAAGAGGGGTGAATCAGGGTGTTCAAGAGGTTCGCCCATACCCCCCACGCAAATCGTCGTGTCCTGTGGTCCTTTTTGGCAAAAAGAAAGAATTTTTTCTAGAATGTCAAGAGACATAATTTTTGTTTCTTGTTTTGTGTATTGGCGGGGACAGAAAAGGCAGGCATAGCTGCAGCCGGAGTAAATTTCTATTTCAAGATAGCTTGGCCAAAAAAAGAGCAGAGATGGGGTTTTCTCAAAATGATGCTCGAGCTGAGGCATAAGAGGTTCTCTCGGAGCCACATGAGGTAAAAGTTTTTTTACTTTTACAAGAGATCGTATTGTACTACAGGTGAGATCAAGACGCAAAAGACGCAGATCCGGTTCTTCCCAATGGATTTCCACATGAAATTCATTTAAATGGCTACGAATGTAGTCACTTAAAGATGCATTTTCGGGAAAGCTATCCTTTAATTCTTGGTATGCGGGCGACTCAAGCAAGAGCTGGGAAAAAAAGTACAAATAACTTCCCTCTGGCATATCCTCAATGTAGCTAAAATCAGCCAGGTATTCTTCGTGCATGAGATATAGAGTTTGGGAAGAGGGGATATCGAGAAGTGGGTAGATCCCACGGGCAAGAGCAAGATGCTCTGTTTTTTGCAAAAGAAATTCTATGTGTTTTTGCTCCCCTTGCCAGGGAAGAATTTGAATCTGGGGCAGAAATTCCTGTAATTTGGCAAGCACTCTTGTTTCTTTTTCTACCGAGCAAAAGATTTGCTCACAGCTCTCTATTCTTTGGGCAAAGGCCTCTATTAAAGAAATAGCCTCGTCCTTGGAAATAAAACGGTTTTGGCCAGCCAAAATAGCGTCCCAGAGATTTAGATAATTCGCGTTTAAGCGAATGAGGAGGCTAGGATTTGTCTTCGCCTCTTCGAATAAGGGCATTAGGGTTCCTGGTATTGCTTTAGGTAAATTGTGACAGCTACTCTTTTGCGTTCTTTTTGCACCCAATCAAGAAAAGCTAGCTGTTCGTTTTGGCTATAAAGAAGAGAGCGCACTTGTTCATAAATTTCGTCTAAGGAAATATCTTTTGTCGCCTCTACCTGAATGAAGTAATAATAACCATTTCCCACAAAAACTTGGGAGAGTTGGCCTACTGGTGTGTTATTAACAGCGGCAGCTAACACGGTATCCATGCGGGCAATTTCATCTAGCCGATAGGGTCCCATTAATCCACCTCGGTTTTTGCTGGGATGCTGGGAATATTTAGCTGCTACCTGAGCAAAGCTATTTTTTTTCTTACGGACTTCACTATGGGCTTGGCTCATGAGCTTACTTACTTGCAATTCGTTATCCCGTCGAAAGGGCATGGCCACCATGCGAAAGATGTATTTTTTGCCCAGTTTGTTTTTATTTAAGCGGTACCATTCTTCAATTTGATTACTCGTGGGATTAGGCACGGTTACCCGCAACTGAATAACCTGCTGTGTTTTTATTTGCCGTGCTAATTCTTTCTTGTAATCTTCAAAACTTAACCCCGTTTCTTTTTCTATTAGCTTGCGCAGTTCTTCTTTACTTGAGACTTGTCTTATCTCCATTTCTTTTTGTAGCATTTGTTCAACTCTTTCCGGCGAAACCGTAATGGATTCTTCTTGGGCTACCAATTCCACAATTTGCCGGCCAATTAGAAGATCAAGAACCTGGCTTTCTAGATTTCTTTGGTCTTCTTTTTTTGTAAATTTTCTTGCCTTGAAATTCTTCATTTCATTTTGTAAATCAATATAGGTTATTGGCTCATTGCCCACCACCGCGACTACTTCGTTAAGGATCTCCCAGGCAGCCAGGGGTGTGCTCAAGAGAACGAAAAAGCAAAAGAGCATAGGTGTTCATGATATTCTCCTTCACCCTGTCAAGACGATGATTTCGTTGACTAGGCGTCTTTTGTTGAAGTGTTATGGCATGGCTTTTCTCTTCCATTTTTTGGTGCAGCTAATTTCCCTGCCCCTTCGCATTTTGCCTTACCTTTATGCTAAGCTGCGCTCTCTAAAAAAACTAGATTATTTAGTAATAGAAATATCAGGAAATCTATCAGAGGCACCTCCCCTGGGGGGTATTCTGCAGTATTTGCGTCCTAGGCAGTTGCGTTTTTATGAAATCGTGCTTTACCTCTATCAAATTTGGCAGTATTTAAGTACCAAAGAAGGCAGAAAGCACCTTGGCGGGATCTTATTTGTAGTAAAATCCCCCCAAATTGGCTGGGGAAGAGCTTATGAGCTTCGTCAAATTCTGGCCAAATTTAATGAACTCTTGCCTTGCTGGGCATATCTAGAGAAGGGAGATAAGATCTCATATTATATTGCCTCAGCTTGTGACAAGGTAGTGATGAGTCCCGCTACTCATTTGGAATGCTTTCCTGTTACGGTTGAGCAGCTTTATCTTAAGACATTTTTGGAAAAAATTGGTGTGAAAGCTCAATTCTTACAAATAGGGCGTTATAAGGCGGCGGCAGAGATTTTCGAACGTGATGGTCCTTCTTCCTATAACGAGGCCCAATGGCGAGAAATCGTGGGGGAAATCCAAATTCATTTTGAAAATGCTCTCAAGCAAAGAAATCCTTCCCTAGAAAAGAGTTTCTTTAAAAAAACAAGTCTTTTGACAAGCCAAAAAGCTCTCGAGCTTAAGCTTGTGGATGCGGCCTTGTATGAAAAGGAATTGCCAGAAATCCTCTTTCCTCATTCAAAAAGGCTCATATCGTTAAGAGAGGCTTTATCCCTAATCGAGAAAAAGCAGCGAAAATTATTTCTATGGTATAGGCCGAAAAAAGTAGCTCTGGTGGTGGCCGAAGGACCTATTTTAGAGAGCCAGGAGAGCCATCCCTTTGCTATCTCACTCCAGGATTATCAAGGCTTATTTAAGGAGCTTTCCGCCATGAATCTCGATGCTCTTATTTTCCGCTGCCATTCCCCAGGGGGCTCTGCCCTGGCTAGTGATATACTTTGGCAGAGCCTCTACTCCCTCAAAGAAGATGGGTTTTCTGCGCAAGATCCCTACCAAAGATTACCTACCCAATTAGGCGGGCCAAAAAGCACACCGAAAAAGGGAAGAAAAGAAAAAGCTCTCTATGTCTCCCTTTCGGATGTAGCTGCCTCGGGGGGGTACTACATAAGTGCCTTTGGAGGTAAGATTTACGCAAGTCCCTTAAGCCTTATTGGTTCCATTGGGGTTATCGCTGGAAAATTCAACTTAGCTCCCATGGCCAAAAAATTAGGGGTTGCCCGCCATGAGATACCCCACGAACGCGAGGGCGGGTTTTATTCTTTCTTGCGTGATTTTAGCCTTGAACAAAAAAAGAGTCTTCGGGAGCATATGGAATTCCTCTATGAGCTTTTTCTGGACCGTGTTTCGAGGGGCCGAGGATTGGCTATTGAAAAGGTGCGTCATTTGGCCGAAGGTCGGCTTTTCTCGGGCAGTGCGGGCAAGAAACACGAGCTTGTGGATGAAACGAAAGGTCTTTTTGATATCCTGCATGACATAAAAAAAGAGCTCAATATAAAAGCAGGGGAGCAGGTTCACCTCGAAATTTTGCCAAAACTAAGACCGCAGTTAGATATGAGGAGTCTTTTCCCCCTACCGTGGGGCAATACCCTTCAAATCATCACTTACATGAGGCAGACCCTTTTTTGGTACTTAAATATAGACCTGCTCTAGTAAAATGAAGGTACTCTTGATTCAGCCACCTGTACAGGATTTTTACGACACAGACATTCGGCTCCAGCCTCTGGGTCTTGCTTACCTTAAGGCCATAGCGCGAAAGTTCTTGCCCGAAATCGAAGTTAAGGTCTGTGATTTTCACCAAGGCTATCCCAAGAAAACGATTTCTCTACCTAAGGAATTCTCATACCTGCGCCATTATTGGCAGCTTCCTGACAAGAGTCCCTTTGCTGGTTTCTTTCATTATTATCATTTTGGTGCGGATTTTGAGACAATTGCGGAATATGTCCATAGGGAAAAACCGGATCTCGTAGGGATCTCTTCTCTTTTCTCCCCTTATTATCGCGAAGTTATAGCGACGGCTAGGGCTATCCGCCAGAAAACCAAGGTGCCCATTTTACTAGGGGGCTCCCATGTAAGTGCTATGCCGGAGTTCATGCTTCGTTTTGAGGAAATTGACTATGTTATAGTGGGGGAGGGCGAAAAACCCTTTGTGGAATTTCTGCGCTATTTTTTTTATGGCAAAGCCATCGAGGAAGTACCTAACCTAGGCTACAAAAGAGATGGGCGGATTTATTTTACGCGACAAGAAGAAAACTACCCCTTAGATATCATACCACCCCCTGATTTTAGTGATCTTAGAGCGCACAACTACACACTTTCAGGAAAAAAATTAGCGTTTGTCATTACTTCCCGCAGCTGTCCCCATCGCTGTTCCTTTTGTTCGGTTCATACTACCTTTGGGATGACTTATCGACGTCGCAAGACAAGCGATGTTTTTGCTGAAATTAAGGCCCTCGTAGAGCAGGGATACAAAATCATAGATTTTGAAGATGATAATCTTACTTTTTACAAGAAGGAATTTAAAGAATTGTGCTACAAGCTAAAAGACAGCTTTTCAAATCGAGATGTTTCTTTTGTGGCCATGAATGGTATCTCCTACCTTAGTCTGGATGACGAAATGCTGGGGTTAATGAAAGAGGCTCGTTTTACGCACTTAAATCTAAGTTTAGTGAGCTCAAATCAAACGGTGCTTCGCACAACCAAAAGGCCGCATACGGTGGCCAAATACTTGCAAGTGGTAGAACAAGCCTGGAAGTTAGGTTTTAAAATTATCTCATATCAAATTCTAGGCCTGCCTTTTGAGAGCCTCGAGTCTATGGTGCAGACTCTGGTGTTCCATGCCAGGCTCCCTGTGCTCTTGGGACCTTCCTTATTTTATCTTACACCAAACTCACCCTTGGCGCACGAGATGCCTGCTTACCATGGCATAGACCCTATTTATGCTCGTGGTTCCGCCATGGCTGTTGAAACCCCCTATGTGAATCGCCGTGAGCTCTATACACTTTTTCTGGCAAATCGTATTTTAAATTTTCTAAAAGGCTTAAACCTAACTCACATGGCAAAACTCTCCCATGTGATAGTAAATCCTCCTTCTGGTAAAGCTAGTTTGGGACTTATGCTTTTGCAGCACTTTTTAGCTCATGGGGAGCTACTTGCCTATACGGATAAGGGCTTTATTGCCTTAAAGAATTACTGCGCAGAGCTCTTGCGCAATATTTTAGAAAAGACAAAATATATCCGCACAAGAGATGGCAGCTACCTTTACTTGGACCTTCGGGAAATTAGAAATTCTGCAATACCATTTTTAGAAAAAAAGGATATTGCTCTGGAAAAAAACGGCCGAGCGAATCTAAAATGAGAGCATCATAGCCAATAAGAAGTCTCGGCTTTTTCTCTTCAATGGCTCGGATAATCTGTTCGGCTGCCTCTTCGGCCGAAGTCTGGGCCATTTTTAAAAAGCGTTCCGCCACTTCGGCGTGGTTTTTTTCACCTTTGGGTCCTGAGATAAAGCGGGCGTTATGGGCAATGCTAGTTTTAATCCCACCAGGGTAAACTCCCGTTACACCTATAGAGCTCCCAGCTAGCTCTTGGGCAAGACTTTCTGTAAAACCACGTACCGCGAATTTCGCTGCATTATAAGCTGACTGGGTGGGCACAGCTATTAATCCAAACAAACTTGATATATTGACAATATGTCCCTCGCCTGCTTGGCGCAAAAAAGGAAGAAAGTACTTGGTTCCATAAAGCACCCCCCACCAATTGATGCCCATAAGCCACTCATAGTCCTCTACGGAGGTTTCCTCCACTCGACCAGAAAGAGCAACTCCGGCATTGTTGATGATGACATTGATCTGCCCAAACTCCGACAAGACTTTCTCGGGATATTGTTTCATTTCATCTTTTTTCGAAACATCCACGAGGAGTGCCTGCACACGACTGTAGGCGCGACACATGTCGGCGGTTTTTTCAAGGTCATGCAGTTTTATATCACTAATGGAGATGAGGGCCCTTCTTTGAGCGAGCGCTATGGCAAGAGCTCTGCCAATACCAGAACCTGCTCCGGTTATGACAACAACCTTCCCTTCCCACTTTTTCATAGAGCCATTTTGCAAAAAAAATTCTCTTTGTAAAGAAAAATTGAACAATCGTTCATTTTTGCAAGCGAATTAAAGTAGAAAGGCTTGTCACTTTAAGTTCCGCTACGAAGTAAGGGTATGATCTTACCACAAACTCTGATATTGCTTCTCTTGGGATTGGGAATCTTCCTTTTGTTCTACTTTGTGCCAGTGGGATTATGGGTGAGTGCCTTAGCAAGTGGGGTGCGCATGGGTCTTATTGCTCTCGTGGGTATGCGGCTGCGAAAGGTGCCTCCCCGGGAAATAATTGAACCTCTTATTGCTGCGACAAAAGCGGGTCTTGATGTAAAACGAGATCAGCTGGAAAGCCATTACTTGGCGGGAGGGAATGTGGGAAAGGTAGTAAATGCCCTCATTGCTGCCGATAAGGCTCGCATTAAACTTACCTTTGAAAGAGCAGCGGCCATTGATCTTGCTGGCCGAGATGTGCTGGAGGCTGTGAAGATGTCGGTACTACCCAAAGTAATTACTACCCCTGTGGTAGCAGCTGTAGCGAAAGACGGCATACAACTTAAAGCTGTAACCCGGGTTACGGTAAGAGCGAATTTGGATAGACTTGTGGGGGGAGCAACCGAGGAGACCATTATAGCCCGTGTGGGGGAAGGCATTGTCAGTAGTATTGGATCTGCAAAAGACCACAAGATTGTACTCGAAAACCCCGATCTCATATCCAAAGCAGTTTTGGCCAAAGGACTTGATGCAGGAACGGCATTTGAAATTCTTTCTATTGATATTGCCGATGTGGATGTAGGGGAAAACATTGGGGCCAAATTGCAAGCCGATCAGGCGGAGGCCGATATGCGTGTGGCGCAGGCTAAGGCCGAAGAAAGGCGGGCCATGGCGGTGGCGCAGGAACAGGAAAATCGTGCGAAGGTAGTTGAGATGGAAGCCAAGTTAAAGGAGGCAGAAGCTATGATTCCCATGGCCATCGCAAAAGCCTTCGAGAACGGGAATTTGGGCATCATGGACTACCTTCGTATTAAGAATATAGAATCAGATACGCAAATGCGCAGTGCCATCTCGGAGAGCAGTCGTAAAAAGGAGAAGTAGAGCCCGTGGGTGGACTTCTAGAGATTATTTTTCTTATCATCGCTGTTGTGGTCTATTTGTTGCAGCTATTGTTGCGTGACAAGAATAGACTGCCAGAAGACATTGTCTGGCCAGAAGAACCTCGCCCCAAAAAGCCGACTAAGCCCAAAGACCCAGCAGCTCCTGGTTCTCGTGAGATGAAAGAAGAAGTGCCCCAAGGCCTGGTTCAAACCCAAGCCTCTCCATCTGAGAAAATCCCGGAAAAAACATACACTCTCTTCGAAGGCTATACAGAAGCAGAAAAGCTAATTCTCTACGGCGAACTGTTGCGACGCCGCGATCCTTGGGAATTTTAGAAAAAGTGGGACTCTGGCCCGTTTTTTTATATACTAGCACTGTGAGCATGTGATTGCTAACAGTAAGGACTATTGATTGCTAGTGGAGAGTACCAATGAACTATGAGCGTTTGACCGTGAAGACAAGGGAGGCCTTTGAGAGGGCCCGAAATCTTGCCGAGAGCCGTAGGCATGTGGAGTTGAATCCGGAACACCTGATGCTGGCAATCCTCCAAGACAGGGAAGGTTTGCCCCACCAGATGGTTAGCCGCTTAATGGGCTCGGCTGAGCCCGTTATGCAGGTATTTGCCCAATACTTAAATACCCTCCCCAGCGTAGAGGGGGATGTCAATTACGGCGAGCAGCTCTCCTCGGATGGACGCAAGTTTTTGCAGCTGGCAGCACAGGAAATGACGGGTCTTGGGGATAGCTATCTCTCTTTAGAGCACTTTTTATTGGCTTATCTAAACGGGAACTTTCGCTTAAAAAACGAACTCAAGAAACTAGGTCTCGATCGCCCCAAAGCTGATGCCGTGTTGAAACAGTTGAGAGGCAGCCAGAAAGTGGACAGCGATAATCCCGAGGGGACATTTGATGCTTTAAATAAATATGGACGCAATTTAAATGAACTGGCTCGCGCGGGAAAACTCGATCCTGTGATTGGCCGGGATGAGGAAATACGTCGTACGATACAGATATTATCACGGCGCAACAAGAACAATCCTTTGCTTATTGGGGAGCCAGGTGTTGGAAAAACCGCCATCGTAGAAGGTCTGGCAGGACGTATTGTGGCGGGTGATGTGCCTCAAGCTATTAAAGATAAGGTGATTGTTGCTCTAGACATGGGTGCCCTCATTGCAGGTGCTAAATACAGAGGAGAATTTGAAGAAAGACTCAAAGCTGTTTTAAATGAAGTTATTGCCTCTGAGGAAAAAATTATACTATTCATTGATGAAATCCATACCGTGGTTGGAGCAGGGGCAAGCGAAGGCGCTATGGATGCGGCGAATTTGTTAAAGCCGGCTTTGGCCCGGGGAGAAATCCGCCTTATTGGTGCTACCACACTTAAGGAATACCAAAAGCATATTGAAAAGGACGCAGCTTTAGAGCGGCGATTTCAGCCCGTGTATGTCAAGGAACCCACGGTGGAAGACACAATAACCATCTTGCGTGGGTTACGAGACAAATATGAAGTACATCACGGTATCCGCATCACCGACCAAGCTATTATTGCGGCCGTGACCTTGTCAAACCGCTATATCACTGACCGCTTCTTGCCCGACAAAGCTATTGACCTTGTGGATGAAGCTTGCTCAAAGCTACGCATTGAACTCGGATCTTTGCCTGCTGAAATGGATGAACTATACCGCCGACTGCGTTCTCTTGAAATTGAAGAGCAGGCCCTAAAACGAGAAAATGACCGGGCATCCCAGGAGAGATTGGAAGCGGTACGCCAGGAGATAGCCAACCTGCGTGAGCAGTTCCAAGCATTAAAACTCAAACTTGAGGAAGAGAAAAGAGCCATTGAAAGTATAACCAAAGTAAAAGAAGAAATTGAAAAACTTCGTGTAGAGGAAGCAGAATGGGAGAGGAAGGGAGATTTAGGTAAAGTCGCTGAAATCCGCTATGGCAAAATACCAGAACTTCAAAAAAAATTGCAAAAGCTAGAAAAGGAACTAAAAGAAAGGCAGCAGGGAATGCGTTTGCTTAAAGAAGAGGTAACAGACGAAGACATCGCCGAAATTGTCTCCCGTTGGACAGGTATCCCCGTTTCGAAAATGTTGCAAAGTGAAAAAGAGCGGCTCTTGCATATAGAAGATGCGTTACATGAAAGGGTAGTTGGCCAAGATGAGGCCATCCGGGCCGTAGCCGAGGCTATTCGACGTAACCGTGCAGGCCTAGGCGAAGAAAATCGACCCATCGGCTCCTTTTTGTTCTTGGGGCCTACCGGTGTTGGTAAAACCGAAACAGCGAAAGCACTGGCGGAATTCCTTTTTGATGATGAAAAAGCTATGGTGCGCATCGATATGACCGAGTATATGGAGAAACATTCGGTAGCCCGACTTATTGGAGCCCCTCCTGGTTATGTTGGCTACGAAGAAGGAGGACAGCTTACCGAGAGGGTACGCCGTCGACCCTATAGTGTGATTCTCTTTGACGAGGTAGAGAAAGCCCACCCAGATGTGTTCAACATTTTCTTACAAATCTTAGACGACGGTAGGCTAACCGACAGTAAAGGCAGGCTGGTTGATTTTAAAAACACAATTATTATCATGACATCAAATGTGGGTTCAAAATACCTGGCTGACACGTCCTTGACAGAGGAAGAAAAAGAGCAGGCTGTGTGGCAGGAATTGCGCCGCTTATTTCGCCCTGAATTTTTAAATCGCCTCGATGGTGTCATCTTTTTCCATCCCATTAGTAAAGAGCATCTGCGCGGCATTGTTAAAATCCAGCTAGCCCGTGTGATGGAACGCCTAAAGGCCAAAGGTATTAAACTTGAGCTCACCGAGGCTGCTATGGAGTACCTTATTGAAGAAGGGTATGATCCTATTTTTGGAGCAAGGCCGCTAAAGCGAGTGATACAAGAAAAGCTTTTAAATCCGCTGGCCATAAAAGTCTTAGAGGGTGATTACCATGAGGGGAGTGTCTTTGTAGCAGACAAGGGAGTCCTTGATTTAGAAATCACAAAAAAGGTTAACTAAAAATATTGACGAGCTATGGTTCAAAAAGCAAGTGTTCATTGTGAAACGGATTGGCTATTTCCTAGCGTTGAGTGTCTTTAAGCTCTCTGTTTATGCCCAAGATATAAAATTAGCTACCTTTTCTATAGGACCGACATTTTTATAAGGCAGAACGAAACAAGTTTCTTTTCATTTCTAAGCTAAATCCAGGGCTGCATTTTTCGCAAAACTTTTATTTGAAAGCCAATTGTGGGATTAGTGCTACCCGCTTTTGGGGAAGTGGGCTTACTCCTTTGTGGGATTTAGAAGGGCTCCTAGGTCTACGCATGGGTGAAAACCTTGGCTTCGAGGCAGTGGGGCCTAAGTATTGAAGGAGACAATGGCTCCCAGTGGCTTCTGCCAACTTTGTCTGGCACTTCACAGAGAGCATTTTGCTAATACGCCGAATCCTTTTGGTCTATACGATTGCTTTATTTGTATTTGGAGATAATCCATGGCATGAAATCCGCCTCGCCGCAGGAGTCGATTTTGGTAACTAAGAAATTTCTTCTTATCTTACTGTTCTTTTTTGTTAGTTGTAAGAAAACCACTGAGGAAAAAACCCTTACTCTGCAATATCCCAACACACTGGCCTCTTTGCCACTTAAGATGCTTGTGGTTCAAAAGCATGATGGATTTTCCCTCAAGGGGGAGGCTTTTGAAGACCATGCCTTGGCCGTTGCGAGTCTCTTACGAGGTGAGCTTGATCTCTTATTTACTGGGACAAGCTTAGGTGCCATGCAGGCCGACAAGGGGGTACGGCTCTTTCGTACTCTCGTTTGGGGTACGGCAAGCGTGGTTTTAGCCCCAAAGTACCAGAACGCAAAGATCCCGACAAAGGAGCCATGGAACTTTCTCAAAGGGAAAAAAATTTCCCTGCCTTTTGAAAAAAGTCCCAATGACCTGCAGCTTAAGCGTATAGAGGAAAAAGCGCAATTAAAGCTTCAAAGAGAATACCACCCTCATGTGCAAGCAGTTTCTCTTCTCTTGGCTGACAAATTGGATGGTGCTGTCTTACCGGAGCCCTTAGCGAGCCAACTTGTACTGGAAAAGAAACTTCCTCGCCTGGGTGAACTAGCTCAGTGGGAAGAGTTCTTGGTAGGTGAGCTTGCTCCCTCGCCTATGGTATCTTTATTTGTTAGCCCTACTATAAATGACTACAAACAACGGCTCCTAAAAGAGCTTGAAGCAAAAATCCAAGAAAATATCCGCATGATCCATGAAAAAAAGGAAGAGGCACTGCAAGTAGCACAAGATAATACCTCTCCTCAAATCGCAAAAGAAGCGTTGCGTTTTACGAGATTTGCTATTTTAAGCAAAGAAGATGAATGGAAAAAAACAAGAGCGTTTCTTGAAGGGGCAAAAATAAAGATTGGAGATTCTTTTTTTCTTCCCTAGGTGACCCAAAAAAAACTAGACCCAAGCCGTTGTATTGGCTGGCTTATCCCGTTTATATTTGTTTTTCTAATTCTTTTCTTTTACCCAAACCCCCTAAATCCAGACTTGCTGACTTTTATCCGTAAATTTCATAAGATACTTTTTTCATCCATATGGGCGGATGTCTTTGTAACCACGGCTCGTGTCTTTGTTGCGTTTCTCTTAGCCTTGGGGACCGGGATCTCTTTCTCCGCACTTCTTAGCTCACAGCGCCCCCTAGAAGACCTTTTGAAGCCATCCTTGCTCTTGCTTCACGCCTCACCCGTTATATTCTGGATTATCCCCCTTGTCCTTTTTGTGGGAAGGGGAGATATCACGGTGGTGCTCTCGGTCGCCATCGTGGCTTTGCCTGTGGTGTTTATGGAATTCCATACCGCAGAGCGAGCCCTACGAGAGGAGAGACGGGAATTTTGGAAACACTATGCCCCCCAATTTCGGGGAAGGCTTTCTTTACGACTAAAATTAGACTGGCTGCCCCAGATCGAAAACTGCATATCCGTAGGCTTTCCCCTTAGTTTTAAGGCTGCTGTCATTGCGGAGTGGTTCGGGGCTCACGAGGGACTAGGTCGTCGCCTCCAAAGCGCTTTTTTGCACGTAGACCTAGCTGCTTTTTTAAGTTATGCCATTTTATTTCTTTTGGCATCGCTTAGTGTAGCGGCACTTTTGCGCTCCTTCTTCTACTCTTTTTCGCAAAAAATGCCCGAATTTAATAGAATCCCCCAGAAAAAACTCAACTTGAGCCAATTGAAAGCAGAAAAAATAAGTTTTTGTTACGCTGAAAAATGGGTTTTACATAAGCTGTCCCTCGAGCTAAAAAAGGGGGAATGGATATTATTGCAAGGCGACTCAGGGGTGGGAAAAAGCACTCTCGCCAAGCTATTGGCAGGTATATTGAAACCCCAAGGTGGCTATGTGAGAACAGATCCCCCCGACATAGCTTTCTTGTTCCAAAGTAACATAATTTTTCCTGCGCACAGTGTTTTTGATAATGTTAGTTTCTACTTAAATTCCACACAAAGAAATAACGTTAATCGAGTGCTAAAAGAGCTCCAGCTTGATGGACATACTAAAGCAGCTCTGCTGAGCGGGGGAATGCAGAGACGGGTATGTCTTGCTCGTGCTCTTGTACATCCTGGAAGCTTTCTTATTCTAGACGAGCCCTTTGTATCTCTTGACGATAAGATGGTACAGAAAATCCTGTTTCTCTTGCGAAAAGAAAAGCAGAAAGGTCGTACTATTTTTCTCATTTCGCACGAATACGAAAAACTGATAGCTCCTTTTTGCGATAAACACTATGTACTCCGCAGGGGGAAATTATACCCCAAAAGAGTAGATAAAATTTAAAATTTTTTCAAGCCCAACCCCTTTTTTGGCAGAAATGAGCCAAACAAGATGAAAGCTCTCTTGCCACTTTTGCGCTTTTTGCTCTAGATTGTGCCTTTCTTTTTGGGTTAGTTTGTCGATCTTGTTAAGTAAAAGCACAAGAGGTCGATGCTGTGCTAAAAATATTTTGGAAAGCCAGTATTCTTCTTCCTTTGGTTGCCGGACACAATCCAATAACAAAAAACCCGAGGCCAGATTGTGGTTTTCTGTTATGTAGATGGAGAC
The DNA here is from genome assembly GCA_025055765.1 of Leptospiraceae bacterium. GTDB lineage: Bacteria > Spirochaetota > Leptospiria > Turneriellales > Turneriellaceae > JANWWS01. Next base: position 211,076 of record JANWWS010000013.1, on the reverse strand, counting down.
GAGTTCTTGAAACAATTGTGCTTCTTTTTTACCTCCGGATGTGTAGCCATAACCAGGTAGATCCACTAAATAAAGATTTCCATAAGAGTAAAAGTTGATAGTCTTCGTACTGCCAGGACGCCCAGAGACCTTTACAATAGAAGGATTTCTTATTAAGGCGGCCAAAAGAGTGCTTTTACCACTATTAGAGCGGCCTAAAAAGCAAACCTGCCTTTTATCTCTTGGACATTTTGACGGATCACGAAAACCACCCAGAAAAATAGCCTCAGGGAGCTCTGTGCGAAGGAATATTTTGTCCATAAAGACTCAACTTTACTTGCGGATCCACCCTTTCCTTCTTACACCTGAGACGCACATAGTCCTGAATAATTTCCTCATGGTCAAAACACAGTGGGGATGGTAACCTATCGAAAGGAAAAAAGTCAGCCCTTCCGGCATCGTCTTGGGCCATTACCCTCCCGCAAGCTTGCGCCACAAATACCACACTAATTACATGGGCTCGACTATCCCTTTTGGGGTGGGAGTAAACATACAAAATATCTAGCAATCGTCCCTCCAGCCCTGTTTCTTCCTGAAGCTCCCGAAGGGCAGCCTGCTCTACACATTCACCCCACTCCACAAAACCCCCCGGCAGGGCCCAACCATATGGGGGAAATTTACGCTTAACAAGCAAAATCTTCCCGTTTTGTTCTACTATAATGTCCACAGCAATGCGAGGGTACACAGGTCTTGCCTAGGTTTCCTTCTTTTAGTTGTCAAACGAAAAGAGTAATTAAAAAATTGCTGTGTTTGCCCATGTATATGTGGGAGATTTTGTTCCCACGCCGTTGTGGTACTCTGTCCCCGAGAAACTTCAAGCCAAGGCTCAGCCCTACAGTCGAGTCATAGTGGATGTGGAGGGAGAGAGAAAAGTAGGTCTCATTGTATCCTTACGCCAAGAGATAACGGATAAAAAGAGAGATTTTCATGTAAAACCTATCCTGCGCCTAATTGACAAGGAACGAATACTTAGTCCAAAGCAAATCGAATTAGCCCAAAAAATGGCCAACTATTATTTTTGTAGCCTACCCCAAGCTTTATTTACGATGCTGCCCACAGGGCAAAGAGATATAGAAAACCCCCAGATTCCCACCCTAAGAGAAACTAATTCTCCACTACAGGAGCTAAACCAAGAACAAGAAAGCATCATAAAGGATATTTTTTCCCGACCCCCGAGCACGAAGGTGGAAACCCACCTTCTGTATGGTGTCACAGGATCTGGAAAAACAAGACTTTATGTAGAACTCATCCGCAAATACCTAGAGGAGGGCCTAGGTGCCATTTTACTACTGCCGGAAATAACCGTCTCTTACCATATTTTCCACCAGTTGGAACCGCTTTTTCCTAATGAGATAACCTTTTTACACTCCAAGCTTAGTATCTCGCAGAGACTGCAAAATTACAAAAAAATCCTAGAGGGTAAGAAAAAACTCGTGGTAGGAACGCGTAGCGCCATCTTTGCCCCAGTTAAACTTCTCTCCCTCGTTATTGTAGATGAAGAACATGACTCCGCCTACAAAGAGCATCGCCAACCAAAGTATAACGCCCGCCATATAGCCTATTGGCAGCTTGAGCTTGAAGAAAAATTCCACCTGCCAAAGCTTTTACTCTTGGGCTCAGCAACACCTTCCCTAGAGTCCTACTATTTTGCTCAAAAAAGAATATTTGCCATGCACCAGCTCACAAAGAGAGCTACGGGTGCCACGGAAGCTCACATCCATGTACCATATTACCACAAGGACATGGGACCTATCTCCCCCTTCTTAAAGGAAAAAATGGAATACCACCTCTACCGAAAAAGACAGGTTATGCTCATCCTAAACCGCCGCGGCTACAGTAACTATGCTCTGTGTAAAAAGTGCGAAACTACCGAGAAGTGCCCTCACTGCTCGGTATCGTTGACCTACCACCGCCAAGATATACTCAAATGCCATTTCTGTGGGTTTGAGAAAGCATATAACGGATCCTGTACCCAATGCCGAAGCCCCCTGCTTCTAATAGGAAGTGGGACTCAGAAAATAGAAGATATTTTGGACATCCATTTCCCAAACATCCCGTATATTCGCGTAGATCAAGACAGCATTCACAGCCGCGATTACCTTGAAAGCATTCTACGAGACATCCGGGAACAAAAAATACAAATTATTGTAGGTACACAAATGATCGCTAAAGGATTCGATCTGCCAGAGCTAACTCTCGTGGGGATCCTCAACGCCGATACCATACTTTCCCTCCCCGATTTCCGCTCCAGTGAGCGCACCTTTCAGTTACTGGTGCAGGCCGCAGGTCGCTCTGGGCGACACGAAAAAGGAGAGGTAGTAATACAAACCATGCTTCCGGATCATCCCGCAATTTTTTGTGCGACGCATAAAAAGTATAGGCAATTCTATGAACAGGAATTGGTATTCCGGAAGGAATATGGTTATCCCCCCTTTCGACGTTTAGTTAGGCTACTATTTTTGTCGAGAGAAGAGGAGAATTTAAAGAGCCTATGCGAGGAGGTTCTATATTTGAGCAAAAACCATTTTTATATGAGATCTCTATTTGAAGAGGAAAAAGATCGAAATGGTATGGAAATCCTGGGGCCAGTTGCAGCACCATTTGCGAAGATCAAAGATTTTTTTCGCTACCATTTAATCTTAAAGGCTCCCTCTTCAGCAGAACTGCAAAGTGGAACAACAAAAATATTGGAGCTCATGCAAAAGGGTCCCCTGCGCCGCTATAAAAATATACAAATGGAAATCGACAGAGATCCAATGGAACTACTCTGATCGATCCACAAAGAACTCCACTACGCTCATGCCGCTAAAAGCCTTGGCTTTTTTCTTAACAAGTGCAGCCATTTCACTTATCTTCTCAAAAGATAAAGATACTTTCGGTGCAATATTCAATATAGCCGTGGATAAACTTAAAAGGGGAAATTCTTGTTGTACACCCTCCCGATTGACCCCTCGATAATAACCACGTGCCAGCTCATAAGACGAGAACAACTGGGGGAGGAATTTGGGAAAATGCCGATAAACACTATCAATAACCTCTCGCACCTCCCTCTTGCGGCCAAGGATGAAAAAATCATCTCCACCTAGATGGCCCACAAAGACCTCGTCTCTTGAATACTGAAGCCTAAGTTCGTGAAAAATCAAAGACAGGTATTGGATAGCTCGATCACCAGCCTTTACGCCTTTTTCGTCATTAAAGGGCTTGAAATGGTCAAGGTCTAAATAGGCAACCGAGAAAGCATGCCCTAGAGCCAACCTCAAATAATACTGCTCTTCGATCACTTGGATGCCAGGTAGCCCCGTTAGGGCATTTGTATGTACTCTTTTCTTCAGGAGATAAAGGCTGTTCTCTATCTTAGCTAAAAACCAAGCCTCATCAATAGGCCAAGGGAATATATCCTCAATACCAGAGCGATAGGCTGCTCTAAAAATTTCGCGATCGTAAAAACTACAATATAAAACAACGCCAAATAAGTGAGAGTGCGGTAGAGATCGCAATCGCCGTACATAAAGAAGAAGTTCTCTCCATCCCTCTCGGCGCAAAGGTAGGAAAACAAGGTCGGCAGGTTCCTGGCGGACCGCATCCCAGAGACTTTGGAGGTCCTCAAAAATGCGACTTTCCCCTAAAGGGGTCAGCATAGTTTGAATAGTTTGGGAGATGCCCTCTTCATCGGCAAGCAGATAAAAACCACGGAATCTCTTCACCATAAAACCTCGCATCAAAAATTTTTAATGCCCACTTCTGGTTTAGAGGAAATCCATAATACCCCCACAATAGCTAGAGCTAGGGAGGCAGGCTCTTACTAGCTTACTGCACTACGAAGTTGATTTTCAAGGGCAAGCTTTTTTCAGACTGTGATAGACCAGACAAGGTAGGGTAGGGAAATCCTAGAACAATGCTTATGGGTGTTAGAGTTAGTCGGGCTCGTATTTGAAAAAAGTATATTTGAAGTAAAATTTTATCAAAATCTTGCAATTTTTTAGCAAACTTCGGGTTATATATATTGCAGCGGGATATATGATTGTGAAAAAAGGGAAAGGTCTTTGGGATCTGCGCCTAAATCCGGCTCTTATGGCAAAACTGCGCGTGGCGGCAGCTAGATCCAACACAAGCATGTCGGCCATCGTGCGCTTTTGTGCCTTTAAACTGGCCCGTAAGAAAGTTGTTCACCTTGACAAGATGCGGGATCTGGCCCAAAAGCTCAGGGAGAAGAACCAGAAAAACCCTGTTCCTTCGCATGAGCTATGCCGGCTCAATGTGGTGCTTCATGGGGATGATGAAAGGTTTTTTTGTGAGCTCAAGTATCGCTTTGGGCTAACGACGAGCATGGTTTTACGTATTGCGTTGGTGCGTTATTTGGATAGTTTTCTTTCAGGGAGGATTCCCCATTGGAGGCTATTTTGGTATGGTACGAAGTTTGTGGTGAGGCACAAGTGTTACTATTCGACGGCCGTGGGGATACCCATCATGGATTTCCACAGTAAGGAGCTTTTTGCACCAGAGGATTACCACCGCAAGCCCCCCGGAGAATTACCGATGTATCTTCGCTATTATTGGCAGCGCCGCCCAAAAAAATGAGTTTGCCATTGGGGGAGACTGAGATCAACTTCGAAGCCAGCCTGTTTTTTGCCATGAGAGAGCAGATCGGGCTAGCTGGTTTAAAGCATCACGTTAGCTTTCAAAACGCACAGCAGCTGGCTTTTAGTCTTGAAACTCACTGTATCACGAAGTGGTTCATAATATCTGTAGGTAAAAATAATTACATCTCCTATCCTGCCGATTTATTGCAATAGAAAGCTATGGTGCAGCCGATAGTTTCCAAACTTTAGGCCCAATTGCGCCCTTTCCTGTAGAAGGCGTGGGGATTTCCATACCAGCGGGATACGACGCCTAATTTGGGTCCCCGAAGGTTTTGGAGCCTGCCGAGAGCATGTCCCGAGTGGCTTCTAGGATGCGGCCGATATAGGCTTGGATAGCATCGGTCAATTCCATCCCTCCTCGTTTGAGTGATGCAAGGAATTGCTCCCAAGCCACATGATCCCAGCCGTGGCGGTTTGCTTGTACAAAGTTTATCACCTCTTTCTTTAGCGTGTCAAGTACCTCTGCCACTTTCCGGGTTTGTTGAACTTCTCGATAGACCCCCTTGAGACCTTCAAGCAAAGCGCCAAAGGTGTTTTTTCCTTCCTCGGTGAGCGCAATGCCCTTTTTTTGAAGTTCATCGACCAGCTTTGTCCATTCGGCATGCTCCCACTGGCCTTTTTGAGCTTCCACAAAGGCAGTGGCGCTATCGAGGACTTCTTGAAAGAAATTTTTTTCTTGGATACTCATGGTATTTCTCCTATATGTAGTTACGCCTGAGCAAATGCATTAGGTTTGTAAAGCAATTGATGATGGGCTCCAAAGACAATATGAGGTGTGACCACAACAATCTAGGCAAGGATTTCCACACTAGCGCTTTCATGGTTGCTTGCTCCGTTATCCTAGGAGGTGGCTATAATAGCTGACAAAAGTATTGTGGAAATTCTTCAAATTGTGGGTTTGGTTTTTCCATGCTATTTTTCCTAAAGAAGATCCTAAGCTCATTTCTTTTGCCTCCTGGGATTTTTCTATCCCTTTTGATTCTTATTTTTTGCCTGAAGGGTTTTAAGCGAAAATGGGCTATAGTTCTCATGATTTCCCTAATCTATGGATTAAGTATAAGGCCGGTTACGGATCTCTTGCTACGTCCATTGGAAGATCAGGTGGTATTTCCCAAAGAGGATAAAGCTGAGGCATTGGTTGTGTTAGGAGGAGGGGTGCTTAGCTATAGTCCCAGTCCTTTTGGTTTGGGCATTGCCGAGAGTGAAAGTCTCTACCGCCTTTTGGCGGCTCTGTGGCTTTATCGTCAAAGGCCAAGACCCATTATTTTAAGTGGTGGTTCTGTGTATGCGAATGAGCGGTCTGAAGCTGAAGTCCTTGAAGAAATGCTCGTGCAACTTGGGGTAAGAAGGGTGGATATATGGACGGACAAGATATCCCGGACCACAGAGGAGAATATAGCGGAAATTGAAAAAATTTTGCTTTTGCGAAATATTAGGCGGATTTTTCTCATTAGTTCTGCTTTTCATTTGCCACGGGCCTTAGGGGAATTTTCGCATTTTCGTGGTGAGGTTATTGGCTACCCCTCTCACTACCACAGCCGTGATGTGGAATTCCATATCTGGGTGGATTATTTGCCGAGAGCCAAGTATCTTTATCTATCCTCTCTTGCGCTTCATGAGTATTTAGGGCTTTTTTTTCAATGGATAAAAAAAACCCCACCATAAGGGGGGTGGGGTGTTATTAAGGTAGGCCAAGGAGGCGCAGCACGGTCTGGTTTTTCAGGTTTGCCTGGGCCAGCATCGCCGTCCCACTCTGTAAGAGAATTTGCTGGGTGGTAAACCTGACCAGTTCCTCGGCCATGTCGGCATCTCTGATGCGACTTTCGGCGGCTTGGACATTTTCGTAAGCAACGAGGAGACCCTTAGCGGCTGTTTCCAAGCGATTGGAATATGCGCCAAGGTCAGCCCTCTGTTTCATAAGTCGCTCTAGGGCCTGGTCGATAATACCGATGGCATCATTAGCCTTTGTAGGCGTTGATAAGGTAGCTATATCCGCTCCGCGGCGTAGGGCGAGGGCGAGGGCCGTCATTGTGGCGATATACACTCTCTCTCTTTGGTGCATATTGGGTCCCATATGGAACCACATAGAGGCCACTTTGCTGCCTCGTGCAAAATCGCCCAAAAGCAAGCGAAAGCGGTTAAACTCTGCTTGCGAGGCTATGCGGTCTACCTCATCGATAAGTTGGGATACCTCTACCTGAATTAGTTGTCGGTCTTCCGGTGAGTATATCCCATTGGCAGACTGTACGGCAAGTACGCGGATGCGCTGCAGGATGTCTGCCATCTGGCTTAAAAACCCATCGGCTGTTTGGACCAGGCTCATGCCGTCTTCGGTATTGCGCTCCGCTTGGCGCAGGCCGCGGATTTGTGTGCGCATTTTTTCCGATACGGCTAATCCTGAGGCGTCATCGCTAGCCCGAACGATCCTCTCCCCTGAAGAAAGCCGGGCCATGGTGCGTTCGGTTTCCCATTCCGTTGCTTTGAGCGACCTATGGGCATGAATCGCACTTATATTATTGTTGATGATCATAGACACTCCTTTGTCCTGAAGTCAGCTACCAGGCAAGCCGGCAGCTGCGCAGGAAGCCTGAGCTCCTCACGCAGCTGCCGTGGAGGTCTATGGGTCCAGCTGCCTTACCTTTATGTTTTCAATAGTATAATCCCCTGTCCTATGACAGGGGATTATGTTTTTTTATCTTATGAGCTGCAACACGCTTTGTGGCTTGAGGTTAGCCTGTGCCAACATTGCGGTGCCGCTTTGCAGTAAGATTTGATTGCGTGTATAGTTCGTCATTTCTTCGGCCATATCGGCATCACGTATGCGTGATTCGGAAGCCTGGATGTTTTCGTAGGCATTCATGAGACCTTTCGAGGCATGTTCCAGCCGGTTGTAGTAGGCGCCTAAATTGGCTCTTTGTTTGTTGAGCAGGTAGAGAGCCTGGTCAACAATGCCTATTACAGAGTTGGCTTTACCTGGGGTTGATAGGCTAATAATGTTGCCGATGGGGTCACGCAAGTTCAGTGCCATGGATGTCATGGTTGCAATAAAGACCCTTTCCCTCTGGTGCATATTTGCTCCAATGTGGAACCACATAGAGGCAGTACGTGAGGTGCGTGCGAAATCCCCTTGCAAGAGCTTCATTGTGTTAAACTCTGCTTGGGATGCAATACGGTCGATTTCATCAATGAGTTGAGAGACCTCGACTTGAATAAGCTGCCGATCCTCAGGTGTGTAGATGCCGTTCGATGACTGCACCGCCAATACTCTGATTCTCTGCAGCATTGCGGCTAGCTCGTTGAGATAGCCCTCCGTGGTCTGGATCATACTCATGCCATCTTCCGAGTTGCGCTCGGCCTGACGAAGGCCACGAATTTGGGTGCGCATTTTTTCTGAGACAGCAAGTCCTGATGCGTCATCCCCAGCCCGGTTGATGCGCATGCCGCTTGAGAGTTTTTCCATACTTTTGGCCACTTCCCAGTCCTGAAATTTCAGGACCCGGTGTGAGTTAATCGCGCTTAAATTGTGATTTATGATCATGAGATTCCTCCCTGAATCTTTTTAAGCGGCCTGAAACCTCTTGTTTCAGACTCACTCTTTGCTTAGCTTGTCGGAGCTTTAGTCGGGTGTTGCTGAAACAAGCTATTTGATATTAGAAAAAACTATATTAAGTTATCTAAACTTATGGGAAATTAGCTCTTTGTTTTACCCATGTCGCAAAATTTTCTTTTTCCCCTTATGGTTATTTTCGTAATATGGCAAAATTCCTGAAGTATTTTTTAAAAAAATGCGGTTTACAAAGTTTTTTCTATATGGGGTAAAGGGAAACAAGTAATGGAGCAACGGCTATTTCTTTTGCGCAAGAAAATACCGGTCTATTTTTACAACAAGAAAATTCCTTTTTCTGAGATAGTGGTGGTTGATCCTGAGTTGGCCACAAAGGCGTTATCTTCCCTTTTGCTGCAGGATGTTGTTCTTTTTTTTGGTACCAAAAGTGACTTGGACCAGCAGATAGCGCGTGAGCTGCTTCGAATTTGTCCTGGGCGCTGGATCATGGTTCTTGAAAAATCGGGAATTCATGCGATTCGCTCTGCTTACGAAGGGGGAGCTTATAAAGTCCTTTTTGCTGATGAAATTGAAATACAGCTTGAGGAAACACTCCAAAAGCTTCAAGAACATGCATTAGAACAAGCCATCCTCAATTTGCCAAAAGAAGAAAAAAAATCTCACCTTCAGGTGGTGGAGTCGATCACTCGTCTGCAACAGTTAGATGATGTACGAGAAATTGTGAGACGCCTAAGAGACAATTTAGCGCAGCACGGTGGTTTTGGAGCTGTGCTTTCTGCGGCGGAAATCATGGAAAAATCAGCTGAAAAATTGGCGAATGGTTTTTTGGTTGCTCCAGAGGTTTTCCTGGGATTTGTAAATTCCTCACGAGCAGCTAGCCGTTCCTTTAACGCTATGAATTATTTTTTGCGCATTTTAGATCGTACACCAGAGGTGTATGAAATAGAGCTTAGGGAAGTATTTGATTTATGGGAAAGCTTTGCAACATCGGTAGCTGAAAAAGCTTCTCTTGCAGGTATTAAGTTAATCATCACTCGTGAAATGGAGCTGCCCAGACAAAAGGTGAGAGCTGATAGGGAAGTGTTGCGCGTGGTTTACCAAGAGGCTCTTATCAATGCCCTTAAGTTTTCTTTTGCGAATGACACGGTCATCTATATACCGGTTATCCGTAAAAGGGAGTATGGTTTTTACATATTAAATATGGCGCATGAGTTTGGGGGTGTCTTGGGTATACCGCCTGAATATCAGCAGAGAGTGTTTGAAGCCCTTTTTAAGTTGCAAGAGGTCCAGGATCATCCTTTTGCTGAGTATGAGCTCACGGCAGGGCTCGGGCTGGGGCTTACCATGATAGAGCGTTTAATTAAGCGCCATAATGGCCAAATTCAGGTGAGAAATATGACAACGCACTCTCTTGAGGCTGGGGGTCCCACCACCAGAGTTATGACAGAGGTGCTTTTCCCTTTCGAGCATTCTAGCCGTAGCGGCGACTAAAGTCTTGCATAAAATTTACGAGGGCCTCGACAGAGGACTTTTCACACGCATTATATATCGATGCTCTTAAGCCACCTACACTGCGGTGTCCCTTGAGGCCTGAGAGACCTGCTTTTTCTGCTTCTTGTACAAATTTCTTTTCCAGTTCTTCGTTATTATCTTTAATGCGAAAAACCACATTCATGAGAGAGCGGTCTTCTTTTTTTACAGGGGCATAAAAAAGTGGATTTTGATCAATTTCTCGGTATAAAATAGCTGCTTTTTCCTCGTTGCGCTTTTCTATGGCTTCAAGTCCTCCCAAGTTTTGTACCCACTCGGTGACTAGGGCAATCATGTAGATGCCAAACGTGGGGGGGGTGTTGTACAGGGAGTTTTCTTTTATGTGGGTACGGTATTGCAGCATAGTGGGAAGATTCCTATCGGCCCGCTCAGCGAGATCTTTTCGGATAATGACAACGGTTACTCCAGCCGGGCCTAAATTTTTCTGGGCTCCGGCAAAAATAAGGCCAAATTTTTGAACATCAATTTTGCGACTTAAAATATCCGAGGACATATCGGCTACAAGGGGGATTTCTCCCGTCTCCGGAAACCACTTCCATTGGGTACCAAAAATAGTATTATTTGAACACATGTACACAAAGGCGGCATCTTTACTTAAGCTAATTTCATCTTTTGTTGGAAGTCTCAGGAAATTTTCTTTTTCTGTGGAGGCTGCAAGTCGCACGGGGCAGATTTTTTCTATTTCTTTCTGGGCCTTTTGGGTCCACATACCTGTTTGTAGCAGGTCTACCGATTTTCCTGGTATATGAAGGTTCATGGGTACCATGGAAAATTGTAAGGAGGCCCCACCCTGCAAGAATAAGATGGCATAATCATTGTTTACCGAAAGCAGCTGGCGGAGATTTTGTTCTGCTTTGTGTAAAATTTCTTCAAATTCACGAGAGCGGTGGGAAATCTCAAGGACAGACATTCCTATGCCATTTAAGCTTAAGAACTCCTCGCGGGCTTTTTTTAAGACAGGCAGGGGTAAAACAGCAGGACCAGCGCTAAAGTTGTGTATCCGATTCTCGTACATAATAGGCAGGCCATAGGTCTAAGATAGGCCGTCAATGCAAAGAAAAGAAGGGGACAGATGTCCCCTTTTAAGCAGCTAAAAGTTCGGCTAAGCTTAAGCGGTCGGCACTTTTCATATGTTCAAATTCAATGACGCCAAGTTGTTCATACTTTGGTCTAATGCGATCTGTCAAAAGTCCAATTGCCTTTAGGTTGGGGATGAGTCGGCTAAAAAGCACTCTGCGGAACTCTCGCATAATTTCCGACTCTAAAATCATTTTTTCCCATCCTTTGCGGCTAATGCGGCCAGCAAAATATTTATCACGAATTTCATAAAAAAGGAAGCGATTGCGCAGCATCACGGCGATTTCATAGGCCCAATCTTCCCGTTCTCGTCGCAAAGTTTCGCTTACTTCTTTTGTATAGTAATCCCGTAATGCCTCGACGCCATAGTGCACATGACGTGCTTCATCCGAAATAACAAGTCTTAAAAGCTCTTTCAGGAGAGGTTCCTTGGTAAACTTGTAAAAAAGCCCAAAGGCTCCTAGAGCAAGACCTTCAATCATAATTTGCATACCGAGGAATTTAATGTCCCAGTCGGGACTTTGGTGGAGGGCATGCAAAACGACAAAGAGGTTGTCGTTAACGGGATAAAGCCTTTGCAACTTTTCCCGAATGTATTTACTAAAGACTTCTACATGTCGTCCCTCATCCATAACTTGTGTTGCCCCATAGAGTTTTGCGCCAAACCAGGGAGTAGCCTCTACGGTAAAGGCTGCCGCGTAAAGCGCGCCCTGTTCCCCGTGAAGGAATTGCGAGAGCAAAAAACCAAGGACATCGTGCATAAGCCGAGCGTTATCTTTGGGATCCTTGCTCATGAGTGGTGTGTTGTAGATTGGGCTTAGCTTTTCGGGTAGGATGTAGCGTTCCTTTAGGTCTTCCGGATCTACCGAAGTCTCCCAGGGCAGATCCTGTGCACTCCATTGCCCCTTGTAAGCCCTATGGTAAAGTTCCCGAAAAGCTGGATTTCCCTCGTTGGCATAAGTCCAATCGTAAAGCGTTTTGTGGGGGGAATTCAAAGAAAAGGTGTTTTTCTCTCCCTCTTTCAAGATATAACCACGCAGGGCTGAAGGGGCAAGTTCAAGAGCCACCTTGGGGTTGCGCCCTATCATCTCTGCGAGATCTCCCAATCTCTCAAAAGTGCCAATGGCCTCATCTGCTAGATTCATACATACCTCCTCCTAGTTTTCCTAGAAAACTATTTTTACTAAAATAGTTTAGTACTAGAAAATGTCGGATTTGTCAACAAAAAAATTAATTTTTTATGCCCAAGGGGGTGCAAGGATAAAATTGGGGTGCCAAAAAAGTGAGAGATAAATTTTGTCGAACTAGCTTTACTTTTCGTAGACTACAGATATGCCCAAGGAAGTAACCCATATGTTGCTCGCCGAGAAAACCTTGGCCTACTTTGGGTCTTGTGGCGACAAAGGGCAAGATATCGCCAACTTATTGCAAAGTAACAAGGAAGCTTTTCTTTTGGGCGCGGCAAGTCCTGATATTTTCTTTTATGACATACCGCTAGTCTGGGAAAAAAAGGGGGGATTACGTGGCTCCAAGTGGGGGGATGCTCTTCATGGCACGGAGGGTCAGCATACCATGGCCTGCGTCTATGCAATGGCGGAGATTCTTAGAAAAGGTGAATTAGAAAGCCAGCTTGGGCATATCTTAACGCAAAGGCAAAAGGATATGTTACTTGCCTTTGCCATGGGCTATCTCACCCATGTTGCTCTAGATACCCTGCTACACCCCCCCGTATATTATTTTGCGGGTAATTATTACGACTCCAATAGAAAGCTAAAGAAAGAAAGCGAAACTCGCCATCGGGTTCTCGAGTCTCTCTTGGATTTATGGCTTTTAGAACAAGAGGGTTTAAGTCTTAGAGACTATGCTTTTCCGAGGAAAGTCAGGTTATCTTCCAAGTCTTTTCGTTTAGTTGTGTTTTTTTATACCCTAGCTCTACGCCTAGCCTATGGGGATAAAAACGAACCCCAAGAGACCAAGTTTTTTCATCCCTACCGCCACTCTCTCAAAAAAGATCCTCTCTCAGCAGTGGTGCGCCGGTCTTTTCGCAAGCAATATATTTTCAACCAATTTTTTCAAAATTCGGTTGTCGCCCGACTCTGCTTTTGGGTAAACCGGCATCAGAGAGATGCCTGGGGTGAGTACACGGCGCTTTATTATCCCTGTTCTCGCTATACGGATTATCTGAAATACTGGCCTAATGCCCTTGATATAACCAAGCTTTGCTACTACCGCGATCCTGTAAGTAACCAGCGTCGTTCCCTTGTGGTAAAAAGCCTGTCAAAAAGGGTACTTGCCCGTTCTTGCCGTTATGTCAGAGCCCTCTACTGGCATTGGCGCGGTGAAAAAGCAAATCGTGTTAAGAGGATTCTCTCGGGTCCTTCTTTAAACAATGGAAGGGTAGGGATTTCCAATAGTTCCATGCGATATTTTGATCCGTTACCTCTAAATGGCAATTTTGAGCTCTTGGCTATATGAAAAAGGGGTCTATCTTGCTAGGTGTTTCTGCCTCCATTGCCATATACCGCAGTTGCGAGCTGGTTAGAGAGCTCACCAAAAGGGGATACCTTGTGCGGGTCTTGATGACCCGTACGGCAGAAAAATGGATTCACCCGGTGCTCTTTGAAGCTCTTTCTGGGCAAAGGGTCTACACAGAAAAAGACAGCGAAAGTGGTATGCCCCATATTGAACTTAGGCGGGATATTTCCTTATACCTCATTGCTCCTGCCACGGCGGATCTCATTGCCCGGGCTGCTCAAGGAAGAGCAGATGACATCGTCACAGCTACCTTACTATCTTTCCCTGGCGAGCGCTGGCTCGCCCCCGCTATGAATCCGTATATGTATAGCCATAAAGCTACCCAGCGCAACCTGACTATTTTACGGGAATATGGTTATCGTATTTTGGAGCCCCAAAGTGGGATGGCTGTCTGTGGTGATGAAGGCTTGGGTAAAATGGCAGAAATTGAGGATATCCTTCTGCAGATCGAGAAGTTTTTTTCAGGGGAGAAATCCTCCCCTGAAAATTAAAGACGGCTTTTATCGCTTAGTGTTTTTAAGAAGGCCACAATCTTTTTTACTTTTTCCTCTTCAAGTTGTACACCTAACTGCAAGAAGGCCATTTTCTTAACCGCCTCTTCCAGGGTCTTTACTTGTCCATCATGAAAGTAAGGAGCTGTTAGTGCCACATTGCGCAAAGAGGGGACTTTAAAAAAGTATTTGTCAGCTTCATTTTTGGTAACATTGTAACGGCCTAGATCTTTGGTGTTTTCATAGGGATTAACCTGACCCACTTTGCGATAGCTGTTACCACCTAGAAGCATCCCATTGTGGCACTGGGTGCAGCCCGTATTTAGAAAGAGTTCTAGCCCCTCCAGTTCTTCTTTGTTTAGGGCTTTGAGATCTCCTCCCAAAAAGTCATCAAAGCGGTCTTTTGTGATAAGAGTACGCTCAAAAGATGCAATGGCCTCCGCAATATTATGGTAGGTTAGCGGATTTTTTTCGCCAGGGAAGGCTTTAGCAAAAAGTGGTGGGTACTCAGGAATTTTTGATAGCTTATCCACAACAGCTTTTTCGCTAGGCATGGCCATCTCCACAGGGTTTAAAATAGGAGCCTTTGCCTGTTCCACAAGATCCTTGGCACGGCCATCCCAAAACTGGGCTATGTGGAAACCCGCATTCAAGACAGTGGGGGAATTACGCTCTCCTAAGGTGCCTTTGGCCCCCGCAGAAGTGGGGTTGTTGTCTACTCCAGCCTTTTTTCCTTCTAGTTGGTGGCAGCTGTTGCATGACTGACTGTCGTTTATGGAAAGCCTTGTGTCAAAATAGAGTTTTTTTCCAAGCTCAATGCGCTCTGGGGTATCATTTTCGGAGCCAGGCATTTTGTCGGGGAGCCGACCAAAAACAGACAAAGCTTTGGCTTGTAATTCCTTGGCCTTTTTATCCGTACCACAGAACCAGGAAGCGAGCATAAGAGGTAATAAAGCTAAAATCAACTTTTTCATAGAAACTCCTTTTCTAGGTAATTTAGACAGATTCTAGAAAAAGTTGTCAAAAGCGTGGCTTTTTGTCAACAAAAAATACAAAATTTCTTGACGTAATTCTCATCCTCTTTCCCTTCACCCTGGCGTTTTACGAGGGGGGCCACGAGGATGGCCAACTACATGAGCACCTAGGTGTGGAGGGGATGGCCAGTTAACTTGGAAGGATTCCTAACTCCCGGTGAAGAGGAGGGAAATTTACCTATAAAACATGCCGGAAGAAGTGCAAAAATTGGCTAGCCTTCTTGCAAACCTACCTGGTTTGGGAATGAGATCAGCTCAGAGAATTGTATTTTACCTATTAAGAGATAACAAAAACACCATAGAGGAGTTAATCTCAGCTCTTGAGCGTCTTCGTCTAAATATCGAATATTGTTGTGATTGCGGTTCGCTCAAAAGCAAGAATGAGGCGTGTGTTTTTTGCGCACCAAGTAGAGATGCAAGCCAAATGTGTGTGGTCGAGCAGCCGTCCGACATCTACTTAATCGAACACACCCAGGAGTACCGGGGGCTCTATCATGTCCTCATGGGGGTGCTCTCTCCACTAGATGGAGTTTACCCGGAGCATTTGCGCTTGGCTGAGCTAAAGAAAAGAGTTGAGGCTCTACCCATAAGAGAAATAATTGTGGCCACAAATCCCTCGGTGGAGGGGCTAGCCACCGCAAACTACATTGGCCATATGTTAGAAAATAGGCCGAATCTCAAAATAACCCGTCTTGCCAGTGGGCTTGCTTTAGGTAGCCAGCTCGAGTACGCAGATCGAGACACACTTACGCAAGCTCTGCGTAATCGTGTGGCACTTAATGGTTAATGGCTAAGGTTGCCGTTATCATCCCTGCGTTAAACGAAGAGCTGGCCATTGGTAAGGTTATTGAGGATATCCCCACAAAGCAATTTTCTCACTTGCATTGGCAGATCATTGTTGTAGACAATGGTTCTACCGATAGAACTGCCGAGGTGGCCCAAACCCACGGGGCTCAGGTGGTAAAAGAGAAAGAACGTGGCTATGGGGCAGCTTGCCTTAAAGGTCTTTCGCTACTTGACCCAAGTACAGATATTGTTGTTTTTTTGGATGGCGATTATGCGGATGACCCGCGGGAGATGGGGCTTTTACTTGAGCCCATACTCGAAGATAAAGCTGATTTTGTCCTTGGTTCAAGAACGAAGGGGAGGCAAGAGCGTTTTGCGCTGAACATCGTGCAGCGATTTGGTAATTTTGTGGCAACCCGCCTAATTTATTTTTTTTGGAGGGTACGCTATAGCGACCTGGGACCTTTTCGTGCGATTCGCTACGAAGCCTTGCGTAAACTACGTATGCAAGACAGAAATTTTGGCTGGACTGTCGAGATGCAAATAAAAGCCGCGCAACAGGGCTTGCGCATCCTTGAGGTGCCCGTTTCTTACCGACGCCGTATTGGTAAGTCAAAAATTTCGGGAACCCTACGGGGGATTTTTCTCGCTGGCTATACCATATTAAAGGTAATTTTTACCATGGCCATAAAGACCAAAAAAACTAGCGCATGTAAATAAAATTAATAAAATTGTTAGTATAGCATAAATTACTTTCTAAGACTATGAAGCGCATACTTATTGTGGATGACTCTGTCTCTATACGGCAAGTGGTGAAACTCACCCTCGAAAGTGCAGGCTATGAGGTGATAGAAGCTGACAGCGCTACCTCAGCTTTAAATAAGCTTTTATCTTTGGGCAAGATACACCTCATTATTTCAGACCTTAACATGCCCGGGATGGATGGGATTGAGTTCATCAAGACCATAAAGCATGATCCCCATTACGGCGAGTTTCGCCATGTACCGATAATGATGCTCACCACAGTCGTCGAGGAAGACAAAAAACTCGAGGGACAAATGGCTGGTGCTAAGGCATGGCTTACGAAACCCTTTCTACCGGATAAACTTTTGTCTTGCGTTCAAAAGCTTATTGGAGATTAGATTTTGGACGACAATAACTTATGCTTATCGAGAAGCTTGCCCAAAAGAATGGGAAAGTGCTTCTTAAGCTTACAGGCGAGCTTACTATTCGCGAAGTTAAAGAGGTAAAGGAAATTTTCAACGAATATTTATCAAGTAATGAGATGCTCGTGCTGGATCTTTCGGGGGTTGGGGAATTGGATAGTTGTGGATTTCAGTTGCTCTATGCTCTAAAGATATATGCGAAAAAGAAAAATAAAAAGCTTAAATATGTAAATCACAGCGAGGCGGTGCTTCGGTATTTTGATCTTTATGGGGTTTTGGCTTTTTTTGCGGATAAGATAAAAATTCCAAAAGAATTGAGAGCAAAGCTTGATCTAACCTATAGTATCCAAAGATAAAATGAACTTAGTAGCGTTAAAAGAAACCTTCTTGCAAGAAACCCAAGAGCTACATGGCATAGCGGAGGAAAGCTTGCTGGCCCTGGAAAAAAATCCCCAAGATCGCGAAAGTCTAAATTCTCTTTTTAGGGTTTTCCATACCATAAAAGGTTCAGCGGGGATGTTTGGCTATGAATTTTTGGCAAGATTTACCCACGAACTGGAAGATTTTTTGAGTTCTTTGCGCGATGGCGAGAAAAACCTTGCAAAGGAAACCATAGCTCTTCTCTTTGAGGCAGTAGACTATATCGGCGAGCTTTTGCGTAAAGAGGAAATGGAAAATCCAACGGTCGAAATGCGTGAAAAGGGAGAAAGCATTCTTAAACGCCTCGAGAAAGCCTTCCAAGTTTCAAAAGAAGAAAACGAGTGGTCCATTGTGATTCGCCCATCGCGGCAAATACTGAGCCATGGCCTTGATCCTTATTCCTTTGTTCGCTATCTTAAAAAACTTGGGCAGATCACGAAGCTAAAAATCGATGACACAAATTTGCCTTCTTGGGAAGAATTCTCCCCTGAAGAGTTTTATCTTAATTTTCAGTTAAATTTTGTCTCAGCGGCGTCTCAAGAAGAAATTCTTTCCGTTTTTGAATTCATGGTCTCTGAGGCCGAGCTTGAAGTAAAAAAAGCCAATAATATAAGACTTCGTGAAACTGGCGAGGAACTCCTGCCCGAAATAAACGAAGGTCCCATGGCCTCTAAGCTAACGGGTTCCTTCCTTAAGGAAAAAAAGTACCTAAGACTGGAAGCACACAAAATTGATGAGCTGGTAAACTTAACGGGTGAGCTTGTCATCTCTGCTGCTTCGGTGCGCAAGCGAAGTTTAGCTTGCGACAGCCATGCCTTGCAAGAGGAAGTAGCTCATCTTGCAAGGTTAATAGAGATGTTGCGGGATAACGTTATGGATATCCGCATGGTACCCATTGGCGAGACCTTTCGGCGCTATGAGAGAGTGGTGCGTGATTTAAGCCATGAACTAGGTAAAAAAATCAGACTGCATCTGGAGGGTAGCCAGACGGAATTAGATAAAAGTTTAATTGAAAACCTAGTTGATCCTCTTATGCACTTGGTAAGAAATGCCGCTGATCATGGTATTGAAACCCCGGAAGAAAGGAAACAAAAGGGAAAAGAGGACGTCGGCACTATTTCTCTCATTGCCTACCATGAGACGGGCAGCGTAGTTATAGAGGTGCGCGATGATGGCAGAGGCATTGATCAAGAAAAAGTTTTGCAAAGGGCTATTGAGTTGAAGCTGGCCGATCCACACAGAAGCTATTTGCCACAAGAAATATACCAGTTTCTTTTTGAGCCTGGTTTTTCCACAAGAGAGGAGGTGAGTTCGGTTTCAGGCCGCGGTGTGGGTATGGATGTGGTGCGCTCCAATATAGAAGCTTTGAGGGGAAGTGTGGAAATAGAATCGGAGAAGGGGGAGGGGACGGTGGTGCGCATTCGACTTCCTCTAACCTTGGCAATTATCGATGGCTTTTTAGTCCAGGTAGCGCAAAGCTATTATGTAATTCCCTTAGATATGGTGCAGGAATGCTTTGAATTTAGGAAAGAATTTAATGGTGGAGGTGGTTTTTTAAATCTTAGGGGTGAGGTTTTGCCCTACCTGCACTTGCGTTCTTATTTTAATAATGGGGGTGAAACTTTAAGGGAATCGGTAGTGGTTGTTCATTACGGACGAAAAAAGTTGGGACTTGTGGTCGATAAACTCTTAGGTGAGATACAGGCGGTAATTAAGCCACTAGGCCGTATTTTTGAGGGATTAGCAGGCCTGGGTGGGGCCACCATATTGGGGGAGGGGGAAATAGCCTTTATTTTGGATATACCGAAAATCATAGAAATGGCCAGTGTGCGCCGTGACTTACACCAGCTCGGAGCGAGGCTGTGAAAAAACAAAACTACGTGATCTTTGGTTTACAAGGGGAAAGACTGGGGATGGCAAGCCAATATGTGAGAGAAATTCTCGAGTACCGGCCTCTTACACCTGTGCCTTTGACCCCACCATTTTTGGTTGGGGTAATGAACTTGCGTGGAAAAATTGTGCCCGTCTTTGACCTGTGGGCTTTGCTGGGCCTGGGGGTTTCTTTATATAGACAGAGTTGCCATTATCTTGTGATAGATCTAACCCAAAATCAGGAAATCCATACCCTTGCCATAATTGCCGAGGAGGTCTTTGATGTATGCGATATCTCCTATGAAAGTATAGAAAAACCTCCTGAGATTGCAGGAAAGCTCCATGCCAAATACCTAATTGGTGTTGCCAAGGACCGAGAGCGCTTTACCTTGCTTTTATCGCCCGAAGTGTGCTTTCCCATTGAGGAAATCCGGTTGCAAATACATAATTACGTACATAATAAAAAGATAAAGGAGGCAGTCTATGCGCCTGAATCAACCCGTAACGAACCGTGAGGTTGAAGTTCCCGAAGGGGAGCTTTTGGTGTCAAAGACGAATTTGAAGGGGGTCATAACCTATGCCAATAAGCCTTTTATTAAGGTTTCGGGATTTAGCGAAGCTGAATTATTAGGCCAGCCCCATAATATTGTGCGACATCCCGATGTGCCCCCAGAAATTTTTGCGGATTTATGGCGCACCCTCAAAGAAGATCGGCCGTGGACAGGTTATGTGAAAAATCGAGCCAAAAATGGAGATCATTATTGGGTAGAGGCCAATGTTACGCCGGTTTTCGAAAATGGTCAGAAAATTGGATACATGTCCGTACGGCGCAGGATTAGTCCCAAAGAAAAAGACTTTGCGGAAATGCTATATGAAAAGGTGCGACAAGGAAAAGTGAAAATTGTCTATGGCAATGTGGAGAGCAGATTTCACCAAGTTGTTCGTTTTTTTCTCAACATTGGCTATACATATCGCCTTGTTCTTAGTTTTTTCATGGCCCTTTTGGGTTTGTGGCTTTTTTCTACCCAAAATGACCTTTCCTTAAATATCTCAAATCTCCTACCATCACAAGTTTTCATAGGCTTCTCATTAGCTCTTTTGGTAGCGGGAGCAATCTCCTTCTTATACAATACATGGCACATCCGTAATCGTATCAAAAAGTTTGCTACTATATGCCGCAATTTATCCGAGAGTAATTTTGACGATAAAATTGTCATCAAGGGAAAAGACGAGCTATCCCAACTAGCCATGGCTATTAAAGCCTTGCAAATTAGAATGGGTTTTGAGCTTGAAGATGCTCGTCGGCAAAATAACGAAATCACGACACTTAAGGTGGCCATTGACAATGCTTCCACAAACCTGCTTGTGGCTGATGAAAACTTTCGCATTCGCTTTGCTAACAAGACTATTATTCGTATGTTTGAGCAAACCCTTGAGGATGTTAAGAAGTCCCTACCTCAGTTTAGTTTAGAAAAACTCCTTGGTTCGGAGATTGACCTTTACCATAAAAATCCCGAGCATCAAAGAAAACTTCTAAAGGAGTTAAGCCGACCCCATAAAACTACCATTACGTTAGGTGGGCGCACCTTTCAGTTAACTGCCAATGCAGTCCGTAGTGACACGGGAGAGTGGCTTGGCAGTGTGGTGGAATGGGTGGACCGCACGGAAGAGCTAATAGTTGAAAGAGAAATTGAGAAAGTGGTAGCCGAAGCTGCTAATGGAAACTTTAAAGTGAGACTCTCGGAAGAAGGGAAAAGCGGCTTTTTTTTAAATCTAACCCGATATATGAATCAGCTCTTGGAAAGAGCCGATGAGGGCCTTACTGATGTGGGGCGGGTTATCTCAGCCATGGCTCGGGGAGATTTATCCGAAAAAATGGAGAAGGACTATGCTGGGGTCTTTGGCGAGCTTAAGGAAAATACTAATAACACAGTTGAAAAATTGTCTTTCGTTATAGATGATGTGCGCAAAAACGCCGATGCCCTAGTTAAAGCAGCCGAACAGCTCAATATGACGGCCCAAGCTTTAAGCCAAAATGCTACAGAGCAAGCGGCAAGTGTAGAGGAGACTAGTTCGTCACTAGAACAAATGTCAGCAAGTATTGCCCAGAATGCACAAAATGCGCAGACAACCGAACAAATTGCTGTAAAATCAGCAAACGAGGCCCAGGAAGGAGGTAGGGCAGTTAGGGAGACCGTAGAGGCAATGAAAAAGATAGCCGAAAAAATAACTATAATCGAGGAAATTGCCTATCAAACAAACCTTTTGGCGTTAAATGCAGCCATAGAGGCAGCAAGGGCAGGAGAACATGGTAAAGGTTTTGCTGTAGTAGCAAGTGAGGTGCGAAAACTAGCGGAGCGCAGCCAACATGCAGCAGAAGAAATTCGGGATTTAGCCTCAACAAGTGTTCACGTGGCCGAAAGAGCGGGTGGTTTGCTTGAGATTATGGTGCCGAATATAAGAAAAACCGCAGATCTAGTGCAAGAAATCGCCTATGCTTCTAGTCAACAAAGCCAGGGGGTAAACCAGATTAATTCGGCGATGCGTCAACTCGATCAAGTAGCTCAGCAGACGGCGTCTGCTGCTGAAGAATTGGCGGCTACAGCAGAAGAGATGAATTCTCAAGCAGAAGCATTGTTGCAAATGATATCCTTTTTTAAAACCAAAGATTTGAATGATTCAAAGCGGAGCGAACAAAAAGCTGAAGAGAAAAAAACAAAGAAGGTAGGGCCCCTACCAGAAGTTCGCTATGAAGAATTTCAGCGATTCTAGGGTGCTTTTTCCAAGAGAAGAAAAGGATCTTCCTCCCCGGGGGGAGGGAAGGTCTCGTACATTTTAAGTTCCCGCAAGCGCACGTTAAAGAAAAGGATGGGATGAGAGGTCGCTATTTTTACACCAGTTTCGGTTATGGTGTATTCTTCAAAATATGCCGCAGCTCCTTTAAAAGGCAAAATTTTTACCCACATTTTCATTTTTTCAAGTAAAAAGTCACTTCGCGGATAAAAGAGATAGCTATCTCCTGGGGTTTTTCCCCCCGAGGTAAATTTTACAAGAAGCATATTTGGTGCAACAAAATAGCGCTCTGTGCCAGGTGAATAGATATGAAAAAGAGGATTTAACCAAAATACATGGTTTACAAATTTGCTATCAGCTGTCTCTAAAATTTTATTGTCTGGATCTAAGTCAAGCTTGTTATTGACGAATACTACTTTTTTGCCTGTTATGCGACTATATTGAACGCGGTAATTTTTCCACCAGGACGACCAGCTCACTTCGACCAATTGGCGCTTTTTATCCCAAAGGATACGATCCCCCCCGGTAAATTGAAAGGAGACAGCAGCGGTATTTTTTTGCCAGTTCTCTTCACCGTGGGAGCTAAGCATTTTTTGTGCTAATTCCTCTGCTTTTGGTCCTTTTTCTCCACTTGGAAGAGAAGAGCAGGAGAACACAAAGAGCAAAGATAAAGATATATTTCGGGTCATTATTCTTTTCGTGGCAGAGGTGGGAAGAGTATCTCAGCTATGTAATTGGTGCCCGATGGTGAAGGGATATTGGTTAAACCGCGAAAAATGACAAGTCGCCTTGTTGCTTTGTCATAGAATAGGGAAAAACCATCTAAGAAAAAACGGAGAAATAAATTATCGAATTCTAAGGCAAAGCGCACGCAGTCTCTGTCTAGAAATCTTTCTTCGGCGATCTTATAAATTCGAAAACGAAAGGCGGTGAGTCTTGCTGGTACTGTAAAAAGAAAATGCAGTTTTTCTCCGGCCATGAGTTTTTCCCAGTTTTGGCGAATGAAGTAATCAAAACCCCCATCCACCACCACTGTATCGTCAAAGGTAAGTACTTTCTCCTTTAAGGGAGAGTGGGCTGATTCACGTGTAAAAAGCCTTATTCTTTGAGGACCGAGGTATTGCGCTCCTTCTAAATAACCTGTACGGAGGTCTTCGGTGACGAAGTCAGGGGCCGTCTTGCTTTTTTCAAAGATGATCTTTTTTCTTGCAATGGTTTTTCCCTCAGGTGTGGTGTAGGTAACCTCGGAATGAAGGTGGCGTCCTTCCTGCCAGATTTCCTCATGGTTCTCGTAGTAGATCACCCTTCCACTTTTTAAATCTTTGGCCTGAGCTCTATAGCTACTGGAGAAGGCTCTCATTTCTTCCACGAAAAACGCAGCTGCCCAAAAAAGAGTATGCTTAACCCAGTGCATGGAAGTCCTTTAATGCCGGATTTTGAGGTCGTGATAGCAGAATTTGTATTACATTAATGTAACGGGATTCAAAGCCAGCCTGACAATACCACAGGTAATAATTCCACATACGCAGAAAGCGCTCGTCAAAACCCAGGGAGAGAACTTTGTTTCGTTTTCTATTAAAATTGTCTTGCCAGGCCTTGAGGGTTTTTACATAACTTTGTCCCATACTTTCTATATCGTAAATTTCTAAATCACTTGTGCGCAATAGAGATCTTCTCATTTCATGAAGGGAGAGGAGGAGGGAACCTGGAAAGATGTATTTTTGAATCCAATCACTACGCCTGCGGTATTTGTGGAAGCTAGCATCGGGGTAGGTTATACATTGCAATAAGACCAAGCCCTCTGGTTTTAAGAGGTTGTTGATTTGCGAAAAAAAGATGTCGTAGTATCGATAGCCAAGTGCCTCCATCATTTCAATAGAAACAATTCTATCAAACTTTCCTTTGGTTTTTCGGTAATCTTCAAAGCGAACCTCTATGAGATGTTCAATATTTTCTTTTTTTATGAGATCCGCTACATAACGGAATTGCTCTTTGGATATGGTTATGGTGGTGACCTTTACTCCGTAGTTTTTAGCAGCATAGAGAGCAAAACCTCCCCAGCCACTGCCAATTTCTAGGATATGATGTCCTTTTTGCAAATTGAGTTTTTGACAAATAATTTCGTATTTTCTCTTTTGGGCTTTTTCTAAGGAGTCTTTTTCTGAAAGAAAAAGGGCGCAGGAATACGCCATGGACTTGTCAAGCATGAGTTGATAAAGTTCATTGGATAAATCGTAATGATGTTGGATGTTCTCACGAGCTTTTCTTATGGAATTAGGACGCCTTAGGTGTTGAAGGTAGTTTAGAAAGCCAAGAGAGTTTACGAGGAGCGAGTGCGCCGCACTTTGGGCGAATGTAGGGGTCGTTGCCGCATTTTCGGCAAACCATTTTAGTACAGCAAGTACATCTGGTGAATCCCACATACCATCTACATAGGCTTCACCAAAACCAACATCACCAAAAAGCACGGCTTTTTTAAAAAAAGCTTTGTCTTTTATCCAAATCTCGGCCCTTAGCAGACCCTCGCCTAAGATGAAGCATTCGCCGTTTTCTTTTATAACTCTAAGCTGACCTTTTTTGGCTGAGGCAAGTGCCTTGTAAAAAATTCGTTCATAAAACGGAAGTCCCTTTGCTTTGGTTTTAACTTTGTCCGTGTACGATGCTGTTGTTACTGGGTGTTTCATTATATCCTCCTTTAGCTTTTAAAATGGCTATATCGGTTTCTTTCTTGCGGTAAAAAGGAATTCGCTTTAAATATAAGAGAAGTGCATGATAATGGATGCGCCCAATAACAAAAAGGGTGTAAAGCGGGTAGCGGCAAAATACATAAAAAATGTTGGCCCAAGTTATTGGTATTTTTTTTCCCCATACAGCAGCTTTTAATTCTATACCTTGGTCATCACGGGTATCAATGCGCAGTCTCAAGGTCTCATTAGGTAAATGCAAAGAAAAACAAAATCGACTGTCATGGCGTATAAAGGGAGAGACATAAAACCATTTTGTCTCTTCTCCCTGTGCAAAATCATTTTTGATCTTTAAAAGATAGGCTTTTTGTTCTCCAAAGGTGTTGTTTACTTCAACCACTACGCCATAGGCACGGTCCTCTTTGTCAAAGAGAAAATAAAAACTCACAGGATTAAATACATAGCCCAATACTCGCAGGTTAGTTAATAGTCGAATGCGCTGGGGCAATGGCCAGTTTTCATATAAAATTAAATTATATAGCTTTTCTCGAAGGGTGCCTTGCGCTAAAAAGAGTCCATGGTCTTTTTCGTAAAAGGAAAAGAGAGCAAATCTTTCATAACCTAGGATTCGGCTACGGCGTCCCCATTTTTCTATTTCCTCAAGGTCAAGATACCAAAAATAAACAGGATAAGAAAAATAATGTTTGCAAGTACGCTCTCGATAATGGTAAAGGCGGGCAAGATAAAGACAGCTATTTGGGTAGCGCTTTTTCATAAGAGCCTCTCACTTAAAACCTTGGCAGACCATAGGCCATCTTCATGAAAGCCATAGCGAAAATAAGCACCACAAAAAAATATAGGCCCCTTTTTATTAAGTTCATGTAAGCGATTTTGGTATAAAATGGCTTTGCTATCAAAGAGGGGATGTTCATATTCTATAGTTTTAATGATTTTTGCGGGAGAAATTTTGCGATAGTCATTAATAGAGACAAAGTAATTAATTTGGGTTTTTAATTTTTGTAATCGATTCATGTAATAGACCGTACTGGTAAGATTTCCTTTGCGGCGGTAGTTCCAAGAGCACCAGATGCGCTTTAAAGGAGGCATAACACTTTCATCATGGTGTAAAACAGCTAAATTCTTGTGGTACCGGAAGGCAGAGAGAAGTTCTTGTTGTAAGGGGGAGGGTTTTTTTATGATTTTTAAAGCATCGGGAGCGTGGCATGCTAGGATCACTTTATCAAAAAGCTCACTCTTGTTTTTAATATAAAGTTTAATTTTCTTCCCATCGGACTCTATATGCCTTACAGGTGTTTTTAGAAAAACATCTCGACCCTGCTTTTTGGCAATGGCTTCGCGCAAAAGCCTCACGTATTCTCGAGATCCCCCTTGTATGGTATACCACTGGTATTGGGTATTGAGTCCTAGAAAGCCATGGTTATGGAAAAAACGGATGAGAGTGCTTGCAGGAAAAGAAAACATGAGCTCAGCTGGAGTAGACCAAACCGCAGAGCCCATGGGTATAAGGAAATACTCAATAAAATCAGAAGAATAGCGCTCCCTTTTGAGATAATCACCTAGGGTTATTTCTGGAGATAGCTCGGGAAGATGTTTGGGTGCTTGCTGATTGAACCGATGGATTTCAAGTAAGAAGCGGTAATAAGCTGGTCTTAAAAGATTAATACGTTGCGCAAAAAGACCGTTTAAACTTGAACCATGATATTGAAGTTGGCTGTCTTCGTGATAAAACGAAAAAGACATGTCGCTTTCTTGGTAGGATACCCCAAGTTCCTCAAAAAGTTGTACGAGTAAGGGGTAAGTAATTTTGTTAAAGACAATAAACCCCGTATCAATAGGCAGAGTTTTTTCCTTTTCCCTGACATCTACGGTATTGCTGTGCCCACCAGCATAGTCCTCCTTTTCGTAGATTTTAATATTATATTTGTCCTTCAGGTAGTAGGCACACCCAAGACCAGAAATGCCACTTCCGACTATGGCGAGGCTTGGCTTCATGGTGACCTCACAAGCCCCTCTCCTCCAAGATAAATACGCTTTAGAGTGGTTTTTTCTAAAAGCAGGCGGCGAAGTCTTTCCGCATTTTCTAAGCTCTGGGGGAGTACCATAACAATGCTGGCAAAGTGGTAGTTGTTTTGTTTGATTTCCTGAATAAGGTCTTTTTCACTTAGTGATCCGACCATTCTTGCGGAAACTTTACCACACAAGAGGAGAAGGTAGTGAAGCGTCGCCCGTAACTCGTGGACCTCCCCTGGAAAAATAGTTACAAGCCAAATAGGCCTCTCCTTTTGGAGTGCTTCCTCAAAAGAAGTTAGTAGATACCCCACAAGGTATCGGCAGAAGGTATGCTCAGCGCCCAAAGAGAGCCATTGGTGCTGGGAGGCTGACGCAAGCATCTCAAGCAGAGGTTTCACTACCTTTCTTATGTAGGAGGCAAAGGTATGGTTTTGCTTTTGGCGGTCCAAGTACTCGCGCAAAGCTCCCAATTGACCCTGCTCCACGAGACGTACAATTTCTAACTCCTCATGATGGAATAATTGATCTCGGCTTGAGGAGAGTAGCTTTGTGCGATCTTGCCCCGCTAAGAAACGTAGTTTTTCCCCCTTTGCGAGTCGCTCTTTTAGCGTTTTTAAGATTAGATAATCCTCCTCTGAGTAATACCAATAGCCGTTTTCTCCCTTTTCCGGATGCAAAAGGCCATAGCGCTCTTGCCATTTCCGAATCCGGGCAGCTGAGATACCTGTGAGGCGGCTTAGATCTTTTACCAGGTACTTCATTAAGCCACAAGATAAAAAACATAGACCCTATTGTCAAATCTTTTTCATAATCCTTTGACATATGGGGGGCTGAGCCCAGTTTTCGGCCTTGACAATACGCATGGCCTTTGCGTATAAGTTCGCTTGCCATGGAGGCTCTTGCGGAAAAACCGCTGCAAAATGCGACCGTTGCTCCTGGCACTCTTTTAATATCAGGTTCGCAAGACATAAATACTTTGGTTATTTTGCAAAAGGGACAGGTAAGTGTGCGTTATTTGGCCCCAGAGGAGCCTGAGTTCCTAGAGGATTCTCGCTTTTTCTATAGTTTGCAAGCTCCCGCTGTCTTAGGAGGGGGAAGGCTTTTGGGCGCTAAGCGGGCAGCTTCCTATGTGATTAGTGATAGTGAATGCTTGGTCTCCGTCTATCCTACCAATAACAACCATCTCTTGAAAGTATTTGCCTCAAAGCCCAGTCTCGGGGTGATTTTTCTTAAAACATTGCTTCGGGAAATAGAGTCTTTAAGACAAAAAAAGAGCACAGCCAAAATGATTTCTCAGCGTGCTTATGCTCTTCATGCCACGATGGCCGTAGCCTTTACCCGTATTACCCCACAGCTTTTTTCTGGAAGAGAAAATTTGGTTCAAGAAGAAATGGTGCAAAAAGCGAAAGAGATCGTACAGGAATTCCAAGATGAAGGGGGAGTTTTACCAGAATCGCTGAGCCAGGCTAGTCTAAAAGCCATTTACCCACGCTTTGTTATGGAAGATGAAAATGGTGAGCCAAGTATGGATTTTGATCTCGTGAACCGTCTAGTCAATCTACCGGCAGAGATCCTAGCGGCTATTTCCCAAAAAGATGCGCAGATATTTTACCTCGCTGGTAAAAAGTTAGCTGCCCAATACGAGGAGCTTTTTTTAGAGCAAGCCCGACTTGAAGAAAGAGCTAAAGAGCATATTAATTATTCCCTTGTGGCCGAGAATAATTGGGCTGAGCGACTTGTGGTGCAATGCGAACTATATGAACAAAAAATGGCTCCGTTGTCTGCCCAGGAGCTAACGGCCGTAGTCGAGTTTTTTATAGAACAAGCGGGTGAGGTGCGTAAGCAATATTTTCGCCAGTGGGGAGTGGAAATACCGTGTCCCAAAGGATACAGTAAACTCGAAAGCTTTATATCTCAACAGAAAAAAGCCGCCGTGGAACGAGGGGCAGAGTCTCTCTCAGAGACAGGTCGGGTCAGCGTAGGAGAAGCAGGGCTTGTTGAGTTTGAGAACTCGGCGCACAAAATCATTCAATGGTCGGAACTTGGTGAAGAAAAAAACCGGCTCTACCAGGAACTTTATCGAAAGATTATCCAATCGCCGACACCCCTGGAACAAGATGATGTGACAAGGCCTCTGAGAAGGCAAATCAATGCTCTTTTTTGGGAGGTCTATGAGGCAGCTGTTTTAAAATACCTACGAAACCGTAAAGAGTTACCTTTTCTTGTAGAGTTATTTCTCAATACAGGTTTTTTTGATGAGCGCTATCTCGATGAGGAACATTTGAACTTTTTGAAAAAGATAATCCCGCATTTGCGCAAAACCCACCCCAAATATCCCATTTACACACCGCTTCGTTGGCTTGAGGCTATTTATGACAAGAAAGTGCCTTTGAGTATCAATGATTTAGGTGTGAGCTATGTAGAGCTACTGCGCCAAGAAGATAAGTATCGCGACAAGCCCTGGCGACGAGAATCGGATTTACCGCCCGAGCTAAACACTGGGGAGGTCCGAGTAAAGTATGAAATCCAAAAGGTATTTTTAACTCAAACTAAGTTAACCTCTGGCCAACTCTTGAGCTATTTTAATCCCTTAAACCGCTACATGCTCGCTCAAAGTCTAGAGCAGGCCTTTGTTTCTGTAGATAAGCTAGGTGAACTCTTGGACAAACTATTGTCCATAGATTTTAGTGCTTTTCATAGGGAAATTCTCTATGAAAACCCCCAATTAGGTATAACCCGTGAATTTGTGCAAATCGAAGTGATACCCAATTTTATCCTTACACCCATCTCGGGGAGCCGTTTTCAATTTTGGCAAGACAGGGAGGGAAATGACCGCTACTCAAGGGGTCGACTTGTTGGGCCCATTTTTGCCGTTGGTGAGCTGTACACCATGTTGTTAAATGTAGTAGCGCGGTATCGCTGGGAGAGCATTAAAACCCAAATGGGTCCGGACTGGAATAATATCAGTAAATCCTCTCTCACAGCGGATTATACTGACTATGTTCAGTTTCTGCACAAAAATAAAGAATTGTCTCCTGAAATGAAAGAACAAATTGCACTAGAGCATAAGCGCTACCGGGAAGATGCAGAACGCTTTGCCCATGATTATGTCCTGTACATAAAATACGAGTCGGAGGGAACGCAAAGATTAAATCGGGTAGTAAGGCGTATCCTCACCCGCCATATACCCTTTAGCAAAGCCATTCGGGAGAAGCTTGCCACTTCTCCCGTTTTTGCGGATCTTATCAATAAATCCACCAATATCAGAAGGCATAAGGCGCAGGAAATGCGGCCGCGCCTTGAGAAATACCGGCGTGAACTAAAAGAAAAAGTCCCACCAGAAATTGAATATACCTTCCGCTTTTACAATATGGAGTTTTAAACAAAACAGAACGTGGCCAAAGCCAAAACGATTGACAAACTGTTTTTGCTGAATTATGCTACCTCTCCTGAGGATGATATGGAGCATGTGAAACTAAAGAATCTCTCTGCCGGTAAAGCTGTTGCAGCCTTATCGGGAAGACTTGATGTTAGCGTTTCAGGAGAAGTAGAAGAGAAACTCATGGATGCTATTGAAAAAGAAAATATATCTCACCTCATTTTAAACATGGAAAATGTCGAATACATGTCATCTTCGGGTTTTCGTGTAGCGATAGCTCTCTTACGTCGGCTAAAAGATAAAAATGGAAGCCTTAAAATTTGCTGTGTGCGCCCGGCTGTGAAAAGAATTTTTGATGTCATTGAGCTTACCTCACTTTTTGAAATTTACAATTCAGAAGAGGAGGCGGTAAAGACCCTCCCCACATGAGGGTTTTTCTTAGAGGGGGGATTTTCTTTTTTTTGTCCCTCGCCTCGTCTAGCTCGCAGAGCGAAAACGACGACTTGCTCTTAGCACAGGGGTTTTATGACCCCTCTCGTCAACAAGGTTACACGCTACTAAAAAAGGAGCAGGCGGTATCTTATCCTCTATATCTGCATCAAGACACGGAGAGCGCTTTCGAGGCAATGAGGCTAGAGGCCAAAAAAAAGGGTATTCAACTACGCATAATTTCAGCTACAAGGAGTTTTGAGCAGCAGCGCAAGATCTGGGAAAGTAAGTATACTAAACTAAAACAAAATAGCCCACATCTGGAAGAGGAGGAAATAGTCAAAAAAATCCTGCGCTACTCGGCTCCTCCTGGAGCTAGCCGACACCACTGGGGTAGTGACATAGATATCACTTTTGGTAACATATTACCACAAAATGCCCTCGAAAATGAGAGTTGGAAAAAGGGGGAGGGAAAAAGGGTTTATGAGTGGCTCAACCAAAATGCCCCGCGCTTTGGCTTTTGCCAACCTTATCGGGGAAGCCCTCAAAATCGGCGGCCTGGATATAGCGAAGGTCACGAAGAGGAGAGTTGGCACTGGTCATATAAGGCCCGCGCCCTTTCTTTTATGAGGCTTTTTGAAACAAAATTTCCCATAAGGGGGGATTTTTCTGGGAAAAAACATGTCCAAAAATACGTAAGAGAGTATTTCTTTAACGTACACCCCGACTGTCTCGATTAATGGGCTTTACATAAACAGTGGTGTTTTTTTCCATAACAAAATATTCTCGGGCTACCCTAGCTAAATCATCCACATGGAGTTTATTTAGCTCATCTAAAAAACGATAAAAGACTCGGTAATCTCCAAACATGAGCTCGTAGTAGCTTAAGTTGTCAGCAAGTCCAGCATTGGTTTGAAGAGTTTCCAAAAGATCGACTATATAACCATTTTTTATTTTCTCAAGTTCCCTAGGATCTATGGTTCCATTGGCAACCTTCTCTAATTCATCCCATATGGCTTTCTCGGCAAGTTCATAGTGTTTTTCTGAATAAAGAGAACAAAATATAGCAAAAGTGGTTTCTAGCTTATCACCAGGGACCGAGGAATAGACAATGACCTGAGAGGCAATTTTCTCATCTAAGACAAGGCGCTTCTTGAGCCTTGACGTCTGGCCCTCCCCTAAAAGTCTTGCTAAGACTTCAAAGGCTATAGCATCGGGATGGTGTACGCTGGGCCTTTTAAATCCTGTAATAAACTGAGGGGTGCTGTCTTGCTCAAGCCAAGCGAGGCGACGCCCTTTTTGGGGTAGCGAGCTTATAGGCACAAAGGAAGGGGGTTTTCCGGCAGGCAGACGAGAGAAATATTTTTCTAATATTTTATATGTTTCCTCAAAATCAAGGTTGCCCACCACGGCAATTACCATCTGAGAGGGATGGTAATGCTCCTCGAAGAACCTTCTGGTTTGCGAATAGGTAAGGTAGGGGATGTTCTGGGGATATCCGATAACGGGCTTTCCATAGGCACTTAAGCCAAAAGCTGTAGAGAGATAAAGCTCATAAAGCAAGCCGAAGGGTTTTGTATCATAGCGTAGTCTGCGCTCTTCTAAAATAACTCTGCGCTCGGCATAAAATTCCCGAAAGACAGGTTCGAGAAAGCGGTCACTTTCCATTGCTGCCCACAGCTCTAGTCGGTTTGACGGCAATTTAATTTGATAATTTGTAACATCTGTGGTGGTATAGGCATTATAGCCTACCTGACCCGCTAAATTGTAGATTTGAGAATCTTCTTCACTTATGACAAAGCGGCTCGCTAGTTTCTCCCACAAATGAAGCCTTTCCTCCGCTTTCTTTTTCTCTTTCTCGAGCAGGCTTTTTTGCTCTTGGGTGAGAAGCGGATTTAAAAGCTGGAGAGAGAGCTCATCAAGCCTTTCTCCTTCTGTAAAGATTTGCTGTAAATAAGGCTCTTCTTGACGATAATCCAGAGTACCGATCTTGGTGGTACCTTTAAAAAGAAGATGCTCCAAAAAGTGGGCCACACCCATGGCTTCCAAAGGCTCATCGGCAGAGCCCACACCTATTTTAAGATAAAGCGCAAGAGAGGGAGATATGCCGTTTCTCATTAAAATAATGCGCAAGCCATTTTGAAGACGGTATTTGCGTATATTTTTTTCAAAACGCTCTTTGAGCTCTTGGGTCGAAAAAACTTCTGCTCCAAGGGTAAATATAAAGAAAAAAAAGAGCAAGGCAAAGTTGAATACTTTTGTGAGCATGGCAGAAACAAATGACCTATCATGCGACGTCGATTAAAAACAAACGGAAATTCGACAGATCATCCTTTTTTTTGTAGCTTTTAGATGTGCTCACCACCACTCAGGAAAAAACGCATAGCGCCTCTCGAGTGCAGCATCTGCGCAGCTATTACCCTTTCTTTTCGCACAACCCTAATACTATCTACCTAGACTCTGCAGCAACGGCTCTAAAGCCCAAACCAGTGCTAGATGCCATACTTGATTACTACGAAACAAAAAGCGTAAACATTCATAGGGGGGTCTACTCTCTGTCTGCTCAGGCCACGGAAATCTATGAATCTACAAGGCAAGTCATACGCAATTTTCTCCATGCGCCAGAAAACTGGGAAATTATCTACACACGCGGAACCACGACTTCGATAAATCTACTGGCTTACTCCCTGCTGCGCGTAAAAAAAGAACTGGCTCCCTTTTTTTCAGCATGGCATACTCCCCTAGGTAAGGGAGACATAATAGTTCTTTCGGAATCGGAGCACCACTCAAACATTGTGCCCTGGCAGATTATCACTGAACTAACCCAATCTCATATTTATTTCTTGCCGGTGAGAAAGAATGGTACCCTGGATGACTCCCCTCTGGCCGGGGAACTTAAGAACCTTCCCGTAAAAATCATATCTTTAGCCGCTGTGTCTAATGTAAGCGGGGTGGTCCATGATCTAAAGAATTTTATAGAGTTTGCAAAAAATAAAGGAGCTATTTTTATTGTCGATGCAGCTCAGGCAGTTTGCCATGGTGGATTTTCCCTGAGGGATAACCCAGCTGATTTTGTTGCTTTTAGCGGTCACAAAATAGGAGGACCAACAGCGATTGGTATTTTAGCAGGGAGAAAAGATGTTCTCTCGGTGCTGCCTCCCTTTGAAGGAGGGGGGGATATGATTTTGCAAGTAACCAAAGAAAAAACCACTTATAACGAACCTCCCCACCGCTTTGAAGCGGGAACACCTCCT
Organism: Leptospiraceae bacterium; assembly: GCA_025055765.1. Classification (GTDB taxonomy): domain Bacteria; phylum Spirochaetota; class Leptospiria; order Turneriellales; family Turneriellaceae; genus JANWWS01. Next base: position 177,330 of record JANWWS010000013.1, on the reverse strand, counting down.
ATTGGAGAAGTTTTTGGTCTACGTGCAGCTGTTGAGTTTTTAACCCTTCCTCTCTGTCGTGAGATTATGGCCCAGGAAAGTGAACTCACCACCATGGCTATGGAAATCATACAGGAACTAGGGGGTACCCTCTATGGTCCTTCTCTTGATGAAGTGAACAGCGCAAAAGTAAAAAAAGCCGGAATTATTGCGTTTAACTTGGGCAAGATCCATCCAAATGATGTAGGTACACTGCTCGACGAACAGAATATCTGCATACGCACTGGTCACCACTGTTGCCAACTGCTGATGCAAGCTTGGCAGATTTCCGCTACGGCCAGGGTCAGCCTCTTCTTGTACAACACGAAAGAGGAGCTCCTGCTGCTTAAGGAAGCCCTAAGACAAATCTTACGTCTTTTTGGAAAGAAAATTCAATAGAGTCGGAAATCCTTTACCCCTAGTATCAAAAGTCCTTTTTGCCCCCATGTTCCCATCGGATCGGGCGGGTACAAAGGAAGATGCTCTAAACTTGGGTCTACTAGAGAAGGAATACGAAAAAATCTGCATGCTTCTAGGGCGCACACCTACCTTCACAGAGCTTGCGATGTTCTCAGGCATGTGGTCGGAACACTGTTCCTACAAGAATTCTAAGTTGCTCTTGCGCAACCTTTACTGCGAATCTCCCCGCCTTCTCGCGCGCCCAGGGGAGGAAAACGCAGGAGTTTTAAAAATAAGCGATAATCTCGCTGTCGTATTTAAAATAGAATCTCATAATCACCCGTCAGCAATTGAACCTTATCAAGGCGCAGCGACAGGGGTTGGGGGAATTATGAGGGATGTCTTTACCATGGGAGCTCGTCCCCTTGTGTCGTTAAACTCGCTACGCTTTGGTTATCCGACCGATAAACGCAACCGCTATCTTTTGAAAAATGTGGTCAGAGGAATAGCCGATTACGGCAATTCCTTAGGCATTGCTTGCGCGGGGGGGGAAGTTTTTTTCCATGACAGCTATAGCAAGAATCCCCTAGTTAATGCGATGACCGTGGGGATTGCCCCCATAGACAAACTGGCCTCGGCAAGACGGGGCCAAGCTGGGCAGTATGTCATGTACGCAGGAGCACGCACCGGAAGAGATGGGATTCATGGGGCAAGCTTTGCTTCCAAAGAGATTTCCGAAGATTCTTTTGAAGAGCGCAGTGCCGTACAAGTGGGGGACCCTTTTTTGGAAAAACTACTCATGGAAGCAACTTTAGAATGCCTCCACAAGGGACTCGTCGTGGCCATCCAAGATATGGGGGCAGCAGGTCTTGTAAGCTCGACAAGCGAGATGGCGTCTTCTGGAGGCTTTGGCATGATACTTGACCTGGAGAAAATCCCGACTAGAGAAAAAGACATGGAGCCATATGAATATCTTCTTTCTGAAAGCCAGGAAAGAATGTTACTCTTAGTAGAAAGGGAGAAGGTCCAGGAAATCCATAACATCTTCGCTAAGTGGGAGCTAGAGGCCCAAGTTATTGGGGTCACCACAGCTGCAAAGGAACTCGTAATTCGCTACCAAGGGAAAGAATACGCCCGACTTTCTCCGGATTTCCTCGTCAAAGAGGCCCCGCTTTATGAAAGGGAATTTAGTCCAACAAGACGAGATCTTTGGCAATCGAAGGCCCCCCGCCCAATCTTTGAGGGGGAAGATCTTGAAACCATTATGGAAATCCCCCTTCTTAGCAAAGCTCTGGAATTTTTCTCTAAATTACTAAGTGAACCCAATTTTGCCTCGAAGGCCCCCATCTACGAACAATATGACTGCGAGGTTGGTCTTGGCCGTATTATAGGCCCAGGGGAAAACGCAGGAGTGTACCGAGTAGGGGAGGGGAGCCTTGCCCTTGCTGTAACGGTGGACGGTAACTCCCTCTATGTAGCCCAGGACCCTTTTGAGGGAACTAGGCACACGGTAGCAGAAGCCTACCGCAACATATCCGCCGCGGGAGCTTATGCCCTTGGAATAACCAACTGCTTGAATTTTGGCAATCCCTATAAGCCAGATAACTATTATTACTTCCGACAAGCCGTTTTGGGGATGTCACAGGCAGCTAAGGAACTCAATGTTCCCATAACCGGTGGCAATGTGTCGTTCTATAATGAATCTGAAGAAGGGCCTGTCTTACCCACCCCCACTATTGGCATGGTGGGCTTACTAGAAGACGAAAAGGAGGCACTAACCTCTCATGCCTTCCTTGATTGTGAGATAGCTCTTTTGGGGTTCTTTAATCCCCGCTTGGAGGGTTCCCTCTTTCACTATCTTAAGACAGGCATATTGAGCGATAGACTGCCTCCCTTGAGTCTAAAAGAAGAAAAAAAAACAGCAGGGCTCTTGCTCCAATTGAACAAGAAAAAGCTGCTGCGCTCAGCAATAGACCTATCTTCTGGCGGACTTATACTGGGTCTGTTGCGTTTTCTTTTTGCAGGTAGGCGGCTGGGGCAAAAACATCTTGGTTTTGCGTTTAAGAGTCTATCCCTTTTGAGAGAAGAATTTCGTAATTATGACACGCTTTTTTTAGGCGAAACAGCTTCTACGTACTTAGTTTGCTATGAGAGAGAACATCGAGACAAAATTGCTGAGCTTGCCCAAAGGGAACAAGTACCTTTCCGCTACCTGGGAGAGACAGAGGCAAGCGATAGCTTTTCGTTCGGAAAGCTGCATATCTCCCTGCGCTTGCTACAGGAGATCTACGAGGAAAGCTTGCGCGTATATCTGCGCTAGAGCCTAATCGAAGAGCTGTTTTCCTTTTCTACTTATCTTGACCTGCTTGCTTCGTGTGTAAACTCAAAGCCTGTGAAAGCCATTTTTTGTTGGCCTTGACCTTCTTTTTTTAAATCCTGGTTATGATGGTATCGTTGGGGCAGGTCCTGGCGTAAAATTTTACCTCGTAAATGCTTATTTGCCAAAGATCTACCCAAGCTCTCAAAATTCTTGAAAGTATTCCCATAAGAAACATAGCCTGTGCCCATCAAGCTTTGAGACCAAACTTCGAGGCGAGTTCGATATCACGGTGAGTTGGTTGAAATTGCCTAGGGCTATAGTCTAACACATAGGTCCATGTGCGTGAGGAATCCAAAGATCAGTAATGGGATTTTCTGTACTTCTGAGATTTCATCAAATCGTAAGTACTGCTTAGCCAGGCTATGGTAGGCGTAAGAGAATTTCCATTTCAGATTCCAAATAGTGGTTGCTCTGCGCTATAGCTACACAAAATTTCAGGACTTTTCTCAAGCATCGCTCTTCTTGGCCTAGGGGGCGAAAACGATAAAAAGAAACGCCGAAAATTTCGTGTAGATAAGAACTGCACAGAAAAGATGAAAACTACTACTTTGTTTCATGTTCTCCCGACAACCATAGTTTGGGTAGTTCCCACACCCCAGCCTTTTTTTCTTTCTAGCCCCCATAAAAATTAGGCTGTCTTTGGTGGATCAATATCACTATGTGTGGTATAAGCCACAATCCTGCCAATCCTTTCCCGGCCACGCCTCCAATGCCAGTCATCACGTGCGTTATAGTATAAGACAAAGGCGCGTAGCGGCTCGGCATATTTTATGTCACAGGCATAGATGTGTGACTTGCGCCAGCCCTGTGAAGGCGCTAAAAGCGGCTCTGCTTTTGCTCTTTCAAATTGCTGGCCATCACTACTGCGGAGCAGTAGTAATGTGGACGACGATCGGCCAGCGTTGTAGCCAATGCCGTTCTGCAGGCCAATGAACCCATCGGCCAGCGCTAGTACCTTGATCGCGCCTGCACCTAGATTGCGCTGTGGATCGTCTGCTTGCGGAGAAAGGATAGGCTGTGTCTGGGGCGAAAAAGGCCCTTCCGGTGACGGCGCAAGGGCACGGCCAATATGGCGGGGTTCAGTGAAGCCGCAGTCGGGGACATAGACCAGTCCAGCGCTGTAGTAAAGGGCATAGCCTTGTTGCAAACGGACGAGGCAGGGATTGCCCACGGCGTATCCGCGCTTGGGTTCATGGTGCCAGGGTAATTCTGGCTTCAGCACAATTTTTTCTGCGCTCCAACGCTTGAAATCAGAAGATGTCCTCAGTGCTATTGCCGAGCGCCAGAGCGGATAGCGCGACCAGGCGAAGACAAGGCGCAAAGGCGTGTATTTTTCGTAGTAAAGAAAATAAGTTCCCGATTCGTGATATAAGAAAGCGCGCATCGCACCAGGAACAAAAAAAGACGTTTTTTGCCAATGGAGCCCGTCGTCGGAGCGGTATTGGCGCAGTCCGAAGACATCGTGCGCAAAGAGCCGCCATGAGCCATCCGGCACCAATTCCGGTGGCAGCCACGTGGGATCTGCCACGATCGGCGAAAGGAATGGTGGATGGATCAGAGGACAGCCATCGTCCTGCCATTTGAGTGCGAGGAAATCCCGAATTTCCATTCTCGTGTCTTAGCTATAGCAAAAGCAAGTGTCAAGAAAATTTGTAAGATTTATTTCAACACTGGCCTCATGCCTTTGCCTTGTCTTTGGTCCATAAGAGGTTTTTGTGCTACTACTGAAGAGAGCTTAGTCCTTACTTCGAAAGCATGAACCGATTGGGCACTAAGTTCTCATGGCTTATTTCAGAAATTATGAGGACATTTCGTTTTGCCCAAAAACAAAAATTTAGGCTGTTTTGTAAGAAAACCTACGTAACCACCCAATGTTTAGGCACTCCAAGTATTTCTCTCTGCGTGTTCACATAATGGGGCAGTTGCCCCACATGAATGGGGCATAGCTTCCGCCGTTTGGGCCAAAGCCCGCTTATCTCTGGCCCTGGTCAGCACTGTATAGGCAGGGAGTCCTTTTAGCCCTACAGAGCCGCCCGCTCTCCTTCCTACGAAGACACGGTCGATATAAAGTTTTGTTTGCTCTCGCTCCGGGACTCAAGACTCATCGACTCGAATCCCCATGGGTTTGCTCGCCCACCGTAGCCAAGTCTTAAAGCATTCCATAGCTGGTTCCAATGTAACGACCGTTAAATTTTGGTTGCTAATTTTGCCTTCGTGATTGGAATTGTCTTATGCGCAAGCGCCAAACTAATGGATCGGCCCCTTTGCCTGCGCCACATTTAGGAGCAAGAGAAGCACAAGACGAGAGAGGGGTTTCACCTTTAGAAAGTCATGAGCGTATCTTAGAGGAGAGATTAGCTCGCGCCTTTTTTAGTAATGTAAAATTAGCCATTTTTGGTCTTACTGGGGCCCAGATTCTTTTTTTCTATATGATTAGTCGGGAATTACCCAAGGAAATCATCTTGCCCTGGTTTTATGGACAATTATTCTTAGTTTTTTGCGTAGGCATTATATTATTCTTTTTTGAGAATCGTTTTTCCAGTAATCGCTTTAAGATGCGATTTATGAATGTTATTATAGGGCTTTCCATAACGGCATGTGGTCTTGGCTTTTACGATCTTTTACCTCGGATTAAGGATTTTTCGACTTTAATTGTTTCCTATACCCTGATTGCAGGCGTTTTAGGTGCTGCCTCCTTTACTTTTACAGCCAGCAAATACACCTTTCTTATATTTGCCGCCGGTTGGTCACTACCTATGTTTTATTATTTAGCCATAGAATCAGGTAATTTTGCATATCAGATTTTATCTGCCATGCTGGTTATCTATGTAGCCGTGTTGTATTTTCTATCAAGCCGTGACTATGAGCGACGCCGTGCACTTATTTTAACCGAATTATCCTTGCAGGAGGAAAGGGATCTTGTTGTGGCCAGTTCCAAAAAACTGCAGGAGACATTTGAAGTGGTGAATCAGCTTAAGCAGCAACAGGATGGGGATTATTACCTAACAGCCCTTTTGCTAAAGCCTCTGACTGTCAATACCACAAAGCCAAGCCAGGTAGTTGTGGATTTCCACATCGAACAAAAGAAAAAGTTTGAATTTCGCAAGAGAAAAAACGAAATTGGTGGTGATATTTGTATAGCCCATACTATAAGGCTGCGGAACCAGGATTATACCGTTTTTCTCAATGCCGATGCCATGGGGAAATCCATACAAGGTGCTAGTGGGGCACTTGTCTTGGGAGCCGTTTTCCAATCCATCATCGAGCGTACTCGCATGAAAGAAGAGTACTCTCAGATGTATCCGGAGCGGTGGTTAAAAAATGCCTTTATCGAGTTGCAGAAAGTTTTTGAGAGCTTCGATGGCTCTATGTTGGTCTCATCGATCCTTGGCCTCGTGCAAAATGAAACTGGTTTGCTATACCTAATCAATGCGGAGCATCCTTTTGCTGTTTTACTTAGGGACGGCAAGGCATCCTTTGTGGGAGAGTCCCCTTATTACCGGAAGCTTGGCACACCCGGCCTAGAAGGTCCCATCATGGTGGTAACTTTTCCGCTCCAGGCGGGCGACATATTTATTTTAGGTTCGGATGGCCGTGATGATTTGCTATTGCCCCACCCAGGGGGGCGTATTCTAAATGAAGACGAAACGCTCTTCCTCTCTTTAGTGGAAAAATCTCGGGGGGATCTCGAAAAACTTTGTCAATTACTAAAGGAAACAGGTGAACTTACGGATGACCTGTCTTTAATGCGCATAGAGTATCGAGACTTACCAAGACCGGCCCCAAAAATCACAGGGGTAGATGTGTATTACGAGATCCAGGCTGTGAGGGCAGCCCTCCAAAAAAATGACTTGGCAACAGCTCGCATGCATCTCCTTCAATTAAGAAGTCATGATTTCGATGATGTCCAACTTCTGAAGGCCCTCACACATCTTGCCTATCGCAGCAAGGATTATGAAAGTGCTGCTTACTTTACCGATAAGTATCTTGAGATCTTACCGCAAGATAACAATTACATCTTTCTCTCGTCCCTAGCTTTTAAGAAGCATCGCAAATATGAAATAGCGAAGGAATTGGCAGAGCGCCTTCGCATTCGAGATCCTTATCATATAAAAAATCTCTTTAATTTAGCTGAGATTTACTATCATTTAGGCAATTATGAGCAGTCTTTGAAATTTGTTGAGGAAATCCTTACTCAAAATCCAGAGAATCGCCATGCTCAAGATTTACGCATAAGATTGAGAAAACTACTCGCCAGCGCAAGCCCTTCCAGGGGAAAATCCAGGGGGGTATGAAAAAGAAAAGCCATGATGCCACCAAGCCTCCGCTTTTGGGGCTAGTCTTAAGCGGAGGTGGTGCCCAAGGAGCCTACCAGGCGGGGGCTATTAAAGCCCTTGTGGAAGCAGGTCTGCGCTTTGAGGTGATTTCTGGTGTGTCTATTGGGGCCTTAAATGGCTTAATGGTAGCGCAAGGGATGATAAAGGAAATGGAGCATACATGGATGACATTGAGTCGTATGCAACTTATTGGGGTGAATACCATCCCTGGTCTTTTATTTTCCCGTGGAATTTCGCTACTGGGAGATCAACTCCAGCGGGATCTAATAGAAAAATTTATTGATATTGATTATTTACAATCCAAAGGGACGGAGCTTATTACTTCGGCAGTCTCGCTCCAGACAGGTAGGGTTACCTATTTTTCAACTAAGAAAGTAAAGAACAAGGATTTGCTTAAGAAAATGCTCCTGGCATCCTGTGCTATTCCGGGGATATTCCCCCCTGTGGAAATAGAAAAAGAACAGTTTATCGATGGTGGGCTTCTCAATAACACCCCGGTGGAGGTTTTACTTAAGCGCAAATTAAACCACATAGTAGTAATAAGCATGGAGCCAAAATCTTTTGGTCAAGACCAGCTCAAAACTGTTGCGGAAATTGCCCTGCGTTCCACGAGCATTTTCTTTAAAGCCCAGGTAGAGAGATCTGAAGCACAATGGCAGCGAGCTAAAAAAGAAAGCCTTGTGGGGAAAAAGTTAGAGGATTATTTTAAGAAAAAAGGCAAAAGCAAGATTCATTCTCTATTTTATGAGAAAGCTAAAAAAGAGATTTTTTCTATCTTAAAAAAAGAAATGCCTTATTTACAAAAGGAGGTAGCGAGGCTCCACTTTGTTCGTCCCCAGGGTAATCTTATCATCCAACAATATGACTTTGACTCTAAGAAGATCCCCTATACCTTTGAATTAGGTTACCTGGATGGCCAAAAATTCCTTGCAAAAAACCGAGGGCTCTTTTCTGTGGGGAAAATAGGTTACCAAAATGTCGTTTAATTACCGCGAAATCCCGAAAATAGACTTGCACCATCATTTTGATGGGAGTTTTACTGCTGAGGAACTCTACGCTGAGGCGCAAAGACGAAAGCTTCCACAGGGCGATCTGACTTTTGAGGAGTTTTCCCGTCGCTGCCGGGTCCAAGCCAATTGCCGCACGCTAACTGATTTTTTGGCAGTTTTTTCCTTTTTTTATGAAATAGCCCAAGACTTGAAATTCCAGAGACAAGCTGCTGAGTCTCTGGTGCGCAGACTTAAGGAAGATGGTCTTGTTTATGCAGAAACCCGTTTTGCACCTCACTTACTTGTGCCCCCTGGCTGTCATTTGGAAGAGACGGTAGAGGCTGTTCTTACGGGTCTCAGGGAAGGCTGTGCTCATGAGAACTTTACGGTAAATCTTATACTATGCATTATGAGGGGGGTCCCCGTGGAACAAGGATGGGAGGTTTTAAAACTAGTCCAAAAGTATCGCGGCCATGGTGTGGTCGGTATCGACCTTGCTGGCGATGAAAGCCGCTATAGAGGAGATGAGTATATTCGAGTATTTCAGGAGGCAGCAGCTCAAGGGATTTCCATAACGGTGCATGCTGGTGAAGGGGCAGGTGCTGTATCTGTCGATTTTGCGATAAAGCAACTAAAGGCCCAGCGCATAGGTCATGGTATCCGCAGTAAGGAGAGCGAAGAAGTCATGCATATATTACAGGAAAGGCAGATCCCCCTGGAAATATGCCTTACAAGTAACATCCAAACAGGAACTGTGGAGTCCCTCAAGGAGCATCCTATTATGGATTTCCTGAACCGGGGGCTCTGTGTTACCCTAAATACCGATGATCCCTCGGTCTCGGGAATTACCCTAAGCCATGAATGGCAAATCGCCCATGAAACTTATGGACTATCTTTGGTTCAAATGGAAAAACTTCTCCTGAATTCTGTATACGCGGCCTTTTGTTCTCAAGAGGAGAAATGTCAGCTTGAAGCCAAGATCAAAGACTATTTTGGCTCATTGGGGAAGGTGAACTCACTGAGAAAAGCTCCTCTTAGCTCTCCCAAAGAATAACCCACAGCCAGATCATTAGGGTACAAGCGGCGGATTTCCTTAACTATGTCTGGGTTCATTTGCTCTATCTTCCCATGGCAGTTGAGGCACAGAGGTGAGGCGATCTTAATTGGGTGTAAGGTAATGATCTTTCCATCCCTCTCGTAGCCTGTTGGTTGTGCTCTGCCTGTTTTCTCCCAATCTTCAAGAATAGCTTTTTCTAGCTCATTTGGGGTATTTGCCGGATTGCGGTTGCGTAGAGAAATCCGGCGAAAGCGAAATGAATTTGCCCCCAGCTCTTCACGGGCTTTTTGTGACCAGGTGGCTAATTTTTCTTGGGTATATCCGGGAACAAAATCCCGGCAATATAGCACGGCCTTCTTTGCCCCCATGGTATCTACGGCTTTTTGCACCTCTGCCATCATCCCCGAAGCAATATCCTGCATGGCTTTGCCAGCAAAAATAGTGGCTTCTTCTTGTTTGGTGAGCTTTTTTTGGCATGACAGAAACATAAGTAGGGAAATTAAAATGAAAAACTTCATCATGGGGAGGTTCCTTTTTCTTTTGTAAACTTCTGTGCTTGGCTGCGCTCAATGTTTTGGAGGGCCCTTTCTGTGGCCTTCTTTACATAGGCTGGGTAGCCCGATTGTAAAACCTGAATTAAAGGCAGGAAGGCTTCGCTTTGCTCAAGGGTACCTAATGCCGATACAATGAGGTGAACTAGAGTAATATCCCCTTGTTCCATATCCTTACGAGAAAGCTTGGAATTCAAAATTTGTATTAAACGTTGCGCGGCTTTTTGACGTTGGGTGGTGGTGGCCCCCAACATGGTAATGCAGGCATGGCTCACAGCGGGGTGGTTGTCCGAAGATGCAATATGACCCATGAATTCGACAGCCTCATCAGCCTGACCCGTGTTTTCAAGCTTTCCAAGGGTATAGCAAATGGATTCGCGAACACGAAAATATTGGGCTTGCACTGTGTCATTGCGATATCTCTCATATAGCTTCCGTAGGGATGGTAGGATGTTCTTTGAGTTCGGATTTTCGCCAAGTATCTTCCCCACTTGGTAGACAGCGCAGCTTTTTATCTCTGGGATAATTTCTTCATCTTCGAGAACCATCTGCAAGAGATCTACCTCATGGGGACCAAGCTGTTTCACAATGGCGCAGGCTCCCTGCACATCAACCACATTCTTTTTCCGTTGTTTCGCCTCACTCAAGCCAAGAGAAGCCATGAAAAGAGCAAAAAATAAAAAACTTGGCTGTGCCAGCTGGCTCATAAACTTCATCTGCTTGCCCAAGGCATTTCCGCAAAGACTTGTCAAGCTTTTTCTATGCTTAAGACGTCTTTTGTTTGCTTGTGGAGCAAAATATGACATCAAAATGCTTTTCAAGGCATTTCCAGGGACAAGGTGGGTTTATGCAAAAAAAATTTAACCTGCTTTTTTTTTCTATTGTGGGTGTGGTATGGCTTCTAGATTTTCTCTCAAAGCAATGGGCTCTTTCGAAACTTGCGGGGCAACCCTATCAGCCAATCTTGGGCGAGTATCTTGGTCTTGAATTAACCTTTAATACAGGGGGGATCTTTGGTATTTTTCAGGGCAATGCTATGTTTTTCCATATCATGACGGGAGTGGCTATCCTATTTTTGCTTGTTTACTATGCTAGGGGGGTAAGTGCCGAGGAGAATACCAGGTTATTTCAAGTGGCCATGGCCATGGTATTGGGGGGTGCCTTGGGCAATTTTACCGACCGTTTTTACCAAGAGGGGGTTGTGGATTTCATCAATATGGGGATAGGCCCCTACCGATGGCCTACTTACAATGTTGCCGATGCCTTTATCTCTACGGGAGCTCTTTTCTTTGTGTTATCTTTTATTCAATATGAACGCCGAAAGAAAAGGTCAGGAGGGGGAAGCTGAGAATTTTTTCTTTGAATTACCCCCTGGGGTAAGGCTGGATAAATACCTTGCGGAAATCCTTACTCCCCGTCTTTCCCGTAGCCAGCTCCAAAAGCTCATAGAGCGGGGAAATGTCTTCATCGAAAATACAGCAGTATTAAAATGCGGGTATGTTGCCAAAAAGTCCCAGACTGGCTACCTCGTATTACCTGTAGGGGAACCAGCGGAGCTTTTGCCCAACTACAGCTTAAAGCTAAACATAGTCTTTGAGGATCCCTACTTTCTCGTCGTTGACAAGGCGGCCGGCATGACGGTTCACCCTGGTTCGGGAACCCAAAATGACACCCTAGTTCATGCTCTGCTAGCTCATTTCCCTCACCTACCGCAAGGACATGGCCCGGACAGACCTGGGCTTGTACACCGCCTTGATCGGGACACAAGAGGACTACTTTTGGTAGCAAAGACCTCTGTTGCCCATCGCGCTTTAAGCCTGCTTTTTGCACGACGGGAGATAAAAAAGATCTACCATGCCCTTGTTTGGGGAAATCCTCCAAAACAGGGACGGGTGGAGGGATTTATACGGCGCCATCCGCATGATAGAAAGAAAATGCAATTCATAAAAGATCAGGCAATTCGCAGTCGTTATGCTAGTTTAGAGTACGAAAAGGTGAGAGAGGGCCCCCTTTTTTCCTTAATAGAGGTAACCCTCCATACAGGGAGGACCCATCAGATTCGCGCCACCTTTTCAGCTCTTGGTTTTCCTATATTAGGAGATCCTCTCTACAGCGATGAGGTCAAACTGAAAAGGCGTTTCGGTATAAAAGAGAAAAAGGGCTCTTGCGGGCTAAGCATTCCCTTATGCCTACAGGCTAGCAGGCTAGTCTTTGAGCATCCCTTCACCCATGAAGTTATGGATTTTTCTCTTGGGCTTCCTCAGGAATGGGAGGCTTATCTTGAGCTAAAAGCGGCGCCAAAAGAGGTTAAGTAGAAGAGTGAGTAGGAGGGATAGTAAAAGACTAGTTATAATAGGGAAGTAAAAGGCAAAGCGCCCTTTTTCAATAACTATATCCCCTGGTAATCTGCCAAGGGGGAGGCGGCTTATGTAAGGCCATAAAAGGGCCGCGATAAGGAAAAAAAGCCCCAGAAAAAACAAGATACGCTGCACGCAGAGAAAATAGTAATCCAGGAAAGCATGTCAAGGACTTTTTTCTATCCTGCTACACGTGGTATGGAAATCCTTCTTTCCTTCTGGAGCCAGGGCTCTCGGGTATTTTTATGCCGAGAAGCCATGATGGGGAAGGAAAAATCCTAGTGAAACTAGGGTTTTTTCTAAACTGGGGGGTAAAGTCGAGGCAAGGGATTGAGCGTGATGTCACCCTGGTTGGGGTTTTGGGTAGGTATGAGCATATTCCTTCGGCAGGAGTTATGGAATTCCTTACCCTTGAGGCAGGGTGTTAACCGGTTAACTTTGGCTTTCGAGGGTCTCCACTTCTATTTGAAGTTCCTTGAGGTAAAGTATGCCTCGTTCTAAGTCGAGGGGGGTACCTTCTAGGCGGATTACCACTTCCCCCAAGGCGTCTCCATCCAGCCGGGCTTCCAGAATATTGGGGATAAGGTTATACTGGGTGATCATTTTATAAATGATAGGTTCGTTAACCAGATTGGGGGGTATGGTTAGCCGAAGAAGTTTGCGCATTTATCCTCCCTCTACGATTACCTCACGCTCAGGCCTGTGGTGGGTTAAAAATAAGAGAGAGATGAGGCTCAGCACATTAACAAGGTGAACGAGAATAGAGGAAAACCCCATGAAGTAAACCCATCCTATAATCATAAGAATAACAAAGCGAAGGGCCTCGGTGAAGAGTGACCAATTCTTACCTTCTGTTATACCACCAAGAGATAAGAGGGAGAAAATAATGTAAAAGCCCAATGCCCACATCTGCCAGGATAGGAGTTTCTGCCAAAAAAATAGGAAGGCAAAGGTTATAAGGGCCAAAAAGACGAACCAAAATACGACGTATATTGTCAGAGATTTACTCATGATTGGGTTGTACTTAACAAAGCTCTCCGGGGTCACCTTGGGTACCTCTTTCTGGTAGGCCTCTGTGCCCTTGCTTGCGGGTACCCAACCAGGCATGGCAAACCACACCTTTATTTTATCGATGAGACGATCGGCTTTCTTGGCGAGTTCCCAAATGTCTTTATAGTAGTGAAAGTTTGCCCAGAGCACATTATAGCTTTTTAAAGGTTTGACGGTGCCGTAAACGCAGCTTTCCTCTTCGGGAGCAAAGGTGCCGAAAAGCTTATCCCATATGATAAGGGTGCCCCCATGGTTTTTATCAATATATTGAGGGTTAATCGCATGATGTACACGGTGGTGGGAGGGGGTATTTAGGAAATACTCTAAAAAACCCATCTTGCCTATGACCTGGGTATGTATCCAAAACTGGTAAATGAGGGAAATTTGTCCAGCGACGAGGAAGTGTAGAGGAGGAATGCCCAAGATGGCGAGGGGAAAGTAAACAAATTGGGTAAAAAGTCCTTGAAAGGCACTTTGACGAAGAGCTACGGTTAGGTTATATTCTTCACTTTGGTGGTGTACGACGTGGGCAGCCCACAATAGGTTCACCTCATGGCTTAGGCGGTGGGCCCAATAGTAGAAAAAGTCCTGGCCAATGAGGGCAATAGTCCAGGTTAGCCAGCTGCTTGGATCCCAGGAAAAGAGCCGGGCTTTTTCATAAATATAGGCATAGCCCATAAGTCCCAAGAATTTAATAAATACCCCTACAATTTGGGAGACAATCCCAGAGGAAAGGTCACTGATACTGTCGGAGAGCCGATAGATCTTTAGTTTGCGTACCCGGCCGATGATAATTTCGGCAAAAATTAAGATAAAAAAGAAGGGTATGGCGAAATTAATGAGATTAGGCTCCATGCCCTTAATATGTCTTCATGAAGCAAAAAAGGACAAAAAGGTTTGACAAAAGGAGTGACAAGGTTAAGCACCCTCTTATGAAGAAAAGGAAAGTTGTGATCGGGGGGTGTCTTCTTACCCTTTCTTTTTTTTGCGGTGCACCAAAAGAGCAGAAACCCGTTGAGCCCGAGACGGCCTATAAAAAGGAATATTTCACACGAAAGAGAGATTATTGGCCCACCCAAGATTGGAAGGTAAAAAAGCCAGCCGAATTGGGTATGGATGAGGCGAAGCTAGCTGAGGTGAGAAAATATGCTTTTACCCGTACGGGAGATGAGCAAAACCGTGCGGGGATTCGTACCGATGGGGTTGTCATTATCCGAAATGGATATTTGGTGTATGAAGAATATGCCCGAGGTTATGATAGAAACCGCAAACATCATATTTGGTCAGACACCAAAAGTGTGCTTAATGCGGCGATTGGTATTGCTGTGCGGGATGGCAAAATAAGCCTTGAGGATTCCGTTGGGAAGTATGTCCAGGAGATGAATACTCCGGAAAAAAAAGATATTAAGATAAAGCACCTTTTGGAGATGAGCTCGGGGCTTTTTTGGGATGAGGGCTATGAGAGCTCTCCGCTAAAGTCCTTAGTAATAGCCATGCTTTATACTCGTGGTCGAAGAGATATGGGCCGCTTTGCAGCCGAGCAGGAGGTGGTGCACCCACCGGGCCAGCGTTTTTATTACAGTAGTGGTACATCCAACTTGCTCTCGCTTGCCCTTCGCCATGCCTTGGGTGATGAGCGTTACCAGACTTATTTTTGGGATGAGCTTTACAACATCTTGGGTATGCGCCATGTCACCATGGAGCGTGATATGTCAGGTACCTTTGTGGCATCTTCGTATATGTATCTCCCCCCAAGGGAGCTAGCCAAGTTTGGCTTTCTGTACTTAAACGACGGGGTATGGGACAAAAAACGAGTTTTACCCGAAGGGTGGGTGAAATATACAGTGACCATGGCCTCTGCTTACTATACCACTCCTTTGACTCCCACCTTGGCCAAAGATAATCCTGGGGCTCATTGGTGGTTAAACTTAGGGATTCCGGAGCGTGGGGTTGCACCTCCTTGGCCTCGAGCCCCTCGTGATACCTTTGCGGCCGAAGGGCATTGGGGGCAGTTCTTGTTTGTTATTCCCTCGCTGGATCTTGTCATTGTGCGCACTGGTGATGACCGTGATGGTAGTTTTGATGTAAATACTTTTCTTGGGCTTATTAGCGAAAGTGTAAAGGAAGGGAAGTAACTATGAAGAAAGTAGTAAAATGGCTCGTGGTGCTGCTTGTGCTTTTCGTGGGAGGCTTTGTCGCCCTAAACTGGGTGCACATAAAGTCATTTCCGGGAATTATTTCGGCTTTTTATGCTAAAGAGTTTTGCTCGTGCTTTTTTGTAGAGGGTTTAAGTGAAGAAGCTTGTCACAACTATGCTCGTCAATGGGTTCCCATAAGTTCCTTTACCTTAAACAAGGATGAAAAGACGGTAACCGTAGGTGGACTTGGGCGAACGACGACAGTGAAATACACAGGGGAGCGCTATGGCTGTGCCTATGCCCATGATCCCTAGGTTTTCTTAAAGGTGATCTTGCCACTGCGCCGAGGCAATAAGAATTCACTAATACGAATATCTCGGCCATCGCTTTGTAGGCTAACCAGGCGAGGGGTGATTTCTTTACCCTGGAATATGGCTGTGTTGTAGCCTTGGGGTAACCGCACAAAGATTTTATCGAAACTCGGCTCGTATCCTTTTTTCTCTTCTTTTAAAGTAACTTCTAGCTCTCCTTTTTTTTCTTTGCCATAAAAAACCATACGGTAGTATTGGTTAGGCGAGGGAGATTTACCATCATCTAAATAGTATTCTCCAGAAATGTTTTGTGAAGGAAAGACATCCCAAATAAGACCGGAGGACAAGGTGTCGTAGGTGTTCCGCATAGGTTCAGCTGTTGGCAGAGCTGTACCTGCCCTCACAAATAAAGGATGGGAATTTATGGGTGTGGAGATACGGTAGGTTTTATTTCCTTCAAGAAGTTCTCCTGTTTCGTAGTGATACCAGAGACCCTCGGGCAGGGTAAGTTCCATTTCTCTTTGACCCTTCTCGAGGACCGCCGCCGCTAGGAGATTTTTCCCCACCAAAAAGAGATTTTCTGTTACGTCCTGTAAGTGGGGGTATTCGTATAGAAGTGGTCTTACGATGGGCTCGCCAGTCTTAGAGGCCTGCAGAAAAAGGAGGTATAGGTAGGGTAAAAAGCGATAGCGGCGGCGGATGTACTTGCGTGCAATTTGTAAGATTTCTTCGCCAAAACTCCAGGGTTCCTGGTCATAGGAATAGAGAACTGTATGCATGCGGAAGAAGGGCATAAGGTAGCCAAGCTCAAGCCAGCGAGCCATAAGTTCTCGGTCTTTACGGAATTTAAAAATCCCCCTTATGCCAGGACCTCCCCCAAAACCTCCTATGTCGGCTCCACAAAAAGGCACGCCAGAGAGGGAGAGGTTTAACACATGCTCAAGGTTAAGCCGTAGGTGCTCCCAGCTCGAATGATTGTCTCCCGTCCACAGGGCAGCATAGCGTTGGATGCCCGAAAAGGCAGATCGGGTTAAAATAAAGGGTCTTTCTCCTGGAAGATAGCGCTCAAAGCCCTCCCAACTAGATAGCGCCTCGTAATTGGCGTAGAGATTACGTACCCGATAATGGGCCTGCCCATTATGCCATATGTCTTCCTCAAGGGGGTCGTAATCTTTACCAATTTGTAGCACGGGGTCGTTCATGTCGTTCCAGATACCTCTTATCCCTTTTCGAAAAAGCACATCATGCCAAGATGCCCAAAAGTGGCGCACTTCCTCTCGGCTAAAATCAGGAAAAACGCTATTTCCAGGCCAAACCTTACCTACGTAGACATCTCCATTTTTTTTCTTGCAAAAGACATCGTGTTTTAGTCCCTCCTCATAAACGGGGTAGCCATGTTCCACTTTGA
The DNA here is from genome assembly GCA_025055765.1 of Leptospiraceae bacterium. Classification (GTDB taxonomy): domain Bacteria; phylum Spirochaetota; class Leptospiria; order Turneriellales; family Turneriellaceae; genus JANWWS01. The sequence goes on along the minus strand of JANWWS010000013.1, from coordinate 160,335 downwards.
CGCCAGGGTCAACGATGGCTACGGTTTTTATTCCCATCTCTTCTAATTGGCTAGTCATTTTCTTGGGGTCGGAAAAGTTCTTTGGATGAAAGGTGAAAACCTTGTAGTCTTGCATATAGTGGATGTCGAGGTAAATAGCATCGCAGGGTATCGAATGCTCGCGCATTTTTTTGGCAATTTCGAGAACCTTTTTCTCACTTTTATATGACCAACGCGATTGGTGAAAACCAAGGGCCCACAGGGGAGGCAGGTAGGGTAGACCCGTGATTTTGGCATAAGAAGCAAGTATTTCCGCCGGATTGCCAAAGAAAAAGAAAATATCAAGGCAGTCGTTTTCATCAAATCTTTCAAAGTAAAAGACAGCCTCACTGGTACCTCCTTCATAGCGCAGAGGGAGGGGTGTGTGGAGAAATATAGCTGCGCTGCTCTTCGAGTTGAATTTCCATAAAAAAGGGAAGGTAGAGTAGGCTTCTCCCTCTCGACGGTAAAAGACGGTATCTATATTTAAGAGACGTGCCTTAGTATCATTGCGCCAAAGACCAGAGGCAGCGGCACCTAGTCCCATGAGTCGATCGTTTTTTTCAAAGTCTATAGCCAACGCCGGATAGCCACCAACCTGGTCGAAAATACGGCCTGTGATTTGGTTGTTTTGCTTGTTTTTTGAATAGCTTATCTCAAAGGAAAAATTTTCTTTTTGAAAACTTACTTTAAGTGGCTGTTTTTGCCACTTGTGGGATTTAAGGACCTGAGCTACGTGTTGGGGTTTTTCTGAAAGCTTTGGCACAAGTGCAATAGAGGAAGGGAAAGTCTTTGAGGGTCCAAGGGAAAGTCGGCAACAATTTTCTCCATAAAATGATAAAAGCAAGTTCTCTTTTTTAAGTTTCATGGGCACACCTTATACATAAAGTAGTATAGGGAAGGGCCTTTCGTCTCTCCTCCCCGATAATTTCCCCGCAGTGGCTGCAGATATGATAATTCCCCATATCTAGCCGATAAAGGGCATGTTCAATTTGCCGTAGCTCTTGGCGCAAGGTCTCATCTAAGGCATCGATCACCGGATCATTTTCCCTTTGAATAGCTTGGTCGTCTAAATCACTTACGAGAGGGTCCTTTTTTCTCTCTTTGTCTTCTTCAATGGCAAGGAGCCTTTTTTCAAGCTCTTCTTTTTTTGTTTGTAGCATTCTTCGTATCTCTTCTGTGTCCATAAGGTGGTGCATGAAGCTATGGTCTAGTTCTCTCTCTTGGTTTATTTAGAAGAGCTGTTATTTTGCGCAGCAAAAAACGGGGTGAGAGGCGCACTAATTGTATAAGCACTTTATTGGTAAAACCAGCAATCACCACGACCTTACCTTTTACGGCAGAGCGGTAACCTATCTCAGCGACCTCTTTGGCAGACATAAGGGGGGCTAGTTTACCCTTGGCAATAAGGCTTTGGGCACTACCAGCTACCTCAAAAAACTCGGTAGCTGTGGGGCCAGGACACAGGGCCGAGACTTTCACACCGTAGGGCCGTAGTTCCTCTGCCAAGGCTTCACTAAAATGTAACACATAGGCTTTCGAGGCATAATAATTGGCCATAAAGCTGCCCGGTAAAAAGGCAGCTGTTGATGCCACATTGAGGATGATACCTTCTTTATAGCGCAGCATATCGGGGATTAAAAGGTGGGTTAACTCAACTAAGGAACGGATATTTACATCAATAAGTTCTAGTTCGCGTTGCAGGTTGGCTTCTGCAAAGGGACCGCTTGTGCCAAAACCAGCGTTGTTTACTAAAAACTGAATGCGGATTTTCTTTCGCTTAAGTTCTTTGAAAATTCTTGCGGGGGTTTCTGGTTTAGCTAAATCGTAAGGCAGGATTTCCACACTAAGAGGTGGATGTAATTTCTTTAATTCATTTTTTAACCCCTCAAGTAGTGCTTTGCGCCGGGCTACGAGAACTAAATCGTAACGCTCCTTTGCTAAAATGTACGCTAGTTCCCGCCCTATGCCTGACGAAGCTCCTGTAATGAGAGCCCAGCCCTGCCGCATAGGAGGTTTTTGTATACTAGGACAAATTGTCGAATATTTTTGCTTGCCAAGGGCACCAACGGATATATTGGTAGTTTTCGATATGGCAGAGCAGAGTCAAGAGGAGATATACCGAGAAAAAGAGAGCATATCTTATTTTCAGAAATTACAGAGCTCGTTAGGGGGGGTTCTTACCGGACTTATTCTCATACCTATCTCGCTTCTTCTCTTGTGGTGCAATGAGGGCCGCTCTGTCGATGAGTATAAAACTCTAAAGGAGGCCCAAAAGGAGTATGTACGAGCCCCTCTTGAGAAAATTGACTCTGCGCTCGAAGGTAAGCTTGTCTATGTTTCGGGAAAGGTAAGTGTCGTAGGTGATGTACGTGATCCCCTACTTGGTGTGGTTGTCAACGGAGTGCTCGCCCTTAGGCGACTTGTGGAAATGTACCAGTGGGCCGAGAAATGCACCACAAAAAGAGAACAAAAACTAGGTGGGGGAGAAGAGGTAATTACGGAATGCACCTACGAGAAGGTATGGTCTTCTTCGGCAATTGATTCGTCGAATTTTAAGAAAAAACAAGGTCATGAAAACCCGCAGAAAATTTATTCGCAGGAAATTTTTTATTCTCCAGAAGCAAGATTAGGGGTCTACCGGCTTAATCAAGAGCAAATCATGAAAATTGCCCAGTGGGAAAGCTATCACTTGGAGGAAAATCTTATCTCGAACATAAAGATAAAAACAAAAACCTCCATTGAGGGGGGAAAGCTCTACGTAGGCGAGGATCCTCAAAATCCCAAGATAGGTGATTATCGCATAAGCCTTGAGGTGGCTTATCCCAAAGAAGCAAGTGTGATAGCCGTATTGCAAGGGGATAACCTCGTCCCTTATGTAGCTTCTTCGGGAGCAAGTCTTTCTTTGGCATCAGCCGGGATATTGCCACCAGAAAATCTCTTTGCCGAGGCCAAACGACAAAACCGCTTGACAACCTGGCTTTTGCGTTTCCTGGGGTGGCTTCTTCTCTTTATTGGTTTGAGTCTCATAATTAATCCCTTGCAAAAGCTTGTGGATTTCATCCCGCTACTGGGTTCTCTTGTGGGACTCGGCCTTTCCGTGGCAGCTTTGGCTGTGTCTATAGTTTTAGCAAGTCTCACTGTGGCTTTGGCCTGGCTCTTTTACCGACCTCTACTTTCGCTTGCGGTTCTTATCGTGGGCCTTGGCGTTTATCTCGCACTAGGGTACTTGAAAAAAGCACGGTCTTTAGCAAACACCAAAGCTTCTAGCTAAAATGTTTTTGTAAGATTTCAAAGAGCTTCCCAAAAGAAAGAGGTTTTTGTAAAATAGCAAGGGTGGGCCCCTCTGCTTTCTCTTGGAGGATCTCTTCACTTCCTGTAATAAAAATCACGAAAAGATGGGGGAGTTTCTCCCGAAGTTTTTGCGCAACCATGCGACCATCATGGCGACCAAGATGAAGGTCAATCAAGGCTAACTCCACATCAGGGGGTATGCTTGCTACCTCCTCGAGGGAACGAATACTATAGCAAGTGAGACCCCATCCGCCAAGTCGGCGGGTAAGGAGCTCGATTTGATCTGGATCGTCGTCAACAATGAGTATCTTTCTTAGCTTTAGGCTCTTGGTTTGGCCTTCTCTTCCCTCTGCCTCTGGGAAGGGTTTCAAGGGAAGCCGAAAAACAAAGACACTGCCAATCCCTCGCTCGCTTTCAACGCTTAGTTCGCCCCGCATAAGCTCCACAAGTTTTTTCACAATAACAAGGCCTAATCCAGCCCCGTATGAGGGGTCATCTTTGTATTTGCCAACACGAACATAGGGTTTAAAGATGAGTTTTAGTTCTTCCTCGCTCATGCCAATCCCCGTATCTTTAATCGAAAATTCACCAAGAATTTGGTCCCTTACGGTTTTTTCCCGAAAGGAAACAAGAATGCCCCCCTTTTCGGTATATTTAACCGCGTTTGAGACAAGATTTATTAAAATGCGCAAGATACGACCTTTATCAGCCAAGTAAGGTCTTGTGGCCTCGCTTTCAAATAAAAGAGTGAGTCCTTTTGATTGGGCTTTGTTGTAAAACATCTCTCGTAAGGGCAAAAATAAGTCCTCGTCAATTTTCGTTAGAGAAAATTCGAGGGCTAGCTCCCCTCTTTCTAGGCGGTCGTATTCCAAGACATCCTCAGCCAGCGCTGCTAAAGTACTGGCCGAGGAAGTTATTTTGGGTAGGAGTTCCTGCCATAACGTAATATCTTTGTTTTGCTGTAATTCTTGTGAGTAGCCTAACAAAATGTTTAGTGGCTGGCGTAAGTCATGGCCAATGGCAGAAAAAAATAAACTGCGTTCCCGTGCCCGACTCTCTATTTCCCTTTTTTCAGCCTCAAGTCGGGCAAAGCGGTCGGAAAGAGCCATAGAAAAGAAAAAGAGCTCCCACAGAGAACTCCCATAAAAGAGATATTCGTAGGCAAAAACAGGGGGTAAAATGTCGAAGAATCGTAAAATGTTGAGAATCCCCCCCATGAGAGGAAAGGAAAAAGCGGTCAAGATCATAATAGAACCACGGCGCCCCAGAGCCAGCCCTGTTAAGGCAAGAATTAGGCCATTGACGAGTACGAGACCAGAGTAGAGAAGAATTATCCTGTACGCTGTGGCTATCGATAAAAAGAAGATTACCGAGAATACGGGCAGAGCCAGGTAGTAGACAAGATAAGAGCTTAGGCGAGTAAAGAGAGGTCCTTTAAAAAGACCCAAAAAAGATTGGAGGAAGATATTTAGGAGAAGGGAAACCAGAATTGCCAGAAAGGGAAAACTATAGATTTGTATCAGTGGGTAGCTTGGCCAAAGATATTGGTATCCGAAACCCGAGATACGAAAAAGCACCAAAACAAAAGAAATAGCATAGAGCACATATATGAGGTAGTTCTTGTCCCAAAAGCGAACAAAAAAGATAGTGTTGTAGAGGATAAGACTTAAGGCGAGACCAAATAGTGTAAAATAAAAGATATTTTCTTTTATTTTACCCTCGTAAAATAATTTGGAATCGCAAATATAAAGCGCAAGGCGTAGGGAGGCAAGACTATGTATGTAGAGATAAACCCTTAATCTTTTCTTGTATGGCAAATCTATGGGATAGACAAAATGGCGGTCCGAAATCGGTCTTTGGTGAAAGGCATAGCGACTACCTGAGTAGTTGGAGAATACGAGCCCCTTTTCATCAAAGACAAAAATACGTATATCATAAATGTTAGGGTATGGAACCTCCAGGATGTAGTCTTTTATAACTCTGTCTCGCCCCTCAAGCTCAAAAAAAAGCCATGCGGGGTTTTTAGGGTAAAGCAAAGGGAAATACTCCTTTTTTACATCAGAATCTACCTTTTGCCAATGGCCGTGAGAAAGAGGGGGCTCCGGCGAATCTGCCATCGTGCCTTGCCATATGTAAAGATTGCCCACGATGTTTATCCTGCTGCCCGCTGTGACCAGGACTCTCTCAAAAGCTAGGGTAGGTGGGAAAATAACTATCCATAGAACGAGAAGGGGCAGGCGCATTTCCTTTTTGCATGAGCAAAGCAGAAAACATAGAGTAAACAAAAAACTTGACATCTATAGCTGAGCCAACCCCCTCATGTCATGATGTCAGGGCTTGGCCGCTTGCTTGTGTGGCTTGTCATAGCCCCGGCAATGGCCCAGCAGGCGGTCTTTGATTTCCGGCAAAAGCAAGAACCCCTCTACTTTCTCGATGGCCAATGGGAGATTTTCCCTTTTGCCTGGGTTATGCCAAGCGAGAAAAGGCAGGGTGAGCTCATCAAAGTACCTAGTGGTTGGCATGATGGGCGCCCCGACCTTTTTCCCACAAACGAGGGTTTCGCCACCTATCGAATTAGGATCTTATTGCCTGTAGAAGAAAAGGGCAAGATCTATGCCTTGCATCTACCTCAAATTGCGAGTGCCTATCGGCTATATTTAAACGAAGAAAAGCTCTATGAACTAGGAAAAATCGCTGAGAGTGCTGCCCAAGCAGAGCCCCAATACCGCCGCTTTATACTGCCCTTTCGGCTCGATACTGAGGAAATTAAACTGACCTTCCACGTATCGAATTTTGCCGAAGGCAATGTAGGTGGACTTTGGCAGAGAATTACTTTAGGCCGCTATGAAGAGGTAAGCAAGAGATACCAAAAAGTGCTCCTAAAAGATAGTCTCACCGTAGGTTTTCTCTTAGCGGTGGGGCTATATCACCTAATACTTTATTTCTACAAGCCTACCCACCGTTTTGCCTTAAGCTTTGCCTTTTTTTGCTTCTTGATTGCCCTGCGCTCCGCAATGACAGGTGAGCGTATTTTGGCTTTGCCCGGCTGGCTTACTTTTGAACAAGAAATAGCTTTGGAGTATTTAACTCTCTACCTAGGCCCCCTTTTATTCTCATGGTACATCCACCATCTCTACCCAAACGATATGAGGAGACCTTATTTTTGGGCGGTCGCGGCCGTAAGCCTTCTCTTTGTGGGTTTTCTCTTGGCCTTACCCACGATTCTCTATACCCGCTTTTTGCCTATTTTTCAACTTTTTCTTTTGATTGCGGTTAGTTTTTTAGTACTTCTTTTAGTGAGAATTATTAAACGAAAAAGACTTGCCAGCACGGGTTTTGCCCTTAGTTTTTTTATTCTAGTGGGAGGAGTCCTCTACGATGTTTTCTCAAATCGCTTCCATGTAGGGGAATATATTTTTCCCATAGCTTTGTGTGTTTTTGTTCTTTTTCAGGCAGCTCTGGTAGCGAAGATCTATATGCGAAGTGATTCACTACGATTTTAGCAAGTTTGAGACAAGCTCAGGCTTGAGCTTACGAAAAACCTCTGCATCTTGCGCAAGATCGCGAAAGAGCTTTATGGTAAGTGATTCCTCGGGGAGCATGCCCGAGGAGAGTATATTTTGTAACTGAACTTCTTTTTTAATAAGATTATTGCTTAGCTCCCCCAAACGATTTTCTGTTCTTGCCATAAAGTCTTCAAGTGATTCTTCTGGGCTACCCTCATCTTGAAATGTTGGGAAATGGTTTTGCATAAAGCGCATGAGTTCATTTTTCCAGTTTGTTTTGTCTTTGAGCTCTGAGAGAAAAGCAAGCTGTACTTGATGGAAAGATATTTTAGTTTGGAGTTCTTTGGCTTCATTTTGCAAGGTAAGCACTTGGGCTCGCAGAGAATCCACATCAATACTCACAGGTGCGCTAGCTGACTTGGATAGATCGGCAGCCTGTAGTTGGCGCTGCATGGCTTCTTTTTGGGTGAGACTTATGTCGGCTGATACCGAAATCATATCGCTTTTTTTAACATTCATAAAGCTACTCCTGTGTCTAACGGATACTTCTTCCCTTAGATTATCGGCATAAATCAGTTTAACTTGTCAATTTTTTTAGCCGTAAAAAGCTTAAGACGAGGATTTCCATACCAAAAAAAAGCCCGCCAGTGGCGGGCTTAAGGGGAGTGTGTGGAGCTATGAGGGCTAGCCTTCAAAGAGGGAATTCCATAGTTTGTAACCCCCACGGGCTTCAATGACGGCCTTAAGAATTTCCCGAGACTCGAGGCTTTCTTCACCACTTTCCGTTTTTAGCCGCACCACAAGAGGGATGTCTCGCAGAATCTTATACCGGCCTTGACGCAAAACTTTTGTTGGGTTTTTTACTTCAAAAGATATTATCTCCCGCCCCTTCAAGAGGGCAAAGAGTTTTTTACGAGCCTTATCTGTGTCGATGGAAACCCATTCCCAATAGTCTTCCTCACTCACTTTGCCGGGGCCTTTTGCTTCAGGTAAATAGGGGTAAATATGTTCCCGAAACTCTTCTCGGCTAATGAGGAGTTTTTGCCACTTTTCTAGCGAGTTTTCCTGAGCTGCCTCAAGAAGGGCTGCGCTTAGCTCCTTAAGTGAGGGGTAGGGGTTTGTGAGAAGGATTTCATGGCGGCAAGAGAGTATTATCCCTAGAGCCAGGCTCGAGAAGATTGCCCACTTGAGATGGCCCATCTTTATAACTTTTTTTATCATAACTGCCCTTTTATAGAGGCCCTATGCGTCTATAAAAGGGCAGCCTAAGCTGCCCTAGCTTTAGTTGACGGGGAAGGCTGTCCAGCCATTGGCCCAGGTATCACCAGCTGCAAAGGCACCTATATAGGTAGGTTGAGGTAGGTCCGTACCATTGGGTGCCGCCTGTGGGTCAGCGAAATTGCTGACGGTGATGTTGGCAGCGGGGATAAACTCAGCCACACCGTTTGTTACACCCCAAAGAATGTTTTCCCCAGGTCGCGAGAGCTTGGGGGAGTTGCAAGAGCCAGTATATACATTGTCGCCATTACCAGAACTATCAGGAAAGCGGCCAACATCAGAGACTGGATGACTGGCGGATGCAGTACGGTTGTCATTAAATTTGCTTGGCAGAGCGCCTTGTGGTTGGTTACCTCGGGCGAAGAGGGCATTTAGGTCAGATCGTGGGTTAGAAAACATCGCATCAGTAAAGGCGCATTCGATAAAGTTGCTTTCAAAACGAAGAACAAAGGCATCTGCTCCGCTGCCTGAACCCACAAATCCGGGGTTGGGGGTTACCGGGTCCCCGTTACAATGATCATCGGTTTCGGCGGGAGTTGGACCTGGATGAACCATATTTCCATCTTTCGCCAGGCAAACGGATTCGTTTGCCACTGCAATGATCCCGTTTGCCCCCCAGAAATGGGCGATGTAAGAATTGTATATCCTTGCTGTGCCTGATGCACGGATAGATATAGCCCCGGGTATGGTTTTGTTGAGACTACCGAGCATAGTGAAATTTGACATGATGGTGTTGCTAGCTCTGGACCGGTCCGCACCTATTCCATCGTACTCGATAGCCTGGTCCCCATCTTTAGGTACGGCTGCTACGACATACTGAGCGATACCCCGCCAGCCTTCGTCAACATCAAACTGGTCATCTTGGTTGTTCGTAATAATGGCATAGCGTATATCGACCGCACCGCCAAAAATCTCTATACCATCATCAGAACCGCGATGTACCTGCACATACTCTATTTTTGTCCCTTTGCCAACTCCCGCAAGGAAAATGCCATTGAATTCCTTGCCAGATGCGATTTCCCGACCGGCAAACTCCACGCGTACATAACGTAGCTCACCACTGTTGTCATTATTGCTAAGAGCGGGGGTTCCTTGGCAAGTAAAGTTACTATCACCACATCCATAAGGTCCTGTGAAGATTTCCGTATCCGCTGCGTAATTGGAGCCTGCTGTCTGATTTGTCGCGGAAGCTCCATGGATAACAATGCCACCCCAATCAGAGGGAGAGCGAGAACCCACAGCAGCGCCACTTGTGAATATTACAGGATTAGAAGCTGTGCCCACTGCTTCGATTTTGGCCCCACGATTTACCTTAATGTAACTTAAGGTACTCGTATCGGCAAGAACCTTGGCGCCTTCTTCAATCCTGAGAGTCGCACCCTGAAGAACGGTGACCGCACCCTTAATTGCCACGCAAGAGTTGGCCCCTATAGTTCGATTAACCGAGATAAACCCCTCAATGACCTCGGTTGGGTTACATAAAGGTGCACCTGCTCCCGTCGTCTCTTTTTTCTCTTTATCATCGCTTGCACAGCCCATGGCCAAAAAGCCCAGGGTGAGCAAGCTTGTTAGCAAAATTTTTTGCTTTTTCATGTTGTCCTCCTTTTTAAAGTATTTTCTGATAAAAAATTATCAGAACGCATACTGTAAGCTCCCGGCGACATTTATACCCCGACGGTATCTTTCTATGAGCATAGCCTCAGCCCCTGTTCCCTGGTTCTGGGTAATTTGGGGATCTAGGATATTAGAAACGGTGAGCTTCATCTCAAGCTGGCGGGTGAGTCTTTGGCGCCCTACCACATCCAAGGTTGGATATGGCTCTTCATAGGTATTGGGCAGACCATTTACTCCCACGAAAACAATGCGCCGCCCAAAGATGTTGTAGAGCAGAGCTAAACTTGTGCCCCAAGGATCATAATCCCAATAAAGCCCCGCATTAAAAAGCCAAGGGGATTGGCCCTGCAGGGGGCGGCGCCTATTGGTTTCTGCTGTGAAGGTATTTGGGTTAAGAGAAATTTCCGAATAAAGTAAGGTGAAGTTCGTTAAGAAAGATAGGTATCGTAAACTCTCACTTAGAAAGCTAAAATTCTTGCGTATTTCAAATTCTGAGCCATAAAGAATAGCTTTTTCCTGATTTACATAAGTGAATTGTAAATCATCGGCTAAGGCACCAACAGACGCTTCGATGGGATTCCTTATCTCTTTATAAAATCCACTTATGGCTATAACCTCACCCGGAGTTGGGAAAAACTCAAATCTGGCATCGGCTGAGGTGATCCGAGCGTAGGTAAGCTCCGGATTACCTTTCAGGATAGCCCCGGTGACAAGGTCATCGAAAACTCGAAAGTTAGAAGCCTCTATAAAGTCTGGCCTATTAATAGTTTGACTACCAGCCAATCTTATGTTGAGGTCCTCTAACGGCGAAAAAACAAGACTTAGCGCAGGCATGAAGCTTACGGCTTCTATTTTGTTGCTAACCCTTAGGTCCTTGTCAAAGAGGTTAAAGGAGTCGGCTTTTTGTTGCCAAATCTCTACCCTGCTACCACCAATAAGACGGACCTTGGGAACGAGGGGCATATCAACTTGAGCATACCCTGCGCCAATGAACAGGGAAGCATTATAGGCATCAAAGCCCTCGGCTGCCGAAGTGCCTGTTGTCTCTATAATGCGTGGCTGTTGTGTAACGAAGATGACCTCGGCTCTTTGAGTCAGGTCACCCACATTGAATAAATCATGCTGAAAACGCCTACTAGTAGTTTCCCGTAGTCGGGCGGAACCATCTAAACCTACGCTAAACTTTGACTTAAGACCACTCCATTGAGCAAAAGGAATGTCCAAACCTGTACCCGCCTGGTAAATCTGTTCGCCATGGGAAAAAAAATACCTTGTGAAATTGCGAGATTGATCAAATACACCGAATTCGGTGTATCGCGTCACTCGAGTATCTGGTTGGTTGCGAGAAGCCAAAGAAAAAGAAGCAAAGTATTTCCACTCCGCATCCAAAAATCCCAATTTATGCTCCGCAGAAAGTTGGTTAAATAGAAGGTGAGTTTCCCAAAAAGCCAGGATAGTTTTCGTCCCCACTTTGGAATAATCGTACTGGCCTATATTTTGCCGAGTTGTGTCTGAAGACTTGTGAGTGTAAAACCCATTGTAACGATATTTCGTGTTGTTACTCGGTGCAAAGGTAAGACCTAGCTGGGCACTCTTAATCGTCGAATAAGTAAAGTCATGATAGGTGTAATCAGTGGCAATCGAGCGATCGGCAAGATAGCGCCGAAAGACACCATTTACAGTCTGGAGATTATTTTGCCAAAAAATGGAGCCGAGAAAACCAAGTTTTTGGCTTTCCCCAAGATTGTAGGACCTTGCATACGATGCTTGAAATTTCGCGGCCGGGGTGGCCTGAACATCCTGCCTAGTCCAAACATTTTGAAAATTTTGTGCAATACCAAAGAGTTGCGGGTTACTATATCCTGTTCCTGTAACTGCACTATAAGGAACAATTTTACGGCCTTCTACTCTTTCTGGTAAGCGGCGTGTCCCATCGTCAAAGCCCAGGTAGTCGAGCTTTCCACCACGGTAGGTACCAAAGGGGCGACCTGTGGTAATCGTATTCATGCCCATGCCAAGTCCCACCTTAAGCTCTCCCTCCTCCGGGTAGTCTCGGGTTTCAATTTCAATAATACCCGCACCAAATTCACCCTGGTATTCGGGCAGATAGGTCTTAATTATTGTGAGATTATCAAGCAAGGCTACCGGGAAGATGTCTAATGGAACTGTCCGCCGGGTTTGGATAGGGGAAGGGACCAGGCTTTTATTTACCTGTACCACGGAATAGCGATCGGCCATCCCCCTAATGTAAATGTTACCATTGCCAACTATGCTAACACCGGTAACCCTCTTCGCGGCATCGGCAGCGTCGTTGTCAGGGCTTTTGGCAATTTGCTCTGCGGAAATAGCATCTTGAGCTGCGGCTGCTTTCTTTTGGCGAGTTAAGAGAGCAGCTGCTGTGTTGGAAATTCTTTTGGCTGTCACCACCATCTCTTCCTGAACCTTAAAGGAAAGCGCTACATTATTGCGGGTGGTTTTGCCGGGGCTAACCTTAACCGTATCCACAGCTGTTTGATAGCCTGGCATGCGGTAGATCAGCTTGACAGTTCCCTCGGGCACATTGCGGATCGTATAGTTACCATCGATGTCGCTAACACCATAAAGGTCGGGCCGTCCCTCAACAACCACCTGAGCCCCAATTATCGGTTGCCCATCAGCGGCATCGAGTACCGTACCCGTGATGGTGCCGACCCCCTGCCCCCAAAGAGGATGAGGGACTACTGAAAAAGATAGAACTAGGAATATAAACCGAAGAGATGTGCTATAGGTACTACGAAGAGACTCCACACAAACACTCATAGGCGAATTCTCCTTGCCATGCGATGTACCTTACTTATTTTTGTTTCGTCCCTTGGCATAATATAGAAACTTCGTTAATTTGGCAAATATAAAAATATAGTGGCCCGTGTCAAGAGCTATTTTGGGTATGGATTTCCATAGCTGGCCTCTGTGGGAGGGATCTAGCACACAGGATATGAGCTTATCCTTGCCTTTGTTTTTGAGCCTAAAACAATTGACAGCTATGGATTTCCCTAATAGGTGGGGCTATGGAGCCCATTGTGGAGATACAAAATCTCCCAAACGGGGTGCTTGTCATTCTCCAAACAGCTCATCTTCACATGTACCACATTCCCGAGTTTCGGGAGATCATGGGGAAGGAAATCCATAACCGCCCAGAGAAGGTCATCTTGGACCTAGCCAATGTGAACTACCTCGACTCCTCAGCTCTAGGGGCTATTTTTGCCATTCACAAGGAAATCCAAAGCTATGGGGGAAAGTTTGTGCTTATCAACCTAAATCAAACCATACGCATGGTCTTTCGCCTTACTCGTGCAGATGCCCTTCTCTTGACGGCGGAAAGCTTGGATGATGCCCAGAAGCTTTAGAGGGCCTTTAGGTCGTCGAGGATTTCGTTAATTTTTTTACCAAAATTACGCTGGGAGAGCTGTCTTTGGGAGATAAACCAATAAACGAGTTGTGTCCCCCACAAGAGGGCAAGTATGCCAAATATAAGGTAGACTAGTACGCCGTCCCCAATTTGTCGGGAATTCTTGGCCCAGATAAGCTCGCCGGCCACCAAGAGCAAAAGTCCTGCGAAAAGATGGCTAAGAGAGTATCGTGGCCGTAGCATCAGGCGCAAGATTCTCTGTCGTAGCTCGTCTGGCAGCTCCACCGTAGGCAAATTGCGGATGGCATCTTCGATAAATCTTTCATTTAACCGGTTCATAGATCCCCCCTTTTATAAGCTTTTCTTTTAAGATCTGCTTGCCCCTAAAGATTAGAGATTTTAAAGTACCTTCTTTTAAGTTTAAGGTCTGTGCAATTTCTTCATAGCTCATATTTTCATAATAGCGGAGATAGAGAGGAATGCGGTAGGTGTCGGGTAGCTTAAGAAATTCTTCTTGTACTTTCTTTTCTAGATCCTGTCTATGTTCAAGTTCTTCAGGACCCAGGTGGTGACTTTCGATTTGGGTTTCATCAAGTATTTCCCAGCTGATTTTTCGTTTTCGTCGCAAAGCAGCCAAAGCTTCATGGATAGCCAGACGGTAGAGCCAGGTCGAAAAGCGCGATAAGCCCGCAAAATTGTGGCGTTTTTTTTCTGCGAAAATGTAGAAATCTTGCAAGAAATCACTTGCTTCCTCTTCGCTGCGAAAAATTCTCATGGCTAGGTTGTAAAGCATGGGTAGGGCGCTTAAAAAAAGTTTATTAAACTCATCCCGGCCAAGTGGAGGGTGTGAGGCCATTTTAGCTCACTTGCTTTTCCCCCAGGGGGCAAGGTAATAAAATAAGATTAGTCCTATGCCCGCACTTAAGGGAATAAGTCCCCCCAGCAGTAGGTACGAAATCCCGTTTACCCCAAAAAAGAGAAGGGATAAGGTTAATCCCACTAAGGAAGAAACACTGCCAACTAGTAAACTAAGGATTCGTAAATGCTCCCAAATTCGGCTCTGGTATTGCCCACGCAAGACAAGTTCCCGACGCAGCTTATATTGCCAGAATAGGAAAAAGAAAAAGAGGGCGGAGCCAAATACAATCCCAACGATAGGTACGAGGCTCAAGATAATTTGGGCGGCTGACGAGGTGCACTCTAGGGTTTGTGTTGTTTGTGGCATAGACAATTTTCTTTTTTTAGAGTATAATAAAAAAATAAGGTTGCAAAATTTGTGTACAGGACAAGTGTAAAGTTTTTTCTGTGTTATGGCTGAGCTCAATGAGACGGTGCTGCGCGAAATTGAGCAGGAATTTCATACACTTGAGGAGCGCCTTCTTGACCCTTCGGTTCAGAAAGATGTAACGAAGCTGCGTGAGCTTACAAGAGAGCGTGCCCGCTTATTTCGCATTGTCGAGCTTATCCAAAAGCGCAGAGCTTTGTTAACCGAGCTTTCTTCTTTAAGAGAACAGCTTGGGCAGGAAAGCGATGCGGAAATGCTTCATTATTTGGCAGAGGAAAAACAGAGACTAGAAGAAAATTTAGCTAAAATAGAAAGAGAGCTTAAACTTGCTCTTTTGCCAAAAGATCCTGACAGCGGTAAAGATGTTATTGTGGAAATCCGTGCCGGTACCGGTGGTGAGGAGGCAGCCCTGTTTGCGCGTGATCTTTTGCGGATGTATTTAAAGTTCTTGGACAAAAAGGGTGTGCCAACCGAGATTTTAGATCTCTCTCCCAGTTCCGCAGGGGGGGTAAAAGAGGCTATTTTTGCTGCCAGAGGAGAGCTGGCTTATGATTTGCTACATTTTGAGGCAGGTGCTCATAGGGTACAGCGCATCCCCGCTACGGAGGCCAATGGGAGAATCCATACCTCGGCAGTGACCGTGGCTGTCTTACCCGAAGCGGAAGAAGAAGAGGTAGATATCCAAAGCCAGGATCTACGAATTGATGTCATGCGGGCCAGTGGTGCAGGTGGCCAATATGTGAACAAAACAGAATCGGCGGTACGCATTACCCATATTCCAACAGGTATTGTGGTATACATGCAAGAAGAAAGATCCCAGTCGAAAAATAAAGAAAAAGCCCTGCGCATTTTAAGAGCAAGGTTATATGAAAAAATGCGAAGAGAAAGGCATGAAAAGCTGGCCATGGAAAAAAGAGCGCAGGTAGGCTCGGGGGATCGCAGTGAGAAAATCCGCACCTACAATTTTCCACAAAACCGCATTACGGATCATCGCATAGGGTATACGGCATACAACCTAGATCAGGTTCTTGAGGGAGAACTTGACGATCTTATCTCGGCTCTTGAGACCCACCGGCAGGAGGAGCTTTTGCAGACAATCCATTGACATGCTTCGCAGTCAAGAGCGCTATCGCAGTAATTTATTGATATTTTCTCTCGTAATTTTTCTAACTCTTTTTGGTTTAAATGTCTTATTGGCAGCCAGTAATTTCTTGGCCCGCCAAGAATATGGGGACCCGTATTTTTTTATTAAACGCCAGGCTTTGTATGCCTTTTTGGGATTCTTAAGCTTACTTTTTTGCAGTCAGCTGCCTTATACTTTTTGGGAAAAGTGGGCCTGGCCTTTTTATGGACTTTCGCTGGTGCTCCTTCTTTTGGTTTTTGTACCACCTTTGGGTAAGAAAGCAGGGGGGGCCCATCGCTGGTTAAATTTTGGTTTTTTTTCTATCCAACCTTCGGACATCGCGCGCTTTTGCCTTATCTTGCTCATAGCCCGACTTTACGCCCGTTGGGAAAGACCTGGGCTTGCCCATGTAGCTCTTACCGTTACCTTAGTTTTTTTTCCTGTATTGCTCATTGCTCTTGAGCCAGATCTTTCTACAGCTTTGCATCTATTGTTGTGTGCTGGTCTCTTGCTTTTCTTGACTTCTTTCCCCTGGTACATGCATCTTCTTTTTTTACTGCTTTCCTTGCCCGTAGTTTACTATTTTATTTTCTACACCCCTTTTCGCCTAGAAAGACTTAAGGCCTTTCTTGATCCCTGGACCTACCGCTATGAGGGTGCCTACCAACTTGTGGCTTCTTTTAAATCTTTCGCGGCAGGAGGTTTTTGGGGCAAGGGATTGGGCGAAGGTTTGCGCCGCCACAACCTACAGGCACGACATACCGATTTTATCTTATCGATAGTGGCAGAAGATATGGGATTTTTAGGTATTGTACTTTTGCTCATTATTTACTTTGGTCTTGCGACTTATGGTTTGTATCTCATGTCAAAAATCGAGAAACCCTTTGCCAGGCTTTTAGGTAGTGGTGTTTTAATTATTTTTTTTACTCAGTTTTCCATGCACGTGGCGGTGACCATGGGACTTTTGCCTACTACGGGAATTAGTTTACCTCTTTTAAGTTATGGTGGCACTTCACTTGTCATGTACATGTCTATGTTTGGCATATTATTAAATATCACTCGTTTGGAGCACTAATGGGATTTATTTACGAATTAGAAAAAATTATTAACGAAAGAAAAAATTACGAGCCCCACTGTTCGTATACAGCAAAACTTTTTTCCCAAGGTATAGACAAAATCTTACAAAAAATAGGTGAAGAGGCTGTGGAATACCTTATTGAGGCAAAAAATGGCAATAAGGAAAGAGCCATTAGTGAGGCAGCAGACCTCATCTATCATTTTCTGGTTTCCCTTAACTACAGCGGTATATCCCTTGGTGAAATTGAAGAGGAGCTTCAAAGACGGCACCGACCATGAGGGTTTTTTTTCTTTTAAGTCTTATTCTTCTAGCTAGCTGCCGCTTGCAAGAAAAGACCAAAGACTATACTACGCTTTATCTAAACCTAGAAAACGATCCTATTACCTTTAACCCAATTGTGGCTGAAGATGCCTATTCCAATCTCATTAATTCCAAAATTCATGAGAGTCTCTTAAAAAGAGATGTTAAGACATTAAAATGGAAGCCAGCTTTAGCGCAAAGATATGAAATATCCCGAGATCACCTAGTCTACACCTTTTTCTTAAAGAAAAATGCGCGCTTTCACGATGGCCATCCCGTTACCGCTGATGATGTTATCTATACCTTTCAAAAGATTATGGATCCCCAAACCCCCAATCCCTTTATGAAGGTTTACTACCAAGATGTTCAAAGTGTCGAAAAAAGGGGATCGCATACGGTGATTTTTCGCCTCAAAAAACCGTATTTTAAATCATTGGAATTTCTGGGGGGTTTCGAGATTTTGCCAAAGCATATTTTTTCCAAGCAAGCTGATTTTGTTTCTAATCCCTATAGTTTGCGCCACCCCATTGGAGCAGGTCCCTATAAACTAAAGGAGTGGAAAACAGGTCAGAGAATTGTTTTAGTTCGCAACGAGGATTATCATGGTCCCAAACCCGAGATCCGGCAATATTATTATCGCATTATTAAAAATGAAGCTGTGGCCCTGCAGGCTTTAAAAAAAAGGGAAATTGATATGCTAAATCTAAAACCCTTCCAATGGACAAGACAAACCAATTCTCAAAATTTCAACCGATATTTTCAAAAAATAAAATATATTTCAGGAGGCTATCGTTACATTGGTTACAATACACGTCGTTTTCCTTTCACAGATAAGAGAGTGCGCCGTGCGATTACTATGCTCCTAGATCGAGAGAAAATTTTAGCCTCACTCATGGATAATTTAGGTTTTGAAGTAACTGGTCCCTTTCACATGGCCGGAAATCAATATGACAAGAATCTTAAACCTTTGCCGTACGATCCGGTGGCAGCGAAAAAATTGCTAGCAGAGGCTGGTTTTCAACTAGGAAAAGACGGTATCTTAGAAAAAGAGGGGCAGAAATTCATTTTTGAACTGTTGATTCCCGCTGCAGCTCCTTTTTATGAGCAATTTGCCTCAGTGGCTCGGGAAGAGCTTCTTAAGGCAGGGATTGTTATGGAAATCCGCAAGCTTGAGTTTCAAGTTTTGGTGGAGAAGGCTAATAAGCGGGACTTTTATGCGCTAATGATGGGCTGGTCTGTGCCTTTGGAATCAGATCCTTATCAAGTCTGGCATTCGAGTCAAATTGAGCGGGGGCATAACTTTACAGGTTTTTCCAGGCAGGATCTAGATGCCCTTATTGAAAAAGCCAGGGTTGATTTCAATGAAAAGCGGCGCAATGCGCTGTACCATAAGATACAAAGGATTATCTACGAAGAGCAGCCATACACATTTCTTTATACATCCTACAATCTAATTGCCTTACATCGCCGCTTTACTGAGGTGGAAGCCTATCCGGCCGGGCTGGACCCCGACCGGTGGAAGATTTTGTATCAGTGGGAATTTTAGTTAGCTACCACAGAAAAGCTAACGCGTCGGTTGCGCCCATCTTTTGGGTCAATTTTGGGTAGGGGATTTCTATCTGATTTGCTAATGGCAACAAAGCGACTGGTATCTACCCCATTTCTTCTCAAGAGATCAACGGCATATTCGGCTCTTTTAAGCGCAGCTTCTTCACGGGTAATCACAATGTACTTAGCTTTTGGCGCAAGCCTTGAGGAGGCATGGCCCGCCACCTCTACCTTAACTGTTTCTGGTTGGTCTTTGAGGGACTCTACCACGGATTTTATAAGAGAGAGATTTTTCGAAAGCCAGTTTTTCTCCTGCTTTGGGGAAAGAGTAGTTTTTCCATTGGCAAAACCCGTCATGGTAGCTTTTTCTAACTTTTGGTTCAACTCAGAAACAAGCTTTTCGTTTACCGTAAGGACCGGTTTTTCTACCTTTTGGGGCTCCACTTTAGTGGGCTCTGCTTTAGCTACGGTTTGGGGGGGAGGCTCTTGGCGTACTTGCTCTTTGGCGGTGCCGCAATAGAGGGAAAGAACAAGTCCTGCTATGAGCAAGGCGCTAATTTTGTTTATTTTTTGTATCATCGCAAACTCCTTACACTATCAATTTTTCATTACCAAATTAGAATTTTTTCTAAGGGTGCGCCTGTTTTTCTAATGGTTTAGAAAATGTCAAGTTTTTTGCCCTAAACAGCGAAACGAAAATAAACGATGTCTCCATCTGCCATAATATAGTCCTTCCCCTCAAGCCTCATCTTGCCCATTTCTTGTGCTTTCTTTAAGCTGCCGCAAGCTATAAAATCATCATAAGAAGTAACCTCGGCGCGAATAAAGCCTCTTTCCATATCAGAATGGATTTCGCCTGCTGCTTGGGGGGCTTTTGTATTTTTGAGGATGTTCCAAGCTCGTACCTCATTTTCGCCCGCTGTAAAGAAGGTAATATAACCAAGAAGACGGTATGCCTCTCGGATCACTTGGTTTAGGCCTGCTTCTTTTAAACCATATTCTTGAAGAAAGCTTTCCATTTCTTCTTTTGGCATGACAGCAAGTTCTGCCTCTAGTTTGCCGCAAATAGCAAGACATGGTGAACCTCTTGTCTTGGCTTGGGTCAAAAGCTCTTGGTATAGGGGGCTTTCCTCGGCTCTTGTGACATATGCTTCATCCACATTGCCCACAAAGAGCACGGGTTTTAGGCTTAAGAGAGAAAGCTCTTTTATAGATTCTTTTTCCTCATCTGCTAAGTTAATATTCCTAGCGGGCTTTCCTTGCTCTAAAGTGTGATGGATTTTTTCTAGAACGAGAGTTTGTTCAAGGGCCTTTTTGTCCCCACCTTTTCTTTTTTTAGCGAGATTTTCTAGCTTTCTCTGGACTACCTCGAGATCGGCTAATATAAGCTCTAGCTCAATGGTTTCTACATCTTCCTTTGGGCTAAGCTGACCAGAGACATGGCTTATTTTATCATCATGAAAGCAGCGGACGATATGTAAAAGAGCGTCGACCTGTCGTATGTGGCTCAAAAAAGCATTACCTAGACCCTCACCTTTTGAGGCTCCTTTGACTAAACCGGCAATATCGACAAATTCGACAACGGCAGGCACCCGCCGCTGTGGTTTTACAAGCTCACAGATTTTGTCAAAACGCTCGTCGGGTACCTCAACCACCCCTACGTTGGGATCGATGGTACAAAAGGGATAGTTGGCGGCCTCTGCGGCATGAGATTTGGTTAGAGCATTAAAAATCGTGGATTTACCTACGTTGGGTAGGCCCACAATACCACATTTTAGTCCCATAGAACCTTCCTCTTACGGCTTGGTAAGTTGAAAATGCTTTTCAACATTCGGAAAGTCGCTTTTGCCACTTGAGATTACATAGATATATCCGCCAAGGGAAAAAAAGTTTTGGCTTGCCAAGAAGCTCACCCTGAGCTTAAGCTAGGAGAGGTTTTTCATTCTTTCTTTTATTGATTCAAAAGCAAGCAGAGCTCTTTTGCGTCCCTCTTCGTGAGAAATAATCAAAGGTGGTCTTCGCTGCATATAATCGGAACAAAATTGACGCACATACTTTCCCTCTGGATCAAATTTTTTTTGCTGAAGCTCTGGATTAAAAATACGAAAATAAGGTGCAGCGTCGGCACCACAACCGGCAGCCCATTGCCAATTTCCCACGTTAGAGGCAAGTTCAAAATCTAAAAGTTTTCTTGCAAAATAGCGCTCTCCCCATTGCCAAGGCAGGAGTAAATGCTTGGTTAGAAAGGATGCAACAACCATCCTTACTCGATTGTGCATAAAACCTGTCTCATTGAGCTCTCTCATTCCGGCATCCACCAAAGGGTAACCCGTTTTGCCATTACACCAAGCTTCAAAGTCTTCTTCGCTTTTGCGATAGGGAAAGGCTTCAAAGGCAGTGCGAAAGGGCTTTTCGGTGGTATGAGGAAAGTACCATAAAAGCATCATGAAAAATTCACGCCAGATCAGCTCATGGAGAAACGCAGTGCTTTTTGAAATGGCCACAAACACAAGTTGTCGGATGGAAAGAGTACCAAAGCGTAGGTGTACTCCCAGCCGTGTTGTCCCCTTTAAGTAGGGGAAATCTCTCCGCTCTTTATAATGGCTTAGCACCTGAAGGGGAATTTTGCGTTCGGGAAAAGATATTTTATTATTTTTAACAAAGCCAATTTCCTCAAGCCTAGGTAAGTAGCTTTTGTTTATAGGTGAGGAGATTTTGTTTGGCAGTGAGTATTGTGTTAGACGAATCGCAGCTAACTTCTTGAGCCATTTTTTTGAGAAAGGAGTAAAAACGGTGTAGGGACGACCCTCTTCGGTTAAAATTTCTCCCGGTGAGAAAATTACCTGATCTTTAAAGGAATAAAAACATTTACCCGCCTGCAAAAAAATTTTTTCAATATTTTTGTCTCTTTCCCGGGCATAGGGTTCGTAGTCTTCGTTGGTATAAAGTCCCTTACATGGCTCGAGAGAAGCAAAGATGGAAAATACATCCAAGGGCTTGCCATGATAAACTTGGAGAAAGCCTCCCAGTCTCTCATAAGCATGAGAAAGCTCCCCAAGAGCCTCGTAAATAAAGCTTACTCGGCTATCATCTTTGTCTTCAAGTTTATCTAAAATATTTTTATCGAAAATAAAGATGGGGAGTATGGCAAGATGCGATTTTACGGCATGGGCTAGGGCCGTGTTGTCACTAATACGCAGATCCCGGCGATGCCACATGATAACAAACGGGGGAGATTCTTCAAAATCTTCTTTTTTAGGTAAAAGCATATGTTAAGGAAAGCTAAAGCGTATTTTAAATTTAGGCATGCCGTTAATTTTTGTCTTGGGTGGTGGTTCCTGGCTTTCCACATAGCCCGCGCCAAAGAGTTCGTGTTCTCCTGGATAATAGCGCCAAAGTATCTGCAAGACTTCTTTTTTACTTTTGCCCCTTAGATCGGGAACAAATTCTGGGTTAAATTCTAGCTTATTGTAATTTATAGGCGCGAGATTTTGCACCCTCTGTATTTCCCCCTGATGGATGTGGGGGATAATTTGGCGCAGTACCTCGCGAAAAACTGGAGCGGCAATCTGACCCCCTTGGTAGAGCTCTCCTCGGGGTTCATCAAACATTATAAAAATACTGACCTCAGGTTCCTCACAAGGGAAAAAACCCAAGAAAGAGGCTTGGTATTTTTTTTGTTTGTAGCCAAAGCGATCTGATTTTATGGCTGTTCCTGTTTTGCCGCAGACTTTATAAGGCATTCCTTCAAGCCGAGCCGCAAGACCAGTTCCTTCTTCTACCACTTTTTGTAAGTAAAAGAGTACTTTGCGTTTTACTATATCATCACTGATCTTGACTTTATTCTTAGGGCCAAAGCTTTCCACTACTTTACCGTCAGGTGTGGTGATTTTCTCAACGATAAAAGGGCGCACATATTCGCCCCCATTGGCAAGTGCGTTAGCTGCTGCTATGAGTTGGATAGGGGTGACGCTCACCCCATGCCCAATGGGGATGGTCATCTTTAAGTAAATATCCCAATCTTTGGGTAGGGGGAGATATCCTTTTGCCTCAGCAGGTAAGTCAATTTCTGTCTGCGAGCCAAAGCCAAAGCGGCGTAGGTTCTCGTAGAGTTTTAGCACAGGCATCTGCCATGAGGCTTCAATAATGCCTGTATTGCAAGAATTTGCCATGACCTGAGCTAAATTTTGTTCACCATGTTTACCGGTGCAGCGAATTCGGTGATTTTTGTATTGAAAGTAGCCGGGGCAATAATAGGTTCTTGTCTCGTCGAGGAGCTTTTCTCGAAAGAGAGCTGCTAAGACGAAAACCTTAAAGGTAGAACCTGGCTCAGAGACATCGGTAAGAGCCCGGTTTCGCTGTTCATCTGCGCTAAAGCTTCGAGCTTCGTTTGGATTAAAGTCTGGTAATGAAGCTAAAGCCAGGATTTTTCCCGTTTTTGTCTCACTAATAATCCCCACTGCCCCCACAGCCTTGACCTTCTCAAATTGGCTGTGCAGCGCTTTTTCTAAGTGATATTGTACATAGCCATTGATAGTTAGGTGGATGTTTCGGCCCACATAGGAATTTTTTCCAGCATGGCGCAACTCACTGTCATATTGGAATTCTATCCCTGCTAACCCTTCATTGTCAAGTCCAGTAAAACCAAGCACTGTCGAGGCAAGTCTACCATTTGGATAAAAGCGATCTGGTTCTTCATGAAAGACAAGTCCTGGCAAGTTTAAAGAGCGTATTTCTTCGACATCTTCCATGGGGGTTTTACGGGTAAGGTAAATAAATTTTTTTTCCTTATCTTGGATTTTCTGTAGAATTTCGCTTTTGGGGATTTTCAAGATACGCGAGAGTAGCCGGGATGTCTGCTCTGGATTATCTATCTCCTCTGGGCGAATACCAATAGAAGCAGTATCTCGCGAGATAGCAAGTTCACGGTTGAGAGCATCAAAAATGATACCCCTCCTAATAGGGGGACGGCTTTCTTGCACGGCGGGAGGCAGGGGGGAGTCGAAGGTAAGTTGATAGGCTCGCATAAAAAAGATAAGGGCCAATAAAAAAACTTTTGCTATGAGTAACTTATAGCGCCAAGGAGCGTTAGGGCCAGCCATTACTTGCGAATGCGAAAAAGCATCTTGCCCAGCATAGCGGTTTTTTCCACGGGGCCAAAAGTGCGCGAGTCCAGCGAATTGCGCCAGTTATCTCCCATAACGAGAAAGCTTTTTTCATTAAGGACTGCTTGAATTCTTTTGACGAAATAGTGGGGTGTCTTGGGAAGGCGAAATAACACCACATCTTGCTCTTGAAAATCCCGTAAAGGAAATATACGGTAAAAACGCCCACCGGTAAAGTTACTGATAGGCAAAAGCAATCCAGGGGAAAGGCATTCAAAAACCACCACATCTCCGGCCTCGAGGGTAGGTGACATACTGTCGCTTGCGATAACATGGACGCGAATTAAATAAAAAGAAATGTGGCTTACCACAAAAAGCCCCCTCCTTAAAGCTAAAGCCATATGTTCCCAGATATACCAAAATCTTTTTGCTAAAAGTCTCTCAGGTATGGGTATAAGGAGAACAAGATAGCCTAAGGCTAATAGTAAGCTTTGGCTCCCCAAGAAAAAGAGAATCTCATAGATCTTTATTGTGATTTTCACAAAAAGGCGCACAGGAAATTTTCCCATAGAGAAAGATAGTTGAGATGTAAAACTTTTTGACGGCGTATAGGCTGAGCCATTTTTTTGCCCAATGGAGGATTTTGAGGAAAAGCCATGCTATTTTAACGGCAAGTTTGTTCCTCTTCGCGAAGCCAACATCAATATTCGTACCCATGCTCTCCAATACGCCACGGCTGCCTTTGGTGGTATGCGGGCCTACTATAACGAAGAAAAAAAGAATCTTTTTATCTTTCGTGTAGATGATCACTACGAAAGACTTGTGAATTCTGGCAAGATTTTGCAGATGCGTATGCCTTTGTCTCTGAGCGAATTCCGCCAGGTACTTGTCAGCATGCTGCGCGAGGGAAATTGGCGCCAAAATGTTTATATTAGACCCTTTTTATACAAAAAGAGCTTGGATCTTTCCCCAAGATTCCACAATGTCGAAGATGGGCTTGCTATTTACGCTATCCCCCTTGATGATTACTTAGATACCCAAAGAGGGCTACGAGCCTGTGTTTCTTCGTGGGTGCGCATCCATGATACCCAAATCCCCAGCCGTGCTAAGGTCACGGGAGCCTATACCAACTCAGCGCTTGCTAAATCAGAGGCCTTACAAAATGGCTTCGATGAGGCCATTTTTTTAGACATTCATGGTAATGTCTGTGAGGGCTCAGCAGAAAATATATTTTTTGTGCAAAAAGGAGAGCTACACACCCCTCCTATCTCCTCCTCCATTTTAGAGGGGATTACCCGTAAAACGGTTATTACCCTTGCTCACGAGCTTGGCATTGCCGTGCATGAAAGACCTATCTCTCGAACCGAACTTTATACGAGTGAGGAGATTTTTTTCTCAGGTACGGGGGTGCAAGTAGCTTGGCTAAGGGAAATTGACCATCGTATCATTGGTAATGGAAAAATAGGGCCGGTGACCCAAAAAATCCAAGAGGCATATTTTCGTGTTGTAACAGGCAAGGAAGATCGCCACCAAAACTGGCTTACCCGCGTCTACTAATATGCTAGCCCACGAAGTGGCTGACAAGAGCTGGGAATACTTTGCCAAAAGAGGTTTTCCTCCTGCTATTTTGTTTTTGGGCCAAAACACTCCACAAAAATTAGCCTACATTAAAGAAAAAATAATCTTAGAACTATGCCGGCGAAACAGAAACAAGAAACTGGAAGAAAAATCTTGTCTACTCTTTGCGGAAAAAGGGGAGCACCCCGACCTTTATTTTTTTCCCACGGGGCGTGTCTATATTGGCAATCCCGACGCACCAGAGCCCTACACGGTAAGACACCTGCAGCGCACCTTTCTCCTCTATCCTCCTTATTGGTCAGAGCTACGCTTTGTTTTTATACCAGAAGCAAATCTCATACAAGAAGAAGCGGAGTCCGCGCTACTTAAATCTCTCGAGGAGCCACCGCGGGGAACCCATTTTGTCCTCTCATGTGAGGAAGAAGATCAACTAAGAGAGACAATTATCTCGCGATGTGTTGTCTTAAATCTTGTTTTTAGGCCTGATTATCAAGAAAGCCCCGTGGATGGGTGGGCTCGCTTTTGGTTTTTTTTAAAATACGATTACCATGATGCCTTTCTCGTAGCAGAGAGGAAGGGATGGCTTAAGAAAATAGAAAAATTCTATGACGCACTAAACTTTAGCGATCATGATTTTCTTATTTTAGATCGTATGTTGGTACAAGAATTTCGTGAAGCTTTTGCAAAGGAAGAACTAGGTCTGCAAATGCAGATTTTTGAGCTTAGTCTCTTGCCTCTGTTTTATGCCATAAGGGATCATCTGGTAGCAGGTCCCATCCCCGAGTTAGCACCAGTTCGGTTACGCCTTCGTGATAGCGACCATGCCATGAAACTTTACCGCCTGTTGCGGGATACTGTTTATCTTTTGCGCCAAAGAATCTATGGCAGAATACCTCGTAATCTCAACATGATCGTGGGTTACTTTTTATGGCATCTAGGTCAGCTGTGGGGGGATAGCTTTACTCGTAATACCACCCCCATGCAATAGCTCCAAAACCTGCTAAAAAAAAGAGGATGACCTTAGGGAGATAAGGGGAGCGTTTTTTTAAGAAGTAGTCTACGAGTCCATTCAAAAGAGAGGCAGCCGCAAGGAAAAAACCTCCATCTAAATAAGAATAGTTGATTTGGTATGCATAACCACCTGCTAAAGTTAGGAGTAGGGCATCCCATACATCAGAGGTTTGTGGGGGATAAAAGAAGAGGGCGCGGGCAAGCCGAAGTTTTTCTTTGATATAGCCACGGAATTTCTCTTTGAGGCTTTTTAACCATTCCTGCCATGTCACAGGCCCAGATGGAAGGATTTCATAGACATCCCTTCTTTTGCCTAGAAATTGGCTTAGTACTCCGTAGTTGCCACCAATTAGGCGCAAGACTTGGTTGTCGGGAAGAGAACTAAGCTCAAAGCGGTACCGTGAGAAAATTTCCTCAAGATCTTGGGGCAGGTTTTGGGAAAGGTTCATCTCGCGCAAAATGACACCATGGCTCATCGTGCTCTGGAATCGCTGGCCATCATAAGTAGTGAGGGTAATGCGGACGAGGCCTGCGGGGCGATTCACTTCTACTCTAAGAGTATCACCCTGGATGGTACGCAAGTG
Source organism: Leptospiraceae bacterium (assembly GCA_025055765.1). Classification (GTDB taxonomy): domain Bacteria; phylum Spirochaetota; class Leptospiria; order Turneriellales; family Turneriellaceae; genus JANWWS01. The sequence goes on along the minus strand of JANWWS010000013.1, from coordinate 133,625 downwards.
GTATGATTCGCTATAGTCCTTATTTGGTTCCTTGAGGTAACCCCATTGGTACAGCATTGCTTTTTTTTCGGATGGGCTTTTGTGCTATTGCAGTAAAATTTTAAGCGTGAATTTTTCCTCATATTTAGGTCCTTTAAAACCCTGTGCCTCGACCGTAAATCCGTTGTAATGGCGCAGCCGGTTTCCTAAAATATATAGATTCTCATAGTAGACTTCTTGAAAGTCCAAATTGTTTTTTGTCCGCCAGCGGTTGTTGCGAAAGTAAAGCAGGTCAAATTCGATTTTTCGCAAAAGCTCACCACCTGGCCCCCGGACAGCCAATTGATAAACTCCCCACTTTTCCGTTTTCTTGCCGGAATCCACAATTTCCAAAGCCAATGGATAATCCTTCGTCATACGAAATTCTCTGTCAGGCTTCACAAAAACAGCTTGGTCGTCTAAGATAACGGCAAGCCGACCTCGACGAGGAGGTAAGGTATCTTGATAATGCTGTGGTGGTAGAATTAAAAGGGGGTTAATCAACTTACTCTCGTAGCGATCAAAAATAAAAAAATGGAGATGGGCAGAGCGAGAATGACCTGTGTTGCCAGAAAGAGCAAAGCTTTCCTCACTGCTTAGTTTTTTTTTCTTTAAAGCAGAGATAGATAGAGACTGTAAGTGCATATAGCCGCTTAGATAGCGACCATGACAAATGATAACCGTTTTTCCCCCACCAAAGGGCAACTCGTTTGGGTAGGTGAAAGCTGTATGATGCCAGCAAATCTCACCTTCTTTAACGGGATAGACCTTTAGGTTTTCTCCAGGTATATCAAGACCATTATGAAAGTGATCGAAACGAGATTCTCCAAAAGTAGAGGATATCTGCAACTCTTTTGAGCTGCGCACTGGCCAGTTAAGGGGGTACTCTTGTGCCCAGAGGGGAATACTAATAAGCCACAGAAAAAGACGTGTCATGTTTTTTTAAACGCGAGCCGCCGGATATGGTCGGGGATTCGCAAGGTCTTTTGTGTGGTAAAATCAATCCATAATAAATCGGCAACTCCTTCACAACAAAGCTCGTTTTCCTTATACATCTTGCATCCCATGCGAAAAGCGCGCGAAAAAATCTCAAGAATGCCCACATGTATCCTCAGGGTTGCGGGGAAGCGCACCTGTGCTCGGTAGATTAACTCCTGGCGTACCAAAATCACCCCTTCGCCTTGGGGTCTGTTGGGCTCATCCCAAAGAGCTTGATCCGTGAAAAAGCGGGCGCGGGCAGTTTCAAAATAGCGTGCATAAACCACATTGTTTACATGACCCAAGGCATCCATGTCACCCCAGGCAATGGGTTGGATGATCGTAAAGGGGAAGTCAGGTATTTTGGTCTTAAAATCCCATAGCATCACTGACAGCTCTGAGTTTTGATGCAACTTGTAAACTGAAAGAAGGATAGAAAAGAATATTGACCCTGGCGTAAGGGATAGCTCTTTGGTTTATGGGCAGCTACCGCGATGTCTTTGCCTGGGGAAATTCGCGAAGAAGTGTAGATAAAGAAATAGAAGGACATATCCGCTATTTTCTAAACTATTATAAGAAAAACTTACCTTCCTCCCCACCAGGCCTAACAGAAGTACTGTTAAAACAAAAAAGCGGCCTGTCATCAAAAGACATTGCTTTTCTTGAAAAAATTTCTGGCAAGGAAAACGTTTTAACAGATAGTTTTTCCCGTCTACGCTATTCTTATGGAAAATTTTATGGAGAGCTCTTACAACTAAGGGCTCAAAAGCCAAGCCGCATAGCCGATGCTGTTGTGCGCGTGCGCCATGAAAAAGAAATCGCGAAAATCTTAGAATACTGCTCTGAAAAAAATATTGCTGTCCTAGCCTTTGGTGGGGGCTCCTCGGTGACAAGGGCAGTCGGAACTCCAAAAGGGGGGGTGGTGCTTGATCTTGGTTTTTATCTCAACCGGGTTGTGGAAATCCATATGCTAAACCATACGGTAACTGTCCAAGCGGGGATTTTAGGTCCTCATTTAGAGCAAGTACTTAACAAAGCGGGTTTTACCTGTGGTCACTTCCCCCAGTCTTTTGAATTTTCAACCGTGGGGGGATGGATTGCGGCCAAGGGCGCAGGTCAGGCCTCAACTGGCTATGGTGGCATCGAGGATTTATTAGTCGGCCTCAGGGTAGTCACTCCGATAGGTATATTGGAAACCAACAACCTCCCGCGCCATGCTATGGGTTTTGACTTAAAACAGCTTTTTATAGGAAGCGAAGGTACTTTAGGAATAATCACGCAGGCAACTTTAAAGATTTTTCCATTCCGTCCAAGAGATCATGTATATCTTTCTTTTTTCTTTAAATCTTTTTCACAAGGTGTACAGGCCATGCGCGAAACTATGCAGTCCCAAATTGGCTTTCCGCACCTTTTTCGTCTTTCAGACGCAGAGGAGACCAAAATAGCTATGGAAATAAAAGGCTACGAACGCAACCTCGTGGGAAAGCTACTACATATCTTGGGCTATAAGATGGGCATGCGTTCGCTCATGTACGCAACTTTAGAGGGCCAGCGCAAGGCGAATATCACCTTGGCTAAGCTCATGCGAGATATTGCTCGCCGCCACGGTGGACTCTTTGCGGGGGGTTATGCGACAAAAAAATGGCTTAGACAGCGCTTTTCTAGTGCCTATGTGCGCGATCCACTCATGGATGCTGGAATACGTATTGACACCCTGGAAACAGCGATTGCGTGGGATGGGCTTGAGGAGCTCCATGCGAAAGTTAGGGAATATGTAAAAAAAGAACACCAAAGTTTTTGTTTAAGCCATATCTCTCATGCCTATGAAACAGGGGCCAATTTATACTTTGTGTTTGTATCCCCCATGCATGTAGAGGAAGAGAGAGAATTCGAACGTTTTCATAAAGGTTTGGTTGAGGTGATCTTGCGAAATGGAGGAGCTCTATCTCACCATCATGGCATCGGACGGCTCTTCGCCCCCTATTTGGCAGCCGCGGTTGGCAAGGTGGGGATGTCTATCTATAAAGGGGTAAAGCGAACCCTTGATCCTGCTGGGATTTTGAATCCTGGTGTTTGGGGGCTGTAGTCAGAGGGGACTTGAGGCAGTCCCGTAAAGTTTCTTGGGGATACGCCCCGCCAGGTATGAGAGCCTGCCTGCGATAACCGCATGTTTCATGGCTATTGCCATGCTCATGGGGTCCTTAGCTAAAGCCACCGCCGAATTGAGGAGTACTCCATCGGCTCCTAGCTCCATAGCCCGCGAGGCATCAGAAGCACAGCCAAGCCCTGCATCCACAATCAGGGGGACGGCCTCACCCAGTTGTTCCCTCATGATAATAAGATTAGCCTCATTGGCAATACCCCTACCGCTACCAATAGGGGATCCTGCGGGCATAATAGCATCGGCACCGGCATCCCGTAATTTAAGAGCCAAAACAGGATCATCATTTGTGTAGACCAGAAGATGCAGCCGGCTTTGGTCGTACTTTTGTCGAATAAGCCGTACGGCCTCATAGGTTTCCACGGGGTCCGGGAGAAGGGTGTGGATATCCCCCAAAACCTCGATTTTCAGGAAATCCATACCCAGAGCAAGGGCAAGCTCCGCTAGTCGTAGAGCTTCTCGAGCACTGTATGCTCCTGAGGTATTAGGCATGATTTTAATTTTGTTTGTATCTATGTAATCCAGTAGGGAGGGCCCCCCTTGCCCAAGGGGTACCCGGCGCAGAGCTACCGTGACGATCTCCACCCCAGCGGCCTCGTGGCACTTTTTCATAAGTTCTAGGCTCGCATAGCGGCCCGTGCCTAAAATGAGCCTTGAGCGAAATTCATATTTGCCAATTTTCAGAGGGGTGTCTTCCATAGGGGTTTTGATTAGTGGCTTAGAGCAGGCTGTAAACCGGAATTGATTTCCTCATATGTGAATGGGGAAGCGCAAATTTTCCCTTCCAATCAACCATCACGAAGATAAATATAGTAAGCGCAGGCGAGTTTGTCACGCTCGAATTTGTATTGACTTATATGGAAGGCTAGGGATAGGGGACTAGGTGGAAAGAATAGACTATTACCCTTGCCTTTTAGCTAACGCAAGCCTCCTGCCATTATTGAAGGGTGAAAACGAGTTACCCCTTTTCGCAAGTTGGTCTCAAATGCAGGAGGCCAGTAATGGGCATCTACCAATGGTAATTTGGCTTTTATCATCAGAAGAATTGTGCCAACATCAGGACAGCATAGAGCAAACAGTGCGTGAACACCCGGAAGCGTGGGTACGCCTTATTATTTTTTCGGACAGCGAACTTACCTTGAGCTCTTTTTTAGAAAAACTTTTGTATTTCCGCCTAAGCAAAAATCCCCCGCCCCATCTCTTAAATCAAGTTTTAAGAACGCTTAAGGAAATAATGGAAAAAGAAAGACAGATTTTCCTTCTTAATTCAAAACTTGCCCTATCTTACCGTGAAATGCATCAACTGACACAGGTTGGTCAGGCTCTTGCCCATGAGAGGGATTTCCATCGCCTCATTGACCTTATTCTAGAAAAAGCACGCCAGCTTGTCAGTGCAGATGGTGGTTCGCTTTACATAACGGAATACGACAATGAGGGTCACCTAAAACAACTGCGTTTTGTGCGATCAGCCCTAAATTTAGAGGATCACGAGTTTTCCATGCCTGTTGATAAAAAATCTATAGCTGGATATGTAGCCCTTACAGGCGAACCTCTCATTATAGACGATGTGCACCAAATCCCACCTGATGCGGAGTATTCCTTTAATGCAGAGTATGATCGCCAACATAACTATTATACCAAATCCATGATTGTCGTTCCCATGAAAAACCATCGAGGTGAGGTTATTGGGGTCTTGCAGCTTATTAACAAAAAAGTAAATTTTAAGCAAAAGCTAAGCTATGAGGAGCTTAAATCAGATCTCGTAATTGCCTTTAGCCGAAAAGACTATCAGATTCTAGAAGCTCTAGCGGGGCAGGCAGCTATTGCTATTGAAAACAACAATCTCATTCAGGAAATACAGGGGCTCTTTGAGGGTTTTGTGAAAGCCTCTGTGACAGCCATCGAGCAGAGGGATCCCACCACAAGTGGGCACTCCTTTCGGGTTGCCGAGTATACCGTAGCCTTAGCGGAGGTGGTAGATCGCTTGCGCGAGGGTATTTTCTCAACGGTGCGTTTTAGCCGTGAGGAGTTAAGGGAGTTGCGCTATGCTTCCTTGCTCCATGATTTTGGAAAAGTGGGGGTGAGAGAACATGTCTTGGTTAAGGCCAAAAAGCTTTATCCCCACGAACTTGATTTAATTAGCATGCGTCTCGAGTATCTGCGCAAATCAATAGAGGCTGAACTTTCAAGACGCCTAATTGAAAAGCTAAAGAAAAGCCCCCTTGCTAGCTGGGATAAACTTGAGCATGAGTTTCAAGCAGAACTCGAGGAGCATTATCGTGAAATAGACGAAATGTTCGCTGCTATAGTGGAGGCTAATGAGCCAACTATACTCGAAGAGGGCAGTTTTGAATTTTTGAAGCGAATTGCCCAAAAGCGTATAAAACTGCATGGCGGCGAGGAAATCCCCCTTTTAACACCAAAAGAATTTTTGGCGCTTTCGGTAAGAAAAGGCAATCTACAAGAAGAAGAAAGGAAGGAAATTGAGTCCCATGTGACCCATACCTATAAGTTTTTAAGTCAAATTCCGTGGACAAAGGATCTTAAGCGTGTACCAGAAATTGCCTATGGTCACCACGAAAAATTAGATGGCTCCGGCTACCCCCAGAGACTGACGGCAGAGAGAATTCCCATACAGACGCGCATGATGACCATTGCCGATATCTTCGATGCCTTGACAGCATGGGACCGTCCCTATAAAAGAGCGGTTCCACCAGAAAGAGCTCTCGACATTTTACAAATGGAAGCAAACCAAGGTCATATTGATCGCCAATTGCTGCAGGTTTTTATTGAGGCAGGCATTTATCGTAAATTTGAGGAAATCCGAGATTTTGGTCAAGTCTCATAGTAAAATAGGACCAAATTCTTTGTTTACTTCCTCCATAAATTTTAAATAAGCTTTCCCAGAAAGGACAAACACGAGCAAGGACCATCTTATCCAAGTAAGCAAGAGCAAAAATGCTTGTGGATTTTTTTACCCGTTATGGGAAAAGGAATAGAAAAAGGTATGAAAGATAGCTCAAGTTATCTTTTCTACGCGAGCAAAATAAGAATCTGCCTAAGCTAGGGGGAAGTTTTCATAGAAGGCTAGTCCCCAAAAGCCACTTAGAGAGGCTTACCATAGGGTACAAAGAGCCAAGCTTGCCCCCATAACTTTTAAGTGAGAAAATTATTGCCACATAAGATACGAGGGGTGTGCGCTCGTGTTGAGACAGAAGCGATTTTCAAAATGTCCGTGGGGAGGGAAGGGCATCTTCAATAGAAGAGTAGGGTTTTAGCAATATTGATGCTCTCCAAAAATAGCTTGAGGAGAGCGATGGAGAATGACCAAGCCCTGGAAAAAGATATTACCCTATACCGGGCTGTGTCTTAAAATGCCCGTGAAAAATCCTTGCCATAGGATAAAACTTCGGTAAGTTTCCCAATTATGGGCCAGCCCCTTGTGAGCATCGTCATCCCTACCTTAAATGAAGAGCGCTATCTCCCTTTGCTTTTAGAGAGCATACAAAAACAAAGTTTTCGTGACTACGAGATTATTGTCGCTGATGCTTTTTCTCAAGATAAAACCAGAGAGATTGCTCACAGATTTGGAGCTCGTGTAGTCGATGGTGGTATGCCGGCGGTGGGACGAAACCGAGGTGCTGCTGCATCTTTTGGCGAGTGGCTTTTTTTCTTCGATGCGGATGTCGTATTACCTGATGGGTTTCTCGAAAAAGCCACACAGGAACTAGAAGATAGATTTTATGATCTTGCTACTTGTGAGTTTAAGCCTATTTCTGAGTTAAGAGTTGACCAAATTTTATTTAGTCTTACTAATCTCATTGTAAAACTAAATTTACGCCTCAACCCTCGTGCGGCAGGGTTTTGTATATTTATTTTGCGCCGCCTTTTTCGTCGCATTGGGGGGTTTGATGAGACTTTAAAATTAGCCGAGGATCACGACCTCGTACAAAGAGCCTCAAAATTTAGGCCTCTTGGCTTTTTAGAGAACTGCCATATAATGGTAAGTGTGCGGCGTCTAGAGAAAGAGGGTCGTCTAGCTCTCATACAAAAATATGCTCAGGTGGAATGGAATCTACTTTTTCGAGGGCCCATTCGCGATAACATTATTGAATATGAATTTGGTCATTTCGATGAGAATAACGAAAAAACAAAGAGAAATTTGGATGAATTAGAAGCACGTCTCCAGGAACTTGAAAGGCTATATGGAGAATGGGAAAAACTTTTCTTGTCCCTTACACAAGAGGGTAAAATACCCGTTGAGATTATGGAGAAACTGCAAAGCAACTTATCTCGTTTAGGAGAAAGTCTTTGGAAAATTTTTCCTAGGCGCAGCAAGACATAAAAAATCTTGACAACGAATTCAGGTCCATCCTTCTTGAAGTTGGGTGAGAAAAAAAAGAAAACCCGCGCTCATGCCCCAAGACGAGGGCTTAACACTGCGAGCTCTAAACTTACAAAAAATTTATGGACGGCGCATGGTGGTGCGCCAGGTCTCCTTTACCGTTGGGCAGGGGGAGATTGTTGGTCTTTTGGGTCCTAATGGAGCAGGTAAAACCACTTCTTTTTATATGGTAGTGGGGCTTGTGCGTCCCACCCAAGGTCAAATTTTTTTAGGCGATAAAGAAATCACTCATTTTCCTATGTACCAAAGAGCAAGGCTGGGCATTGGCTATCTAGCCCAAGAAGCATCGATTTTTCGAGGGCTTACTGTGCGAGAAAACATAGAAGCTATCTTGGAGTTGCGCAATATCTCTAAAGAACGCAGAAAGGAAATTACAGAAAATTTGCTAAAGGAGCTTGAAATTGAGCATGTGCAGCAGCAAAAGGGTGTGACTCTGTCGGGAGGGGAGAGGCGGCGTGCTGAAATTGCAAGGGCTCTTGCCTCTGAGCCAAAGTTTCTTTTACTGGATGAGCCTTTTGCTGGTGTCGATCCCATAGCCGTTAAAGACATACAAACTGTGGTTATGCACCTTAAAGAACGCGGCCTAGGTATTCTCATAACCGATCACAATGTTCGGGAGACATTAAAGATTACCGATAGGGCTTATATTATGTACCAAGGAGAGGTCCTTGTGGAAGGAAGTGCCAATAGACTGATTAGAGACAAAAAAGCCCGTGAAATTTATTTGGGAGAAGATTTTCGTATATAAATGAGTTCTGTTAAGCTATCTCTCCAACAAAAGCCAACCCTCAAACTTTTTCCAACCCTGCGCCGATCTCTTACGGTCTTGCGGTTGAACCAACTTGAGCTTCAGCAAGAAATCAAGAAGGTTTTAGAAGAAAATCCTTTTCTTGAGGAAAGGAAACCTGCCGCGCTCACCGGTCGGTTTGCCATGCCGCTTGGGCGCCAAGGTATTGGCTCAGATTTCTCTTGGGAAGCTGTTATCGGTTCAGAAATCTCTCTTCAAGACTATCTTGAAACTCAGCTTAAAGCCTTAGCTTGCCCACCTAACCTTTTGCCCTTGGCAAAGGCCATAATCTCTTCTATAGATAATAGGGGTTTTGTAACCATTCCTCATGCGGAACTTGCGAAGAGCATGGGGTATAGAGAAAGTGAGCTCAAGAAATGCCTACGTTACATCCAGGAACTTGAGCCTAGTGGTATCGGCGCTCAAGACGAATGGCAAGCTTTGGAATGGCAGGCAGAGCAGCTTTATCCCCAAGATGTGATGCTCCAGGATTTTCTCTTGGTTTTAGCTCAAAGGAGCCAGGATCTTGGCCAACTCAATTTTGAAAAAAGAAAGGAGCTTGCTGAGCTATTGCACTGGCCGGTTGAGCAAGTGGTGCGACTCGTATCGAAGCTAAAGAGGATGGATCCATACCCGGCACGCCGTTTTTGGCGGCGGCAAGAAAATATGATCTACCCTGATGTCTTATATTTGGAAAAGGAGGGTAGCTTACATGTTCACGTCTGTGGCGAGCTATTACCCGAAATAGGGCTTAATAAAGAGCTTGTGGAAGGCGTAAAAGATGTAAGCCAAGAATGGCAGCGCTACCTAGCCGAGGCGCGGAGTTTTTTAAGTGCTATCTCCTTTCGCCAAAAAACCTTACTTGATTTTGCCACGAGGCTTTTGACATACCAAAATCATTTTTTTCAAAAAGGGCCATATTTTCTAAAACCTCTCACCATGAGACAGGTAGCACGAGAAATGAACCTAAACATTTCCACGATAAGCCGCCTGGTAGCCAATAAATATTGTCAGTGTCGCTGGGGGATTTTTCCGCTCCGTTACTTTTTCGTCAGTAAAATTAAAGGCCGTAATGGGGAAAATTATGTCCCCGAAGATCTACGCTTAGCCATTTTGCGCCTTATTGCCGAGGAAAATCCGCAAAAGCCTCTTTCTGATGAAAAAATTACTGAGCGGTTGCAGGAAATGGGTTTTGATGTAAAAAGGCGAACAGTAGCCAAATACCGTATGATGCTCCACTTAAAGTCGGCCCGTGGAAGAAAATCAACTCGCCTAAGCTAAAAGGCTCAAAAGTGTATTTTACTACTTTTCAAAAAGCCAGCGAAAAAGCATGGCTATTGACAAAAGCTCTCCTTAGTCTTTTATGGCTAGAAAAGAGGCAAAGTTGTACCATTTGAAGAATAAAGAGATCTTATTAAAGCCAGCCTTTTTTACAAGCTTTAAGTTCGCTTTTAAACTCAGTGGAATGAGAATATTTTCCAATGCTTCGCGTTTGCGTGCAATTTCTTGGTCGCTGTAGCGCATTTCTTTCTTAAAGTTATAATAAAACTCCTGGAAAAGCTCATCTATTTCAGCATTGGGATCTTTTATTTTTTCCGATGCAATAAAAATACCCTTGGGTAAAAGCGAGGCATAAACGTTTTTTAGAATTTTGAGTCGGTGTGAGGGATTAATAAATTGAAGGGTGTAATTGGCAATTATTGCCGAGGCGTGAGGGAAATCCAGTTCGTTGATATCAGCGTATAATAACTGAATGTTTTGTTTCTTTTTGTATTTTTGTCTGGCTTTGTCGATCATTGCCTGGGAGCTGTCTATGCCGATATATTGAAAATTTTCTTCCTCAAAGTATATGCTTAAAAAGCCAAAGAGATTGGCTGTTGAGCACCCAAGATCGTAAATATATCCCCCCCGTGGCATGAGCCTATGACAGATTCTTGCGGTCATTTCCAAGACTTCTTTGTAATGAGGTATAGAGCGCTCTGCCATATCATCAAAAACGCTTGCTACTTCGCGATTAAATTCAAAGACACGCAACCATGGGGATTTTGCAAAGAGACGATCTTTTTTTTTCATTTTAGTTCATTTTAGGAGGTAGCGTCGCACCATGCCTGGCATGAGCTTAGCTATGAGGATTACGAATCTCCAGATTGCGGGAAAAATATAAAGCCGTCTGCCTTTATTAATAGCTGAGATGATTTTCTTAGCTGCTTTCTCTGAGGAAATAACAAAGGGCAACTTGGAGTAGTGGGAGGTCATGTCGGTGGCAACATAGCCTGGGCAGATGGTAACAAATCTTATTTTTTTGGTTTCATGGCGTAGTCGTAGCCCCTCCATAAAGTAATTCAAGGCTACTTTTGAGGCGGCATAACTCCCCGGCAAAAAAGGGAGGAAGGAGGCCACAGAAGAGATGGCAACTAAGGTACCCTCTTTTTGGTTTAAAATAATGGGCAAAAACTCATTTAAGAGAAAAATTGCGCCACAGCAGTTTGTGTTGACAACCTCGCAAAGTCTATCACTGGCATATAGCCCTTTTCGGGAGGGGCCTGTAGCCATACCAGCATTGGCAATAACAATATCAATGCCTCCGGCTTTATCAACAAAATCCAAACATATATTTCGGATCTTTGGGAAGTCCGTTACATCTGCTGTGTAGGTGAAAACGGTGGCTTTTTTCTTTTGGCAGGCGAGAGCTACGTTCTTGAGTTTTTCCTCGTTGCGAGCCAAAAGCCCTAAAACGACATTTTCTTGGGCGTAGGCTAGCGCTAGTTGGGCTCCAATGCCTCGAGATGCGCCTGAAATGAAGATTCTCTGATTTTCCTTTTCATGCATCTGGTGACAACATTTTTACAGCACTTACCCCTGGGATTTGTTTCAGTGCCACTATAATACCCTCTAGGTGTGCCTCCGAGTCGAATTCTATACGAAAGGTATCGGAAATTTTCCCATCATGAGAGGTCTCGGCTTTTGCCTCGATGATATTTGCTCCCGCCTCGGCCAAGGTGCGTACTAAGTCTAGATAGATTTGTGGACGATCCTCTCCTTCAATTAAAAGAACGGCTTCTTGGTTCTCACCCCTCCAATGAACGCTGACAAGTCGCGAGATATTTTCTGAAGAAAGAGTGAGAGCTTTAAGGGCAGGGCAATGCTTTTTGTGTACGGAGAGATGGTGTTGGCGAGTTATAAATCCAATAATGGCGTCGCCAGGTTGTGGATTGCAACACCTTGCCAGGCGATGAGGTAAATTTGTTTCGCCGTAGAATTCAACTATGGGTTCGCATGCTTTCTTGATTTTCGATTTTCTTGGCAATGATTCAATAGTTTTCGTGCTTTTTGTTTCAACTTTTTTTTCTTCAATTTTTGCTTCAGTAGGTTCGTTGCGTCGGAAATAGGCCCTAAGTTTAGCTCGGGCCTGTGGGGTTTTTAAGAAGCGCAACCAATTCGGGGAAGGCTGCACATGAGGACTTGTTAGTATGGTAACCTGGTCGCCGCTTTTTAAAGGGGTACGGATGGAGATTAGTCTGTCTTGAACCTTGGCCCCGGCACATTTAAGTCCTAGTTCGGTGTGTATGCGAAAAGCAAAGTCAAGTACCGTAGAGCCTGCAGGTAAGGAAAAAATTTCTCCTTTGGGTGAGAAGACATAGACCTCATCTTCGACAGATAGATTGGTCTTGAGTTCTTCCATGAATTCGTGGGCGTCGCCACCTTCTTCTTGTACGGTAGCTATATTTTGCAACAGGCGAAATTGCTCTTGCAGTGACTTTAAGTTGTTTTCTTTTTCCTTGTAAGCCCAGTGTGCGGCAATACCGTATTCACAAATTTGGTGCATGCGAAAGGTCCTAATTTGCACTTCTAAAAATTTCCCCTCCGGTCCCACCACGGTAGTATGCAAACTTTGGTAACCATTGGATTTCGGTACGGAGATATAATCTTTAAAGCGGTTTGGGATAGGGTTCCATAGGGTATGGACAATACCTAAGACAGCATAGCAATCTTGTACGCTGTCTACTAGTACACGTACGCCTGTGAGATCATAGATTTCATCGAGGTCTTTTTTTTGCTCATAAATCTTTTTGTATATGGAGTAAAAATGTTTTGAGCGGCCTTCAAGCTTGGCTTTGATTTTTTCTTCGCGCAGTTTGTCTTGCAAAATTTCAATGATTTTGTTTACTCGCTCATCTCTATTGGCTTTTTTCTCTGCGATAGCAGCTTTAATTTTTTGATATTCCTCAGGCTTTAAATAATAAAGACAAAGATCTTCCATTTCGGCCTTGATTTTGTAGATGCCAAGCCGGCCAGCCAGGGGGGCATATATTTCAAGGGCTTCTTGGGCAATTCTCTTTACTTTTTCGGGGGTATGGAAAGAGAGGGTTCGCAAATTGTGGAGCTTGTCAGCTAGCTTTACAATGAGGACTCGAGCATCTTGCACAGTAGCTAGGATTATCTTGCGAATGTTATTTGCTTGGGCGGTTTCACTTCCCTTTGATTTTAATACAGAAATCTTAGTAACCCCATCGACGATTTGGGTAATGGTGGGCCCAAATTCTTTTTCTAAGTAATCGCGGGTAATTGCTGTGTCTTCTAGTACATCGTGCAAAAGACCTGCGCAAATAGCTTCATGATCCATATCAAGATCAGCTAAGAGATGAGCCACGGCCAAGGGATGGGTTATATAAGGCTCGCCAGATAGTCGTTTTTGGAATTTGTGCGCATCTTCGGCCAGATAGTAAGCTTTACGCACGAGAGCGCGTTCAGCCCGACTGCTTTTTTTTTGAATTTTCTCAAGCAGATTTTCTAAGCTTTGCTCCTGACTGCTTTTGGGTTTAAAAACTGTCTGGGGTATGAAACGCAGCTGCATCTTTCCCTATGTAAAGAAGCAAAAAAATGATGGAATGTCAAGTCTGACTTTTTGTCCCATTTTCTGGTGGCTTGGCTCATCCTGTAGCCCTGACAAAAAAGGTTCAATTGGAAATCTTTCGCAAGGCTATAGATATAGATTACAAGAAAATCCTCCCCGCAGATTGGTGGCCGTTATTTAGAAATATGCTACATAAGGCAAGAGAACTTACTTGAAGAATTTATTGACAAACAAATGGCAAAACGCTAACTTGATTCGGTAGCATGATGGGCAGTGCGAAGCTCCAGAATATAGATCTACCGCCAATGCCGCAGGTGGTCTCCAAAATCCTCCAAATTGAAGAGAGCAACATTGACGTATCCTCTGATCAATTGCAGGCTATCGTTGCTGTCGATCCCGCCCTCACTTCGAAGATCTTAAAGATCGCAAATTCAGCTTTTTACGCGCGTTCGAATAAGGTAACTTCGCTGTCACAAGCCATTACTCTTTTAGGCTTTAAGACAATTAAGAGTCTTACTTTGCTAGTGTCAAGTGCTTCTCTTTTCCCTCGGCATCGTCGTTCCAATAAAGTGCAAAAGGAGCTCTGGATGCGCTCGGTGCTATCAGCACTTATCGCAAAAATTATTTGTGAGCAATTAGGTCGCCGCAATTTACGCGATGAGGCCTTTATGGCTGCTCTTCTGAAAGACATGGGAATGATGATCCTAAATAACCAATTCACGGAAACCTATGGGATGATCTTTTATCAAGCTGACCACGGCCTCGATGTAAAAAAACTTCGGGAACTTGAAAAAAAAGAGTTAGGTGTAAGTGGCCCAGAAGTAAGTGAACTTGCCATGCAGCGTTGGAATTTCCCGGCCGAGCTTTATGAGCTTGCGAAACTAGAACACTGGGAAATCGATGTCAGTTATGACGAAAAAAATCCTCTAGTGCTGCCTGTGATAATGGCTGGAATTTTAGTTATCTTGGGGGGCTATACGGAGTATACCCAAAACTTAAAGCCAGAGTGGCACAATTATTACCATAACATATTCGAGAACTATGCCTCTCACTTAAAACTTGAGGCAAGGCAAAAGAGTTTTTTCTTGAATGATCTTAAGGCACGCATTGCCGAAGATTCATTTTATTCATTTTGCGAAGAACTATTCAGCATGTAATTGCCGTACAAAAGAGATGCTCTTAAGTTCATTTTCTGCTTCTGTGGCAGCAGGACTTTCTGGCAAAAGGTAAATGATTTGTTTCAAGATCTCCTCCGCTTTTACGTAATGGCCGAGTTGTCGCAGGATCTTAGCTTCTTGGAGGCGGTAGTTCATGGCTTGTAGGGTGGGGCCAAGGCGCACCGCCAGCATGCGGTAGATTTTTGCTGCCTGCCCATACATCTTTTTTTCTCTAAAAATTTCAGCCATTTTTTCGCTTGCCATCACAAAGAGGGGGGATTCCGGGTAAAGTTCACAGAGATCTTCAAGTAGGCTCAAGGCTTCATGAGATCGCTCTTCTTTGTGTAGAGATAAAGCCAGCAAATACAAAAGCTTGTCCTGACTCTGCTCTTGGGACCAAAGAAGAGGTGATAGCAAGGTCAAGGCTAAAAAGAGGAATCTCATTCTTGAGAAAATATCGGCAAGGCATTGCTTGAGCCTTATGCTCTTTAAGTCGAAAAAAAAGTATGTGTCAACTCAATCCCCAATTAAGCGAAATGGTAGGGCGCAGACGGTTAAATTCCGTTAAAATAGAAGCTTTGGGACAACTAAAAGAATTTGTAGATCGCCTAGCACGCGAACCTTATACCAGTGAAGAGAAGGCACAGGAACTTTTCGTAAAATATGGGGTTTATCCCGATATTATTAGTTGGGGCGATTATTTTCAAGTACAGTTAGCTCGACTTCATTGGGAAAAAGAAGATGAAGAGTTCCTGCGCTTTTGCCGCACTATTATGTACGATCTTATGGAGGCTGCTCTAATTTTCACTGGAAAAGACAATGCCTATAGGCAAGAGATAAAAGATCTCTATTTTATAGAATTAGGCAAGGAGGCGCAAAAAAGGGATAACACTATCCTGCGCTTAGCACAGCTTTGTTTTTACTTTGAGGAATTGGGTCTTGATAAAAGTGAGCTTTCCCCCGCGGAGCTGCGCTGGTTTGCCGAGCAGGAATTAAAAGCAGTGGTTTAACGAAAGTTCGTTGTTTTGACTTGCCAAGATAGAAACTTATGGTAACCGTGGATTTAATGGCCCAACATGAGGTGGTCTCTGGCCTACCGCCGGTCATCGAGAAAGAAGGAGCTAATTTTGCCTTAAAACCCCACCCGCAGCTGTACTTAGCGGCACGCTTTTTGCTGCGCACTGCCATGTACCTGGCGCAAAGCGAAGGTGGCAAAGTCTTTTTGCGCTTCGTAGACGGCAAGACTAGAATAATTTGCTCAAGAGATTCACATGTAACACCTGTTGAGAGGCAGCTTGGGAATGTCGTAATGAAAAACCGCCTAGCTCAAACGCTCTTTCAAGGGCAACCTCTATACACAGAGGAGGGGGATTTTGTAGGAGAATCCCAAAAGTCCTACCTGGCTGTACCCATTTTGGTAAGGTCAAAATCCCCAGTGGGTGTTGTAATTTTAGAAAAAAAATTAAAGGATGGCCATTTTGGTGAAGAGGATCTTTCGCTTTTGCAAAGTTTGGCTAATAGCTTTGGTAGGCTTCTTGCCAGCACTGCCCTTGATTCCGCTGCGCATCGTTTGTTAGTAAGTTTCTCAAAAAGTCTGTTGGCTTTACTGGAAAACATGTACCTCTACAAGAACTATGTCGAGGCGAATTTCCTTCTTTCTGAAATGATGAAGGTATCGAAGTTAATTAATTCTACTTTGGACCTTCAAAGTCTCTTAGAGTCGATCATGGAATCTGCCAAGCTTGTCTTAAAAGCCGAAGCCTCAAGTCTTATGTTAATTGATAAGAAAACACAGGAGCTTTATTTTAACACCATTACAGGGGAGAATGAAAAGGGACTAAAGGAAATACGCATCCCCATAGGGGTGGGAATTGCGGGTTATGTAGCGCAAACAAAGCAGCCCCTCATTGTCAATGATGCCCAAAATGATCCAAGGCTCTTTAGGCAAGCCGACAAAACTATTAATTTTGTTACCAGGAATATGATAGCCGCACCGCTACTTGTGCGAAACGAAGTTATTGGCGTTATTGAAGTTATTAACTCCATAGGCAGGGAGGAATTTAGCGAAAAAGATTTAGAGCTTTTTCAAAGTTTTGCAGAACAATCCGCCTTGGCCATACACAATCGAGAACTAATAGATTCTTTGCGCCATATTAACCGTGAGCTTAAAAAGAAAGTTCATGAACTCTCTAGTTTGCATGAAATAAGTAAGGTATTGATTTCCAATTTAAAGGAAAAAGAGTTGTATAATTCCATTGTGCGTATAATAGCCGATGAATTGCAAGCAGCAAGAGTGTCTATTCTGCTTTATGATAATGAAGCAGACTGTCTAAGAATTGTCGCTCAAGTAGGGCTTGAGCTTAACAACTATGAAGCGGAAAAAATCCCTCTTTCTACGAGCCTCGCCGGGATTGCTTTTCGTCAAAGGAAGATTATCTACACAAATGATCTCTTGTCTAGTGAATACGCGAGCTACCGAAATGAAAAGCGATATCGTACGGGCGCCTGCATTATTTACCCTCTCATGGCAGGAGAGGAGATCTATGGTTTGCTTACTATTTCCGAGAAAAACACGCCGGAAGGATTCTCCGAGGATGAGTTTCGTTTGGTTTCAACTATAGCGGTGCAAGTGACGCAAGGAATTCAAAATCTTAGGCTTCTTAATGAAATGATGGCGAAAAGGGCTTACGAAAAAGAACTAGAGATTACCTCCAGTATTCAAAAATCTATTTTACCACACAGGAAACTAGATTCACACCATGTTGACATGGGTGTGATTTCTATGCCTGCAAAAGTAATGGGGGGGGATTTCTATGACTATTATTATTTTCGCGACCAAGAGAAATACATTTTTTCTATAGCTGATGTTTCCGGAAAAAGCTTGCCCGCTGCCTTGTTTATGGCAGTGACAAGTTCCATTTTACGTACCATATCTCGGGAAGGCAAATCGCCGGCAGAAACGCTCTACAGGGCAAATGATCTCATTTATCAGGATAGCCACTCGGGCATGTTTGTTACTCTTTTTTACTCGATGTACCGAGCCCCCACTGGGGAGTTCTCGTATTCATCGGCGGGGCACAACGAACAGCTCATCTACCGAGCCTTGACCCATGATTTTGAGATCTTGCGCACCAAGGGCAGGCCCCTGGGAATTTTAGATTCGAAAACTCATGGTCCTTTTGGTGAGGGTAAAACGCATTTAGCAAAGGGAGATATTATCGTGCTCTACACCGATGGTGTCGTAGAAGCCATTAATGATGCCCAAGAAGAGTTTGGACTTGAGAGGTTAAAGGAGCTTGTGGCACAGTACTCATCCCGAAGCGCTGAGGACATAGTAAAAGAGATTTACAAGCATGTGCGAGACTTTACTGGTAATGAAGGACTTTATGATGATTTCACATTAATGGTAATAAAGATTTTGGAGTGAATATGTTTGTCGTTCGTCACAATTTTCAGGTTGACGTAAAAGAAATTCCTAAAGTAAAAAGCTTTGTGGAATCAACCCTAAGCAATTGGGGGGTATCGAGAGAGGACCTTGATGACATAGTCTTGGCTTGTGATGAAGCGGCGACTAATATTATCCTACATGCATATGGACCAGTTGATGAAGCACGGCGCAAAAGTGACACTATTGAACTAACCTTGCGCAAGAAAAGAAACGTAGTGGAAGTTATATTGCGGGACCGAGGTATTTCTTTTGATATGGCTAAGGTTCCCTTGCCGGATATTCGTTTAAACCTAGCGGGCAAACGCAGAGGGGGTTTTGGTGTGCACCTTATGCGTAGTCTCATGAGCCGAATCCGTTATCAATGTCGTGATGGGGAAAATAGAACCATTTTGCTCAAAAGGTTGTCATCTTGAGGTTTATTTGTAACATGACCAGGGGGGTAAATGATCCGCACAAAGCAGGTTGGTGAGCAACTAATAATATATTTGCGTGGCCGCCTCGATGTGCAATTAAGTGCCGAGGTGGAGAGGGAGATTAACGAGATTTTGGAAAAGCACCCCAAAGGAGATGTGGTTATCAACTTAGCAGAAGTTGAATATATGTCTTCAAGTGGCTTAAGAGTCCTTGTGGCGGTCATGCGTATACTTAAGGCTAACTCTAGGCGACTTAAATTATGCCAACTCAATAGTCCGGTGCGTAAGATCTTTGAAGTAGTGGAACTCATGGATATGTTTGATATTTACGAAACAGAAGAAGAAGCTCTTGCCTCATAGGAAAGTCCTTGGCAGAAAATGATAAAATAAGACAAGCTGCAATTGCCCTGATCTCCCTCGGTCCCGAAACTGCAGGGCGAGTCTTACAAAAACTGAGCCCCGAAGAGGCTGAAAAACTTATCAAGGCTGTGTTGTCTATAAAGCACATTAGCGCGCAAGAGAAGCAGGCAGCTCTCGCAAAACTTAAGGATGAAATGGAGCGCCGACGAGAAGAGCTTGAGGGGGGGAAAGAAAAAGCAGAGGAGCTTTTAACGAAGGCACTTGGTCCAGAAAAGGCTCAGGAGATCCTGGAGAGACTTAGTCGCAGGGAATTTACTCAAAAGTTAAGAGCTCTTCAGGAATATCCAGTAGAGCTTGTGGCAAAGGTTCTTGAAAAGGAGAGTGATCAGATAGTGGCGGTTACTCTGGCGGTTTTAGAGCCGGCTTATGCAGCGAAGATTTTGTCTTTTCTCGATGATTCTAGAAAAGCAGCCGTTGCTCGTCGCATTGCAAAAACGCAAAAGATCTCACCAGAGGCTCTCGAGAGACTTGCTGCCAAGCTTGTTGAGGAACTCGAAAAGCTATCTGAAGAGAACCATCTGGAATCCAAGGTGGATGGCGAGGAAATTTTGTCGCAAATTTTAAGGCATATGAGTCCTGAAAAAGAAGTAGAACTCTTAGAAAGTTTGCAACGAGAGATGCCTGAGCTTGGCGAGCGGCTTAGAGAAAAGCTATTTACCTTCTCTGATTTACTTGAGGTAAGACGCGAGGGAATAAGGCTCTTGCACGAGATGATCCCCGATCCAGGAGTTTGGGCGCGGGCTTTGAAAGGAGCGGGAAGAGACTTAAGGCAGCATATCTTTAACAGTGTCTCCATCAACCGAGCTAAAGATATTGCCGATGAAATGGAAAACTTAGGTCCTCTGCCCTTGCGTGAGGTAGAATACCATCGTAGGCAAATCATGCAGATGGCAGAAAAATTGAGGGAGGAGGGCAAGCTTTTTTTTGCTCGAGACGAAGACGAGTATATCTATTAGGCAAGTTTTAAAAAAAGATGAGCAAGATGCTCGGGTGCTTCTAGATGTGGGCAGTGGCCACAATTGGTAATAATGTGCAAAGAAGCTTTTCTTATTTTTTCCGTGAGGTAGTAGCCAAGCTCTAGAGGGAAGAGCGAGTCTTGTTCTCCCCAAATGATATCTGTAGGGCAGTTAACTTGGGAAAGCATATTATCAAGACCAAAGTTTTTGTATTGGCGAGCTTCCTTAAGTCCCTCGGCTCCAAAAAGACCATGGGTTAGGTCGCTCATAAGTTTGTTATACCAAAAGGAATTGTGGCGCAACTCGCGATACACAAAAAGCTTCAAGGGAAAGGGCAGGGGGGGAAGGCGGTAGAATATTCGGCCTAAAAAGTATTCAAAATCCCGATAACTTGTGATGTGAAAGATATTATGGCCCGAGAGTAGTTCTCTATAAAATCCTCGTAAAGTTGGGCCTAAAACTCCTGCAGTGTTAACTGGCATAATGTGAGAGACAAGCTCCCCACGTTGGGCGGCTAGTTGCAGGGCAATGGCACCACCCAAGGAGTTACCCGCTAAGATAGCGTCTTTTAGTTCGAGTTGCTGAAAAAGGGCGGCGACGTAGGCGGTGTAGTAGTCTAAATTATATTCTTGGTGGATGAGTTGTGTACTGTTGTCAAAGCCTGGAAGATCGGGAATGACCACATAAAATTTGCGACTCAATTTCATGGCCACTCGGGAGAAACTGTATTTATTATCACTGAACCCATGAAGCCACACAA
The DNA here is from genome assembly GCA_025055765.1 of Leptospiraceae bacterium. Classification (GTDB taxonomy): domain Bacteria; phylum Spirochaetota; class Leptospiria; order Turneriellales; family Turneriellaceae; genus JANWWS01. Next base: position 113,267 of record JANWWS010000013.1, on the reverse strand, counting down.
ATGGCCTGTTTTTAGGATCGCCTAAGAAAAGGCATTCGTAGGAAGTTGCGTCAAAAGTAACGGTCTTCTTTTTATAGTTAACTACTCTTTCTAAAATCGAAAACGCAAGTTTCTTTCCCCAACTTTCAAGACCCTGCAGAGGCAGACTTTCCCACCTCTCCGCTAGAAATTTTTCGAAAGCAAAGGCAGAGTTATACATGGCGTTATTATATGTGGGGCGATATAAAGGCAAGCTTTTTTGAACATTTGTTCACTTTTGAGTTGAAAATGATTTTCATTTTCGTTGACAATAATAGAGAGGAGCTTAGGGCGGGCTATGGTGCGTCTATCTGAGTTAGCCTTAGGAGAAAAGGGCCAAATCAGCCAAATAGAGTCCTCGGCCATAGCCCCAAGGCTCATGGAACTAGGTTTTGTGCCGGGAGAATATGTTGAGCTTAAGAACAAGGCGCCATGGGGTGATCCCATAGAGGTTTCCCTTCTTGGCTATAGGCTCTGTCTGCGCCGAAAAGATGCAGAGGCGGTATGGGTCAATACCCAGTAAAGATTGCCCATATTGCTTTAGTTGGCAACCCCAATAGTGGTAAATCCACCCTTTTTAATGCACTTTGTGGGGCAAGACAGTATATTGCTAATTACCCAGGATCTACGGTAGAGAAAAAAAGCGGCATTTTTTTTTGTGCTGGGCGCGAGATTTTGCTAAGTGATCTTCCCGGGAGCTACAGTCTCAAAGCCTATTCTCCTGAAGAGGGGGTAACAGCTCGAACACTTCTGGGAAAAGAGGCGGATTTTTTGTCCATTGATTTGGTTTTATATTTAGCGGATGTCACTACCCTCAAGCGTAGTCTTTACCTCTACACGCAATTGGCGCAGCTTTCCTATCCTACCGTTCTTGTGCTTACCATGAAAGACTTGGCGCAAAAAAAGGGTCTGCGTGTTCAAACAGATCTCTTAGCTAGCCGTCTTGGTATACCAGTGCTCTATGTGGATTTACGCGATCAAGAGGATCTGCAAAGGCTAAAAAAAGAAATTTGTCACTATGTAGAAAATCCACCACCTCCTGCTCGTATTAACTTTCCTCCTGACATTGAAAAGAAGCTGAAAAGCCGTGGTTTTCATAAGCAAGCCGTAGATTTTGCCTTGTTCGATGAGATCTTGGGAAATCAAGCAGCGGCTTCTCTTCGCTATCATATCATAGAAGAAAAGCTAAGAGGGGTATACCTCCAGGAGCGAAAGGAAAGCCAGAGTTATAGTGATAAGTTAGACAAAATCGTGACTCATCCGGTATGGGGTTTGGGGGTTTTTGCGCTTGTGATGTTTTTTATTTTTGAGGCTATTTACTTTTGGGCCAAGCCTCTTATGGAGCTAATTGAGTTTACTTTCGGTACCTTTGCTCACTTTGCGGCGGCTCCCTTGGCAAAAGTTCCCATTTTACACTCCCTTGTCATAGATGGCCTAATCCAAGGTGTTGGATCTGTCTTGGTTTTTGTTCCGCAAATAGTGTTTCTCTTCTTCTTTTTGGGACTTTTGGAAGAAAGTGGCTACTTGGCAAGAGCGGCTTTTCTTATGGACAAGCTCTTAGGCTGGAGTGGCCTTAACGGCAAGGCGTTTGTGCCACTTCTCTCAAGTTTTGCCTGTGCCATCCCCGGTGTGCTGGCCACACGCACGATTGCAGAACATCGAGAGCGAGTCATCACGATTCTCATTGCACCCCTGATGTCGTGTTCTTCTCGACTTCCTCTTTACTGGGTACTAATTAGTGCCTTTGTGGAACCCTTTTATGGTAAATTTGCAGCGGCATTAGCTTTTGTAGCTATACATGCCCTAGGGCCACTCGTGGCCTTACCCATGGCTTATCTTTTCTCTAAAAGCCTTTTTCGCAAAGAAGGGTCATCTTTTTTATTAGAGCTGCCCGATTACCGACTTCCCCAATGGAAAAATATTTACTACAAAGTAAAAACAGCAGCTTTAAAATTTATAACTACAGCAGGATCTGTAATTTTAGTATTTTCTCTTGTCATTTGGTTTTTTTCATATTTCCCCAAAATAAAAAAAGAAGATGCGCTTTATCAGAGTTGGTATATGAAAACTTTAAAGGAAATGCCAGAGGGTTTAAAGGAAAGCGAAAAAGAAAGATTCCTGGCGATAAAAGAAAAGGCCTTTGCCTTAGAGCAGAGTTTCCTTGGCAGAATGGGTAGAGCTGTGGAACCTCTTTTTGCTCCTCTTGGTTTTGATTGGAAGATATCTGTGGCTGTCTTAGCTGCTTTTCCTGCCCGTGAACTAATTATTTCTACTTTAGGAATTCTCTATCAGGTGGGGGAGGATGCCGACGAAGAAACAGCTTTATCTTTAGCAGAAAAGCTTCCAAGAACAAAAAAAGAAGATGGTTTTGCCTTTAACCCAGCCGTAGCTATCTCGTTGTTGGTATTTTTTGCTTTAAGCGCTCAGTGTATGAGTACCCTTGCGGTGGTGAAGAAGGAGCTCATAAGCTGGCGCTGGCCCTTGTTTCTATTTATCTACATGACTGCTCTTGCCTATGTACTTGCTTTTCTTGCTTATCGTCTAGCTCTTTATTTTCTCGGGAACTAAATACTCTTTACCCGGTATTTTTCAAAATCTTCTTCATTTTTTATATCCAAAAGCTCATAGATAGTTACAGGTTTAAGTTTCCCCTTGACGCGGATATAATCGAGTTCCCGAACAACCACTCGGTCCTTCACCTTTTCGTAGGTGCTCTCGGAAATAATGATATGGGTATAGTACGTTTTGTTTGCACCTTCAAGTCGAGAGGCCAGGTTTACGGTATCTCCCATGACCGTGTAGTCCATGCGGCGGGAGGAGCCCATATTACCAACCACAGCCTCTCCTGTATTTAATCCAGCACCAATATCGAGCTTAGGCCAATTTTGCTCTCGCCATTTTTCTTGTAACTTAGCAAGTTCTTTGACCTGCTTGAGCGCCGCCAGGCAAGCCAGGTAGGCATGGTCTTTTTCGGGGATAGGTGCTCCCCAAAAAGCCATGATGGCATCTCCCATATATTTGTCGATAGTGCCGCGGTATTCTATAATAATATCAGTCATAACAGAAAGATAGTCGTTTAGTAGAGTCACGAGGTTTTCTGGGGAGAGAGATTCCGAAATAGTCGTAAAGCCCCGTACATCGGAAAAAAATACGGTAATTTCCTTTTTCTCGCCACCCAATTTTAAGAGATCGGGATTCGCTAAAAGCTCGTTTACTACCTCTTTAGAAACAAATTTGCTGAAGGTGTTCTTAATGTATTTTACTTTTTCTTCTTCTGTGAAAGACTTATAGGCCACAATAGTAATTAGAGTCAATGTCATTTCAATAAAGGGAACAAAGAAAGTATGTACGTAATTTAAGACATTAAAGACAAGAAATACTTCTATAACAAAAAGCACACTGAAAAGGGCAATGTAGAGCAGAACTGAAATGGTGTTGTAGCGGGGCACCAGAAAACCCACCAAAAGTCCCACAAAAAGCAAGATGAGGTAGTCAAGCCATGGCGGAGCATGATACATAAAGTCTTGCTGTAAAATTGTATTTAAGGCATTGGCGTGGTGTTCAATACCAGCGACAAGGCCAAAAGGTCCGGGGTGGATATCTCGAGCTACCCCTGTCGCATAATACATGGCGGTTAGTAGCATTTTGTCTTTAAAAACAAAGGGGTTTTGTTTTTGGGAGTAGGTGCCGGGATTTTCCTCTTCTGCGCGTACTATTTCATGCAAAGGCTCCGAGGGAAAGGAAAAAGCCCCACCAATAAAGTTAATATACATGAGCCCTTCTTCGTCAATAGGTATGCGGATTTCGCGTTGGGGATTAGGCTTTGTCATGATGTCTGCTTTTTCTTCACTCAATGGGTCCCATTGCACCTTTTTCTCAGGGATATTCTTGAGCAGGACATATTCTCCCAACTTTACTTCCACATCACGGGTAACATCAATGCCAAAGTAGTGGCAGGCGAGTAGAAGCGAAATAGAGGGGTAAAGCCTGTTTTCCCATTTAATGACCATGGGCATTTTGTAGTTTTTACTCCCCGGTGCATACTTGACATTGGCGGCGCCAATGGCGTTTACCGAGCGAGTGATCTCTGCTAAGGGGGGATCGGGGTAGGCTACCCATTCTGGTCCTTGGAGGTAAGGGGTGGGTATGATATTGCGGTCGGGGATGCGGAAGCGCTCTAATTCGCGAAGTCTCTCCTGTAATTCTTTGTCTTGACCTCTTGCCTGTTCAAAATCATATAATTTTCGTGGGTCTGTCTCAAAGCCGTAGTCCACAATTACTTTTCCGTGCTCGCGCATGATTTCGCTGAGTGTTATTGTTTTCCCATCGAGTTCAAATGTATTTTTTTGACTATCCAGGAAGAAAATATCAAACATAACGGTGTTGAGATTAGAATCTTTGAGGGCTTTTAAATAGCGTGCATAATATTTCCAAGAAAAAGGAAATCCACCAAATTCTTTAACTGTCTCGGTAGTAATTCCTACGATTTGAATGGCAGGGTGGGCTCTTGGGTTTTTGCGCTGGATAACCGTACCTGATTCAATGGGGATCTCCGTAATCTCCCCAGCAGAAAGACGAAAACGAAAGTCAAGGGAAGCTTCCTCAATGGGTTCTAGTAGTTTTAGACTTGAGTGAATGCCTATAAAGAGGAGGGCCATACTAAACCCAATAAGTAAGCCCATGGTGCGAGTTCTCTCCAAACCAAAGTAGTTTGCAGAAATAGTGATGAGAAAAAGTAAACCTAAAAGCCCCAGAAAACCTAAAGCCTTTCCTAGCAAAATAAGGTCTTGCCACGCCAATATTTCCTGAGCAAAGAACCAACTTGGGGTGTAGGAGAGAGCTCCTGCGAGGAGAAAAACATAGATGGCATAAGCCCAGCGACTACGGAAGATTTGCCAACTCCAAGTAAACTTCATGGTGATATTCTTGTGGTGCGTTGAGAAGCTGCAAGAAGAAAATCAGTTGACGAAACCATAGAAGGTGGGAGCTTCTATCTATGTCGATTACCTGTCTTGTGCCCGCTGCGGGTAAGGGTACCCGTATGCGGCCGCTGACCCATACCCTTCCGAAAGCCATGTTGCCTGTGGCCGGAAAGCCGATGATCTTCCACATTATTGACCAGGTTGCTTCTTTTGGCATTGAAAATTTTGTCATTGTAACAGGCTACCTGCGAGAACTCATGGAAGAGGAGCTCCTATCTGCGTACCCAAACCTAAAAATAAAATTTGCCTACCAAGAAAAACAGCTGGGTTTGGGCCATGCTCTTTACCAGGCAAAAGAACTTATCCCTCCTTCTTCTGGGCTTCTTGTCGTCTATGGAGACACCCTATTTACGGCGGACCTAAAGCCGGTAATTCAAAGTAGTATACCACTCATAGGGGTTTTCGAGGTAGCTGATCCTCGACGCTTTGGTATCATTGAAATTGACCGTGAAGGATATATCACCAATTTTGTAGAAAAACCAGAAAAACCACTCACGAACCTTACCTTACCTGGTGTAAATTTTTTCCCTGAGGCAAAACCCCTCTTTCACGCCCTAGAGATCTTAATGCGCCGTGATATAAAAACAAGGGGGGAATACCAGGCAACCGATGCCTATGGACTTATGGTGAGGGAAATGGGTATCCGAATGCGCTATTTTAAATTAAACACGTGGGAAGATGCAGGAACTCTAGCGAGTCTCATTGAGACAAACGCCATATTGTTGTCTAGGCAGGGAAATATCCTAAAAGGAGAGATCCATAATTCGCAAATACATCCCCCTGTATTTGTCTCCGCGGGAGCAAAGGTAGAAGATTCGCAGATAGGTCCTTATGTGAGTCTTTCCTCTGGGACTGTTGTTAGGCAAAGCCAGCTTAAAAATTTTATCGCAGATAAAGAATCCCGAATAGAGCGCTGCGAGCTGCAAAACAGCATTTTGGGTCGCCAGGTAGAAGTGGTGGGAGCACAAGGAGAACTCGTCTTGGGAGACCATTCTTATTACCGTGGGGTGCGGCATGATTGATTGGCTTTTGACACACCAGAAGCTTTTAGAATACCTAAGCATTCCCTTTGTAAGTGGTTTTATTGGCTGGCTTACCAATTGGGTAGCTATTAAAATGACATTTTATCCCCTAAAATTTTGGGGTATACCTCCCTACTTGGGGTGGCAAGGGATTATACCACGCAAAGCTTATAAAATGGCAGGCCGAGCTACGGATATGATCACGCAAAGACTTATTAAAGTTGAGGAAATTTTCGATAGGGTGGAGCCCAAGCAGATGGCTCGTGAAATGAGCCCCCCCGTGAGGCAGGTCTCAGATGAGCTTGTCGAAGATGTGGGGCGGTTCGCCAATCCGCAAATGTGGCAGATGGTTCCCACTAATATCAAAGAAGGGATATCTAAGAGGGTTAGTGAGGAAATTGAGCCCGTGATTGAAGATATTGTAACAGAGACAAAGCGCAATATCTTGCAGCTATTTGACCTAAAACATCTCGTAATCCAAAATCTCACGGGTGAAAATGTAAAAAATCTAAATGAAATGTTCCAGCGCTGTGGGAAAAAAGAGTTTCGTTTTATTGAGATTTCGGGGTTCTACTTTGGCTTTCTTTTTGGCATTGTCCAGGCTTTGATATGGGCCATCTATGCTGAGCCATGGACTTTGCCTATTGTGGGTGTGATTGTGGGCTATGCCACAAATTGGCTTGCTTTGAAGATGATTTTTCGACCCCTTTATGAGACTACTTATTTTGGTTTTATAAAATATCAAGGTCTTTTTTTGAGACGCCAGAAAGAAGTCTCCGCAGAGTACGCGCATCTTGTGGCAACGCGCATTTTGACCCCCAGAAATATTTTAGAGTCCATTATTTATGGAAAAACGGCCGAAGAGATTTTTCACATGATTCAAAGACATATCCTTCAGGGACTTGCGAAAATTGAAGGCTTTGCCCGTCCCGTGATGGAGCTTATGGTGGGTACAGAGCAGTACGAGAAAATTCGTAGGTACATAGTAGAAAAACTCACCTCTGTGGTACCCAAGTCTGTCGCTCGCGTAGAAAAGTACATGGAGGAAGCCATGGATCTAGAAAATACCCTGCGGGAGCGTATGGAAAATCTTCCTCCTGATGAATTTGAAGCTCTCTTGCGTACAGCCTTTCAAGAAGATGAGTGGATTTTAATTGTGGTGGGGGCCGTGCTGGGAGCCCTTGTGGGCTTAGGTCAGGCTCTAGCGTTTGCCTGGCTATAAAAAGAGACTATGAGCCTCATAAATGCCATAGGCGGAAAAATAAAACTCCAAAGCGGGGGAATAACCCTCTAGGTAAAAATCTTTTAGCTTTTCCAAAAAGGATGGCGGCTTTGTAAGCCAATAGGGATCGTAGCGGCGCAGCACAGTCCAATGGGGAACAAAAGGTCGCTGCGTCTCTCCTTGAAGGGAAGATGGCAATTGTTGAATAAGGGGTAGAAGTCTTTCCTTAAGATTTCTTACCTGAGGCGATTTTTCGCAGAGATAAAGCACACCTGCCCTTTGAAAAACGTCAAAGCCCGAGATTTGGCAGAAAATCCTGGGCTTCAGGTCATCGCGAAACTTGCGTAAAAAATGAAGTACCTCAAAAAATTCAGCGCGGGAAAGGCTAGGCCAAAAATGCACCGTGAGATGTAGTTTATACCAAGGCTGAGCTTGCACGGAAGATTTTCTAGGTAATTCAAGCACGAATTTTCTCCAAAAAGGGATGAGGCCTGGGATAGGGCAGAGCCCAAGGAAGGCTCGGTAAGCCTTATTCCTACTCAAGTGGGATCCCTGTATTATAAAAATGATTTACGGGTCCAAAACCATGGCCAAGCCCTGGGGCTGTGGCGATCGCTCCCGTAATATAGTGCTTTGCTTTCTCTACGGCTTGGGGAACTTCATAGCCCTTCGACAAAAGGGCAGTGATAGCGGCAGAGAAAGTACAACCTGTGCCATGGGTGTGCTTAGTAGTTAGCCGGGGACTTTCCCACTCGTAAAAATTTTTCCCATCATAGAGTATATCTACGGCTGGCATGTCTTTTAAATGTCCTCCTTTAATTATTGGGAAAGCGACCCCTATTTCAAAGAAAAATTTGGCAGCCTCCTTCATATCATCTTTGCTGGTGATTTTTTTGCCCGTAACTCTTTCTGCTTCAAAAAGATTTGGCGTCGCAACGAGGGCAAGTGGCAAAAGTTTTTTTATAAGGGCCTCACTGGCCTCTTGTTCTAAAAGGGGATGGCCTGATTTTGAAATCATCACAGGATCTACCACTAGCCGCTTTAATTTGTGGTTTTTTAAATAATCAGAGATAGTCTCAATAATTTCTGCGTTGGCAAGCATCCCCGTCTTGGCGGCATCCACCCCGAGATCGCTAAAAACAGCTTCAAGTTGAGCAAGTACAAAGGAACCTTTAAATACCTCGACAGCCGTAACAGCTTGCGTATTTTGGGCCGTGACGGCTGTTATTACCGACATTCCATAGACTCCATGAGCAAAGAAGGTTTTTAGGTCGGCTTGGATGCCAGCTCCACCGCCGCTATCGGAACCTGCAATGGTAAGCGCTTTGGGTATAGCCATCTACGTCTCCCTTGTAATTTTGGGGGAAAGAATTTTCAATATGAGGAAACTTCCTCCTAAAAGTAACATAGGCCAAATAATGACAAAGCTATAAAAAAGAAAATCATCCTGACGGGGGCTGAGCGAGACGGGTTTTTCTTCTAATTTGGGCTCAAGTGCATAGATAAGCCTCTCATCTTCTAAGAGCCAATTTAAGCCACCAATAGCTAAATAAAGATTTTGGCCCATCTTTATGTACTTGTCAAGCAAAAAGTCAGCACTGGCGAAAGCCAGGACGCTGCGACGCTCCTGATTTTCTGTTTTTGAACCTGCCGCCACAGCAATATTAAGGCTTTGTAAGCTTTCCCGAGGAGGATCTTGTTTGCCATTGTTATTATAATCAACAAAGGAACGGCTGTCAGAAAAAATAAAGGTCTTCTGAAAGATACCCTCTTTTGCTTCTATAGTGAAAGAGCCACAATCAGGAAAAAAAGAAAACTTCTCCGCCTCGCTCATTTGAATAAGCCGTCGGGTAAACCCCTCTTCGGCATAGCGTTCTGCTATGAGATTGTTGCTTTTGGGCTTTAACGCTACTTCGCTGCGGGCGGGTGCGTGCTCCATGCGAAGACCTAGTTTGCGAAAAAGAAAAGAAAGATCTTCACCATGACGGCGCAAAAAAATTAAGAACTTACCTCCTCTGTCAAAGTAGTTTACCAGTGCTTTTTGTTCAGCAGGAGAGAAAGCAGTGCGTGGGCCTGAGATAATCACTGCTGCCGCATCGTCCGGAACCTTTTCAGGAAAGCCAACTTTAGCGTTGAGATATTTTACCTCATAGTTATTTTTAATTAACTGCTCTTTAAAAATGCTGAGTTTTTCCTCACGTATATTGCCGTCTGGCAGAATTTCTCCATGGTTCACTGTAAAATAGATATTCTTGCGTTGCGAGGTCAGAGCTTGTATTGCCGACAAAAGATCTGCTTCGAGGTGGCGAAAATCATCTTTGGTTGTAACAGAAATCTTGCGCACCTGGGAGTATTTGTCCACTTCGGTAGCTTGTGCATCTTTTTTTTCTATGACGAGCCAGCCATTACGATCCACTTTTTTTTCTAATGCAATCTCTCTTTCTCTGAGTGCATCGTGCAAACTTACTTCAATTAGGTTATTTGTCTGGGCTATGTCGTTTAAAAAAATGGAAATTTCCCGATGTAACTCATGAAAAAAAGGATAAAAGGCAGTGATGGAAAGTTTTTCTCTTACTTCGCTTATGTATTTTTTCCCTTCAGCAGAAAGCTGAAACTGACCCATAAAAGTAGCATCCCACATAATGGGTCGTTTCTTCGCTGCAAAATTCAGAGCTATAAGAAAACTTAGGAATACCGTGAGGGCCAATACCCTGTTGCGCAAAAATTGGCTGTGGCTAGGCTGTTGTCTTGGATTACTTCCCAATAAAGCCAGGCTATAGAGAACCAAAATGTAACCACTTGCGTACATGATGGTGCGAAAGACGAGAATAGTTGTGTTCTCCTCTCGTAAGCTGCCTTCCCTTGTTTGGTAAAGCCACAGATTTTCATTTTGCAAAAAATAGCTTATGAGAAATGTAAATACAAAGGCCAGGAAAAAGAGGCTATTGAGCTTCTTTTCTCTTTCTCTTAGGGTAAGAGCGAGATAAAAGAGAGCAAGAGAATAAGCAAAAATAAGGACCATGGGGGGATAAAGAACATCATGAAAAAACTGGCGAATGACAATGAGCAAAATTAAACTAAACAAGGAAAAAAGGGGTATGTTTTGTCGAACTTTGTTTAGAATTTGCATAAAATTTAACCTCCGTTCATGCCAAGCGTCGGCTCTCTAAAGCTAGGCGGGTTAAGAATAAGTAAAAGGATATAATGCTTATATAGAACACCACGTCGGGTAGAGATATCACACCTTTCTCAAAATTCATGAAATGCACATAAAAAGAAAATTCCCGCAGAACCTGCTTTAAGGGAGGATCAATATAAGGTGAAAAATAGCCGAGGAGAAGAAAGAAAATAACATTGGCCCCTCCCGCGAGAGCTGCCAAAAGTTGGTACCGGGTCCAAGCACTGTAAAAAAAGGTTACAGCAGCTGCGGAGAGACCAATAAGTAAGGCCCCAAGATAGCCCGATAAGAGCTGTCCTAAATTTGCTTTGGCCAAAAATACAAGACTAAGACTAATGGGAAGTGTGAGGGCAAGTTCAAAAAGCAATATCCATTTTACAGCGGTAAATTTTCCAAGAACAATTTGCAATTCATTGATGGGGAAGGTAAGTAAAAGTTCAATGGTCCCTTCCTGGCGCTCTTCGGCAATAAGACGCATGGCCAGGAGTACTCCTGAGACCATCATAGCCCCCGAGAGAACATAAAAAATAAACTGTACCGCGCGAAAGATGCTTGCTTGCTGCTTTAACGCATACCAGGCTGAAATGCCAAAGAGAAAAATTACAAATGAAAAAATCACATAGGTACTCATGGAGCGAAAAAAATCACCCATATCCCTTCGGGAGAGCTCAAAGACAGGAAACCAAAAAGACATGGCCTAAACCTTGGGGTTCATGTCTTTTTTCAACTTTTTTTGCTCTCTAACGGGGCCCGTATTTACCGACAAGCACAGCCTCTGCTAAAACATGGGGCCGCATAGCTTTCTCAAGTTCCGCTTTTGTGGGTTTTCCTAGGTCAGGGAGAACCTCTTTTAGAGCATACAGTTTAAAAAAATAGCGGTGCTCCCCTATGGGGGGACAAGGTCCGCCATACCCTGTTCTTTTCCAGTCGTTGAGTCCTTCTTTTGTTCCTGGAGGTAGGTTTTTTACTCCCTTGGGGAGCTCTGTTGTGGAAGCTGGTATGTTATAGAGAACCCAATGGACCCAGGTAATTTTGGGTGCTTTAGGATCAGGTGCATCGGGATCGTCCACAATAAGGGCAAAGGACTTGGTTCCCGGAGGGGGGTTTGTCCAACTAAGCTGGGGCGAGATATCCTGACCATCGCAGGTGCACTCTTTGGGGATCTTACCTTGATGGGCAAAGTCCGTCGATGTGAGGCTAAATTTTTCTGCCACAAATCCCTCCTTTTTTCCGGCTTTTGCAAAGCTGATAAAGAGAAGGGAGAGACACACCCCCCCAAAGTATGCTCGACGCATCTTGACTATGGAAAGCATACTATTTAGCTAATGGAATGTCAAGCCTAGAACAAAATTTTGGGGTGATTTGCATAGATGACGACGCTCTCATCAAAAAAACTTGACATGCATCGGACTCATCAAAGTTTGGCCGCGCATGATAGAGGCTATTTCTCTCACAAAAAAGTTCGATATCGTAACTGCGGTACAAGATGTTTCGTTCCAAGTCAGCAAAGGAGAAGCAGTGGGTCTTTTAGGACCTAATGGGGCGGGGAAGACAACTACCATGCGAATGCTAACAGGTTATTATGAGCCCACCTCGGGAACTGTTAAAATTGGGGGTATGGACATCCGCCAAAACCGTAGGGAGGTGCAGCAACTCATTGGCTATTTACCGGAAAGTTCCTCGAGTTATCTTGACATGCTTGTATGCGATTTTCTTAACTTTGTAGCGGACGCGCGGGACCTTAGTCCGGCCGACAAGAAAAGGGGTATTGAGTACGCCGTGGCGGCGGCCGGACTCGAAGGCTATTATTACCGACCTATACACGAGCTTTCGAAAGGTTATCGGCAAAGGGTGGGACTGGCAGCTTCTCTTGTGCATGATCCTGAGGTCTTAATTTTAGATGAGCCTACTTCTGGTCTTGATCCCAATCAAATTGCCGAAATCCAAGAATTACTGAGAAAATTAGCTAGTGAAAAGACGGTTTTGTTAAGTACCCACATATTAAGTGAGGTGGAAGCCGTCTGCAGTCGGGCTATTATTATCTCCCAGGGAAAAATTGTTTTCGATGATCATATTGCAAGGGCAGGGCAGCAAAGTGGACATGTGGTAGCCCGTCTTCAGGGGGATGGTGTTTCAGCCAAAACGGTAGCTAATTTCCTAGGCATAGCGGAGGGGGACATACAAATAACCACAGAAGAGGCTTGGTATAAACTGCGCATCGCCAATACCCAATTCGATACGGTACGGCTCTATGAGCTTTGCGTAAAGGAGGGATGGCGGCTGGCAGAGCTTTATTATGAGCGCCGCTCTTTTGCCGAAATTTTTCGCACCCTCACGGGAGGCCATGTATGAAGAAAAACTTTGAGACAAGACATGCGCTTGTGATAGCCAGGCGTGAAGTCAATAATTACTTTAATACCCCTGTTGGGTATATTTTCCTGGCTATTTTTATATTTTTTGTCAATATTCTGGTTTTTTTGCGCTTTTGGGAGACAGGCAAGAATATCCAGCTTTTGTTTGAATCTTTCCACATCCCCTTCCTAGTTTTTATCCCCGCTGTCACTATGAGATTATGGGCCGAGGAGAAAAAAGCAGGTACCACAGAAATCCTCTTTACCTTGCCTATGAGTACCATAGAAATTATTGTCGGCAAGTACATCTCGGCCATGTTCTTATTAATATTAGCTCTTTCCTTGACCTTACCTGTCGTAGGCATCGCTGTGTATGCAGGCTCACCTGATTTCATGGTTATCATAGGGGGCTATCTTGGGGCCATCTTTATGGGTGGCGCCTATATTGCGCTTGGGCAATATATCTCCTGGCTCTTTGCCGAACAAACCGTGGCCTTTCTAGTGACGACTTTAGTGTTTTTTGTATTATACGCCACGAGTTTTTTGTCAACCATGCTCTTTAATGTTCCAGCTCTGGCTCTTGTGTTGGGTTGGCTCAAGGACCTAATGGCTTTTATATCGGTAAGTTGGCACTATGAGTCCCTAAGTCGCGGCATCTTTGATACTCGTGATATCCTGTTTTTTATATTATTCACTGCTTTATTCCTGTATCTAAATTGGCGTAGTATTGAGAAAAGTAGGTAGGTCTTATGCAGGTGCAAGATCTCATAAAGAACTTCCAAGAGAGTAAAAAAGTAACTACGGTCCTCCTTGTAGCCCTATTTTTGGCTCTTAACTACCTAAGCTACGGTATTTATCTTCGCTTCGATCTCTCACAGGAGGGCCAGTTTCGTATCACCCAGGCCTCAAAGAATGTCTTAAGGAACCTTCAAGACCCTGTCATTGTGGAGGCCTTTTTTTCCACTGATGTTCCCCCTGCCTTTGTGCAACAAATAAAGAATATTAAAGACTTCCTAAAGGAATACGCAGCAAATTCGCGGGGTAAGTTAAAGCTTTTGTTTCTTGACCCGGATAACGACAAGGATGCGCGGGAAAGGGCCTCGGCTCTTGGTATCCAACCGACGCCCATTGGACAGCTCGATGTAAAAAAGCAGGAATTCCGGAGCGCTTATTATTCAGTAGCCCTGAGCTATGGAGAAAAAACGGAGACCATTGCTAATGTTTTGCAAAGCCGGGAGTTAGAGTACGAGCTCACCGCCCGGATTAGAAAAATGTCAAACCCTCAAGAAAAAAGGATTGGTTTTTTAACGAACCATGGTCCCTTTCAACTTTTCCGGGGGCAAAATATACCCTTGTGGCACACGATGCAATCATTTACCCAGAGGGTGCAGCTTCTCTATGGGGATATTATGCAAATCGATACCAATTCCCAAGAAATCCCCCCCGAGGTATCAGTTATGCTTGTCATTGCTCCCGATCGCTTTAGTGAGCTCGATCGGTTGCGGTTTGACCAGTTTCTCATGAGGGGTGGAAGTCTCATTGTTGCGGCTTCTCCTATGAATGTCAATTTACAGAACTTCATGGCTTCGGTGGGGAATACCGAAGCTCAGGAATTCTTAAGGCATTATGGTATTGATACTGGCTCTGATATGTTGCTTGACCTTGCCTCTCGGGGCAGCCTACCCTGGTTGCAACAGATTGATTTTTTTACCGTCCAGCCATTGCCTTACCCCTTTTGGATTCTCATTGGTCGCAGTGGCCTAAATCAAGAGCATCCCATTGGGGAGGGGCTCTTTGGTCTATTCGTGCCCTACACCTCGTCGGTTAAAATAGATGGAAATGTGGTATCAGCAGAAAAAGGCTTTAAGACAACTTTTTTAGCTAAGACGAGTGCCGAGACTATCGCAAAACAAAATTTTGTCTTCCTAGACCCACGCCAGGTCGCCTCTATGTTAGAGACTTTCGAAGAAACACGCACGGACTATCAGGTGGCCGTTTATGTAAGGGGTAAGTTTCCGAGCTATTTTGCGAACCGCCCTTTACCGAAAGATGCCCCCAAAGATTTTACCCTACAAAAAGAAGCAACAGCGGATGCTACCATTGTGGCCTTGGGCAGTCCTTATGTGTTTACGGATTTACCCGTGGTTAGCGTTATAGGCTGTCGTGAGTGCCTAGAAGCAAATCTCAGTTTTCTGTTATCAGCTGTGGATGTCTTAAACGGCATGGAAGAGCTCGCCCAATTGCGCAAGAAGCAAAAGTTAGCTGTTTCCCAAAGGGCGATCTCCAAGACCCAGCAAGATATACTGACCTTCCTTGCCTATGCCATCCCCCTTGGGATACTTGTGGGCTATGGAGCAAGAAGGGTTATGCGCCGCAAGAAACTTTCAAGGGAGGGTGTTAGCGTAATGGTAAGGGTGCAAGGAGGAAGCCATGGTTGATTTCCGTAATCGCAATATTGTCCTCCTTTTGGTTGTTGTGGTGCTATTTATTATAGGCTTTCTCGTAAATGATCCGTTTTTGCTTTTCGAACAAAGCTATGGACGCTCTCCTCTACTTTTAAAAGATGTGGCCGAGGAAGATGTACGTCGTATTGTGGTGATCAATAAAGACGAGAGACGTGTTTTTACACGAACTTCCTCTGGTTGGCTTTTAGAATACGGTGGAAATAACTACAATGCCGACTCCAAAAAAATTGCGGAGAATTTGAAAAAGCTCTTAGACATACGCCGATACCAAAAAGTCAGCTCAAGTAAGGATAAATTCCAGGAATTAGAGGTGGCGGATGACAATTTTCACATCATTTTAGAGGGGGAAAATTCAAAAGTGCTAGCACGCCTACAGTTAGGTAAAGCCGCCTCGAACTACACCTCTACCTTGGTTCGTCGCTTTGGCGAAGACGATGTCTATTCCGCTAAGGGAAGCCTACGCAGTGATTGGAACCAGGAAGTCGATGCCTATCGTGAAAAGACCCTTCTTCTGGTAGCAAGGCCCAATATAAAGGAAGTGGTGATAAGCGGAAAGTCTTCCTTTAAGCTTGCCCAGCTAGGGGAGACTGGCTGGCAGCTTTCCTATGGCAAGAAAGATGTACCGGCCGACAAAAACCGGGTGGAGAGTTTCTTAAACCAGCTTTCTGAGCTCAAGGGGTATCGGTTTTATAAAGAAAAATCGCCGCCACTAGCCTACAAAGTCGTTCTCCAGCTACAGGGCAACCTAACCAAGGAGCTCTCCATCTATGGCCCACTAAAAGAAGGGGAGTATGTCGCAAGCTCTACGGACAACCCGTTCTTGCTTACGATTTCCAAGTACCAGGTGGAAAATTACCTAACGAAACCAGAGGAATTTGAGCAAAAAAATCCGGGCTCACCATAGTCTTTTCTTTTTGGGACTACTGGCCGTAGGTTTTTGTCGAAGTCCCGATAGCTATACGAGCATGGGCTTTGCCTATCTCAACCAAGGGAAGCCAAGCCATGCTCTTTATTTCTTTAACAAAGCTTTGCAGCAACAAAGTGACCATTCTCTTGCCCTTTATGGCAAAGGTATACTGTTATCGGAAAATCCCATAACTTACCCTTTGGCGAAAAGCTGCCTTGAAAAAGCCCTGGCGAAAGAGCTGGGGGAAAAAGAGCGCCTGTTGGCTTACGAAAAGCTCATCCTCATGGCTTTACGAGAAGGCAAGGCGCAAGAGGCGCTTGAGTTTTATCGCAAAGCCATGGAGCAGAAAGTAAGCTCCCCGAATTTCTTTTTACTTGCCGCGAAAATACCGCCAAGTGAAAATTTCCATCCCTTAATGGCCCTGGAAAAAGGCCTACAACTTTATCCTGCGGAAGCAGAACTACACCTGCAGTATGTGGAAGTTTCGGGATTTTATAAAAGCCCACAGCTCAAAGCGCGCTATCTTCAGCAGCTCTATGAGGGGGGAGTCAAAAATGAAAAAATTCTCCTTAGGGCAGCTTATTATTATTATATTAGTAACAACAAAGAAAAAGCATGGGAGCTACTTCTTCGTGAGGGAACAAAGTTTAGTCCTTATGTGAAATTACTTGAGGAGGGGCTTTTTTCACCTCCCTAAAATTTATGGAAGTCGGAAAACATACAACCTTTCGGCTTGAAGACCGCAGGTGGCTCATCTTTTTTTCTCTCTCTGCCTGGTTTATTGCTTACTTGATCATTGTGGAGCGAGTTCCCCTTAAAATCATGGCTCATGTTACCCAACAAGTCTCATGGACTCCCTCTCGGGAAATTCGTGTTTTGCTTGAGAATCCAGAAGAAAAACCCACCCGGGAAAAAAAAGAAAGAGTTTTCCTCTCCAACCGCGATGCGATGGCCCGAGGCCAGCTAACTCGCGAAAAGGGCTTTGAAGCTATTAGTCGGGACTATAAGTTAGCCCTAGCTAAAAAGGAGCCCCATGGCCGCACCGCCATTTTAAAAAGCCGACAATTAGATTCCCCCCTCGAGGTCAAAGAAACGAGAGATCCTGAAAAAAAAGAAAAACTCATAGATAAACAAGAGATGCGTATCCCAGTCTACTACGAATTTCGCGATCGCTTTGCTCTTAGCTGGGATGCGCGGGGTAAGCCCCAGATACCAACAAAAAACTTCGAACATTATCACTACTTTCGCCGAATGCTTGATAAAATCCAGCAGCATTGGGCACCGCCAGGGGGAATCCCCTATCCAACCTTCGGAGATGAGTATCACCGTATGAGCTATACACCTGGCTATGTGCGTTACTCTACCTTTCCCCCCCAAGATATCAAAGTGGTATTCATGCTTAACCGCGACGGAGACGTGGTCGATGTGAAACTCTGGGAGTCTTTAGGCTATAAAGCCTTAGATCACTCGTGCACAGAAGCTATTGTGCGTTCCAAGAATTTCGGCCCACCACCTGAGGAACTTTTGGAAAATGACGCCCTTATCGTGCCTATGATTTTTCGAATTATCGTTAGATAGTTTTTTTGTCGCCAAAAAAATTGCGGTGCATATAATCCTGTATGAAGTCCCGATCGGGCTGCGACAAGGAAATAAAGGTACACCCTGCCTTTCTGCCTCTTACATTTGTAACCTGGACTTCCACAATTAAGGGTCGTCCTTCTAAAAGGAATTTTACCTCAAGTACATCCCCAGGATAAAAGGAAAATTTGCCTTCAAGGGCAAGTCCGCCACCCGCAATGTCTAAAATAGTACAAGGTGTCCACTCTTGTCCCTTCAAACGATAATACCCCTGGGCATTAAGCTTAACCCTACCACTGGAGCGTTTTTGTTTGTCTCCCGAACGGAAGGTAGGACCCTCTGGCATAGTTTTTTGCCCTCCTTTCCTTAGAAATAAAGGCGTTTTTTTTCTTGTCCCTTGCCCTTTGGAATCTCAGTTTTTCTTTTTTCCATCCCAAGGAGTTCTAAGAGCCTTCCTCGATACTCCTTACCCATGAGAATGTAGTGTTTGTGGACATACTCCCTGGCATAATCGATGGCTCTTTTGCCTTTTTGGTTCACTAGTTCCACCCTTGCACCGCGTGCAAGCAGTAGGTGTACTACATCTTCATGTCCATTTTGCGCAGCTAGCATTAAAGCAGTTGTACCCTCGTTGTCTTGGGCATTGGGGTTGGCTCCTTGGCGTAGGAGATAGCGCACTATCTCGGTTTGTCCCTGGTAGGCTGCTCGCATAAGAACACTGCGACCCATGGCTGTCTTACTGTCTACCGCGGCACCCTTCGTTATGAGCAGTTGCACGATCTTTAGGTGGCCTTCATCCGCCGCAGCCATTAGGGCATTCCAACCTCCCTTTTTAGCTAAATTTACGTGAGCTCCCATGTTGAGCAAAAAAAGTACCATGCGTAAATCTCCTAAATAGGCGGCGATACCCAAAGGGAAGTCCTCGTCATAGGGGGTTTTATAATTAACATTAGCACCCCTAGCTACCGCTTCTTTTGCCTTTTGGAGATCCCTTTTCCAAACAGCCTCATAAAGCAACTTATCTGCACTAGAGGCAAAGCCTACTTGTACAAGAGCCAGGAAAAGAAGGGTATTCCTCAGGTCCACTAGACTAGGTTCTATCCTTCTCTAAAAAATCAATAAATTTTTCAATGGATCTATCTAAAATCGCATAGACCTCCAAAAAAGCAGCATGGTTCTTCCCCCACGGGTCAGGTACATCGTCACCACCCTGTGGGTCGAAATCTCGCATAAGCAATACTTTTTCGGGAGGCAGAGCAAAGTCGGTTAACAGGGCATGATAATTGCTGCGATCCATGGCCACAAAATAGTCAAATTCATGGCGATCGCTATAGCGTACAGGTCGGCTGCGCTGTTTTTCAATATCTATACCCTTTTCACGAGCCACCCGGATGGAACCTATGTGAGGTCTTTCCCCCTCATGGTAGGCAGAGATGCCAGCTGAATCCGCGTAATATTTTCCCGAAAGCCCTCTATCGGCAATTTTTTTCTCAAAAATGCCTTGGGCGAGGGGTGAGCGGCATATGTTCCCCAGGCAAACAAAAAGGATTTTTTTCATGCACTCCCTCCTACAAAAGAGTCCACAATTAAAAAACCCATGAGTAGGATTTCCACACCTTCCCCCGTATATTCCCACATGGCAGAAAAGTAACGTAACACAGGGAAAGCACAGAGAGGGATATAAACGGGCAGAGATGGACCTTCAGCATAAAAGATGGGGATCCTACTATTTTTTAATAGGGGGGGTATGGTGAGTCTGTGGTTTTTGTACGCGAGAGATTCTTCTAAAATAGAGAGGTTTTTTTCCTCCAAGGGAAAAAGTCCCAAATCTTTGAGGTGTACCTCGCGACTGCGAAGGCGTTCCTCGCCTCGCACAGCAGGTCTTTTTTGTATAAATAGGCTTTCGTCCCCACAGAGAAAAACGCCGGGGAAATGAGATAATTCTTTTTTAAAGGGAAGGGGGATTTCCATACCAGAGCTCCTTTTTCAGGTCGTCAAAACGGGCAAGTACACTATAACCATGTTCGGCAAAAAGTCCCTCCACTCGGGACATAAGGGCAATGGCAGGTGCAGCCTGGCGCAGACCAGCTTCACTTACCTTTTGCCAGCTAATTCGCCTATAAAAAGTGTGGGTACTTACCCCAGAAGCAAAACGGCAGGCACCTCCCGTGGGAAGAATGTGGTTCGTCCCCGTATAGTAATCTCCTGCAGCTACAGGGGAATAGGGACCCAGAAAGATACTGCCGGCAGCGCGTACACGGCTGAGGATTTCCATATCATTTTCCGCCATGATTTCCAGGTGTTCCGGGGCATACTCGTGGACGAAGTCCAGCGCCTCATTGAGGTCCTTGACAAGAAATATTTTGCCGTTATTTCGGATGGCTTTTTCGGTAATATGGCTTCGCTCCCCCCTCTCAGCAAGTGCTTTACGGATTTCCTCAAGGCAAGCCTGTGCAAGTTGGCGGTCATTAGTTAATAAAATAGCGGAGGCTTGTTCATCGTGTTCGGCCTGAGCTAGGAGGTCATGCGCCACATAATGGGGATTGGCGGAGCTGTCTGCTATGATAATGACCTCTGAGGGACCTGCAAAAGAATCGATCCCGCACCACAAGCGGGAGAAGGCATAAACTTTAGCTGCCGCCACGTAAATGTTACCGGGACCGTAAACAAAATCGGCCGCAGCCAAGGAAATTTCCTCAATACCCAGGGCTGCTGCTATAATGGCTTGGGCGCCTCCCAATTGCACAATTCTATCAGCCCCTGCCAGATAAGCAACAGCCTGTACCACTTCGCTTACCACACCTGTCTCTGAGGGGGGAGAGAAGACGGATACCTCGGCTACCCCTGCTATCTTGGCAGGCACAACCCCCATAAGTACCGTAGATGGATAAAGGGCTTTTCCGCCGGGAACATATAAGGCCACGTGGTCAAAAGGGATAAAAGTAAATCCTAAACTATTCTGAGCCACATTAACACGAACAGGGGTTAATTTTTGAGCTTCATGGAACGCTTTGATATTTTCGAGGGCCTCTAGAAAAGCTTTTATTTCGTGGGGGAACTTTTGTTTGTAATGGCTATAGGCAATCCTGAGATCCTCCCGTGTTAAGACAAGGGGGGAGGGGAAAAAACGATCGTAGCGCAAACTTATTTCCCGGAGGGCAGCAAAACCACGCTCTTCTATGTCTCTGGCCATCGGTCTTATGACTTCTTCTAAAATTTGATCTAAATCCAAATGACTGCGAGCGATGATTTTCTTCCTTTCTTTTTGGGACAGGCTTTCCAGCTCTATAATGGGGATTATCTCATCCATAAGTAAGGCTTATAATAGTTTAGGATATGAAAACTCTTTTCTCGGAAATTTTTCTATGAGGTAATTTTCTGCAAAAAGATTTGCCGCCTTGAGAGCATTTTATACACTGTCCGCCTGGGAATTGCTCACAAAGAGCAATCAGTGCATTAAGGGACAACAAGGATACTCTTTTTTAAGGAGATAACCATGGCGAAAGAAAAATTCGACCGAAGCAAACCACATGTGAATGTGGGCACAATTGGCCATGTTGACCATGGCAAGACTACCCTAACCTCGGCTATTACTACTGTTTTGGCGCGTCGTGTGGGGGGTAGAAACCGCCCGGTTAGCTATGAAGAAATTGACAATGCCCCGGAAGAAAAGGCTCGTGGCATCACCATTGCCACATCCCATCAAGAATACGAAACTCACAAACGCCACTATGCTCATGTGGACTGTCCGGGTCATGCTGACTATGTCAAGAACATGATTACCGGAGCGGCCCAAATGGATGCGGCTATCCTTGTCGTATCCGCTGTGGATGGTCCCATGCCCCAAACGAGGGAGCATATTCTTTTGGCAAGGCAGGTGGGAGTGCCGCAGATTGTCGTCTTTTTAAATAAGGTTGATATGCTGCCTGAATCTGAGAGGGCGGAGATTCTGGAGCTCGTGGAGATGGAGGTAAGGGATCTCCTAAAAAAATACAAATTTCCCGGTGATGAGATACCCTTTATCGCAGGTTCTGCCTTGAAGGCGCTGGAAGGTGATACCAGTGACATTGGGGAAGGAGCTATCCTAAAGTTGGCAGAGGCCTTGGACACCTATGTCAAGGAACCTGTGCGGGATATCGATAAGCCCTTCCTCATGCCTATTGAGGATGTATTCTCTATTCAGGGTCGTGGTACGGTAGTTACGGGACGAATTGAGCGAGGCAAGATTACCTTAAACGAAGAAGTTGAGATAGTCGGTCTACGGGAAACCCAGAAGACCACAGTTACGGGAATTGAAATGTTCCGCAAGCTTCTGGATTTTGGTCAAGCAGGGGACAATGTAGGATTGCTCTTGCGTGGTACAAAAAAAGAAGATGTAGAGCGCGGGCAGGTGGTGGCTAAGCCTGGAACGGTTACCCCCCATAAAAAATTCCAAGCAGAGGTGTTGGTACTGACCAAGGAAGAAGGGGGCCGGCATACCCCATTTAAAAACAACTATCGACCCCAGTTTTACTTTAGAACGACAGATGTAACCGGGACAATTCACTTGCCGCAGGGAGTTGAGATGGTGATGCCTGGGGACAATGTCAATTTAGAAGTAGAACTGGTCTACCCTGTGGCGATGGAAGAGGGTTTGCGCTTTGCTATTAGAGAAGGTGGCAGAACGATTGGAGCAGGTGTGGTTACCAAGATAATAGACTAGATTTATGGCGGTGCAGAAAATCAGGGTAAAGCTCAGGTCGTTTGACCATAGACTTTTAGACCAGTCGGCTCAGGAGATTGTCAACACAGTGCGTCGTACCCAGGCGCGGGTGGCAGGGCCTGTGCCTTTGCCCACCAAAATTGAAAAATTTACCGTACTGCGCTCCACTTTTATTTCCAAAGACTCGCGGGATCAATATGAAATGCGCACGCATGCGCGCCTCATTGACATCCTGGAGCCGACAGAGGACACCATTGATGCCCTGATGAAACTGCAACTGCCGGCTGGGGTCTCCGTAGATATCAAGTCATAATAGGTCTTTATGGCAAAGGGGCTTTTAGGAAGAAAACTAGGGATGATGGCCATGTGGGATGATAAAGGCCGCTATGTCGCGTTGACAGCCTTGCAATGCGGCCCATGTCCCGTATTGCAAATAAAGAGCAAAGAAAAAGATGGCTACAATGCGGTACAGATTGGTTATGGTCCCGTTCGGGAAAAGTTGCTAACCAAGGCAGAAAGAGGCCATCAAGGCCCGGCCTTTGCCAAGATAAATTATTATGTTCGCCACAGTTGGGAGGTGCGTGATTTTCCTCAAACGACGGAGGTTGGTCAGCTCTTAGATATTTCCTTATTTCAAGTAGGCGAGAAGGTCTCGGTTACGGGAATATCGAAGGGAAAGGGATTTCAAGGTGTTGTAAAGCGCCATGGTTTTGGCGGTGGGCGGGCCTCTCATGGTTCTGCCTTCCATAGAGCACCTGGCTCCATTGGGGCCGGCACTGACCCAAGTGAGGTGGTGAAGGGAAAGAGAATGCCTGGCCGCATGGGTGGCAGACGAGTAACGGTCCGCAATTTATCAGTTATGAAAATCATCCCCCAGGAGCATGTGATGTTGGTAAAGGGGGCCGTACCAGGACCCAATGGCTCTCTCGTATATGTCTACGTGAAGTAGGAGTTCTTATGCAAATACCCGTGCTCACAGTCACTGGCAGCCAAGTGGGGTCGAGGGAGTTCCCCCAGGGCTGGCTCGTGGATGAGGTAAATGAGCACCTCATCTGGGAAGCCATTAAAGCCGAGCTTGCGAATGAAAGACAGGGCACACACAAAACCAAGACAAAGGGAGAAGTCCGTGGTGGGGGTAAAAAACCCTGGCGGCAGAAGGGTACCGGCAGGGCAAGACAGGGATCCATCCGAAACCCACACTGGCGTCATGGGGGAATTGTCTTTGGCCCAATCCCAAGAGATTATCGAGAGCACTTCCCACGGGAAAAGAAGAGGGTGGCCTTAAAGCACATTCTTACAGCAAAGGCGCAAGAGCGGGAAATAGTGATCCTCAATGAAATCCCTTGGAAGGAGGTCTCCACAAAAAAGGCTTTCGAAGATCTTACCCAAGTGGTTCACTCAGCCCCATTTGTTCAGCTTTGGCAAGAGGGCCGTAAGATCCGCAAGTACAGCAACCGAGGGCGTAGAAATATAACACTTGTTATAGATGATAGTGAGCTTTATGCCAAGCTCTCGCTGCGCAATATACCCTGGGTAAAGACCATAAGTATCTCCCGGATGGCAGCACACCCGTTGCTATACAACTTTGGACTTGTCTTTAGCCAGGCCGCCTTTGACAAAATGGCCCAGGTAAACGCATAGGAGGGGTAGATGGATCTCTATGACGTTATACGGCGCCCCATAGTTACCGAAAAGGCAGAAATGTTGCGGAAACAAAACTGTTATGCCTTTGAGGTGGACCCGCGGGCCAATAAGGTACTTGTTGCACAGGCGATAAAACAGATTTATGGCATTAGCCCCCTAAAGGTCAACATTGTTAACGAAAAACCCAAGCAAAAGAACAACCGGATGGGTATAGGGTTCCGTTCTCGCCGAAAAAAGGCCTATGTTTTTTTAAAGCCCAATGATAAGATTAATTTATTTGAGGGAGTCTAATGGCTATTAAGAAATTTAAACCCACAAGTGCCGGCCGGCGTTGGATGACGGTACTAAAGTCGGATGAAATAACCCGGGAGGAACCTTATAAGCCCCTTTTAGTGTATCTTCCAGAGAAGGCTGGGCGGAACAACCACGGGCGCATTACGGTGCGCCATCGGGGTGGTGGGCACAAGCGCATGTACCGTATTATTGATTTTAAGAGGGATAAACTCAATGTGCCGGGTAAGGTGGAGAGCATAGAATATGACCCTAACCGGTCAGCCAATATAGCCCTCATTTGCTACGCCGATGGGGAGCGCCGTTATATTTTAGCTCCCTTGGGACTTAAAGTGGGCATGACCGTGATCTCGGCGGAAAAGGTAGAAAACGAAATAGGCAACTGCGCACCCATTGGCAATCTGCCCATTGGTGCCAATGTGCATAATATTGAGTTGCAGATAGGCAAAGGTGGTCAGTTAGCGAGGTCGGCAGGAAGTTTTGCCACAATATCTGGACGGGATGGCGACTATACCATCGTGCGCTTGCCTTCGGGTGAGACAAGAAAAATACACAACCGTTGTCGAGCCACAATTGGGCAGGTGGGGAATTTAGAACATGAATTGGTGTCCATAGGAAAGGCGGGGAGGAGTCGTTGGCTTGGTAAAAGACCAGCGGTGAGGGGAGTAGCTATGAACCCCATCGACCATCCCCATGGTGGAGGGGAAGGTCGCTCTAAGGGGGGAGGCCACCCGGAGACTCCGTGGGGTAAGCCCACCCGGGGTTACAAGACGCGCAATAAAAGAAAACCGAGTGAGAAATTTATTATTTCGCGCAAGGATCGTAAGAGAGGGGAGCAGTAATGGGCAGGTCAGTAAAGAAGGGGCCGTTTATTGATCATCACTTATTTAAAAAAGTAGAAAAGGCGCGCGCCACGAATGACAAGCGGCCAATAAAGACATGGTCACGCCGTTCGACCATTTTTCCAGAAATGGTGGGTTTGACCTTCCTAGTGCACAATGGGAAGACCTTTATCCCCGTGTATGTTACGGAAAACTTGGTAGGTCATAAGCTAGGCGAGTTTGCCCCTACGCGCACCTTTAAAGGGCACACAAGTTTAGACAAAAAGGCAGGTAAATAGGGAATATGGAAGCAAAAGCAAGTGCATGGCCTGTTAGGATGTCAGCGCGCAAGATGAGGCTTGTGGCTGACGAGGTAAGAGGGTATGTCTTTCCCGAGGCTGTCGATATCTTGCGCTATATGCCCCAAAAAGGAGCAAGAATTATCTTAAAGACCTTAGAGGGGGCTTATGCTAATGCGCGCGCGATGAATCCTGAAATAAATCCCGCGGAGCTATACATAAAGAAAATATTTGTAGATGGTACCACTAGCTGGAAGCGCTATATGCCTCGGGCAAGGGGAAGGGCTGACCGAATTTTGCGCCGTACCTGCCGGCTAACGGTGGTGCTATCTGATGAATAGGAGGAGAGATGGGACATAAGAGCAATCCAATAGGGCTTCGACTAAAAATTAATCGCACATGGGATTCCATTTGGTATGCGAAGAAGGAAAACTATGCTCGGATCCTGCATGAGGATCTGGCCATTCGACGTGCTATAAAGGAGCGATTTGGCAAAAGTGGTGTTGTGCGTGTGGTGATTGATCGCTACCCGGAAAAAATCCATGTTAAGCTACATAGCACGAAGCCAGGAGTGGTGATTGGCCCTAAGGGCAAAACCATAGATACGCTTAAAAACCAGCTAGCCAAATTGGTGAGTAAACCCCTAGAAATTAAGATTATTGAGGTTTCAAAGCCAGAAGGGTCAGCGCAGGCTCTCGCGGAATCAGTGGCCCTGCAAATTGAAGAGAGAATTCCCTTTCGCCGGGCGATGAAGGCCGCTCTGCGCGCAGCTATCCGCTCCGGGGCCCAAGGAGTGCGTGTGATGGTATCGGGTAGGCTCAACGGGGCAGAAATGGCCCGACGCGAGCAATACCTAGAGGGAAGAGTCCCCCTCCATACCCTGCGAGCTATGATTGACTATGGTTTTGCGGAAGCAGATACTACCTATGGAAAAATCGGGGTAAAAGTTTGGATCTACAATGGGGATTATTTAGAAACAAAGGAAAGTGAGGAAGATCGCTACCAGGTAAAAAGAAGAGAAGCCTAGGAGATGTTATGCTAGCACCACAAAAACTAAAATACCGAAAGCCCCATACGGGTAGATTAAAGGGGCTCTCAAAGGCGGGCAATGAAGTGTCCTTTGGGGATGTGGGACTCAAAGCGGTTAGCGCCAACCGAGTTACCTCAAGACAAATTGAGGCGGCCCGGGTAGCCATGATGCGCCATGTGCGCAGGGGAGCTAAGGTGTGGATACGTATCTTCCCTGATAGACCTGTCACAAGAAAACCAGCAGAGACCCGTATGGGAAAGGGAAAAGGTAATGTAGAGTACTATGTGGCTGTGGTTAAACCAGGAAAGATTATGTTTGAAATGGGGGGTGCAGACGAGGCTCTCATGATAGAGGCGCTACAACGAGCGGCGGCCAAACTGCCCTTGCGCACGAAAATAGTAAAACGTTTAAAGTAAGGCTTGACGCAATGAGTCTTTTTTAAAATATGGATCTCCCATGCTACGTAAAAGTGGCCAAAAATCCTCAAAGAAGGTCTCATTCCATGAGATGAGTGATGAAGAGCTGCGGTCAATGGCCCGCCAATTTAAGAAAGAGTTGCAACAGCTGCGCTTTCAGCTAGTGACCGGGACAGTCCCCAACACAGCCCGGATAACTCATTTAAAAAGAGATGTTGCTCGCATCTATACCGTTTTGCGCCAAAGGGAGCTCGGCATATCAGCCAAAAGCAAAAGTGGTAAATAGCCATGGCAGCACGGGAGAAGACACTTGTGGGGTTGGTTATAGCGGCTAAAATGCAAAAGACAGTAACAGTTCTCATCGAATACCATAAAAAGGATCGCCGTGTAGAGAAAGTTATTCGGCGGAGCAAAAAGCTATTGGTCCACGATGAAGAGGGCAGAGCCAAGGTAGGCGATGTGGTAAAGATTGTGGAAACAAGGCCACTTTCTCGTAGAAAGCGACACCGTCTTTTAGAAATTATAAAAAGCAGCTCTGGTACAGGAGAAAACTATGCTGCAGATGCAATCGTATCTCAAAGTAGCGGATAATTCGGGAGCCAAGCAAGTGCAAATTATTAAGGTGCTTGGTGGCACAAGAAGGCGCTATGCCCGTGTGGGGGATATCGTGGTGGTTGCGGTGAAATCAGCGACTCCCGCATATGGGCTAAAGGACGCAAGTGGCAAGAAAGACCACCGAAAGGCCGTTCAAAGGGCTGTTATTTTAAGAACGAAGAAAGAAATCCGGCGTGCCGACGGCAGCTATATTCGCTTTGATGAAAACGCATGTGCCCTTATTGATAAAGATAATAATCCCAAGGGAACCCGTATCTTTGGTCCGGTGGCCCGTGAACTGCGTGACAAGCAATTCATGAAGATTATCTCGCTTGCCCCTGAGGTGCTCTAATGGCAGGGAAAAAGAAAAACCGCCATGAAAAGCCCAAGTTGAAAACCCGCTTAAAAAGGGGGGATGTTGTTGTAGTTATTGCAGG
Source organism: Leptospiraceae bacterium (assembly GCA_025055765.1). Taxonomy (GTDB): domain Bacteria; phylum Spirochaetota; class Leptospiria; order Turneriellales; family Turneriellaceae; genus JANWWS01. The sequence goes on along the minus strand of JANWWS010000013.1, from coordinate 85,310 downwards.
TAAGGCGAAGGGGCAAAAAGGAGAGATTTTGGCTATTGATCGGGAGAAGGGCAGGGTTTGGGTAAAGGGGGTTAATTTAAGAAAACGCTATGAGCGTCCAACTCAGGAGAACCCTAAAGGCGGGGTGGTGGAAAGGGAGGCCTCGATACATATTTCGAACGTAATGATCTACGATCCTAAGGCCAAGAAGCCTAGTCGTATTCGGATGGGTGTTAACAAACAAGGCAAAAAGGTGCGTATCTTGGTAAAGTCGGGAACAGAACTTGATTCATAAGGAGTGGCTGTGGTCCAGTACGCAAGACTTCAGGAAGCATATCTCAACCAATACCGGCACGAGTTAAAAAAAGAACTTGGCCTTAAATCCATTATGCAGGTACCCGAGCTAAAAAAGATAGTTATTAACGTAGGGGCTGGTATGGCCATCGCCAACCCCAAGGTGATTGATACTTTTGCGCATGAATTGGCAGCTATAACGGGTCAGGTGCCGGTAAAAACAAGGGCTAAGAAGTCCATCTCTTCTTTTAAGCTTCGGGAGGGCATGGTTATTGGGCTTATGGTAACCCTGCGCAAACGCCGAATGTACGAGTTCTTGGATCGGCTTGTTAATGTGGCCCTCCCCCGAGTAAGGGATTTTCAAGGTCTCAGCCCCAAGGCATTTGACCGCCAGGGTAATTATAGCTTAGGTATTAAAGAGCAAATTATTTTTCCTGAAATTAACTTTGACCAAGTTGATGTCATTCATGGGATGGACATAACTTTGGTAATTCGCTCTGAGTCAGTGGCCCATTCCCTTGCCCTCTTGGAAAAATTCCGTTTCCCGATCCGAAAGAAATAGGAGGAATTATGGCAAAAAAATCCCTCATGATCAAGGCCCAAAGGGAGCCCAAATACAAGGTGCGCAAGTACAACCGGTGCCCCTTTTGTGGGCGTCCGCGTGGTTTTATGCGGCGCTTTCAAATGTGTCGTATTTGCTTTCGAGAATTGGCTTCCAAAGGACAGATTCCAGGGGTAAGCAAGTCTTCTTGGTGAGGTAGCCATGAGCCATACAGATCCTATAGCGGATGCACTGACCCGTATACGAAATGCGCAAAGGGCTCGGCATGAAACCGTCGACGTGCGTGTTAACAAAGCTATTTTGGCTATTTTGGGTATTTTAAAAAAAGAGGGTTACATAGCCGCCTTTTATCCTTACAAAGAGGGGCATATCCCTATGGCCAAGGTGGAATTAAAGTATTATGAGGGTAAACCCGTTATCGCGGGTATCGAGCGTATATCCAAGCCCGGTCTAAGGATCTATCGAAGTATCAAGGACATCCCCCCGACCCTTAATAACTTAGGGATCACCATTCTTTCGACCCCCAAAGGGATTATGACAGATAAAGAAGCTCGCTTTCACAATGTAGGCGGAGAAGTGTTGTGTAAGGTGTACTGAGGTAATTATGTCGCGTATTGGAGTAAAACCAATCCCCCTACCGAAAGGGGTACGGGTTGAGGTTAAGGAGAAGGAAATATTGGTTGAAGGACCCCTGGGAAAACTGACGCTGCCGCTCTTCGAGGGTATTACGGTAGAAGAAAAGGACGGTAAACTACAGGTACACCGCCATGGTGAGAGTAAAGACATGAAGGCCAAGCATGGCCTGACGCGTGCGCTTTTGGCTAATCATGTTTCCGGAACAGTTCAGGGCTTTAGCAAAATCTTGGTTTTACAAGGGGTCGGATATCGGGCTCAAAAACGTGGAAGAGAGCTAGTGTTAAGTCTTGGTTTTTCCCACGAGGTGGTGTATCCCGAGCCTAGTGATGTGAAGATTGAGGTTATAGATCCAACAAAAATTAAAGTAAGTGGTATAGACAAGCAAAGAGTGGGTCAGATAGCAGCCGAAATCCGTGCGTTTAAAAAGCCAGAGCCTTATAAGGGCAAGGGGATTAAATACGAAGACGAAGTAATAAGGCGCAAGGCTGGCAAGACAGGCAAGAAATAGGAGGGCACTATGGGATATGCCGAGAAAATTATGGAATTAAGGCAAAGGCGTAAGAAAAGAGTGCGCTTAAAACTCAAAGAAGTAAACCGCAGGGGCTTGTGGCGGATTTATTTTCATGTTTCCAACCGCTATCTCTACGCGCAGCTCATTGATGATACCACGGGCAGAACTCTAGCAACATTAAGTACGTCAGTGCCACCTTTGAAAACTGGTGAAACGGTAAAGAATAAAGAAGCTGCGCGCAAATTGGCAGAGCAATTTGCGCAACTCCTCAAGCAAAAAAACCTCTGGCGTCCGGAGGGCTATGTTTTTGATCGGGGTAACCGGCTTTATCATGGGCGCGTGAAGACTTTCGTAGATACCTTAAGAGAACATGGGGTAAAGATATAGTATGGAAGAAGCAAGAGACCAGGCCAAGGTAATTAATAAGAAAAAGCGGATCATTAAACAAGACAGCTCAGACCGAAATGCCATCATAATTGACGGAGAAAAAATTCAGCTCATGGAAAGGGTTGTGAAGATGGCACGGGTAGCCAAAGTGGTAAAGGGGGGGAGGCGGTTTTCCTTTAATGCCCTCATAGTAGTAGGTGATGGTCACGGCTATGTGGGGATTGGTTTTGGCAAGGCTAAAGAGGTGCCCGAAGCCATACGCAAGGGTTCTGAAGATGCCAAGAAAAATTTAGTCAAGATAAAGCTACATGGCACTACTATACCCCATGAGGTCTTGGGGCGATTTAAATCAGCAAGGGTTTTGCTCAAACCTGCCGCACCGGGTACGGGTATTATAGCTGGCGATGCAGTGAGGGCCGTTGTGGAATTGGCAGGTGTACAAGACATCCTTACCAAAGTGCTTAGTTCATCGAACCCTCTCAATGTGGTGAAAGCTACTATGAATGGTCTCATGCAGCTCATCACCGCAGAGGATGCAAAAGCAAAAAGGGGAGTAAGCCTGCCGGTGATTTTTGGTCCTTATAGTCACAAAAGGCGTATGGAAAAACGCGAAAGGTTGGGCTTAGGAACAGGTAGTAGCCACAGTGAAAGTGGGGGTTAACCGTTATGATGAAAGTTAGGGTTACGCAAGTACGCAGCCAAAGCAGAAAAACAAAAAAGCAAAAGCGAACATTGCAAGCACTTGGTCTACGCAAGATCGGGGATAGCCGTGAGCACATCATGAATCCTGCCATAAAGGGAATGATTGACAAAGTCAGTTTTTTAGTAAAGGTTGAGGAGTTGCCATGAAGCTTGACATTAAGCCAAGAAAAGGGGCTAATCGTCCCCGTAAGAGGGTAGGCCGGGGCACTGGTTCGGGTCTTGGCAAAACATCGGGTCGAGGGGGAAAGGGGCAAACCGCGCGCACGGGGGGAAAGATACCAGCGCGTTTTGAGGGTGGCCAGCAACCTCTCTACAAGAGATTGCCTAAAAGGGGTTTTAGCAATAGCTTATTTCGCCGCTCGTATGTGATTGTCAACTTGGGAAAGATTCTCAAAGCCCTTGAAGATAAAAAGTTAGCCCCAGGCGAGATAAAGAGAGAGACTCTCCTCGAAGCTGGGTTAATTGCCAAAAAAAAGCTACCAGTCAAGCTCTTAGCTCACATAACGGAAAAAGAAAAGAAAATTAGTCTAGAGGGCATCACTTTAGAAGTAGATGCGGCTTCGGCAAAAGCCCGCCAACTTGTTGAGGAGCTGGGGGGCAAACTTGTGTTGAAAGGGGGCAAACCTGAGCCATGATGAAAGTTCTCCTGACAGTGTTGCGCATACCTGATCTAAGAAAGAAAATTATGTTTACCTTGCTTATGATTATAGTTTTTCGTATTGGGGCGCACATTACGGTACCAGGGATCAATTTTCAGGTGCTCGAGGATTATTTTAAACAAGCGGCAGGGGGCGCAAAGGGACTTACTGATTATATCGATCTTTTTGCGGGGGGTGCTTTTAAGCGACTGTCTCTTTTTGCCCTTGGGATCATGCCATACATCTCGGCTTCCATAATCATGCAGTTACTAATGGTGGTGGTACCCAATCTGCAGAGATTAGCGAAAGAGGGGGAGTACGGCCGGCGCAAGATAAATCAGTACACGCGTTATGGAACTGTTGTATTATGTGCCCTCCAAAGCTACGGGATCACGGTCTATATTTCCTCTCTAAATGTGCAAATGCCGGGCATTATTGAAGGGGGGGATAGTCTAGGTTTTGTCTTGTTAACTATTCTCACTATAACCACAGGAACTATCTTTCTCATGTGGTTAGGGGAACTCATGACCGAGCGGGGTATTGGTAATGGAGTCTCTTTGCTTATCTTTGCAGGTATTATTTCAGGAGCTCCTTCCGCGGTGGCTACCTTTTGGGCCGATGTGCAAAACCCAACGGGAACTCTCGACATGCTTCTTGTATTAATTTTAATAGTCATATTTGTTATCATGATTGGTCTCAGTATTATCTTAAGTGAGGGGCAAAGAAAGATACCATTAAACTATGGAAAGAAAATTGTTGGGCGCAAAATATACCAGGGCACAAGTCAGGTATTGCCCATTAAGGTAAATGCGGCCAATGTCATGCCAATTATCTTTGCTTCCTCTCTTTTGCTTTTCCCCTCTCAAATTGCAAGTTATTTGGAAGGTAGCTATCCTGGCTTTAGTGCGGCTATCCAAGCATATTTGGCACCGGGATCACTTGTGCAGATGTTTTTATATATTGTGCTCATTGTGTTTTTTGCTTATTTTTATACAGCTATCCAATATAACCCAAAGGACCTAGCAGAAGCTTTAAAGAAAAATGGGGGATTTATTCCTGGAGTAAGGCCTGGTAGCGAGACAGAGGAATATATTGAGTACGTACTTAACCGGATCACCTTAGCAGGAGCTCTCTTTTTAGCCTTTATTGCTATTGCCCCTGATCTCATTATTAATATTTGGGATTTGCAAAAATATTCGAACATGGCCTATCTCTTTGGGGGGACCTCTCTTCTTATTACGGTAGGAGTTACGCTTGACACGCTGAAGCAAATTCACAGTCAGCTCGTAATGCGCAACTACGAAGGCTTTTTGGATAAAAGCCGGCGCAGTCCCATAAAGGCCAGGGTAGGGATTGTGCGATGATCCTTATTTTGTTGGGTCCACCCGGTGCGGGCAAAGGCACCCAGGCCAAGATACTGATGGATAGGTTGGGCATCGTGCAGATAAGTACAGGGGACATATTGCGCGATGCCGTGAGGAAGGGAACTCCTCTTGGACTTAAAGCAAAGGATTATATGGACAGAGGAGACTTAGTTCCCGATGAGGTGATGATTGGTATAATTGAAGAAAGAGTGGGCCAGAAAGATTGCGAACGGGGTTTCTTATTAGATGGCTTTCCCCGTACCATTCCGCAGGCCGAGGCCTTAGATGCTCTTTTTGCAAAAACCGGCAAAGCCATCGATGCGGTGGTAACCCTAACTGCGAAAGAGGAAGAACTAGTAAAAAGGCTGTTGTCCCGGGCAGAGGCCGAGGGGCGCAGTGATGACAATCCCGAGTCAATCCGCACGAGATTGCAGGTTTTTCGGGAGAAGACCCAGCCGCTCATTGACTACTACCGTAGCCGAGGGAAACTCGTCGAAGTAGACGGTCTCGGTACAGTGGAGGAAGTAGCTGAGAGAATTAAAGAGGCCCTTGGTAACTAAAGGAGACTTCCTTGGCAGTGAGAATTTACACCTCCAGGGAGGTACAGAAGATTTACGATTCTGGAATGATCTCCTTTGAGACGCATATGCTTTTGCGCCGCTATATCCGACCCGGTATCAGCACTTATGAGCTGGATAAGATTGCTGCCAATTTTATAGAAAGCAAGGGAGCGAAGCCAGCTTTTTTGGGTCTCTACGGCTACCCTGCCTGCCTGTGCACCTCCGTCAATGATGTGGTGGTGCATGGCCTACCAAAAAAGGAATGTATCTTAAAGGAGGGGGACATTATAAGTATAGATTTAGGTGTCCTTTTTCGCGGTTATTATTCCGACACCGCTTGGACCTGGCCAGTGGGGGAAATATCAGAAAGAGCCCGCCGGCTACTCGTGGTGACTCAGGAGTGTCTCTTTCGCGGGATAAAAGAGGCCATACCAGGTAACCGTATAGGCGCGATTAGTGAGGCCATTCAAAGACACGCAGAGGGCCATGGCTATGGGGTAGTAAGGCAACTTGTGGGTCATGGAGTGGGCAAGGCGATGCATGAGGAGCCGCAAGTGCCCAACTTTGGGCGACGGCGAGATGGCATAAAAATACGCCATGGCATGGTGCTGGCTATTGAGCCCATGATTAATGAAGGGACTTACGATGTGTATACGGATGAGGATAGCTGGACCATCCGCACAAAGGATGGCAAGCTGTCGGCTCATTTTGAACATACTGTGGCGGTTACAGCAAATGGACCGCTTATTTGTACCTTGCCCAAGGGGGCAGAGACAGATGTTTTTGCCCTCATGCAAGCTGCAAATTAGGAGGAATTATGAAAGTAAGGGCATCGGTTAAAAGAATTTGTCCGCACTGTCGGGTGATTAAACGAGGGGGTGTAGTGCGGGTAATATGTAAAGTAAACCCTCGGCATAAGCAAAGGCAAAAATAGGAGAAGGTATGGCAAGGGTCGAAGGGATCGATTTACCTGCAAATAAGAGGGTAGAAATTGCCCTGACTTATATTTATGGTATTGGCCGCAGTCGAGCCAAGAAAATCATCCAAGAAGCCAATATTCCTATCAACAAACGGGTAAATCAACTTACAGAAGAAGAAGTAGCTAAGATTCGCCATATTATTGAAACCAATTACACCGTTGAGGGGGAGCTTAGAGCAAAAGTCAACATGGACATCAAGCGGCTCATGGACATAGGCTGCTACCGCGGCCTGAGACACCGCAAAGGGTTACCTGTCCGGGGACAGAGAACGAGAACCAATGCCCGCACGCGGAAGGGCAAGAGGGTCACCGTGGCCAATAAAAAGGCTCCACCGAAAAAGTAAGTGAGGCATATATGGCAGAAGGCAAAAAAGAAAAAAAAATAAAAACTACCAAAGCCAAGGTAATTGTGAATGCTACCTTTAACAATACGATAGTGACGGTTACCGACATGGCAGGTAACACACTGGCATGGGCCTCAGGGGGCACTATGGAATTCAAGGGTTCCCGAAAGGGAACTCCCTATGCGGCCCAAATGGCGGCACGATCAGCAATGGAAAAAGCAAAGGAGCTAGGAGTGCAAGAGGTGGAAATTTATGTAAAAGGTCCTGGTGTGGGTCGCGAAAGCGCTATCCGCGCCATAGCTACTTCGGGGCTAAAGATCACCCTCATTAAGGACATCACCCCTGTGCCGCATAATGGCTGTCGTCCCAGAAAGAAAAGGAGGGTATAGGGAATATGGGTAGGTACATTGGCCCCGTCTGCCGGCTTTGCCGCCGAGAAGGTCTAAAGCTCTTTTTGAAAGGGCGCAAGTGTAGTACAGAAAAATGTGTTTTTAATCATCGAAAAAATCCCCCAGGGCCGCCACCGAGAAGAAAACCGAAAAATTCAGGATACACAGTGCAGCTACGGGAAAAGCAAAAAGTAAAGCGTATTTATGGTGTTCTTGAAAGGCAATTCCGCAACTACTTTGAAAAAGCGCAGCGCATGAAAGGCATAACGGGAGAAAATCTCCTTGTGCTTCTCGAGCGCCGCCTGGATAACGCAGTTTACCGCGCTGGTTTTGCAAGCTCGCGGGCGCAAGCGAGAAACTTTGTAAGTCACGGCCATATTAGGGTAAACGGAAAACGTGTAGACATCTCTTCCTATCTGGTTGAGGTGGGAGATGTCATTTCTGTGCATGAAAGCCTTAAAGACAATGAGATCTTAAAGGCAAATGTGGAATTCGCAAGGGGAATGGGACTCATTCCAGATTGGCTAGATTTGGCCGAAGATGGTACATCAGCCAAAGTCTTAAAACTGCCCACAAGGGAGCACGTGGATATCCCCATTAAGGAACAAGTCATCATTGAGCTTTACTCAAAGTAAGAGGTGTCTATGAACGGAACAGAGGTAAGAACACAAGCCCCTAAAAATCTTCTCAAGGGATTAAAAAGACCACGAGTTGTGGAATTCCAGCATGTCGAAAGTCGTCCTGACTATGGACGCTTTGTAGCAGAGCCTTTTGAAAAGGGCTTTGGTGTCACCATAGGCAATGCCCTCCGGCGGGTACTTATGTCTTACTTAGAGGGGGCTGCCATAGTGGCCGTAAAAATTGAGGGTGTGAGCCACGAGTTTAGCACGATACCGGGCGTCAAAGAAGATGTTACGCGCCTTATCTTAAATTTAAAAAAAGTCAGGCTGAAGTACAATGGCACAGGGCCTCTTGTTATTGAGATTACAAAAAAAGGAGCTGGATTTCTTCTGGCTGGGGACTTGGAGGTAAATACCCAAATCGAGGTGGTTAACAAAGACCTTATCCTGGCTACCTTAAACGAAGATGCCAATCTTGTCATGACGCTGCAAATTGATAGGGGTCGGGGTTATGTACCTGCCGAGGTAACAAAGAAATATATAGATGAGGTAGGAGTTATTGCTATCGATGCGCTTTTCTCTCCCATCAAGAGAGTGAACTTTGATGTCACGGAAACTAGGGTAGACCAAAGGACCGACTACGATAAGCTAATCTTGGAGGTCTGGACCGACATGACGATTAGACCAGAAGATGCTGTCGCCTATGCGGCGAAGATCTTGAAAGAGCACCTAACGGTCTTTATTAACTTCGAGGAAGAGACATACGAAGAAGAAGAAGAATTTGATGAAACCGATGAAAGACTAAAAAAAGTGCTTACCATACCTCTGGAAGAACTGGAACTCTCTGTTAGAACGGTGGCTGTTTTGCGTAGTTTGGACTTGCGCACGGTAAAAGATCTTGTCGTGAAATATGAAGAGGACTTGCGCAAAAGTAAACATTATTCCGATAAAGTTTTATTGCAGCTTAAAAGTAAGCTTGCCAACCTAGGTCTTTCTTTTGGCATGCGTGACTTGGTACGCTAAGAGGGGTGTATGCGTAAAAGCAACAAGGTGAAGCAATTGCAAAGAGAGTCAAGCCACCGAAGAGCCATGCTGGCAAATCTCGTAACAAGCCTTTTTTACCATGAGCAAATAAAAACCACGGTGGCAAAGGCAAAGGCAGCACGTAGGCTTGCGGAAAAACTTATCACCCGAGCTCGCAAGAATGCCGTGCTTGAGCTTTCACCTGCAGAGAAGATCCACAATATTAGGCAGGCAAGACGGGTAATTAAAAATCGAGAAGTTTTGCAAAAGCTATTTGAAGATATAGGCCCGCGCTTTGCCAAATACGATAAAGGGGGATATACTCGTGTTTTAAAAGTTGGTTTTCGCTCAAGTGATGCCTCTGAAATGGCTTTGCTAGAACTCGTGGAAAAAAAGGAGCTTGCCCAACTTAAAGAAGAACGCAAGGCCTTTCGTGCACGGCTAAAGGGACTGGCTCGGGTAAAAACAAAAAGTCGAAGCAAAGAGAAAGAGAAAAAGTCAAAAGAGAAAAAGGAAAAAGAAAAATCTGCAAAGAAATAAGTCTTTTTTGTTGAGTAAACGCGAGCTTTATTATAATTTGTTTTTAAATGCCGGTATACAGCGTTCAAGATATCCGCAAGAGTTTTCTTGAGTATTTTCAAAGTAAAGACCACAAAATAATGCCGTCGGCATCGCTTCTACCTGCAAGCGACCCCACCCTCCTTTTTACCACAGCGGGGATGGTACCATTTAAAGATTATTTTTCGGGAATCGCCAAGCCCCCGCATCCAAGGCTTGCTTCGGTACAAAAATGCTTGAGGACTACAGATCTCGAATCGGTGGGTCGCACGAAAAGACATCTTTGTTTTTTTGAAATGTTGGGCAATTTTAGCTTTGGGGATTACTTCAAAAAAGAGGCAATCGTCTATGCTTGGGAATACACCACAAGTTATCTCCCCTTTTCTAAAGAAGATATTTGGGTCTCGGTATACCACGAAGATAATGAGGCTTATGAATTATGGACAAAATACATTGGTATTCCCAGGGAAAGAGTAGTTCGTCTCGGCCGCGAAGACAATTTCTGGGGCCCTGCAGGAGAGACAGGTCCATGTGGTCCTTGTAGTGAGCTTTACCTAGACCGTGGCCCTAAATTTGGGCAAGAATCCAAACCAGGAGAGGGTGGGGAGCGCTTTCTCGAATTTTGGAACCTTGTTTTTAATCAATTTGATTTTGATGGCAAGAATTACCTGCCCTTAAAAAATAAAGGTATTGATACTGGCTCAGGACTTGAAAGGTTAGCCACCCTGGTACAAGGGGTAGATTCTGTTTTTGATACCGATGAATTGCGCCTTTTATGCTCTGCCATAGAAAAGCATTTTGGGGTTTCCTATGAGCATGAGGCGGTTGTACCCATCCGCGTGGTGTGTGACCATATACGTGCTTTGGCATTTGCCATGGCGGATGGCATTTATCCTTCAGCAGAGTCGCGTGGCTATGTGTTGCGGCGAATCTTGCGCAGAGCCCTCTTGTTTGCTCGCAAGTTGACAGACAAAGAGCCAAAACTTTACCAGCTTATTGATGAGGTAGTACGCTTATATGGTGATCTCTATGAGGAGCTCAAGAAAAATAGTGAACTAAGCCGAGATTTCCTAAAAAAAGAAGAAGAGCGCTTTTTAACTACTTTAGAAAGTGGTGCGGAAAAACTAGAGGAAATACTAGAATTGGCTCGCGCTGGACGATATGCGCATAATATCATTCCGGGAAAAGAAGCGTTTGTACTCTATGATACTTATGGGTTCCCCTTTGAGATGACCTGTGAGCTTATTGAACAGGAAGGATTTCAGGTAGACAAGGAAGGTTTTTACGCAGCATTAGAAGAACAAAAAAGCCGCAGTCGTTCTCTCTGGAAGGGTTTTGTGGAGCGTCTTCCTTTAGAGGGAGAGAAGAGCGAATTTTTTGGTTACGAGAGTCTTTCCGGTAAAAGTCGGATAAGCTTGCTTATTTTGCATGGAGAGGTAAAAAAAATTCTCACAGAGGAGGAAGTTGGGGAGGAGGATTTCTACTTAGTTACGGAAGAAAGTTGCTTCTACCCGGAAGGGGGAGGGCAGTTGGGTGACAGTGGTGTCATCTCGTCTACCAATGGCCAATGCCGCGTTGTGGATACGCAAAAAAAGGGAGATGCGATTGTACATATCTGCCGTAACCTTACCGGAAAGTTATGTTTAGGTGAAGAAGTACTTCTGAGTGTTGATGCAGAAAGGCGTAGAGCCTTAGCATGTCATCACAGTGCCACGCACCTGCTTCACGGTGCTCTGCGGCGAGTTTTAGGTGCTCATGTGCGTCAGAGTGGTTCCCTCGTGCATCCTGACTACCTGCGTTTTGATTTCACTCACCCAAAAGCCCTTACGGTAGAAGAAATTCAAAAAATTGAACAAGATGTAAATGAGGCCATCCATCAAAAAGTTAGTGTGGTGACAGAGGTCTTAACTAAGAAGGAGGCAGAAAAAAAAGGGGCGCTCATGATATTTGGAGAGAAGTACGGCGAGGTGGTTCGGGTAGTAGGCATGGGAAATTATTCCCTCGAGTTTTGCGGTGGGACCCATGTGAAAAATACAAGTGAGCTTGGTTATTTTATTATTGGCCGAGAGTCAAGTCCTGGATCGGGAAACCGCCGTATAGAGGCCTATGCAGGTGAGGCGGCACGAAAACAGCTTCGTCTGATGGAAAAAAGGCTTGAGGATGCTCTCTTGGAGGCGCAAAAGCAACTCGTTGAAAAAGAATATCTTCAAAAATTAGAGGACATCCGGCTTCTCTTTAAGGAAAGTAAGGAGAGGAGTCCAAGTGAGTCATATCATTTTTTTGAGCAGCTCCTAATAAAAATAAAGGAGCTTGTCCAAGAGCAAAAAAAGAAAGAAAAGAAAAAAGCTTTGGCCTTGCCAAAAGGAATCCTAGAACAAGTGCTTATGACGAAGCAGGAATACGGGGGGCTTTCTTTTTGTCGCTGGGAGGGAGAAAATATGAGTATTGCTGACCTGCAGCATCTTTCCGATAAATTAAGGGGAGTCGAGGGGAATTGTATTTACTATTTGGCAAGTTTTACCGATGGGGGTTGGTCCTTGGTTATAGCAACGACGCAAAGATATGCAGAAATGAAAAAACTTGACTTTGCTGCAGCATTTAGACGTATTAGCCAAAGCCTACCGGTTCGTGGTGGGGGCAAGCGAGAACTTATACAGGTGGTTCAAAAGAAAGCCGAAGAGGCTCGAGAAGATCTACGGCAATTCTTGGAAGCCTTTACACATGAGGTAGCGTGCCATGAGCAAGGGAAGCTGGCTTGAAATTTTAGCACAAAAGCTTTATTCACGCTGTGGGTATTTTGAAAACCGCTGGTCTGAAGAGCTCATGCTAAATATCGAGGATCCCTCCGCGGAGCAGGCGACGGCTCTTTTAGAAGGTGGTTTTCGCCGTTACGGGAAAATTTTTTATCGCTCGGAGTGCCCACATTGCCGGCAGTGCATGAGCTATCGCGTGCTTGTGGAAAAGTTTAATTTGACAAAAAGCTTAAAAAGAGTGTTAAAAAAGAATCGTGATTTGATATTCCAATGGGCAAAGCCATATTTTACTATAAGTAAGGCTCGGCTATACCTGCGCTACTTGTGGGAGCAACATCGGGAAAGTTCATGGAACGTGGAAAAATGGAAATCATTATGGCGTCGCGAAAGCCTCATGAACCTCAAACAACAGCTTTATACCCCAATCCGCAGCACCCTAGAGCTTACGGTATACCTAAATGCCCTCCTAGTAGGCTTTGCTATATTTGATGTAACACCGCAAGCGGTTTCCGCGGTCTATTCTGTATATGATACATCGCTGAGAGAAAGGAGTCTGGGAACCGCTATTATTTTAGAAGGCTGGAGATTTGCCCGGAAAAACAAAATACCCTACTACTATTTAGGCTATTATATACCAGATTCTCGAAAGATGAACTACAAAAAGCGCTTTCGCCCGGCGGAAATCCGCGATCCTGATACGGGAGAATGGGTTAGTGCAGAATTAGTGGAACGTAAACTCAGCCAGTCATCAAAACCCCCCGATGGGGAGCATGCTTAAGCAGCTGGCCGAGAAGTGCCGTCAGGGCAAAAGAATAGTTATCTCTGGTGGCACGGTTGTCACTTCCTGCCATCAAGAAGAAGCGGACGTCTTAATCGAGGAAGGTAAAGTAAAGGCGATAGGCCGCGGGCTATCTGCCCAGGCAGATGAGGTAATCGATGCCCGCTTTTTATATGTCTTGCCAGGTCTTATCGATACCCAAGTGCATTTTCGAGATCCTGGCTTTCCCGAAAAAGAGGATCTCTACTCAGGCTCCCGGGCGGCAGCGGCGGGAGGTATTACCTCTTTTCTGGAGATGCCCAATACGCGTCCACCCACGACAGATTTTGCCGCGATGGCAGAAAAAAAGGCGAGGGCAGCCCAGCTATCCCTCGTAAACTATAACTTTTATGCAGGAGCTACTGCCGAAAATCTCACCTTTTTAAATGAAGTGCCCAATATACCAGGCATCAAAATCTTTATGGGTTCAAGTACGGGTGAACTCCTTGTGGATCAAGATGAGGACCTAGAACGCATTTTTGCCCACGGGCGCAGGCTAATTGCCGTGCACGCCGAGGACGAGGAGCTCTTGAAAAAAAACAAAGCAAGCATTGTCTCACCGACCATAAAAGAGCATCCTAAGATACGCTCCGTAGAGGTTGCCTTACGAGCAACCCAAAAAGCGGTGGGTCTTGCAAAGAAATACCGCCGCCGGCTGCATATTCTCCATTTGTCAACTGGTGATGAGGCTCTCTATCTTGCGCGGGAGAAGACGAGCTATATTAGTGTGGAGGTAACGCCGCAACATTTGTTTTTCTCTGCACCAGAGGTTTACGAAAAATTGGGGAGCTATGCGCAAATGAATCCTCCTATAAGGGAAAAGTGGCACCGCGATGTACTGCGTAGGGCGCTGATCGCTGGTGTCATTGACTGTGTTGCCACCGATCATGCACCCCATACTATCGAGGAAAAAGAAAGAGGGTATCCCCATTCGCCGTCAGGTATGCCAGGGGTAGAAACTTCTCTTGCGGTGATGCTTACCCTTATGCATGAAGGGCTTTGGTCATTAGAGCAAGTGGTACGCTGGATGGCGGAGTCCCCCGCGAAACTTTTTGGCCTAAAAGGCAAAGGGTTTCTTTTTCCCGGATACGATGCCGATATCGTGCTCGTCGATTTAAAAAAAAACAAAAAAGTAGAAAATGGCAAACTCTACACAAGAGTGAACTGGAGCCCCTATCATGGGTTAATTCTCAGAGGTTGGCCTATCTTAACCATGGTTGGTGGCCATGTGGTTTTTCGGGAGGGTGAGTTTTTTGAAGACTGTCGCGGTCGTGAAATTGAAATAGAGGCTGAGTGGGAGTATGCTTGAGCGATATAGCACAGAGGCTATGCGGCAATTGTGGTCTCTCCAGAGAAAGTTCGAAATATGGCGAGACATTGAAATCTATACCTGTGAGTATTGGCATAAACAGGGAAAAATTACCCAAGAAGAGCTCGAGCAAATAAAAGCAAAGGCTAGCTTTTCGCTCAAGCGTATTGAGGAGCTTGAGGCTGAGCTTAACCATGATGTTCTAGCTTTTTTAACCAATTTGGCGGAAAATATTGGGCCAAGTGGGCGCTATGTGCACTACGGTCTCACCTCATCGGATGTCGTAGATACCGCGCTCTCACTGCAGTTGCGAGAAGCCAATGAGCTTATCTTAAAGGCCTTTACCAAGCTCTTGCAGGTTTTATATGACCAAGCCCACAAGTATAAGGAACTACCCATGGTCGGCCGAACCCATGGGGTTCATGCCGAGCCAATTACCTTAGGCCTTAAACTTTTAAGTCATTATATGGAGCTATGGCGAGCCAGGAAACGAGTGCAAGAGGCGGGACTTGAGTTGAACTATGGCAAAATTTCGGGTGCCGTAGGAACCTACTCCCAAATCCCCCTGGAACTAGAGGAGTATGTCTTAGGAAAACTTGGTTTAAAGGTGGAGCCAGTGAGTACTCAGGTTATTCCAAGAGATAGACATGCCCATTATTTGGCTTCTCTGGCAAGTGCCGCGACATCCGTGGCTCATTTGGCGCAAGAGATTCGGCTTTTGCAAAAGACGGAAAGTCGCGAAGTAGAGGAGCCTTTCCAAAAAAAACAAAAGGGGTCTTCTGCTATGCCTCATAAGCGCAATCCCATCTTGTGCGAGCGCCTGTGTGGTCTTGCTCGTGTCATACAAGGATATGCGCAAGTTGGTTGGCAAAATATGCTATTGTGGCATGAAAGAGATATATCTCACTCAAGCGCCGAGCGTATTGTGTTACCCGATGCAACAAGTCTTATGGAGTACATTCTTTTAAAAATGGCTTTTGTGGTCGAGAATCTTGTGGTTTATGAAAAAAAAGCCGAGCGGTTAATTCATTATACAGGAGGACTTTTGTTTTCTTCGCGGGCTTTGCTTTTTATTACAGAAAAATTGCAAATAAGTAGGGAAGAGGCCTACCGCCTAGTACAGGAGGAGGCTATGCGCCTTTGGGAAAATCCAGAGGGACCTTCCCTAAAAGAAAGACTCATGCATAGAGAGGAATTAAAGAAAATACCCCCCCATGAGTGGGATGTCGTCTTTCATTTACCCTCTTTTTTGGAAAAAATCCCACGTATTTTTGCAAGAGTCCCTCCACCTATTTAGATAGCTAGTTGACAGAGTTTGGCCAGTTGAGCTTTTATTAGCCTGATATATTCGTCTTCCTGAAAGTTTTTTAATTCTTGCAGTATACTTTGGTAAAGGCTTTCAATTTTATAAATAGAAATTTCTTTAATCTGATGGCGCTCTAAAAACAACAGAAATTCGCGCTGTACCCTTTTATCTTTGCGTTTTTCCCATGGCAGGGTCATAAAATGCAGGAGCTCTTGACGCGTTTTTTCCTCCGCCCGGTTCAAGAGTTCAATCACTGGGTAAGTAAAGAGCCCATTTTCATAGTCTTGAAATGGTGTCTTGTTTAAGAGATGGGCGCCAAAGTAATCGAGAATATCGTCTCGTATTTGAAATAAAAAGCCGATGTCGCGCCCAATTTTTTCTAAAGCATCTAGGTTTACTTGCCCTGCGTAAATCCCGGCACTCAAGGTAGCTGCTTCAAAAAGTATGGCTGTTTTTCCGTAAATAATTCTATAATAAATTTCAGGAGTTATTTGGGGATTTTGTTCGTATTCCATTTGTAAAAGTTCTGCCACAGCGAGTTCTTTTATCACCCGCGTGAAGACATCCATAAGTCTTTGATTCTCAAAGCGGTTTAGCCTCCAAATACCACAGGCCAAAAGATAATCCCCAGCTAAGATTACCTGCCTGTTGCCAAATAAGATGCGTCCCGCAGGTTTTCCCCTTCTATCCTGGGCATTGTCAATCACATCATCGTGTAAGAGACTTGCCGCATGGATAATTTCGGTTATAGCTGCTAGGGCGACCGCGTTGGCATCATAGACCCCAAAGTGGCTTGCAAAAAGTAAAAGAAGCTGGGGCCTTACCCTTTTTCCCCCGCTTTCCATAACATATGTCTTTATCTTAGCTAAGATGGGTAAATCCTCGCCAATAATGTCGTGGAGCTCTTGATCCAAAGCTTTGTTAAATTGGGCAAATAAATCCTCTGTTAAAAGCAAAGTAAACCCCGTTTAGGGCAACCCAAAAAAAGCAGACGGCCTATAAAGCGTTTTCCCGAAAAAACTCTTGTAAGGCGCTTTCCACGAAAAAGCGGCTGTGGGCCCCAAAATTTTCAAAAAGATATACGAGTTCCTCATCTAGTTTTTCTCTTTCATGAATCCTGCCAAGTTCCACTATTGTCTTCATGAGGAGGGCTTTATTTTCGTCAGTATAGGAAAACGAAGGATCTAAGACATAGGATTGAGGAAAGGCCTCGACAAGCAGGTTGTCTAGTATAGATGATCTTTGCCAGGCTTCTTTGGCTACCACTTGGGAAGGATAGTAGGGAAAGTAAGCTAAGGGATGACGAAATTCTTTTGCGGCAAATGCTTTTATTAAAATGTGGTCATACTGGGCCTTTTCTAAAAGTTCTTTCTGTACTCGCCACTGGTACTCTTCTAGGGCGGTATGTCGGTTAGAGACAAGATTGATGGCTTCTTCTTTGGCACGAGGAAAACCAAGAAGGGCAAGAAAATTGATCCATAGCATCCGCCACAGGCTAACCCCCGGCAGGACGGTGGCATGGTAGGGCTGGGTTAGATCGGTAAGGTAATGAAGGGCCCACCCTAGAAAGCGGTATCCCCAATAGGGATTTTTTTGGCGAAAGGCAAAACGGGAAAGTTCTCGAAATTGGAATATCCGCACCTCGGGATAGGTTTTTTTTAAGAATGGGGCTGCCCAAAAGACTAGGCGCGCTTCATGATAAAAGCCCATATGGAAGGGAGCTTGGCTTGAATAAATGAGCCGTGGGTCGCCAAAGGGCTGGGGACCGAATCCGTAAAGGCGGGAGTGACGGGAACCATTGTCTTCAAAAAGGCCAATGTCAAGACCATGATCTGGTTCATCGCTGGCCGCCACCAGGACCTCAAGAGGGGATATCCTCTCTCCTACCTTGAGTCTGCAGTAGCGGTAGTTTTTTAAAAAATCCACCCCAAAAACAGATGGTTTTCGATAAGGGGGGTGTTTGCCGCACGGTGTCTTTGGATGTGCCTGCCTATAAAGCACAAGGGGTAGTTCAGGATTTATGCGGATGGCATGAGCAAAACGCTGGACGATACCCGAGGAGGCTTTGCGCCGAAAAGCAAGCTCTTCTGGTCGTGGGGGGTAATGGGGGAAAAGCTCTTTTGTTTTTTTCTCTAGCTCTTCTAAAAAGAGCTCAAGCTCTCCTTCGCTCTCTGTCAAAAAAGTCGAAAGCTCGTTTGCCACCACCGCCTTTTGTTGGTTTAAATAATTTGATTTTTCTAAGGAAAGGTATATTCCAAGACCATGTTCTTGCCACGAATAGACAAACGAAGGCAAAAATAGAAGAAGGGCGCAAAAGCCGCTTTTTTGTACCATTTTACTAATTAGGTAAGCTAAGCTAAGCTCCTTGCGTGTAAATCCTTTTTTCTAAATGAGTTGAGAGTATCTCTTAAAAAAGCTTGCCGCAGTTAAAGCCTCCTGAGGTTGGGAGAGGAAAACCAGGTGTGGTCCTGGCTTGTGACAAAATTGAGAGGAGGTAGTATGCGCGCCATTGGGATTTTGTTAAGTGTGCTCTTTGGGGCAGCTATTTGGGCGGATAGCCTTGATATTAAGATAGGGGCAGCAGGTCTGCGGCAGAAGGTAAAGGTATCTGATTTTACGACTTATGAGGAAAAAACGGAATGGAAGACAGGTTTTGACGGGGCTTTATCTTATAACTTAATGGTAGATAAACTCCTAGCCGTAGCACCGGAGCTTGGCTTGGCTCGGTTTTCGCATTCAGGCAGTGCGCCCATGCAAGGCTATGAAATAAAATACGAAATTGTAACCTATCTTATACCTATTTTAATAAACGCAAGACTCTTTTTGCCCATGGGGGAGCTTGGCATGGGGGAAAAACCGCCCTTTCAGCCCTATGTAACTGTGGGTATTGGTTACACCGTGGGAGAGGTGCAAAGGGAAACTACCCAAACAAGCACTATTCCCGGGTCTTCGGGTACGACAACCACAAAGCAAAAATATGGCCTAAATGGTCTTAGCTACCAAGCTGTTGTGGGTACCTCCATCACCCTCGATCCCACCTCGGCTGTGGAGGTCCTACTGGAAGGTGGCTACCGTGGGGCAAATTTAAAACCCGATATCCAGGGGGAAAAAGCAGCTGACTACCCGGGCTGGCTTGCCCGTATTGGCATTCGGTATAGTTTTGGACTTGCCAGTTCCTACTAAACGCGTTATGCGTTTAGGCAAAACCTTACTTTTCCTTTCGTTTTTCCCCCTAAATGCCCAGGTTATCTGGAAGTACGCCACACTTGCCCCAGAAGGGTCTAGCTGGGGACTTTCTGTAAAAAAAATGCAGAGGGAGATAGAAAGCCAAAGCAAGGGGGCTCTAAAGCTCAGGGTCTTCTATGGGGGTGTGGCGGGTGATGAAAAGGCCATGATGGACAAGCTCCGTCGTGGTCTTTTAGACATGGCCTCGTTTACCGGCATTGAGCTTGGCCAGGTTGTGGGGGATGTACGCATTCTCGAATTGCCTTTCTTTTTTGATAACGAAAGGCAAATCGATGCTGTGACAGCCGAGCTCTTTCCCGATTATGAAAAGAAATTTGCTGAAAAAGGTCTTCTTTTGGCTGCATGGGGTGAGTCAGGCTTTGTGTATCTATTTAGCAAAAAACCAATTCGCACCATTGAGGACATGCAAGGTGTGAAAATTTGGGCCCCCAAAGGTGACGAGCTAGTAAAAACCATGCTCATGGAGTTTGGACTCGTACCTGTCTATTTAGGTTTTGAGTCGGTTTTGCCCCAGCTCGAAACGGGGGGACTAGATGCTGTTTATGCTCCGCCCATGGGAGCCATAGGTTTGCAATGGTTTCGCAGTGTACGCTACTATTCCAAGGTGAGGTTAGCTGTGGGAACAGGGGCTACCTTGATAAATTCTCAGAGGTTTTCTTCCCTTAACGCGGAACATCAGAAAATTCTCTTGAATGTAGTTCGGGAAAATTCCCGTGAGCTAATAAATGAGTTGCGCCGTGAAAACGAAAAAGGTCTTCAGAGTCTAGAAAAAAGTGGTCTTCAGATGGTGGAAGTACCTTCCTCTGAGGTTAGGAAGTTGCGAGAAGCAGCCCTAAGGGTGCAGGAAAAACTTGCTGGCAAGCTCTTTTCCCGAGAGCTTTTAGAAAAGGCGCGCAAAGCGCGCGATAAAGTAAAATAACACTTGCGCCTAATTACTCGGTTTTCTTTTCTCACTGCATTTTTGAGTATTGTCCCTGCCCAGGAAAAGAAAATCATTTTGCCCGAAGGACTTATTGAACTAGGTGAGGTTTTCTTTGGGCAAAATCTCCCTTTTTTTGGAGAGGGTCCCTACCACGAAGTCGAGAGGCACCATATTCTTGCAGAAAAATTTATGGAAATGGGACTTTTTCGAGAAAGCGAAAAAGAATTGAATCGGGCTGAGAGGGCCCTTCTCGTTGCTTGGGGGGTGGAACGTGGCAAATATGGGCTCAAAAGATACCTACCTACCCCGGAGGAATTCCGAGGTTTAACTTCCCAACAGCAAAAAACCTATCAAGAATACCTAAGACAAAGACTAAAACACAATTTTTTAAAAGAGGAATTTTATTTTCTTGTGGGAGAAGAAGACAAACTAAATTTGCAGCAAAAAGAATGTCGCCGAATTTACCGGGAATCTATAGCCTACCTTCCCTCCATAGAACAAGAATACGCAGGGTTAGTTTCCCTTATGGATGCTTCTATGGCTTTGTCTTTAACGCCACCTAAAAATAAAGGGGAGGATTTTGCGGATCGACTTTATCGGCGTAGGCTAATCCGGCTTTTTTTGCAAAGGGGGGATATAAGCTCGGCCTATCTTGTCTTTCAAGATTATGCTAAAATCTGGGCTCGTGACATACACCCACTTGCTCTTGCGCGATACTACGTCCTTTTCGGTAGCTGGTACAAGGCTCTTAAACTTGTATCACAGCCAGTTAAAGATTATGCCGATCTTGCTGAATTTTATGTTTATTATGAAATGGAATTTTTGGCCATTCGGCTCTTACTAAGCCTAGGAAAAGCTCAAGAAGCAAAAGAGAGATTTGATTTGCTTTGGGGACGAATTGAGAATTATTTTCAGAAAAAAAATATACCAGGCGAAGTGCGTGCGAGCTTTTTGCTAAACCAAGCAAGGCTTGGACGAGAACTGGCTATGGTTTTGTCAGACCCAGAAGCAAAAGCTTTGTCTCAAAGACAGCTAAGCTATCTTGCTTTTTCTGAAGCTATAGAGGATTTAAAAACAAAAGAACTCGAAAACGCCAAGGCCGAGCTCTCTCTTTTCTGGAAATTTGACAAAAGTTGTTTTTCAGAAAAAGAGGTGTCCAAAACTTTTTTACCTGATTGGTCCTTTTCCTTGGTGTTTCAAGAAAGACCTAGTTGTCCTTGGTTCTTATTTGAGCAAAGGCTTCTGATGAAGAGAAAATCACTGGGGGTGCCTCACGTCATGGAGCTTCTTGATTTTCGCTATGCTCTTGAGAAAAATGCCTTGTCCTTGCCGCTTGACGAAAGTAATCCTCTTTATTTTTTTACTAAGTACTATCTCTTGCGTGAAAAGGTTAGGTTTTCTGACTTTTCTTTTACATCTTACGAATGCCGAGAGCCTTGTCTTTCTGTCTATGAAAGTCCTTTTTACGTTTATATGCAATTCTTAGAAGAAGAGCAACTTTTTGAGAAAAGACCTGGTGTACTTGAAAATAAGCTCATTTTTGATAAATGGAAACGGCTTTTCGTTGGTATGGATACCTTAAGATTAAACCTTTTTGGAGAGGCTCATCAAAGAAATTGGGAAAAATATTTGCCAGAAAGCTCTCTTGTAATGATGCGGCAAATACGCCGTGTCAGGTCGTGTGCCCTGTGTAATACACAAAGTTATCATGGAATAGGCATTTCTGCCTCAAGAGGCTTTCTCAAAAAGCAAGAAGAAAAATTAGAAGATATTTTTTCTGCTTTTCCTGCCCACACTTTGCTTTCGCCCTCCCATCCCGATATTATGGAAGAAATTATGGCTAAAGGTAAGCAACAAATGCTTATGTTTTTTCTGCAGGGAAGCTGGGTGAATGATGAAAAAGACTTAATATTAAAAGTTTCTGGGCAAGAAGTGTTTAGGGCCCAGGAGATACGCCTAGCCCCCAACATTGAGGGAATGGTCTTTGATGAAGAACAAGCGCCATTTCTCTACGAACCTCTTTTTCGTTTAGCTGAGAGCACTGGAATGAAATTTTTGATTTTGCCTGAGGCAGCTTATCCTGAGCAGTTTTATGTCTCCTTTTTTTATGATCTTTTTTTTCGCATGTCGAGAAAGAAAATTCCCTTTGTGTCGGCATTTAAAGAAAGCCGAGAGCGCTGGCGCAAAACAGTTGCCACATCGGATGCCTTTCCTGCCTTTGTGATTTATGCGCACTAAAATTTTTTGGGGGATTATGGTTACCCTATTAGTATGGTATGCTTGTTCTCCCCAAAGGCCAGGCCAGCTGCTCACAAAGAAGCAGGTCGATGACATCTTACAGCTCTTTAGTGAGAGACGACTCGACTATCATCTTTATGCAAAGAGTGTCCCCTCGAATAAAGAAATTTTTATTATGGTGGTGCGCGAATTTTCTTTTGAGCCAGAGGATGCTCTATTTAGTTTAAGAAAAATTTATCCAGAACTCTACAGTTCTCTTTTTGAAAAAGTAACTAGATGACCTTAAAGCGTACCGTATCTTTTACTGGGGTGACTTTTATGATAAGTCCATCTATTGGCTTAGGCCAATTAAAGGATTGGAATGGTACTGCTTGCCATTTTTTGGGGATGCCGTCTATTGGCATAAATCGACAGCCTCTTGGAATGCGTAAAAAAATTGGTTCTTCCCTTAATCCTGTAATCGTGATTTCTTGCTCTCGGCAAGAAAGCGAAATCCTACCTTTTGAGGTGGGAAGATTTCTTGCCTCGAATCCCTTTTTTAGCCATGAGGTCGGCAGTCCTCCTAAAAAGAGGGGACCAAGGTGGGTTTCTCGGTACAATATGTTGTGAAAATAGCTAACTACTTCAGCATAAGCCCAGCCGTGAAATCCATCGCCCATACAACCCCCTTTCGTTTTTGGGTGGACGGCTTCTGGGAAGGTGTAGGCTTTTTGTGCCCAAGGTAGAATTTTTTTAACGATACTCCATGCCTCCTCGGCCTGGCCAAGGTAAAGATAGCTTTCGGCAACTTGAAAGGTTAAATAAGGATTGATACCTGAATGGATATTTTCTTGAAAAAAGCCACCTCGAAAAAAGTAATTTTGGCGAATAATATCAAGGGTATGGGCCATGCGCAAATCCATAAATTCTGTCAACATAAGGGGGTATAGGGCGCTTAAGGAACCGATCATTCCCGGGTCCTTACCTCGGCCCAACGCAGCGGGGTAGTAATCGTAATCCTGCAAGTATAATTTTAGTTGAGAGCTGAGTTTTGCGTATATTTCGTGGATGGAAGTCTTTTTCTTTAGAGGTAGATCTGCTATTTCTTTTAGACCGCCCAGGGCCCAAAAGTTATCCCAAAGATACCAATCGGCCACACCTAGGTGTTCCGCTGAAAATCCGGGGGGTAGAACGCCTCCGTATTTTTCACACATTTTGCCAATCCAACTGACCATTCTTGCAATTTCTCTACTTTGTTCCTGGAGAATTTTTTGGTCTTGCGTAACCTTGCTGTAGCGGGCAATGATCCACAAAGCCTGCCCATTGGCGTCCCATTCTCCTGCTTGCGAATGAAAAAGGCCACTAGAGCGTACGTGGTCTGGAAATTTTTCTATGACTTGGCGAACAGGACGAAAGGTCCCCATAAGTAAAAAGGCGTTTAACATAAACACGGCATCTCGAACCCAAAAATGATGATAGGTAAAACTACCTGGGGTAATGCTATCGAAATCCCAAAGAACCATGAGGTACCAACGGGAGTGTTGGTACCAGCTGTGGTAGGGCTCTGGGAGACGAAGTTCTGCGCCATCTCCAAACCACTCTTGCCAAATTTGAGCAGCTTGTTGGGATTTTTTCTTGAAGGCCCATTGCTTAAATATTTGAATCGGTAAGGTCGACTTTTTGCGGTCGTGCACAACCCATTGGAGGTCGCTTGCCTTATTGTACAGGAAAGCAGCTGTGGCAAGCCCCAAAGGATCTTTTACAGAGCGGCGTATCTCTGACTCTTTTTTTTTACGCAAGCGATAGTGTGTGCTGTTTTTTTTATGAGCCTTTTTCTTTACCAGCTTCTCTATTTGCTGAAGGGCATCTCCATATTCTAATGTGGAGAGCTGATATACTTCTGGAGATTTCGCCATATCAATGGTGACATCCCCACGCAGTTGGTTTTTCTCTTCTAAGTATTGTAGTTTGTATAGGAGAGCAGGTCCTTCCATATTGAAGGGACGGATACTAATGACGAGATTTTCTTCCCCCTCCCCGCGAAGTCGGCAGCCCTCTTGAAGGGCCTGAACTCTCACGCTGCGGTTTTCCCAAGATAATACAAGTTCGTCGGGACCTAGAAGGCGGATTTTAAGCTGATCTGCATCATCATGGGGTCGAATTAATTTGCCGCTATCATCGAGAAAGGCAAATTCTATGGTGTAGGAATCATGTTCTGGCATGATGGCACCGGCCATATCGGCCGTTACTTCATGGGTTTTACCTGGGAAAGAAATCGAGACCCAGTTACGGTGGGTTTGGTTTATCGAAAGGATATTGTGAGAACGCGGTATAAAGGATTTACTGCGAGGATTGTACTGGCGATGGGCCCAATAGGGGAAATAGAATTGCCGGTGAAACTGAAAAAAGCTGTAATTCCAGAATCCTCCCGCTAATAGCCGGGATGTCATGGGTATGGTTTCACTTGGCCATATGGTTGCCGTTGGATTTCCTAGTTCCAAAGCTCGGCGGATGAGCATGAGGGTTTTGGGGTGAAGCTTTAGCCAGGCAGATACTAGGTTGAGTATGCCTCCAATAAGATATTGGTGGAAATGGCGGAGTTTGCGGCGATGTCTTTGGGCCCAAACACGAAATTTCCTTCCTGGTTGGGAAGGTGGCAACAGCATGCGTTGCGGAAAAAACTTTACATACACAGCGTAAAGCTTGATTTTTACCAGATGTCACATTCCGCAAGGAACATAAACAGTTTCCTGAGGCTCGTAGAAGACAGCTATGTTCCCGCCCTTTCTTGGAAAAAACATTTTGATGGTCAACCCCTACTAGTTAAGAAAGGCAAGGGTGCCTATCTGTGGGATGAAGAGAAAAAAGTTTATGTGGATTTTTATTTAAGCGGGGGGCGTCAGCTTTTTGGTCATGGTGACAAAGAACTCAATCAATGCTTAAAAAGGGAACTAAAAAGAGGAAATCTTCGCTCATATTTAAATCGTTTAGAAAGAGATGTGGCTCTAGAGATTCTGCGGTATTTCCCTCAGGGCGAGCGTCTTTTAATCTTTTCATCACGCAGCAGTGCTTTGCATTTTGCGGCATACCTAGCCAGAGAGCTGACGGCTCGCCAGGTGGTAGTGGTATTTAGTGGCTGTCGAAAAAATACGTTACCACCACCAGTAGTAGAGCTTCCTTTAGACGATGAAGAGGCACTTACCCAGCACTTTTTTGAAAAAGGCGAGCACACAGCCCTAGTTCTTATAGAGCCTCTACCAACGGGAGCCGGGATTTTACGCCAACGGCCAGAATTTTTACAAAAAATTAGAAAGCTCTCTTTAGAATCAGGAGCTCTCTTACTTTTTGATGAAAGTCTTACTGCCTTTCGTGGTGAAAGCAATAGCTTGGCCTCTTCCCTTTATCTTGACTGGGATTTCCTGCTATTAGGGGAGAGTATCTCCTGTGCTTTCCCTTTTGCGGCATTGGTGAGCAAAAAGGAACATTTGCCTACGGTGCCGAATTTTTTTTCCTGGGAAGATGAGGTCCCATCGCAGGTAACTCTATTGGCAGTGCTTTATAGTTTACGACGACTGGCCCAAGAAAGGGAAAATAATCTACTTATTAAACTCACAGCCGAACTTGAGGACCAGTTTATAAGAAAAATAGCACCAATTTTCGCTCACAGGGGGCTTAAGCTGACTGTGGAGACTTGGCCTGGCATGTTTTATTTTCGCTTTGGTTTGGAGACCCAGGAATCAGAAGTGCGCAGTCCATCTCAAACTTGGAAAAGCCATTTTCTATGGTATGCCTGGATGCAGCGCCAAATGGTAAAAAAAGGTGTTTATCTCTCACCCATATCAAGAGAACCCTCTTTTTTGTCGCTTGCTCATCAAGAAAAAGATATTTTTTTTCTCATTGAAAATTTGCGCAAGGTTAGCATAAAATTCTTAGATAGAATTAAAGAAAAAACTCCTTAAAAGGTGAGTTGGAAAGAGCGAGGAACGCTTAATCTGGCCTTAGCTTTCTTGCTAATAAGTGTTATCTTTATGACATTATGGTGGCAAATTTTGTTTCAAAGAAACATTGAAAATTACATACCCGCCCGTCTATTTGTCGTAGAACAAAAAGAAAAAAAAAGACTTCAAAATCCAACCTTAAAACCAGACGCGGAAATATTTCAGGAAGCTCTCTCATGCCAGGCTTTGCTATGTCTCTCTCATCGCGGCAAAATTTATGAAATTAAGCGAGAATATTTAAAAAAACTTGAGGCAGAAAGAAATGCTGAAGAGAGAATCTTTTTTTACGAATCTTTGTTTTTAATTTTAGTCCTTGTAAGCTCTGCACTTTATCTATTCTTTTTAATTCGCAGTGAGCGCCGCCGCTTACACGAAAAAGCAGAATTTCTAGCTATGGCCACCCATGAGCTAAAACACCCACTCAGTAGCTTAGTACTTTTACTGGAAGGCATGAAAAACAAAGTCTTAACAAGGGAAAAACAAAAAATGTACTTAGAAAAAGGTCTTTTGGAACTAAAAGGTCTCAGTGAGAGTCTTGAGAGTATTTTAAATTTGCAGCAAAATTCTCATTACGAAATCAAAGAAAAAGAACCCTTTTCCTTATACGAACTACTCAATTCCCTAAAAAAGGAGCTTGAGGAGCAGTACAACGCTAAGGGGAGGATAGTTCTACGTGAGGAGCTTCATATTCCATGTCGGAAAAATAAACAGGGCATGCGCCTGATCTTTCGCAATTTAATGGAAAATGCCCTCCTTTATTCTCGAGATGCAGTTCATATTGGTGTAAATAAAAGAGATAAAAAATATATTGAAATATATGTGCAAGACAAAGGTTTCGGTTTTACCCCCGAAGAAAAAATGGAAGCGGGCAAGCTTTTTTTTCGCTCTCCCCGTCATGAAATACAAAATATCAAAGGAAGTGGCTTGGGATTATTTAGTGTGTATCATTTAGCGAAAAAAATGAACATAGAGGTTAGTTTGCACAGTCGAGGGGCTAACCAGGGTAGTGTATTTTTCTTAAGATTTAAAAATTTATGAAGCGCAATGAGTTGAGAAAAAAGAAAGCTCGCATTGCATTAGTGGAAGATCATGATGATATTCGAGAGCTATTGCAGCTGCAATTAATAAATGCCAACTACGAAGTAGATGCCTTTTTTAGTGCCGAGCAATTATTAAAAAGCTTTGAGAGAGGCAAATATGACCTTTTAATTCTAGATGTGATGCTACCAGGCAAAAATGGCATAAGCTTAGCCCAGGAAATTTTACAAAAATACGCACAAGTCCCCATTTTATTTATCTCTGCTTTGCGCCAAAGTGACAAAATTAGTGAAGCATATAAATTAGGGGCTGTCGACTATATTGTTAAGCCACTGGAGATAGAAATTTTGCTTTTAAAAATCCGTAACTTGTTGGAGCATTTTAAACCACAACAAAGTGCGGAAAAGAACTTTCAAAAGGTGGGCCGCGGTTTGATCTTTTGGGACCTTTTGCAGGTAAAGAGGGATGATGAGTATTATCTACTTTCCCCACGCGAGGCAGGGGTCTTAAAGTTTTTTTTAAAAAATAAGGGGAGAATCATAACTCGCCAGGAAATTCTAGATCAGGTGTGGGGAGATGCGCCTCTTGTCTCGGGAAGGAACATTGATAATTATGTGGTGAAATTTCGTAAACTCTTTGAAGAAGACCCAGCTCATCCCCAAATTTTTATAACCTACCCCAGACGAGGCTATGCGTGTTTTTTGCCAGAAACAGACTAAAAATTCTGAGTACCCACAATTTCAAGACCATATCCCTCAAGGCCAACAACGCGGCGTGGGTGGTTAGTTAAAAGACGTATTCTTTTTACACCCAGTGAGACAAGAATTTGTGCACCAATGCCGTAATCTCTTAACACCGATTCTTGTGTTAAGGCACTTGCTTTTTTTTCTCTCCTCTGCAGTTCATCAAGTAAGGTATTGGTAGCCTCTGGGATAAAAAGCAAGACCCCGCTTTGTTTTTCTGCAATGACTTCCAGGGCCCGGTTAATCATGTGAAAATGATTTTGGTTTGGGTTGAGTATGCTTTGAATAGTGTTTTCTGATTGCACGCGTACGAGAACCACCTCTTCATTTTCTATATCCCCTAGACTCAGAGCAAAATGAATTCGCTCGTCGAGATTTGAGGAAAAGGCCCGCAGGCGAAATTCGCCATGGGGAGTTTTTAACGGAAAATCAGCGCAAAGTTGGATGATGTTCTCTCTTTTTCGGCGGTATTCAATGAGATCTGAGATAGTAATGATCTTTAACTTGTGTATTTTGGCAAATTTCAAGAGGTCTTTTAGGCGAGCCATAGTGCCATCTTCTTTCATGATTTCACAGATAACAGCGACCGGGCGCTTGCCTGCCAGGTGGCAGAGGTCAATAGCTGCTTCGGTATGGCCTGCCCGCACAAGTACACCCCCTTTTCGAGCAATAAGTGGAAAAATATGTCCAGGCCTCACAAAATCTTCGGCCTTTGAGCGGGGATCAGCTAATTTGCGGATAGTTTCATAGCGGTCGTAGGCGGAGATACCGGTGGTGATGCCCTCTCGCGCATCGACAGAAACGGTAAAAGCAGTGTGGCGTAGATCTTCATTGGTCTCTACCATGGGCCTTAGGTTTAACTCCTTCGCCCGCTCGCTCGTGAGCGGTACGCATATAAGCCCCCGGCCGTAGAGGCTCATGAAATTAATGGCCTCGGGGGTGACATCTTCTGCAGGGAGGACTAGATCCCCTTCGTTTTCTCGTTCTCGCGAGTCCGTTACAATAAGCATATGCCCCTTGCGGAATTCCTCAATGGCTTCTTCAGCAGAGATTATAGGGGATTTTTTACGTGATAGGGAAAGTTTGCGAAACGTCTTAATCAATCCTCTTTATTTTTTTGACCCTCTACAAGGTTCATGTGGGCCACAGGTTGAAAAATTAGAAACATAACCAAGGGGGGTAGGGGGGCAAGGAGGGTGGCCAGCCAAATCATGGGTGAGAAAAGTAAAGTAATGGTAGCAAAGACAAGAAGAGCCGCGAGGAGCACACTAAGCCTCATAAGGATAGCTTTTACACTTGACATCGCTATGTCAAGAGAAATAGCGATTCTATAAAGCTGAGGCATAAAAAAACTTTAAGTTGGTTAGACAAGATGTCGAATAACAGAAAAAGCACAACGAGGTGAGATTATGAAGGCGTACAAATACCTGCACTTCTTGGCTGTGACAAGCCTATTTGTGACTCCCATTTTGGCTCAGCAACAACAGCAAAACCAACAACAACCTGAGGGGAAATCCATAGCTGATGAGGCTGAGGCCAAATGGCATAACCCAGACTATCGCCCCTATTTAAAATCGTTCGATGACCTAATTAGGCTCTCCGATGCCTATGCGGAAAACAAGCTTAGGCTGGCCCTGTCAAACTATCAAACCGGACGCAGCATCATCCAAAAGATGCGAGAGGATGTGCAGCGATTTAAAGATGAAGCTGCCGAAGCAAAAAACCTAAATGAAAAATGGTATTGGCAAACATTAGATCGCAAGGCAAGAGAAGAGAGAATTATTCAAATGAAAAAGCAAGAGGCAAAACTAAAAGCGGTGACTTATTTTACCCGAGCCATCAACCATCTAGATGATATTAACAATAAAAAAGTAAGAGAATCAGAAAAATTTAAGGAATTGCAGGCCGATGTATACCGGGATTGGGTAATCCAGCAAACCGATTTAGGCAACATACCTCAGACTATAGATATCCTCGAACGTTACCTAAAAATCGACCCCAAATACGAGCAGGAAGTCTCACCCCATCGCTATCTTGCCTCTGCCTATGCCTTCAAAGAGGCTGTGATGACCAAGTACAATGCGGGCACGGAGCAAGAAAGGCTTTTCTACAAGAAAAAGAAAAACGAGCATCTTTTGCGTGCTACGGAGCTCAAGTACCGCAAAGATTCACCAGAGTACGAACAGATCCTCGACCAAGTTAATCGCGACGAAATTATCGCCATCTCAAACAACTAAGAAGAAACAGCAGGTTTTTCCACCTGCTGTTCTTTAAGACCAAAAAAATTATGGGTATTGCGAAGGGATAAGTACATTAGCTCCTCGCTTGAGGTGTTGCAGAGAGTTGCCAAGAACTCGATGGTGTGGAATAAGTAACTTGGAAAATTAACCTTACCCCGTAGTGGTACAGGGGCAAGGTAAGGCGCATCGGTTTCTACTAACATGCGATCAGGCGGGCAAAGACGAGCTGCCTCTTGGATGGGGAGAGCATTCTTAAAAGTGACAATACCCGAAAAAGAGATATATCCCCCCAATTCAAGGTATTCTTCCATTTGCTTAGCATTTCCTGTAAAACAGTGAATTAAAAAGGGTATCTGAAAATCTTTTAGCATGGCCACGGTATCTTCATGAGCTTCTCTCGTGTGTATAATAACGGGCATTTGTAGTTCCTGAGCAAGTCCCAGAAAATGGGCAAATACTTTTTTTTGTGCCGAATCTTTTTCTTTTTGCTCTGGGTGGTAATAATAATCAAGGCCAATTTCTCCAATAGCTACAAGCCTCTTATCTTCTCTATGGGCTTTAATAAACTCTGTGCTTTTAACAAGATCTGCCTTAAGAGCTTCATGGGGATGCATGCCACAGCTATACCAAATCTCGAAAGGTAGATCTTGACGGTGGGCGAGCTTCTTGCTGTAGCTATAGCTTTCATAATGGGCTGCAATTTGAATAACACCCACTAGATCTGATTCTTTGATTTTGTCGAATATTTCTTCTTCAGAAAAACCCTTTTGGTGCAGAAGATCTATATGGCAATGGCTGTCAATAGCTCTTTTTACCCGAGGCCGGACTTGAACCGGCACGGCATTACTGCCCCAGGATTTTAAGTCCTGTATGTCTACCTGTTCCATCACTCGGGCTTTGAGGTGTCGGCCGGATTTGAACCGGCGTATGGGGCTTTTGCAGAGCCCTGCCTTACCACTTGGCTACGACACCAGTGTTTAGGAAAAAGCATAGTCCTTTACTTGGCATGTCAAGTTTTAAAAATAGGGCTTCTCACCTTTGCCCATCTCGGTGGAGTTGCCCGTGGCTTGGCAAAAAAAGGCTTTTGTTGCTTTAAGTCTTTTTGTGGTGTTCTGGGGCTTTGTGTTACTATTTTGGCCCACCTTGAAGGATTACCTGACGCCTTACAAGTCCATGAATTGGCAACGGAAAACGAAAGAGCGGTTTTATAAGGAGCTTCGGCTTTGGAGAAGTCTTGAACAAAAAAAATATGAGCGACTATCCTTCTCGGATTATCTGCCTAACCGAAGAGAGCACTGAGCTTTTTTATTTGTTGGGAGAAGAGTGGCGTATTGTAGGTATCTCAGCCTACACGAAAAGACCTCCCCAGGCAGCACAGCAAAAACCAAAGGTTAGTTCCTTTATATCCGCCAATATGGAGAAAATTGAGCGGTTAAAACCAGAGCTTATTATTGGTTTTTCCGATATACAGGCTGCTCTTGCGCATAAGCTTATTGAAAAAGGATATCAAGTCCTTATTACGAACCAGCGTAGTCTTAAGGAAATATTCGAGGTGATGCAATTGTTGTCACGTATCGTTAGCCGGGAAGAAGAAGGGAAAAAACTTATTCAAAGCTGGCAAGAAAAGTTAAGGCAGATTCATGAAGAATCGCAGATACTGATAGAGAAAAGTGGAGGTCGCCGGGTAAGGGTTTTCTTTCAGGAATGGGATGAGCCTTTAATTAGCTGTATTGAGTGGGTAGGGGAACTTATATTCATCTGCGGTGGGGAAGATATATTTTTCTCACGAGGCCGAAAGTCAGCAAGTGAGCGCATTGTCACCAAAGAGGAAGTCGCTTCTCATAATCCCGAAATTTGGCTAAACAGTTGGTGTGGCAAAGCCTGCGATAAAGAATGGATTACAAATGAAGCAAAGTGGCAGGAGGTAGAAGCCATTAGGAAAAATGAAATCTACGAAATAGAAAGTGAGATAATTTTACAACCAGGACCCGCTCTTTTTTTGGCTGGCGTTGAGCGAATTCGGGACATCATCCACCGCTACTATAAACGCTATTTAATTCCGTAATCGAAAAGACGACATTAAACCATGAGGCAAGTGGGCCTATTGCTTTTGGGGTTTATATCCTTAGAGGCAAGAGAAGTATTTGTAGGGGAAATCTCGCGTCTAGATTTACATACAGGCCAAGTTGAGGTGCTCTTAGATGATAGCTTGGCTGAGCTTAAGCATCTGGAGAGTCAAGAATTGATGATCTCAAATTCTCTAGGTGCAAAGCGAGGCAAGCTCATTGTACAAAAGATCATGGTGAAAGAAGACAAATTCTATTTGCAGGCAGCTATAAAGGAGAGGACGGGCAGGCTGTCGGTGGGGATGCGGGTGAGTCTAGAGCTCGAAGAGAAGGTTGAAAGCATCTTGCCCGACAGCCTGCGTGAGGAAGTCAAAGAACCCCTAGAAAAGTATTATCCCAAAGATGGCGCTATCGGTGTCTATATCCCTGAAGGGAAGTTTCTCTTTGGTTCGGAAATTCCCCAGAGCTTGCACTATGCCTCGCCCCCGGAGATGAAGAGGAAGCGTTACGAAGAACTTAGTTCGCGACCATCCCGAAATTACTTAGATCTACCTGCCTTTTACATTGACAAATATGAAATCACACGCCGGCAATTTACTCGCTTTTTAGAGGAACAAGGGCTTGATTTTCCCCCCACTTGGAAGGAAAGCGGGGATGGCGAATTGCCTGCTATGGGTGTAAGCTATCGATTGGCCGAAGCCTACTGCCGCTGGGCAGGTAGAAGGCTGCCAAGTGAGCTAGAATGGGAAAAAGCAGCCAGGGGCAGTGGGCTTGAGGGTTATATTAACGAAAAGGAGGAGTTTATTTACATTCCTCAGCCACGCAAATACCCCATTGGCTACGAATTTGACGCTCAACTGTGCAACACAGAAGAAAGTGGCAGGGGTCTTATTCCTGTTCGCGAGATGAAGGATGCTAGTCCTTATGGTGTCTATGGTATGTGCGGCAATGCACCGGAATGGACTTCCAGCTGGTTATTGCCTTATCGAGGTAATACCTTACCTCATCTTGTATTTGGCAGAAAGTATAAAGTAATTCGGGGGGGCTCTGCTTTTTTGCCACGTCGCTTTGCTCGCGTTTATGAGAGGATGGTGGGAGGTATTCCTTCTCTCGAGGAAGATTTTAGAGCAGGATTTCGCTGTGCCGAAACTGTTCGGTGAGGTATGCTATGAAGCAAATGCTTTTTTCTTGGCTTGTCTGTTGTCTCTTTGCGACTCTCGGTGCTCGGCCGAAGAAGGCTATGCCTAAAATTTGTGAGTTGCGATTTTCGGAAGAGATTCTTTGGGAGAAAATTTTGGCTTTTTCCCAGAGCATAGAACAAGCGGAAGTTAAACCCATTGAGAAAAGAAAGGTGCTTTACTTAAAATTTCCTGTAGGTACCAAACAAAATGAGGTCTCCTTAAGAAAAATCTATGAAGAGGCAGGCTTTAAGCCCACAATCGTGCGTTGCATGCTATTATAATAAAATTTATTGACAAAACTTATAACCGTGTCTAGGCAAGGGGAGCTATGCCAAATCGCATTGTTTCGCTAGAAAGTGAAGATCGCGATTTTCGCCAAGAGGGAGCTGTCATTAGCCACAAGCCTGTTCGTTATTTGCTTGCCATACCCGTGGTAATTTTAATCGGTATTTTAGTTGCCAGTGGGGTTTATTACCTCCTTAAAGCAAGGGAGGAGGCGCGCGAGAAATCTCGCTTTGGGGAACCATTATTGGAGCATGAGAGCTCTCATGAGAAAAAAATCTATCCCTTGGAACTTCCAGACGATGGGGATCTCAAGAGAGCCGTGGAGCTTTACCGTCGTGGTTATATTAGGCCGGCCCAGGCTCTTTTCCAAGATATCGTGGAGTCGGCTAAACCGAATCAGGTCAAGGCTTATGCGCTCGTTTACTTAGGTATTATTGCCGATGAGGAGGGAAAATTTAATTTAGCTGCGGATTTTCTCGAGAGGGCTATACGCTTAGATCCCGAAAATTTTCATGCCCACTACAATTTAGCTATTGTGTTGCGTCACAAAGGGCTTTACCGAGAGGCCCTTGAGCGACTGGCAAAAGCACAGTCACTGAGGCCTGATCTCGTAGATGCTGGTATATTAAAAGGGCAGCTGGAGTACGAAAGCCAGGATTATGGCTCTGCGGAGCGCACCTTGAGAAAAATTACAGAGGAAAGCGGCGATCCCCTCGCCTATTATAACTTGGGGATGGTGTACAAGAAAGAAGGAAAATTTGCGGAAGCCAAGTCCGCCTTTTTGAGTGCTCTCGAGCGAGCCGTTGCAGGTGAACTTGCCTACAAAGCGGCAGCCCAATTAGGCATTATCCATGCAACCCAAGGTGATCTTTCTAATGCCCGCTATTACTTTGAGCGGGCTATTGATCTCTCCCCTCAAAATCCAAAATATTACTACAACTTGGCTTTAGTGCTATACCGGATGGGAGATGTCGAAGGGGCCTTAAAGAATTTACAAAAGGCTGTCCAACTGGGAAGTGAAAATCCGCAGGTTTACAGCTATATAGCGCAGCTATTTCAGGAACTAGGTAAAACCGCCCAGGCAGAAGAAGCCTTAAGACGTGCCTTAGAGCAGGCCCCCCAAGATACGGTTTTACTCTCAGAAATGGCAGACCTTCAG
The DNA here is from genome assembly GCA_025055765.1 of Leptospiraceae bacterium. Classification (GTDB taxonomy): domain Bacteria; phylum Spirochaetota; class Leptospiria; order Turneriellales; family Turneriellaceae; genus JANWWS01. The sequence continues at coordinate 50,484 of JANWWS010000013.1, read as the reverse complement.
ATCTCACAAGGTAAGTGGAGTCAGGCAGTTTCTACTTTAAAGAGAATTTTGGAATTATCGACAAAAACAAAAGAAAAAGCGACGGCCTTTTACAATTTGGGCAAGGTGTATCGGGAATTAAAAGACTATATCTCAGCCGAAGAGGCTTTGAGCCGTGCTCATGATCTTGATTCCTTAAACGAAGATATTTTAGTGGAGCTAGCCCAACTCTATGCGTCAAAAGGGGAAGGGCATAAAGCAGTGGCCCTGCTTAAAGAAGCGCTTCGTATTAACCCAGATAATACAAAACTCTTGCGATCTCAGGCAGAGCTCTATTTAAATCTTGGGCTCTTAACGGAAGCCGAAGAGTCCCTGCGAAGGCTAAGTGGGCATCCCTTGGCTAAGGAAGATGACAACTACTTTGCTGCCTTAGAATTAGGCGAAATTTACCGCCGCCGGCGCCAGTATGAAGATGCCATCCGTCAATGGGAGAGGGTGCAAAATGCTACAAATGAAGACATGCGCTACCGGGCCTTGGTTTCCATGGCCGAAGCCATGCTCCATACCGAAAGACCAACTTCCCTTATCTTGGCCAAACTACAAAATGCCATTGCTTTAAAAGCCAATGCAGACGATGCGCGCTTACTCTTAGCAAGAGCTTTGCTAAGAGAAGGCTCTCTCCAAGCTCTAGAAAGAGCCGAAGAAGAGCTAACAGCGCTAATCCGTCAGCAAAAAAGCCCACCCGAATGGCTGTCAAAAGCTCATACTTTGAGAGGTATTGTCTTTTACAAGCAAGGGCTTCTTCACCGCTCTCTAGATGATTTCAATCGAGCCCTCGAGCTTGATCCTTCAAACCAGGAAGCTTTTCAAAACAAACGAGCCCTTGCTATGCGCCTTGAGAATCAGTAATACATAGGGCAGCCGCCCCTAACACGCCGGAGTGCTCATCGCCTTGAGTAAAAACTATTTTCGTTCTTTCTCGAAAGATAGGAAATAGGGATGGCAACAATTTTTCTTCAAGGGAAGGACGAAGCCATTTCTCGGCGGCAGCCATCCCCCCTGTGATGATAATTAGGGGCAGGTTGAGGGTGTGGATAAGCCCTTGGAGCAAACCTGCAAGAGCAAAAGCAGCAAGACGAAACGTTTTACGCGCGTTAGGGTCTTGCTCCGCTATTTCCGCGATTTCCTTGGCCGTGCGCTTATTTGGGGATCCGGTAAAGTAGGCATAGTAATTCTGGACCCCCCTGGCCGAAGCAAAAGTCTCTACACAACCTAGGGATCCACAACCACATCGCATGAGGGGGATATCGGCAAATTCCTCCCTGAAAAATGGCCAAGCCACCGGCACATGGCCGACTTCAAAGCCGTTACCTTGGTAGCCCCCAAAAAGCTTTTTATTTAAAATAAGCCCGCCTCCCAGGCCAGTACCCAAGGTAAGTACTGCAAAATCTTGGCTTTCTTTACCAAGGCCAAAGTAAAGTTGACCTAAAGCGGCACAATTAGCGTCATTATTTAAGAAGACAGGTGCACAATAGCCTAGCTCGGAAAAAATTTGGCGTACCTGAGATACAATAGGGAAATGCTTGAGCCCTGCCATATTGGCCGATGCAATAATCTCTCCATTCTCTAAATCAAGTGGGCCTGGTGAGCCTATGCCACAGGCATCGGGGAGATTTTTTTTTAGAAGAGGCAAGATAGCCTGTCGTAGGGAACCCGCAAAGGCGGAGTTGCTTTCACCTTGTGTGGGCACCACATGGTATGCCACGATTTTGCCTTCACTATCGACGAGCCCAGATTTAATAGTGGTACCGCCTATGTCGATGGCTAAGAACATAGTCCACCGTGCAGGATAGTAGCCACTGGGTAAAGAACTTTGCCTTTGTTCTTCTTAAAAAAATGTTGTCGCTATGGCTCGTTCCTAAAAAGTGACAGCGCATGGAAAGTGGACTTTTAGGTGCCCTATTTGGTTTTTGTGTAGCCCTTGGAAGTATTCTTCTTGCAAACTGTCTTATAAAAAGAAAAGTTCCCCTTTACCTGTGGAAACGCTATGTCATATCTTTGAGTGGGCGCATGGGGGTCTTTATTGCTCTCGCTATAGCTCTAAATTTCATGCCTAATTCTCCCAATATCTTTGACAAAGATGTCTTTTTCATATCCTTTGTGGTGGCTCTTTTTGTCACAAGTATAGTGCTATTGTGGATTACCCTCGTGTATCTGGGAAAGCAAGACCTAGGCTCCCCTGGGAGATCTTTTAAGAACTTGGTGTTTTTCTTAGTTCTTGTCTCCTTATCCAGTATCTATCCGGCCACACCGTCGGGTGGGCCAAGCTATGATATGAACGAGGTAATCCAGCATCATATGGTTGATGCTCCTTTATGGAAGCTTGAGCTCTATGGGATAGATTTGTCCATTACCAAGAGGGTGGTCATGATGTGGGTAGGATCTCTCCTCTTGCTGGTAATTTTAATACCCGTCGCACGCAAGATTGCGAAAAACCCATACAAAGCCCCGTCCCGTTTTGGCGCGCTCATAGAAAGCCTCGTTGAATTTGTGAGGCGGGATATCGCCCAGCAAGGCATTGGGGAGCACAGCCATCCTTACGAGCCGTTGCTACTAACTTTCTTTTTCTTTATCTTGACCTTGAATTTACTAGGGCTAGTACCTCCCCTAGGTGAGTTGTTTCAATTTGTGGGGGAATGGCTCGGTCTCTTAGCTCATGGTGAGCACCATGACAGTCTGGCGCTGCCTATTTTAGTGAAGCTCTGGCCAGGGATTACCGCTACCGGAGATATCTCCGTAACCGCTGCTCTTGCGGGGTTGGTCTTCCTCGTGATTCTGGGGACAGGCTTCGCTTACCAAGGCATTATGTTTGTGCGCAATATTGTTCCTTCTGGAGTTCACTGGAGTCTTTTTCCGCTCATGTGGGTGATTGAGGCAGCAGGCCTTTTAACCAAGCCGTTTGCTTTGGCTATCCGTCTTTTGGCGAATATGACGGCAGGCCACCTTATAATTTTAGTTTTATTAGGTTTTATTTTTCAATTTCGCAGTTGGGGTATTGTGCCCGTGAGTATCCTTGGCGCAGGGGCTATATACCTCTTAGAGATTTTTGTGGCTTTCCTGCAGGCCTATATTTTCACCTTCTTGGCAGCGCTGTTTATAGGAGGTGTGCAGCATAGGCACTAATTTTTAAAAAAGGAGTTAACTATGGAAGGAGTTGGTCTTGCTATTATGGGAATTGCGTTAGGTGCCGGTCTTGCTATAGTGGGCTTGGGCCTAGGTATTGCTCGCATTGGGGGAAGTGCGGTGGAAGCTATTGGTCGCCAACCAGAAGCTTCAGCGAAAATCCAGCTAACCATGATTATCTCAGCGGCTCTCATTGAAGGAGCAGGGCTTTTTGCCTTAGTAATAATTTTCATGTTGCAGGGAAAACTGCAATAGATCATAAAATCATATGCTCCTTTTGGCCGCAGCGTCCCTTGATCTTCTTGCGGTAAATCCAGGCCTTTTGATCTGGACTCTGGTTACCTTTCTTGTGGTATTAGTCATCTTATGGCTCTTTGCCTGGAAGCCCATTATAAGAGCCCTAGATGAGCGAAATGCGAAAATTGAGGGAGACCTCAAGGAAAGTGAGGAATTGAGGCTCAGGGCAGAGAAGCTTTTACGGGATTACGAGGAAAAAATGGAAAAGGCAAGATCAGAGGCCATGGAGCTTCTAGAGGAAGGTAAGAGAGACGCTGAGGTGCAGCGAGAGAAAATCCTCAAGCAAGCCCAAGAGGAGGCAAAGCATATCTTAGAGAAAGCCCAGCAGGAAATTGAGCTGGCTAAGGTGAAAGCCATTAGCGAGGTAGAAGACAGTGTTATAGCTCTTTCCTCAGAGCTTATGAGAAGGATCTTTCGCGATAGGCTAAGTATCGAAGAGCATCGTAAGCTTCTGAGCGAAGAACTAGCCGCATTACGCAAAGGTCAGGGTAAATGAAACAAGGAGTTTACCGTAATTATGCCCTGGCTCTTCTAGAGACCGGTGTCTCGCTAGAGGAGGCGGAGCGGTTCCTGTTGTCTATCCGGGAAGCTTGTCAGAAAAGTCGTAAATTGCGTCTTTTCTTGGAATCTCCTCGGGTAAGATTAAGCGAGAAACGGCGTTTTTTGGAGAAAGTTCTGGGGGATAAAATCTCCCCCCTTCTCTTGAATTTTCTTTGTATTTTGATCTCCCATGGCAGGTTTGGTGAATTAGATAAAGTTATTTCCGCTTTCATGGAAGAAGTAGATCACCGACTAGGGCGACTGCGTCTTGAAATTACGGTGGCAAGAGATTTTGGTCAAGATCAAGCCTTACTAGAGCAAATGGAGGCAGTAGTAAAAGAACTCTGGATCAAGCGGGGCTATCTTGATCCGAGGGATTATCAGTATATATGGAAAATAAAAACGGACCCTGAAATATTGGGGGGTGTAAAGATAAAACTAGGGGATTACCTACTGGATGGCAGTGTACAGAGATATTTAAAGGAATGGGCGTTTAGAGCCCATGAGAAAAAGCGGGAAATCCGCAAAAGTTGGCATATTTAAATTGAGGAGTGGTGTATGAAGATCACAACAGGTGAGCTTGTTTCTCTCTTAACTAAGGAGATAGAAAACTACGGGCAGGATTTGCAAGTAGAGGAGACAGGCACCGTCCTTGAGGTAGGTGATGGCATTGCACGAATTTATGGTTTGTCCAAGTGCATGGCCGGGGAAATGGTGGAATTTGAAAATGGCACTACAGGCCTTGCCTTAAACCTAGAGGAAAACTCAGTCGGTGTTGTGATCCTAGGTGATTTCTTGAAGATTCGAGAAGGCTTCACCGTACGGCGCACCGGGCGCATCCTTCAGGTGCCTACCGGTGATGCCCTGATTGGAAGGGTGGTCAATCCTCTAGGGGAGCCACTTGATGGAAAAGGTCCCATACAAACTACTTCGACAAGGCCTGTGGAGATCATTGCACCAGGTATTGCACGGCGAGAGCCAGTTCATGAGCCTTTACAGACAGGTATCAAAGCTATTGATTCCATGATCCCCATTGGACGAGGCCAACGGGAGCTAATTATTGGCGACCGTGGCACAGGTAAAACAGCCATTGCGGTAGATACCATTATCAATCAAAAAGGGCAGGATGTGATATGCGTATATGTAGCCATCGGCCAAAAGGCTTCTACTGTCGCTGGGGTTATTGATCGGCTAACCCAAGCAGGAGCTATGGATTACACCATTATCGTGGCAGCCAACGCTTCGGATCCAGCACCTATGCAATATTTGGCTCCGTATGCGGGGACAGCTATGGCCGAGGAGTTTATGTATAACCAACATAAAGCCACTCTTGTGATTTATGATGATCTTTCCAAGCACGCCAATGCCTACCGGCAAATGTCTCTTCTCTTGCGTCGTCCTCCGGGAAGAGAGGCCTATCCGGGGGACGTATTTTATTTGCACAGCCGGCTCTTAGAGAGAGCAGCTAAACTCTCCAAAAAGTATGGAGGGGGCTCGCTTACGGCTCTGCCAATTATTGAAACCCAGGAAGGTGAGGTATCCGCCTATATCCCCACTAATGTGATTTCTATTACGGATGGTCAGATCTACCTGCAGCCCAACTTATTTGCCGCGGGGGTGCGCCCTGCCGTGGATGTAGGTATTTCTGTTTCTCGCGTGGGTGGAGCTGCCCAAATAAAGGCAATGAAAAAAGTAGCAGGGACCCTTCGTCTTGAGCTTGCCCAATTCCGAGCTTTAGAAGCTTTTGCTCAGCTGGGTACAGAGCTAGACGCGGCCACTCAAAAACAGCTGGACCGTGGTTTTCGACTTGTAGAGCTTCTGAAACAGCCGCAGTACAATCCGGTGCCTGTGGAAAAGCAAGTAATTGCCCTCTATGCCGGCACCAGAGGTTATTTAGATCGTTTGGCGATTCATCAGGTTCAAGACTACGAAGCTAAACTTCTTGCCTTTATAGAAAAGGCACATCCTGAGCTTTTGGAAACTATTCGCCAAACCAAAGAACTTCCCGATGAAGAAAAGCTCAACAAAGTATTGCAAGATTTTACCGAAAGCTATCTGCAAGGGAAAACAGCGGATATTCGTTAACCATGGCCACGCCGAGAGAAATTAAAAGCAGGATTCAGTCCATTGCGAACACACAAAAGATAACACGCACCATGGAGCTTGTTTCCACGGCGAAGGCAAAAAAGGCCGTGGACCGAGTTCATGCCTCTCAAGGATTTGCCAAGAAAATACGCCAGCTTGTGCAAAGTTTGGTAGATATAGAAGCCAACTTTCCTCTCTTGCGGCAAGTAACCAAGCCGGCACGAGCGGCTGTTCTCGTATTGACGGCAAATCGTGGTCTATGTGGTGGCTTCAATGCCAATGTGCTGCGCTTAGCCATAAGTCATATGCAAGAGCTCCAGCAACAGGGTGTAGAAGTAGAAATCCATCTTATTGGAAAAAAGGGAGTATCGTATTTTAATTATCGCCATCTTCCCTATGCAAGCAAAGACACCTCCATGGATGATAAGCCTACCTATGCACTTGCCTCACGCTATGCGGATAGCTTCATGGAGCGCTTTTCGCGGAGAGAAATTGACGAAGTAGGCATAATTTATACCCACTACCTAAGCGCGGCTCACCAAAAACCAATTTATTTGCGTGTGTTGCCCATTATGGAGGAAGTCGGGGAAAAAAAAGATACAAACCGCATTTATGAGCCTTCACGGGAAAAGATTTTAGAAGAGCTACTGCCGAAAGCTATTCGGGTTACGTTTTTCCAAGCCATGCTTGAATCTGTTGCGGGGGAGCATATCGCTCGTCGCATTGCTATGAAAAATGCTACGGATGCCGCTCAGGAGATGATCCGTACGATGACTTTGGCCTATAACCGGGCACGGCAGGCCAAAATCACACAAGAAATTGCGGAAATTGTTGGTGGAGCGGCGGCTATTGAAGAATAAATTTGAAGAACAAGGAGGGATTATGACTCAAAAAGTAAGAAAAACGGGTAAGGTAGCCCAGGTCATTGGCTCTGTTTTGGACGTTCGTTTTGAAGAAGAGGATTTACCGGATATCTATAATGCCCTAGAGCTCGAGGTGAGGGGAGAAAAACTTGTATGTGAGGTGCAGCAGCATCTTGGTGGGGGGCGCGTGCGGGCTGTCGCCTTAGGTAGCACGGATGGAGTAATGCGGGGTCAAGAGGTAGTAGATACAGGGGGTCCTATTGCGGTGCCAGTGGGGCTTAAAGTGTTAGGTAGGATCATGAATGTTCTTGGGGACCCTGTAGATGAAATGGGGCCTATTGAGGCGGAAGAAAGAAGACCAATTCATCGCAAAGCACCAACTTTCGAGCAAATTGAGCCAAAGACCCAGATCTTTGAAACTGGTATTAAGGTCATCGATCTACTTGAGCCATACATTCGAGGTGGTAAAACAGGGCTTTTTGGAGGTGCTGGAGTTGGCAAGACAGTTATTATTATGGAGCTCATTAATAATGTAGCGAAGCACCATGGTGGTTATTCTGTATTTGCAGGTGTTGGGGAACGCACCCGTGAGGGAACCGATCTCTGGCTTGAGATGAAGGAATCTGGTGTGATTAGCAAGGCATCTTTAGTTTATGGCCAAATGAATGAGCCGCCGGGAGCTCGTCTGAGAGTTGCTCTTTCAGCACTTACTCAAGCAGAGTGGCTAAGGGACTATTCAGGAACTGATGTACTCCTTTTTATCGATAACATCTTTCGCTTTTCTCAGGCGGGCTCTGAAGTATCCGCTCTTTTAGGTCGTATGCCTTCCGCTGTGGGCTACCAGCCAACCTTGGCTACGGAAATGGGTGCATTACAAGAAAGGATTACCTCAACAAAAAGAGGATCTATTACCTCTGTGCAGGCAATATACGTACCCGCGGATGACATAACTGACCCTGCGCCAGCAGCGGCTTTTACCCACTTGGATGCCAGTACCGTACTTTCCCGTAAAATTGCGGAAAAAGGCATCTACCCAGCCGTCGATCCGCTAGCTTCGAGTAGTCGTGCCCTTACACCCGGCATTGTGGGGGAACGGCACTATCGCGTAGCCCGAGAGGTACAGCGCATATTGCAACGCTACAAAGATCTACAAGACATTATTGCTATTTTGGGTATGGATGAACTTTCAGAAGAAGATAAGCAGATTGTGCAACGTGCAAGGCGTATTGAACGTTTCTTATCACAGCCTTTCCATGTGGCCGAACAATTTACAGGTATGCCTGGGAAGTATGTCAAATTAGAAGATACCATCCGCTCATTTGAAGAAGTTCTTACGGGTAAATACGATCGCTATCCCGAGCAGGCTTTTTATATGGTCGGAACTATTGAGGATGTCATAGCTAAGGCAAAGGAGTTAGGCTACAGTGGCTGAAAAAAGCTTATATGTGGAGCTAATCTCTCCCGAAAATCGGCTATACGATGGTGAGGCAGCCTGGGTGAAGCTGCCGGGAATTGAAGGTTCTTTTGCTGTCCTTGTAGGGCATGCCCCCCTCTTAAGTCTTTTGGGTCCTGGTGAGGTCACCATTAAAACACATCAAGAAGAAAAGCGTTTTGTGATAGAGGGTGGCTTTGTTGAGGTAAGTCAAGATCGGCTCACGATTTTAGTAGAGGGGGCTTTCTTGCCACAAGACATTGACAAAGACAAAGTGCAACAAGAACTACGCTCTCTCTATGAATCTGTGGTTTCGGGAGAGAATGCTCTTCAAGCAAGAGAGAAAAAGGCGGCTATTTTGCGCGCCCAGTTGCGTAGTGCTTCTTTTTTAGTGGGCTAATTTTCTTGCAGAAATTTCTCCTAAGAAAATGCCGAAAAAGCTAATGGGCATGACCGATACATACTCTGGTACCCAGCTATCGCCCCGAAATACCAGATAATCATTACTGCCATGGCGAATTCTGGTGATATCTTTTTCCCTCAATACTTCAAATTCAACTTTCTTTACTTCATTTTGGAGTAACAAATGAACTACACCACCTGCTTCAGGTTTTTTTTCTCGTAAGTAAATTGGTATACTTGCCAACGTGTGAAAATTTCTCTCGTGTGATCGTATCTCGGTGATATTGCCATCCCAACTTATTATGACACTTTCCTTTTCTTCGTCATAATAAATTTCGATAAATTTTTTGTCATTATCTAGCAAAATTTTAATTTGTGTAAGATGCATGAGGAGAGAGCCTTCTTCTAAGAAGACATGAGCTAAAATTTGGAATTTTTTCCATAGTCGCCACTTGTTGAGATTTATTTGGTAGATGTGTTTTTGGCACAAGATGGTCTTATTGTTAGGGCAGTTTTCACTATGGGCTTTGGCGTAACGGGCGTATCCCGTGGGAATACCAAGCACGAGTACTTCAAAATAAAAAAAATCTTGGCTAAAAAGAGGTAAAATAAAGCCCCAGAAGAAATAGAAGAGCGATTTTCTAAGGAGCACGAAAGCGTTCCTGGGTTAGGATAAGTACATTGATTAGGGCATCTTGAAAGTATTCATTAGCCTGGTTGACTTTTTGATGAAAAAATATTTCTTTATAAAAACGCACAAAGGGGTTATTGGCTGTAATGGTGGGTAATTCTCTTTTTATTTGGGTTTGCGTGTAGGAAAAAAAGCCAGAATAGAAAGGACTTTTGCTCACTTTTTGCTCCCAAAGAAAACCATTGCCGACCACAAATCGCTTTTTTTCTGTATGGATGTCAAGTTCAAAATGAAAAGTCTTTGCTTGGGCTATTGTTAAGATCTCGCCACATATACCATTTTCGTGTTCAATCAAAATATGATGGGTATTGTTTTTGTGGTGTGCTTGAGATTCCTTTATTTTACCAAAAAAGAATTGCACTAGATCTAAGAGGTGGGTGGTGTCGTGCAGCAGGATGCCTTCATAGTTTTTTTGGGGATACAACTGACTTTGTGTGGTGGTAAAAAGAGCACGGTAGAAAGACACCATCCCCCATTTTTTTGTGTCTAGTGCAGATTTTATTTTTTGATATTTAGGATGAAATCTTCTTTCATAATGAGGCCAAATTTGGCTTTTAATATGGGAAAACTGGGAAAGAAGCAGGTTAGCTTCTTTGCGTTGTGCCACAACCGGTTTTTCTATAACCATTTGAGGTATGCCTTCGCTTAGGCCTTGCATGAGCAGTTCGTAATGGGGTTTGGTGGTGGTCGCAATTACCACGAGATCTGGGCGTGTGGAGAGCTCCCATTTTTCATGACAGGCTATCTTTTCTTTTTGGGGGCTTAATTTCTCAAGCCATGAGCTTAGCTCTTTTGCTTTTCTTAAGTCTCTATCTATTACATCAGAAAATGAAAATAAAGTGGGGAATTTTTTTTGAAGAAAAAGAAGAGCACCCGCATGTGTGCAAGGTTTGTAGCGAAGGGGATCTTTTTCTAAGAGCCAGGCAATCCGGCCGGCGCCAACAATGGCCACCTTTTTCATATTCTCACAGGGTTATGACGGTCCCAGAGGGCTATGAGACTTCCTATAAGAAAAGAAAGATGGATCATCTCAGTTGTGGGTAAAGATACAAGATGTAACTCTGCAAAGGTTTTATAGACTACATAGGCAGGCCAAAGTATAGATGCGAGAAAAGCAACAAAGGCAACGAAAGCCTTTTTTTCTTTAACAAAGGCTAAGGTAAGACAACTTAGAAAGAAAAGGTATACCATAGCAGGACGTAGAAAAGCTTCTATACATAGGATTAGCCAAAATAAAAATAAGGATGAGGTGGCATCGGAGGCAATATTAAGAAATCTTTTTTTCAGATAGCGTAGGGTATAAAAAAGAGCCAGGCCAAGCATCATAAGAAATAAAGACCCCCAAGTTGTATTCCACTTGAAGGCATCAGCTCGCATTAGCAATAATAATAAAAAAGGAAGCAGCGAGAAATAAATGGCACAGTATACCGCAGCCAAAAGATCCACTTGGGCAGGAGTTAGTAAGATCCTATTGGCAATGGGGATAAAGGAGAGCACCAAGAAAAGTACAATTAAAGTAACGCTTACCCAAACCAAAACCTGCCGGGAAGGATTTAGCCAAAAAGATGCACTTGGAAATTGTGCCAAGTCAAGGTGTAGTAGTTGTGACCAAAAATTAGAGGGATTTATGCCCGCCACAGGCAGCCACAGAGAAGATCGGTCTTTGTCAATACTTACGGGATTTTGGCGAAATAAGGGATTGAAGGCACTGTAACCAAGTTGAGCCGGCAGAGATAAAGGGGAGTAGCCAGTAAAAAGCAGTTGAACCTCAAGAGGTTGGGCATAGATGCTCTCTAGTATGGGGTTGAAAATTTTGCTTTCTTTTGGGGGTGCGCTAAGAATCACGATGAGCTGTTTTTTTTTCCTTAAGGCCAAAAGTCGCTTAAGGCTCTCTTCAGGACAGCTAGCCGCTGCTTCATAGAGAATGATAATGGGACGAATAGGGCCTTTTCCAAGTTCGAGATAGCCGAAAATCCGGCTTAATAAAGCCAATGCTCTCTTTGTGTCATAAGGCAATACAATCCATAGGTCAAGGGGTGCCCTGAAGTTTTCTGGAAGATAAAAAAAATAACGGCAACTACCGGCTGATATTTTTTCAAGCTTATAATTGCGTACGGGATGTTTTTCGAGAAACAAGGCAATAGTCCTTTTATGGGTATCTTGTAGGTTAATTTCGTCTGCTAGTTTTGTCAGTATTTCTTGCAAGGCCTTTGCCTCACGCCATGGTGAGGCTAGCGAGGGTGCGATAGCGAACGGGGTGTAACTTCTTGTGCCCCAAAAATAAAAAAAGGGGACTAAGAGAACAAAAAGAAGAAGCCAGCCAATGTAGGGTTGCTGCCACTTAGCTAGGCGCAAGCGTCGCGTGTAAAATACTCTCTTGGCCATGGCAGCTACCGGCAAAGATCCGTTTTTATCCTTTTTGTCAAGATTTTCTAAGAAATGCTTTTGGTTCAGAAGCTTTTATTTATTTTGCAAATCAAAAAATCGCTTTGTCAATAGACAGCTATTTTGGAGATAGTTCTATGCCAAAACCTGGGGATTCTCGCTTCAAAATACTTGTGATTTCATCAGCATTATTTGCACGGGATGGTTATCATGGCACTTCCATCCGCGAAATTGGAAAAAAATGTAAGCTAAAGCAACCATCCATTTACCACTATTTCCATGACAAAGAGCATCTTTATCATGAGGCCTTGAAGGGTACAAGGCACCTTTTTTTGCGGGTTTTGCACGATGCAATTACGAAGAGGTACGATTTGTCAACAGAACTTTATTCTTACTTTCAAGTTTTTGATGTATGGCGTATTACTTTTAAGGGAACAATTTTCCCATCTGAGATTTCTATAATGACTCACTTTTTAACCGCAGCGCCAGAGAAGTTTCGAAAAGAAACAGCTTTCTTTTTGCAACGGGGATTAAGAAGGCTTGTCAAGAGCAGTTTTCGCCGCCATGGACAGGAACATGAACAAAAAGAAAGGCTTTTTTTGACAGGTTTTTACGGCTTTTTTTTTCAGTATGTACACCTTCATGAAATGCCATTTCCTTCAGAAGACCTTCTCGCTTTTATTTCAGGGATAACAGAAACAAAGGCTTCCTTGCAACACCTGGAAGCAAGCTACCAGGAAGTAACAAGAAAGATCCAGAGAATTAAAAAATACCTCCTTGATTGGCTTTAGCAAAAGGCCATAGAGACTGCGATATAAAGAAAATGACATGCTGTGAAGTGGCAAGAAAGTTGTCTATGAGGGTTTTGCAGATAAATTTCGAGAAACTCGGAGGCGAAAAAAAAGCTACCCGTGATGGCTATGGAGATGCTCTAGTTGAGTTAGGGGCCAAATATGAAAAGCTAGTTGTTTTAGATGCTGATCTTTCGGGCAGTACGAAAACGAACAAATTTGCCAAAAAATTTCCTGAGCGTTTTTTTAATTTTGGAGTCGCTGAGCAGAATCTAGTTGGCCAAGCAGCAGGTTTAGCAATGGCTGGTTTTACTCCTTTTGCTTCAAGTTTTGCTATTTTCCTTACAGGAAGGGCATGGGAAATCGTACGTAACACGGTGGTTTATCCCCAACTTAATGTAAAACTAGCGGCTACACATGCAGGAATTACTCTAGGAGAAGATGGAGCAAGCCACCAGATTATCGAGGATATTGCCTTAATGCGAGTTATCCCGGGCATGAAGGTTGTTGTGCCGGCGGATTACTGGCAGGCCTATCATGCTGTTGAAAAAGTATTTCTAGAAAATGGTCCCGTTTACCTCCGTTTGGGAAGACCAGCTATTCCTGTTGTATATCCTCCGCAGTATGAGTTTTGTTTTGGCGAGTCAGAGCTCTTAAAGACAGGTCAGGATTATTTGTTTGTTGCCTGTGGAGTCATGGTCTACGAAGCTTTAAAAGCTGCTTTGTTGCTTGAGAAACAAAAAAACGTATCTATTGCTGTTTTAAATATGGCTACAATAAAGCCACTCGATGAAGAAGGTCTACTTGAGGCCTCTCAAAAGGCAAAAGCAATTTTTACCTTTGAAGAGCACAGCACTTATGGTGGCTTAGGTGGAGCTGTTAGCGAATTTTTTGCGCAAAAAAAACCCATGCCTGTCTATCGTTTTGGTCTCAAGGATGTCTTTGGACAATCAGGTAGTGCCGATGAGCTAATGGCATACTATCGGCTGAAGGGAGAGCAGCTTGCTGAAGACATCGCATCTCTCTTGTAAGATGAAACAAGTCAATACTCTTAATTCGTATTCTCTGCGACTACCATATAAAAAAGACAAGAAAGGCAATGTGTTAGAACTTATTTGGAGCGAAGGGCCAACTACTATTATCTCGGCAGAAAAATTACGACAGGCATGTCCTTGTGCTAGCTGCCGCACAACGAAAATCAAAATACTGCCCGAAGTGGAGATCCTCGAAATATACCCTGTAGGCCGATATGCTCTAAACTTTCTATTTTCCGATAACCATAATCTTGGTATCTATACTTACGCCTATTTGCGCTCCCTTGATGAAAGCCAAGATGGTATCTAAGCTTTGCAAGAAAGTAATTACTCCTTTTTATGGGAAGGGGTTAGCCTTAGTTCTATTCATGTTTTTGTTCTATACTATACCAGAAGTATATGTTCGCCTCAAGCATACGAAAAAAGAAATTTTAGAAAAAGCTCAGCTATTGGCAAAGGACCAAGTACTTGCATATAGTTATGATGGCATTGAGCTTAGCGCCTGGGGGGGGATTTGGCTCGAAAATTTGAAAGTTTCCGCCGAGTCTGATTTTCAACGGGGGAGGTTTTTTTTAGCGGTTCCCCGTGTTATTGTAAATCTTCAATGGCCATCGCTTTTTCAAGGTGAGTTTCGTGTCAGCGAGGTTGTCTTTGATGGGGGGGAGATAAATTTTTATTTTGATGAAGAAAATACAGAAAAGCTTTTTTGGGAAGATATAAGTCGCTTTTTAAAAAAAATTTCTAATGTCAAAATTCGCTTTCGCGACATGAGACTTAACTTATATTTTCGACAGAAACCTTATGAAAAAGAACAATGGTATGTGGAACACATAGATGGCTATGCGGAAAACCAAAAAGGTTTTTTGTTAGATTTTCATTACCAAAGTGACACTTTTGGTAAAGGAAAGGTTCATTTCCTTTTTGAGGAAAATTTTCTCGAGCAGGGAACCTTGTTGATTAAAGAAATATCTGTTCAATTCCAAAACTTCCCTCTGTTTAAAATGGCTTGGTTTTTGGGAAAGAATTTCATCATGCAGGGAGAGGCTTCCGGTCAGTATAGAAGAACAACAGAAAAGGGCAAACTTAGGCATCAAAGACTCATAGCTGACCTGAACGATTTTCTGCTTAACTATGAATCAAACATCCCCTTTGGGCCATTGTCGCTTCACGCTGAATTGGAACATGAGAAGGATTCAAAAGAAGAGCGCTTTTCTCTTAATCTTGAGACAAAGGAAATTCTTGCTAAGTTAGCGGGAAAATTATCTGCGAGCTTTATCCCAGATAGTCTTTTTGTAGAGATAACGCCCAAGAAGGGTGAGTTGTTGTTGCCCCTTGGCTACAAACTCTCGGGTCTTCAGAAATTCTACCTAGACTGGCGCTACGCAGATGGAAAATATAAGCCCTTGTTAGATTTCGAAATCCTTCAAGGTAGCATTTATTCAGCAAATGGAGAGATTCTGCGCCTTCCGCGGCTAACCATAGCTTTAAAAGAGGCAGAATTTAAAGCTGAGCTTGAGTTAAAAGCCAAATGGGCCCAAATAGCGCTTTATGCCACGGGCGGGATACATCCTATCACTCGGGATTTTCGTGCTATGGCTTATCCATTACTTACGGGATACGCGAAAGAGACTCAAAGGATTTTAGCTTGGAAAAGTAAGATCCAGGGAGACTTGTTTTTAGAGGAGCTAAATGTAGAAGAAGTTTTCAAATCAGCGACACCGCTCATGGAAAAATATAATCAAATACTAGTGACAGGGCTTCAACAAAGCTATGCACCATCAAGGTTCAGAGACCGAGAATTCTTTGTGCGCTTTCTAGAAAATCTTTATTTGGACCTTAACCTTAAATTCTTAAAACTATATTTTTCTAAGAATGATAAAAAGGATTTTCTTGGTTCTTTTAAAGTCTCACCCACCATTATGGAATTAAAGTTATATCACTCCCATGACGATTTTCTTGAATTGCAATATTCCTATGCTTCAAATATCCCATATCTAAGTGCCAAAGTAAAATTTTTCTTTCATGACCTTGAGGATAAAGCTATTTTTTGGAGAGATACCAATCTATTGGATAAATTTAGCGCTCTTCATTTAAACTACACCTTCTTTGCTTCAGGGGAGAGATTGTCAGAGCTTTACCTTTCTCATCGTGGTCATGGGGATTTCTTGTTTTATGATGTCCACTTAGGACATGAGGCACGTAAACGCGACCTTGTGACTCGCTGGGATGAACTCAAGGTACGCTTGGAGCGACAGGGTTCCATTATCTACATTAAAAACTTTGAAGCCAAAAACAAAAATTTTGAGCTGCGAGGTCAGGGTGAAATTAGGGAAAGCAATGTCAAGCGTAGCTACAGTTTTACTTACAAATTAAGCCAAAGCTCATGAGAGCTCTACAAAAACCACATGGGGTGTTTTCCCTAACCTCTTTTCATGGATCTCGTTTAATCTTTGAAGGAGTTCCTTTCTAGACCTCTCATTGTTTGGGTTATACTGGGCCAGTATAGTTCTTATTTGGAATTCAAGATAGGGATGTACCTCTTGCAAGAATTCTGTGCTGCTGACAGCCTCATAGCAAACTTTAATGAGTTTCCTGCTGCTATTGAAAATTAATAGACATAGCCCATGTTCGGAAAGCCTCTCACGATCCTCATAAAGAGATATATCTTGGTGTATGCTCAGGCCATCTAAAAAGGTAGGGGAATAGTCGTTGTGGGCCACTTCTTCAAACTTGTCTTTTAGCGCATAGATATGTCCTTGAAAGGCGAGATGGACCTTTTGACGATTTTCCTCATCTAAAAATCTCCTAAAGCTATTGAAGCGTAAGGGATCTCCGTGTACCGGAATAATATATTTTGGTCTAAGCCACGAGATAAGTTGTCCCATATCTTCTTGCCTTCCATGTCCACTAGTGTGAATTTTAGGATCGCTTGTGGAGACACCTAAGACTGTCACGCCCTCAGTGGCTATTTTGTTTAAAACCATGTAGATTTTCTCTTCATTTCCTGGTATCATGGAAGCAGAGTATAAAAAAAGATCTCCTCTTCTTAATTTTAATTTTTCAAGGTCTTTTTCAGCAAGGCGCTGCAAACTAGAGCCCTTTTCCGCTTGGCAGCCAGCTACCACCCAGATGGCTCGGTCCTCTGTTGGGGATGGTTGAGAAATGGCATCAAAGGGAACAGGAAATTCGTTTGCCTCATAAGCTGCTTTTAAATTAACTTTAAGTGAATAACCAAGTAGGCCAAATTTGCGGTGGTACTTTTGGGCAATCTTGTAGAGGAAATGGATTCTTTCTATTTGAGAAGAAAAAGTGGTAACAAAGATCCTGCCAGGCCATTGGGCTACAATCTCTTCAAGATTTCTTAATACTATCTCTTCTGGGTCCGTTAAGCCAGCCTGCATAGCTCCCGTGGAGTCAATAAAGAGGAAGTCTACGGGTCCATAGCGTTCGATATCTTTTTGGCGAAAACGCCTTTCATAACCACTTAATTTAAAATCACTGGTAAAATAAATTTTCTTCTTTGACTTGTGACTGTATATGCCCACAGAAAAAGTTTGAGGAATAGAATGCGGCATAAAAAAATTCTGGAGCGTAAAGCCACCTACCGAAAATGTCGTGTTTTCTCTTAAAGGAAAAAGTTCAAAAAAATCAAGAGAGTAGCCGAAATCCTCAAATTTATTTCGTAGTAGGGCGAGGGTAAATGGGCTTGCATAAAGGGGGGTTTTCTCGGGTATAAAATTCAAGAGATGAACAAGAGCCCCAATGTGGTCTTCATGGCCATGGGTGATGACGATAGCGGTAGGTGGGGCATAAGAGATAAATCTTAGGTCAGGTAGAACCTTAGAAAGGCCCGGGGTATTGCCGTGGGGAAATCCCGATCCTACATCTAACCATAGTATGGTGTCTTTTTCTTTAAACCAGGCGAAGTTGGTACCAAAATTACCCACCCCACCAGCAAAAGCGACAAAGATGTCAGTTTCTTGCAAAATCCTGCGTACGGCAGGTGAAAACGAAAATCTATCAGCGGCCGGTTGAGCCAAAGCCACCTTGCCCTCGTTGGGTATCCTCAAGTTTGCTCTCTTGCCATTCGATGTCATAGTTTTTTTCCAATAATATTTGTGCTATGCGGTCACCGTGTTTAATGGTATAGTCCTTACTACCAAAATTTACTAAAAGGATGCGCATTTCGCCACGATAATCACTGTCAATGGTGCCTGGGCTATTCATGAGGGTTACTTGCTGGTGCAAAGCAAGTCCCGAGCGGGGGCGCACACTGAGGTGGTATCCAGCTGGAATGGCCACTTTAAGCCCTGTAGGCACACTGGATACCTCAAAAGGTTTTAAAACTATTTCCTCATCAAGGCAGGCGTAGACATCATAACCTGCAGATCCTGGGGTTTTTTTCGTTGGAATCTCTGCCTTGGGATGGATTTTCTCGAAAAAAACTTTCATAAACTTAGTAGTTTAGCAGCTTGTTTTTGTAGTAAAGCAAGCTCTTTTGGGGCTTTTTCTCGTGCCAGGGCTAAAGGAAGATCTGGTGGGTAGCTTACCCCATAGTAGGCTTTTATTTTGGGCTCGGTACCTGAGGGGCGAATTGCCAGCCAGTAGGTATGGCTGCGCCAGATTAAGAGATTTTCTTGAGAAAAGCCAGTTAAGGGTTCTTCTCGGCCGTTTGCGAACCGTTTCTGTTTCTCAAAATCATAGGCTACGGCAATATTCTCCCCTAAAATTTCTATCGGGGGATTTTGGCGTAACTTGTCCATAATCAAAGTGGTTTTCTTTAATCCTTCGCTAGGTAAAAAGTCAAGCTGTAAGCTTCCCTCCGTGTGGAACCCTACCAAGCGGTAAAGTTCCTCCAAGAGCGAGAACAGAGATTGTTGTCGGCTTTGGCAATAAAGAAAAGCTTCTATAAGAAGCAAGGCCGAGGAGATACCATCCTTGTCGCGCTCACCACACAGGGCATAGCCAAAGGCTTCTTCATAAGCAAAAACTAATTTTAAGTTTTCCCTCTCTTCTAGCTGCCAGGCTAGGTTTCCCATCCATTTGAAACCGGTTAAGGTTTCTCGGTGGTGGATTCCAAAGTGACGGGCTAATTTGGCTAAAAGTGGTGAGGAGACCACAGACGAAATGAAAAGCTCTTTTTTTGTGAGCTTATCTTTTTGGCGCAGCAAAAGATAATAAGCTAGGAGCACGCCTAGTTCATTCCCATTTAAAAACTCATAGTCGTCGTTATCTTTACGGAGCATAACCCCCAAACGGTCGCCATCGCCATCATTTGCTATGATAAGCTCTGCTCTTTCTCTTTTTGCCTGTAGCAAGGCTTCGTGGAGGTTTTCCCGGTGCTCAGGATTGGGTGCTTTTATTGTGGGGAACTCTCCATTTGGCTCCATTTGGGATGTGACATAAATAGCAAGGCTTTCTAGTTTGCATTTTTGTAAGACCTCGACCATAATAGGACCAGCACTCCCATGAAGCGGCGTGTAAACAAAGCGTGCTATCGTGCGTTTTTTTAGTTCGTTAAAGTCTGGCGATAATACCTCTTCACTAATAAATTTTAAGTAGCGCTCTTTTATTTCACGGACACTAGAAAAACCGTCCTCGATATCTTGAGCTTTTTCCTGATAGGCTGCCACGCATTCTTCAAGAGAGATTTTGGCTATATGTTGGGCAATTTCCTTATCGATAGGGGGAATAATTTGTGCACCAATAGAGGAATAGACCTTTATACCATTATATTGGGGTGGGTTATGGCTTGCTGTAATGACTATGCCGAAATCGGCAAATTTCTCCCTTAAAGCAAAGGGCACAAGAGGGGTAGGTGTTGGCTCAGGAAAAAAAATGACTTCAAAATTACGGTTTTTTAGGATTTTTGCACATAGCTGGGCAAAGTTGCAGGAATTTTTTCTAGCATCAAAAGCAAGTACAACTCTGCCTCTTCCTAGGTATCTGGCTAATCCTAAAGCAGCTTGGGCCACCGTGTAGTTATTTATGCGGGCACTGCCTATGCCCATAATGGCCCGCATACCAGCTGTGCCAAATTGTAATGTACCTCCAAAGTGTTCTTGAAGTTTGTTTTCATCGCGCAAGATTTCCTGGATTTCTTGTTTTTCTTTGTCAAGGGGGAGTAGACGAAGCCATTCCTGAGCTCTTTGAAAAGCGCTTTCCTGGAGGTCCATCTTGTGTTTATTATTTTTTGAACTTGCCTTTTTTTGACAAGCTTTTCTCTTTTCGGGATCCGGTATTTTTCTTAGCTTCTTTGGTTACAAAGAGATTAGCATGTGTTTCCATTAGTTCACATATTTTATCTTCTTGTTGCTGTAGTTTTTCAATGTGGGCTTGTATTAAGAGGCGAATTTGCTGATTCTTGACGGGTTTTTCAAAAACCGCGATACCAATTTGACGGGCTTTTTCTTCTACTAAGGATGGTCTTGTGGTTAACAGCCAAAAATAATGGGGTGCAAATTGGGGCATTTGTTTAAGAGTATTTTGGATGAAGTCAATACCTTTGCGTCCTGGTTCTGTATCTTGTTCTACAAGTATTAAAGAAAATCCTTGAGGCTGGACTACAGGAAGATGGATTTCCAATGGCGTAAAATTAGACATTTTTTCTCCCTTTTGTTTTTCTTGGAGTTCAAGGGACTGAGCTAAATTAAGAATTTTTAGCGCTTCATTGTAGACAAGTCGGGGGCCGCGACTTATAAGAAGTTTTTCTCCATCGAAATAACTAAAGACATTTTCAAACTCAAGTGGCAGCCCCTTTAAAGTTACCTGCAAAGTGTCCACGAAACTATGATTATCATCAATCATTAAAATTTTGTGGGCCATCATGTGATTTCTCCTGATCTGAAAATAAGGGGACAAGTTTTTTTGGTTTTATTTGTACCAATAAGCTTGCTAAAGCCCAAAGGGAGGCTATAGTGGGTAGTATAGCTGCCAAGTAAAGCAGAGGAAAGTGCATGTTAAAGCCAAATATGTAGTACCAGAGATAGCTAGCTAGGGGCATGAAAAAAAGTAATCCCCATAGCGAATAGAAGATGTTCATGTAGCTAAAAATTCTTTTAATTCTTTGGCAACAGCAAGAGCAAGGACTGTTTTGGGTGCGCCCAGAGCTTCGAGTGTTTCCTGGGTGAGCCTCTGGCTTGTCTTACCTGGGCCAAAATCTAGGATATGGGTAATGCGTTTCTCCCGAACAGCAGGGATTAAAGCCTTTTCCCAATAAAGAGGACGAATCATGAGATCTTGGCAAAGTCTCATACCTAAATTTTCTTCCTCTTGCAAATTTTTCCCATCAGCAAAAGAAAAAACCGGTATTTTTAAATCACTACCTTTAAAGTGAAACGATATAGCTTCTATGTCTTGAGCCATGGGCTTTTCAATAGGTTTCATAATAGGTGAATGGAAAGCACCTGTAGATCGCAAAAATATGTACTTTAGATTTTTTTCTTGGAAGAGATTTTGATACTTTTCGTAAAACTTAAGCAAGGCCCATCTTGTACCACTTATAATACGGTTTTGGGGAGTATTGTAAAGGGAAACATATATATTACTATTTGCTGTTGAATTAAAATCGAAGACAAGCTGTTCCACCAAATCATGTGTGCCCCCCAAGACGGCAACCATAGGTGCCGGATTTTTCAATCCTAATTTTTCACTGAGATGCCTCTCTTCTTCGGTTGGCCTAAGATAAGGAAAAACTTCTTGGGCGCGAATTCCCATTAAGAATAAATATTGGATGAAAATCTTCATGGCATCGTAGTAAGAGTTGTCATCTAGATTAAGGGCAACTAAGCAGGCCGTTATAAGGCCCTGGCTGTGTCCGCTTGCAGCAAGGCTATGTTTTACTAAAAGATTTCGTTTAATACCAGCTTGGTGCAGGTATTCGAGATGGGCAAGTTGAGTAACTTGAATCATGCCTAGCGAAATACCAGCCGCAGCAAGTTCATCATCTGAAGGAGGCTCTTCTTTTCCTGAAAGCCATTCTTCAATTTTTAATGGGAAGGGAAGAGCTGGAGTTCCCTCTGTGCGCTTTATAACAGCATTTATTGCCTCTAGGCTATGTGCAAAAAAATTCTGCATGTTTTCTTGTTGAAAGTAGGCGGAGAGTTCCTTAAAATAAGGACTACCTTGCCCACCAAATTGCAAGAAAAACTTAACCTCACCTTTTTCTGCTAACTGAATTAACTTTGGATAAGTCATAAATCTCCTATGTTGAAATTGGGAAGAGTGGGTATGTGAAATATGACGTCAAGCTTTGCCAAGACAAGAGTGTAAATGGCGGACATTTGGGTTACTTATAACTCAGCGAAGCGAGCTCGGCGACCTTCCCAAAGAGAGCGAAACCCCTCTTGTGTGTTGGCGGACATGATGGTTTCGACCATAATGCGTACGTCCTCTTCCGTTAAATCAAAAGCCATTTTTTTCCATTTACGTCGTCGTGCCTCTTTTATAGCTCTTAGTGATTCTTTAGGTCTTTGGCAGAATTCGAGAGCTTTTTTGTATGCTAAGTCGTATAGTATTTCTTCGTGAGCGATATCATCGATAAGTCCAATCTTAAGGGCTTCCTGAGCCTTAATTAACTTTCCCGATAAGAGTAGATCTCGGCTTTCTCTTTCTCCCACAAGTTCTCGCAATACCTCGTAGGCAAAGGCGGGAAAGCTCATGGCTATGTTAATTTCAGGAAAGCCAATCCTGCCTCGACTTTGGTTCATGTAGCGGTAGTCTGCGTATATGGCAAAAACAGAAGCAGCTCCCATGCAGTGGCCATTAATGACGCAGATAGTAATTTGGGGCAAAAAGAAAAACTCCCCTGCTGTTTCAAAAATAAGGCGAGTGTTTTCTTTAATAGTCTCTTTGTCTGTGTCTAGGAAGAGCAAGGGATCAAGACCATTGGAAAAGAATTCCTGGTTAGCTGATTTTAACAGACATACCTTGGCCGAGCTTTGCTTTAGCTCGCCAAAAAGCATGTGCAGCTTTTTTAAGGCACTCTGCGTAAGAATATTCTTTTCGTTAGTTAAAAAACTAACCGTTGCTAGAGGTCCATCGTAGCTAAGCTCAATTTTTTCCATGGTAAAGCTTATTCAGCAATAAAGGTCGCCCTCAAATATTCTCGGTTCATGCGTGCAATGTGGCGCAAGGAAATGCCCTTAGGGCATTCGGCCTCACAAGCACCGGTATTGCTGCATGCCCCAAAGCCTTCTTTATCCATGGCCTTGACCATTTTCTTGACCCTTTCGGTTCTCTCTGCCTGTCCCTGGGGTAAGAGGGCTAGATGAGATACCTTGGCGGCTACAAATAGCATGGCAGAGGAATTTTTGCAGGCAGCGACGCAGGCACCACAGCCAATGCAGGTAGCCGCGGAAAAGGCTTCTTCTGCGATTTTCTTAGGAATGGGTATGGAATTGGCCTCTGGGGCACTGCCCGTGTTGACGGTAATATAACCACCTGCTTGCAAAATTCGGTCTAATGCGGAGCGATCTACAACAAGATCTTTTAATACGGGGAAGGCCTTTGCCCTAAAGGGTTCAACCACAATTGTGTCACCATCCCGAAATTGGCGCATATGCAGTTGGCATGTTGCAATTAAGGAGTCAGGGCCGTGAGGGCGGCCATTAATTACCATGCCACAGCTGCCGCAGATTCCCTCCCTACAATCATGGCTAAACGCAACAGGATCTTTGCCCTCTTTAATAAGCCTCTCGTTTAATACATCGAGAAGCTCGAGAAAAGACATGTGCTCGTTTACTTCGTCTACTGTGTAGGTTTCAAAGTGACCCTTTTCTTGTTGGTTTTTCTGCCTCCAAATTTTTAAATGAACCTTCATAGCACACTCCTATTTATAGCTGCGCTGGGTGGGCTTGACATATTCAAAATGGAGCATTTCTTTATGTAAGGTAGGCTCTTCTTCCCCGCGAAACTCATAGGCTGCCACATAACTAAAAAGTTCGTCGTTGCGCTTGGCTTCACCATCTTCCGTTTGGTATTCTTCACGAAAATGCCCGCCGCAGCTTTCTTCGCGGTGAAGCGCATCTAGGGCCATAAGCTCAGCTAGCTCGAGAAAATCCTGCACACGGCCTGCGCGCTCAAGCTGCTCGTTTATTTCATGTCTGCCTCCAGGAATGCGTAGATTTCGGTAAAATTCCTCCCTTAAGTTGCGGATTTTTTCCCGGGCAAGGATAAGACCCTCTCGGTTGCGGGACATCCCAATGTAATCCCACACAATCTTGCCAAGTTCTCGGTGCAGCTCATCTACTGTTTTGTTGCCCTGAATAGAAATCAAACGTTCCGTGTTTTGTATGCATTTTTGCTCAGCGTCTTTAAATTCGGCCAGATCTGTCGAAATCTTATCAAAAGGTAAAGTGGCCAGATAATCGCCAATTGTTACGGGCAGTATAAAATAGCCATCGGCAAGCCCCTGCATCAGGGCACTGGCACCCAAACGGTTAGCTCCATGATCGGAAAAGTTCGCTTCGCCAATGACATAAAGACCCGGAATGGTTGACATTAGGTTGTAATCGACCCAAAGCCCCCCCATTGTGTAATGCACGGCAGGATATATCTTCATTGGAGTTTCATAGGGATTTTCACCTGTAATTTTTTCATACATTTGAAAGAGGTTGCCGTACCGCTCTCGAATCACCTCTTTGCCAAGCCGTTCTATGGCATCGCGGAAGTCTAAAAAGACCCCCAAGCCTGTAGGTACAATGCCATAGCCCGCGTCGCAGCGTTCTTTAGCAGCTCGCGAGGCCACATCGCGGGGTACCAAATTACCAAAAGCAGGATAGCGCCTTTCTAAAAAATAATCTCTTTCGCTTTCACTAACATCATTAGCAGTAAGCTCACCGCGGCGTATTTTTTCGGCAACCTCGCGTGATTTGGGTACCCACACCCTGCCATCATTGCGTAGAGATTCACTCATAAGAGTAAGTTTACTTTGGTAACTACCTGACTGTGGGATGCAGGTTGGATGGATTTGCGTAAAACAAGGATTGGCAAAAAAAGCCCCTCTCTTATAGGCCCTCCAAATAGCCGTGACATTGCTGTGCTTGGCATTAGTGGACAAGTAATAGACGTTTCCATAGCCACCAGTAGCTAATACCACCGCGTGGGCGCTGTGGCGTTCAAACTCGCCTGTGACGAGATTGCGTACAATAATGCCTCGGGCTCGACCATCCACCACCACGAGATCTAACATTTCCCGGCGAGTAAATACACTCACTGTTTTCTCAGCGACTTGTCGATTTAAAGCAGAATAGGCACCCAAGAGAAGTTGCTGCCCCGTTTGGCCAGCGGCATAAAAGGTACGCGCAACTTGTGCTCCGCCAAAAGATCGGTTGTCCAGGAGGCCACCATATTCGCGAGCAAAGGGTACCCCCTGAGCTACTGCTTGGTCGATGATTTGCACACTTAGCTCAGCTAATCGGTAAACATTAGCCTCCCGCGCACGATAATCTCCCCCTTTTATCGTGTCGTAAAAAAGCCGCCCGACACTGTCGTTGTCGTTGTGGTAGTTCTTTGCCGCGTTGATCCCTCCCTGGGCTGCTATGGAATGCGCACGGCGAGGGCTATCATGGTAGGTAAACACCTTTACCCGATAGCCTAGTTCTCCTAAGGAAGCTGCGGCTGAGGCACCTGCAAGACCTGTACCTACCACAATAATCTCGTATTTTCTTTTGTTGGCCGGGTTAACCAGTTTTAAATTGGCTTTATGTTTTTTCCATTTGTTTTGGATGGGACCCTCTGGTATTTTGGCATCTAGTTTCATAATCCCCCCTAAATCTTCGGTGCAAAAAAATAAAAGTAAATTGGGATGCTTGCGAAACCAGCAGGTATGGCTAAGGCAATGAGGCTACCTAGCTTTTTTATAAGTGGGGTGTACTTGTTGTGGTGAAAACCCAGCGTTTGAAAGGCGCTTTGAAAGCCATGGTTGAGGTGAATGGCTAGGATGGCCATGGCTATTACATAAAAAAGCCAATAGAACCCTCCCCACCCATATTGAAAAGCCTCCACCACGGTGCGGTAAAAGTCGGTGTTCTCTCTTTCAAGGAAACGATGTTTTACGGTGAAGCTGTTAATGTGAACGATTAGATAAATGAGGACAAAACTCCCTGTAAAAGGCATGGTGCGGGAGGCAAACGAGGCAGGGCTATTATTTTTTACGGCATAGCGGTGCGGACGGCTTTGCCTGTTTTTATATGCCAGGATATAGGCATAAACAATATGGGCAAGAAACCCAATGGCTAATAATATCTCCATAAATCGAATTAGAGGGGAATTTGACATAAATCGTGAATATTCATTAAACTCGGCAGGGCCTTGAAAGAGAAGGAGATTTCCGGCAAGATGCACAATAAGAAAACTGATTAAAAAAAGGCCACTTACGGCCATAAAAAATTTCTTGCCTAGGCTAGAACGGGCAAATTCACTAAACCAGGACATAGAAACTGCTTTACAGGCAAGGATACCAAGACAAGAAAAAAACATGGAAATTGTGGAAAACCGTAAAGCGCGTTTTAACTACGAAATTCTCGACGAGGTAGAAGCAGGTGTGGTTCTTTTGGGAACTGAGGTAAAATCTTTGCGACAAAAAAAAGCCAATATTTCTGATGCCTATGCGGTTTTTCACGGAAATGAGCTTTTCTTGGTGAACTCGAAAATAGAGCCTTACAGCCATGCAGGTATGTTTCAGCACGAGCCCACACGTGCGCGCAAACTTTTACTTCATCAAAAAGAGCTTGCTCGGCTTAAGGGCAAGCTTTCCCAAAGAGGCTATACTCTCTTGCCTTTAAAGCTATATTTTAACAAAAGGGGCAAGGTCAAGGTATTACTTGCTTTGGCTCGAGGGAAAAAAACCCATGACAAACGCCAAGCCATTAAGGAGCGCGATCTAAAGAGAGAAATGGAGCGTGAACTTAAGGGTTATTAACTGTTTTCTTTTGGGGGCCTTGGGTATCTTTGGTCAAGATTTTCAAACGGCAACTCACTTTGTTCGTATGGGAAACTATTTTGAAGCAATAACCGAATACCGTCGTATTTTGTTTTATAAAAAGAATCTTGCCCATGAAGAAAGAGATAAGATTTATCTTGAGCTGGGAGATCTTTATTACTTATCGGGGAATTATAGTAAGGCTGAGTCTTGGTATGCTGAGGCTAAGCCAAGTCTTGGGCGGGCTTTGCGGCAGGTGGATCTATTGTATCGTAAAGGTGGATCCTTTTATGAGGCTTTGCTTGAGGTTGTGCGCACCTACCCCTTAGCTAAAGAAGAGGTGGCTTACTTAAAAAAAGAAGCCACGAGAGCTTTTGTAAGCCGGGGAGACTACCGGAGAGCCAAAGATATGCTTTCCTTATCTCTTGGGGTAGATGAAACCGAGGAGAAAAAAATGCGCGAGTTCTTAAAGCAAGGTTATGAAGGCTTTCCCTACAGCATGTTGTTCTGGGGTCTTATACCTGGTGGGGCCTATTTTTTTCTCCACGAATATCAGCTAGCTCTATATTCCTTTGTTACAGTCTCTGTGCTCGCCGCATTGGGGATTTATGGTTACCTGCAGCAGGCTTTCTTGGGTTCTATTTTGGCCTTTAGTTTTGCCTTGCGTTATTACCTAGAATCAATTAGTCAAGCTTGGCGTCTAATTAGGGAGGAAAATGCCCGCCGTGAAAAAAAGTTTCGGGAAGATTTTTTGCAAAAAACAGGCGGTGATGTGGCTTTTTGTAGTTTTAGCTGCAGCCGCCTGGAACTTTCCCTTAGCCGCACCTTCTGAGTTGGCGCTTCCAGAGGGCTTTGAGAAGCTACCTCGTGACGTGCAAGAGGCTTTACTTTTACAGACGAGGGATTTGCAAGATATACAAGCAGAAATAAAGCAGTACATCCGCTATGGTGGTGTGCAGGAGACAAGGAGAGGTTACTTTTGGGCAGAACGTGGTGGCCGTTTTCGGTTACAATACTTTAAACCCAGCGAACTTGTCGTCTTCGACGGAGAGAACCTCTATTGGTATATCCCAGAAAATGGTTTTAGTTGGCTCTTAACTATGCCAAGCAAAAAGGAAAGTTCTCTTGCGATCCCAAAGCCTTTTTGGCTTAAAAAGGGTGCAACCATATTTTACGAAAGTCCTTGGTATGGCCCCTTTGTCGGCGAAAAAGAAGTTTCTTTTCGTATTGCTCATGATAAGTTCGTATATGAGGTTCTTTTTTCCCGAAAATTACAGCAGGTAATTCAACGAAAAACCTACGAGGAGGGGCAACTCCTTCATGAGGAGGTTTTCGAGGAGCCTACCTCCTGTGATGGCATCCCCTTTTTTGCTAAAGTCAAGGTGCTTTCTTACTTACCTCGGCAAATACTAAGCCAAACCCATTATTCACATTTGCGCTGCAACAGAGGGCTTTCCCCGCACCTATTTGAAAAACCCCCATATCCCGTGCGGGCATACCCATAGAGGTCCTTGGGCAAAAGCAATACCACTCTTAGCTTGAGCGGGGCTCCCACTTCTCGGCAAGATCTTTGGCAAATTTTGCGGTCTCTTTGTTGGCGTTGCGCACAAGTTCATAAAGACCCGATATGAGCCGGTCATGATTTTCTTTAAACTCGGCCACCTGGGTGGCGATAGGCTCGATTTTCGCAAGCTCGGCAAAAATCGCCTCACTAAATTGTTTATGCAGGCTTTCTAAGCTCACAACTCCTCCATGTATGGCATCTTCTACTTGCTGGATAAAGTCTTTCATAAATCCTCCCTCATAAACTCTGACTTAAGGCTCCCCCTTTTGACAAGCATTTTTTGCTATATTCCGTGAGCGGGGATTTTTACTTGCCGGTTTTGGGTGACGATGAAAGGCAGTGCTGTGCGGTTGGTAGCTTTTTTGCTGTCGCTTGCCCTTCTTTTTTTCTGCCAACCTACAGTTGTGCTCCAATACAGCACAGGTGGTGAGTTAAGCCAATACGAGAGAGATAATCTAAAGCTTTTTGAAGAACGCTATCCTCATATTAAGATTCGGCCGGTGAAATTACCGGTGTTTTCGATGAGCCAGCACGATTCCTATGTGACTTATCTATCCGCGGGAGAAGGGAGCGTTGACGTCTTTGCTATAGATGTCATTTGGCTAGCGGAATTTGCGCAGTCGGGCTTTATTGCTCCTCTTGATGCTTATTTTAATACCAAGGAGCGAGAAATATACTTACCACGCTTGCTTTCCGCAGGGATATACCAAGAAAAACTTTATGGAATTCCAGGGGTGGCCGATATAGGACTTCTTTATGTAAACCAAAAGCTTCTGGAAAAAAAGAAAATTAAGATTAAGCAAAAAGCTTCCTGGGAATTTTATTTGGGTCTAAAATTAAAAGATATCTATCCCTTGGCTTTGCAAGCAGGTCCCTCTGAGAGCCTTATTTGTAATCTCCTAGAGTTTTTCCCTGCGGAAGTGGAGCTCTTGGACGACCTAGGTCAATCTCTTCAGCAGCAAAAAAAGGAGTGGCTCTTTGCCTTAAAATGGTTGCAAAAGGCCGTGGAGGTAAGTCACAAAAGAGCTTTAAACCATAGTGAAAAGGAAAGCAGTGCGGATTTTTTGGCCCAAAAGTCTCTTTTCCTACGTAATTGGCCTTACTTTTTAGGCGAGCTACGACAAGCGGGAATGAAGATCAATGAAGATTTTCTTTTATTACCACTGCCCGAAAAACCCACCATTGGAGGATGGTATCTAGTAGTGAATGAAAACTCTCCTCATAAGGAAGAGGCGGCATTATTTTTAAAGTTTATGACAGGGCAAGAAATCCAGATGCGCAATTTTACCCAGAGGTATGCTAGGGGAGAACCCGTTGGCTTGCCTAGTCTCTCGGAGATTTATGAGAACAAAGAATTACAAAAAGAATTCCCTGAACTCATTGCCGTGCAGCAATCCTTAGAGAAAGCAAGAGCGCGTTTTATTACCCCTCGCTACTACGAATACAGTCGTATCTTGCTGCGACAAATTCGCTCTTTCCTGATGGGAAAGGAGAAGGCAGAAATAATCTTGGATAAGCTAAAGGATGAAATAGAAAAAAGGAGCTATTCCTCGTGGGAAAATTTATAAGTAAGATCAAAGACTATGTTTTAGGTCTTAAAATTCGTCAAAAGATCTTCTACCCCTCTTTTATTGTAGCTTTATGCCTTATTTTTCTTTTTAGTGCGGCTTTTGTGTACATTATGAAAAGAATTTTTGAGCAAGAATGGCGGCACAATCTAATGACGCTTGCTAGTACCATGAGTATGCTTGTCTCCATCCAGTCGCGTACCGACGAAGAGCTCGGTCCAGAGAGAGAGCAGGAACTACTGCTCTCTCTACTTGAACCGGGAAAGATGAAGAAACAATTTCTCTACCTAGCTGTCTTAGAACCTAATGGGAAACTAATTGGTGTAGTAAAACCCCCAGGAGCCGAGGATATTTCGGTAGAAGACGAAGGGAGGCGGTATGCAAAACGTCTAGCGCAGCGTCGCATTGTTCTTGTCGATAGCTTGGAAAACCGCATGGTCTTTGCCTCCCCAATTTACTTGGCTGGCGTATTTAGAGCAGTCCTACTGGGGTCTATTTCAGTTTTAGAAATGAACATGAAAGTAAGAAAGGTTGTCTTGCTTACGGTAGGGGTTTCCTTACTTATTTTACTTGCTTCTTATTTTGTATTGCGAAAGATGGCTGATTCGATAGCGCAACCGGTGGGGCTATTACGCGATGCGGCGGATGATCTAAGGGAAAGGCGTTTTGATTCTGGTCTTGAGAAGTTAAAGGCTCGGCGGTGGGGTCGCGATGAGCTTGGTTTTTTAAAAGAAAGCTTTACCTTTATGGGAGAAAACCTAAGACAGGTTTTGGAGCGCCTTGAAGATAAAATTGCCTTAGTCAATGCCGATTTACGGTTGGCTCATGAGGAGCTCAAGAAATCCCATAAAATTCTTCAGGAAAAACAAAAACTCCTGGAAAAAGAATTGGACTACGCTCGGGAAATACAAATCAAACTTCTGCCCCCACTGCCGTCATTGCCACAGTTTGATATGTATGCCCGCATGCAAACCGCCGCTTCGGTAGGGGGGGATTTTTACTCCTATAGGAGAGACCGAGAAAAAAACCTAACCGTCATTATAGGAGATGTATCTGGTCATGGGGTGCCCTCCGCTTTAATTATGGTCTTAATGCGGGAGGCCTTTTCCCGCTATGCAGCGGTTTTGGCCTCCCCTCAAGAAATTCTCACACGGATGAACCGTGTCGCTTGTGCAGAATTTGCCCCAGAGATGTTTACTACTGCCTTTGTTGCACGCTTTGACAGCCAGGGACGAAAATTGGATTTTGCCAATGCTGGCCATAACCTACCTCTTTTTCTCCGAGGCGATGAGGTTTATGAACTTGACACCACGGGGTTTGCGTTGGGTGTTAGCCCCGAAGGGCATTATGGGCTAGCTAGTGTCGAACTAACCTCAGGAGATATTCTTTTCCTTTACACGGATGGATTGGCGGAATTAAGGCATAAATCTACGGGAGAGTTTTTGGGAACAGAAAAAATTGCGGCACTTTTGCGCCAAAACAAAGGAAGTTCAGCTCGAGAACTTGGCTTGCTAGTAGAGCGTCTCATGCGGGAACATGGGGGAGAGCCACCCTATGGAGATGATGCCACCTTTATGTTAATAAAGGTGTTATAGACTTTCATGAACTACAGGAAATGTCTTTTTTTGATCGCAGGTGCCCTTAACTTTCTCTCTTTTGTGAAAAAAAGTCCCTATCTCGATGAGGGAGAAAAAGCCTATGCCCGGGGGGCTTACGACAAGGCCTTGGAAGCCTTTGAACGCGCCATAGAAGAAGGCGATGAAACAGGGCGTGCTTACTTTTTCACAGGCCAAATTCTTGAAGCGCGTAAAAAGTACCGAGAGGCCATTTCTTACTATGCGCAGGCAGTTGATAAGTCTCTCGAGAAAAACTATAAGATTACAACATTGTGGAAGTTAGTTCTCCTAAATAAAGAATTTGGCAACTACGAAGATGCCTTGCGCTATCTAGATCGCCTTGTCTCTGCGGGAGTAAAACATGAAAATTTAGAAAAACTGCGCCAGGAAATGGAGCTTCTCCTCTCACCTCAAAAAAAAGAGGCTTTATCTTTAATGCAGGAAATCGAAACAAGAGAAAAAGAGCTTGCTCCGTTTCGCAAATCACCCCATTTTTATCGTGATTTTCGAGAGGAGCTACTTCACATAGCCCAGCTTGCAGAAAGAGTCTTTAATCTTGATTCCTCACAAGGAGCTGTCTTGTCAAAAGCGGCTCTTTATTATGAGAGAACTGGCCATGTCGAGGAAGCTCTAAAACTTTACCATCGCCTTACTTTCGTCAAAGGGGAATCAGCCAGGGCCTGGTATAAAATAGGCACTCTTGAGCGCAAAAAGGGGGCTTTTGGCGAAGCTCTAGTTGCTTTTGAAAAGGTGGTTTTCGATAGCAAAGATAAATCCTCTCATATGCAATATTACCTTCATCTACAAAAATCGCAGTGTTATTATGCTTTGGGTAAATATGACATGGCTTTAAAAGAAAGCCTCATTGCCCATCGGATGAAGCCAAAGGAGAGTTTTGCTGAGCTATTCTCCTGCCTTATTAGTAAAAAAATACACCCCCCAAGTGATTTTTTATGCACCGCAAAAAAACCAGGAGCCGCCAGCGACACTCTGGAAAAAACTATCTACTACCTCTATGTTTTTGAAGAGGCTAAATCAGAGGGAGATCGAGAAAAAGGGGGGCAGGCTCTGAGGCAGGCTTTTTTAGGCCAGGAATTTGGGCGTACGGAAGAAGAAGTTTTTCCCCGTTATTTGGAACAAGACCTACACACAGCCTTTGATTTTTTTTGGCTCACAAAGGATTATTTAGCACTAACCCAGTTGTACGAGCGCTATAGCTTTGCTTTGGAAAATGAGGTCTTCGTCAAGAGGATTGCTCTTGCCTACGCCGAGATCCAAAAATACGAAAGAGTCTATGAACTTTTAAAAAAACACCCATTTCGGTGGCGCAATTGGGAAAGTCTATGGGAGAAAACCCTTTTAGAGCTAGGCTACTTTGCCGAGTTGAAAAACCATCTCTGGGAGACATATGCTGGCGAAGAAAAAAAAGCTATTTTAGAACAAAAACTTGAAGAAGAACGTTTTGCTAAATTTCGAGAAAGTAGCGAGGGTCGCGAACTTTTGCAGAAACTTGCAGCTAAGGAAGGCAAACCCTAATAAGCAAGGTTTATCTTACCCTGCTTGCTGTCTTGGACGTATCGGGGTAAAAGGTATGTGGGAAGGGTGCGGCGCAACTCGTCAAAGAGTCTGAGCCCTTTTTCCACGGGTACCAAGAAGTGGGATGAGCCCTCGACAGGATCTAATTGATGCAAGTAGTAGGGGGTAACACCTGCCTCGTCTAGGGCTAGCATGAGCTCCCGTAAAATCTCTGCCCTGTCGTTTACTCCTGCTAAGAGAACGGCTTGGTTTAACAGCCGAAAACCTAATTGCTTTAACCGACGAAAGATTTCTTTGGCCTCGCCTGTGATTTCCTGAGCTAGGTTAATGTGGCTTACGAGGGTAATTGATCTGAGTTGTAATTTGGTAAGATTTTCTAGCAACTCCCACAAAGAAGGTGTGAACCGAGAAGGAAGGGTAGTGACAATGCGAGTGTGGTATCGGAAGAATTGTATGTGGCTGAGACTAGCTAAAGTGGAACTAATTTGCCAGAGCTTTTCGTCTTTTAACATAAATGGATCCCCCCCGGAGAAGATCACTTCTTGCACCTCCCTGTGTTTTTGTAGGTAATCCACTACTTTCTCTAGGGAAGGTTCTTGCTTATGGGCTGCCAAAGTAATGCGTTTGCGTGTACAGTAGCGGCAAAAAACAGGGCATTCGTCGGTGGTTAAGTAAAGGATTTTGTTTGGGTATTTGTGTAAGATTCCTGGGATAGGTTGGATGTCAGGATCTTCTTCGTGAAGAGGGTCTCGTATGAATCCGGGGGTTGCCACTTCCTCTTCCGGCGAGGGGGTAAATTGACGCATAAGCCGCGAAGCAATCTCGCCACCTAAATTTTGGGCAAGTTTTTGTACGTAGGGGGAAATGCGACTTCGATAAAGGGTTTTAGCTTCTGGCATCTAGGCGCCGAAAAAGAATTCCCTGGTATTTGACCTTTCCGGTTACAGACGAAATAGCAAAAGGACCCCAAAGACGGCTGTCGTAGGTATGTTCCCAATTGTCGTGTAAACAAAAGAAATAGCCAGGGCGAATCTCCGTTAAGGGGTAGTGATCCCGGTTCGACATTTCTTTCGGAAATATGGTCTCGGAAGAAGTTTGAGGGGTAGCAGCCTTACCGTCAAGGTAAAAAATGCCATTTACAATGCTTACCTTACTTCCTTCCGTGGCTACAACACGGCAGAATATTTCTCCACCCTCTGGGTGGAAAACTCGTACAATTTCGCCTTTTTGAACTTCGTCATAGCTTTTCTCTTCTAGAAATACAAGGCTTCCTTTGGTAATTGTTTTTTCGAGGGATGCGGAATCAAACCTGAGAGGCCTTAAATAAAAGTGGCGCAAAAATAGTTGAAATAAAAAACTTGCGCTAAGTAGAGAGAATATCGCCCAAAAGAGGGTCCTTCTTTTTTCGACACTTGACCTTCTTTGGGCCATGGGGATCGGCCGAGAAGTTGGCATGAAATGTCAAGGTAAAACATCCCAGAAAATTATGGTTTACACAAAAAAATTATCGTGTACAGTTTCCACATGGGGCTCTCGGAAGCACAAAAGCAAGAGCTAATTAAGCTACAAAAGATCTTTAAGCAGTACGAAGGTATCGTTCGCACTTCTCGGGATCCCGAGCAAATTAGTAGAGCCAAAAAAGAAATGAAGAAAATTCAAGATCAAATACAACTATTAGCCCCAGAAGGAGTTTCACTAGAGGATTTGGTTGTCTCAAGTCAAGGAAGTGGAAAAACGAAGCAATTTCATGTTTTAGGTGACTTCCCCATGAGCAAGGCTTCCCCCCATTGCGACGACGAGGAAGTAAACCTACTATACACAGCCATGCTTGTCTGGGAAAGGGAGTTTATTCCTGCCCAGGGGGATACCCACACGAAACTCGACTTTTCCTGGAGTATGGAAAGAGATAGCCATTATGCAGTGCTAGAAAATTGCAAAAGGCATCTAAAGTCCCTCACGGATACCCTAGAAAGCTACCAGAAAGCCACCCGTGACGATTTAAAGATGCAGCTAAGAGATATGCGCCAGAGGTATACCCGACATTTTTTACAAGAAGGGGCGCAATTTTTCCGTAAGTTGCGGGACTTTTGGAAAAAAGTACAGCAAGATATTAAAGAAGGTGGTACGCGTTGCCTAAATAAAGACGATACTATTTATTTTGATAGAAAGCTGGAGCAGGCTTCCTACTTTCAAGGCAAGAAAGTGAGGGACATGGTGGATACCACAGTGACATTTTTAGAGGAGGTCCTGGGTGCCCTGAATGTTCCTGAAATGAAAAGTCCACAAGATAAAAGGTAGGTAAGTTATGGGGAGAAAAACAAAGACACTTGCAAAAACAGAGCGTCAGACTAAGTTAAAAAAAGTTTCCTCAGCGGAGCCAAGCCATCAGATTATTCAATTTGGTAAAATCTGGCCATATGCACCGGCTCCAGAGTCAACGAAAATTGTAAATATTCAGCCTAGGTATGAACTTTTTATTAACGGCAAATTTGTACCTCCTCGCTCAGGCCAGTACTTTGATGTTATCAATCCTGCCAACGAGCAAAAGCTTTGTGAAGTTGCTGAAGCAGGTGAGGCTGATGTAGATGCGGCCGTAAGAGCAGCCAGGCAGGCTTATGAAAAAATATGGCGCAAAATGCCCGGTAAAGAGCGAGCCAAGTATATCTTTCGTATTGCACGAATTTTACAGGAGCGCTCGCGCGAATTTGCCGTCTTGGAGACCATCAATAATGGCAAACCTATTCGTGAGACCAGGGATTTCGATGTGCCCATGTCGGCAGCACACTTTTTCTATTACGCCGGGTGGGCTGACAAATTAAATTATCTTATTCCTGGTCGTGAAGTGGCGCCGCTGGGGGTAGCAGGGCAGGTCATCCCCTGGAATTTCCCTCTCCTCATGGCAGCTTGGAAGATAGCTCCTGCGCTAGCCGCAGGTAATACAGTGGTGTTAAAACCTGCAGAGACCACTCCCCTTACAGCGCTTTTGCTTGCGGAAGTCATACAGCAGGCAGAGCTACCACCTGGTGTGGTGAATATTGTCACAGGAGCCGGCGCCACAGGGGCCCTATTGGTATCTCACCCTGATGTGGATAAAGTAGCCTTTACGGGTAGTACGGCTGTGGGGAAAAAAATCTTACGAGCCATTGCGGGCACCGGCAAAAAAGCCACTATGGAGCTCGGAGGCAAGGCCGCTAATATTGTATTTGAAGATGCCCCCCTAGACCAGGCTGTGGAAGGCATTGTCAATGGAATTTATTTTAACCAAGGCCACGTTTGCTGTGCGGGAAGCAGGCTACTAGTGCAAGAAAGTGTGGCTGAAATTGTTTTGAGAAAACTCATGCGTCGGATGGAAACCCTAATTGTGGGAGATCCTCTCGACAAAAATACCGATATTGGTGCTATCAACTCTCGCATGCAGCTCAAGAAGATTCAGGAACTTACCCAGGTAGGTTTGCAAGAGGGAGCTCAAATTTACCAAAAGCGCTGTGAGTTGCCCAGCAAAGGCTTTTGGTATCCCCCTACTTTTTTTACGAACGTGGCCCAGTCGAGTCGTATCGTTCGGGAGGAGATTTTTGGTCCGGTCCTAACGATTCAGACATTCCGCACCCCCGAAGAGGCAATAGAGAAAGCAAACAACATTGCCTATGGACTCTCTGCTGGCGTATGGACAGAGAAAGGCTCCAAGATCCTAAAGATGGCATCACAGCTGCAAGCAGGTGTCGTCTGGGCCAACACCTATAATAAGTTTGATCCAAGCTCACCTTTTGGCGGCTACAAGGAGTCAGGTTTTGGTCGGGAAGGAGGTCGTCAGGGACTTTTGGATTATGTGAAAATCCTCTAAGAGGAAAATATGGAAGAAGTAGTGCGCCTTGGGGTACAAAAGACCCGAAAGCTTTATATTGGGGGCTCCTTTAATCGTTCCGAATCAGGCCGTAGCCGTCCGGTTTACCAAGCAGGTGGAAAAAAATTTTTGGCCAATGTCTGCCTGGCTAGCCGCAAGGATTTGCGGGATGCGGTACAGGCGGCACGCAAGGCCTTAACTGCTTGGAGAGCAAAAACTGCGTATAACCGTGGTCAGATACTTTATCGCATGGCAGAAATGATGGAATCGCGCCGCTCGGAATTAGAAACGGAGTTGGCCCAGGCGACAGGAATGAAAGAAAACGAGGCTCGTGAGGAAACGAGCATGGCTATTGACCGTGTTATCTACTATGCGGGGTGGTGTGATAAAATTGTGCAGGTGGTAGGCAATGCCAACCCTGTGGCGGCACCCTATTTTAATTTTACGATACCCGAACCAGTGGGAGTTGTCGGGGTGGTCTGTCCTAATGAAAATCCTTTGCTATCCTTCATCAGCTTGGTTATCCCAATTGTGGCAGGTGGGAACAGCACAGTTTGCCTTGCCTCGGAAAAATACCCGACCGTAGCTGTCTGCCTGGCAGAAATCTTTGCCACAAGCGATCTACCAGGTGGTGTGATCAATATCCTTACCGGAAATAGGTCAGAACTACTTGGTCCCATGGCTAGTCATATGGATGTTAACGCGCTGGCCTTGGCAGGGATTAGTCTTGAGGAGGAAAAAGAGGCCCAGATGGCGGCGGCTGAAAATGTAAAGCGAGTAAGGGTCTATAGGGAAAATAAGTCCACACCTTGGACAAGTTTGGCATGGGAAAATATCGATGTCATTGCCGATTACATGGAATTAAAAACAGTTTGGCACCCCATAGGGAGTTAGCTGCAGCTAGCTCATTAGGCAGTTATGGAAATCCTAGCCAGGTGCGCCGCAGCCTTGGCATAAGCGGCCTCACCAAAACCATTCATGGGGCTGCCGGGAAGGTTTTCGGAGGTGCTATAGCAAAGAAAAAGTCTTGCACAGGTTAAACTCGACCATGCCGTGATAATTCGATACTAAAGAAAAAATGGACGACAAGCCTTTTGTTAAGTATAATAATAGTGTTAGCACTCAAGTAGTGAAAGTGCTAACAGCGATGGCGGGAGTTCGCTATGAAAAGAGAGGAGCATATTACCCCTCGGCAAGCTGATATCATTCGTGCTATTGTCAGTGAGTACGTTCTCACGGGGGAACCGGTAGGCTCTCATGTGCTTGTGGATAAGTTTGGCTTTCAAATCAGCCCCGCCACGATGCGTAAGGAAATGTCTATTTTGGAGCAGATGGGCTATCTGAAAAGCCCCCATACCTCGGCAGGGCGGATTCCCTCTGATGCTGCTTTTGAGTTTTATATCCATGAATTGGTAAGTCTTTATGAGGTCACCCTAAGTCATAAAGCGCAGCTCGAGGAGTTTTACCGCAGTGCCATAATGCAGTTAGACCAATTATTAAAATCCATTGCTCAAATGCTGGCGATGACCTCCCGTCAGATGGGGGTGGTCTTTGCGCCCACCCCTTCTGGGAGTGTGATAAAAAGGGTGGAGGTTGTCTCGGTTCTAGACAATCTGGTATTAGTAATTATGGTGAGCCAATCTGGGAGTGTTTACCAGAAGAAAATAAAATTAGATCGCCCTGTTAGCCAGGAAGAGTTATACAAGGTGAGTCGCTTTTTAAGCCAGGTCTTTATGGGTTATGAACTTTCCGAGTTTCAAGAAAAGGGACTTGATTTCTTGGCAGAAGCGGAGCGCTATCTGGGAGATCTCTCTGAGGTGGCAAAGCATATTGCTTTTTCCCTTGTCTATAGTCCTTTTGACCAAGCTATTTATGTAGAGGGAGAAAACCAGCTTTATCCCAAGATATTGGAAGCAAGTGAGGATCCTAGTGAGGCGGAGTTTCTTATTTGCAAATTATCAGACCGCAACTATCTCAAAGAGCTTTTTAACCAAGGCTACGGAAAAGACCCCCTGATGGTTCGCCTTGGATTAGATATTGAAGGCCATCATTTTGCGGGTTATGCCCTCCTAGCAAAGGATTACTATGTAGGGGGAAGGCGACTGGGGGCTTTAGGGGTGATTGGAGTGAATCGCATGCCTTATGATAAGCTTATCCCTACTTTAGATTATAGTGCCCAAATCCTAACGAGGGTTTTATCACAAAGGGCAGAGCAAGCAAGCGGTGAAATGACTGTGCCCCAAAAAATGTAAAGGAGCGAAGCTATGGATATGGAGGAAAAAAAGGACGAGCTTTCTCAGGCAGAAAACCAAAATCCCGCGGTAGGCGAGCCGGCGGGGCAAAGAGAAGAGCCAAAAGAACCTGAAAATGCGGCTCAGGAACTATCTGAGCTTGCTGAGATACGGCAGCGCTATGAGCAAGAGATTGAAGAACTGAAAGGAGATCTTCAGCGGGAGCGCGCAGACTTTATCAACTACAGGAGAAGGGTGCAGGCAGAAAAGGCTGCCCTGTCGCGGGAAGCTGCTGCCAAGCTTTTGGAAAAGCTTCTGCCAGTCTTAGATGCTTTTGAGCAGCTTTTCCATATGAGACAAAAAGAGACTCACAATGAAATATTAGAAAAATTCTTTGAGGGGGTGGCCATCATTCAAAAACAGCTGTGGGATGTTTTTGCGGCAGAGGGACTTGAAGAGATTAACCCGTTAAACCAGGAGTTTGATTCTTCTTGTATGGAGGCTCTCGATATACAAGAAGGAGAGGTGGATTCGGAGATGGTCTCATCGGTATTGCAAAAAGGATACCGGCTACCTGAGAGGGTTCTGCGCCCTGCACGGGTAGCGGTGATTCGCCCTATGCGAGGCGAGCAACAAATTAGCAATTAAAAAATTAAAAAATAGAAAAGGAGTAGCTTATGGCGAAAGAAAAAATCATTGGTATTGATCTTGGAACCACGAACTCTTGTGTCGCCATTATGGAGGGAGGGGAACCCGTGGTGATTGCGAATTCGGAGGGTTCGCGCACGACTCCTTCTGTGGTGGCCTTTACCGAAAAGGGGGAGACTCTGGTGGGGCAGGTTGCCAAAAACCAGATGATTACGAACCCGGAAAATACGCTGCGTTCTGTGAAACGCTTTATTGGTAGGCGTTTCCATGAGGTCCAGGAAGAAATCAAGCTTGTCCCATATAAGGTCAAAGAAGGTCCCAACAACAGTGTTTTAATAGAGACTCGTGTAAAAGACTTTCGTCCCGAGGAAATATCTGCTCGTGTGCTTATGAAAATGAAGCAGACAGCGGAGGATTATCTCGGCCATGAAGTTAAAAAGGCGGTAATTACGGTCCCTGCTTATTTTAACGACGAACAAAGGCAGGCTACCAAAGATGCAGGGCGCATAGCTGGCCTAGATGTGGTTCGCATTATCAATGAGCCAACCGCAGCAGCCCTAGCTTATGGTTTAGATAAAGACAAAGATGGGGAGATTATCGCCGTATATGATCTAGGCGGAGGTACTTTTGATATTTCCATATTAGAATTAGCGGAAAATGTCTTTGAGGTAAAGGCTACAAACGGTGATACCCATCTAGGCGGAGATGATTTTGACCAAGCGATTATGGATTACCTTGTCCAGGAGTTCCGCAAAGAAAGTGGTATTGATATAAGCAAGGACAAGATGGCTATGCAGCGCTTAAAAGAAGCTGCGGAAAAAGCTAAAATTGAACTATCAAGCAAAGAAACGGCCGATATTAACCTGCCTTTTATTACGATGGATGCTTCTGGTCCACGGCATCTTACCATGACGTTGACCCGGGCCAAATTCAATCAGCTGACCCAACATCTTGTAGAGCGCACGGTAGGTCCCTGCCTACAGGCTCTCAAAGATGCAGGTCTTACACCCCAGGATATCGATAAGGTTATACTAGTGGGCGGGTCAACTCGTATTCCTGCTGTTCGCGAAAAAGTACGCGAAATTTTTAACAAAGAACCTGATAAGAGTGTTAATCCAGATGAGGCGGTAGCTATTGGTGCGGCTATTCAAGGGGGTGTATTGGCTGGTGAGGTGAAGGATGTTCTCTTGCTAGATGTTACGCCTCTTTCCTTAGGTATTGAGACCTTGGGTGGTGTCATGACTAAGATTATTCCTCGCAATACCACAATACCTACGCGCAAAAGTGAGATTTTTAGCACGGCCGCAGACAACCAGACGACAGTAGAAATTCATGTACTCCAAGGAGAGCGGGAACTTGCCAAAGACAATCGCACTTTAGGGCGTTTTCAGTTGCATGATATACCACCTGCTCCACGTGGAGTGCCGCAAATTGAAGTAACATTTGACATTGATGCCAATGGAATTGTGCATGTCTCGGCAAAAGATTTAAAGACAGGAAAGGAGCAAAAGATCCGCATTGAAGCCTCAAGCGGGCTAACAGAAGCGGACATCCAACGCATGATTAAAGATGCAGAGCTCCATGCCGAAGAGGATCGCAAAGCTCGGGAAGCAGCGCAACTCTACAATGAGCTTGACAATATTATCTATCAAGCGGAAAAACAGGTACAAACAGCTGCTGGCTTAGATCAAAGTGCTAGGTTTGAACTAGAAAGTGCGATAAATCAGGCAAAAGATGCTCTGCAATCGCGCGAGGCAGCACGTATGAAAACGGCCAAGAACCAACTTACTTCTGTACTGCAAAAACACGCAGCTAAGTTCGCAGCAGGTTCAACAACATCCCAAAGTGATGGTAGAGAAGGGGGAGAAAAGGTGGTAGACGCGGAGTATACCGAAGTAAAAGATGAAAAAAATTAGAGATAACGCAAAGATAAGGGGAGCACTGTGGCTGAAAAAAGAGATTACTATGAAATCCTTGGTGTTTCCCGCAACGCCAGCTTGGAGGAGATAAAAAAAGCCTACCGCAAGCTGGC
This sequence comes from Leptospiraceae bacterium, assembly GCA_025055765.1. Classification (GTDB taxonomy): domain Bacteria; phylum Spirochaetota; class Leptospiria; order Turneriellales; family Turneriellaceae; genus JANWWS01. The sequence continues at coordinate 8,844 of JANWWS010000013.1, read as the reverse complement.
TTTAAAATACCACCCAGACCGTAACCAAGGCAACCCTGAGGCCGAGAGGCTTTTTAAAGAAGCAACCGAAGCCTACGAGGTCTTACGGGATGAGCAAAAGCGTAAGCTCTATGACCAGTTTGGTCATGCAGGGCTTTCAGGTATGGGCAGTCAAGGCTTTGGCCAGGCTGCCTACAACGATTTTGCCGATATTTTTGGCGGTACAAGTTTTGAAGAAATCTTTGAAAATCTATTTTCTGGTGCTGGCTTTGGCTTTGGAGGATCAACAAGGCAGCGTAGTGGTGCTCGGCGAGGAGCTGATCTACGGTATAACTTAGAAATATCCTTAGAAGATGTGTATCATGGTAAGGAAGTAACCATCCAAATTCCCAAAGAAGAGAGTTGCTCAGATTGTCATGGAACAGGGAGCGAAGATGGCAAACTAGATAGCTGTCCCGTCTGCCATGGTTCGGGTCAGATAAGACGTACCACGGGTTTTTTTTCCATTGCCCAAACCTGCTATCACTGTGGGGGTTCGGGTAAAGTGGTCCGGAGCAAATGTCGTACCTGTGGGGGTACGGGATTGGTCTCTCGTAGAAAAACTCTATCTATTCGCATCCCTCCTGGTATTGAATCGGGTACCAGGCTTAAGGTGGCGGGCGAGGGTGAGGCTGGCTATCGCAATGGCCCCCCCGGTGATCTCTATGTGGTGGTGCAGGTAAAAAAGCATCCTATTTTTGAGCGGGAAGGGGTAGATTTACAAACCAAGGTGCAAGTGAGCGTAACTACTGCCATCTTAGGAGGTGAAATTACTTTGGAGGCTTTAGATAATTCTAAGGTAAAGCTTAAAATTCCCCCTGGGACCCAGCCGGGCACCACCTTCCGCATTCGGGGCAAAGGCTTGCCTTACATGGGAGGGACGGGCCGTTATGGGGATCTATTGGTTGAAGCCGAGATTGTGGTACCGAAAAACCTCTCAAACCGGGCTAAACAACTGGTTAAAGAACTAGAAGCCGAATTGGAGCAGAATTCAGGTATATTTGGGAAATTTGGCTTTCGTTAATGCAAAGAAAAAGCAGACCCCGGCTCAAGTTTGGCATAGTAGGGGTGGGCCACATGGGTGCCTACCACCTCAATGTGGTCTCAAGTCTGCCTAGCCACGAGCTTATTGGGATCTATGAAGTCAACCCCGAACGTGCCCGGGAAATGGCAGAGCGCTATGATACGGTGGCTTTTGAGAGTCTGGAATCCCTCTTTAAAGAAGTTGAGGCAGTAGTCATTGCTGTTCCGACAAGCTGGCACTATGAGCTTGCACGCCAAGCCCTCGAAAGTGGGGTGCATGTGCTTCTCGAGAAACCCATGACAGATAGTTTAGAAAAAGCAGAGGCGCTTATTTCCTTAGCAGCCGAGCGTGGTCTAGTTTTACAAGTAGGGCATGTAGAGAGGTTTAATGGGGCTGTCATGGAACTTGCGAAAATTGTAACTAACCCTAGGATGATCCAATCTCGCAGACTGTCACCCTATAATGGGAGGGTACAAGATGTAGGGGTGGTCATGGATCTTTTAATCCATGATCTCGATATAGTTTTGAATTTGGTAAAGTCTCCACTTAAATACTATCATGCTATGGGCAGCCGGGTAATATCTGAACACGAAGATGTGGCTATTTTAAACTTAGAATTTGAGAATGGCTGCATTGCCTCTCTAACGGCATCTCGCATTAGCCAGCTTAAAGATCGCAGTTTGCAGATCTTGCAGGACCGCAGTTTTATTAATTTAAATTATATCAACCAAGATATAGAAATTCATCGCCAGGCATCAGCTGCGTACCTCATGACGCCCGAAGAAATTAAATATTCGCAGGAAAGCTTTGTGGAAAAGCTTTATGTACACAAAGATAACCCTCTCAAAAGTGAACATCTCCATTTCTATGAATGTATTAAAGAGGGGGCAAGACCAATTGTCAGCAGTGAACAAGATTTACAGACATTGAGAATTGCCCTGGAATGTGAAAAAATGATCCTAGAAGGTAGACCATGCGTTTGGAATTAAAAGTTCCTGATATTGGCGATGCGGATAGGATTGAGCTTTTGCGTTGGAAGGTTCGCCCGGGGGAAAGTTTTGCCGAGGGCGAGGAGCTTTGCGAACTGCTTACTGATAAAGCAGCTTTCTCTCTTGAGGCTCCGCGAGCAGGTAAATTGCTCGAAATTTTGGTAGAAGATGGCCAAGAGGTAAGAGTGGGTCAGCTTGTGGCATATGCGGAAGTTGACTAATTATCCTACAAGCTCGAGTAACTCGTGGGGGGATTTAACCTCTTCGAGGTAAACAATTTGGGGTGGCTCAAACCCATTAAAGTGGGAGGCATATACCGTTGTATAGGCACCAGCCCCGCTAAAGCAGATTTTATCCCCTGTTTTGGGATGGGGTAGATCTACTTCAAACATCTTGTCTACCGAATCGCAGCTGGGGCCACAAAAGATAACCCTTTCCTTATTGCCTGTCGAGGTAGTCTCAAAAGGGTAGGTAATACCATCAATAGTTTCCATGAGCCCGCTGAAAACCCCACTATCTAGAAAAACCCAGTTCTTTTCGCGCCGGGCAACCCCGACCACCTTACATACAAGGTAACCAGCTGAGCCTGAGAGAAAGCGCCCGGGTTCACAAATAAGCTCTTGGACTTCATAGCCCTCATGATCTTTCCAGTAGCGCAGGTGGTCGTAAACGACCTCAGCTATTTGGTGTACGCTCGGGATCTCTCTACCTAAATAAACAGGAAAACCCCCACCAATATTAAGGCAAGTAGGGTTTAGGCCGTAATAGTCACGAGCTTCATCAATACAGCGCCAGGCTACCCGCATGGCCGCGTCCCAGGCGGTAAGGAGTTCTGCTTGGGAACCCGGGTGGAAAGTCACGCCATAGAGATGGAGTCCCTCATTTTTCATATATTCAAAAATATCGTCCCAGAGATACTCAGGGGCTCCAAATTTCCCAGAAAGGGGCCAGAGGCTCCCCTCATTAGGAACGGCAATGCGAAAAATTAGCTTTGCCTTCTCTCGGTAAGGTAGAAATTTTTCCAGTTCCTCAAGGGAATCAAAAGCAATTTCGGTAATATTTTCTTCTATGGCACGGGCTATGGATTCTGCGGATTTTACCGGATTAGAGTAGATAATATGTTCACCTGGTATCCCAAGAGAACGCAAAAACAAAATTTCTCCCAGAGAAGCAGTTTCAAAGTGAGAACCCTCTTGGCGCAAAATTTCAATGATCCCAGGATCAGAGTTTGATTTAATGGCATAGCAGATGCGAAAATCGGGAAAGGCTTCCCTCAGAGCTCGGTAATTGTCTCTAAGTTTTTTCTTGTCTATAAATAAGACAGGGGTTTTGTATTTCTGGCTAACTTCTTTCATAACTCATCTAAAAGCCGGGCTATTTGTACGGCATTTAAGGCGGCCCCTTTGAGGAGTTGGTCTCCCACCACAAAGATATTCAAGGCTTTTTGGGGCAAAAAACTATCCTGCCGTATCCGTCCTACCAAGATCTCAAATTTTCCTGAGGCCTCAATTGGCATTGGAAAGTAATTATTTTGACGATCATCAATTACCTTGACTCCTGGGAAGCTTTTGTAGAGTTCCCGAGCCTCTTCCTCTGAGGGGGCTTTCTCCTGGAATTCCATATGAATTGCCTCAGCATGGGCTCGTAACACAGGCACCCGTATACAGGTAGGCGAGATTCCAATGTGATTGTTGTGTAGGATTTTCCGGGTTTCTTGGATCATCTTTTTTTCTTCTTCATTATAACCGCTTTCGTCAATTTTGCTATTATGGGAGAATAAATTAAAGCCATAGGGGTAGGGCATTTTTTGCGGGGTAAAATCTCTTCCCTCAAGGGCGGCTCGGGTTGATTCCTTGAGTTCTTCCATGGCTGCCCATCCTGCTCCCGATGCGGCTTGATAGGTTGACACTACGATGTGCCGAACGGGGTATTTGCGGTGCAGAGGATAAACGCCCATCAGCATAATGATAGTTGAGCAGTTAGGGTTTGCTATGACTCCTTGATGGTGTTTTACATCTTCCGGGTTGATCTCAGGTATGACGAGGGGAGTATTCTCCCTTAAACGAAAGGCGGAGCTATTATCAATCATGATGGCCCCTGCCCCCGTTACGTGCTTTTCATATTCCTTGCTTACACTACTACCCGCACTAAACAAAGCAAGTTCGACTCCTCTAAAACTCTGTGGGGTCATTTCTTCCACTTTGAGGGGTGTATTGTGGAATTCCAAAATCGTACCTGCACTGCGCTTTGATGCCAAAAGCTTAAGTTCTTTTACAGGAAATTGGAGCTCCTCCATAACTCGTAGGAACTCCCGCCCCACAGCGCCTGTAGCGCCAGCTATGGCTACCGTTTTTCCTGTTGGCATAGGCCGGTTTTGAAAACAAAAGCACGCCGTAAATGATTTATGCTATTAGGCATTGACTTTTTGAAAAAGATTTACCGTCCTAGGTCGTATTTCGGGATTTGCTATGCTTTATGCTTTAGGCCAAGAATTTCCTTATATTCATCCGGAAGCATTTATAGCACCTTCCGCCGAGCTGATTGGGGCTGTTAGTGTGGGCGCCTATTCTTCTGTTTGGTTTCATTGTACCTTGCGTGCTGATGGTGAAAAAATCGAAATTGGGGAGTATTCCAATATTCAAGATAATTCTGTGCTCCACATCTCGACAGGTAAAAGGTCAACGGTTATTGGCAATCATGTAACTGTAGGGCATCACTGTGTGATCCATGCAGCTACTCTCAAAGATTATGCCTTTGTGGGTATGGGATCCATTGTAATGGATGGGGCGGTAGTAGAAAGCTTTGGCTTTGTGGCGGCAGGGACGTTGGTTTTGCCTAATTTTGTAGTACCAGAACGTACCTTGGTAGCAGGGGTCCCAGCAAAGGTAGTACGCCGACTTCGCCAGGAAGAAGAGGGTATGATTTTAGAGACAGCCAAACTTTATGCTGAGAAAGCAAAAAGCTTTAGGCAAAATCTGCAATCCTACAAAACTATATGAAAATGGCGTACAAAGAATTGGTTTATTACGTACCTGATATGAGCTGCTGTCACTGCGAAAATGCCCTAATTGGGGCCCTTGGTATTAAAGGAGTAAAAGCCATGGCTGAGTTAGCTACCCCAAAACTCTATGTCGACTACGATGAAGACAAACGAAAGAAATGCAATGTTAAGGTAGCCATAGAGCAGGTAGGTTAAACACCCCATGAAATCCGAAATTCTTGAGTTGAAAATTAAGGGGATGCACTGTAGCCAGTGCGCTCTGCGTATTGAAAAGTCCTTAGAGGGGATTCCTGGGGTTAAAAGAGCTGTGGTGAGTTATCCTCTATCTCATGGCTTGGTTGAGGTATCTGGGGGAAAAACGAAGGAGATACTTGAGGCCATAGCTAGTTCTGGCTACCAAGCCCAGTTGGTAAAAGGCCAAGATGATGACAAAGAGCTTTATCTTCTGCGGATTAGACTCCTAGCTAGCCTAGGAATTAGCGTAGTGTTTCTCCTAAAAATGATAGTTCACTTTTACCACGTGCCGCTTTTTTCCATCCCACCTCTTGTAGAGTTTCTTCTATCTTTGCCCGTGGTATTTTATGTAGCGAAGCCTTTTCACAGAGGTGCCTGGTATGCCATAAAGCATAAAGTAGCTAATATGGATGTACTGGTATCTTTAGGTATTCTTCTATCTTTTGGTTACAGCACTATTTTGTTCTTTGGGGGTGAACAAAACGAGCTTTATTTTGAAATTGCTGCTTTTTTGTCGTTTTTCATCCTCTTGGGGAAATATATTGAAAAAAGGATTTTTGAATATGCAAAAAGAAGACTTCAAATAAGCGATGGATTTCTTGAGAGAAAAGTAAAAAAAATCGTGGGATCGCATACAGAGGAAAAAGATCTCACGGACATTAGTCCAGCGGATTGTATTTTGGTCTTGCCAGGTGAGATGATACCCGTTGATGGGAAAATTGTGCAAGGTCATTCCGGTATAGATGAGTCCTTTCTTACAGGGGAGAGTTTGCCAGTAGAAAAGAAAGTAGGTGAGTTCGTTTATGCAGGAACGACAAATCTCACAGGACCTCTTGTTCTTGAAGTAGTAAAACCTCCAAGGGAATCGCGATATATGGCGCTTTCCCGTGTTATTTTAGAGTCTAAGTTAACCCGTAGCCCTCAGCAGAGATTGGCCGATCACTTTGCCCATTATTTTGTTATTTCTCTTGTGTTTATCTCGGCTGGTGCGTTTCTATACTGGCTAATGGTCGGTCTCCCTCTCTCTCTTGCCCTCGCGAGAGCCTTGGCTGTTTTATTGATTAGCTGTCCATGTGCCATGGGCTTAGCAACACCTATCTCTATATATGTAGCCACTAGCATGGCCCTACGCTATGGTATCTTATTTCGCTCTGCGCAAGCACTAGAAAGGGCGGGCAAGGTAAAGGGAATCTTTTTTGATAAGACGGGTACCCTGACCACAGGTGAGCTTCAGCTGGTGGGTGTGGAAATCCTAGATCAAGGCTATACTTATGAAAAAGTCATGTCTCTGGCTTCCTCGGTTTTGTCCTATAGCCACCATCCCCTAGCCCGTGCTGTGGTAAAACGAGCTCAGCAAGAAAATATCCCTTCTTTACTCGTAAGAGATGTCCGAGAAGATTATGGTTTGGGAATGTGGGCTCTTACGGGGCGAAAGGAGAACATCTATCTTGGTTCACCAAAATATCTGCAAAGTAAATCCGTATCTCTGCCTGAAAAATTAGGTGAAAGAGCCCAACTTTTTCTTGCCGTAGAGGGCTTAGCTGTCGCTGCCTTTTCTTTTCGGGATGAGCTTCGAGGTGATGCCGCCATGGCAATAGCCGAGCTTTTCAAGGAGAAGTTCCCCATGGCTATTTTAAGTGGGGATAGCCGCGAAAGGGTAGGTGAGATTGCAAAAAATTTAGGCCTTTCTTATTATGCGGAACTTTTGCCGGAAGAGAAAGAAAAGGTAATCTTAGAAAATCCCCATTGGGCTATGGTGGGGGATGGCTTTAATGATGTCTCGGCCTTAGCGCGTGCCTACCTTGGTGTAGCTCTTAGCTATCCACAAGCCAGGGGGGATCTTCCTCGAGAAGCTGCGCAGGTGGTGCTCTTGTTGCCAAAATTAACGCTCATACCTCGTCTTTTTGCATTAGCAAAAAAGACACGGATGAATATACTTCAGAATTTTTTTTGGGCTGTTATTTACAACCTTGCCTCTATACCTGCCGCTTTTTGGGGATATCTTTCTCCCATGCTTGCTGGTATGGCCATGAGTCTTTCATCTCTATTTGTTGTGTTGAATTCGCTGAGACTTCTGCCTCAGCTAAGGAAAATATTTGAAGAGTAACCTCTTTTCAAGACAACGGATGCTCCTAGAGTGAGATGCGGTCCCTGGAGGGTGCAACTTGGAAAGATAAGTAAGACTCAAGCAAGGTGTGGGTCATTGTAACCACCCAAGGATTTGTTTGCGAATTATGTCATATTTTGTATCCCATCTTCCCTGACAGTAAGGCTTGCCTGGGAGGGAGTTGAGAACGTCATCTACGAAGGAGGCAAAATTTATCATCGAAGAAAAGACGTGGTACAAAATCTTCTATAAGTGATAAGAGCCCGAGCTCCAAAAGAGAAAAATTTACCATCGCTCTTCGGAAAAACGGCAAGATAACCTAACACAAGGTGTGGCCATGAACTATACAAATACTTGCACTACATGTTCGACGGACTACCCTATGCGCTTACGCGAAAGGAAATCCGTGAACGAAGACCCTGCCATTTGGCGTCGTTGCGATTCTGCTTTAGAATTTTTACCGGACACACAGGGAACTAAAATTTTGGGCGTTGACTTCAAAATTGGCGTATGGGCAGGGTGATTTTGCGCTTTGGTTGGTGGTTATTCCTGCTAGCCAACGCAAAAAAGCTTGCATTCCTAGAGCCAATTTTGGCCATGGCTTATGTTGCCAATGTCACAAGAGCCAAAAACCGAGCTCCACCATCGCTTATTGCGCCATCTCAATTACTCGCTCGGTCGCAGTCTCGATGAACACACACCGGAAGATCCACACATCGCATTAGCGTACGTGTCGCGCGACCCGATGATGCGGCGCATGATCGTTGAACGCCACTGAATACGCCACAAAAAGCGTATGTATTACCTCTCGATAGAATACTTGATGGGCAACACGCTTTATGAATTTTTGAGCACTTGGGTTCATCAGGGACAAACACAAATTTAATGATGGAGTCTTTATTAGGTTATACCCAGTGCCGAGAAACAAATGATGGCCTTCCAAAAATTCCGTATGGGTATCCGAACAAAGCTTTTGACCATTGCTTTGGTTTTCGTTCTGCCCATAACAGTACTTTTTTATTTCATGCTAACAACGGTTGGCGAAAGGATTACTTTCAACAGCAAAGAGCTCATGGGCAATGCCTATTTGCGGCCATTGGTGGATTTTTTTGAAGTGATAGTGAACCTTCGTTTTGGCGGTGTGGCAGAATGGAGTGCGCATAAGGAACGCGGCGAACAGGCGTTGGCGCAGTTAGAACAGGTCCAGTCACGCTATGGTCAGGAATTGCAATTTACTCCCGAGGGGCTTGCCCCGCGCAAGCGCGGGCACTTGACTATTCCCAATTTGCGCGAGAAGTGGAATAATTTTAGGCAAAACCCCACTTCTGCCGGGAGCAGTGGTGTAATCCTGACCATGTTACGCCAGATGATCACGCATGCCGGAGACACTTCCAACTTGATCCTTGACCCAGATTTGGATACCTATTACCTAATGGATGTAACCCTCTTGGCATTGCCGCAGCTATTCCAG
>JANWWS010000017.1 GCA_025055765.1 Leptospiraceae bacterium | reverse complement strand
TTGTCTAGGTGAACGACTTTTTTACGAGCTAGTTTAAAGGCACAAAAGCGCACAATGGCTGACATACTTGTGTTAGATTTAGCTGCTGCCTCGCGCAATTTTGCCATAAGAGCAGGATTTAGACGCAGATCCCACAGACCCCTTGAGTTTTTGTGACCTTTTCCTTTCTTCACAATCATACATCCCTCTGCCTATATAAAACCCGAATTTTGCCATAAATTTGCAAAGTCTTTCAAAAATTTTCTTAAAACATGAAATTTTTTTAAAAAAAACCCTGACCGATTGGTCTAGAACACCCGCGCGCATGGGTCGTATGTGGATTTCCCTAAGGTAAGTAAAACATAGAGCAGAGGGTTCTTATGGAAATCCATTGCTGCTTCTCGGACAATTTTGCGAAAAATCGAGGGATCAAATCCCCTGCGACAGACCCCCGTTGGGCAAGAGCTCTCCCCCAACAGGGTCATGGCTTATAGCGTGGGTTATTTACAACCTTGGGTATGTAATTCCAACAATGAGCGTTTTTATGAAGTCCCCTATTCTGCCCAATAACCTGAGCTACCATTCTTTGTTGTACAAAAATTCTTGTCGATTCTTAATACATATGCTATAATACGAATAAGGGGGACGAATAGGTTTCGACTGGCAGCGCGGGGGAATGGAAAAGCATGCAGGGTACTCGCCCTCAACAGAGTGTTAGAATAACTGCCGACAATACTTCCTTCGCACTCGCCGCATAATCGGGTGCCCTCATGGCATAAGGCTTCGTAGTGTCATGGGGTAACATACGAGGCTTTGCAAGTTGCAGGCGACGGCAGCTTGTGAAATAAAGTCGCTACCACCCAGAGTGCCCTGTGTATGGGGTTCTGGTTAGGGAAAGAAACATACACTAAGCATGTAGAAAGCCATTCCTTTGGCTGTTAGGACGCGGGTTCGACTCCCGCCGTCTCCATAGGTTATATCTTCATTACTTCATTTTTAAAGCACAAGATGGCGTGATAAATCCGTCGTTTTTCCTCTAAAATGGTCGCTTTAGGTGCTTTTTTCTTCTCTAGGTAAATGATTCTCCCGGGGCCAGGTGTTATCACGGTAGGAATTCCATATTGGGTTATTTTTTTTCCCACCATCTCCAATCGCTTTTCTTTATCAGGAAAGAGCAAGCTTGCCGCCTGGCCTACGATAAGCAGGCCTCGAATATTAAAGCGATCGATATCGTCATAAATATGTCGGCTGCAATTAGGGATCCAGCTTTTGAGGCCGTCGGCGGTTAGTTGGTCAAACTCGCAGCGCAAAAGTTCTCTCACGAGAAATTGGCGTGGATGGAAATGGGTTGTCTTTTCAATCATATCAATAAAGAGAGCATTTTCATCAGGATCTTCAAAAAAGGTATTCTCATCATACCTTGCTGAATTGTGTAATAAAATTAGAAAAGGGATTTCTGGTTTTTTTTTATCAAATTGTCCCTTTTTGTAGGTAATCCTCTCGCGGCAGAGGGTGCAAGGAAGGGGACGCAAGGCACCTTCTACAATCTTGGCTGGTAATTCGCCCTTAAAGTGCAAGGAAACATGTTCAGGCTTCGGCTCATGGGAACGATATGGCACAAGTGCCCTTGGGTTTTCTTTAAGAAAATGGGCGAAAGCTTGGGCAAGATCTCTCAGCTGCAAATGGAGATCTAGGCGCACTTTTATGGAATGGAGTTACCTGGGACGCGGAAAGTACCAGTCTGCTGCTGTTTTTTTCGCTGTTCCCTCATGAATTTGTCATATTTTTCTTGTGCCTGGAGGGTTCTTTTGGCTTCGGGGATGGCTCTTAGTCTTGCCTTGCTAATGATTTCGCCTGTATCGACACAGATGCCGTAAGTCTTGTTGGCAATTCTTTCAAGTGCCTCATCGATATCTTGCAAGATTTGCCTTTCGGTTTCTGTTAAGGAAAGATTGAGTTCTTTTTCCAGAAGATCCGTTGCTAGATCAGCGAGGTCTCCCGTGTCTTCTGGAGTATGCGAGGTCTCTTCCCTTTGCTCTTGGATTTCGCGCAATATCCTTGCTTTTTTTTCAAGCAGAAGTTGGCGGAATTCTTCTAGCTCTTCATCTGTGAAAGGTGTTTTGACCATGGGCGGATGCAAGATACGAATTCATAGTTAAGTGGTCAATCATTATTTTGAAAGAGCTCTTGTTCTTTCTGGGGATACTTATGGGAATCATTTTAAACCCAACAGGCCACAAGGGGTGAAGCTGCCTCTCCGCTCCAGCAAAGCGACAACCCAATTGCCCCTATCGGTTGCCAAGTTTTATCAAGTAATTTTAATATTTAGCCATTTAGCTGGGTGTTAGCTTACTTCTGGTTAGCCCCAAGCCTCAAAGCTAGGTTTTGAAAGTGCCTCTATAATACTTATTATATTAGGATTTTGTACCATCCCAGAGAGATAGGTGAGGCGCAAACAACCTGCTTTGGCAGACTTTGCCATGAAATTTCTTATTAAGTGTTAAACATGGAGCCCCGTGTGTGGGTTGTTGTGATAGCCTCCGAGTTATTCCCTTATCGCAATGAATTTCTTCCGCTCATGCCATAAAGCAGTGCCGACTTAGTTCCTTTACTGATAATTTGGACGTAACACTAGAATCTGGCATTTAGCTCTGGGTCCCCCTGATATTAGTTATAGTTAAGGCCGATCTTGGCTCCTCTTCCCAATCAAAAGATTGGCACCGTGCCTCTTTTAGCTGCTTAGGATTACCTTGGCAAATTATTTTTCGTTAATTGGGTACAGCTTGTGATGTCCTCTATTTTGCGCTAAATTTATTTTTCGACTAATTTTTAACAAAAGGCACTTGCAAACACATCTATGGTCTATTGTATAAATGTTCCGGATTTACGCAAGGCTTAGCTAGCTTATGACAATTTTGCCAAAGTTGCCAAATTCTTGGGCCATTTTACTAGCCACTTTTAGATAAGCTCAGGACTTTTATGTAGAAAACCCCTCGTGGCCATCAGCTTTTGGACAATAGCGCTCTTACGTCAAGATTCGCAGCTTTAAGCTTTTGGCGTGAAAAGTATCTCGCGCCTTAGACGAAATTGGGGGTTGCAAATCTAACACAAATTTTAGTACACAGGGGTGATGTATTCTTTGTAGTCTTTCATTTGGGGCGCCTTTTGGTTTTTCTCTTGCAAAACCAGATTTTAAGAGTCCCACCCGTCAAAAACAAAATTAAAACAAGGGTAACGTTTGTCCCCATGGGTAGATTGGTGTGGCAAGAAAAAGGTTGACAAAAATACGCTTAATTAGTAGGTTAACTTGTGGGGCCCCCAAAAGGAATTGTAACACGAAACGCTCTTACCATAAGCATCATAATCTTTTTTTCATATACTAACAACCTCGTTGCTAGTCAAAATGGATATTTCTTCTCGCTTGGCACATTACGTTCCTCCTTAGTCGCAGCACCAAACGAAGTCACCTATCTTGTTCCTCTTAGCATCAGTGCGCGTTATTTTTCGGGCAATAAGATTTTTCAATTTATTGGTTTTGATGCAGCTATTGCGCGAAATCGCAGTTTGGAAAATGAATATTATACACGATATCGCGATGCCGGCTATCTTGGCGCATCGTTTGGTCAAGGATATTGGCTATTTGGTTCTGACGAGGGAGCAAGAGCAGCAGTCTATCTTTCCATTAAGCCATACTTTTACTTTGAAAGATTCAGCTTTGGTACCAAGTATCCCCAGGTGGTACCACCAGATGCCGTACTAGACTGGCAGTTCACGTTGACCTACATGGGGGGATTTCAATTTGCCTTCAATAAGAATCTTTCGGTCTTCTTAGAGGGTGGCTACGGAGGACTGCCACACGCTGCTCTCGGACTCACCTATTGGGTTTACAGGAGCGAACAGTGAAGCGGTTGTTACTACAGTTACTTACCCTAGCCGTGCTCAATGCAGAAGAATTCCGCAGTTTTCGCGTGGGCTCGACCTATGGTTGGGGGTTCCAGCGTCCCCATGAGAAAACGGCTACTTTTTTCAGAGTCATCCCTGTGGCAGCAGTCTTTACTTACGATGACAATGCCCTGCTTCCCACTTCACCAGTATTTACAAAGGGATTTCAAGTCGGTTATGCCATGAATACGTTCCGACTACAAGATACCGATGGTACTGTGATTTATACCGACGTCACCTACCTTGTGTTTGCCACTCGTCTCGGATTACACTATACGGTGCTAAATTTAGTAACCCTGCAATTGGGCGCGATGCCATATCTGGTTGCCGGCTTCGGCGTAGGCAAACCGGACACATATAAAGCCGATGATTGGCCAGAGAGAGTTTTAAAGCCAGGTTTTTCTGGTTACATCACCTTCTCCGCCTATCCGCTCGGCGGGCGGGGTGAATTTCAGAATTTAGGTTTTTACCTAGAATTCGCGCCAGGTTTGGCACAACTTTCCGCAGGGTTTACAGCCCGTACCGACTTTGCTGGGCAATACTCTGCTCCCGAGGGTCCCTACCTAACCAAAGACCAGCGCCTCATGAAGCACGTTGTTGAAGAACTTATACCAATTTGCGACTTTGATGGCTACAAGGCAGCCACGAGACAAAATCCATTAACGCAAGAACAGGTAAACGAGGCCATCCTTTTACACCGTGCCGCCTCCTACGGCTGTATTCCTATACTACAAGACTTAATTAAACAAGGCTTTGACGTTGAGCAAACAAACGCTTACGGCGAAACTCCGATTTTTACAGCAATCCGGGCACGAGAAATTGAGTCCGTACGCGTTTTGGTAAAAGCTAAAGCTGACCTCAGCCATACCAATCCTTTCAACCAAACACCTCTTGACGTGGCTGAAGAACAAGATTTTGCTGCGGCAGTAAGAATCTTGCGCTCTGCCGCTCGACGACGATAAACCAAATTAATCAATGCGAAAAGTTTGACGTACCATTCTCGTTTATTGTGAGGAAAATCCTACACCTCAAAGGGCTTTTACCCATTACTGGTCATGGAAGCTTTCTAGGATGTCTGTACCCTCTAGAGACTCGTGGCACGACGCTTATAGGTCCGTCAATCTGCACCTCTCTGGAATTCCATACCAAGAGATGAAGTGAGGGTCGACAAGATCCCTCTTTACGCTGGTTACCTCTGTTCGAATAATTCCTCACTTGTCGGGTAGGTGGAGCGATGCGGCTACTTCGACTTTTCTTGCAATCCCCGTGAGGGGTAATAGGCCAAAACAAGCCGCCCAATTTAAGACTGGCGTTTGATGTTTATTTGTTCCTCTGCCCTTTGAATGGTCTTGTCTTTTGCATTGCTCACGAGTATCGGTATTCAAGCAATCGTTTTTAAGCATAGTCCTGACTCACATATGGGGAAATGGAAAATGTGCATTATGGGCTCCTGGCTATCTAATAAACGGAAATTTATTCGACTTTTAAACTATTTCTTCTATCCCTGAGGGGTGGGGAATAATTATATCAACTCCTTGTGTAACCTATGTACGCCAGTTTAGAAATATCTCCTCGATTTTTTATTGACATTCAGGCATATAGTCCCAGAGACGAGGTATGAACCTCCGGCACAAGAGAAACTTGCTAGGACTTGGCGTAGGCCTTCTCTTATTTTTTATTGGTACCTATGGCAGTCTTGCCACTGGCAGTAAGGAGGAGATTAGTGAGGAGGGGTTACAAGAACTCTTCAACATGGTTCGCTACCAACTTCGAAATGAATATGTAGATCCAATATCAAATCAAGAAATAATGTTTGGTGCTATTCGTGGGATGTTGCAAGCTCTAGATGATCCTCATACAAGATTCATGACTCCCGATGAATACAACGAACTGCAGGTCGAAACACGCGGCAATTTTGGTGGCCTGGGTATTGAGGTTTCCATCCGAGATAACGTCTTAACGGTTATTTCCCCCATAGAAGATACCCCAGCATACCGCGCGGGAATAAAGCCTAACGACAAGATCATTGAAATCAACAAAAGACCCACGAGAGACATGACCTTAACTGAAGCTGTGAAGCTCCTAAGGGGGACTCCAGGAACATCGGTAAATATTTCTGTCGTAAGAGAAGGCGAGGATGAAGTTTTGTACTTTGATATTGTGCGCGAGATTATTAAAATCCAAGTGGTAAACAGTGAAATCTTAGAAGGCAACATTGGCTATGTACGTTTAAAACAGTTTTCGAACACAGCGCCTGACGATCTAAAGAAAGTGCTACAGAACCTCCTCAACAAGAAAGTTAAGGGAATTATTCTGGACTTACGCTGGAACCCTGGTGGTCTTCTCGATGCAGCAGTTAAAGTAGCCAATTTCTTTATTAAAGAAGGAGAAATTGTATCCACTCGGGGGCGGCGCAGTGAGCTAGATCGAGTTTTTCGGGCTAATCCACGAGATGCCATTGTGCCGGATTTACCTCTCATCGTACTTGCGAACGAGGGTTCTGCTTCGGCAAGTGAGATTGTGACGGGAGCCGTGAAGGACCATAAGAGGGGTCTTTTTATAGGCACCAAAACCTTTGGCAAAGGCTCTGTACAAAATGTCATTCCCCTGATGTACAACACGGCCATGGCCATAACTATACAAAAATACTATACACCGGCCGGCCACTCTATCCACAAAACAGGCATTAAACCGGATATTGAAGTGCAGCCGCTCGATTTTACGCGGGAAGATCGAAGGCACTATCGCGAAATTCGAGAGAAAAACATTGTACAGGATTTTGTAAAACAACACCCCCTATATAACAACGAGTCTATTGCTAAGTTTAAGAAACTCATTGAAAGTAAAGGACTTGGTTTAAGTGATTATGCCTTAAGACGCACCCTGCGAGAAGAGTATGACAAAAACAAAATGCGGCCCGTTGTCGATTTGGAATTTGATGTGCAACTCCAAAGGGCCATTAGTGAAATGAAAAAACGTATCTCGTAAAGCTTGCCACGTCAAGCCCCCAAATATAGCGAACTGAGTATCCTATTGCTGCCCTTCTTGGTTCTGGGGGGAGCTATTCTTGCCTTAATTGAGCCATTATGGATTTCCTGGCTTAGGGGAAGTGCCATTAGCTTCCTCTTGGGTTTGGTGATGCTCTTCATGGGGCTTACCCTGCAAGAAGAAGATCTAAAGCGCCTAAAATTCATGCCCCAACCCATAGTACTGGGTGTCATATTGCAGTACACCGTTATGCCATTGTTGGGCTATGTCCTGGCCGAGATTTTACCACTGAATAACCATCTTAAGGCAGGTCTTATTTTAGTAGCTTCTTGCCCTGGAGGAACCGCTTCCAATGTGATGACCTACCTAGCACGTGGGGAGGTTGCTCTATCTGTGAGTATGACTACTTTCTCAACACTTCTTGCCAACCTGCTCACCCCCGCCTTTGCTTCATTTCTTATTGGTCATAAGGTGCAGCTTAACCGTAGTGGGCTTTTCTTAGACACCCTCTTGGTAGTGCTTGTACCTTTAAGTCTTGGTTACCTTTTAAAACGGCGCTTCTCCCGTATAACAGAAAAACTCTTACCGATTTTCCCCGCGCTTTCCGTTGTCTTTATTACGCTCATTGTTTCCAGTATAATAGGTCAAAGCAGGGAGTTGGTTTTGCAGGTAGGATGGCCTAGCCTAGTTGCCGTCCTTTTGTTACATAGTTTTGGCTTTGCCCTAGGCTATCTTCTCTCCTGGCTATTTGGGCAAAATACCATTGTAAACCGCACTATCTCCCTTGAGGTGGGAATGCAAAATTCTGGACTTGGGGTGGTTCTTGCCTTAAACAACCTCCCTTCCCCGCTCAGTGCCCTGCCCCCCACCCTCTCAAGTGTTACCCATAGCCTTATAGCAGGACTTCTCGCCGCCGTATGGAGAATCAAGAAAGTGCCTTCTCGATAAGCTCTGCTTGCTCACGGGCATGTACTTTTGTTAAGCCTGCAGCTGGACTTGGGCTTGTCTTGCGTGCGACGCAATTTAAAGGGAATTTTCGGAACGACTCCGTGCGCTCCCATCTTTCTTTCACGAACGCCCAGCTTCCCATATTGCGCGGCTCTTCCTGTGCCCAAAAAACTTCTTTTAGGCTTGGGTATGACTTGACAGCTTCGTCAAGAAGCTCATGACGCAATGGATACAGCTGCTCCAGACGGTGGATAGCTATATGTTTAAGACCCTTCTCTTGTCGGCCACGAGTTAAATCATAATAGATTTTGCCGGTGCAAAAAATAAGACGCGTGACTTCTTCCTTTCTGACATCACGATCACCCAAAATTTCTTGGAAAGAGCCTTGCTCGAACTCCTCTAAATGAGAGGAAGCCTCGGCCAAACGCAGAAGACTCTTCGGTGTCATAATGATGAGGGGCTTACGGACCTTGCGCAATACCTGTCTGCGTAAAAGATGAAAATACTGTGCCGGGGTAGTTGGATAGCAAACGACCATGTTCTTTTTTGCACAAAGTTGTAAGAACCGCTCTAGGCGAGCCGACGAGTGCTCTGGCCCCTGCCCTTCATAGCCATGGGGCAATAGTAAAATAAGACCTGACAACCGGTTCCACTTAACTTCTGAACTTGATAAAAACTGATCTATAACAATTTGGGCACCGTTGGCAAAATCTCCAAATTGGGCTTCCCAAATTACCATATCCCTTGGGGCAGATAAAGAATAGCCATATTCAAAGCCCAAGACGGCATATTCAGATAGAGGAGAATTGATAATGCGGATCCATCCCTGCTTATCGCGAATATGCGCAAGGGGCACGTAACGCTTTCCGGTACGGTAATCCACAAGCACGGCATGGCGCTGGGAGAAGGTACCCCTTTGAGCATCTTGGCCTGAAAAACGGATATTATAGTTTTCCACAAGAAGGCTGCCAAAAGCTAGGGCTTCCGCCAAGGCCCAATCTATGGCCAGGTTTTGTTCAACTGCCTGACGCCTACTCTCAAGCCATTTCTCAAGCTTGGGGTGAACCGTAAAACCCGGGGGTACCTCTGAAATCTTACGGGCAATTTCCACAAGAATGTCCCGAGAAACACCGGTGGGGGGATCCTCTTTATCAAAATCTCGAGAGAAACCCTGCCAGATCCCCCTCATAGAATCCACCTGAATGGAAATATTTTTCTCACTGGTTTCTCGGTGTGCTTGTTCAAGAGCATCTTTTATAGAGTTTTCTATCTCCGTGAGGTCTTTTTCCCTAACACCTATCTCCAACAGCTGTTTACGATAAATAGCCACAGTCGTTGGGTGATTCTTGATCACTTCATACATACGAGGTTGGGTAAAGGAAGGCTCATCGGTCTCGTTATGACCTAACCTACGGTAGCATATTAGGTCAATAATAACATCTTTACGGAACTTTTTTCGGTAATCCATCGCGAGCTTAACCACACGCACAGCTGCTTCTGGGTCATCACCATTTACATGAAAAATGGGTATTTGAAAACCTTTGGCTAGATCTGTGGCATAGAGAGTAGACCGAGACTCGTGGGGTTCCGTGGTAAAGCCTACTTGATTATTCACCACAATGTGGATAGTGCCACCTGTGGTGAAGCCTTCGAGATACATTAGATTTAGTGTCTCTGCGACTACACCTTGGCCCACAAAAGCGGCATCGCCATGGATCAACACACCCATGAATTTTTCGCGCTTTTCATCCCCATAGGTATTCTGCCTAGCCCTTACCGAACCAAGCGCTACAGGATTTACCGCCTCAAGATGGCTGGGATTGAACATGAGAGAGAGTTTGACATCTTTACCAGATTCCGTCTTGATGATGTTCGAATAGCCTAAGTGGTACTTAACATCCGCATCATCAAAGGTAGCCACATCGGCTTTTTCTTCAAATTCGGCAAAAATAAGCTGGGAGGGTTTGCGCAGGATATTCTGTAGCACATTTAACCGACCACGATGGGCCATGCCAATGACAATACCTTCCATGGCACTGGCCCCTGCTTCTTCCACAATTTGATCTAACATCGGAATGAGCGTCTCCCCCCCCTCCAAGGAAAACCGCTTTTTACCCACATATTTTTTCGCTAAAAAACGCTCAAAATACTCAGCAGCAAAAAGCTTTTCATAAATACGTAGCCTTTCCTTCGTGGAAAGTTCATAGGTAAAAGCTCCGGTTTCAATGCGCTGTTGCAGCCAAAGCCTTTCCTGGTCGTCAACAAGATAGAAATGCTCACTACCAATAGTACCGCAATAGATTTTCTCAAACCAGGCCACCACATCTCTAAGCCGAGCCACCCCCAAGCCTGGTATGTTGGTATCAAATTCTGAGTTTAGATCCCTTTCAGAAAGCTGGGAAAGCCTTTCTTCAATCATATCACGATTGCGCGGAGCAAGCCCTAGCGGATCTAGGTTTGCAGCGCGGTGGCCTAAACGCCGGTAGGTGTTAAGCAAATTCTGCACCCCCATCTCTTGCAGGAGTGATGGAGCCGGTTCTGCAGGTTTCACTTTTTCAAAGATGCGTGGCTGAGTTTCTAATGCTCTAAAAAAATCCGCCCATTCCTTGTCTAAAGTAGGACTACCCGTGCGATATTTCTCATAAAGTTCTTCAAGAAAGCTTACCTGCTCTCCAAAAAGCATGCTTTGCATATCGGCCTCCCGCTTCTTTATAATATAATGTACAAAAATGTCAAGCCCTTTACGAAAAACCCTGCGCGGGCATTGACCGATCTTGGCGCAAATGCTTTTGGGTATGGATTTCCATACCAAAAAATCGCAGAAAACCGCCTTGCCAATAGACATTCTCTAAAAAACACTTTACTTTCCCAAAGGCTGCCCTGGAAAACCCTTGTGCAACGCCTGGCCCTCTCTCTAATGCTTCTATGCACGGCCATACATGGGCAGAGCATTGTGGCGCGCATTAACTCTCTTCAAGGAGAGGTCGATATTCTCGATCTTAATGGCAAGAATCCCCAAAAAGCAAGAATTGGGACCCCGCTATTCGAAAACCAGCAACTGCGTACAGGCACCCGTAGCAAGGCCCTATTAAGCTTGGCAGATGGCACTCGGCTTGAGGTTTTTGAATTTTCCGTGATTAATGTCGTGACTTTGCCCTCTGCAGCGGATTCTATTTATATTTCCCTTGTTGTGCGCATGCTCTCCGGCAAGATACGTTTGACAACCCAGATCTCTGATTTTAAGGACAAAAAACTCTTACTCAAGACCCCCACCCTAGTTGCCGCAGCGAGAGGAACTGACTTCAGCTGCATAGCCACTCTTAAGGAAGCAAGACTTGCTGTGCATAGCGGCCAGGTAGAAGTGGCCAACCGCTCTCCCACCCTCCCCCAATCGGTGATCTTAAGTGCCCGCCAAGAAGTAAGGGTACTTGAGGGGCGCGAACCCGATCGGCTGCGCTTCTTACCCCCCGAGATCATAGAAAATTACTTAGAGTACTACGAAATTACGAAAGCACAGGAAATCCGCTATCGTATAAGAGAAAATGATAGCTTTCTTGACCGGATCCTGCGTAAGAGAAGCTTCTAAGGAACGCTGTATTCCACCCCGGGCACTTTAGATTCGGGCAATTCCTGATCTTTGTATTCGCGCTCGTAGTCCTTTCCCGTGAGGATTACAATGTCCACACGACGGTTTAGAGCACGACCCTCAGGTGTGTTTGACTCACTGACCGGCCGGTACTTCCCATAACTAACAGCTGACATCCGGGCTGGATCTACTTTTTCTGTCTCTGCAAGATAGCGCAAGACATTTACTGCTCTCAGGGAAGCTAGCTCCCAGTTTGTCTCGTAACGCTCACCAGCTGGTCCTGCCGCGACCGGTGTCTCATCGGCATGTCCTTCGATGCGCACGGGTGAGCGAATCTCAAGCAAAAGCTTGCCTACCTTTGACAATATCCGTCGGGTTTCATCACTAAGTCTAGCAGAACCAGGAGCAAAGTGGTCTTGACCAACCAAGCTAATTACAAGGCCTCTTTCGTCTTGCTGCACCTGCACCTTGCGCGATTTAATTTCAGGCTTAAAAATTTCTGTGGCAATCCGCAGAGACTTAGAAAGTGCTCTACCTCTCTCCATGGCGGGCATGGTATTCAGGTTCATCCCCATTTCTTGCAGTTTTCCTTTTGAAAGAGTGTTTCCTCCTGTCATAATACCTAAAGAACCGGTAAAGGCAGACATAATGAGCCTCATCTCGGCTTCAGAGCGAGCCGTAGGGCGTAAGATAGCTACAAAGAAAACCAAAAGCAGGGTAATAAAGTCCCCATAGGTAAGCATGTATTCGGGAACCTTCTGAATACACTCGGGACATTTAACTTTTTTTCGGCGAGAGGCCATTTAGGATTCCCGCTCCGCTTTTTGAACCTGTTTGCGTTCTTCTGGTGAAAGATAGCTTACAAGTTTTTCCAGCACAATACGGGGGTTATCTCCGGCCTGTATAGATAAAACTCCCTCTAATAGGATCTGCCGTACCGTTAATTCTGTGTTGGTACGTCCTCTTAGTTTTTCCCTCGTGGGGATGGCAAATACATTGGCTAAAAATGAGCCATAAAGAGTGGTAATTAAGGCAGCTGCCATACCTCGACCAATACTGGCTATGTCACCACCTAAGTTAGAGAGCATGCCTACAAGCCCAATAAGGGTTCCTAACATCCCAAAAGCTGGGGCCATCGTACCAAGGGTATCAAACCAGTTCCGGTTAGCAGCATGACGCTGCTCCAGCGAGTCGATTTCAATCTGCATGACATTGCGTACAATCTCCGCATCTGTGCCGTCGACCACAAGTTGGAGGGCCTTTTTTAAAAAGGGATCATCTAAACGGTCCATGTCATCCTCAAGAGCCAAAAGCCCATCACGGCGGGCTTTTTCCGCAAAACTCACGATTTGTAAAATTTTGGATTTTACATCGATTTTAGGCTCAAAAAAAGCCTGCTTGAAGATAGTGGGTACCTTCAAGGTGAGAGAAAGGGGATTCTGCATTATTACCGTGGCTATAGATCCCCCAAAGGTAATAAAAACCGAGGCTACATCAATAAGGGCACCCCAAGAGACCCCTGCAGCAAAAACCCCTAAGACAAGAACTGCCAGCGCAAAAATAAGTCCTCCAAGAAACGCTAAATCCATAACCTACTCCCACCTACTTTTTTCCTGAAAAATTTTTCGATTATATTCAATAATGCGCTTTACCACAACATCAGCTTTCTCCTTAACGACATATTTTTTGTCGTTAGTTAG
This sequence comes from Leptospiraceae bacterium, assembly GCA_025055765.1. GTDB lineage: Bacteria > Spirochaetota > Leptospiria > Turneriellales > Turneriellaceae > JANWWS01. Next base: position 27,113 of record JANWWS010000017.1, on the reverse strand, counting down.
CTTGATCACAGTGTCTGGTGTCTCTTCTATGGTCTCAATGAGGTTTGGGTTTAAATAAAAAACCTCCCCACTAAGACGGCTTAACAAGATCATATATTCGAGACTTCGGCAAATTTGCCTAAAAATTAAACATAAAATACGACATAATTTATGAAAACTCTGGGATCATTTGCGTAACCTGGGGAAGGGGCAGACTTACGGGACTGTAATTGAGAATTTCTAATGGAAAATTGACAGTCTTCAATAGTTGTAGGATGTTTTGGCGGGCTTGCAAAAACTCGGCACTTGTGCGTATTACGAAATTTCTCTCCTTTATAAAAGAGGTCCCCCTTTGGTAACTGCGAACTAGTTCTTGCTGTTCATAGGGATGTAGTCGACTACAACCCCCCCCAAAGCTGTAAACCATAGGAGCATACACCATGCCATCCAAGAAAGCCAAATCCATGCCAAAAAAATGCAACACGCCACCATAGCCTCTTAGTAAATAAAGAGCATAAGCTAAAGCAAGCCCCATCACAGTACCGGGTGAGGGTAACTTTAAAAAGGGCTGATCTTCTGCCATTAAGGCAAAAAAATAGACAGGATTATAGCGAGGGAGGTTCCGCAGGTTTCCCCTAGCATAAAAAGCAATGGGAATATGCTTCGGCAGAGAAATAAGATAGCTATGCCGCTTACTTTCGACAGAGAACACGAGCATTTTATGCGCCGCACCAAAAGCTCGCACAAAGCCCCGAGCGACAATATCGGCCACGAGAAATAGAGCCTTCTCCTTTAGCCTACTAATCTCGTTTTTCCAAAAAAGGAGAGAAGGACCAGCTCCCACTAGGGCAATTTCCCTCCCCTCATAGAAAAATTGGCGTAGATCCCTGCCTTCTTTATGCAAAAGTAAGCGGTTCACCTTAGATAAAATAGTAACCAAAATGAAAATCCTTCGTATATAATAACGGTATTTTAGGCAAGTAGCTGAAAACTTACACTTAGAGGGTAAGAGATATGGTACCGATTACGAAGACTCAAGTCTATGCGAGGGGGGATGGCAAAAATACCCTTGGATATGCTCATATTACGCTAGGAGATACCTTTGTGGTTAAGAACCTGCGTATAGTTAAGGGGAAAAAGGGTGTCTTTGTGGGCATGCCCTCGAATCGCAACCGGCGGGGAGAGTATATAGACATCTTTTTCCCCATTTCCCAAGAGGCAAGGGATTACCTAACGAGAACTGTGATTGAAAGCTTCCGGAAGGAGTTTCCCCAACTTATGGAAGGACTAACCATCTACGGTTTAGAGGAACCTCCTGGCGAGGGGAAGGGTTAATCCCAGCTTGGCTCCCCAAGTCCCGCTTTGGCATTTACATAACGAGCGGCCACGAAGAGAAAGTCGGATGATCTATTTAAAAAGGCCAGGACCTGCGTTCGCAAGTTAGGGATTTCCATAACCGACCTCTCTCCACGGCGGACCACCGTGCGGGCTAGGTGTAAAAAGGCTGCTGCCGGGTGCCCCCCAGGCAAGATGAAATTCTCCAAGGGCACAAGTTGGACCTCAAGGCGATCAATATCTTCTTCAAGTTTGCTGACATCCCCCTCGCCAACCAAGTATTTTAGGCGGGCCAAGGCTTCCTGCTTGGCCGTAGCCAATTCTGCCCCAAGATCAAAAAGCCTTTTTTGAAGCCAGAGAAGACTTTCTTTTAGCTCGCCTAGCCCCTCAGGGAGAAAGGAAAGAGCTACTCCTATAACAGAATTAGCTTCATCCAGAGTCCCATAAGCCTCAACACGTGGGTGGTTCTTGGCCACCCTGCCCCCAGCAAAAAGGGATGTTTCGCCTTTGTCACCGGTACGGGTATATATCTTCATGCCGACTTTCTCTCCGCGTTGCCCACTTGGCGCACCTGCACCGCGTCCACACGGTCTTCTCCCGCTAGAATATCCGATACAACTACCACTGTCGCGTCTGCGCTTAAGAGCTGGCGGTTTCGAATAACAGCAAAAGCGTTTTGGATAGTTTTCTCGGGATCATTCGAGAATTCAATCCGAAAGGGAAGTACCCCCCTATTTAACATAAGTTTTCTGCGAACATTTGACATATTTGTAAAAGCTAAGATGACAGGGTAATGGGGATGGAAGGAAGTCAGATGATCGGCCATCACCCCGCGACGGGTTATCACAACAATAGCTTGTGCCTTAATGTTATCTGCCAAATCCACCGCGGCTTTTGCTAGAAGAGCTTTAGGATCGCTCACGACTCTTTGCCGGGCCCATCCAATACCCCCCGACGCTTCAATACGCCGGGTTATTTTGTCTAAGAACTGAACCGCTCGCACTGGATATTTTCCTACCGTTGTTTCTCCCGAAAGCATGACCGCATCTGCCTCTTCATAGGCAGCATTGGCCACATCCGTGACCTCTGCACGTGTCGGGAAGGGATTTTCAATCATAGATTCCAAAAGATGAGTAGCGATAATCACCCTTTTTCCCTGTTGGGCACATTCTTTTATAATACGGCGTTGTATTATGGGCAGCTCTTCAATAGGCACCTCTACACCGAGATCCCCCCTGGCCACCATCACTCCAGCAGCTGCAGCCGTAATTTCTTTGTAATTTTGTACGCCAAAGTGATCTTCAATTTTGGCAATCACTTGAGCATGCCCTCCATGTCGGCTAATAATGCGCTTGCACTCCTCCACATCGGCAGCAGAGCGAACAAACGAAAGAGCAACAAAATCGATTTCGTGCTTTACCCCAAAGACAATATCGGCTTCATCTTTTGCCGTAATAGCAGGCAGGTTCACCCGAATGCCCGGCAGATTAATATGCCGCCGAGATTTTAAAACACCGCCGTCCACCACACGGCACTTAAGGCCAAATGGGGATTTTTCAATAACATCTAAATTTATGAGGCCGTTGTCTACAGTGATGCGATCTCCTGGCTTAAGGTCGCGTATGAGATCCCGGTAATTGACTTGGATGACACTTTTTGACTCTACCTCCATACCCCCGCCTGCATTGATCTCAACGACATCCCCTACGTTTAATGTCAGCTGGCCCTGAATCTCCCCTGTTCGAATTTCAGGTCCCTGTGTATCTAATAAAATAGCCACCGGATAGGGAGCTGCTTTATTTATAGCCTTAATATGCCGGATAACCTCGGCATGAAAGGCATGATCCCCATGAGACATATTGAGGCGAGCAATGTTCATGCCAGCCGCCACAAGCTCCTTTAGCATGGACAGCGATGCGGTTGCAGGCCCAATCGTGCAGATAATCTTCGTTTTCCTGAACGGGGAAACAGCAGATGCCATTTCTTCCAGCTTTCCCCCATCTTACGCAATGTCAAGATTTTAATTAAAAATCTTCTTGACAGTGCCAAATTTAAAAGACAGCGTCACCCGTGCGCCGTAAAGAAGCCAAATGGCAAGAGCTTTACCGACAATTAAAGGAGTTTTACGAGCGCGAAGGAAGACTACCTCGAAGAGATGAACACCCTCAATTGTACACCTGGTGTGCGGTTCAGCGCATGAAATATAAAGCAGGTGCACTTAGCCAAGAGCAAATTGAATCTTTAAACCAAATTCATTTTATCTGGAACCTGCAACAACACAGTTGGGAGCAAAATTATGATTTACTTCTGGAATTCCGCAAGAAAAACCCCCACCGCTGGCCATCGCAGAGATCTCGAGAACCCGTAGAACACCACCTCGCTGTTTGGTTCTTAGGTATACGAAAAGATTACAAAAATGGTAAACTCTCACCGGAACGCATAAGGTTACTCGAAAAAATCCATTTCCCTTTTTACCCAAGGGAAGAGCGCTGGAATAAGACTTACGAAAAAGTGCTGGAATTCCGGATGAAAAACGGCAAATTACCTGATAGAAACGGAAAATCTGAGGAAGAAAAAAGGTTGCACAATTGGCTCAAATACCAACTCATAAAAAAAGAGTATGACGTTTTAAGCCCTCAGCAGGTAGAAAAGCTCGAGCAACTTGACCTTAAGGAATTTGCCCAAAAATATTTATAGAGAAAAATGCTATGTACGAAAAAGAAGTTTTAAGGCGCCGTGCCTTTGCTATTATTGCCCACCCCGATGCAGGCAAGACAACCTTAACCGAAAAACTTTTGCTCTATAGTGGAGCAATTCATCTTGCAGGACATGTAAGGGCAAAAAAAGAGAGGCGTAAAACACGCTCCGACTGGATGACTCTTGAGCAAGAAAGAGGCATTTCTATTTCAACAGCGGCTATGCAATTTGTCTCTCAAGGATATGTTGTAAACTTACTAGATACACCTGGCCACCAAGATTTTTCTGAAGATACGTATCGCACCCTCATGGCCGTAGACAGTGCTGTGATGGTCCTAGACGCCGCTCGCGGAGTTGAGCCTCAGACAATAAAACTTTTTCATATTTGCCGCGAAAGAAAAATCCCAATCTTTACTTTTATAAATAAAATGGATCTGCCGGCCCTTGACCCCTTTGCCTTACTCGATAACATTGAAAGTGTGCTCAAAATTGAGGCAGTTCCCTTATGCTGGCCCATGGGTAGTGGAAGAGATTTCAAAGGCTTTTATGATTTAGAAAGAAAGCAGGTCCACAGTTTTCAAAAAAGCGTCACAAGTGCCTATCCCGCTTGCGAACAAATTACGGGACTTGATGATCCCCGCCTGCAAGAAATTATGGGTGAAGAAATCTACCGTAGCTTTCGGGAAGGTGTGGAAATTGCTTCATCTGCTCTGCCACCGTTCGATTACGAAAAATTCCTGCGAGGAGAGCAAACCCCAGTCTTTTTTGGCAGCGCACTCACCAATTTTGGCGTAGAACACCTTCTAAAGGAATTTCTAAGACTTTCCCCTTCCCCTCAAAGGGTTATCACGGAAGATGGCAAAATTATTGAGCCCGCAAGTGAAAAATTCTCTGCTTTTGTCTTTAAACTTCAGGCAAACATGAATAAAGCCCATCGCGATCGGGTGGCATTTGTGCGCATTTTAAGCGGCCGTTTTGAAAGAGGGATGAGTGTCTTTGTCCCTCGGCTCAATAAGGAAATTAAACTGACAAGCCCCGTTGCTTTTTTTGGCCAAGAGCGAAATACCATTGACGAAGCCTACGCAGGAGACATAATTGGCTTAATTAATCCAGGGCTTTATCGGTTAGGAGACCTCCTTTGCACAGGAGAGCCCTTTTTGTACAACCCTCTACCGCGCTTTGCTCCGGAACTTTTTGCGCGACTTATTTTACAAGACACTTCGAAAGCCAAGCAATTCCGCAAAGCTATACACGAGCTCTCCGAAGAAGGTGTGATACAGCTTTTTAATATTTACGAGCAAACTCCCATTGTTGGGGTGGTGGGCCAACTCCAGTTTGACGTTCTTCTGTACCGACTACAAGACGAATACGCTGTCCCAGCAAGACTCGAAAGCCTTCCCTTTCAGGTATCACGCTGGACTCATGAAAAGCATAAGGAAAAGTTTTCCCGTTACGACATGCTCGTATATGACAGCGAGGGAAATCTCGTCGTACTTTTTGAAAATGAATTTCGCCTAAAATCCTTTCAAGAAAAATATCCAGAAGTGGAGCTTTTCAGCCATCCTCCTCAATTGGCCCTGGCAGCAGGACGAAAATAAGCTATGGAAAGAGCAAAGCCTAAGGTTTGGTATGGAAAACCCTATCTCATAAAACCAGCTCGCGTTGGCATTGTGGTCTCCGACTTTAACGAATACATTACCCAAAAACTCCTTGAGGGGGCTTTGGCTGTTTTTGCAGATACCATGAACTGCGAAGTTGAGGTCTTCCATGTGCCCGGCAGTTTTGAAATTCCCGTCACGGCAAGCCGCATTCTCGAACGGCGAGATGTAAATGGCCTTTTAGCCTTAGGTGCCATTATCCGAGGAGAGACCTCCCACTTTGAATATGTAGCCGGACCTGTCTCGCAAGCTCTCATGAAACTATCTCTCGACTACCGCAAACCAATTGCCTTTGGCATCCTCACTACCGACAGCGTAGAACAGGCCCTTAACCGTGCCGGTATAAAATATGGGAATAAGGGTAGGGATGCAGCTCTTAGCCTTATCCGGCTCATTGCTCTCTACCAAGAAGCAGACCTCTAACCATGAAACCACACCGCGCCCGAATTTTGGCCATGCAGGCAATTTTCCAAAAGGAATTCCATAACCGACCCCTTCAAGAACTAGAGTCATTTGACTGGATTGACTATAACCTACCCCAAGATGATCGGGACTTCGCTCTCTTGCTCATCCACACCACCCTGGAACACCAGAAGGAAATTGATGAGCTAATTAAGAACTACTCGGAGCACTGGGACTTTGACAGAATTTCACCTGTAAATAAAGCTATTTTGCGAATTTCTTTAGCGCAACTCCTATATTTACGCCACATAGTTCCGCCCAAAGTAAGCCTTGATGAAGCCATCCGATTAGCCAAAGAATATGCCGAGGATGACTCAAGCCGGTTTATCAATGGTATTTTAGACCGAGTCTACAAGAGCCACCTGACGAGTTCCACCCCAGAAAAGGGAAAATGATACCCTGTTATGGAAATCCATAACATCCTTTGCTACTCTATATCCGGCTCTTCCCCACCACCCTTTCGGGAGTGGTGAAAGACAATACCCCGCTTCGTGCCCTTCAGAAATTCTATGAAGTAGGCCACCCGAGAGCGAGGAGACCCCTCCGATAAAGTGGGTAAAAACTCCTTTTCTAAGATCTCTATAGCCTTGGATATAGAGTGATCCTTAAGGTAAAGTATTTGGAAAGCCTGCTTTATGGCACTACGCTCCTCCGGGGTAAACTTTGCCCGGCGCAGTCCCACAACATTTAAACCATAAGCTAGGGCAGGATTGCCATTGACCATACAAAACGGGGGAACATCCCGGGTCACCTTGGTACCTCCCCCCAAAATAGCATAAGCACCAACCCGACAATACTGATGCACCATGACATTTCCTGAGATAAAGGCATGATCGTGAATTATAGCATGGCCGGCAAGGCCCGACTGGTTTACCATAATGACATGGTCTCCCACTTGGCAGTCATGAGCTACGTGGGTGGTGGCCATAAAATAGCAGTGGCTACCAATTTTAGTGGTATTGCCAGGCACGGAAGGCTGGTGGATCGTAATATGCTCACGAAAGATATTGTGGCTTCCGATAACCACTTTGGCTTCATCCCAATTATGGAAATTTACATCTTGAGCAATGTCCCCAATCACACTCATGTCATGAAATGTATTGTATTCGCCTACCTCTACCCTGTGGCGGAAGACCACATGGGCACCAATTTTAGTGCCTTTCCCAATTTTAACTTGGGGCCCAATTATACTATAGGGGCCTATCTCCACATCTTCTGCTAATTCAGCTCCTGATTCTACAATGGCAGTTGGATGAATTTTTGGCATTAGATCACGACTTTTTCCAGGATCTCGGCTACATCCAGGGTTTCGACCTTCTCTTCATGACCATGAGCCTTAACTCCATCTGAAATCATAGTCATACAAAAAGGACAGGCAGAAGCTATGGTCTTTGCTTCGGTCAGTAGGAGCTGCTCTGTTCTTTTATAGTTGACTCTCTCCCGACCTTTTTCTTCTTCCTTCCACATTTGGGCACCACCCGCACCACAGCACAGTCCTCGTCTTTTGTGATCGATTGGCTCAAGAAGACGAAATTGTGTAACTTGTTTTAATATGCGGCGGGGCTCTTCATAGTGGTCGTTATAGCGCCCTAAATAACAGCTGTCATGATAGGTAATATAGCCAAATAAGGACTTTTTTGCTTCATCTATTTTTAGCTTTTTTTCCTTAAGCAGCCTATCCAAAAAAACCGTGTGATGCTCGACCTCATATTTACCCCCCAATTGTGGGTATTCATTTTTGAGAGTATTGTAGCAATGGGGGCAGGTGGTGACAATCTTTCTTACCCCATACCGGTTCAGTGTTTCGATATTGGCTGAGGCTAACGTTTGGAAGAGATATTCATTACCAGCACGCCTAGCAGAATCCCCTGTACAGTTTTCCTCTACGCCTAAGATGCCAAAGGAGATACCTGCTTTTTGTAGAAGCTTTACAAAAGAGCGAGCTATTTTTTTAGAGCGCTCGTCAAAAGCCCCTGCACATCCAACCCAATAGAGAATTTCAGGACTCTGGCCTTCGCTTTGCCACTGGGCCATGGTCTTTACTGCAAGTCCCTCTGCCCATTCCTCTCTTTTGTGGGAGCCCACCCCCCAAGGGTTCGACTGATTTTCCATGTTCGTCAAAGCTCCTTGCAGGTCTGTGGGGAGACTTCCTTCGTTTAGTACGAGAGCTCTTCTCATGGCAATAATGGCATCTACTTGATTATTGCCCACAGGGCAGGCTTCCACACACGCATAGCAGGTAGTGCAGGCCCAGAGGGCTTCGGTGGGGGTATAGTTGTCAATCACGCGCAGTGTCGTATCTTGGGCTAACTCTTCCTCACTTTTCCCCTGCCGACGCAGTTCCTCTACTCTAGGCATTTTTTCCATAAGGGCATGCTTTAGATCCATCATGATTGCTTTGGGATCGAGGACCTTCCCCGTGCGGTTGGCCGGGCACTCTAAGGTACATCTTCCACATTCAATACAACTAAGGCCATTTAAGTGGTCTTTCCAAGTAAAATCCTGAACCTGGGAAGCTCCATATACGCTAGCCTTCTCTAAGTCCATGAGCGACAGGGCCCCCTTAGGCGTACCCTTATGAAACCAAAAGTTTACCGGCGCCCAAATTAAGTGAGCATGTTTACTACGGGGGACATAGACCATGAAACCAAAGACCAGAAGCACGTGGGACCACCAACCAATGAGATATGTACTCTGAGCTTCTTGGGGGGATATGCCCCAGTTTTGCAAGAGCCTGACTAGAAAGCTTCGCAGGGGACTTAAATGTTCAAAAGAAAGGCCATCCTTTATAACACGGGAAGGCTCACTCAGGAGAGTTGCGACCATAAGTAGAGCAATCATGATTAGCACAATGGCACTTTGGCCACTTGGGCGGTCGAGCTCCGGTGCTAAAAATACCCACCGCCGGAGGGCAAAAAATACCAGGCCACAAAGTACAAGAAAGGTAAATAGGTCGAGCAGGTAGTCGTAAAAATATAGAAATCCCCGGAACAGATATTTATCGATAAGGGCGGGGATGTAAAAATCGTAGTTTGCAAAAAATCCCCCCATAAATTGGCTTAGGGTATGCAAAGCATAGACAATAAAGCCAAAGAAGATAAAGACATGGAAAAGGCCACGAACTGGTCTATTGAATAGTTTCTTTTGAAAAAAAACATTGACAACCACATTTTTAATTTTGTCCCATAAAGAGGTATGGATTTCCATAACGGTACCGAGATGGGCATATTTCCAATAGCGGAACACCGCCGATAATGCCAGCCCATGGGCACAAAAGAAAAGTATAGCAAAGATAACTATTTTTAGGATTTCCATACCGGCACAGACAAATTCCCACATAGCAAGTCAACATAAAGAAAAACCTTGACGGCCCGTAAGAAAATTACCTGCTGCCAACAACAATATTAGTCGATGAGGTGCGCATGCAAAAGTTTCAACGGCGCAAGATAGCTTTGATTGGGGCTGGCCAAATTGGGGGAAATCTTGCTCTCCTGGCCGCGCAGAAAGGTTTGGGTGACATCGTGCTGTACGACATTATCGAAGGTATGCCCCAGGGCAAAGCTCTTGACATTTACCAAGCCACACCGGTGGATGGTTACAACAGCATAATTAAAGGCACAAATAACTATGCTGACATTGCTGGCAGTGATCTCGTCATTATTACAGCTGGAGTTCCTCGTAAGCCAGGCATGAGCCGGGATGACCTTCTCGAAACAAACGCCCGCATCATGAAAACAGTGGCCGAAAATGTAAAAAAGCATGCTCCAGATGCTTTTGTCATTGTGGTATCCAATCCCCTAGACGCAATGGTATATTTGTTCCAAAAACTAACTGGCTTTGCGAAGAACAAGGTAGTTGGCATGGCCGGTGTACTTGATGCAGCTCGCTTCCGCACCTTCATTTCTATGGAAACGGGAGTTTCGGTAGAAGACATCACGGCCTTTGTCTTGGGGGGGCATGGAGACACCATGGTGCCTCTGCCCCGTTATAGTACCATTGCGGGAATACCCCTACCGCAATTCCCAGGAATGACTAAGGAAAAAATTGAGGCCATGGTTGAGCGTACGCGTAATGGCGGGGGAGAGATAGTAGCTCTTCTAAAAACGGGCTCTGCTTTCTATGCCCCTGCAGCTTCTGCCATTGCCATGGCAGAAGCTATTTTGTTTGATCAAAAGAGAATCTATCCATGCGCTGTTTATTGTGAAGGCGAGTATGGCTACCATGATCTGCACATTGGCCTGCCCGCTCTTTTGGGTGCTGGTGGGGTGGAAAAAATCATAGAAATAGAACTCTTACCGGAGGAAAAAGAGGCCTTAGACAAGAGTGCCAAAGCAGTGGAAAATCTCAAAAACGACCTAAAGAGGCTTGGTTTTATTTAGGTGTGGCTCATTTTTCATTAAGAGGGAAATTTCTCTTAGCTTCTCCCAATCTCTACGATCCCAACTTTCGCCACTCGGTGGTTTTTCTTTTAGAACACGATGTACGCGGTGCCTTTGGTTTTGTGGTAAATATGATTTCTCAAAACCAACTTTTTCGCGGCAAACTCATACCTTTTACGGGAGGTCCGGTAGCGAAACAAGATCTCTTTATCTTGCACACATGCGCTAGTTCACCCGTGGCAGGCAAAGAAATCCTACCTGGCTATTTTTTAACCAATGCGGAAGAGGTATATGATGATGTTATCTCAGAAGGCTCATCCTTAAAAATATTCTTTGGTTATTCTGGCTGGGGGCCAGGGCAACTTGAGGCGGAAATGCAGACGGGTTCTTGGTTTATCTTGCCCGGGGATGAAGAATTGGTTTTTTCTGGGCCCGCCGAGGAAACCCCTGAGGAATTTACTCTCAATTTATGGAAAGAAGCTTTTCGGCGAAAAGGTGGTCTCTATGAGTGGTATTCCCGCTTTGTGAAAGATCCCGCCTTTAATTAGCGTCGTAGTGCATCTTCAAAATCAGGGATGTAGGCCACCACAGAAGCATCGCTCTTGATTTTCGAATAACCCTTAACTAAGGGGATAAAGTACTTTTTAAGATAGAAATCAAAATCATCTTTTTGATCAAGATCAATCATCTGCAGCCTGGTATCCACCATGCGCAGTTTACCAAATTTCACATCTCCCTGGTACAAGAACAAAAAATTTCGCACTTTTTTCTCGGGTAGCTCAGGAAAGTTTACTTTAAAGGGGTTATCAAATTTAAGCCGTAGACCCTTGTCTAAAAGCTGCATCTGTGTGATATAACCCCCAATACGAGGGGGGGGGAAAATGGCAAATGGCTCAACGATGATTCGGTTTCCCTTCATAGTTATACCCCTACCCGATGGCACTGGTAAAAGTTTTTCGAGGTCAAGACCTACGAGGTCTAAGAGGGGCTTGGTCATGGGATTACCTAAAGACTTAATTTTCTCGGCTTCAATTACAAATAGTACATTGTCTGTGTCAAGGCTCATCTTAGCTAACATTTCAAAACCTATCCACATCACAAGTTTCATGTCGCCAGAAAGCAAAAGTCGGCGCTCAGCTTCACCTGGTATTTCTACAAATTTCATCTTAAGGTTTCTCAAAGGAGAGCCCTCGTAATTAAAAACCAAGTTGTTGAAGATATACTCTAAGATTCTTGTCTCCAAAAATACATCCGCCTGTAGGATATCGATAACAAATTGATTTACATCATCAAAATTTACTATCTCATAGGGTTTAAGGGGGATGGCCTCGCCTACAAGCTCATATACTTTTAGATCGATTTCATCACTAAGACGAAAGTTTAGATTTTTGAGTAACATATAGGTACCTTGGCGAGAGCGTAGTTTTACTTTAGAGGGCTCTTGAAATAGCTTAAGTGGTTTTTCTTCCCGTTTAAACTCCGACACAGCAAGCCGTATGGCAAGCACAACAAAGACAACGGAAATAACACCAATGATAGCTATATGTAGGATTTTCTGCCAAAGCGAAGGCTTTTCTTGAGACATGCCGGTGACAGTGCAATTCCTGACACCTGCGTCAAGTATTTGGAAAACCAACTTTTCGCACAACAGCGTAAATGAGACTTTTGGTTGACAAAGCCCTTATTTCTTGTGGATGGCCTTATGCCCGTTGTGAAAAAAAACATTCTCTTGGGGATGACAGCCTTGATTTTGTTTTTTTGTGCTACAAGTAAGGATCTGCGCAGCAAATTTGAGCGGGATCCTCTGGTAGCCGTAGTTTACGGGCTAAAACCCAAAGGGGCTCCACCAACCATGCAAATTGTCTACGATGTAGAAGGTATCATTGGGCAAAACTTCCCAGAAAATTTTGCACAAACAGCGGAATCGGTAAAAGAGGCCATTGCCGAAAGTTGGTCTTTGCCTCGCACTTATGTGGTGCAAAACCGTGCTCAATTTGAGGCTGATCTTGTCTCAGGGGTGTGGTTGAAAGGCTATTATGTGCCCGTTAGAGGATATCGGTACAAGTTTGTCTGCACTGCCTATGTGGTTTTTATGGATGAAAGGATGAGAGAATACTTAGGTAAAGAAGAAGGCTACTTGGTAGCGCAAAGCGAAAGCTCAGATTTTGAAGTAAAGGAAGTAAAATCCTTTCTGGATCGGGGAATGAAACGCCAAGCATTTGAGCAGCTGCTGCGATTTATACCTCCCGAGAAAATCCTTCCCGAGCTGCAAATCAAAATAAAAGAAGGCACCAAAAAGCTCATGGAGGAGATCAAACAAAGCTAATGCCCACGGTAACTGTTCGGGAGGCACTCAACCAGGCCCTAGATGAGGAAATGGCACGAGATCGTCGTGTCTTTATCATAGGCGAGGAGGTGGGCCATTACAATGGTCCTTACAAGGTAACCCAAGGTCTCTTGGCCAAATATGGGGAAGACAGGGTTTTAGATACCCCCATCGCCGAAGAAGGTTTTGCGGGAATAGGTATTGGTGCAGCTCTGGTAGGTCTACGCCCCGTTGTGGAATTCATGACCTGGAATTTTTCTTTGGTAGCTTTAGACCAAATAGTAAACAACGCCGCGAAGATCCGTTATATGTCGGGAGGGCAGTTTGAGCTCCCCATAGTATTTCGGGGGCCTCAGGGAGCAGGTGGAGCCCTCGCGGCCCAACATTCCCAAATTTTTGAAAACTACTATGCGTATGTTCCTGGGCTAAAGGTCGTTGCGGGCGGAACCGCCAAAGATATGAAAGGTCTTTTAAAAGCAGCCATCCGGGACGATGATCCCGTCATTTTCTTGGAGAGTGAAAAAATGTATAACCTTAGCGGAGAAATCCCCGAGGGAGAATACCTTATCCCCATAGGGAAGGCCGATGTGAAAAAAGAAGGCACTGATCTCACCCTCATTGCCTGGGGACTAACCTTGACTTATGCCTTGCAGGCAGCCCATGAAATGGAAAAAGAAAAAATCTCGGTTGAGGTGGTTGACCCACGTACCCTAAGACCTCTCGATCTATCGACAATCTTAGCATCAGTGGCTAAAACCCATCGGGTGCTTATTGTCCAGGAAGCCTGGCCTATTGCTTCCTTTGGCGAACACATAGCCTACCTAATTCAAAAAGAAGCTTTCGATGAACTAGATGCCCCTGTGGAAATCCTTTCCTCCGAAGATGTACCTATGCCATATGCCTTTCCTTTAGAGGAATTAGTTTTGCCCAATGTAGCAAAGATTCAGGCTCACATACGCCACATGTTAAGTTAGGATTTTTCGCAAACCAAAGCCTTTCCCCTAGGCAAAAACATCCGATAATAAATTATGCGTTTTTGCCACACGAGGATTTCTCTTCTGTACTTATTTTTTACTCTTGCTCTACCTCTCTTTGCAAGGGAAAAGGGTACCTCTCGCTTTACCTATACAGGCACCTATAGACCGCTCTATAGGTCCGAGAAAAAGCAGGTATCTGCTGAGGTAAAAAAAGCGGAGGCTTTTTGGGCTGCCTTTTGCAATGTAGCGGTGCACATGGCCCGTCTGCAAGATGAGGTGGTATTTGAGACAAGAAAGGGCCAGAGCGGTTGGTATCTCTTTGGCAAGCAAGGTGTTGTGGAAATCCTTTCTCTTTCTTTGCAAGAGCAGGGGGAGGTCTTTATATGCAGCTTGGGGGATTTTCTTACTATTGAAACTAGGGATCAAGAGCTTCACCGCCTAGTGGTCAGTGATCCTAGAAGGGCAGATAAGCTGCGGCGGCAAAGTTATCCGGCCTATCTAGCTGGCATAAAAATACTATCGGTAAAATACCGGGGCAGCTGTGAACAAGAGGACTGCGAGTGCGAGCTTACCGTGGAATATCCTTAAGCCGTAACCACATAACCACAGGCTGGTGGTCCGAAATCATCTCATTTTGGTGGTTAATAACCTCGCTTTTCCAAGAGTAGAGGGAGACTACAAAAGGAAGAAGCTCTCTGGCAATATAGATATGGTCAATTAAAGAGCGGTAAGGACGGCGCAAAAAACTCACACTTTTGGGCGAGATGCTTCTGCCTGGCCAACTTAAAAATTCATATTTGGCTTTTTTTTCAAGCAACGCTAAAGTGTCTTTTGTGACACAAATGCCCATTCCTGGAAGGGTGTCGTTGAAATCCCCGAGTACGATATCCGCTGCGTCTTGGTAATCGAGAAAATGAGAGAGATCGCTAACCTGTTTATGACGAATTTCACAGCTTTCACTTTGGCTTCCTGATTTTAAGTGCAAGACTATAATCTTAAAAACAAAATCCGTATCTCGCACCTTCAGCACAGCGTAGAGTGGGCGTCTGTGGTTTTGCGACCAATGTGGTTCTCTCTCGTCAATAATCCCGAAGGAGGTTTCTTTGTCGAGATCATATGCTTCTTTGAGCTCAATAAGATCTGTGCGGTAAAAAAGAGCCACTTTTTGCTCAGGAGGGCCTGAGTTACCTAACACATAGGCAAATTTTCCCTTAAGGTAATTTTGCGTAAATTCTTGCAAATAAAGCGGATCGTCCATTACTTCTTGGGCTCCTACAACATCAAAACCTTGATTTTCCCAGAGATCGCCCATGGCGCGCATTCGGTAAGCTATGTCAGCCGGTGGCAAAAGTCTATCTTTGCCAGCTGGGAAATAGGCAACATTAAAGGTCGCTATCTGCAAGCAATGCCTGCTGTGGACACCATGACATTCTGGGGCTTTGGGCTGGCAAACTACGACATAGACAACGAGTATGAAAAGAAAATGTTGACGCACTGCGGCAAACCGAAACAATATAGGCCAAGCTGTCAAATGCTTTGTCTACGCAGGTGACATCATGCAGATACCCATTTTCCCACTAAATACCGTCCTTTTGCCAAAGATGGTGATTTCTCTACAGATTTTTGAACCACGGTATTTAGCTATGCTCCGGGATTTGCAAAAGAAGGGTGAGAGTCGCTTTTCTGTGCATTTAATCCGCAAAGGAAGGGAAGTGGGTGGCCCCCCACCTCAGCCTTATGCAATAGGTTGTCTTGCCCAAATTCTGGATATTCAAACGAGCACAGAAGAGGGATTTCGTCTTTTTGTACAGGCCATTGGTTTACAGAGGGTGAGGATCCATCATATGTCCTTAACCCCTGATGGTTATTACTCAGCTGAGGTGCAGGAAATTCCTTATTTTCCTTACCGAAAGGCAGAAAAAAACAAACTAGAAAAAGAGCTTATGGCGAAGATACGCGAAATCCTCTCTCGGCCATCCGCCAGCAATTTGCAGCCTGACTTGGAACTCTTAGCCCAAGAAGAACTTGCCCTGGTCTACGCAGTGCCAGGCATTCTAGCCAATTCCAATATGCTAAAATTAAAGTTTCTAAAAGAAAGTGACGTCCCCACCCTTTACCGCATGGCCATTAGCCGTCTTGCCGATGAAATTCGGCTCTTGCGCCAACATGATTCCATTAGACAAGCTAGAAATATGGGCCCATTCTCCATCAACTAAACTCAATGCGATCTATGCCTTGACTGCGAGAAAAATCAAAAGGAAGCATGGCATTAATAAGCATGAATCGTTGAAATTGTTTTATTTCTCGCCACGAAATCGGCATAGGGATAATCTTACCAAGAGAAATTAAGAAAGCTCTTTGTACCCCCGCTAGCAAAGGCTGAGCGGGTGTAAACCATCGGCCTTCTTTATAAAAAAGGATGTTTGCAAAACTGGTATCAGTTACAAGTCCCTGCCTAACGATAAGAACATCATCACAGCCACGGCGCTCGTCATATAGCCTGTCCAGTTCGCCACGGTCCGCGTATTTGTAATTGTAACGGATGCTATCGCAAAAGACAAGCCTAAGACTTTCTATGCGCCGCTCCTCATACAAGGTAAATTCCGCTTTTTCGATACGAGAACTATAGGTAACTCGACACTTATAGAGACGTCCATCGGGGGGATGTAATTTCGCAAGAGAAATATATCCAGCATTGCCATAGTGGGCCCTAATGGTTTCATTTAACCTTTGCTCATGCCAGGCCAAGAGGGGGGCCTGGTAGTTTTCAAAGCGGATAGTTTCAAGAAAAAGGGACATAAACCTTGTCTAGTAGTTCCTGGTATTCATCTTCGGCAACACTATCGGCCGTTACCCCCACACCACTATGGTAATAAAAATTTTTCCCCTTTTTTTCAAGAAAGCGAATTAAAACACAGCTATCTAAATTTTCACCATCAAAAAAGCCTGCTACGCCACAGTAAAAACCGCGTTTTTGTTTTTCTATTTTCCTTAGAAGCCTCACGGTTTCTCTTTTAGGAGCTCCTGTGACACTCCCTGCGGGAAGTATTTTTAAGAAAAGATCTCCCAGGTTATGGCGAAAATTTTCTTTTAGTTCACCAGAGATTAAGGTACTTGTCTGCAAAATTTTCTTTTCCCCTGCCGCAATAACTGTCGGATAGCGAAAACTTTCGACCTTTACCTTATGGGCCACTTGACTGAGGTCATTGCGCAACAAATCCGTTACGGTATATTGCTCGGCCTTTTCTTTAGCATTGTGCAGAAGTTCCCTAAGTTTTTCTTCTAAAGCCTCATCGTTAGCCATGCTTAGGGTTCCCTTCATAGGGCGAGTTTCAATACGCCCATTGCGGATTTTCACAAAACTCTCTGGGGAAAAACAAACAAAGCTATTTTTGCGCAAAATGCGGTAGGGGGAAGAGGCGGTTAAGTAAATATCTTCTAAGTCTCCTTTTAGCTTAACAGGAATGGAAAAAGTGAGATTGGCAAGCCAGGAATAGCCTTCCTCTATTTTTTGTTTTATTTTTTGAAAACGCTTGTGAAACTCTGTATAGGAAAAACGGAGGGGCTCAATGGCACATGAGAGATTTTTGCGATGATCTGGATTTTCTGGAAAGGAAAAGCGGTATGGCCCTGCTTCGTGCCCCGAGGCGGGAAAGACATCCCAGGTCTTCATTTCATAGTCAATGGCAAAGAAAAAAGGTACCTTCTCCTTTGTTAGGAAATTCATGAGCTCAAGGCCCCCCGGCCTTTTCCTATTAGCGCCAATTGTCTTTCTGCAATGCTCCTGGAAGAAACTCTTCACTGCGATCTATAAGTAAGGTAATTTGATCTAAAACAAGATGGCAAAAACCTGGATTTTCACGAAAATGGCTTTTCACAGAAAAGCCATGAAAGGTAATCTCGTAAAAATTTTGTCTTTGTGGATTGCGCCTCAAGTAAAAAGCCGGTAGCTTTGTCTCAAAACGCCGCCAGCCTTCGAAGTCTAAATCTCCGGCGTAGAGTTCTTGTACCCCTAGCCCAGGGGAAGAAATAAGCACAAAGAGACTGTGACGGTATTGATGACTTTTTACATAAAAAGTAAGGGAACGAGCACTGCCTAATAGCGTAAGAGGTTTTTCTAATAAATAGCTGGCTCTCTCTTTACCTGGGTGCATAAAACTCAAGAAAAGCTCGCGCGCACGATTTTTCTGAGAGCTTTCTCTCTCAAGCGTTTTCCTGCCAAAAAGAGCTGCTGATTTTGTGGCAAGAACTTGGTCATTTAGGAACAATTCTGCTGCCTCTTTTTCATGTTCCCGATAATTTTGGGGAAAGTCTACCATAACGGTACGACTAAAGCTCGGCACCGCCTTTGCTTCACCAAAACGCCAACTCCTTGGCTCCTCAAAATCCTCTATTAAATAAAAATCATACCTGCCCGACTTTAGGAGATCCTGCCAAAAAGACTCTGCCCCAACAGGAAACACAAGAAAGAAAAGTCCCGGCCACAGCCTCATGGTTATTTCTCGGCAAAGCCGGGGCTTATGCGTATTACTTTAAGTTATCTCGTACGAAGTCCCAGTTCACCAATTTCTCAAACCAGGCATTTACATAGTCGGCCCGACGATTTTGGTAGTCTAAATAATAGGCATGCTCCCACACATCGATCGTGAGAAGTGGCTTTTGACCCGAAGTAAAGGGAACCTCGGCATTGGGTGTCTTTACTACTTTGAGCGAGGATCCGTCGAGCACAAGCCAGGCCCAGCCACTACCAAATTGAGTAGTAGCTGCATTGACAAAGGCTTCTTTAAATTTCTCAAAGCTACCAAAGTCCGCCTCCAGACGGCTTAACAATTCACCTGTTGGTTTGCCACCGCCACCGGGTTTCATACTGTACCAATAAAAAGTGTGGTTCCAAACCTGCGCCGCATTGTTAAAGATGCTCGCCAAATCACTTTTTCCCGCGGTGTTGCGTATGATTTCCTCAAGAGATTGGGCTGCGTAGGGAGTATTCTCAATTAATTTGTTAAGATTTGTCACATAAGTGTTATGGTGTTTGCCATGATGGAAATCCACCGTGTTTGCGGAGATGATAGGTTCTAGGGATTCTCGACTATAAGGAAGTGCCGGCAGGCTAAAAGGAGCCTTTGCTTGATCTGCTACAGAACATACCGCCATTTTTCTGCCTCCACTCAAGTGTTATTATGGATTTCATTATATGCAAAAACCCAAGTAGCGGCAAAAACTAATACTGGGCCATATCCGGCTCCACAGTACAGGCCCACATGTTAATACCACCTTTTAGGCTATACGCCCGAAAACCCTGGCGCCTTAGAAAAAACACCGCCGCTTCTGACTTTGTGCCGTAATGGCAAATAACGACAATGTCTTTATCTCGAGGGAGTTCCTCATAGCGGTGGTACAATTCCTCAATAGGTATAAGCAGGGAAGGATGAATATGGCAGATATCGTACTCTTCCTTAGAGCGGATATCCAAAAGTAAGAGATCCTCCCCCGCTTCCAGTCGACCCTGAAGGTCCCGCGGGGAAAGCGAATCAACCATGAAGCCCACATTACAAAAAGCTTCTTACGAGACAAGATTTTTGCAAAGAGCGGGGATAGCTTATAAGAACACTCCAGCCATAAATTTTTGATTTACAGTTAGGGAAATGATCGTCTCTTATACTAGCATGGGGTACAGGGATATCGTTGCTAGCGAAGTAGAAGAGAGTATTGCTACCAAAAAAAAACTAGAACCTCTTTACGGAGAAATTGAAAAGGCTGGACTTATGCTCGCTGATGTTTTAGAAAAAGGTGGCAAGATTCTCTTCTGCGGCAATGGCGGCTCTGCGGCCGATGCCCAACATATCGCTGCGGAACTTGTGGTGCGCTATAAGCCCATGAACAATCGCCGTGCGCTACCTGCCCTTACTCTCTCAGGAGATCCATCCACCATTACAGCATGTGCGAACGACTATGGTTATGAGGAACTCTTTGCCCGGGGAGTTGAAGCCTATGGTCGCAGTGGAGATGCCCTCGTAGGTATCACCACCTCTGGCAACTCACCTAATGTAATTAAAGCCGTAGAAAAAGCACGTGAGCTTGGTCTTAGAGTGCTTTTGCTTTTAGGTCGAGATGGGGGCAAATTACGCGGTAAGGGGGATCTGGAAATCATCGTACCATCTTGGGAAACAGCCCGTATTCAGGAGTCTCATATTTTAATTGGGCATATACTCTGTAGCATCATAGAAAAAAGGCTCTTTAACTTAAGCTGATTTTAGCAGGGGGATTTTACTTTACAGCAGAAGTAAGCCGAAAAAGAACAAGTATGCACCATCTCTTGGCTTTATGGTTCATTTTGGCTTTTGGCCTGTGGGCAAAATCCATGTCTAAAGATCACGTCAAAACCGTAGAGCTCGCTCACTGGGGCTCTTTGGATGAGCGCAAGAAAGCAATTGAGGCCTGCTCCGTGATCCCTTACTGCTTCAGAGCTCTTGTGGCTAACTTAGAACATGAAGACAGGGAAATCCGTGAGGCCGCAGCCCGTAGTTTGGGCTTTTTGGGTCTTAAGGAAAGCGTTGAACCCCTGCGCCAGGCCATTGAAAAAGAACAAAATGAAAAAGTAAAATCAGTTATGATTTGGGCCCTTGGTAGCACCCGCGTAAAAAATTCCCGTGAACATGCCCAATACCTAGAACCTATGCTCAATGATAAAAACCCGGTAATACGTCGATCCGTAGCCTTTGCTCTAGGTGCCCTGCGCCAAGCGGAATCTCTGAGCCCTCTAAAGAACCGTGCCCAAAACGAAGAGAATGAGTGGGTAAAGGTGGAACTTTACCGCTCTATCTTGGCTATCGATCTTACCGAACAAGATACCCAAAAAAGCCTGGCTGCCCTTTTACGCAGCAAAGATCCCTCTATACGCTACCGTGCCGCTATAGTAATTCACGAGCTGCGGGTCCGCTCAGCTCGTGATGAGCTTAAAAGGGCTATTTTTCTTGAAGAAGACCCTCAAGTTCGTGATGCGATGGAGCAGGCGTACATAACCTGCGTGCACCGCTAGCTTAGCGACGCAGGGATTCGAACCCCGGACCTGTGGATTATGATTCCATTGCTCTAACCAGCTGAGCTACGTCGCCATATGGCGCGGGCAGGATTTGAACCTGCGACCTTTGGGTTATGAGCCCAACGAGCTACCAGCTGCTCTACCGCGCAGTTTATACCAAATTCTTATTGTAAATCCGTTTGTCAAGCCTTTTCTGAATTTCCTACAAGAAGAAACAGCGTATCGCAGGGAAATCCACGGAAAACTTGATTCCATTGACGGCTAGGAATGTGACATAATTCGGGCCATTCATGCTAGGATGCGATAGCCCATGTCAAAAAGTGCCACATGACATAAACCCTGGAAAAGAAAACACTTGGGAAATAGAAAGGCTATCCGCACCCCAGCTTTTCGCCTACCTAAGACTCTGGCCCCTGCTTATGGATTACTTTAACAATCCCCTAACTTCTCTTCGTGTCTCCCGCACCATGCTTTTACCACACCAGTTGGAGGCAGCCCTACGAGTACTCGAGAGCACAAGTGGACGTTTTCTCATTGCCGACGAGGTTGGCCTTGGTAAAACCATTGAGGCAGGGCTTATCCTAAAGGAGCTTGTCTTAAAGTACGATTTTAAGAAAATCCTTATTGTAGTACCCGCAACCTTGCTTAATCAATGGCGCCATGAGCTGCTTACAAAATTTAACGAGGAGTTTACAATAATAACAGGAGAAAGCCTACGCAAAGATCCTGACATCGTGCAACGCAAAGGGAAAATTCTCATTTCGCTTGATCTTGCCAAAGACGTTCGCTATCGGCATTTATTCCAAAACCAGAACTTTGATATGGCCATCTTTGATGAGGCTCATCGGCTGCGCCGAGATCGCCATAAAATTACCCAGGCCTACGCTTTTGCCGAGCTTGTGGCACGACGATGCCGTGTTATGCTTCTTCTCTCGGCGACCCCTTTTCGGGGTAAGCTAGAAGAAATATACTACCTAATCCATCTTTTAGATCAGGATCTCTTAGGCCCCTTAGATAGTTTTCTCGAAGAGTTTGAAAACCCTACCGGGGGCACATTAAGGCGCAAAATTGCTCCTGTCGTGATACGTCGCCAAAAAAAAGATGTGGGTTTGTTTACTCGAAGAATAGCACGCACGGTAAAGCTAAACCTAAGCACAGAAGAACGGCGCTTTTACGATGCTACCACGGCATATGTGGCCCAAGAATATAACCTTGCAAAAGCTATAGGCGCCCAGACTCGTAGCTTTGTAATGATTACTCTGCAAAAATTGCTCGACTCAAGCTCCTATGCTTTGCTCACAGCTTTAAAAAAAAGACGACTCCAACTTGAAGAGCTGCTTACCCAAAGCTTAAGGAAAGCTATTTTTAACAAAGAAGATTACGACCGCCTTTTTCTCTTAAACCACATTGAAGACGACGGAGAGACTGCGGAACTCATCATGGAAAGCCAAAGCGAACCAAAAGAAATTTTGGCTTCTATCTCGGATATCCGAAAAGAAATAGAAGCCCTGGACCAACTAATATACCTCGGTAGCCTCATAAATCAAGAAAGCAAACTAAGGGTTCTACGCCAAACTCTAAGAGAATTAGCACGGCTAGGCCACAAAAAGTTTCTTATTTTTACTCAGTTTCGAAGCACACTCTCTTTTCTGCAAAAGGAGCTCTCACAAGAATTTAAAGTTGAGGTATTTCACGGTAGTCTTTCTCCCAGGGAAAAGGACCTTGCGGTAGAAAGATTTTCTCAAGAGGCAGAAATTTTCATTTTAACCGAAGCCGGGGGTGAGGGACGCAACTTACAAATGGCTTCTGTCTTAATTAACTATGACCTTCCATGGAGCCCCCTTAAAATTGAGCAACGTATAGGACGGATCCACCGCTATGGGCAAAGCAGAGATGTATATATCATTAATTTTGTCACACATAATACGGTGGCCGAAAAAGTTCTCGAGGTACTCGAGAAAAAAATCCACCTCTTCGAAGAGGCCTTTGGAGAATCTGACATCCTACTTGGCATGTTAGAAGATGAATTTAATTTTACCAAGAATTTTGCCTTTTTTCTTAAAACCTACAAAGATAAACGCATCAAAAACCGAGAACTAGAAATGGTTTTAACAAAGGCAAAACAAAGTGTTGCAAAAATTGAAAGACTTTTTTCTGTTGAGTTTGTCCCCTATGATTTTAGCGCTTTTTTAATTAAAGAAAAATCACTTTTAGAAAAAGACAAGAAAAACGAAAAGCGCCTTGCCGAGATTATCAAAGTTCTCGACCCTTCTTTAAAAGAATTAGGCGCAGGTATTTATGAGTTTTCGCATGGCGCTTCTATGGGCCAGGGCAGCTTTTATCGTGAACTTTGCCAAAAACACGAGAAGCTAGATTACCTCGTTTTTGGCCACCCCTACCTCGATTCTTTGGTGGCCCAACTTATGCAACTGTTCCCACACCCAAAGATTTTGCAACTTTACACGGATAGCTACGAAGGGTATTATTTTTTGGTAGAGGTCAACTTTCACACGGTGCGCAAACACCGCCGCCTCTTTGCTGTCGAGAACACTCAAGGACAATGGCGCTTGCTAACAGAAGATCCATCTTTTGAAATAAAAGCCGAGCTTGGGATAAAGCCGCACAGCCATGATTGGGGCAGGCTTGAGCAAGAGCTCAGGGACTTTCTACAACCATACATTGAAGAAGAACGACAAAAACTTATGACGAAGCTTAGTTATGATGCTTATTTTTGGAAAAAGACTTTAAACGAAAGTTTTGACCAAAAAAGGGAAAAAATCCAACAAAAATTAGAAATCCAAAAAGGAAAGCTACGGTGGTATGGTGACAAGGGTATGTCTTTAGCTCTGGCCCGTACGCAGCGAGAACAAACCCGTCTTGAAGAACACAGCCGCAAAAGATTTCAGGAAATCCATAACTCAGTTAATCTAAAGACAGAGGTTATTTTACGCCACGTAGTGCAGCTTACCCCTGAGCCTCAATAAAAGCCACGGCTTCCAGCTCTATCTTGGCACCCCGCGGCAGTTGGGCGACCCCTATCGTAGTACGCGCAGGGTAGGGAGGCTGAAAAAAGGAAGAATATACCTCGTTCATGATCTGAAAATCAGCAAGGTCCGTAAGGAATACGGTTGTCTTTACAATGTGAGCAAGAGAGATGCCTGCTGCCTCACATAAAGCCCTGAGGTTTTCACAGACCTGCTGGGTCTGCTCGCGGATACCACCCCCCACGAGCTCCCCATCTTTGAGTGGGATTTGACCTGAAAAAAAGATAAAACTCCCTACCTTGAGGGCCGCCGAATAGGGACCAATTGGCTTGGGAGCCTCAGGAGAAGAAATTGCCTGCATAGTCGAGAGTGGCACACTGCCTTCGCTTGTAAAGCCGGATATGTTATGCGCGCAAAAGAAGTATGGATTTCCATACCCAAGCACTGATGGCACCCCGGGGGTGGCCCGTTTACCCAGGGCACTTACCTTAAAAAAGAGTTGTCTTTACAACCGACACCAAGACCTCGATATATCGTTCGATAGATAAGTCTATTTGTTTGTTCTGTCAGACGGATGTCTCTCGTCCTTGAAAATATGCTTAACGAAAAGATTTTCTCCTTGGCCTAATTGTGCTCTCTTGCGAAAACACGAGGTAGGCACCAAAACCGCCTTGAGTTTTACCATGAGCCCCAGCAAAAATCGGCTATGGAATTCCATAGCATTTGCCGTCTTATCCTCCGGCTTTGGGGCATATACCACAATTCGAGAATCATGGCGTTTCTATCGTTAATTCCCTTATCCCTAGATCCGCTTTTAAGATAGCGCTCGGCTTTTACCCCCAAGTCGCGCTCGCGGCTGGCTGCGCTCAACACCTCGCAGACCAAATCCAGTGTGCCATGAATATGGGTTTTCACTCTGCGCCGTTTTTTGCTGAGAACATGAGAAATACCCCGGCCGAGAGGGCCACCCTAGGGAAAAAGAAATTAAGTTATGCTGGAGTAGCTTACGCAGCGGCCAAGCCTTTTTGCGGGATACTTTTATTTTACCAGTTGCGGCTACCGTCGCTATTGACGGAGGCGATTCTCTCGGCAGTATAGCTGCCTAGTGAGGTAAAATTACCACCCAGGTAGAGAGTTTTGCCAGAGGCAACAATTATACTGACCAGACCACCGCCAGGATTAGGATTCCAGGGTAGCAAAATGCTATTGGTACTGATTGCTGCCAGGTACTCCCGGTTTGCGCCACCTATGTTGGTAAAATATCCCCCAGCATAGACCGTGTTGCCCGAAAAAGCCAGCGTGCCCACGGCATTATTGGGATTGGGGTTCCAGGAGAGGAGACAACTTGAAGAGTAGGTCGCCAGACAAGTGTTATCAATAGAAATGGCAGCCAGGTAATTGCGGCTAGTTGAACTGATACTCGTGAACCATCCACCAACATAGACCGTGTTGCCCGATACGACTAAGCTATTTACCGCACCGCCACCAGCATTGGGGTTCCATGGGAGCAAGGTGCCATCTGTTCCCATAGCAGCCAAGTAGTTGCGAGGATTGCCACCGATTGTAGTAAAATCCCCTCCGGCATAGACTATGTTGCCAGACACAGCCAGAGCTTTGACTGCATAATTCGCATTGGGGTTCCAGGAGAGGAGGCAACTTGAAGAGTAGGTCGCCAGACAAGTGTTATCAATAGAAATGGCAGCCAGGTAATTGCGGCTAGTTGAACCGATGCTCGTGAATCCACCCCCAACATAGACCGTGTTGCCCGATACGACTAAGCTATTGACCACACCACCACTAGCATTTGGGTTCCATGGGAGCAAGGTGCCATCTGTTCCAATAGCAGCTAAATAATTACGGCTTGTGGTGTTTATGTTGCTAAAATTACCCCCTAGGATTACAGTACTGCCTGCAATAGCCAGCGCATTCACAGGTAAATTTGCAGCGGGATTCCAGGATAAAATAGTTCCATCGGTGCGGATGGCAGCGAGGCGATTACGAGATAAAGAGCCAATTATGCTAAACAATCCTCCTGCGTAGACCGCATTCGTCGACGAGGTAGCTAGTGTGTAGACAAGATTATTGGCACCAGGGCTCCAACTCAAAAGGCAAATGGGAGAGTATGTGGTAAGGCAGGTGTTAGCGATGGAAATGGCGGCCAAGTAATTCCGGGGAGTTGAGCTCACACTGGTAAAAAATCCTCCCACATAGATAGTACTACCCAAGATGGCAAGGGCATGGACTGCACTATTTGCATCGGGGTTCCAGTTAAAAAGGGTAGTGCCATTCGTACCAATAACGGCTAGGCGATTGCGAGTATAAGGTCCACCTGTGATAGTACAGCCTGTTGGGCAACCAATTTGGGTAAACTCCCCACCCACATAAATCTCATTGCCCGAGACAGCGATGGCATTGACCACAGCATTGGCGTTCGGGTTCCATGCTAAAAGGCAGGGGCCAGGAGAGTATGCATTAAGGCAGGTGTTATCGATGGAAATGGCAGCCAAGTAATTCCGGGTAGTTGAGCTGACAGTGGTAAACCATCCTCCCACATAGATAGTACTACCCAAAATGGCGAGCGCGTTGACTTCAAAATTGGCATTGGGATTCCAAGACAACAAGGTACCATCTGTACCTATCGCCGCAAGGCGATTACGAGAGGTAGAACTGATACTGGTGAATTCCCCCCCCACATAAACCGTGCTGCCCGATACCGCAAGCGCAAAAACCGTCCCATTAGCACTGGGGTTCCAAGGCAACAATGTGCCATCGGTTTTCACAGCTGCCAGACGATTGCGCTCTATGCCATTGACATGAGTGAAATCCCCACCTAAATAGAGGGTATCACCCACAAGAGCAATAGTTCTCACCTCACCCCCCTCAACACGAGGACTGAAAGGTAAAATTTCCCCGTTGGCAGCTAAATGCGCTACACGATAGCGTTCCCTATTACCCACAAGGGTAAAGTCCCCTGCGATATACCAACCACCATATCCATCACTTACGACTGCTCTAACCACACCATTGATATCTGCATATCGAAAACCAGACACCTCTTTGCCATCTTCTCCCAGGGCAATCCCATAGGCGGAAGCAGAACCAACCTCGGTAAAGGCACCCCCAACATAAAGAGTGCAACCCCCCTTAGCCATGGCATAGATAGGACCATTAAACACAGGTCGCTGGGCCCTGCTTTTAGGGCAAACATCAGTAGTAAAAGAACTACTCACCGGGGCAATCACGTTGCCTGCCCGGTCTTTCACCTTGTCGGTTA
>JANWWS010000026.1 GCA_025055765.1 Leptospiraceae bacterium | reverse complement strand
TGCGACGTTTTCCGGCAGGCTGACACTGGTGGTATGCATGTTTTTGGTTTTCATCGTCCCTCTATATATTAAATACCAAAAAATCGCGAAATTTTTTCAGTTTTTCAGAAAAATTTTTCTGGCAGTGACTTTTGGGGCTTTCACATAGCGCTCTAGCCCTATGTGTTGCGGTGTTTTTTATACCATTGCTTGGTTGGTTACCAATTTTAGCTATAACATGGATAGCTCACAAAATGTGACATAATTTTAATTGCTAAGCACTAAAGTTTTTAGGCGATCCCTAAGGTGTAATAGTATGCATCCCCTGGCATGTAAAAGATGGGTGTGATGACACTAAAGCGCAGGAAATTAAGTTCCAAACCAACACCGAGGTTAGGGCGAATCGGCTTGGCGGCACTGGAGTTGATTCTGTAGGCTTCGCTGTAAACGAGGCTGGGGAAAAAGCCAAAGTAAAAGCCCCAGTCGCCATATTTAACGCCTATTTTCGGACCGCCACATGTGATGGCTAGGGTACCTTCGGCGTACACTAAACCGAGTGTTCCCGAAAAACTCAAGGTGGTCGCTGCAGAGTCTTCTGTGCAGATTTTGCCTTGGACTCAACGCTGGCCACTTTAGAGGGTTCTTTTTTTTTGATCCTGTGCAGACAGCGTCACTGTTGCGCTGGCGAGCAGAGTTACAAATAAAACTAGGTGGCGCATCTTGATCTCCTCCTGCTTTAATCAATGTTTGGTGAATTTAAGGATGTAATGCGTGCTGCCATTGTGCAACCCAAGGAGTGAAGCGACACTTAGGCAATCTGCATTGCTGGAAATTCGCCATCATTTTTCATGCGCTGTCAAGCCATTGAGTTATGTTGGTGCGCAAAAAATCCAAAAAACAATTGACACTTTGGTAAAAAATGACGAAAATAATATGTCAAGCCGGAAGGTTCGCCGACCGGTCACCCCCGTGGTTACGACCCGGGGGCTCTGGCCTCAATACCCACTTTCTCTTTATTTGCCAGATTCAGGGAGTATTTTTATCTCACGCCCCAGCGCTACTTTTGACATAAAGCTCTTTGCCTTTCTGCTGCATGTGCACAAAAATATGTGTGTTTTTGGGATCGACACGTGTGCCGACATCGTAAAG
>JANWWS010000035.1 GCA_025055765.1 Leptospiraceae bacterium | reverse complement strand
AAGATCGTCGATGCGTTGTTGCAGTTGTGCTAAGCGTTCGGGGGAATGTTTTAATTGTTCGAGGCTTTTTTCAAATTTTTCGCCATAAATAATACGCTGCGAGGCTGGGGGGAAAAGTTTTTTCCGGTAAAGTTTTGGCAAAGTTTCTTTGATGAAAAAATCGCCGATATCGGAGCTCAGGCATTCGTCCCCCAAGACAGTGTAAAAAATTTCTGGTAGGCCACCCATTTCTTGGGGGCGCACACGTAATCCCAAGGCCAGGCGACGGGCAACAACAATACTTTGCTCGATCACTGTCTCGTCGGGCAAGATCGGCAAACGGGGTATGGTTAAAAGCTCAGACCCTTCAAACGCGACAATTGTCAGATCCGCCCATAAGTTGGCGACCACCTGCAAATAGGCATTGAGCCCCTTGAAGCCGCCGGTGAGGTTGAAGACAATTTTCGAAGCCGCCTTTTTTTCTGGGGCGAATAGATGCTCGCGCAGGCGGTTGGTCAGCTCTTTGAGCGATTCATGGAAGTCGAACTTGTTTTTGGTGCTAAGTTTGTTGGCAGTAATGGGGATCGCGTGGGTGCCAAAGTTTCGCTGCAAGTAACTGGATATAGCATCTACTGTCATTCGCCCCTGCAACGTATCGGTGTGCACAAGATAATGGACATCTCTTTTGATGTCGGCTTTGTTTTCCTGGTACCAAGCCATGAGCGAGTTGAGCTCCGCACTTTGTTTGGCAGCTTCGTGTGGTGGCAGATTGAGCAGAGTCTCACATTTTTGGTTCATATATTTTTCTGCAGCTTCGTAGTCACCTTGCCATTCTTGAGCGGAGTAGGCATTGGCATTGCGCGTCAGCTCGGCACGCATCTCTTGACTAGCGCCATTGGTGAGAATGCTGGTGCCGCAGGTAGTGACAATGAAGTGCTGCACGAGGTGTTGCATGGGAAGCTCTTATCGTCGATTATATTTCGTCAAACCAACCAAAAAGTGGCGCGTAATGTATCAGCCAAGCAAAGGCATAAAAACATCCCATCTTAGTTACGTTCTGAAGTGAGCAGTTTATTCAAGTATTTCAGCACTGTGTCCTGCGTGCCTTTTGCATAGCGTAAACGGATTTCGCGATTTTTGTAAAGGACTTCCGTGATATTTTGCTCAAGCCCTGCATGGGCATAAAAGTTTCGGTGGGAAGCATCTCTTGTTCTTTCTTTTTCGACAGGTCCCTCTAACTTGGGTTCAGATTTTCTCAGTGAGGCTAACAACTGCCATCCGGCAACACGGGCGGATTGTTTCATTAGCTTCGGTAGGTCATACTCCAGTTCATGTTGGATCAGTTTCAGTTCAATTTGGTTTTTGGTATAGATTTTTTTAGAGGCAGAAAGCAGCACTTCTATGCTAATCCCATTTTCCGGGCTGTAATCTCCAAAAAGGTTCCTCAGTATCTCCAGCAAAAAGCAAATGCGTGCAATGTCTGCCGCGATTGTATTTGGCAAAACTGCCCAGGCCTTAATTTCCAACGTGTTGCCGTCACGGGCTATCGTTGTGTTTTCACGGATCTGCTGGAATAATGGGCCTAAGGGGTCTTTTAGACTTTTGCTAGCCAGTTCGGAGACTAACCAAGCTGCTGCCAGCGGAAAACCATGGCGCAGAGCGGCCAGCAGTGCCTGCAACTTCTGGACCACCTCGTTGCTGAGGGTTGCTCGGCATTTCTGGTTTAATTCCCTGGCAAGTTCTTTGTCTTTGCTATCCAACACCTTTAAGCGGATCCCTTGGTTTAGATCATTGCGGTTGTAATTGCGGAAAGGCAAATCAGGATAGATAATTTTCTTTTCGATGGTGTTAATCTCTAATTTTGGCAATTCTGTTTTCCAATACGGATCAGAGTTGAGGATTTCGAATTGGACATCACCTTGGTGGTATGCATAAATCGGGAGAATTTCTTCGAGCACGGCCGCAACAGTAAGCGGCAAGTTATTGACCCCGTGCGACGTATCCAGAATGACAGAAATTTTTCCATCTCGCAGGAAATTCCGTAAAATTTGGATAAGCTGCCAGGTGAGCCATGCATGCTGGTTTGCCTGTGAGTTCTTTGCATGCAGTAAGATCGCACTTTTTTCGTCTGGGTTTACAGCGGGAAATGTGCCTTTGCCAGGAACGACAATAATGCTATATTTTTTTTGGTCCAGTGGTATCCCTGTTTCTGGCTGCCGAAGCCATGCGCAGAAGTCCTTCTCTACGGCTTGGCAAAGCTTTTTGTAATTTCTGTTGGCATCCTTTGGTCTTACCAGCGTGTCCTGCAAGATAAAGACAAAATGCGCATTCTGATAGAGCTCTGCATAGAGCCCTGCTGTGCATTTAGCATGGATGCCTTTTTTTGCATTGCGGGCGCCATTTTCGCAAAAATAGTGCGCGGTTTGGTAATCCGCATATTTACCGATCGGGATGATGATCAATTTAGTTTCGTCCGCGCTCATGGTATGGCACTCGATCTGGACAGCGCTTTTCTTTATTGTTGCTCACCACAATCAACAGGACGAGTCCTAAACTTTGCCCATGAAACGTAAAACTCCAATCAGCAGACTGGTTTGTGCGACAATCAGACCAATTAACCACTTAAGAATTTCTACTTTGTTCTTGTTTAGATCGGCTTGCATCTGCAGCCTGAGTATTTCGATTTCTTTAGTCACATCAGCCCGGACTTTCTCAATCTCTTTCATGAGATCTGCCCGAACTTTTTCAATCTCTTTCGTGAGATCTGCCCGAACTTTTTCAATCTCTTTCATGAGATTTGCCCGCACAATCTCGATTTCTTTCATAAGATCAGCCCGGACATTTTCAATCTCTCTCGTGAGATCTGCACGGATTTTCTCAATTTCTTTCATGAGGTCTGTTCGAACTTTTTCAATCTCCGCACGGATGCCTTCTATTTCCTTTGTAAGATCAGCACGGACGTTTTCGATTTCTTTCGCAACATCGGCACGGGATTTCTCAATCGCTTTCGCAAGATCTGCCCGGACTTTTTCAATCTCCTTTGCAAGCTCGGCTCGAGCGTTCTCTATTTCTTTTGCAAGATCAGCCCTGACTCTTTCTATCTCGAGCTGGGTTTGTTGGCTGGTTGCGGTGAGTTCTCCTTTGCGGACTAATTCACTTTCCAGGACATCGTGGAAGACACTGGTCACTGCACGCGCTGCCTTTTCCTCGAGGGCGCCTTCCTGGCGCAATCGATCGTAAATTTTCAAAGTGTCCACCACCACTTCTTGATTAGTTATTCTGGCACACCGACTGGCAA
>JANWWS010000019.1 GCA_025055765.1 Leptospiraceae bacterium | reverse complement strand
GTACCAACTTAAATAAAAGTTTATGAAAAAGTTAGCCATCTTAATTAGCGCTTTGTGCTTATTTATGGTCATAAGCCACGCCCAAAGCTGGGAGGAATTAACCCAACAAGGCACAAAGTTCTACCATGCAGGCAAGTATGCCGAAGCTACCATAGTTTGTGAGCAAGCCTTGAAGCAAGCAGAGAAGCAGTTTGGGAAGGAACATAAATATTATGCCCTCTCTTGCCATTTTTTGGGAGTATTATATGAACATCAAGGTCGTTACGCAGAAGCCGAACCCTTATACAAGGAGACCAAAGAAATCTATGGAAGAGTTTTAGGCAAAGAGCACCCCGACTATGCTTGGTCTTGTAACAACCTGGCAAGTTTGTACCATGATCAAGGACGTTATTCGGAAGCCGAACCCTTGTACAAGGAGGCCAAAAAAATCTTTGGAAGAGTGTTAGGCAAAGACCACCCCGACTATGCCACCTCTTGTAACAACCTGGCAGGATTATACGAAAGTCAAGGCCGGTATTCGGAAGCCGAACCCTTGTACAAGGAGGCCAAAGAAATCTGGGGAAGAGTCTTGGGCAAAGACCACCCCAAATATGCTACTTCTTGTAACAACCTGGCAGGATTATACGTAAGTCAAGGAAGGTATTCCGAAGCCGAACCTTTGTACAAAGAAGCAAAAGAAATCATTGTCAAAGTGTTAGGTAAAGACCACCCCGACTATGCCACTGCTTGTAACAACCTGGCAGGATTATACGAAAGTCAAGGCCGTTATTCCGAAGCTGAACCCTTATACAAGGAGGCATTAGCCATACGAGAAAAAGTATTAGGCAAAGGCGACCTTGATTATGTCAACTCTTGCGGCAGTTTAGCGGGTTTGTATAGAAGTCAAGGGAGAAATTCGGAGGCAGAGCCGTTGTATAGAGAGATAGTGGAAATCTATGAAGTATTAGGCGATACCCCCCTGGAATATGTTTACTCTCTCAAAGAGAGGGCAAAATTATACGAAAGTCAAGGTGAATATTCGGAAGTTAAGTCTTTATACAAACAGATAAAAGAAATTTATGCTAATGTATTAGGCAAAGATAACCTTGACTATGCCACTGCTTGCAATGACTTAGCCGCTTTGTATGCAAGGCAAGGTTGGTACTTAAAAGCAGAACCTTTGTACAAAGAAGTAAAAAAAATTTATGCCAAAATTTTCGGCAAAGAATCCCCTTACTATGCCAATTCTTGTAACAACTTAGCAGGATTATACAAGATACAAGGGAAGTATTCAGAAGCCGAGCCACTTTACAAGGAAGCCTCTAAAATCCTTATCAATGATATTCAACGTAGTTTTATAGGGATTTCTGAAGAAGAAAAAGAGCAATATTTGGCTACTTTCAAAGAGGTTTTTGAAATTTATTTCTCTTATGCACTTCAAAACCAAAAGCCTGAACTTTCCGCTTGGCTCTTGGAAAATAACCTTGTCACCAAAGGTTTGCTGTTTTTTTCTACTAACCAGCTTCGCAGAAATTTAGAAAAAGCCCAAGATGGAATGCTTGAAATAACTTATGAAACATGGCTCTCACTATGCAGAGCCATCAGCCAAGCCAACAAAGGTGTTATGGAGATAATGTTCGAAGGAGAATTCATCAACCTACAAGAAAAAAAAATAGAATTAGAAAAAAATAAAAATGAAACCGAAAAACAACTTTCTCTTTTGCTTTCAAAGGCAGGTATTTCAGCAGAACTTACCCCAAAACCTCGCAAATGGCAAGAAATTCAAGCCAAACTTCAACCCAACGAGGCTTTGGTGGAAATGACAAGGATAAAATACCACGACAAAAAGTGGACGGATA
>JANWWS010000028.1 GCA_025055765.1 Leptospiraceae bacterium | reverse complement strand
GGCACTCCCCAATAATCCCCATAGTCAAAAAATTCCCGGATATGGAAATCCACTATTGGAAAACCAGCAGGGGCAGAATAGCAAGAACGGTGCCGAACCACAAACTTAATCCCATACCAAAAAAGTCTCCAATAGGGCACACGTCCCTCCAGCAGCAGGTCTAAATACCTTACCAAAGCTATACGCACCACCATTGTTGTTGTTAGCCGAAAACGATATTTGAGCTCGCAAAAAAGCCGCTCGTCATCCCCATAAAGACACACATTGAGCCGACACAAACGCCTGGCAGGCAAGGGCTCCTCTTGATTCTTCTCCCGCAGGGACTCTGCCAGCTCATGTAGCTTCTCCATATGAACCACTCTCTTGCGCGCTAAGCGAAAAACACAATAGCGCACCACCCAGGACATACTCACCTTGTTGATCTCAGCTGCCCTCCTCACTTTTGCCATAAGGCAGGGATGCAGCAAAACCTCCCAGATCCCTGTCACGCCTCCTGGAGAACTTTTACGTTTTAAAATCATGCTCGCCTATGCCTTATATATAACCTCAAAATCTCGCAAAATTTGCATATTTGTGCCAAAAATATTTATAAAATTAAACAAGAGCAAGTCAAAGATTTTTAAGTTTCATAAAGCGCGAAGCGAAGGTAGCACTTCTATGGCCAATTCAGTTATGGAAATCCTATTCAAATAAATTGGCGGAATTTGCTGTCTCGTTATGGAAATCCTCATCAACCAAGTTTTTTCGGGGGTGTCGAGCCAAAAAGTTACTTGAAGTCTAGCAATATTCTTATAGACTAACACTCGATTTTTGGCAGAGCACAAAGAGGGAGGTTATGGCTGAGATTGTCTTTCGCGGCATTAATAAGTCTTACCGCTTACAAAAGAGCGAGTTTAAGAAGAAGGTTAAGGCCGAGATAAGGAAGTTAAAGGAAGATCTCAAGGATACTTTCGATGAGGTCGAGAGGGAGAAAATTCAGGCAAGGATTGATTTGAAAAGAGAGGAGTTGCGGGAGGTGCCCGCCCATGAACTAACGGTAGATATAATTCGGGATTTTAATTTGCATATTCAAGATAGAGAGTTTGTGGTTTTTGTGGGTCCCTCGGGCTGTGGTAAGTCGACTGTCCTGCGTATGTTAGCGGGTCTTGAAGACATAACGTCGGGTGAGATTGAAATTGGGGGAAGGGTAGTCAACCAGGTAGCTCCTAAGGACAGGGACATAGCTTTTGTGTTTCAGAGTTATGCTCTTTACCCCCATCTTTCTATTTTTGACAATATCGCCTTTGGTCTTAAATTGCGCCGCATGCCCAGCACGGAGATCCAGCAGAGGGTTTATCATGCTGCAGAAATATTGCAGTTAACGGAGCACTTGCACAAGAAGCCACGGCAACTTTCGGGTGGCCAACGGCAACGGGTAGCCATGGGGCGGGCTATTGTACGTAATCCGGCGGCGTTTTTGTTTGATGAACCACTTTCTAATTTAGATGCAAAACTGCGTCAGGAAATGCGGGTGCAAATTAAGAAAATAACGCGTAGGCTCAATACCACCACGGTTTATGTCACGCATGACCAAATTGAGGCTATGACCTTAGCTGACAAGATTGTTGTTTTAAACCGGCTTGAGGGGCCCCATTCTGTGAATATCCAGCAGATTGGAGCGCCACTTGATGTCTATTACAATCCTGCCAATACCTTTGTAGCTGGCTTTATTGGCACCCCCACCATTAATCTTTTAGAAGGAGAGATTGAGGAGCGTGGGGGGGTCCCTTATTTTGTCTCGGGAGGTATTGAGCTAAGAGTTGGGGAGAGCCGTGTACCCTTTTTAAGTAAGTATCGAAAGAAAAAAATCCGGGCGGGAATAAGGCCCCATGATTTTGAAGATGCCTTCTTTAGTCCAAATGCTTCCAGTGACAATACCGTGGAGGGAGTGGTGGATGTAGCTGAAAACTTAGGGGCTGAAATTCATGTTCAATTACAGTGTGGGGATCTTCCCCTTACGGCGGTAGTTTCCTCCCGTAGCCGCATTTCTATGGGAGAAAAAATCCGCCTAGTCGTTAATTTAGAGAACATTCACTATTTTGATTATGACACCGGGCAGAACATAAACCGCCTGTAGGTAGGGTTATGAGAAATTGGGTTGGACATTTTTTCAATTTGCCGTCATCGTGGAAGCTTGTCCTCCTTACATGCTGGGTATTGGTCTTATCTTTCTGTCAGAGTCCGGAGGATGAAAAGCGTATTGTTTTATGGCATTCCTACAGAGGGGAAGAGAGGGCAGCTCTTGAAGAGATAGTAGCAAAGTACAATGAAAGTGATCCCCTTCTGAAAGTAAAGTTACTTTACATACCGACGGATGCTTTTGCGGATAAGCTTACCAATTCTATCCCCCGAGGTAAAGGTCCTGATATTTTTATTTTTGCTCATGACCGCATTGGCGACTGGGCTCAAAAACTTCTCATTGAGCCTTTGGAGTTTCTCATGACCGATGAATTTCGGGATCGTTTTTTGGAGGCCACCCTACAGAGTTTTATTTACCGTGACGAAGGTCTTTCTCGCTTTGTTTTTGAGGGCTCCATTTATGGATTACCGCTTAATTTTAAGGTTTTAGCTCTTTATTACAATCGGAAGTTTGTACTCAATCCCCCCAAGACTACAGATGAGTTACGGGAGTTAGCTAGGCGTTTTACGGATCGCAAAAAAGGGGTATATGGTCTTGTGTATCCTAATGACAAGCTATATTTTCACTCGCCCTGGTATTTTGGCTTTGGGGCTGAGATCTTCGATGAGTCAGGGAATGTGGTCCTAAACTCAGAGGGGGCAGCACGATCCATGCTTTTTGCCAAAAAGCTTTATCAAGAAGACAAGATTATGCCTGACGAGATTACAAGTACACTTGTTACAGCTCTCTTTAATGATAACCGGGCTGTTTTTGTGATAAATGGGCCCTGGTTTAAGGCAGAGATACGGGAGGGCTTGGATTATGGCATTGCGGTTTTGCCCAAGATATCGGAAAACAAGCTTAGCCCGGCGCGTCCTTTTCTAACGGTGGAAGGAGTGATTATGAGCGCGTATAGCAAAAAGAAAAAAGAGGCTTTTGCTTTCATGCGCTATCTTACGACGAAGCAATCCCAGCTCATTTTGGCTCGTCGGGGTGGGCAGATCCCCTCTTTAAAAGAGGTGTACACAGAAAGCGACATAAAAAACCGCAACGATCTATATGTCTTTAAAGAGCAGCAGACCCATTCGGTGCCCATGCCCAATCGACCTGACATGAAAAAAATTTGGACTCCCATGGACAATGCTCTTTCTCGGGTAATTTATGCTGGTGAGAATCCGCATACAATCCTGCAAAAAGTAAACAAGGAGGTTGAGGAAGCTATTCGGGAGGGGATGTACTAATGAACGGGAAAAAGTATCATGTGGGTTTTGCCGTTTTGGGTATTTTGCTTGTTTATTTAGCGGAGGGTTTTTTAGCCCACTATGCGGAAAAGCAAAAGCTCATTCAAGAAATGGTTTTTGCGGCTCGTGGTGCTGCCACAGTTTTGTACGAGGATAATGTCTTTCGTCAAAGAGGGCTTGCCAGTTCCTCCAGTGTGGATAAACTGCAAAAAGTATTGCAGTCATTTGCCCGCGAACACACAGAGCGGCGGTTAGTGGTCTTACGAGATTTTAACATTGTCTTCTCTCGCGACAAGGCACCCAACACGGCCATGGTTCGGGATGACTATGAACTTAAGGAACTCTATGATCGCCAAATAAAGGTAAAGCGATATTTTTACACAAATGAGCGAATTTTGCGCTATAAGCCTGATTTTGTTAGCGAATATCGTAAAAAGCCTATGCCAGAGGTAGATATTGAAGAGAAAGAGGGTTTTTTAAGACTTGTCTATCCTCTCACCATGGAGGGTAATTTTTTAGGAGTAGCGGTTCTTGAAGGAAAAAGTGAGCGCTTAAAACTACCTTCTTCTTTTTTCTACACCTATGTATTGGCCATTGTCGTCTTACTTATTTTTGAACTCTTGGTAGAGCGCGAAAGAGGAGAAAGAGCACTTACTGATTGGACACCTGTTCTTCGCTACAGTGTTGGTTTTGTCTTACTTTCTGCTATTTTTCTTCTTGTTGCAGCTGATCGTTTTACCCTACAGGTTATGAAGGAACTAGAGATTTTAGCTCAGGCTCTTAAGGGAAAAAACCTCATTCGTGAGTGGTGGCAGATATCCTTTAACGAGCATAATTTACCCCTTGAGGTACTAACTGCCTCCGGCAATATAGCGGCTAACTACAGTGACAAGTTTTTTGCCAAAATGGCAGGATTTGTTGCCATATTTGGCTTACTTTTAGCTATTCTCTTTATTTTTGGGCTCAGGGGTTTTCTCACGAGACGTGTGCAAGAAACTTGGCAAAAGCACCGATTAGCTTATCTGTACATTTTTCCCGCGGTTGCGGCAACTATTTTAATTATTTTCATACCCTTCGCCTACAGTGTGGGCTTAAGTTTTTTTCGCAATCTCTACAATCACTACTATTTTGCTGGGCTTTATAATTACTTTAAAATACTACTGGACTTTGCCTGGCAACCCCGTTCTTTTTACTATACCTTAGCTGTTACCGTGCTTTGGACCTTTTTAAACATTATCTTGCATGTCAGTATTGGCTTAGGCCTTGCTTTAATCTTAAAAGAACCTGCTTTGCGTTTTAAGGGGGTCTATAGAGCTTTACTTATTTTACCTTGGGCGGTACCCAATTACATCACGGCTTTGATTTGGAAGGGGATGTTCCACAAGGAATTTGGCATTATAAATCAGACCCTCAAATCCTTAGGCTTTGAACCCGTGAGTTGGTTTTCGTCTTTTTGGACCGCTCTTTTTGCAAACTTAGCCACTAATACCTGGCTTGGCTTTCCCTTCATGATGGTCATTGCCCTTGGTGCTTTGCAATCCATACCCCGTGATCTTTATGAGGCTGCCGATATTGATGGGGCTACTCGTTGGCAAAAGTTTCGCCAAATAACCCTGCCTCTCTTAAAACCAGCTATGTTCCCTGCCATTATTCTGGGTACCATATGGACTTTCAACATGTTTAATGTCATCTATCTTGTATCCAACGGAGCGCCCAACAATTCGACAGACATTCTTGTTGTAGAAGCTTATCGTGCCGCCTTTGAAAAAGACCTCTATGCCTATGCCTCGGCTTATTCCATGATCATCTTTTTTATTTTATTAGGATATAGTTACGTGACAAACCGCATTAGCAGAGCAACGGAGGGGGTTTACTAATGGCTAAGAAAAGAACCTGGCATCTTCACCTTTTTCTCATTTTCTTTACCTTTCTTACAGTTTTCCCTGTCTGTTGGGTGGTGCAAATTGCCTTTTCTCCGGGCAATGAGCTGCCTGCTGAATTTCGACTTATCCCTGAAGAAATTACGCTAAAGAATTTTCGCCACCTTCTTTTTGACAAACCCTTTTTCCATTGGCTTTTAAACTCGGTGGTGATTTCTCTATCGACTACCCTTGTAGGTATATTCTTAGCTGCTACAGCGGGCTATGCCTTTAGTCGCTTTCAATTCCCTGGGAAAAAAACGGGACTAATGGCCTTTCTTGTGACCCAAATGTTTCCGGGAACCATGATGATGATCCCCCTCTATATCATATTAGATAAGCTGAATCTCGTAGACACCATGGCGGGGCTTATTCTTGTGTATTCCACTACATCCATCCCCTTTTCCGTATGGATGCTAAAGGGGTATTTTGACACCATTCCTCGTGATCTAGAGGAGGCGGCCCTAATTGACGGGGCAAGCCGCTCTTTAATTTTTTGGAAGCTTATTTTGCCACTTTCGAGACCAGCCATTGCCATTACTGGTCTTTTTTCTTTCATGACCGCCTGGAATGAGTTTATTTTAGCAGCTACTTTTATGAACAATGAGCTCTCTTACACTTTACCCGTGGGACTCCAGCAACTCGTGGGGCAATTTTCCGTGGAATGGGGGTACTTTGCAGCTGGTTCTATTTTAGTGAGTATACCTGTAGTGGTTCTTTTCTTTTTACTCCAAAGGCACTTGGTGGGCGGACTTACCTCGGGTAGTGTAAAGGGATAATCCCCTGTGCAGCAAAGAAAGCCTGATTATCCCATTTCTCCTTTTTTTTACGAACGGTGGTCCCCCCGCTCTTTTGCTAGCTCTGAAATAGAAAAAGAAGTTCTTTTGTCTTTGTTGGAGGCGGCTCGCTGGGCCCCTTCTTCTATGAATGAGCAACCCTGGTATTACCTTATTGGCTTAGGCAAGGATAAAGAGCTTTTCTTGGATTGCTTGGTTCCTGAAAACCAACTGTGGGCCAAAAAAGCTCCCTGTCTTATCTTGCTCTTATATCGCCCTTATTTTTCCAAATCACAAAAGGAGAACCCCACGGCCCTTTTTGACTGTGGTCTTTCCGCTATGTCACTTATGTTAGAGGCCCACCTAAGAGGTCTTATCACCCACCCTATGGCAGGCTTTCACCATGAAAAAACCCTTCAATCTCTGCGTATCCCCAAGGAATATAAGCCGATTTGTTTTTTCGCGGTAGGCTATCAGGCAGACAGAGAGCTTCTACCCCCCCACCTTCAGGAAAGAGAATTCCCCAAGGGAAGATTGAATTTAGACGAAATTTGTCGCTTTGGACCCTTTGAAGTCTAAATTTTCGGCCCCAGATTAAATTTTATCATATTTTTTGTCTCAATTTGGCAAATTTTTTCGCCTCCTTCGGTTTTATATAGGCAGGAGGCTACATGTGGATATTTCTTTTTCTCTTTCCTTTTTTGGTAGGATGGTCGCAAGAGTTGCTCGAATTTTACCCTGTCCACTGTAAGGCTCATTTTAGTGAGGACGTAGACTGGCTTGAAACAGAAAAAGAGAGCTTCCCCTATGGGGGTAGAGAAGTACATTTTTTTTGTGAAAACAAAAATCAGCTTGCCTACTACCGCCAGGGCAAACTCGTGGGCTTTTTATGTTATGGAGAGTTATACCCCTCAGCAAGACGGCTTTATGACAAAGCCCTCGAGCAAAGACTCTGGAGTGGCCCCTGCCTTGGTGCTCTTAGCTCTTCGGATGTCTTAAAGCTAAGACCTCAATGCTATGGGGTTTATCCTAAAAGTGCCTATTGCTATTATGCTCAGTTAATCCCCCTCTCCGAAAATGGGTCTCGTCCCTCAAAAGAGCGCCAAATTTTGCATTATCATGAAATAGCTTTCTCCCAAATTGCTGCCATATACAACAGCTCGGGTGTGCTTTTGTCCACTAGAAATCCCCAAGAGCTAGATCGAGGCCTCTATTTTGTGGAGCTCAAGAATAAAAACCTTAAGCTCATATGGAGGCCATAGTGAGGCGCTTTCTTTTTGCGCTTGGCTTTAGCATAAAGCTCTATGCCGAGAATTTTTCCCCCCATGGGAAACTTGGCGTAAACTTTCTCTTGCCTGCCTTGGGTCAGAAGATGCTCGCCCGGGAAAACCTTGCTGCCGATTGGCATCCTCTACCAAATTTGGCGCTTTCTCTGAGCCTCGAAAAACGCCATTGGCAGGACCTCTACCGGGAGAGCCGCTTTACGGTAGTCCCAAGCTATCACTTGGGGAGCTTTGCCTTTGGTCTGGGTTATCTGGGACAAGAAATCGCCATAGATGAGCTAAACTACTTGCAGAGGGAAAGGATGGTGGTTTTCTATTTTTCTTACGTTCAAGAGGTCTATCTTTTGAAACTGCGCTATGCCCATCCCTCCTTTTACTGGGCGGAGATAGCTCTTTTGAAAGAAATTTTCATACCTATCGAATGGAACCTACAGCTTATACAAGACCAGGGTTTTTTTGATGGCATCACATTTTCGGCCCTTCTCTATCTTCTGCCCGAAGCAGGTGTGGGGGCGGGCTATGAGATAAAGTCGGCAAGTCTACAATTTTGCGCCTATCTTAGACCAACCTCTTTTTTATTATTACGAGCTGATTTTTATTTAGCCTCAGGGCTGCGCAACCAAAATGCCTATTTTGTCAAGTTAGAATACCATTTTGGTACACAGGAGCTTCCCCGGCCAAAGCAAGAGAATTCGTATAAGAAAACCCCTAGAGAAAACCAGACATATGAGTTCCCAAATGAGCAGAAACCTTCTCTGCCTAAAATTAGGCCACCTTCTTTTACTGAGCTCATACGGCTTGGAGTACCCGCCGAAGAAGCTCTTGCGATAAGTCGCAGCGGCAACTTGTGCGGTGCAAAAAAGGACACACTTTTGCTTTTGGCAGCAAGGGGATGGCGGTGCCTCGAAGAGTAGTTTGCCCTACCTTCCTCGTTGGCGTAGGCACAAGCCTTGCTCTACAAATCCAGGGTGTTACAGGAAGCCGTTTTTTAGGCAATAAAGAAGAGTATTTCTACCAGGGTTTTGTCGCTCAAGAAATTGCCCACGCTGGGATTTATTATGACCGTGATACAAAGCTCATATTCGGAGAGGCTCTTTACCAAGATCAAAATTTCGCCTTGCAAGTTGGCCACAGACATAGAGCTTATGAAACAGGGCTTTTGCTTTCCCAGGGTGGTTTTTTCCCTTTTTTCCCCAGCCTAGCTACAGAAAGACCCCTCGGGGCAGCTCTTTCCTTCTCTTGGCACGAAATCTCAATTGCCCAAGCTTGGTATGCTGCCGCCAAGACAAATGATGAGCTCTATCTCAGCACCATAAGCTATCGCTGGCATCCTTTTCTTGTCGTGAAAAACCACCTGCGAAGGCGAAAGTCCAATAATCTGCGAATTTTTCCCGAAATTCTCATTGCTTTTGGCCAAGAATTCCACCTCTCTTTCTTAGGCTTACAAAAGGAGCTTCACCAGCTATTTCTCGAAGGCCATGTAAAAGGTGGTACTTTAAAGCTTTCTTACTTTGCTAATCATTTTCCAGACGCCTTCCAATCCCAAATATACCATACCCCCCATGGTTTTTTTCTCTTATACCACTCTTGGCATTTCCGCCACCAAACCGTGTATTCTCATCGCATTTTCTTTTCGCAATCTGTTTTTTCTTTTTCTGAGCTTTCCTTTTACTATCGAATGAACAAAAAAACCTCGCTTGTCGGCCTTGGCTATGAAAAACCAAGGGAGGTTGGTCCACTCTTACAGGCATATACAGCCATAAGAGGACGAGCCAACCAAGTGCTCTTGGGTATGCATATAGAGAAATACCTTCGCTTTGGCTATGTGTGGGGTTACTCCAACGAGCTTATCCCCGTCGCAGCACTCTTTTGGCCCCTATTTCATGATGTTGATAATATGCGCACGGAGTTACCTTTATATTCAAAAAGAAGTCTCAAAGGGTTAGTTCTCTCATCAGAGTTTTTGGGCTTTTTTTTCTATTCGCATTATGTGCTTACTCTTTCAGAAAAGGAAAAACTTCTTTTCCGCATTGGTTATCAGCACTTTTTTTAAGGAAAATCTTGCCATTTAAAAAAAGGCAACGTTTTTGCTTCACCCTGATACCCAAATAAAGGCCAAAGTCTATGTAATTTGTAGTTTTCTTGGATATCCTTTTTATTCATCACCACAAAAAGATAGGCACAATCGGCAAGGATCTGAGCTTGCCAAAGCTCAGGCTTCATAGAAGAAAAAAAGACATAACAACCCTTTTTGCTTTTCAAAAGGCCGTTCTTGGGCTCTATGGTTGGGTGTATTTCTGATATAGGCTTTAAGTAAAAGGGAAGATCATGGTGAAGCTCAGCTGGTACCTTAAGTTTCTTGAGAGGAAGTCGCAGTAGTTCAAGTTCTCTTTCTTTTTGTCCCTCAAGAAAGTGAGCTAGTTTTCCCACAACATAAAGTTCCTTGTCAAAGTATTGGATAATGAGTTGGGGTAGGGCTTTGTGCTGGAATACAGGGTTTTGGGAATACCATAAAAACCCACCATAGGCGAAGCTCATGATGACAATAAAGTAAGGAAAACTTTTTCTGGCAGCAATAATCTTCTTGTTGTAATTCAACAAAAAAAGATAGAGAAGGTAGAGGATAAATGCCACGGACCAGATATATTGCAGGGAGAGTTTGATGGGATAAAACTGGCTTTGGTAAAGCCAAAAGTGAATTTGAGCCAGAAAGCGGTAGAAGTTATCTAAGAGGTTTGTTACAAAGAAAAACCCATCATAAAATAGACCCAAAATAAGACTTGCGAGGTAAAAAGCTGCAGGCGGTACTGCAAAAAAGTTATATAGTAGGGACATACCGTTCATTTTTTCAAACAAAAGCAAGGAAAGTACATTAGCAGCCGCAAAGGTGGAAAGGGTAAGCGATAAGTGAGCTCGTACATAAGAATTGCGGAGAAAGCTCTTTAAAAGGGCTTCCACTGGCTCAAAAAAAAGTAATATAGCTGCGGTAACCCCAAATGACAAAACAAAGGCTACTGTAAAAGTCGAGTATGGAATAAGAAGCTCGCTTATGAGAGCTGCGCAAAATAAAGTGGTTTTTTTCTCAAATCTCTCATCGCTCAGCTTTTTTATAACATAAAACAAAAGAAATACGAAGGCCCTTAAAAGAGAAACAGGTATCTCGAGTAAGAGCATGAATAGAAAACAAAAAAAAGCTCCCACAATATATCCTAGTTTTTCTTGGCGCAAGTAGCGCAAGGGAAGATAGACTAGACCAAATAATAGGCCAAGATGTAGACCTGAAGCTGCAAAAAGGTGGGCAATGCCCATTTGCCGGTAAAGCTCGAGTTCGTAGTAATCCATGTCATGTGTCTCTGATAGAGCAAAGCCCTTGGCTAAGCTCTCCCCTCCCAGATTTTGCTTAAGCCTTTCTTCAAAAATCTCACGCAAGTTTCTCATGAGGTTCTGGAATGTGCTTTGTTTAGGGAAAATTTTTAGCTCACCCTGAGCTCGGCAAAGAGAAGAAATAGTCTGCAATTTGTCTAATAATCCATAAGACCCATCAAGAGTTTTGCAGCTAAATTCTATTTCATCTCCTTTATGGATCTCCTCGGTTCTAACTTGAATTAACCGCAAGCGAACGCCATCTTTAAGGCCTACCAAAAGAGAGCGCCGGCCCACCTGCTCTACGACGCCTCTTGCCTTTATTACCGTTTCGTGAACTTTTATATCTTGGATATGAGAAAACCTGAATATAGCTAGGCTTAAGCCCAAAAAAAGACCTATGGAAACAATGGCTGCA
Source organism: Leptospiraceae bacterium (assembly GCA_025055765.1). Taxonomy (GTDB): domain Bacteria; phylum Spirochaetota; class Leptospiria; order Turneriellales; family Turneriellaceae; genus JANWWS01. Next base: position 111,141 of record JANWWS010000028.1, on the reverse strand, counting down.
TAGCGCTTTTTTTCAAGTCGCAGAAATGGTATATGAAAATAAAACTCAACCAAAAGAAACAAAGAGAGAAAAAATAAAAAGACAAATATATTTCTTAGGCGAAGAGAGACGTAGAAGGCTACAAAAGTATAAAAAGTATAGTAGGCCAGCATAAAAAGGCCCGCTGAGGCGGGCCTCTCTTATTTTTTACGGCGCAAAAATGTGGGAATGTCGAGACTTTCTATACTCGGCTCAATATTAGGAAACTTTAAACCCTGCTGCATCCCTGGAAACATGGGTGTATTTTCGGTACCATTACGCCGCAGAGGGGTAATGTTATGCACTACTTTCGAGTCTTCTTCTTTTTTCTCTTTTTCTGGCGCGTTAGATTTTGCATTTTGTATTTTGCGAAAACCTGTGGCTATGACCGTCACCGCAAGCTTATCTACCTTAGAGCTGTCTTCTGTAAAGCCAACAATAATCGTGGCATCAGGGCTTACCATTTCATGTATCTTCTCTTGAATCTCGTAGTATTCGTACATAGATATATCCTCACTCGCGACGACATTAATGAGCACGGCACTTGCGCCATCGATACTGCGTCCATCTAAGAGAGGATGGTGGATGGCATTTTGTATGGCCTCCTGAACCCGATTTTCCCCAGATCCCTCGCCCAAACCAATGACAGCATCTCCGTTATTGCTCATTACTGTTTTGACATCCGCAAAATCAACGTTTACTACCCCCGTAGAGTTGATAATATCGCTTATGCCCATGACAGCACGGGCTAAGATGTCGTCGATGTGCTTAAAGGCAACTTTGACAGGTGTTGTCTTATCGATAATTTTAAAAATAGCATCATTCGGGATAGTAATTAAAGTATCTACCTTTTCCCGCATGTTGGCCTGACCAGCACGGGCAATTTCCATTTTTTTTTGCCCCTCCGCTTTAAAGGGAAGAGTGATAACGCCTACGGTAAGGGCTTTGAGCTCCCGAGCCACATCGGCCACAATAGGGGCAGCGCCTGTACCTGTACCGCCCCCCATGCCAGCTGTAATGAAGACCATGTCGGCTCCTTTAAGCACATTCATGATCTTTTCGCGGTCTTCCATAGCAGCTTGAGCTCCTATTTCAGGTTTTGCGCCCGCACCCATACCTCGGGTGAGCTTTGTGCCCAAGTGCACCTTTTGGTGAGCACTTGAGCGGCGCAGCACCTGTTCATCGGTATTCATGGCAATAAGTTCTACACCCTGCAAACGTAGGTGGCACATTCGTTCTACAGCATTCATTCCAGCACCACCTACCCCTACAACTTTAATAATAGCCGGTGACTTTTCTTCCTCTGCAAAATTGAGCATAGCCTCCTCCTGAATTCTTAAAGGTTATTTTGTAGCCAGCTTTTTATTTTTCTGACAAAATTCATCCTGCCTGCAGTTTTCTTAATCCCATCTTCATTGGCTCGCAACTCATGTAAGATAAGCCCCACTGCAGTACTAAACACAGGCGAGGAGATTCTGTCAGCTATGCCCAATAGTCCCTTTGGTGCCCCAAGCGATGCCCCGAGTCCAATAATCTCTTCCGCCAAAGGAATAAGTCCTTCCACGAGCGAACCTCCGCCCGTAAAAATAATTCCTCCGGCCAAAAGATTTTTCTTGCCAGATTTTAAAAGTTCATGATCAATCATCTCGAGCATCTCCCGCATACGCGCTTCCATAATCTCGGCTAACTCTCTTCTGGGTTTAAGACGGGGAGGTCTGTCACCCACAGAGGGAACTTCAATCATCTCCGACGGATCGATATCCTGGGGTAGCACACTGCCGTATCGTTTCTTTAACATCTCGGCAGCCTCAAGTGGGGTCTTAAGTCCAATGCTGATATCCTGTGTAATGTGATGCGCTCCTAGACATATCGTGGTTGTATAAGCTACGCCCCCTTCCGTATAGACAATAATATCAATCACACCGGCCCCAATATCGGCAACCGCAACACCCAGTTCTTTTTCACCATCGCTTAAAATCGCATGGGAAGACGCGAGAGAGCTTAAGACACGATCCCGCACATAGAGTCCTGCCTGTTCCACAGCCTTGTCGAGGTTCTGTAACTGGGTCGTTCCGCCTGTCACAATGTGCACATCTGCCTCAAGACGCACTCCTACCATCCCAAGAGGATCTTTTATCCCATTTTGGTCATCCACTTTAAACTCCCGAGAAAGCACATGCAAGATTTCTTGATCTGCGGGAATGCGGATTGCTTGAGCTGCATCGATAACTCGATAAATATCGTTACTGGTAACCACTCTCTCCCGGTTTGTTATAGCAATAACCCCTGTTGAGTTGTCTCCTCGTACATGTTTACCTGTTACATTGATCACCACAGATTCAATTTGCGTGGCAGACATAAGTTCTGCCTCTTCAATTGCCTCCCGTATGCTACGGGAAGTAAGCTCAATATTCGTCACGGCACCTGTTTTGATACCATGTGACGGAGCTATGCCTAGGCCAATGAGTTCAATTTCCTCGGGACGATGGACACGTGCCACTAGGGCAACCACCTTGGATGAGCCTAGATCCAGAGATGCTATGACACTTTCTTCTTGCGCCATTAGCCCGCCTCCGCCGCAAGCTCCCTCAGCACAGCGTTTTGATCATAAAGCTCCACAACCACTTTCGAGCGCGCATGGTATTTTTCCATATAGTATAAAATAGCCCATAGCCGCCTTAAGAGGCTTTCATCTAAAGCCGACTTCAAAACAATCCGCGCCTGCATTGAGACCGGATAGCATCTTATCTCAAGCCCCGGGCTACCAGAGTCCGTCGGTGCTATCTCAAACTCAGACAGCCTACCCCATATAAAGGCATAGCTTTTCTTTGTTTTTTGCCAAAGGTTGATTATGTCTCTTTTCAGCGCGGCTGCCATAGTTAGCTCGTCTTTTGCCTTCGTCAAATACAAAATGGGCAGCTCGCTCTCTGGCGCTGCCATATGGCTTTTTTCTGCCTCTTCCTGTAAAATCTCCCCCTCTGGGCCAATCTCGCGTATACCTTCTGCTGTTTGTTCCAAGTAAAGTGTCTCCTTCTCTTGGATATCTACAACCAATTTTCCACCACTTTTGATCTCGAGCTGTACATCGCGAATGCGAGGATTCATCAAGAGCATCTCCTCAATAGTAGCCTTATTCCATTTCTCTTGCTGCACCACATCTTTTATGACAAAAAGAATCTCATCTTGAGATATTCTATGGTTACCCCGAATAATAACAGCCCTAATGTTTGTTGACTTATCCGCCAAAAGCACGTAGAGACCAAGGGCTATCCCCAGTAAAGAAGAGACAATACCTGCACCAACTAGTAGCTTCTTAAGATGCATTTGCATTTTTTTTCTTCATGCGTTGGTAGTTTTCATTCCAAAAGGAAATCATTTCCCAAAAACTAAGGAAAAGGGTCACCAGAAAAGGCCCCAAAATAAGGCCTTTTATCCCAAATTGCTGAAGACCCCCTAAGATAGCTAAGAAGAGGAATAGGGGGTGTAGGTTTAACTTTTTGTCGAGCAAAAGTGGGCGCACGAGATTTTCTAGCAAAATAAAGGTACTCAGGGACAGAACCCCCAGAGCAATAGCGGCGGAGGTCTCATTATGGACATAAAGATAAATGGCAGCAGGTAGCCATATAATCGCCGTGCCAATCACCGGAACTAAAGAAAAAATACCTGCCAAAAAACCATATAGTAAGGGATTCTTAATACCAAATATCCAGAAATAAAGTGTAATCGTAGTAGCATGAGCCAGAGAAATAAGAAGACTTCCTTGCAAGACGGCATCTAAGATCGCAAGCATTCTTTCTCCAAGCGCCCTCTCCATAGCATCGGGAAAGGGGAGGCTCCGGTAAAGAATAGGACCTATTCGGTCACCCCCCCGGAAAAGAAAAAACAAAATAAAAATAGAAAAAACAAAATTTAACAAAATACGGCCCACCGCTAAAAGGATATCGCCACCTCTCTTAAGGGTTTCTATACCAAGTTTTTGCGTAAGTTGAGCAAAGAATTCCTGCAATCTCATGAGCTGCTCAGGCCCCATGGGAATATATTGGCTGAGCTTTTCGTTACTGCCTATGATTTCTAGTATGCGACTTGAGAGCACAAAATCACGTAGCTCTAGGTAAACCGCATAGGCCTGTTCTGCAAGTTCCAGGGTAGCTAAAATTGACGGTATCATCACCGCAATCAGTACAATTAGAGTTGAAAGAAGAGCAGCTAGAGTACGCCTTACCCCTGTCCACTTAAGTATCTGGCGATGTACCTTACGAAAAAGAAGATAAAAAATTAAGGCGAGAAAAAAGGCCATGATATAACCGCTGTAAATAAGAAAAGTGAAAAAGCCTAGCAACAGGAAAAGCGCCAAAACTGCATATGGCAAAAAACGACTGATATCTAGGAATTCATAAGCCTCGTCGTAAGAAAACTGCCTCGCCAAAAACCCCCCCAAGGTTAGGCGACATAATCTTGGATGGCGTTTTCCTGTCAAATAACAATTTGTCTTTTTTCGCAAAAATCCTTGACAGCTGTTGCGAGCATGCTTGTGCGCCTCTATGAATGTAACTTATTACTTTAAGAACCTAGAAGCCACCGATGCTTTGAAAAGTTATGCTCAGGAAAAACTAGAAAAAGTAAAGTCTAGGCTCCATCACATTGAGGGCATAGATGTACGCTTTGCTTTGGAAAGGCAAAATCAAATTTTTGAGGTAACTATACATGCCGATGCGAGGGTTTTTCACTTAAAGAAAATTGACAAGGATCTTTATGCCGCTATTGATAACGCCATTGCTGCCTTAAACAAGCAGATAGATCGCTATCACAAGAAAATTGATGAGAAATCTGCCCCGCTGCCCGAAGATGTTATCCCAAAGGTGGAAAGTGTTGAGATAAACCCTGAAGAGATTATGGTCTATGATGCTCCAGCAAAACCCATGGATGATGTAGAAGCCATATTACAACTCAAAGCAAATCGCTACCGCTTTTTTATGTACCACAAATCTACCCAAGAACGCTATAGCGCAGCTGTGGTGAGACCAGATGGCAAATACTCTATCATCTCTCCCCTAGGGGAGCCCGGTAATTACCAAGAAACGGTGGTACGCCTGAAAGGGAATGACTTAGAAAAAGTAAGTATCTCTCTTTATCCCATGGCACAACTTAGCGTGGCAGAAGCTGTTGATAAACTTCTTGAGAATCATCTTGAGTTCTTGATTTTTGTCAATGAGGACAGCAAAAAAATGAACATATTATTTCGCGACAAGCGAGGCTCGCTTATTATCCAAAGGCCAGCACAATAATGGGCCGAGTATTTGTTCGCGATTTATTAAAACACCGAGATCTTTTTAAAATTGAGTTGCTCAATGAGGACGCCAATCTGGATGCGGAAATTAAAGATGCTGAAGTAAATAGACCTGGCCTTGCTTTAACGGGCTTTTTCCACTTTTTTGCTCACGAGCGCATCCAACTCTTTGGCCAGGGTGAATGGTCGTATATTATGAGTGCCTCACCTAAGGAATTAGAGGAGCCCCTTAAGATTTTTTTTTCCTATGATTTAGTAAGTTGTGTTTTTACACATGCTCATGAGCCCCCTGATTTTTTTCTCAAAATGGCCCGGGAAAAAAAAGTAGCTATTTTTAAAACGCCGCTTACCACCCATAAATTTATTGTAAAAATCTCGGACTTTCTAGATGAAAAACTAGCACCATCTACTACCATCCACGGCGTTCTTGTTGAAGTCTTTGGAGTAGGCGTACTCATCCAAGGCAAAAGTGGAGTGGGTAAGAGTGAAACAGCTCTCGAGCTTGTTGAAAGAGGCCACCGACTTGTCGCAGACGACGTTGTGTACATAATATGTCGTGACGAAAGCCGCCTTTATGGTTTTGTCTCGGAGACTATCGAACATCATATGGAAATCCGAGGTCTTGGTATTATAAACATTAAAGATCTTTTTGGTGCAGGCTCGGTGCGGCGTGGAAAAAGAATTGACCTGCTCATTCATCTTGAGGATTGGGATGCGAGCAAAGAATATGACCGACTGGGTCTCGAAGACACCTACGAAGAAATTCTGGGTGTACCTGTGGCAAGTCTCACGATCCCAGTTAGGCCTGGCAGAAACCTCCCTATTCTTATTGAAACAGCAGCCAAAAACTATCGCTTAAAAATGATGGGGCACCATCCAGCCAGAGAATTTAACGAGCGGCTACTTAAAATATTACACGAGCGCAGCCGAAAAGAATAACATGGTTTCCCGATCGGTAACTATCCGCACAGAAACAGGTGTACATGCAAGACCTGCTGCCATGTTTGTAAAACTAGCCAACCGCTTCCCCTGCGACATTTATGTCGAAAGAGAGGGGGTCAAAATTAACGGCAAAAGCATTATGGGATTAATGATGTTAGCCCTTACTCGTGGTAGTACCATCATCATTACGGCAGAGGGAGAAAAAGAAGATGAAGCCGTAAATGCCCTCGTGGAGCTTGTGGAAAAAAACTTTGAAAAAGAGGACATCCTCACCTCATAGCTGCAGGGCAAATTTTATTTAAAAAACATTCGCTACAAAGTGGCTTGCGAGCACGGCAATATTTTCGGCCGTGATAAATAAGATACAGAGAAAAATTAAGCCAATATCTTTTGGGAATAATTTGCATAAGCTCTCGCTCTGTCTTTCGGGGGTTTTTGCCTTCACTATAACCAAACCGGCGGCTTAAGCGCAGCACATGAGTGTCAACCACAATACCGGGAGCTTTTTGAAAAGCCATGTTCATGATGACATTGGCACTCTTGCGCCCAATACCAGGTAGCTTTTGCAAGACCTCGAAGTCAGGAGGTATATGGCCGTTATAATTTTCCACAACAATTTGGGCCAGGCGTACAATATTCCTGGCTTTATTTCGGTAAAAACCTGTGGAGTATATGAGCTGCTCCACTTCTTCAATGGAGGCTTGAGCTAGCGCCTTCATATCAGGAAACCGCCGAAAAAGCTCTGGAGTGACAGCATTGACTCGTTCATCGGTGCATTGAGCTGAGAGAATGACAGCTATGGCCAACTCTTCAGGATTGCGGAATTTTAACGGAGGTTTGGGAATTCCATAGTGTTTTTTTAGCAAGCGGTAGAGCTCGTGAGGATCAATTGTCTTTATTTTTGTTGAGTTCTTGGTTGTCATGGACCACCTTTTGCTCTTGCTTCTTAGCAAAATCCGCAAGTTTTTGCGTCAAATCTGGTCTCGTCAAAGCCAAGATACGTATAGCTAAAAGAGCTGCATTGCGGGCATTGCCAATGCCAACAGTGCCCACAGGTACCCCAGCAGGCATTTGCACTATAGAGAGCAAACTATCTATGCCCAATAGCGACTGCGACGAGACAACAGGTACCCCAATTACAGGAAGGGTGGTAAGTGAAGCCACCATACCGGGTAGATGGGCCGCTCCCCCAGCTCCCGCTATAATGACTTCTACCCCTCTATCTCTGGCTTTCCTCGCAAAATCCATCATGAGCTCGGGGGTACGGTGAGCAGAGACAATTTTAACTTCGTAATGAACACCAAATTCCTCTAAAACATGGACCGCCTCTTCCATTGTCTTAAAATCCGAGAGACTTCCCATGATAATAGACACCTCGGTTTTCATGCCACCACCTTAACTTTTTTTAGAATTTTTTGTGCAATATCCTCAGCTTCTTCTAGAGTAGGGGCTGTTACCGTCACATGACCCATTTTACGAAAGGGGCGAGTATGGGCCTTGCCATAAAGATGCACATGTACACCCTTAAGGGCAAGAGCTTTTTCTAAACCTAGATAACGCGGCTTGCCCTCATAACCAGGCTCTCCTAAGAGATTGACCATGACAGCTGCGCTTTTGGGGGATGTATCCCCTAAGGGAAGGTGGAAAAGACAGCGCAAGAGTTGTTCGTATTGAGAGGTTTCATTGGCTTCTATTGTATGGTGCCCACTGTTATGAGGACGGGGAGAAAGCTCATTTACATAGATGTCGCCATTTTGTGTTACAAACATTTCGACAGCTAAAAGTCCCACTAATTTTAATTTCTCCGCTATTTTTTGAGCCAAAGCCAATGCCCTTTGCTGCCAGGCTTGGGGTAACTGTGCCGGCGAACGCAAATACTGCAGTATATTTTTTGTTGGGTGAAATACCTGTTCCACAGGTGGGTAAATGGCACATTCCCCCCTCCTGTTGCGCGCCAAAAGAACCGCTATTTCCCTAAAAACAGGAACAAAATCTTCAACTACACAGGGAGCATCGAAAATTTGCGTAAGCTCCTTCTCATCACGGATCTTGAGGACACCGCGGCCATCATAACCTGAGCGGCGCAACTTGACCACCTTTGGCAAATCCTTTATCTTTTCTATAGCTTCCTGTCGGTCTTTTACTAAAAAAAAGGGAGCGGTGGGGATATGATGTTTTTTAAGAAAAAGCTTTTGAGTGCCTTTGTCTTGGATTATTTCTAAGATGTTGGGTTGGGGATATACAGCAATTCCCTCATCTACAAGTTCTGCCAGAGCCTGGCTATTCACATTTTCTATTTCGAATGTAAGCACATCACATGTGCGCCCAAAGCGGCAAACAGTTTCAAAATCAAGGAGAGAACCCGTGGTGAACTCATAGGCAAAGCGATGGGCAGCACAGCTTGGATCAGGATCGAGCACCAGGGGATGGATATTAAGATCCATGGCATAGCGAATGAGCATCCTGCCAAGTTGGCCACCCCCTAAAATGCCAAGCCGGGCACCACTGGCTGTAAATGACCTTTTTGTCTTGCCCATTGTGTTTCGTCGCTATTCTATTTAGTGGCGTAAGGCGCTACTTTTTTGCACAAGGTAGTAGCTGGCAAAATAAAGCAGGGTTAACAGTAAAGGCAAAAAAATAAAGGTAAGCATAATCGTATCCTCCCCCGCTTCAATTAACGCATAGCGAAAAGACGAAATCATGTAATAAACGGGATTAAAATGCGATAGAAGCTGCCACCAGGGCGGCAGCATATCCATAGAATAGAAAATCCCACCAAGATAGGTCAAGGGTGTGAGAAAAAAAGTTGGGATAAAATTAATATCATCAAAATCTTTAGCTAAAAGCCCATTTAAAAAGCCAAGCAGCGCAAAAAAAAGAGAGACTTCGAGAAGAATCACAAGGGCCCAGAAGGGATGGCGCAGTTCTAGGTTTCCACCAATAAAATAAGTAACAAGACTCACTAGGGTTGCCACAAAAACTCCCCGTAAAACACCACCTGTGAGATAGCCTAAAATTAGAGTATGACTACTCATAGGGGAAACCAAAAGTTCCTCGATACTACGGGAAAACTTGGCTCCAAAAAAAGAGGCACTCGTATTTCCATAGGAGTTCGTGATGACAGCCATTAAGATGAGTCCAGGTGAGATAAACTGCAGATAGTTTACCTTTTGCTCAAGAGGAAGGCGAGAGCCTATTAGTTTTCCGAAAACAAGAAGATAAAGCGAGGTAGTGATGACACTAGGCAGCAAGGTTTGGGACCAGATCCGAAATATGCGTACTACTTCTTTGCGGACAATAGTAACATAGGCTGTACGTTCCCCCCTATCCATGGCTTTCCTCTTTTTGAGTAAGCATAAGAAAAAGCTCTTCTAGGCGATTTGTTTTGTTTTTCACGGAACAGAAGCTAATTTGTTTTCTTTCAAGCAGCTTCATGATTTTGCTCATAGGCACCCTGGAGGGAAAGGTAAGCTCAATCGTTTCTGCATCTATTTGGTTTACCGATACACCAGGTAGAGAAATTTGGCGCTTTAAAGGTCTTTCTAACTCAAGAACTAAAGTTGTCGTATCAAGCATAGCCAATAGCGATTTTTTATCTTTACATGCAACGACTTCCCCGTCGCGAATTATGGCAATGTGCCGGCAGAGGCTTTCTGCTTCTTCTAAGTAATGAGTGGTAAGTAAGATTGTCTTTCCTTGAGCATTTAGTTTTTCGAGATAGTGCCAAAGTTGTCTTCGTAATTCCAAATCGACACCAGCCGTTGGTTCATCTAATATAAGAAATGCAGGATCGTGCACTAGGGCTCGAGCAATCATAAGCCTGCGCTTCATCCCCCCTGAGAGAACTCGGGCCTGCTCGTGGCGTTTTTCATAGAGTTGCAACTCCTGCAAGACATACTCTGCTCTTTCTTTTGCTTGCCTATAGGAAAGGCCATAATAACCAGCTTGGTTGGCTACAATCTGCAAAACCTTTTCAAAAATGTTAAAATTAAACTCTTGGGGCACGATCCCGATTTTTTTGCGTGCCAGGGGAAAATCCTCGTCAATATCCACTCCAAAAATCCTCACTTTACCCTCGGTCTTGCGGGTGAGCGATACCAAAATGGAAATTAAAGTCGATTTTCCAGCTCCATTGGGTCCTAAAAGACCAAAAAAATCACCTATGGGTATTGTGAGGTTAATACCCTTAAGCGCCTCTCGACCATTTTCATATACCTTTCTTAAATTTCTAACTTCAAGAGCCCAAGAACTCATAAGCACAGGCCAAGGAAGCTTCCTTTATTTTGAAGATTGCGGCAAAATTCCTCGCCAAAATCGGGCAGAACACTTTCCTTTACTTCCCGAAGACTCAGGAGGTTAGCGCTGTAGGACTTTACCTCGTCTAGACTGTCCCAAAAACCCGGAAGTATGTGCTCTAAAAGCGATAAACGACTAAAAAGAGGAGCAATAGCTGCATCGGCGAGCGAAAAACTGGGTCCATTAAAGTAAGGTAGCTTAAGTTCTTTTTGAATGCGCAAGAGTGCTTGTCGCAGCTCTCCCAGATATGTCTCATAATCGCTTTTTTCCTTGGCATGGCACATTTGGTAAAATTTGGAAAACAACTGAGAGAAAAACTCAATCCAGGCTCTGTTTTTTGCTCGCTCGAGGGGATCGCTTGGATGAAGAGAGGGGGGATTTGTCTCATCTAGATATTCATTAATGATGGCCGACTCAAAAAGGACCTCACCATTGACTTGCAAGAGAGGCACCTTCCCTGTTGGGGAAAGCTTTAAGAACCAATCAGGCTTATTTTCGAGATCTATATAAATAACGTCAAAAGGGACTTTTTTCATTTTTAAGACTATTACAGATCGCTGCACGAAGGGACAGAGTTTAAAACTTACTAATTTATAATGGGCCATACTGCCTTTTCCTGTCCTGCGAGAGCTTTATCGCATAGTCTATCACCTCCTTTTCGAGACTTACACCGTAAAGTAAGTTCATTTCCCTAAGACAGGTTGGTGAGGTAACATTAATTTCTGTTAAGTAGCTACCTAGGATATCAAGACCTGCAAAATGAATTCCCATGGGGAAAATAACCTGACTTACCTGATCTACGATTTCCTGATCTCGTTTCGTTAATTCACAGGGAAAAGCCTTGCCCCCAGCTGCAAAATTATTGCGGTGATCCCCTTCGGCATGTACACGCAAGATACAGCCTAAGATTCTTTGACCCAGTATCAGAATACGCTTATCTCCTTCACTTGCTTGTGGGATATACTCTTGTAATAGAACATACTCTCCCTTTTGAGCAAGGGTTTCAAAAATTACATGGCGGTTTAGGTCACGGTGATGTACGAGAAAAACCTGACTTCCACCAAAGCCGTGGATGCTCTTAGCCACTATGGTTTTGTGTTTATCCAAAAAATTTTGAAAGATCTTTTTGTCTTTGGTGATAACCGTATCGGGGATAAGCGAGCGAAAGCGCAGCGCAAAGATTTTTTCATTGAAAAGACTTAGAGCTCTTGGTTCGTTAATTACTGCTACATGAGGAGGAAGGTAGTCTAAGAGCCAACAATGCACAAGATAGTTTAAATCAAAAGGAGGATCCGTGCGAATAAAGAAAACATCGAGCTCTTGAGCGCATAAAAGCTCTTTTTCACCTAAAACAAAAACTGCCTTTTTTCCATCAAGATTAACTGTGATTTTCTGGGCTGCAAAATATATCTCGCTATTTTCTAAGTGAAAGCCTCCCCATGTGGTGTAGTAGACTTCACCCCTTTCTTTTGCTGCTGCCATAAGAGCAAGGGAGGTATCTTTTTCCGGATGAAGGGAGGAGGGGGGATCAATGAGAAAAAGAAATTTCATATCCCCCGCAAGCTAGGACCTGAGCCCGCATGGCTTCTCGCGCTGCTGCAAGCATCGCGGAGCGGGAAAGAATGGCATAAAAACGCAACACCCCCTGCGGTAAAAAAGAACCATGCTTGCTAAAAGAAAAAAAGCGCATACCTGTGCTATTGAGATTGTGGCGTACATCTTTTTCGGTATTGTAGCGCAAAAACTGACCCACTACCTGGCGGTCTATTTGGTATACCACCATTTCCGCTGGATACCCTTCGTAGGCAAGAGAGGTCGCTATCCCTTCCTGCAGTACGAAACCTTCAGTGGCTTTGCCACCTTTGCCGTGCGAGAGACGATTTTTCTCACGACGATTTAGAGAAAGTAGTTCCTCACCTTGTTCTATGGTCACAACACCCATGCCATAAGTACCATGGTCTGATTTTAATACAAGGTAGGGATTTTCCGAAATATCATGCTCTTGGTAATCCCTTTTTAGCTCATCGAGAAGTTGGGTTGCCTTTTGCGCCAAAAAATAGCGATCTTTCTCAGAAAAGATATCTATGTTATCTATCCGCAGATACTTAGCTCTTAGGAAGAAGCTCTCCACCCTTAAGTGCTTTGCCAATTCTTCCACAACTAGGTCGTACTCGGCAAAAAAATGAGACTTACGTCTTCGGTGCCAGCCCAAAAGAGGGCTTGGGCAAATAGGACAACCTAGCTGCTCAAGCTCCGCTGGGACACCATAAGACAAATCATGATTTAAAATAGCAAGGTCGTATTTTCTTTTAAGACATTGGGAAAAATGCCATACCGGAAGTATATTTCCTGTAGCTGTTTTTAAATAGACGAGCCCATTTTGGTATACTACCCCCTCCAAATCCCGAGGGGTACTTACCTCTGTAACATAGCCAGCGCTTTCTAGGAATTGCTTTAAAGTCCATACGTTTTCGAGATACCAGAGGTTACGCGTGTGTTCCTCCATTAAAATAAGGATTTTTTGTGCGCCCGCAGCTCTTTTTTCGACAGCTTCTCGTATGGCCTCCCGAACATAGTAACTATCATCTGGATGCAGATTGTTAAAACCAGCGGGATAAAGATTGGCATCTACAGGCAGAGCTTTGGTTCCCGAATCTCGGATATCCACCGAGAGATAGAAGGGGAGGTTTGTTTCCAGCTCCTGGGATAAAAGCCAAGCCTCGGCCCGGGCAAAATCAAGTAAACGCAGTCTTTCCGCAAGAAACATCTAAACACCTAAAATCTTTTTCAGCTCCCCGCTTTCATGGAGTTCTGTGACAATATCGCAGCCGCCAATAAATTCACCGTTGACATAAAGCTGCGGCAAGGTGGGCCAGTTGGAATATTCCTTAATTGCCTGGCGTAGTGCCTCGCTTTTTAGTACATCCCTTGTGGCGAAATCCACTCCGTATTGTTCTAGGATCTCAACCACACGTGCTGAAAAGCCACAGCGAGGCATATGGCGCTCCCCTTTCATGTAGAGGATAATTCGATTTTGCCGAATGTCCTGCTCAATTTGTTTTTTTACCTCCGTTAAGTCCATCATAACACTACTCCTTTAATATATAGAACTCTTTTTCTTTTTCCCATTTTTCCGGGGTGAAGGTCTTCAGGGCTAGGGCATGCAACTCGTTGCCCAAAAGATCCCCTAGAGCTTCTTTTACCAGCCGGTGCTGGGCAAGCAGGGAAAGTCCCTGAAACTCGGGGGCAATGACAAGAGCTTCGAGATGGGCCCCATCTTTCAGTGGGTCCCGAATATATACTTCCGCATGAGGTATTTTTAATTTGATTTTTTCTTTAACTTTATCGTAAAGCTCGCGGAACATAAACTATGTTTTTTTCTAACCAGTCAATGATATCGAGGGATTCATAGAGCGGCTTGCCATCTATCATAAGACAGGGCACCTGTGTTTTGCCTCCAAGACGCAAAAGCTCTTCTCGTGCCGCATTATCACGTCGCGTATTTTTCATTTTAAGCTTAATGTTTTTCTCTTCAAGATAACGTAGAACCCTCTGGCAATAGGGACATTCCTCATAATAATAGAGTACCAAATCTTTCACAGGGCTAATATACTGTGCTATAGCAAAAGAGCCAATTTTTTTACTTTGATTTTGCTTTTTTCTTCTCTTTTTCTTTTTCGTCGGCTTCAATGCGGGAACGATAGGCCTCTATTCCCGACTTGCAGCGCTTCACAAGTTCTGTATCGCCCATGAGACTGGCAATTCGTTTAAGTGCCTCAAGTAGCTTTATGGCGTGCAATATATCATTGGGCGACTTTGTAGAAAGTTCAAACTTGTCTCGATAATGGTTTGAAGCTTGAAAGAGATCCTCTTTGACTAATTCAAGCATTTCTTGCCGGTCATAATAGAACTCCTCACGAGGATCCCTTATGGCCTGCACCTCGCGAAAGTCAATGAGGTTTTTCAATAACACTGCTGATTTGCTCCATAACTCGGGAAAAGACCACTGCCACTTCGTGTTGGGACCATATGCCTGGATGAGCCGCTCAATGAGTCGCTTAATGTGTTTATAGAGATTAAGTCTCTGGCGTGGATTAAAGGGCTTTAACTTATCTAATTGCTCCCGGTTATGGTCAAGGGGTTCGTCGATTTCTGCCGTGACAATGCTTTCCCCCTCAGAGAGAATTTTATAGACAAGCTTTCGTGCACCGTTATCTAAATAGGAGTGATTTTTGATGTTCATCATGGATTCCGAGAGATTGCTCATTTCGAGGTAGAGATTAGCCTGCTTTAAATAAAGGGATATGATTTTTAACCGATAAAAAGGTTCTAGTTTTTTATTTACGTTAATCTGCCGTCTTAAGAGAGATATTTCTTTTTCTAAGTCCGCAATCTCCTTTTTTTGGCCCGCTATGAGATCGTTGTACTTTTTCTTCGTCTCTGCGTCAACCGGCATATTATAGTATCGGCATTAGGCATAGACATCCACAAGCCGCTCTCGTGGAGGCGGGTTTTGCGTGCCAGCCGCGCCCGTATCCACAGCCTCTGGGGGCTTTTGCTCCGGCTGTTGACGCAAGGCCTGGGTTTCCATGGGAGGAGGAGCCTGGCTAATTTGTTCTACGTGCATAATTTAAGTTTAAACAAAATAGCCCGAGGGGTCAAGTCTTTTCTCAAGGATTTTAGGACTTTTCCATAAGGACTTGGCTCGGCTAATTCCTTGACGGGCTGAGTGCCTAGTGTGTTTTGCCTTGTGGTCTGGGAACAACTGCAAAAAGAGGCCTTGAAAGCGCGCAAAGAAAAAGACAGTCAAAAAGCTAATCTCTTAACAACCGTCATCTCCCAGGTAAAAAATATCGCCATTAATGAAGGCCATAGAGCTGTTAGCGACCAGGATGTCTATAAGGTAGTGCGCCAGTTTTTAAAGTCAGTTGAAGAAAATCTAGAGTACGCACGAGAAGGAAAGCTCACCGCCGAGCAAAAACTACAAATGGAAAGAGAAAAGGCCATTTTAGAGTCTTTCCTCCCCCGCCAGTTAACCGCTGAGGAGTTAAGAGAAATTATTAAAAACTCAGGAGCAAAGACCATTGGGGATGCTATGAAATACCTAAAAGAGAATCACGAGGGTCTATTTGATGGTAAGCTTGCTTCTCAAATTGCACGAGAACTCCTATCATGAAAAAGAGACATACCTTGGAGGGTATATTATATTGATGCCATGGTTGCCGTAAAGGATATCCAAGAAGAAGATTTCCACCAAGAGGTCTTAGAGGCTAGCTACAAAATACCCGTGCTCGTTGACTTTTGGGCCGAATGGTGCGGCCCATGCCGTATTCTAGGTCCTATTTTGGAGAAAGTGGCTCAGGAATTCCAGGGATTCTTTCAACTGGTGAAGGTAAATACAGAACTTTGCCCCCGGCTGGCTATGGAATACCGGATTCAGGGCATCCCGGCCGTAAAGCTCTTCTACCAGGGACGAGTTATTGGTGAGTTTGTCGGTGCTTTGCCAGAAAGTGCCGTAAAAGCCTTTTTAGCCGAACATCTACCGAACCCCCATTTGCAAAGTGCCCGTAAATTTATCGAAGAGAAAAAAAAAGAAGCGGCTTTTTCTGAGATCAAGAAAGCATTTTCTTCAACCAAGAGAGATGAGGTGATTTGGCAATGGTTAGAAGCCTTTGGCAGCACCTTAAAGGAAGAAGAATTTAGGGAGGCGCTTGAGCTCATCTCTGCTTATGGTAGTCCATATTCAGATCGCAAACATCGTCTCTTAGAACAGCTAAAAGCTGGTGAATTTCACGAAATTAAAAAGCTTTTCTCTGAAAATCCTGATGTTTTAGCCCAAAAACTCTTGCAAGAATTAGAGAACGCTTCCAGTAGTGAAGAAAAGGAAAAGATCAGGCAAAAATTGGTGGATCTTTTTAATGCCATGGGACCCCAGCATCCACAAGTAGCCGAATACCGCAAGCGCATGGCGCGCCTACTTTTCTAAGTTTACCAAGGGATTGACGGCTTAGATGCGCTTATCTTTTATGGGGTGTGCCTCACAAGAACCGGTGGGCAGCTCTTTTGTTTGTCTTAACTGCGGTAGCTTTATTTTGGTTGCTCTACAACGAACAACGAGAAGAAGAGGTCCAGCGCAAAATCCAACAGCTTGAGCGAGAGCTATACGAAAAAAGAAGCTCAGCCTTGCCTTGGGAAAAGTCTTGGGCAACTCTGAGCAACACAGCTCTCTTACAGCAAATCGCACGCGAAGCAGCCCCAACCCCACAGGCCGAGAGAGCCATCCTAGAACTTTATTACCGCTACCCCCCTAATTCTAGGCCTTTAGAGCGGCATATGCAAGATCTCATGGAACCAATACGGCTTGAAAATAATCCCTTGCCGCTTTATTCACCGAAGATAAAAGAAAAGCTGCGCCTGGGCCAGCTCAATCCCCAAGACTTAGGCCCAGCGGAGTACGAAGTTCATTTTTGGGGTCCCCGGCACAGTGTGACAGGCAAAGAAAAGTTTATTTTATACCTCGAAGTATTAGAGAGCAAGACCAAACAAAGAATGCCCATAAAAATAGAAAGAGCCCGCGTACTCTCTGACGTCAAAACCGGGCAGCAGGTATTGAACCCACCTCGTTTTAACGATCGTGGGGATCCCCCCGATGTCGCAGCGGATCTCATTTATACTTTTGAATGGCAGCCAGCAGAGACTACACGCCTTTACTGGGGGGAGCTTACTCTGGAAGTCGTCTTTAGAGTGGGCGAGGAGACTTTTGTTGAATCGCAGGTTTTTCTCTCAACCCCACGGGCACCAGCGGAATTTACAGGACGCATCTATGAATACCTACAAGATGGCTCTCTTTACCTTGATGTAGAGCTTATGGTACATCAGGGAGGCCACTATATTATTGAAGCCAATCTTTTCCATAAAGAAACAGATGAACCTATGCACTGGGCCTACTTCAACGGGGAGCTAAAAAGTGGCATAAGAAGAGTAAGTCTTCTCTTTTTTGGCCGCATTTTTCACGAAAAGGGAAGGGAAGGTGTTTTTGTACTAAAACACTTACGGGGCTACCGCAACAATATCAATTTTAGCCCAGAGGAACTTGCTCAAATTGCCCAAAACCCCACACGGGCAGATACAACCAAAGTTCCCCCCCATTCCGCTATAGGGGGTGTGGTGGGGGACTATGAAACCCTAAGTTACCGTCTGTCCCAATTTTCCGACCGCTTTTACGAGGGAGCCGATAAAGAAGAAGCCTTACGAGAGCAGCCCCTCCCCTAAAATACTTTACAAATAATAAGTATATACTCCCCTTTGCCTATGCATCGGGGACTAATACTTTTTTATGGGAAAAGCGAGTATGTGTTTGCCAGGGTACAACAACTTTTCATCTCTCTCGTTAAGCAGAACTTTAGGGTACATATTTTAGATTGTGCTATCCGACTAAACCTTTTTGCCATAGTGGAAGAAAGCCAGCGGCATTTTTTAAACCCTGATGTTATTCTCTCTCATATTACCATCCAAAGACTCTTTACCCCCTACCAGATTCTCACGGTAACCCAAGAACTAACTCCCGAAATCCTCCCTGTTTTTTTAGCTCCCCATAAACAGTTTTTTGACGGCGATGTAGGTTTTAAGGAAAGCATGTTTTTATTAGGAAAGCTTTACCAAATCTGGTCTTCCCTTGCTCAAAAACAGCACCTGCTTGTGGTAGAAAAAGAAAGCTATGAGCACCCTGTCTTTCGCTCACATTTTCCCCAACTACTTAAGATAGCCAAAGAGTCGTACCGGCTTGGCCCATCTAAAAATACTTTACAAAAAATACGTATTTTTTAGGGGGATGTATGGGCCGTACTATCTTACCCTTTAGCCTTCAGGTAGACTACCTAAAGGAACGTCTCTTCCTCTACCGTCGAGGACTTAGAAAAGAAGAGCAGCTGCTCTTTGATGAAATCTTTAATAGTGCCTTAAGGCAACTCCAAAGTGGGGCCTTAGCAGCTTTCCCCAACCCCATGGATGCGGTACTGCTTTCTGCCCTTATAGAACTCCAGCAACGCCAAAGAAAGCTAGAAATTGAGCTAGCGAAACTTCAAGAAAAACTACAAAAAAACCATGGCAGCGATTGAGGGCTTTGTCTTTGACCTACATTCTTTTGGTGAAGACATACAGCTTTGGCTTAAAACAAAGAATGGTAAAACAATTGATCTTTATGACAAATTTTACCATGAAATTTATGTTAGAGGCAAGAAAAGAGCTACCACTGCTTTTTTGCAACAGTTAGTTGAGAAAAATGCTCTTGCTAAAAAAATAGAAATCTGCTATAAAAAAGATTTTTACCGCAACATCCTTTTGCCCTTTTTTAAGCTTACCTTAAACGGCTCTGATGTCTTAAGAGAAATTCGGCAAAAACTCTTTGCTTTCTATGGAACAACAGAAATCCACCATGCTGATTTTGAGGTTCCCTTTGCCTATGCCTTACAAAAAGGCATCTTTCCCCTTTGCCGGGTAACCGCCATCTTTGACGAAAAAAACCGCCGCCTCTTTTCTCTTAAAAACCATGACAACATAGATGAGTTGGAATATGAAATCCCCCCTCTTAAAGTACTGCGGCTTAAAAAAGAAAAAGCAGCTCGCATACCGCTTGGTACAAAAAACCCCCTTGTCTATAGCTTCGACACTTTTGGCCAAGAAAAAGACAATTTAGCCGAAAAAATGCCATCTCGTGAAGAAAGGCTTTTGTGGGAAGGTCCATCGGCTCTAAAAAAACTCAATGTTATTTTACAAGAATGGGATCCCGACATTATTTTAACTACCCAGGGTGATCTCTTTCTTTTACCTGAGATTTTTGCCCTAGCAAAAAAAAGTGGTATAAATTTATTTTTCGATAGGCCCTCTCTTTTAAAGATCGTGCGCCACCATCGCCGAGGAGGGAAAAGTTTCAATAGCTATGGCAATATTGTCTTTAGAGCTCTTGCCTGGCCTCTTTATGGAAGATGGCATATTGACTCTGCTAACAGCTTCCTGTATAAAGAAGCGGACCTAGTTGGTATTATAGAACTTTCCCGTCTAAGTCATCTGCCGGTGCAGAGAATGGCCAGGGCTTCTACAGGACTTGCCCTTACCTGCCTTGAAATAGAAACAGCCCTAAAGATGAACTATGCTGTTCCTTGGCAGAAAAGTGAAGCAGAAAACCCCAAAACCCTTCTTGAGCTACTACGCCATGACAAGGGAGGGCTCACCTTCATGCCCCCTCACCAAACCCTTATTTCCCCCGCTGTACAATTAGACTTTGCTCAAATGTACCCCACCATTATGGTAAAACATAATATTTCTCCAGAAACCGTAAATTGTTCCTGTTGCCGTCAAGGGGGGACCAAGATACCCTACACTAGTTACCACATATGCCGCCAAAGAGAGGGGGTGGTGGCCAGTGCCTTAAAAAAGGTACTTGAAAGGCGCTCTTACTTAAAGGCCAAAGCTGCCTCCCTTGGCCAAAACCGAGAAATCTATGACAAAAGGCAAAGTAGCCTTAAATGGATGCTCGTTACCTCCTTTGGCTATTTAGGTTACCGCAATGCTAAGTTTGGTAAATTAGAATCCCACGAGGCTGTAACCGCCTTTGGCAGGGATAAGTTACTAAAAGCAAAAGAAATTGCCGAACAAATGGGTTTTCAGGTTCTCCATGCCATGACCGATTGTCTCTTTTTATTTTTAAATGACGAAGAAGCCTTAAAAAATCTCACCCCACTTCTCTGCCAAGAAGTAGAAAAGGCAACAGGAATAACCCTTGCGGCAGAAGCCTATTATAGCTGGCTTTGCTTTCCCCCATCAAAACAAAACCCAGCCTTAAAGGTACCTACCCGCTATTTTGGCCGACTTATGAATGGCGAAATGAAGTATCGCGGTATTGCTCTACGCCGCAAAGACACTCCTGCCTTCTTTGCCGAATTTCAAGAAAAAATCCTTTTCCTTATGCAACAATGCCCTACCATAACTGAAGTACGACAAAGAGAAAAAGACTTTTGGCTCATATACGAAGAGGCAAGGGAGGAGTTAAAATCAGGGCAGCTGAGCTGGCAAAAACTGCTTTTCCGCCGCAGCGTAGGGAAAGAACTTTCCCAGTATTCCGTATGGGGTGAAAGCCGTCAGGTACTAGAACAGCTGCGCGAAGAAGGCTTCTCGGTAAAACCTGGCGAGAAGATCCGCTACCTAGTTTCCCACCGTGGGAAAAAGACCCTTTACCTTGCTGAAGAAAAAATAGCGCTCAAGGAAGAGGTACATGTAAGTAGAGAAAAGTATTTAGAAATCTTGCACCGCACTTTCTGTGAACTCTGCGAACCCTTTTTTTCCTGTGAACACCAACAAAAACTATGGGCTTACCCTTAGCACATTGACCCGCCCAAACACAGGGTGGTAACGTACTTCCTTTGCCTCAGGATCCATTTGGGTCTTACCATCCACACGATATAAATAATAATGTTCCCCATAGGGGAGATGTTTGCGCAATTTAAATATCCCCTCTCTTTCTTCCTCAAGGCGGTCTAGCTCCCCATGCCAACCGTTAAAGCTAGCTAAAAGAGAAACTTCCCTTGCCCCAAAAGCCTTAAGCCGAAAGACAATTTCTCTTCCATGCCCTTTCTTTTTCCCCACTATCACACCTGATTTAAAGGGAATGTCTTCTTCGGTAAGGTAATAAACGGAGACAGTGCCAGCACCCCCATCACTTTCGCGCTCATCATGGGTTTTGTCGGGCGTAAAAAAACCATCAATTTGGTATTTATAGCGGATTTTACGCACAATCTCTCCCTCCTCAAATGGCTGTGGGACATACAAGTAGTACCATACCCCCCTCTTGCCCCGCCTCATGGGTGCTTTTTGAAAATGCAGCGCATCACTTACAAAGAAAACCTGCCTGGCATCAAATGCTTCCACCGTAAAGAGAATGCCTCGCAAAGCATATTTGTTCTTTTCTGCATAAAGTCCTGCATCAAATAAATAGATAGGCCGAGGTTTCACTGCTTGACGTAGATGGTGGATCTCATGCCAGCTATAGGTCCTTATGCTCTCCTCCCCTCCTCGGTAGACAGGGGACTTCTCAGCCCATAAGAAATAGAAAGGCCAGGCGAGATAAAAAAACACTTGACATAGCCGAAAAAAGACCATAGTTCTTGAAGAAATTTTTGTTTGGGTCGATATAAAAATCGGGAAAATTTCTTTGGCCTTCGAGTAAATTTTCCTATGTAAGAGATGGAGCAAGAAAAAAAACCTTCCGAACCTGTAGAGTACACCGAGGAAGAACTCGCCCAGATCCGCGAGCTAACTTCCTTTTTTAACCGTGCACCGGGGCAAGTAGATCTCCCCCCAACCGAAGGCGAGTTCATACCGCAGGAAGAGGGTGAAGAACTCCCCGAAACTCCACAGGAAATAATAGAAGAAGAGCCGAGACCTCCCCGTATTGACCTAGGAAAATTTACCCCTATTGAAGAAGAAATCCCAGAACTAGGTCTAGGCGAAGCAGAGCCTCCGCCCCCACCTATCTCAGAAGAAGCTTTAACACCACCTCTCGAGGTGCCCAGCATTGAGCAACCGCCAGCTCCCCCAGAGCCTGAAATACCATCTATGGCGGAGACTCTCCCAGAGCCTGTTGC
The DNA here is from genome assembly GCA_025055765.1 of Leptospiraceae bacterium. Classification (GTDB taxonomy): domain Bacteria; phylum Spirochaetota; class Leptospiria; order Turneriellales; family Turneriellaceae; genus JANWWS01. The sequence continues at coordinate 88,959 of JANWWS010000028.1, read as the reverse complement.
TTTTGAGCCTAGCGAATTTTCTCTTGGGGAAGAACAAGCTCCACCCTTTGCCGAGGGTGTTTCTCAGGAGCTTTCCCTACCTGCGGAGGATATTTTCGAAAAAGAGCCCACCCTTTCTGTACCCGAACTTTCTCTTGAAGTTCCATCCCCTCCCCCAAGCGAAGATTTTAGCCAACCCATTCCCGAATATCCCGAGCCACCTTCTCTTGAGGAGCTGCAGCCAGAGGTCGTTTTATCCCAAAGCCAGGGCCCTCTCACAGATCTTTCGCAAGAACTAAGCTCTCTCGCTCAAGAAGCGCGCGAGATTGTTACGTTCTCTCCTACAGAACTACGCGATCTTCGCCGCATCTTAAAAACCTACCCTTCTGGTATACGAGCAGCCTTTATAGAAGCAGTTCTCGAGGATAAGCTCACCCCACAAGATACCCGGGAAATTGTCGATGCCATATTAGCAGAAAAAGAGGCTAGGGAAGTAGCCGAGCTCCTACAGGCAAAAAGCGGCATAAAAGTTGAAGAAAAAGAAAAACCCAAGAAAGTGCGCACCGTAGCAAGCCGGCCAGCCTATACGGCAGCTGGCATGGAGCGCCAAGCAAAACTGCTTAGGCTCTCGAGAAATCTCACTATTGCTGCGCTACTTATTATTCTAATTGCCTTTGGCGGATGGTTTGGTATCTTAAAGCCCTATCTTTACCGTAAACTTATCTCTCAAGGCAGAAACTTGATCTTATACGAAAAAGAAAAGCCAGAGAGCTTCACAAAAGCAGAAGAGCTTTTTGAAAAGGCTCTCACCTATTACCCTCATGATTATTATGCCTATCTCCAATTTGCCGATGCGTATAAAAAGGCGGGCAAGTATCCTCAGGCCTTTGAAAAATTATTTGGTAAGCTTGAACTCGTAGAAAATAGGCAGCGACAAAAACTCGCTAATCGGGAAATCAACTCGGTGGAGGAAATCTGGGGGATTTTGGAAAAAGTACCCTTTGTTGAATATGCCAACAAAAACGAAGAAGTTATATCCTTAAATGGACTCAAGCTTACGCTCAAAAAGTATGGGGCCTTTCTTATCAGCCAACTTATTCGCAAAAAAGAAAACGCCCAAGTACTCTTAGCCTTAGGTCAATTCCATTCCAATCCTGCTAAAAAGTTTCGCCAAAGCCCTTACCACAATAATCTTTTAGCTATTGATTACTTTAAGAGACTACTCACCTTTAAGGTAGAAACCCCTTTATTTGAAAAAGAAAAATACCTAACCTATGCCATCTCCGGCATAGGCAATGTCTACTACTACCAGAAAGACTATTACCGCGCCCTAGAGTATTTTGAGAAAATCACCCGAGAGGATCCCTATAGCGTCCCAGGACAGACAGGAGTAATGCAATGTTTGCTTAAGCTATACCAAACAACCCAGGACCCTCGGCTCGTCATCCAACAGCACAGCATTATTAAACATGAACTAAAATTAGAAGAAAAACTCCCTATGTTTTTGCTCGCACGCCTGGCCGCTTTTTATATTGACTTACCTCCAAGCGATGACATGAGAATCCGGTTCAATCTCTCCCCCACCGATTCCGTTACAGGCGAGGATCTCAAAGATCGGGCAGAAGCCCTCCTCATCACCCTGTTTACCACGCAAGAAAAAGACATTTATGGCAATGTAAAAAGGGGGGATACCTTTGCCGAGGGCTACTACCAGAGAGGGCGATTTTACCGCTACAGCCGAAAGCAGCTGCGTATGGCAATGAAACAAATGGAATACGCCTATAAGTACAATCCCCGCCATTTTCTGGCTCTCAACGAACATGCGGAAATGCTTATGGAAATTAAGGACTACGCTGCTGCCATGGATCTTCTTAAACTCGCCTACGAAAAAATCTCGCCCGCCGAGCTAGAACTTATTGGGGATGAACTTGAAGATGAAACTTTGCTTGAAGCTGATTTAGGCATTATACCTTTTAATTTAGGTAAGGCAATGTACTTAGCTCTTGTGCAAGGCTTAGGCCAAACCGAGCGCTTCCAGCGCATGGCCGAAATTGATCGCTACCAAGGCCAAGATGAATATGGCAGACTGGCCTTTTTAAGCCAATTAGATCAGATTGACGTCTACTTTAATGAGGCTAAAGAGCGTGGTGTTTTTAATAAAGCTAAACGGGCAGAGCTCTTGTACTACTCCGGTTGGTCTGCCTACGCTCGCGGGAACTACCCAAAAGCTCTCGCATATTGGGAAGAGATCCCCACAGATATGCAAAAACGCTTCCCCAGTATTGATTTAGCAAAATCCCATGGTCTCTACCGTGCCGCGCTCCTAGATCCTCAAAGCAGAGACACCTACCTAAATATGGCCATGGGTCATCTTTTATTTCTTAAAGAAAAGTATGCCCGCCTAGCCGAGAGCATCAAAAAGCCCTCTCGTGCTAACACCATGCACAATCGTATTTTTACCTACCTTTCCATGATCGAAAACAACCTGGGGGCCATTTATGAAATGAAAAATCTAGAAAAAGAAGCCTTGCTCCATTACTATAGCTCCCTAAACTACAGTAAGCGAATAGAAGAAGAAAACGAAACGGCCCAGCTTAATATAAAACTTGCTTTTAAGAGAAAAGGACTTGAAGAAAAGGAACTTTATCCCGTCATCATGGACTTTATCCCACCTTTTGCCGAGGAAGACACGGCTCTCCCCTAATTATCCCACGAAAACACCCTTGCCTTGCCGAAGAAGAACGGGCGGGTATGCACGACAGTCAAGAATGGTCGAGTACTCCAAGGGTATGGGGCCGCAATTGACAAAGCCATCCACGAGTTTACCATATTTATCTTCAATTTCTTCAGGATAGGCCAGGTAGGGGTCTTCCAAGACAACACTTGTGCCTATTAAGGGAAAATCTAGTCTTTCTAAAAGTCCCTTTACCACAGGATGATCCACAATGCGGATACCTACTGTCTTTTGTTTAGTAAGGGTATAGGCAGGGAGATTTTTTGAGGCAGTAAAAACTAACGTATAGGGCCCCGGGATAATCCTTTTTACATAACGGTAGACCTGGTTGTTATCCATGCGGATAAATTGAGCAGCCTGCCCGAAATTAACACAATAGAGGGCCAATGGCTTATTTTCAGGAAGATTTTTTAGCCTATAAATACGTAAGACAGCTTCATGGCAGTTCGCCTTAGCAGTTAAAGCATAAACCGTATCCGTAGGAAGAATAATGACCTCTCCCCGGTTTAGCGCATAGGCTACTTGATCTAGGTTACGCTTTTGTGGGTTTACGGGATGCGTTTCCCAAACCGTCATAGAATAAATTACCTAGATCCTTGAGCTTTGACCATGAAAAAAATTAGGCTCCTTTGTGGAACAAAAGCGCATTATATCTACAGAAATAGCCTCATAGCCTTCCTTTGCTAAAATGCCGGCAAACAAAACATAGCCTGGCCGTTGAGGGATATCGTCTAGAATAAGAATACCAGGGCCAATATCCTTAAAATGCAAGTAACGATAGCTATCTTTTTTAATTTGTGGGTAAATCCACAAATTTTGGAAATATTTTTCTACAACAATATAAAGTTTTGGGGATCGGTAGCCTGCGACGCCCATGTCACGGCTGCTATTTAAAAACTCGACAGGCTTTACCGCGACATTACGCGGGGGAGTAAGTTCCGCATAAAAATATCGTGTTTTTTTCTCCGCCTTAGCAAAGGAAAACTTAGTGCGGTAACTCTCCAAAACAAATTCCCATAAGTCAATTTTTTCATAGGAAACCAAGGGGCGCATAAGGTCGTGAAAACGATTGCGCGAAAAAAAAGGACGAAAGAGCTCTCGTTGTTCTTTGTCTTGTAGAGCATGCTGCAGAGATTTCTCGTCTAAATTTTGCAAAACTTTACTCACCTCGTTTCGGCTCATGTAGGGTACAAGAAGGGGTGTTATGAGACGCTTTTCTACTAACTCGTAAAAAGTTGGATCATCCTTGCGAATATTAGCTAAAATATTGATCTCATCACGAGGAGAGGCTGCCTGCAATATCTTAAGCAAGCTCAACATCTCTCCCTTACGTGGCAGAGGCCACTTGTTGTCTTGAATATCTCTCATTAGCCTCTCCAAGCCACCATTTGGGTCAAGTAATGACTTAACCGACAATATAGGTTCATTTTGATAGTTGTAAATGTCTTTATAATCATCGGGGATGAGGACTTCCTGACGCGCAAGTAACCAGTAATTGTTTTCTTGCTTAAGCCAAATTTCTTGAACAGAAAAGGCGGGTTTTTTAATTGTCTGCTCCCCTCTTTGATTAAGGGGCGTTACATCTTGCTTATTGGGATATTGATAAAAGATAAGCTCGCTATGAGGCAGAAGAAATGATTCAAGGGGTATAAGCTTAACCCTATCTGGTAAAAGTTCCACACGGGCAAGGGGGGGATAGTTTACTTTACCGGCTTTTTTGCCCATAGTACGCAAAAACAAAGGAAGGGCAAAATCCTCGGCGTGCCAGCAGTTGCAAAGTTTGTCTATATCTTCATTTTCTACTCGCCAAAGAGGGTGCCTTTCACTTTGTAGGTAAAAAACATCATTTTCGCAAAAGTAAAATTCAAAGTAATTTTTTGTCTCAACTTTCAAGGACCATCAAAGTAAACCAAGACATGCCATTTGCCATCAAGCCATTTTTTCTCATAAGGCAGAGGCCTTGCATAGACTTTTTCTTGCACCGCCCGTTGCGCATAGGTGATAGGTATCTCAGGATTTAAATTCTGAGGACAGTTATCATGTAAATGTTCTTTGCTTTTTGATTCTATTACCTGAGGCCCGTCTCGCCATTTCCTTAAACTAAAATAATAAAGCTTAAATTCATCACCGCATACTCTCTCAATAAGCCGCTTGTAGTAATAGCTTTTCTTTAATACCTTTTCCCTATCCCAGCGAATACGGATTGCCCCCCAATTGCCAGCCCTACCCGTCTCGTCTTCGGTTTCAAAAGGCTCAAGATATACTTGCTGATCATAATACTCGTTATAGGCAATACTCTCCCCAGGCACAGGAAATAAACCTACTTGATCGCCGCCATCAAAAAGAATATAACCTACCTCATGCTCAGCTAAGCTGAGCTTGGGAATTTCCAAATAAACCTCAGAAGACTCCAGCATTTGCCTTTTCATAACAGCTTGGCAAGACTGCCAAAAACAAAGATTGCAAAAGACGATTTTTAAAACAAACCTCATCGAATTAATTTTACAATCATTTCTAGTTTCTCTGCAATTTCCATGACCTCCTTTAGTTTCTTTTTTTCAATAACCATGGCTGTAGGAGAAAGCTCTTTACGTATAATTTTCTTTCCCCTTAGCTGTCCTAATAGTAAATCGGTAAGTTTCGGATCCGAAGTCTCTAGAAGCACTACTCCTTCCTCAATGGTAACTATTGGTAACTGTTCTGTCCATTCATAAATTAAATACAGCAGGTTTTGCGGGATTTTAGTTTTCGAAACAGAATTTAAGAATTCAATAAAAGTATCAATCTTATTGCCCAAAAGCAAACCATCTTGTAACGTTTCTTTGGTGATTTGAAAATGATAGACTTTATCAAAATCTTTTAATTCGGCAAAAGATTTTAAGAGGTGGGTTCCAAAAATAGACAGTTTTTCTGGAATTGCAATTAAAGTAGCATCAGGATTAATAATTACAGCATTGGGGGCATTATCTTCCCTTAAGGGCTCATTAAAGAAGTAGTGCCGTCCCAGTTCTGAAATGCGGATAAATCTTTTGGGATATTCTACATCTAAAAGACCAAACATATGCATGTAGTAGAGTGCTGAGACAATGGCACTGCGATGCTCAATGTATAGGTTCTTAAAATCTCTTACGCGAAAGCCGGGTGATAAAATAACCCATTCCCTAAGGAGCTCAGCCACTAAAACCTTTACATAAAGTCCCCCCGCCTCACTGATAAGCTGCACACAGCGCTCTAATATTGTTCGGCGATAAAAAGGCATCTCGAGAGGCAAGAAGACAGGGTTGCCCACCATACGCTTTTCTGCAGCATGTGCCGTTTCTGCAATGAGATCTTTAATTAAACCTAGAGGCTCTCGCCTTAAAAATTCTTCATAATTCTCTTTTAAGATAATGTTCTCTCCACGAATATCAACTAGATCAAACATCTTTAAAAATGGCAGAAGGATTTCAATGAGGTGAATCTGGCTTTTTTCTGGAAAGAGGTTTGTGTCCATCTTCAGCAGGGCACTTTCACTTTTCTTCATGTCAGCCTGCTTTAATTTTTCACCCTGAGAAAGAGTTAGACCTTTGTTTGAAATAAACAAGAGGAGCTTTTTCATGTTTAACACAAAATCAAGTTCATTTGAGACCTTGCGCTGTGTAAGCTCCTTAATACCAACAGCTTTGGGAAACAGAGGCTGCTTTTTTAAATACTCGAAAAGCTCAACAGGTATAACAAGCACGCGCACATAGCGCTCATCAATGAAATAGACGTCCCTTAAAATATTATAAGCGTGTAAGCGTCGGATGGTTTTTTCAACGGGTAGCTTTTTCTCATCCATGAGCACCCGCGCTGAATTTATCTCTATTATGCCCCCATTGGTAAAAGCCTCATCCACGAGAACCATCTCAGCTTCAGACAAAGTCTTCAAGACTTTAGCAAGAGTCTCTGGCTTTACAGCAGACTCCGCTAACTCCCGACGACCTGTTTTGTGACCCAAAAGAGCTATGTATTTGGGGTCGAACTTTTCAGGCCCATGAAGTTCTATTTCCTTTTTAATGCTTACCAAAAACTTTTCACCTCTGTGATTGCTATCAATAGAAACTAGGGACCTTATTTCCTCAAATGGATAATATCGATCCGTTGTATTGGTAATACGCTCCCGATTTTTCCGCTGGTAAACAAGCATCAACGTCACCAAGACAGCAAGTTCCTTTTCTGCATTGATAGGCTGCAAATTGATCTTTCGTGAAATTTCACCAAGAGTAAGGGTAGTACGCGAGCTAACCAAGAGAGAATAAATTTTTACCTGAATGGGTGTGAGTTTTTCTAAAACGCCTTTGAGGTAATATTCATCGGTGGCGATTTTGACGAGGAGATTGATTAGCGCTCGTTTCTCACTCGGAGGTTTAGGAACCCCCCAAATCTCAGCTATACGGCCCAAAAACTCCTTGTCAAGCTTCGAAAGCTCTTCTTGTAGCATGTGGGCGGGCAAAGCTTTCTTTTTAAGTCATTTTGTAAAACATGATTTAGAACCAGGTAAGCTTGCGCGAGGTTAATAATAGCAAGATCCCAAAATTTTCATTGCCAGGCTGGGGAAAAAAGTGAACATTGTATCATGTTTTTAAATAAAACGGTAGTCATAACTGGATCGGCTCGAGGTATTGGCAGAGCCATTGCAGAGGCCTTTGCCGAGAAACAGGCGAATGTCGTGATCTCAGATATTCAGGTAGATTTAGCCCAAATAACGGCAAAAGAAATCACCCAGAAATACGGGGTTAGGGCAATAGCCGTTGCCTGTAATGTCACCCAAAAAGAAGAATGCCACAAATTAGCGGAGGAAGCTCTAAAACAATTTGGCTCGCTTGATATTTGGGTGAACAATGCAGGAGTTATTCGGGATGACCTGCTCTTACGCATGAAGGAAGAGGATTTTGATTTGGTAGTAAGTGTAAACCTAAAAGGGGTATTTAACGGTATGCAAGCTGCTAGTCGGCCCATGGTAAAAGCCCGGTCGGGTAAGATCATCAACATCTCCTCCGTAGCTGGACTTGTGGGTTCGCCTGGTCAGGCAAACTATGCTTCGGCAAAAGCAGGTGTAATAGCTATGACCAAAACGGCAGCCAGAGAACTTGCCCCCAGGAACATTACTGTTAACGCAGTCTGCCCTGGTTATATCCAAACCGACATGACCTCGGCCTTAAGAGCGGAAATTCAAGAAGAACTCAAAAAGCAGATCCCCCTTCCCCGCCAAGGTACACCCCAAGACATTGCCTATGCGGTTCGCTTTTTAGCTTCAAGCGAAGCCGATTTTATAACTGGTGTTATACTGCGAGTCGATGGGGGTATGGCTATTGGTCTCTAATCCTCTATATGAGCAATCTTACCGAGATCCACCATGCGTAAGATCCGCGCAATAGATGGGTTGAGATGAGTAAATCGCCATCGAAATGGCTTTTTGTAAATTCGGCTCAGGTTATGGTAAAGAGCTACAAGTTCGGCCATACCCAGCGAATTTATATATTCGACCCGTGAAAAATCGAAAACAAATTCTTCGATGTCTTCTCCCAAGCTTGCTTGTAGTACCTGCTCTACAAGACGACTTTCCCCAGTAAGGCGTGGCGTCTGTATAGAGATAAGGACTTTTTTGTCTAAATTATCGATGGAAAGCGACATTACCCTTCCTTTCTTGCTAAAGGAATGCTTAAGATAATTTCGTTACCTATGGAATTCCAGCAAACTTTACAAAATTGTCTGATGATAAAGATACCCCTCCCGCGGTAGCTGGGTCTATTATTGGGTTCAAGACTTCCCTGCTCGCGTAATATCTCATGATTAAATCCGAAGCCCTCATCTTTAATACTTACCTGTACGAACCCATCCATAGGTGGGTACAGGCGAATGCGTACAAATTTACGCTCATCCCACATATTTCCATGTTCTAGGGCATTTGTAAGCGCCTCATCTAAGACAAGCCTCAGTTCAAATTTATCCAAAGCCACCTTGCCCGCAAGCTGGTGAATTTTTTTTAATAAGAGATCTAAAACCTCATCTCTTGCCTTACGAGTTGAGGGAATTTCTTTCTCGTAGATGGGTGCAACTTCCCAGTTTTGGGTTATTTCCTTCACCATGTTTTTACTTTTTGACTAAGGTAATGATGCACCGACTGAGCAGCTTTGCGACCCTCTGCAATGGCCCACACAATGAGAGATTGTCCCCGACGCATGTCACCAGCTACAAAGATTTTTTCAAGATTAGTGCGGTGACAATGAGGTTCATCCCCGTATTGCGCCTTCACATTTCCGCGTGCATCAAACTCAAGACCCATCTCAGCGAGCTGAGTTAACAAACCTTCTTTCGTAGGATGTAAGAAACCCATAGCCAAAAGCACCAAATCTGCTTTAATTTCAAACTCACTGCCGGGTATATTTACAAACCGACCATCTTGGAGTTCTACCCTCACACATTGTAAGGCACCGACCTCTCCCTTGCCATTATCCTTAAAGGCAATAGTATTAACAGACCACATACGTTCGCAACCCTCTTCGTGACTAGTCGAGGTTCTTAGTTTCATAGGCCAGAATGGCCATGGCGTTAGGGGAGATCTTTCCTTAGGGGGCATGGGAAATATCTCTAATTGGGTAACGGATTTTGCCCCATGGCGGTTGGCGGTACCCACACAGTCTGAACCGGTGTCTCCCCCACCAATGACAACCACATGTTTATCCTTAGCTGAGATAAAGTCGGGAACAGGATCTCCCGCCACTTTTTTATTTGTGCGGACTAAAAACTCCATAGCAAAGTGGATATTCTTAAGATTTCTCCCAGGTATGGGTAGATCTCTGGGTTCTTCCGCACCCCCTGCCAGAACAATAGCATCGAATTTCGCTAAAAGTTCTTCAACGGATACAGTTTTCCCCACATGCACCCCTACATGAAAAACCACTCCTTCTGCCTTCATTTGTTCTAAGCGTCGGTCGATAATCCACTTTTCTAATTTGAAATCCGGTATGCCATAGCGCAAAAGTCCGCCAATGCGGTCATTTTTTTCGTAAACCGTAACTTTGTGCCCAAGCCGAGCTAGCTGCTGGGCGCAGGCCAATCCCGCAGGTCCTGAGCCTACAATGGCCACTGTTTTTCCGGATAACTCCCTGGGGGGACGAGGACGCACCCACCCCATCTCAAAACCTTTATCAATTATATAGCGCTCTACTCCCTTTATGGAAACAGGGGGCTCATTTATACCAAGAACACAGGCACTTTCACAAGGAGCTGGGCATAGTCTGCCAGTAAATTCTGGAAAATTATTTGTCGAATGCAGATTTTCTAAAGCCTCTCGTAAATGCCCCCTCCATACGAGATCATTAAACTCAGGGATAAGATTATCTACCGGGCAACCAGTATCCCCATGACAGAAAGGGATACCACAGTCCATGCACCGCGCTGCCTGAATTTTTGCTACCTCGTCGGAATAGGTGTACTCAAACTCGCGGTAATGACGTATCCTCTCTTCAACAGATTGTACGGCTAAATTCTCCCGTTTGAATTCCTTAAAACCTGTTGGCTTGCCCATTTTTCCTAACTTGCCGTAGCGAGCTGTGCGGCGGCTTCCTCGGCTAATTTAGCTAAAGCTTGTTTGTACTCACCTGGAATGACTTTTACAAAATTCTTTAGCTCGGTTCTCCAGTTTTCTAAAATATAAAGAGCACGCTGAGAGTTGGTGTATTCATAATGGCGGCGGATCATCTCTTGAAGTTCAAATATCTCCTGTGTGCTGTGCAATTCCTCGAGATCAACCATTTCCATATTCACCATGGGCGGGAATTTCTTTTCCGGGTCCCATACATAGGCAATCCCCCCTGACATACCTGCAGCAAAATTTCGTCCCGTTTTCCCCAAAACAACCACTCGGCCACCCGTCATATACTCGCAGCCATGATCACCTACTCCCTCTACCACAGCATGAGCACCGCTATTGCGCACGGCAAAGCGCTCTCCCGCAACACCTTGAAAATAAGCTTCGCCAGAGGTTGCTCCATAAAGACAGGTATTACCAATAATGATATTCTTTGTGGGATCAAAAGTCACGGACTCGGGCAGGCGTATCACGAGCCGGCCACCTGATAGGCCTTTGCCCACGTAGTCATTTGCCCAGCCTGTTAGGCGTAAATCAATGCCTTTGGCTAAAAAGACCCCAAAACTTTGCCCTGCTACACCAGTTAATTCAATGCGGATCGTTCCTTCCGGAAGTCCTTCATCGCCATAGCGTTTGGCTATTTCACCTGAGAGCATGGCCCCGACACTGCGATCCGTATTTTTAATCCCCATCCGAATAAGTACGCTTTCTTTGCGCTCAAGTGCTGGGCGAGACAGCTCTATTAGTTTTAAATCGAGCTGTTTCTCAAGACCATGGTCTTGCTCCCTTTGACGGTAGAGACCTGTATCGTAAAGGGGGGTAGGCTTGACTAAGATTTTATCTAAGACTACGGAGCGTGCTTTCTTGTGGTCTTTAGGTTTGATGGGCGTTATGCGGTCTACCTGGCCAATCATTTCTTCAAAACGCCTAAAGCCAAGTTTGGCCATGTACTCTCTCACCTCTTCCGCAATAAAGAACATAAAGTTCACCACATATTCTGGCTTACCCGAAAATTTTTTTCGCAGCTCAGGATCTTGAGTTGCCACTCCTACAGGGCAAGTGTTTAGGTGACATTTGCGCATCATAATGCAACCAAGTGTCACAAGAGGAGCCGTAGAAAAGCCAAACTCCTCCGCTCCCAAGAGCGCGCCAATAACCACATCTCTACCTGTTTTCATTTGCCCGTCTACTTGCAGATAGACCCTGTCTCTCAAGCCATTTAGCACGAGGGTCTGGTGGGTTTCTGATAAGCCTAGCTCCCAGGGGGTACCCGCATACTGGATAGAACTTATCGGGGAGGCACCTGTACCCCCATCGTGGCCGCTTATGAGAATATGGTCCGCATGGGCTTTCGCCACCCCCGCCGCCACTGTTCCAACACCTACTTCTGAGACAAGCTTAACACTTATACGAGCCTGGGGATTGATATTCTTTAAATCAAAGATAAGTTGTTTTAAGTCTTCTATAGAATATATGTCATGGTGAGGCGGCGGACTTATTAAAGTCACCCCTGGTGTGGAATGCCGCACCTTTGCAATAATCTTGTCTACTTTATAACCCGGCAGCTGCCCCCCTTCCCCTGGTTTGGCCCCCTGAGCTATTTTAATTTGAAGTTCATCTGCATTGACAAGATAGGTAGCAGTAACGCCAAAGCGTCCTGAAGCAACCTGCTTAATAGCAGAACGCAGGCTATCTCCGTTGGGAAGCGGGATATAACGATCCGATGACTCTCCTCCCTCCCCTGTGTTGGACTTACCTCCTATTCGGTTCATGGCTATAGCAAGCGAGGTGTGGGCTTCCCAACTAATAGATCCAAAACTCATAGCCCCTGTCGCAAACCGCTTTACAATTTCCTTGGCTGGTTCCACCTCCTCAAGAGGTATAGGTCTTTCCAAGAAATTTAACTCAAAAAGAGAGCGTAAGGTGACGCGTTCTTTGCTTTGGTCATCAATAAGGCGGGTGTACTCCTTGAAGGTCTGGTAATCGGCATTGCGAGTACTAATTTGCAGCTTAGCTATCGAAAGAGGATTCCAAAGATGAGCCTCGCCCCCAACCCGATAGTGGTAAAGACCTCCCGGTCGCAAATGGTTTCGCTCGGTATAGGCAAGGCGATGACGCTCAACCGTCTCCTCAGCCAACATCTCTAAACTAATACCTTCAATGCGTGTATGGGTCCCGGTAAAGTAGTTATCCACAATTTCACTGTCAAGTCCCACCACCTCGAAGATTTGCGCCCCACAGTAGGACTGCAGCGTGCTTATACCCATTTTGGAGAAAATTTTAAATAAACCCTTTGAAATGGCCTTAAGGTAGTTTTTTTCAACAGTTTCTAAATCAATGTTATCACCCAAAAAGCCCTGCCGGTGCATATCAGCTAGAGTCTCGTAGGCTAGGTAGGGATTGATTGCATTGGCTCCATAACCTAAAAGAAGAGCAAAATGGTGAACTTCTCTTGGTTCCCCACTTTCAATAATGAGCCCTGTTTTCGTACGCAAACCACAGCGAATAAGAAAATGATGTATCCCTGAGACCGCAAGCAAGCTTGGGATGGGGCAATTTTTTTGATCGGCGCCTCTATCAGACAAGATCACGAGATTTATTCCTGATCTTACGGCGTCAGCTACCTGATTACGCAATTCCTCAAGACGAATGCGCATGTTATGCTTATCACTGGGATCAAAAAGAATGGAAAAAGTCTTGGCCTTGAAGCCGTGATAATTAATGTTGCGTATTTTCTCGAGATCCTTGTTTTTTAGGATCGGATGGGGCAATTCAATGCGCCTCGCATGGAGGGGACTTTCATCTAAAAGATTTTGCTCGGGCCCAATGTAGGTGGTAAGTTCCATGACAAGCTCTTCTCGAATAGCATCAATAGGAGGGTTGGTAACTTGAGCAAAGAGTTGTTTAAAATAGCGGAAAAGGAGCTGGGGTTTTCGAGAAAGGATCGCTAAAGAGGCATCGGTACCCATGGAGCCCACGGCTTCTTCTCCGGTAAGTGCCATGGGACGCATGACAATTTGCAAATCCTCCGTAGTATAGCCAAAGATACGCTGACGCTCAAAAACAGTGTCATGGTTAACTTCATGAACAAATTTAGGCTCCGGCAAGTCTTCTAAGTGAACCATGTTTTCCTGAACCCATTGCCGATAGGGGCGTTGGGTGGTGATTTGCCTTTTTATTTCTTCATCATCAATAACTCTTTGCTGGCTAAGGTCAATGAGGAACATCTTCCCTGGCTCAAGCTTACCGCTCACCTCTATTTGCTCGGGCGGTATATCCAAAACCCCCATTTCCGATGCCATGACGCACAGATGATCTTTGGTAATTACATAACGAGCTGGCCTAAGCCCATTACGGTCCAGGGTCGCCCCAATGAGGTTACCATCGGTAAAGGCTACAGCAGCAGGACCATCCCAGGGTTCCATCATGGTTGCATGGAATTCATAAAACCCCCGGCGGTCCTCGTCCATGAGGGGGTTTTTTGACCAGGCCTCTGGGATCATCATCATGATGGCATGCGGGAGGGAGCGACCACACATCACAAGAAGCTCTAGGACCGAGTCAAAAGTCGCCGAATCACTTTGTCCCTCCATAATTATAGGTAGCATGCGCTTGAGATCCTTGCCATAGTAAGGAGACTCCATGACGGCTTCGCGGGTTTTCATCCAGTTTACATTTCCCCGCAAGGTATTGATTTCTCCATTATGGGCAATCATCCGAAAGGGATGCGCCAGATCCCATGTGGGAAAGGTGTTGGTAGAAAAACGCATATGGATCATCGCCAGGGCTGACTTCATGTCCTGGTCACGAAGGTCTGCATAGAAGGCGGGTAACTGCTTTGCCAAAAGCATTCCCTTGTATATTATTATCCGACTAGAAAAAGATGGGACATAATATTCCCTGCGATCTAACTTTAATTCAGCCCGAATGCGATGGTCAATAACCCGTCGGATGAGAAAGAGCTTTCTCTCAAAATCTTCCTGGGTCTTCATCTCGGGTGAGGCCGCAATAAAGCTTTGCTTCATGTAGGGCATGGTAGCCCGCGCTCCTCGCCCCGGCACCTGGGGGTCGACAGGAACATCCCTCCACCCCAGGAATTCCTGTCCCTCATCTAAGACAATTTTTTCAATGATATTCTCCACACTTTTACGTACCACACTATCTTGCGGCAAAAAATGAAACCCCACAGCATAGCGGCCTGGCTCAGGTAACTTAATCCCACAGTCAATGCTGACTTTACGGAAAAATTCATCGGGCATCTGGATTAAAATACCCGCACCATCCCCTGTCTCGGGATCGGCTCCCACGGCACCCCGGTGTTCTAGATTTACCAAGACCTCAAGGGCCTTATCAATAATATCGCGTGATTTTCTTCCCTTAATGTCGACAACAAAGCCAACACCACAGGCATCATGTTCTAGAGAAGGATGATATAGACCCGTTCCCAAGAACTCTTTGGCGCATACTGTCTTTTTATCCTTGTCCATAAGCACAAATTATAAAAAAAAACGACACCGTTCTTTTTTTAGCTTGCTTCAAAGCATGCACAGTGTGTCAAGCAACAGTTGGCTTTTACAGCCAACTTGCCCTCATCTTCAGGGATTTTCGATGAATATGCCAGAGCTCTAGGCTTGGGGACGCAAAAAAAGAGCTACATGCGCACGAGCTCTAGGTCTACCTTATTCTGAAGTCGCCCCTCGCTATCCTTAAATTCAAGCTCATAATGACCCACGGTTAAATGTGGAAAATAAAGCCACTTTTCTCTGACAGGGTAGGAGTGCAAAAGACGACCGTCTCGCTTTAGGTTGACAATGCGGGGTTGTGGCTCACAGTGATGTATTCCCACCGTTAAGAGCAAACTCTCGTTGCCGTCCTTCACCACCTGATAGAATAGCTCACCCATGAGCCCCTTCCCGTAAGGCATGGAAAACGACAGATGTGGCTCCTCAGGTTTTGCTAAGTAAGGCAGGGAGCGCAGAGCTATAGCATGGACAGGATGGATTTTCAGCCCAAGATCCATACTCCCCATGAGTCTTAATTTTTCTCCCAAAACAAGGAAAATACGGCCCGTATTGACTTCATCCTGCGTCTCTAGAGAACGCAACACGTGCTTCTTTAAAGCTAGAGGTAGCCTATTTATTCTCCTTTGCTCTATGGCCTGGTACATTCCTACAAGTTTTTGGAAAAGGAGAAATGCCCTCTCCTGTGCCATAATTTTTCTAAACAATTCTTTTTTCTCCTCCAATGCAGAGAAAGACTTTTTCTGATAAGCATCGACAAGGCCAAAAATCTCATCAAGTTCCTCTCCCTCAAGCTGGCTTATGCTTTGCCAATCTTGCTCGCGGGCAAGATAGGGCAAAAGGAGTTCCCACAAAATAAGTCTTTCCTGGCAGGTTCGACAGCTCTGGGTATGCGCTATAACCTCATCTTTCTGCGAGTTCCCAATAAGCTGCTCAAATAAAGGATAATGACATGGTTCTTTCATATTCACCTCGTTTTTTAAGACGCTCCAAGAGCTAAAATTACAACAATTTTTTTAATTTTAATTTATGCCTTTTTCCCATAATCTTTGAAAATTGTATCTTACTAAACGTTCGTTAGTCTTTCTTTAGGTGGGGATTGAGAATTTGGGCAAGTTTATCTTGAATGCGACCTAGTTGGACAGCCAGGGGTGAAGCATCCACACCTAAAAAATGAGCTATTTTCTTTATAGGTAATTTTGTCGCAAATAGCTTTTTTTGCTGTTCTTTTAACAGTTGGCTCTGCCTTTTTCGACGGCGCATGAGCTGCTGTATGAGCTCAAGTATATCAACAGGAATATCCGGATGGACATAATATTCATTCCAGGCAGCCTTATCGGTCTTTATGTGGGGGTTATCTTGAAAAAAAGCCTCAATTTTTGCTTCGAGTTGGCGTATTTGCTGGAAATTTGCCGTTAGTTTTTCCTCAAGGTGACGCAATCGGCTGTAGCGGCGCCAACCTTCTTCTTTTAACTGGAAGATCCCCCTCATAACCTGTTCTGGCTCTTCCTGGCGCACTTGGCAGAGATAGTTCACTTCTTCTACAGAAAATTCAAAAAAATTAACATAGATAAGCTTAAAGATTACACGTTGTTCAAGTTTAAGCTCTTGCAGGGTGTTTTCAAACTTCTGATATACATCACGTTGGGCGATGTCCCTATGACCTTCTGCCTGGGACTCATCTTCAAGATAAAGATCTCTACTGATATGGGACAAAAAAACATGCCGAGGTCTTTCCCCGCGAGTGCGCATAAAATCAATAGTGAGATTACGCAATACGGTAAAAAACCAAGTAAAAAAGCGCGATTTGCCCTCATACTGCAGCAATTTTCGCCCAGTTTTAAGCTGCTCAAAGGCATAGAGGTAGAAATCCCCTGCTTCATCTTCATCAAAATTATAGATTTTTATGGGAAACTGATAAATCTCATCACTTACTAGCTCAAAAAACTTTTTCAAGAATTCCTCAAGTCCTTCGGGGGAATTTAAGTCATGGTCGCGGTAGAGGGACTGGATTTGCTTTTCTTTGTGTTCATAATTCATGCCTATTTATTTTCGGCCTTGACGAGATAGTTTAACGCCCTTTTTGCGCAAAGCATATCGGTATAGCTTAATATACTTTTTTGCGGAGCGCCGCCAACTGTAATCTTGCTGCATGGCGCGTTTTTGCATAGCTTGGTATAGCTCTGGCTTTTCTCGGTAAATGCGCAATGCCCAGGCCACGGTATTTATTAAGGCATCTGCCGTTAGGTCATAAAACACAAAGCCCGTACCTGTTCCCTTTTCCTCTTGGCAGTTCTCTACAGTGTCTTTTAAACCACCAGTACCTCTCACAATAGGCAAGGTACCATAGCGCAGCGAATAAAGTTGGTTTAGACCACAAGGTTCAAAGCGGCTTGGCATGAGAAAAAAATCACATCCTGCCTCAATTTGATGGGCCAACTCTTCGCTATAGCCAATCCTAGCCTGAAAGCGATGGGGGCGGCTTAAAGAAACCTGCGTAAAAAATGTCTCAGCCCAACTCTCGCCCGTGCCTAGTAGCACCATTTGAATGTCGAAATCAAGCAAGCGAAAAAGAGCTTCGGCAATTACATCCACCCCTTTCTGGTCCACAAGACGGGCAATAACACCAATTAAGGGAACATCTCTTTGCGGAAGATTCATTTTTTTTTGCAAAAACCTCTTACAAACCGCTTTGCCAGAAAGATCCTGTGCACTAAAAGTCGCCGGTAGATAGGGATCTCTCTCTGGATTCCATTCCTCGTGGTCAATGCCATTTAAAATGCCAAAAAAATCCCGAAAACGCTCTCTTAGCACCCCATCAAGCCCATAACCATAATGGGGCAGCATAATTTCCCGCGCATAACCTCGACTTACCGTATTTAAGGCATGGGCATGCACGAGCCCTGCCTTCAGCAAATTCACCTGTTCCTCATGCATGAGGTCATGCATATGGAAATGGTGCCATCCTACTCCTAGGATTTCTATAAGGCCTGGGTAGAAATTCCCTTGATACTGCATGTTGTGGATAGTAAAAACAGAAGCCGTATTCTGGAAATGCGGATCGTGATAATAATGGGTATTTAAAAAGAGAGGAATAGCCCCCGTATGCCAATCGTTGGCATGAACCACATCTGGTACAAAGCCTATTGCTTTACAGAGTTCAAGAGCAGCACGTGAGAGAAAAACATAACGCACATCATTGTCAAGATAACCTTGCCCCCATTCATTTAAATAAAGCGATTCTCGACCGTAAAAGTGTTCATGTTCAATAAAATAAACCTTAACCTCGCTTTTGGGGAGAGTACCTTCATAAACCCCACAGGAAAGCACTCCCAAAGAGCCCATGGGGACGGAGAGCACAAGCGGCAGAGCTTTTAGCCCATAGCGGGCCCTATCCACCACATAATACCGGGGCATCACGAGGATAATTTCCAACCCTTCTTCTGCAAGAGCTCGTGGCAAACTACCCGCTACATCCCCTAAACCCCCTGTCTTCGCATAGGGGACTGCTTCGGCAGCCACATACATTACCCGCATGCGTCAATTTAAAAGAAGGCAACAAACTGCCAAGCTTGCTTCGGCAAAAAAGTTGTTGAAAAAGCCATTTTTCCCTATGTTTTAGGAGATTCCCTAAAGATTTCTATGGAAGAAATGCCCCGTTATTGCAGCCGTTGCGGCTCAGGCCAGCTGCAGATGCAGATCCCCCCTGGTGATGACCGCCAGCGGCTCGTCTGTACTAATTGTGGCAAAATACATTATCAAAACCCCAAAATCGTGGTGGGCTGCCTTGCCGTAAATGACAATAAGATCCTCTTATGCAAGCGCAACATCGAGCCCCGCTTTGGCTATTGGACCATCCCTTCTGGTTTCATGGAAAACGGCGAATCGGCAGAAGAGGGCGCTATAAGAGAATGCCATGAAGAATCGGGGGCTCATGTGAAAATTGAATACCTCCACACTATCTATTCCCTGCCGCAAATACACCAGGTGTATCTTATTTTCCTTGCCCAGGTGGCTAATCCCGAAGGAGTACACCCAACGCCAGAGAGCTCCGAGGTGCGTTTCTTTGGCGCAAGCGAAATCCCCTGGGATAAGATTGCCTTTGCGGCTGTCGAGTATGCGCTAAAAAAATTCGTGAGCGAACCCCCGAGTAAAATAACATACATCGCCTCCCTGCCGGCTCACTACCGCTAAACATGGCCAAAAGTCCCTATCTTAAAAGCCATCTTTCCTGTCTCTTCCCAAATGCCAGTGATTTTAGGCAATTTCTTGCCCAAAAAGTGAAATTAAAAATGGAATTTGCTGAATATAAGAACTTAGCTGGTGACCTCATACCTTACCATGCCCACAAAGAGCATGAAGTTCTTATTTTGCTTTCGGGTAAGCTGCGGGCTGTGGTGGAAGAAGAAATCGTCGATCTTGAGTGTGGGGAAATCTTAATTATTGAACCCTATGCTATCCACCTCCTAACTTTTCCTGAAAGTGACAGTCGCTATTTTCGATGTTCAGCTAGTGAAGCCTTTTGGCGGTAGTCGAGAGCCTTGTCTTTTTGCATGATTTCTTCATGAAAATCTGCTAACAGGATCAGGATATCTCTGTCCTTAGGGAATCTCTCGTAGAGCAACTCTAAATACTCAAGCGCCTTCTTAACCTTACCCTGGCGATAAAGGGTAAAGACAAGGGGTAAAGCATACTCCTTTTTATCACCATAAAGGTAAAAAAGCATGTCAGAGAGCTCAAGCTGCAATGCGTCGTTTCTTTGCTCTTCATAAAAATGAATAAGACGTAGAAAATTTTCAGCTTGAGCTGGATTGGCCAAAAGATTGTCTTCTAGACATTTTTTCTCCTCAAAGACATCCTCCAAATTTTCGCAATTTTTTTGCTCTCCGGAAGAAAGTGACTTCAAGTATAAACGTGCCTCACCAACTCTTTCCGTACGCGCCAGAGCATAGCTGTATTTAAGTGAAATTTCCCGGTCGTGAGGGACGAGCTTTAAATATTCTTTTAAGTAGCTCGCTGCCTCTGAGAAATCTTTGAGACGATAGTGGTAGTTACCAAGAATAAGCAAAATGGGCGGCTGATCTCTTTTTATCCTCAGGCTTTGCTCATAGTAAGGAAGGGCATCGTAATCACGCTTTAATTGCCTCAGGCTTTCACCGGCCAAATAGTAAAGTTCTGCTAAACGAGGGTTTTGCAAATTGCGCTCCGCTGAGAGCCAACGGATAGCTTTCTCAAAGTAATAAAAGGCATTTTCATAGCGCTGAGCGGCAAAATGCTCTTCGCCCTGTGCCATGAAGGATTCCCAGTGGTAGTCATAGATGCGCTCTTGCGCTAAAATGGTCAGATGGAAAAAGCAAAAGAGAACTAGGCGAGCCATTTACAGCCGAGAGCTGAGGCCTAGCTGCACAAAGAAAGAATGCACGCTTTGCGCAGGGTTAGTGATTTCCACACCAAGGATTTCTTTAAGGCGTATACGAGCCCCTAAAAATTGGCGAAAAAAGATCTGCACAACATGGGAATTGCCCCGAAAACCGGGAAAGGCGTTTCCCTGTAAGGCTAGTTCTGTGTCAAAGCCAAAGTAGCCCTGACCATTGCCAAAAGCAAAAGGGGAGCCATCGGCGAGGTCCCAAAAGTAAAGCCGCTCGCCAAAGCTCACACCCCAGCGGTGAATCGGTGAGGCAGTGGTAAATTCCATACCTGCTTCGAGCAGATAACTGCCAAAATAGTGACCTTGCAGTTGGCCTGCATTATTATATCGGTATTCTGTTATATAGATCTCATCTAAGCGAGCATTTAAGAAAAAATCCTGCCCTCTTGTAGCAATGGCAGCACTATCGGAAGAGAAAAGATGAAATCTCTTACGCAACAAAAGTTCCATGCGCACAAAGTCAAATTCATTTATTTTGGGATTTACTTGGGGATCCCGGAAAAGATAGCGAGGATAGACCCGCAACAAAAGACTTTTATCTTGCTCACCAAGCCAACCTAAAACTAGGCCAAACTTGCCATCCACCACATGGCGATATTCTCGGTTCGCAATAAAAGATGGCACCCCATAGCCTGAATCTTTGGCCAAGTCAAGTTGGGTAAAGAGAGCTCCGACCCCTGCATAAAAATTGCCAAAGATATAGTAATATTCCAAATTCTGTTGTCCTGCCAAAAATCCTGGTGTGAGGATGCCAAGGTAGGGATTTTTTATTTCTAAGGAAAAACCGAAACGACGCCTCACTCTTAGCTCCGCATGAAGGTCATAGGGAATGGTGGCAAAGCCAGCCTGCCGGTAGAGGGCAAAAGCATCGTTTTCTTTGTTGTAACTAAAGGCAAAGAGGGCTGAGCTGCCTACTTCGTAGAAAACTTCCTCTCCTGGCAGAACCTTGTCTTCCACAATGACAGGAGCTTTTTCGCCCTGCTTTTTAAGCTGCTCTCGAGCAAGCGGCAGATAACGCTGGACCTCTGCATTATTGGGATCAAGCTGAAGAGCGGCCTCTCCATGGCGCACAGCCTCCGCATAAAGTCCCATTTCGTAGGCAAGCCGACCTAGGTTTACCCGACTTTCTAAAATAGAGGGATTACGCTCAATGGCCGCCTCATAGCATTTCTTGGCTTCTTCTTTTTTGCCCATGAGTTCGTATGTATAGCCAAGGTTATGCCAACTGAGGCCACTTTTTTTTTCATCAAGGGCAATCGCTTCCTTAAAGCGCTCGGCGGCTTCTTGAAATCGTCCCTGCCCAGAAAGCTTTATACCTGCCCGGTTTAATTCGTCACTGCTCTCGGCCCAGAGAGGCATGAAACTTAGCTCAACCACATAGAAAAAGCGCCAGTGTCGCCACATGCAAAACCGGCTTAATTCAAAAGATTTTTGCTTTTCTGCAAGCAGATTTTTTGCGAAGTTATCTATAGCTCTATCTGCATTTAACGATAAGCCAATACAGGGGGATTTTCTTGGAATTAAAAGTCGGGATTGCCTCAGATCATGGTGGCTTTGAATTAAAGGAGGCTATAAAAGCACATTTTGGTAATATCACATGGGTAGATTTAGGTACACATAGTACGGATTCGGTGGATTACCCTGACATTGCCCAGAGTCTATGCCAAAGCCTGCTTGCGGGCAACTTTGAACGGGGGATCGCCATCTGTGGCACAGGCATAGGGATTTCCATAGCCTGTAACCGCTTCCGTGGTATTCGGGCCGCTCTCTGCTACGACGCCCACACGGCAGAAATGGCCCGCCGCCACAATAACGCAAACATCTTAGCTCTCGGGGGAAGAACCACACCTGTTGAGAAGGCCTTTTTGCTAATCGATATTTTTTTAAAAACACCCTTTGACGGGGGTAGACATGAAAAAAGGATACAAAAGCTGGACATTATTTCTCCTTAAACTGTTTATTTTACCATCTCTTTCCGCCATACAAAAATTCCAATGGGGCGGCAGAACCCCCTTTGATGCTCATCGCCTACACCAAGTAGAAATAATTACTGGGCAAAAAAAAAGACAGGTTCTTCAGTTAAAGCCTCTGGGATACCAAAGTCAACCTCAATATCCCCTTGCAGATGAAATATACCTATCTTTTGAAGAAGCACCTGAATCGTACTCGAGGAAAGAACTTTTTGTCCACGCTCTTTTTGAACGGGAAAAATTACCTGGCGCCGTAGGATATGCCGCTGTCTTCCGCTTTGGCCACCATAAACTAAGCATGAAACTTCCACCATCTTTTTTTCTCTATGATAAAACAAGTGTTGGTGGCTTTTCCCTATTCTTTTTGGTTAAGCCAAATACCTTACGCACCAAAGTTCCCCTCGTGGAAAAGGTGAGTTATTTGGGCGGCCAGAAGTATGGGCTGGGGGTATACGCAGAAAAGGAATTAGTAAAGGCTTATCTCTGGAATCTTTTCCATAGCTCCCAAGGCATAAGCTATTCTTTTGAGCTAAAAGGTAAGGACCCTCTCTCTATTTATGAGTTTAATGCCATCCTTTTGCTTTATAATGAGGCTACAAAAAGTCTAGCTCTTTATCTCAACGGCAAAGAACAAGATATTGTCTATACGACCCAAAGCCTCGCCATGTCTGGTTCCCCCCTCTACATGAAAAACCACGAAGCTGAGAGAAGTGAGCTGGTTTTGGCCCAGGGTTTTAGCGGGGCTATCGATGAGCTTATTTTTACAAAAAACCTGCTGTCCCCTGATTTTTCGCCTCAGCTTTACGCTGGCACCATAAAATCACCTCATTTTCCCCAAGAAAAAGGAGGAGAATTTCTAAGCAAAGTTTATGACATCGGCTTTTCGGCCAGTGAAATACGAGAGTTAAGATACCAAGCAACACGCCCAGCTGGTACCCAACTTTACTTGTACTTACGGACAAGCGATGCCCCATTTGATCCCCAGCTCAGTGAAGAAATCCTGCCTTTTGTTAAGGTGTCGGATAAAACTACCTACAGGGGTCGTTACTTTCAATATCGCGTAGATTTTTATCCTGATGCCATGGGAAGGCTTAGCCCCACTTTAGAAGCAGTAGAGGTGGTGGCCAACCCTAATCCCCCTCCCGAAAGACCCAGAGGACTCATGGCAGAAGATGTGGGGGAGAACTTTGTCGTTTTAAGCTTTTGGCGCAATCAAGAGATAGATGTCATGCATGGGGGCCGTTACCATATCTACTATGGCCTAAGACCGTATGAACCCTTGGGTGTTATACGTTATGCATACGTAGAGGTCTCTGATTACGGTGTGCATACAAAAACCATTAACGACCGAGATCATCGCTCCGAGAAAAGTCCCAACCGTATTGTCTTTCGCATAAATAATGATATTATTATGCAAAACTTGCTCTATGCCCGCCGAAGACCACATCTCAGCCATGACTACCCTCTCCTGCAGAGAAATACCCCCTACTTTTTTTGGGTAACCGCGTGTGACAACGCCTTTCAAGAAGAAAGTCTCTACCTGGACCATGAATCACCCCCTTCGGAGCCACTTTTGGTTAGGTTGCCATAATGACCACTACTAACGTATGCTTCGACGAAACGCATAGCTGCAGTGCCTGCTGCGGGATCTATAACCTCGCTTTTTCGGCACAGGAACTTCATCAATATTTGGAAAATAATACAAAAAACTTTCTATCGCTTGATATTTCAAAACCAGAAAATATTGTATCTTTTCGGGAAAAAGGAGAGTCTTTTTTGCAAAAGTATGTCATAAGAAAAGACATCTATGTTTGCCCCTTTGTAGGCTTTGTTGCCGAAGAAAAAACAGGCTGTCTTTTGCATCCTACGGGGAGCCCGCATCCCCAGATATCTTTGTACACGAACCCGCAAAATTTTTCTTTTTATGGAGAAAGCATTTGCCAAGGCTACAACTGCCTTTCTAAAGAACGAGCTCTTCCCCAGATATTTCAAAAACCACTGCCTGCCCAAATATACGGCAGACTTGTAAGCCGAGCTGATATCCTTGGCTGTCTAAGGGAAATCCAAAAGCGCAACCAGAATTTTCATCCCGATACATGGGTAGAACAAAACTATCAAGCCATCAGTTCTCTTACCTCCACTAGTTTTGAACCAGTTATCTTGGTTGAAAAATTAGATGACCCGGAGGCAGAATTACGCAAACTTTTGGCTTGGGACAAAAGATCGACAGAGTGAGTCGGCCTATGGCACTGGGCTATGCAAATCTTGGTAGTGGGCTCGGTGGCCTTAGACGACATCCAAACTCCTTTTGGCAAGAGGTTGGGTGCTCTAGGAGGTTCGGCCAGCCATTTTTCGCTTGCGGCTTCTTTATTATCTCTTGTTCGCATTGTAGCCGTTGTGGGGCAAGACTTTCCCCGTAGATACTTAGACCACTTGAAAAAAAGGGGAGTAGACATAGCAGGAATAAGGTTAACCACGGGAGAAACCTTTCGCTGGCGTGGTCATTATGAGTTTGACATGAACACTGCTTTTACGGATGAAACACGTTTGGGTGTTTTTGCTACTTTTAACCCTGAACTATCATTGGCAGAAAGAAAGGCCCCCGTGCTTTTTTTAGGGAACATTGACCCTGAAATACAGCTAAAAGTTTTAAAACAAATGGAGTCGCCTCTTTTTGTTGGTCTTGACTCCATGAATTTTTGGATAGAGCAAAAGAAAAAAGAACTTCTAAAGGTTATTCGCCGTGTAGATGCTCTTTTTTTAAACGATGCGGAGGTAAGGCAGCTTGCGGGAGAAGCTTCCCTCATAAAGGCCGGTCGGCATATCCAAAAACTAGGCCCAAAAATGGTTTTAATTAAGAAAGGGGAGCATGGCGTGGTCTGTATTTCTCGAAAATTTACTTTTGTAGCCGCAGCCTATCCTACCGAAGATGTCAAAGACCCCACGGGGGCGGGAGACAGTTTTGCTGGTGGGGTGGTGTCTTACCTCTTTTCAAGGTTGGGACCTAAAATCAGCGATCCCTCTGAGGAGATTATCCGTCAAGCTGTCATTTGGGGAGCTGCGGTTGCTAGCTTTTGCGTAGAGGACTTCGGTACAAAAGGACTTGACAATCTTACTCGTCAAAAGGTGCAAATGCGCTGCCACCGCATCTTCGAGCATACTCGTTTTGAACCGCATGATTAAAGTAAACGAAAATCTCGTATTGTCGCTTTACGAAAAGGTTCTCACAAAACTTCGCCCAGAGTTAAGAGAAAAGCTCCTAGATCTTCCCCGGCTTTGGTCTCTGCAAGAGAATTGGAGTAAGGCTGTAGGTGAAATTCTAGCCGCACACAGCGTCCCAACAAGAATACACACACAAACACTTTTCGTCGCCACAGAAAACTCTATTTACGCCCAAGAGATCCTTCTACACCAAAGGATAATTCTCAAGAAATTAGAGGAGCTTTGTAACCTACACATAAAAAACATCCGGACTTATCAAGATAAAAATCCATGGCGAAATCACACAGAAAAAAGAAGAGACATAATATCAAAACCTGGAAACGTGGGCTACACAGAAAAAAAGAAAACGCCGGATCTAGAAGAAGAGGAAATTAAGGCATATCTAGAAACGCTAAAGCAAAACCTAATTCAGTTAAGAGAGGAAAAGGCACCATGACGCAAAAAACACAAACACCTTCTGTAGAAGAAAGCTACGACGCCTCCAAAATCCAGATCTTAGAGGGGCTCGACGCTGTGCGCAAAAGACCAGGCATGTATATTGGCTCAACTTCGCTACCTGGTCTTCACCATCTCGTATACGAAATTGTCGATAATTCCATTGATGAGGCTATGGCCGGGTATTGCGATACCATTGAGGTTGAGCTTTTACCAGGAAATATTGTGCGAGTGAGTGACAATGGCAGGGGCATCCCAACGGAGATCCATCCCAAAGCAGGGGTATCTACTGTCGAGGTCGTCTTAACCAAACTACACGCAGGAGGCAAATTTGGCGATGGTGCCTACAAGGTTTCCGGGGGGCTCCATGGCGTGGGTGTCTCGGTCGTAAATGCGCTTTCCGAAATGCTGAAGGTAGAGGTACACCGTGATGGCAAACATCACTTTATGGAATTCCGCAGGGGTGTACCCCTAGCCCCATTGAAAGTACTTGGTCCTAGCAAGAAGAGAGGTACAATTGTCACTTTTTTAGCAGACAAGACCATCTTTGACACCTTAGAATACCGTTTTGATTTATTAGCAGCCCGATTAAGAGAGCTTGCTTTTCTCAACAAAGGCGTCAAAATTACGCTGCGTGATACAAGGGACGAGAAGGACCCAAAAGAGTCAGTTTTTCAATACAAAGGGGGCATAGTTGAATTTGTCAAGCATCTCACTGATAAGAAAAATCCCATCCAAAAAAAGGTCTTTTACGCTTCTGGCCAAAGGGAGAACATACAAATCGAGGTTGCGTTAGAATATTGCGATACTTATAATGACCAGATCTTCACCTTTGCTAATGCCATCCACACCCGGGAGGGTGGTACCCATTTGGAGGGCTTTCGTGCTGCCCTTACTCGAGCCATTAACGAGTATAAGAAAAAACTTCAATATGACAAGAAAATGGAGGAGCCTCTCACAGGGGATGATGTTCGGGAAGGACTAACGGCTGTGGTAGCCATACTCTTGCCAAACCCCCAGTTCGAGGGGCAGACAAAAATGAAACTTGGCAACGGCGAGGTCAAAGGCATTGTGCAGTCTTTTGTTTACGAGAAGCTTTGTGAATATTTTGAAGAAAACCCGACCGACACCAAAAGGATTATTGAAAAATGTATTCAGGCCGCCTCAGCTAGACTTGCAGCTAAGAAGGCTCGGGATCTTGTGCGCAGAAAATCTGCGCTTGAGGGGGGCGGCCTTCCAGGAAAGCTTGCCGACTGTACAAGCCGAGATCCCGCTTACAGTGAACTCTTTATTGTCGAGGGCGATTCTGCGGGTGGCTCTGCCAAGCAGGGACGCAACCGGCACTTTCAGGCTATCTTGCCTTTAAAGGGCAAAATTACCAATGTGGAAAAGGCCAAAATAGATAGGGTTCTGAGCGATGCCGAAATTAGTGCTCTCATTACGGCCTTAGGTACAGGTATCGGGGAAGACTTTGACATTAGTAAAATACGTTACCACAAGATTATCATTATGACGGACGCAGACGTGGATGGGGCCCATATCCAAACTCTAATATTAACCTTTTTCTTTCGGTATATGCCGAAAGTTATTGAAGAAGGCTATCTCTACATTGCCCGACCACCCCTTTATTTAATTACAAAGGGTAAGGAAAAATTCTACGCCTATAGCGACGAAGAAAAAAATCAAATTGTCCAAAATTTAGGAACAGAAAAATACCAAATCCAGCGTTACAAGGGACTTGGTGAAATGAACCCCGAACAGCTATGGGAGACCACCATGGCACCAGAAAACAGGGTGCTTTTGCAGGTCTCTATGGATGATGCTGTGATCGCAGATGAGACATTTGTGATTTTAATGGGAGATGAGGTAGAACCACGCCGTCGCTTTATTGAGAAAAATGCCAAAAAGGTAGAAAACTTGGATCTTTAAATGCAGCTTTGGCAAAAAATAAAGCAAATCTACCAAAGCAAACCTAGGGCCCGACGACTCAGTCAAGAAGAGATAGACCGCATTTACCCTAAGCTGCGCCTCCAAATGCTAGAGGCCACTTTTGTAGGCTATGCGGCCTACTATCTTGTACGAACGAACCTACCGAACGCAGTACCTGCCATGCAGAAAACTCTTGGCTATTCGCAACAAGAGATGGGCCTTATTTTAAGTGCCACGGGGCTCGCTTATGGTATAGGTAAGTTCCTACTTGGGGGGTTATCCGACCGTGCTAACCCGGGCATGCTTATGCCTACAGGACTTCTTTTAACTGCTGTCCTTAATATTCTCTTTGGCACAGCCAATCACTTTGGCATACATCTTTTTTTGTGGACCCTCAATGGGTTTGTACAGGGAGTAGGTTGGGGCCCGTGCGGAAGAACCCTCGGTCATTGGTTTAGTGTGAGTGAGCGTGGTAAAATTTTTGGTATTTGGAACATCGCTCATAACGTAGGTGGCGGACTTGCTGGCCTCATAGCTGGCTATAGCGCGGAACACTTGGGTTTTCGCTCTGCTTTTTACATCCCCGCTTTACTTGCCACTATAAGTGCCTTTTATCTATTTACGCGACTCAAAGACAAACCCGAATCCCTAGGCCTTCCACCTATTGAGGAATACCGCCACGACTATCCAGAAAAACAAGTTCCCCATGAGGAATTGTCTTTTCGGGAAATCTTCTTAAACCGGGTTTTACTAAACCCATATGTATGGCTTATTTCTCTTGCTAATTTTTTTGTTTATGTCATACGCTATAGTTTGCTTGATTGGGGGCCTACGTATCTTGTACAGGAACACGGTGCCACTCTATCGCGTGGGGGGTGGACTACTTTTTTTTACGAAATAGCTGCCATACCAAGCACAATTTTCATTGGGTTTGCTTCAGATAAACTTGGAGGCCGCCGAGGACTTGTTAGTATTTTGTCTCTTCTACCGATATTAATCGCTTTCTTAATTCTTGTATACACCCCCCCTAAGGAACTTTGGGGACAGATTTTACTTTTTGGCACCGTTGGGTTATTCATCTATCCCCCGGTTATGCTTTTGGGAGTAGCGGCCTTAGATTTTAGCTCCGCCAAGGCGGTAGGAGCAGCCGCTGGATTTATTGGCCTTTGGGGCTACTTGGGCAAAGCTGCCCAAGCCACAGCCTTAGCATACCTTTCCTCTCATTATGGCTGGAAGATAGCCCTAAGTGTAGTCGCTCTTTCTGTACTTGCTGCCGTTGTCCTTCTCTTGCCCGTCGCAAGAAAAAGGCCTCAAAACTAATCTTGCTTTAGACGGGGGCTTTACTTGCTATCTTCTCTGTCGTAGCGGATTTTTAATACAAGGATAGAGCTTGCCACAATAAAAGTAATGAGGTTGGTCAAAATGACAGGCCAGGCATTTGTAAGTATACCATAAATAAACCACAAAAGCACGCCCAAGATAAAGAGCACAAACATCCGATAGGATATATCCTTCGCTGACTTTAATTTGATAACCTTAAGAAGCTGGGGAAAAAAAGAAATAGTAGTCAGCGTTCCCGCCAGATAGCCTAGGAACGCTGCTACTTCATCCATTCTAGCCTTGGAAAGGTGAGATTTTGGCTACTTTTTCTACGGGAAGCTTCACAATACCATCTACTGTGTTGATGATAATAAACTTCTCTTGTTGCTTAAAGGCTCCAATGTATTCCTTTCCATCCTTCGTGGTTATCCGAGACAAACGGCCATACTTTTTCTTTAGATCTTCTAAGGTAAGCTTTACCGGTTTTTGAGCCTCTGCCTGTGGTGTTTCACCGGCAATTTTCTCTATGGCTTCCACTTTTTCTGGCGGGACAGCAGGTGTGCTTTCCCCTACCTTTTGAAGAGCAGCTTCATCAAGCATAGCTATTTGGTTCAACTGCTCCAGCGTGTTTTTTTCTTCTTCCGACAGGGATTGTGCTGAACCAAGGGTACCTTCAGCCTCTATTTTCTGCCCTGCCTCTAGCATAACCACCTGACCTGGATCTTGAGTATGACTGGCTTGCAGCTTACCCTCAAGAAGCCTTAGCGTAATCTTCTTTGGGTTGGCCCGATCAACGGTAAGAGCAAAGGAGGTTCCACGTACACCAGCCACTAGAGTGGGAGTGCTTACTTTGTAATCGGAACCCTTGGCCAACACTTTGCTGAAACTGGTACCTGAATTTTGCATCAGATGTATCTCGGGCGACTCTCCCTTGCGATTCAACTGATCTAGGGTGATGGTGGTTCCCGCAGATAAAGTCACTTGCGCATCTGTGGCAAATTGTAAGACGGCCACGGACTTTTCTTTTACTTCAATTTTGTCTGCCGCCATGACCTTGTCTCCGGTTTTCGCACCTACCCCATTACGCAAAACCTCACCCTTGATGAAGGTAAAGACCCCATGATACGCTGCTGCCTGCTCCTGGGCCTTTTTGCACTGCACCATAAGGCCCAAAATCATAGTCGCTATAATTAAGCTCCACTTTTTCCTATATTCTTTCATACGCCCTCCTTCTTTGGAGTTTTCCTAGCTTTTATACGAGCCAACCCCCTGGAAGTTACTTGCAAAATCCCTGAGTGCGCTAACATTTCAGCTTGTCAAGTTGTTTTGAATTGAATTGCTGCCGTAAGTCCTCTATGCTCTCCATTCGAAAAATAGCCGTTTTAGGCGCTAATGGGACGATGGGATCCCTATGTGGGGGTCTTTTTGCCCAAGCAGGCGTTACCTGCTATTTTTTTGCGAGAGACCTAGAAAAAGCAAACGCTGGGATAAAGGCTGCCATCTCGCAAGCCCGCAGTGAGGTTCTTCGCAACCATCTCGTCCCCAAGACCTATGAGGAACTTGCAGCTATCTTGCCCGAGTGTGACTGGATCTTGGAAGCTTTGCCTGATGATCTTCTCATAAAAAGGGAATACTTAAATAGGGTAAATGAGCTTCGCCACAGCCAGAGTATTGTCTCCACAATCACCCGATTTCTCTCCATTCATAAAATCGCCGAAGGATTTCCCGAAAACTTTCAGCAACACTTCTTAGGCACCCTCTTTTATAACCCTCCCTCGAGATTTCGGGCTCTAGAACTTATCTTCCACGAAAAGTTTTCTCAAGAAAAACGATCATATATCTTGCATTTTTGTGAAAAAAACCTTTTGTGCGCACCATTGGTTAGCTATGATAGACCCGGCTTTACGGGGTATCGGATTGTCTTCCCGCTTTTAAATGGAGCAGCCCAGTGGGCACAAAAACATGGGGCTGCAAAAATAGACTATCTTTTAGGAGGCTACACAGGAAGAGCCTTACCCCCTCTTGCTATGATAGATGCCTTTGGGGTTGATACATATATCACCATGATGGAAACGATCTCCCAAGCCCCGAAGGATGAGAACCCTGATCTGAGAAAACCGCCAGACTACCTCATAGCCATGCGCAACGAGGGCCTCTTGGGGCAAAAAACCAAGGGGGGTTTTTTTAGGCGCGATAGCGAGAAAAACCTACTAGAGCTTGATCCCCATACGCTAAAATATGTAGGCACATCAAGCTACCGGTTAGAATGGGTGGAGAAAGCGAAAGAACATATCCACAACGGGCTATACCACAAAGCTATGGAAATCCTGACCACAGCGGAGGGGGAAGAAGCAGAACTTGTGCGCCGCTTTCTTTTGGGCTATATTTCCTATGCCTTCCACAGGATTGGGGAGGTAACTAGCAAAGAAGATTTTATCCATAGCATAGATCGGGCCATGAGCTATGGTTTTGCCTGGCTGCCCCCCTCCGGGTGGGTGGATCTTCTGGGAGGGGCTAAAAAAACAGTTGCGCTTATGGAAAAAGCAGGACTACCCATCCCGGAAAGCCTAAAAAACTCACCAGAGGGGCGTTTATGTCGTATCCGTGAGGTTACACGTTTCCTCGTGGTAGATTAAAGGGAGGCTTTATGGGAAGAGTTTATATCTTAGGAGGCTATCAAACAGACTTTGCTCGAAATTGGGCTAAAGAAGGTAAGCACATAAGTGCCATGCTCATGGAAGTGATGGATGGCGCTTTTGCCGAAACACAGATAGAACCGAAAGAAGTGGAGTCCATCCACGTTGGGAATTTTGCTGCAGAACTATACACCAAGCAGGGGCATTTAGGAGCCATGGTCTTAAGCTACCACCCGGATCTTAAGGGTATCCCCACAGCCCGTCATGAAGCTGCCTGCGCCTCTGGCGCTGTAGCGACCCTCGCAGGGCGCTGTGAAATAGAGGCTGGCCATTATGATTTAGTTATGGTGATTGGGGTAGAATACATGCGCTCAGTAGATTCGAAAACAGGAGGTGACTATCTTGGAACCGCTGCCTGGTACGAAAAAGAAGCTAAAGGGATCAGTTTTCCCTTTCCTAAGCTTTTTGGCAAATTAGGCGAACTCTATGACGAGCTTTACGGCCTTAAGTACGAACACCTGGCAGAAATCTCGGCCATCAATTATGCCAATGCAAAGAAAAACCCTCTGGCCCAAACCCGGGATTGGTACATGAGTAAAGCCCACGCCTGCTCTACGGGTGGCTATAACACATCTGTCGGGGGCATGATCCGCACAAGCGACTGCTCCCAAGTTACGGACGGCGCAGCAGCTATATTTCTTGCTTCCCAGCGCTATGCCCAGGAGTATGCGAAAAAAAGAAATATTCCCCTAGAAAAGATACCTTATATTATGGGATGGGGTCATGCGACGGCCCCGCTTCTCTTTGAAGAAAAAGTGGAAGAGGCCCGCCGGCTAAGGCAAAAGGGGGAATATATCCTACCGGCAACGAGAAAAGCCATACTCGATGCCTACCGACGGGCAGGACTAAGGGGAGCAGAGGATCTAGATGCAGTCGAAACTCATGACTGCTTTACCACCTCAGAATATGCCGCTATCGAACATTTTGGCCTCACCCCTCCTGGCGAGGCCTGGAAAGCTATTGAGGAAGGAGAAATCCGAATAGACGGGAAGCTCCCCTTTAACCCCTCGGGAGGTCTTATAGGGGCTGGCCACCCAGTCGGCGCTACCGGGGTAAGACAGATCCTCGACGCTTGGCGGCAGGTAACCGAAAACGCAGGGGACTATCAAGTAGAAGGGGCAAAGAGAGTGGCTACCCTAAACATCGGTGGGTCAGCGACCACGAATGTGGTACATATTATAGGTGTTGATTGAGGTTTTCCATAACAAAGTACACTTTTTCCAGCTGCTCTTTTGTCGTGGAGAGGGGTGGCAGAAGATAGACGGTATTACCAAGAGGTCGAATAAGAAGACCATGGGATAAGAAATAATCATATAATCTGTCCCTAAGATGGTGCAGATAGCCCGCAGGGGCACTGCCAACTTCAAAGGCAAGCACCATCCCCCGATGACGCACCTCGTGAAGATGGGGTAGTTCACGAAGTTTTTCAGCCAACTCACCGAGGTGGGATATTAGTTGTGCGATTTTAGACTGTGTTTTTTGTCTGTCAAGTATTTTTAAACTTTCATAACCCGCAGCACAGGCAGCAGGATAAGCTGTGTAGGAGTGACCATGGTAAAATGTTTTTTGGCCGCTCTTATCTAAGAAGGCATCAAAGATCTCGCGGCCTACCAAGGTAGCCCCCAGCGGGAGAAAGCCCCCACTTAAGGCCTTGGCAAGGGCTATGATGTCCGGTTTGGTACTTAAGGCATCACTGGCAAGAAAGCTACCCGTGCGGTAAAAGCCGGTAAACACCTCATCGGCCAGAAGAAGGGCCCCCGCCTTTTTCATAGCATAGAGGATTTCATCCAAGAGTTCCCTGTTATGGAAAACCATACCCCCCGCTGCCTGAATCAGGGGTTCATAGACAAAAAGAAGAGGTTTTTCCTTCCCCAAATTCTTGAGAATTTGTTTGATTGCTTTGTAATTCTCGCTCCTCGGCACAGGAATTTTTTTTACCGGGAACAAATAGTCCTTAAAAGGTAGAGTAAAAAGATTTTTGCCGGCCAGGGACATTGCGCCAAAGGTGTCGCCATGATAGGCTTTTTCGAGGGTATATATGGTCTTCCTTTTCCCACCCTTGTTTTGCTCAAAGTGGATTGCCATCTTAAGTCCCACCTCTACAGCTGTCGAGCCGTTGTCAGAGTAAAAGACTTTATCGAAATGAGTGCGCTGGCAAAGCTCTTGGGCTAAAAGAAGAGCTTTTTCATGGACAAAACCGGCAAAAAGCACATGGTCTATTTTTCTTAGCTGGTTTTCCACAGCGCGGATTAGTCTTCTTTGGCCATGACCATGTAGGATTGTCCACCAAGAGGAGACAAAATCAATTAACACGCGGCCATCGGCAAGATAAAGAAGACTTCCTCTTGCTTTTTTTACCATGGGAAAGTTTTTATCTGCTTCGTAACGAGTAAAAGGGTGCCAAAGGGGATTTACTGCCATAGCTTGTACGCAATTTCCTGGACAAATTTGGGGCTTATGGTCTCAAGCTCTGGAATTTCCCCAAGGCAGCGCAGGCCATAGCGGCGCACCACCAGGTCCTTAAGACCCCATTGGTCTAGACCATTTATAAAAAAACCCATTATGGGAAGCTTTGTATGGGAGATCGCCTCCACAGTCAAAAAACTGTGGTTTATAGCACCTAAGTAAGGCCTGAACACAAGGACAACGGGGAAATTTAAGGCCAGAGCAAGATCCGCCATGGTTTCCTCATCATTTAGAGGGGAGTACCATCCCCCGGCTGTCTCTACAATAAGCTTATCGTGGGGCAGATTTTGGCAGATTTGGGTTATCGTAAGCCTTTTTCCATAGCGTTTGAGCAGCTCATGGGGAGGTTCTTCCTCGGCAAAGGAGATGAGGGGGGGATAAACTTTTATTCCCGAAGTGAGCTTTCTCACTCTAGCGGAATCGGAAGGATCACCTGATTCTATAGGTTTAAAATAGCTGACGCAGAGTTTTTGGCAAAGAATCGCGGAAATCAGCGTTTTTCCAACACCTGTGTGGTTACCTATGATAACGTAAGAGGAACTATCAAGCATAATTTTTTATTGTTTGAAAGAGGAGTTGAAGGTCATCAAAACTGTGGCAACGCTTTAGGACTAAACGGATGCGCTCACGTCCAGGCTTCACCGTTGGGGGTAAAATGGCCTTACAAGCAATCCCTGCCTCTCTTAGTTTTTGGGCAAGATACACTGTTTTCGAAGGAGAACTTGCAATAACTTGAATAGGATGCCCTTGGTTGGCGGTGAAACCATGCTCACGTGCAAGTTCGATGTACTGCGTAATAACAAGATCCAATTCCTGTTTCAGAGAAGCTTGGTTAAGACGGAAGTAGCGATGGGCAAGGGTAATCATATTGCATAGCGCCGGATTCATGGCCGTGGAATAGATTAGGGGCCTTGCCTTTTGGGCAAAATAAAGAGCATAGCTTTCCTCATGGAAAAGGGCCACCCCTCCTTGCAGGGCAAAAGCCTTCCCCAGGCCAACCATCCGGCAAAGTAAATGGGGGGATTTCTCATTATAGCCAAGGCCTTTGCCACCTGAACCTAAAATCCCGGCCGCATGGGCCTCATCTAAAATAAGGTAAAGGCCATACTTCTCGCAGAAAGCAAGCCATTCTTTTATTGGCAAAATATCACCATGCATGGAAAATACTGATTCACTGACAACAAAGATCTGCCCTTGCTGCTTTTGCCATCTCTTTACTTTTTCTTCGAGACTTGTTAAATTAAGATGGGTAAAGCTGTAGCCTTGAGCAAGACTCAACCTTATGCCATCCTTTAGGGAAGCATGGATTTCTTCATCATAGAAAATAATGTCTCGAGGGCCAGTTAGGGCTGACAATATGGCTATATTAGCCATATAACCACTGGGAAAAAGAAAAGCCCTTGTGCAGCCGTAAAACTGGGCAAGCTCTTGTTCACAAACTTGCAGCTCTGGGGTGTAGCCCCCTAAATAGCGTGATCCCCCGCTACCTGCTTTTAAGGGGGTTCGGATGGCTTTCAAGTAATCTTCGCTTCTGCGAAGCCAGAAATAGTCGTTTGAGACAAAGTCTTTACCTTCGAAAAATAAATCCTCACGCAAAAGGCCTTTTTCTTGAAGCCTCGAAAGCTCTTTTAAATATCTTTCTTTTAGAGACATCAGGACATAGCCTGCCCTAAAATTTCCCAGAGCTCACGGTCTTCGAGATTACCTACATTAACTGCTGTTAGGAGCTTTTCTCCAATAAAAACAGAATTTGCCCCTGCATAAAATAAGAGCATTTGTTCTATTGGCGAAAACATTTTTCTACCCGCGGCAATTCTCACAGAGCTCGTCGGGAAAAGAATACGGCAAAGGCAAACAAGACGCAAAAGGGCTAGTTTCTCTTTAACCTGAACCTTACGATCGCCTAGAGGTGTATTTGGTATAGGAACCAGAAGATTTAACGGTATACTTTCTGGGGCTTTGGGTAGAGAAAGTAGCGCCCAGAGAAAATCGGCATGATCTTCTTCGCTTTCCCCCATGCCAATAATACCCCCACAGCAAATCGGGATGTCATAGCGGGCAAGCAAGTGTAGAGTGCGCAGACGATCCTCGTAGGTTCTTGTGGTAATGATGCGACTATAAAAGGCAGCAGAGGTATCGAGGTTGTGGTTATAGGCAGAAAGACCTGCTTCTTTTAGAAGACGAACCTGCTCTTCTTCTAGCATACCGAGAGTTAGACAACACTCAAGGCCAAGGGCACGCACTTCACGAACCATAGAGAGAATTCTTTCAAAGTCCTTCCCCTGGGGAGCCTGGCGATAAGCACCTCCAAGGCAAAAGCGCTGAGCCCCCTGGGCAAGAGCTTCTATGGCCTTTTCTCTCACCACTTCAAGAGGTAAAAGAGGGTGGCGCTTGATATCGGTTTTATAATATACAGATTGGGCACAGTAGGCACAGTCCTCGGGACATCCTCCCGTCTTAATGGAAAGAAGTTTGCTTTTCTTTACGGGAAGGGGATTTTGCAGCGAAACAGTATGTGCTTCTTCTATTAAAGAAAAAAGAGGCTTGTGGAATAATTCAAGAACCTCTTCTTTTTTCATAGGCACAGTTTGCAGAGTTCCCCTGATTAGAAAACTATTAAAGCTCTTTTTGAAAAAAGTATTTGACATTTTTAGAAGTGCCACCAGGATTATGTCACTTGTGCCCCAAGCTTTTTGGAGAAAGCTTTCTACAAAATTTACAAAAAAGTCCTTTTGGCTCATTCTAGCTACAGCCGTTTTTCTCACAGCTGCCTTTGCCTTCTATTACACAAGTGGGGGACTAAAACATGATCAAGCAGAGACCCTTTTTAAGCAAGGTCTATTTTTATTTCAGCAATACCAGTTTGATGCGGCCTCCGATTTTTTTATAAAAGCTCTACATATTAATAACGACTTTGTCTTAGCCCGAAGAATGCTAGGCTATGCTCTCTACCTCTCTGGTCGCTTAGATGAAGCTTTCGCTGAATGGCGGCTTATCTTAGATGAAAACCACTATGACCCCGCCCTTAGCCTACACCTCAGTGCTGCCCAAACACCGCCTTCGCAAAGGATAAATCGCTGGCAATTCTTGAGGGTGATACCCCAAGAGCGAGGCTTTCGCTATAGCCTCCCGACCTATGTGGGAACACTGCCGAACCATAATATATTTTTCTTGTCATTAGGCTTAGTTGATTTCGGGAGCATACATGAGCTTTCCCAAGACAAGGGGTTTCAAAAAGTAATCCGACGTATCTCTGGTCGGCTGCGCTCGCCTGTAGGGGCAGCCGTCTCCGAAAAAGAGATCTGGATAAGCGATTTCGAATCAGATCTCATCCACCGCATTTCTTTAGACCTCGAGCCCTCTTTACCTTATTTTTCAAGGAGCCAAGCACTTGGTGGCTCTGGCAGTGGAGATGCCCTCTTTCATGGACCAGCAGGTATTGCCTATTGCCATGGCTTTTTTTACGTGGTAGATCAAGGAAATAACCGAGTTCAAAAATTTGACGAAGAGGGGAATTTTATTTTGTCTTTTTCTCAAATTAACGAAAGCGAAAGCCTCTATAAACCCTTTGGTATAGCCTGTAGTGAAAACAAAACCCTTCTTATTAGTGAACCAGAAAAATCTCGCATTAGCGAATTTGACAGTTATGGAAATTTTATCTCTTACCATTTTGAGGGTCTTTTAAAAAAACCTCGGCATATAACTTACGATAAGGACAACCATTACTACCTTATTGCCGATGAGGAACAGGGAGTGCTCATTAGCGATCTTGAAACACAGATAGAAACTTTTTTAAAAAGTTATGAGGAAAAAGGCAGGAAAGAAAGCTTTCTTAGACCTTATGCAGCTACTTTTGACTATTATGGAAATCTTTTTGTAGCGGATTATGCGGCCCATCGTATCTTGCAGTTTGTGCCTGAAAATAAATTGTGGTCTAACTTAGATGTCTATATTGAAAATATCCATGCGCTAAATTTCCCCATAGTTCATGTTCTTGTCTCGGTACGCGACGAAAAAATGCGCTACCAAACCCACCTAGAAGATAGTAATTTTCAGCTCTTTGAAAACGATGGCTATGTAGGTGAAGTCTCCTCCCGGGCGTTACTTTCAAGCAAAGATGAGCTTTATCTAAGAATTGTGGTAGATGGCAGCGAAGCCATGGAGCCATACACCGAAGCTATCTTTTCCCAAATGGATAGACTCTTAAATTCGCTGCGGCAAAAAGATGAGGCGCAAATCCTAAGCTATAGTAATGATGTCTATACCCAAAGCCCACTGACAAACTCTCGCCTACGTCTACTCAAAGGACTACGTGATATCTTTAGCGAAAAACCACAGACGAAAAATAGCTCTCTCTACGGCAAAGCGCTCTTCCAGGCATTAAACGACCTCCTCCCCCGCCCTGGCAAACGAGCTATTATTTGGATAACCCCAGGGACAATTCCAGAAAACCAAACCCCTGTTCCCCTGGAGCAAATTGAAAATGCGGCATTTGTAAACCATATCCCTTTATTTATCCTAAATTTTGAAAATCCCTCCTGGCCAACCTCTGCCAGTGTCGCCCAAAGGCTACAAAAGATGTCCCATGTTACAGGGGGCGATTACTTCTTTGCCTTTAAAACCATCCCTGACTTTCTAGAAAAATTCCGTCAATCGCCCTTAAATCGCTACCTGTTAAGTTATCGTTCCCGGGCCTCACGCAAATGGAAAGGCCAATATATGGAGGTGAAGCTTGTTGTCAACTTTCAAGGAAGGATGGGGGCAGAAAACTCTGGCTACTTTATACCCGATTAACGCTATGTGGGCACGCTTTTTAACTCTTTTCCTTGGTTTTTCTATAGAGCTCCCACTTTTTGCCTCAAATGCCTATGACTGGTACAAAAAAGCTAAGGAAGCTGTAGAAAAAAAAGAGTATGTGCTTGCCCTGGAAAACTATCGAAAGAGTTTAAATCTACGCCCAACCTATTTGCCGGCCCTTTTGGATTATGTCGAACTGCTATTAAAGATGGGCTACGTAGAGGAAGCTTTTCCACTTGCAGAACGCTCCTTGAAATTAGAAAAGCAAAACCCAAGAGCCCAGGAGCTTTATGCACGTAGCCTCCTAGCCAAAGGCGAGCTTGATGGAGCTCGCGATTTTCTGCAAAAAGAAATAGAGAAAAGCCCTGAAAATCCTGAATTTCTTTACCTCATGTCACAATACCACCTGCGTAAGGGTCAACTTTTTGCAGCTCGACAAAAGCTCCAAAAGATATTAAAAAGACAGCCAGGTCATTTAGGCTCTTATCTACTGCTTGCCGAGGTATTTAGCCGTGAAGGAAGGTACGATTTGGCTCAAAAACAATTAGAGCAGGCGCAGCGCATTGAAAAAGAAAACCCAGAAATTCTTGTGGCCATGGGTGACAACAGTTTGCGCCACCTGCTAAAGAGTATGGATATGGATTTCCATAACACCTACCCCTCTCCTAGTCTTTTTGATGTAGCAAGCCATTACTACGAAAACGCCCTTGGCTATGACCCTCATCTTTTCTCAGCTAATTTAGCTCTTTCTCGACTTAAAGTCCTCATGCGACGCTGCGATGAAGCGCAACCTCTTATCGAAAGAGTATTACAGTTAAACCCGCATTTTTTTGAAGCTCTCTACTTAAACGGATATTGTCAAAAAAACCTGGTACCAACTCTTTACCGAAAACTTTTGCAAGAGGATGGTAATAATGACATCCTGCGTCATTCCTACGAGCGTCATCTGGTAGGCCAAAGAGCCCTACATGGGAGCCTCCTTTTAGAAAGCGCAAAATACCATTTAGACGAAGCCAACCGGCTCTTGCGTGAAAATCTCATGGATAAAGCGCTTTTTGAAGCCAAGCTGGCCATTTACCTCTATGACGACTTGCCACAGGCACATGAGTTTCTCCTAGAGTACTATCGTACCCAAAAAGATTTTAGCCACTTTGAGCAAGAATTAAAGTGGCTAAGACAAAATACCAAAAAGCAGCTTTATCGAGATTTATGGGAAAAATGGATTCACGAACGCAGAGAGCTGCCATTCTATAAAGAAGGTCTTTATAAGTTAGAGGATTATGTTTCCCGGACACCTGTCTATATTTTCCCCTTCACACCAAATGAAGTGCAACAGATGTACCCAGATGCGGGTCTCAACTTGGCCGAAAAAATTGATTTGGCTCTAAGGGGAAGGGGCAGAATTACCTCTCTTCCCGCAAATGATATAGAGCAAATTCGGCGTGAATTAAAGAATCTGACGCCTTTTGGCGATGGAGGTCAGTACACAGGCCGCACGGCCCAGCGGCTTCTCGAACTCGCCGAGCAAAGGTTCGGCCAAGACTTACGCCCTTTATGGCTAAGAAGGCCGCTGCAATATGCTTTGACAGGCACCTATGATACCAATGGCTCGTCCATTTCCTTTCAAGCTAGGCTAATAGATCTCAGAAGTGGGCTAACCCTAGCCCACCATCAAGGCCACTATAAAGGTCGCGGATATTTACGAGATGCGGCTTTGAGCTTGGCGCAATTTTTAGAACAAAATACCCCCTATTATGGCCATGTAATTAAAATTGCAAGAAACGGCGTGCTCATCAACCTGGGTCGCCGTGATAAGATGAAAAAAGGTCAAAAGGTGCAGGTTCTACGCGAGGAAAGGCCCATAGGAGAGCTCACTATTACGAGAACAGAGATGGACCTTTCCTGGGCGGAAATTCCCTTTAGCGCCGAACAAAAGGAAATCCAAAGTGGAGATATGGTTAAACCCATCTTGTAACCAAATGCTACCAGTGGCGCAAACTCTCTTCGTCAATCCGCTCAGGTAATACAAGACCGTCGCCACCAATGTGCGGTTTGCGCTGCCCACCGATGCGTAGTGAGATAGCCTTTATGCCAGCAATCTCCCGTGCTGTATGGAAAAGTTGCTGGAGCTGGTACTTCAAGGTACTGTGACTAACCCCCATACCAAAACTTTCGTCAAAATCAATGATAAGTGTATCACCTTTTACCTGCACAGATTGTATTTTGGGTTTATGGGGAAATGAGTCTATAAATTGCCTTGCCTCTTCCGCAGGTGTGGGCCCACGGATAACCGCCTCTAAAGCTTCGTGTGGGCTATCTATGTTTTGGCGCAAAACTGCTCTTAAAGTTAGTTCTCCAGAGCTCTTTAGCTGGTAGAGATAGATCTTTCTAGGATTGTCTGTATGGTTTTGCGCCGTAGCATCTCGTGCCTCTTCTTGAAAGCTTCCATAGGAAATAGGGTCTTCTATTAAGGGAAGCGTTTCCTCTCGCTCTTCTTTGCCAATTTTAGCTGGTGCAAGGTTTTTAACCTCCCATTTTCTTTGGGGGGGGCTAAAGGCGTTTACCTTCTCTAAGAGCCAATGGCGCCATTCGCCAAAAAGGGAGAGGTTTTTTTTATTTTCCCCTCTCTGGTTTTTTCTAACATCAGAAAGAAATGGCTCATCTGTTAGGCGCGCAATGGCAAAAAAACCCCAACCAATCACTCCTAAGGTAAAGAGAAATAAGAGAAAGCCGTTTGCCCGCTCTTGGCCAGGGCGCGATGGCATAGCTATTTATCGGCGGCTTACTTAAAGCAACTTTATTTCTGGGGCAATACCTGAAGGATATTCCCAGAAATTTCGTTTACCTGAAAGGAAAACTCAAGGCGTTGTAATTGGCGAGTTAACTCTGGCTTTTCCAGTCGGTAGAGGGCACGAATCTCCTCCTCACTCCACTTTTCGTAGACAAGCCTTCCTGGGAAAAAAGGGGCATAATATAGGGCAAGCTCTTCATCCTCTAGAGTATGTTGGACTTGGTAGCTGGGAAAAGGAATTTCTTTGCCATAAAGAAGAAGACTTTTCCAATGGTAGTGGTAGTGAGCTTGGTATGATAGTAAGAATTCTCTTGCTCTTTGGCGGCAGTGATCCAAGAGTTCTTGTCTTAGGATAGCCATTTCTTTTTCATAGTCGCGTACTACGTGGCAGGATATTTGTAAGATATCACGGGTGAGAAAACCCTGCACCTCGTAATTTTCCCATGTTTCTCGAAGTGCTCTCTCCTTTGCTAAACAGCTCTTTGCTAAAAGGAAAAAAAAAGATTAGCCCAAAACTTTCTCATTAGGCAGAGGTGTTCATGCTTTCGAGAAAGGCCGCATTACTCTTGGTGCCCCTAAGTTTCTCTAATAAGAACTCAATAGATTCACTTGGTCCCAGAGGAGCTAATACTTTACGCAAGAGCCAAATACGGTTTAAATCATTCTTATCCACAAGGAGTTCTTCTCTTCTCGTACCAGACTTATTGATTTCAATAGCAGGGAAAATGCGCTTTTCGGCAATTTTTCGGTCAAGATGGATTTCCATATTTCCTGTACCCTTAAATTCCTCAAAAATGACCTCGTCCATTTTGCTGCCCGTCTCAATAAGAGCTGTAGCAATGATGGTGAGGGATCCTCCCTCTTCAATGTTCCGCGCTGCTCCGAAAAAGCGCTTTGGTTTATGTAGCGCATTAGAGTCCACACCACCCGAGAGTACCTTACCCGAGGAGGGGACGACTTGGTTGTAGGCTCGCGCTAGGCGGGTAATCGAATCTAAGAGAATAACCACATCGCGCCTATGTTCTACAAGTCGCTTGGCTTTTTCAATAACCATTTCTGCAACCTGTACATGGCGGCTCGCCGGCTCATCAAAAGTGCTTGAGATAACCTCGCCCTTTACATTGCGGGCCATATCTGTCACTTCCTCAGGGCGTTCATCGATTAAGAGCACGATTAAATATATTTCCGGGTGGTTTTGGGTAATGGCATTGGCAATATCTTGCATGAGCATGGTCTTTCCTGTACGCGGAGGTGCTACAATAAGACCTCTCTGACCCTTACCGACCGGTGACATGAGATCCACTACCCTTGTACTGAGCTTATCAGGGGTTGTCTCTAAAATAATGCGCTCGTCAGGATAAAGGGGGGTAAGGTTGTCAAAGTGGACCCTTCTACTTGCTTCCGCAACAGGCGCTCCGTTTATGGTTTCTATGCGCAAGATAGCAAAAAAGCGCTCGTTGTCCCGAGGCATCCGAATTTGGCCATAAACCGTATCACCCTTGCGCAAACCA
Organism: Leptospiraceae bacterium; assembly: GCA_025055765.1. GTDB lineage: Bacteria > Spirochaetota > Leptospiria > Turneriellales > Turneriellaceae > JANWWS01. The sequence goes on along the minus strand of JANWWS010000028.1, from coordinate 45,546 downwards.
AACATCCGTATTTGGGAAGGACTAACATAGATGTCATCGGGACCCGCCAGATAGTTATAATACGCCGACCGTAAAAAACCATAGCCATCAGGCAATATTTCTAGAACTCCTTCCCCATAAACTTGAACTGATTCACCTCCCTGTGCCTGTAAGATCGCGAAAATAAGTGCAGGTTTTTTTAGTTCCGATGGATTTTCAATACCAAGTGATTCGGCCAAAGCCACAAGCTCATTCATATTTTTCATCTTGAGCTCGCTAATTTCAAGCTTCTTGCCCCCCTCCGAAACAACCCGCACTTTTTCTTGAGCCTCAGGCTCATCTAAAGCAGGCAGAGGTTCTTCCTCTATGCTGCCATTTTCCACTAATGTTTTTTTGCGGGTTTTGAGTTTAATTTTTTCAACAGGTGTTTGATTTTCTTCGGGAGCCTGATCTGTTTCTGGTTCTTGCACTTCCTTTTTCCGCGCCATGTATTTCCCCTTGATCAGCGGGGAATCTCCCCGCTATGTTTTATTCTTCCTCGTATTCTCCTTCCGGGATTACAGGTCGTTGGTATTCATCGACGGTTTCAAAATTAGAACTTTCTTCTGTTACTTTGGGCTCGGTCTTTTTTTCTTTTCCTTTGGACTTAGATTTTTCTGGCCCTTTTTTTTCTACTTGTTTTTCTTCAGCCTGAGCCCCACCCTTTTCTGGCCAGTCACGAGGCGGGATATCAAATATCTGACCAGGATAAATTAAATCCGGGTTTTTTATTTGGTGCTTGTTTGCTCGATAAATTTTCGGCCACAAGAAAGGATTACCATAGATAAACTTGTACTCCGCAATTCTCCACAAACAGTCTCGCCGATGGGGGATTAACCGAACCTTATATTTTTTCCATCCCTCCCGAACTTCACCCCCTTTTTCTTTTTTTCCAACATCTTGTGGCTTATCAGTAGTCTCTGTTTTCGTTTCCTGGCGAGCTTGCACAAAGGCTAATTCGACATTGGGGATTTGCTCATTGACTATTCGGGCAAGTCTTATTGCCTCTTCGCTATGATTATAGGAGAGAACATAATTTTCGGCGCGGTATTCCTTTTCCGCTTTTGCTAGACTCTCTTTCGCTGCTTCTAAAGTCTCTTCAGCCGCCGTCAATGCTTCTTGAGCCTGAGCCGAGCTTTCAAGCACCTTTTTGTTTTCTTGCCGCTCCGCCACGGCTCGCAATTTAATCATATTAGATTCAGCGGCCTGCACCGCTGCTTCTGCCTCCACATATTTACGCCGCGCCCATTCTTTGCGTGCAATTTTTATGGCCTGATCGGCACTTTCGTTAGCCTTTGACAGGTCCGCCGACGCAAGCTTTAGCCTTTTTTCTGTTAGGTGCTGACGGGCCAATTGGGCGCTTTCCTGGGCCTTGCGCAGGCTGTCAGGCGCATGTTGTGCTGCCCCTAGGTTTTCAGCTTCCCGTATCTTTTCTTCTACCTGGGCTAGTTGCCTACGCATACCATCAATTTGTCCCTCCGAGATGGCACTTGCTTTATTCGCCTCTTCCCTAGCTTCTTCGAATTTTCGAAAGGCCTCGACATAATCCTGCTGGCTTAGCCGATCATCGCCAGCAGCAAGGGCATTTTTGGCATTTTGAAATTCTACTGGCGCAAAAACCTCACTGTTCAAATCTTCCGCATTGCGGATGGCGGCCGTTGCTTCCTTGCGCGTTTCCTGGGCAAGTTGTGGGGCAGCCACTAAATAGGCCTCTTTTGCTTTGGCACTGGCTTCCTCTGCCTTCGTTTTGGCTAAACCCATATCTTCTTTTTCCACAGCATCATGGGCCGCCAAGAGAGCATTACGTGCTTCGTTAAAGGCATCAGGGGCATACTTGTCAGCCCGCACCGCTTCTGCACGGCTTATGTCGTACTTTGCTTTGGAAAGCTCTTCTACCGGAATCGTTTTTCCGCAGTAGGCCAAGAGGGGCAACATGAGCCAAAAAAGACTTAAGTAATACCTATTGTTTTTCTCCATCTTATACTCCTTGCATGCTGTCTTTAACGTTACTTCTCGAAAAGCAAGACCCACGAAAACTTGGTCCTTACTTAAATTTGGCCAGGGCTTCTTCCTCGGAATTGTATATTTCGAAGAAGGATGTCAGCTTCGTCAATTCAAATACCTTTTTCACAGATGCATACACATTAATGATCTTAAGACTGCCCTGGTACTTTTTCAGGTTCGAAAGGCTCGATATCAGAGCCCCGATGCCTGAAGAATCAATATACGAGACCTTCTCTAGGTTAATAATGATGTTGTACTTCTGGGCCTCAATAAGTTTTTGTATAGTATCTTTGATTTCTGGGGCATTGTACAGATCTATCTCCCCCTGGATATCAAGAATCACGATCCCATCTTTTTCACGTTGGCTTATTTCCATAATGGCATGCTCCGTGATTTTTTTTCCGGCTTTGTGCCGTGCCTACATATCTATTTTCCCTTTTTTTATCGTCAAGAAAAAAACTATGAAAAAATGTTACATTTGGCCACATTTCTCCAAAATGTACTCGAAAAGAGGGAAGCATCCTACAGGCGACATAATGGGAAAAAATCAAGAGCCAAAAACCACCTTCTCTACTTCGTGAAATTCACTCACCAAATGAAAGACCAGCCCCTTTTTTACACTTGTCGGCAACTCATTTAAATCTTTTTCATTTTCCTTAGGCAAAATAACATGCTTTATCCCAACTCGCCGGGCAGCTATCACTTTTTCCCGAAGACCACCAATAGGCATAACCTCGCCATTAAGACCTAACTCCCCCGTCATGGCGTAGCCAAACTTAATTTTTTTCTTTCTGTAAAGCGACAATAGAGCTGTGGCTATGGTAATCCCTGCAGAGGGGCCATCCTTTGGCGTGGCTCCATCTGGCACATGCAAATGGATGTCGTGGCGCTGGAAATAAGCAGCATCGCTCGTGTAGGAGCGTATGTAGGTAAGAGCGATTTCCGCCGACTCTTGCATAACCTTGCCAAGTTGGCCCGTGAGTTTAAAGCGACCCCGGCCAGGCATGGCATTTGCCTCTACGAGTAGGGCAGCACCTCCCCATGCTGTATAGGCAAGTCCTAAAGCCACGCCATAAGTGATAATTCTAATTTCATCTTTTATAGAAAATCTAGGTTGACCTAAGATTTCGACAAGCTCCTTTTCCGTTATTTCCTTAGGAAACGGCTTGTGTTCCACAATGGCGTAGGCCGCCTTGCGGTAAAATTTTTGGATTTCCTTTTCAAGAGATCGTACCCCTGCCTCTCTCGAGTAACCATCAATAATAAAGCGCACGACCTTTGTGCTGAGTTGGGGGGCTTCTTTCTTGGAAAGCCCAAACTCCTTTATGGTTCTTGGTATGATAAAACGCCGGGCAATTTGTACTTTCTCTTCGGGGGTATAGCCCGCTAGGCGAATAATTTCCATGCGATCTAAAAGAGGCTCGGGCACAGGGTCGAGGGTATTGGCCGTGGTTATGAATACAATATAAGACAAATCAAAAGGTAAATCAAGGTAGTGGTCACGGAACTCTGTATTTTGAGCAGGGTCTAAGACTTCCAAAAGAGCTGATGCGGGGTCCCCCTGAAAAGAGATCCCTAACTTGTCTATCTCATCCAACATTAAGACAGGATTTTTCGATTTCACGACACGTAGGGCCTGGATGATTTTCCCCGGCATGGCTCCTACATAAGTACGGCGATGACCTTTAATTTCCGCTTCATCTCTCATGCCTCCCAGAGAGAAACGATAAAACTTACGCTGCATGGCTTCTGCAATCGACTTTCCAAGAGAAGTTTTGCCAGCTCCCGGCGGCCCCACAAGACACAAGATAGATCCCTTCTCATTATGACGTAATTTGCGCACTGCTAAAAATTCTAAAATCCTCTCTTTGACATCTTCAAGCCCAAAGTGATCCCGGTTTAAGACTTTCCTGGCATAATTTAAGTCAATTTCATGAAAAGTGGGCTCCTCCCAGGGCAAATCAATAATAGTATCGAGGTAATTTCTTACCACAGAAAATTCAGCGGAGTTGCTGTCGATATATTCTAATTTATCAATTTCCGCTAAAACCTTTTCTCTCGCCTCAGCGGGAAGCTTCAAATTTTCAATTTTTGTACGATAGTATTCGGCATTCCTTTCTTGATAGCCCTGTCTTTGGCCAAGTTCCTGTCGAATAGCCTTAAGTTGCTCTCTCAGGAAAAACTCCCGTTGCTGTTCTTCAATTTTGCGGTGGATTTCTCCCTGAATTTTTTTCTGTAGACGCAAAAGTTCAAGTTCTCGCGTGATAAAAACGAGGGCCTTCTCAAGCCTCCTTTTTACATCAAAAGTCTCTAGAATATCTTGAAATTCATGTTTTTCTAGGTTTAATATACTACAAACAAAATCCGCAATTTTGCCTGGCTCATCTACATTTACAAGAGTCACTTTCATCTCTTCAGTAAAAAATGGGCTTTCGTTCATCATTTCCTTTGCCTGTGCCAAAACAGCACGTGTAAGCGCCATAATCTCCTTATCTCGGCTGTCATAGACATCTGGATGGTATTCCACCTTAGCAACTACGTTAGGCCTTGTGTACACAAACTCCTTAATGGTAAAACGCTGAAGGGTATTTACTAAAATATGGATACCGCCTTCAGGTAGGTTTATCTTTTTCAGAATCTTGACAGCAGTGCCTGTATGGTACAGCTTTTCAGCAATAATTTCCTCCGCTTGATCGTCCTCTTGCATAACAAGGCCCAAATAACCTGTTTTTTTACTAATCACATCCACAGCCTGACTCAAGGGGCCGGGGGCGATGACGAGGGGGGTCACCATACCAGGAAAAACAGGCCTTCCTCGAATCGGCACAAGAAAAAGCGTCTCGGGTAAAAGATGGTCAATACTTACAACAAGGTTTGTGCTTTGTGGCGAGTCACTTTTTTGATTGTTATCACTCATGGGTTATAGAAGATTCCTTAAGCTTTACTTTTTTAATTTTCAGCACGTATTTGAGCTTGCCATTAAAATAATCCCAGAGGGGTTCCCCATACCATTCGTAGGATAGATACTCTTTTAATTCTTTGGCCTCATCGGCAGCAAAAAACCATAGTGCGTCTAATTCGGGAAAGGCAGAAAAGGTAATTTTTGCATGATTTTTCTCTTCACCCATAAAGTGCACCTGAAAAGGCAGTGTGTTTGTCAACACAAGCTCAGGTTTGGGATTTTTTTGACCATAGGGTGAAAATAAAAATAGCTCAGACCAGAGACCGTGATCTAACTCATGATCCATGATATATATTTGCAAAGCTAGATTTTCCTCCCTATCTATAGGACCTTGCGTTACCAGGTGTTCCACTTGCTCATAAATTTCCTTCATAAAATTGTCTTTCTCGCTGTAGGCTAGGGAGAAACCTGCCGCTTGGCTATGACCACCAAACTGCAAAAAGCGATCCTTGAATCTTGCAATGAAGGTAAAGATATCTTCATGGCGATAACTACGTACTGATCCTCTTAGACTATCACCATCATGGACAAGCACCATCGCTGGCCGTCGGTATTCTTGAGCTAGACGGCTTGCCAAAAGCCCTGAAATCCCGCGATGAATTTCCCGATGATAGGCAATCACCAGCCGTTCGTTTTCGATTATGGTACCTTCGTGCAAAAGTGCTAGGGCTTGTTTAAAAACTGTCTTTCTCTTTTGGTTGAGCTCAAAAAGTTCATAGGCAAGTTTAGCAGCCTTTAAAGGATCTTTTTCTATTAGGCAGCGAAAAGCCAACTGGGGGTTTCCCATGCGGTCAGCTGAGTTAATGGTAGGGCATAGCGAAAAAGCAAAATCATCTTGTTGGATATAAGGATGTAGAATATCCAGCCGGCGCAAAAGCTCTCGCAAACCAAGGGGTATCCCCTCCTTAAGCTGGGAAAGAAGCCTTAAGGCCTGCGCAACCATAATACGGTTGTCAAGCCAAAGCGGCACCAAGTCAGCCACCACACCAATGGCAGCCATCACCACAGAAAACCGGGTCATGACTTCCGTTTTCTTCTGTAGGGCCTCTTGAAGGAGCAAAAACTTGTCTGCCATACTTATGGCAGTTGGCATTTTTTCTCCAAATTGTCGGATGTCAAAAAGTTCCGCCTGGTGGCGGCTCTCCTTTTCCCAGATGTTCTTAAGCACAATTTGGGTTTTGCTATTATCCCAACTAACTGAAATAACCTCTGAGGGGGGGTTTTCTATGATAAGTCCATCTTTAACATAGACCTTTTGGTCATTTTCCCAAACTTCATAAACTTTTCCAAAAAAACTAGAGTAGGAATAAAAATAGCCCCGGATGAGCTTGTAGGCCAAAGCTGAGCTACTGAGATAAGACGCTGCGCTTTCTTTATGGCAAAGCTTGCTATTTAAAAACACATCTACGGGTGGAAAATCCCTCTTATCCTGGGGCAAGTGATGATGATCTACAACGATAATTTTTGCCTTTGTGGTCTCTTTAATGATCTCCAGTGCCTTAGCATCGGTGGATCCACAGTCAAAAGTAATTAATAGCTCTGGATTTATCTCCAAAATTTTTTTTACGAAATTATCACCAATACCAAATTTATCATCAAAGCCTGGGGTGAGAAAGACAATTTGATCTTCTTTTAAAGATATAATATCTCTCAAAAAAATATAAAAAAGGGAGGCCGCTAAGATACCATCGGCATCGCTATCAGCAAAAAGGCAAATTTTCCCATCTTTATAGCGGCGGCATTTGTCAAAGACTTGGCGCAAAACCACAACCGCTTCATACATCCCTGGTAAAGCAAAGGCAGATTCTTGAAATATGCGATATGGGAAAAGGTAGGTTAAAATAACTTTTTTTAAAAAATCGGGGGATATAGCAGGGTGCTCTTCGTTTATCCTTTGGCAATAATTTTCAAAAATGCTTTTGGCGATTTTTCCTGCCTTGGGGTAAGCTGCTTCGTACCACTTGGAGAATTCCGTCATATTACTTCATCGTGGTACGACCTAGATGTTTGCCTCCCCTTTCTACCTCAAGTTCCCGGGTATCGAGGTCTCCGTAGACATATCCTGTTTTATGGATACTAATAAGGTCGGCGCCATGCACATTTCCTTGCAGACGCCCCTCAATCACAAGCTGATGCACATAGAGATCGGCCTTTACATTACCCGAGGGTAAAATATAAACCTTACCGTGGCTGCGAACTACTCCCTCAAGTTGGCCCTCTATAACTAAAACATCTTCAAATTCTACCTCGCCTTTAAAGAGCATATCATCGGATATCGTTGTATAAGCAGAGCGCTCTGGCATAATTTTTTATTTTTGGGTCATAAAACGAAAATTTATTTCTTTTAATATATTATTCTCCACCTCAGAGATGGTATGCGCCGGGCTATGACTTTCTTGTGAAGAGGCAAGCACTTTTTGCCCCAAAACCCTCTGGCCATAGTAGCGAGCAAGCACTTTTTCTTCAACAAACGAAGCAAACTCTGTGGTGTCTCTCTCGGCACAGCTAGATATGACCCTTTTTTGCGAGCAGGACTCATGAAAAAGCTTAAAGAGTAATTCCTTGTCTTGCTTTATTTGGCGGCGATTTATTTGATGTTCTATCTCATAGATATGAAGGAACTCCTCAAAATCTGCCCTCGAAAAATAAAAAGTGCCGCTAGTATACAAAAGACTTTCCCTTTCCCAGTGAGTAGGAAAAGAAGCCGAGCAGCGGTAGTTCATATAAAATTTTTGCCTAAGCCGCTCTATTTCGGCTGCTAAAATTAGTCTTGTCTCTTCCAAACTCCTGAGGCTTAGTAGCTGAGATAGTTTTTCTTTTGGAACGTACTGCCACTCGTCGCACTCAATTAAAAAACCTGTTTTTTCTATAACGAGAGGACCGAGAATCTTGCCTTTGTCACACAAGGCAAGATGTTCACGCATGGGAGCGGGAAACATAGCGAGGGGAATGTTTTGGAATTGGCTATCTTGCTTTTCTCGGTCAAGCAATTCTTTAAAGGAGATTTCTTTTTTTATAAGGCTGTCGTAGATTTTACTTAAATGCTGCCGAATTTCCTTCTCATTTTGGCCGAGGTAAGTATAGGCTCGGCTTTTAATAAATAAAATTCCCTGCGCATAATTTTCTTCCACAAAATTGGTAAGGCAGCTACTTATTATGAGCTTTGGCCTAATGATTTTTTCTTTTAGAAAGGCAATTTCTTGAGCTGCAAAATACTGTCTTGCTCTTTTTGCAAGTTCTCTCTCTAAGGCCCTTTGGCGCGCCAGAGAAAGTTCCTCGTCATGGCTAAGTTTGTCTACCAAAAGCAGATGGCGAGCATATTTATGGACTTCGCTTTGCTTTATAGGACCATTTATATCTTGCGTAAGAATGGGATCTTTATGGCATGAAACAAACACAAAAAAAATGGGGTATAATAAATTTTTTCTCACTAATACTGCGTGTCAGGAAAATCCCTTAAGAGGTCACTGCGCAGGGAGCTGCGCCGACGTACATTTTCTCTTCCAAAAGCCACTTCGGGAAATTCCTTGACTATAAAGGTCTTCGCCTCATCGAATTGGTGTTGTTGCCAATTTGCCTTTAAATTCTCCAAGTCATACATGGGGGAGCGCTTTAGTTCCATCTGATGGGTCACCACCTCCTCACTAAGATGGGGTAGAGGATTTTCAATTTTTAGTTCCATGAGTTTCACGCGCTCATTTAGCAAGTTGTTAATAGCTTGCTCTAAAGCAATTTTTACACTCTCGTAATACGGGCGGTCACGACGTAAGGTTGCCATGAGCTCCTTTAGCTCTTGGATGCATTGATCTAGGTATTCAATGCGCTTTAATACATGAACAAATTTTACCGTAGCCATGACCTACCTGCCTTTATTTTCGGAAAATCTATCTTTTTATCTTGATCACCTAGACTTATTCTCTCCATCATTTGTTCAAGTAAAGTATACTTTTGTTGTAACCTCTTCTGCAATCGACAAAGAGCTTCTCTTTGTTTTTTGCTCTGCCAAGAGTGAACTTTAGGACAAGCAGCAAGCCATTTTTCGTAGGTGCGCTCATAGATCCTATATAGCTCTGCTGCTTCGCTCAGTTTTTCCAAGAATTTTCTTTTGTCATTCAAAAAGAAATCTTCTTTTTCTTTTTGAAGATATGGGTTAGCCAAAAGGGTTTGCCAGTACCTATTCTCCCTTTGTACGGCTTGGCTGTAGTTTTGTAAAATAGCCTTTAGGTGAGCAGGGTATGGTCGGACAAATTTATGTGCGCTACTTGCTTTTGTCTTTGGTTTTACAAAGGCAGCTAAGAGAAAGAGAGCTAGCGCAGAAAAGGCGGCAAAGAGGGGCAAAGCTTCTTTAAAGTAGAGAAATCCAACTAGAGAAGGCAATGCTGCAAAAATCCAAACGAGAGGACTTGCCAAACCCTCGTATAGCCGAATCATCTTGCGCTTATGCTTGTGTGACCCATCCCACCCCCCTGTCAAGTATGAATTGAAAAAGCAAACGATTTGTCAGCATGTTCTCTTTTTTATAAAGGGGTGTATGTATTTTCAAGATATCATTCGTACTTTAAATGATTTTTGGGCTAGGGAGGGATGCCTTATTGCCCAAGGTTATGATCTAGAGGTAGGCGCTGGAACCTTTAATCCCCATACCTTTTTGCGGGTCCTAGGCCCGGAACCATACCGGGTAGCCTATGTTGAGCCAAGTCGTAGGCCTACCGATGGCCGCTATGGGGAAAATCCAAATAGACTTCAGCATTATTATCAATACCAAGTTATCCTCAAACCCTCCCCGGAAAGATCCCAAGATGTCTATCTACGCTCCCTTGAGGCATTAGGGTTCCGTTTATGTGAACATGACATACGCTTCGTGCAAGACGACTGGGAATCACCAACTTTGGGGGCAAGTGGCCTTGGCTGGGAAGTGTGGCTTGATGGCATGGAGGTCACGCAATTTACTTACTTTCAACAGTGCGGCTCTCTTCCTCTTAAACCCGTTAGTGTTGAACTCACTTATGGGCTAGAGCGCCTAGCCATGTATCTTCAGCGGGTGGAAAATGTCTTTGACCTTAAATGGAATGAAAAACTTACCTACGGTGACATACACAGACAAGGGGAGTATGAATTCTCGGTTTACAATTTTGAGCTAGCCGATACCGCAAAGTTATTTCGCTGGTTTCGAGAGTACGAAGAGGAAGCCAAGGCTATTCTCGACTATCCCGCCAAAAAGCTGGTGATGCCAGCTTATGATTATCTTTTAAAAATGAGCCATACCTTTAATTTACTACATGCAAGGGGAGCTATTTCTCCTGCGGAAAGAGTAGAATATATTGCTCGGGTGCGCCATTTAGCCCGTCGGGTAGCCGAACGCTACCTACAAATTCGAGAAGAGATGGGATTTCCTCTTTTAAAAGCAGAAGGTGAAGTCCTCCATGCCGGAGCTGTGTGAAGTAGAAATCATTTGCCGCTTCTTAAAGAAAAAATTCGTTGGGCAAAGAATAGTTCATGTCGAAGTGCTTGATCCCACGCTGCGGTATCCTGTACGGGAGAACTACGCCCAGTGCCTTGAAGGGGGAATTATATGTGACATAATGCGCCACGGCAAATATCTTGTGTGGAAACTACAACATGCCCTCTGTAAAGAGGTTCTCTTTCACTTAGGTATGACTGGTAGGCTTTTAGAGCATACCAATGGTCTAGGAACAAAACATCTCAAGATTTTTTATGTCTTTAACTCGCATAAGCTATACTTCTACGATGTACGGCGTTTTGCCTTTACGCTAGCTGGTGAAGATCTCTTGCAAGAAAGCAAGCTTGGACCAGATGCTCTTTCCATTGGGAAAAGACAATTTCATAAGCTATTTCATAGTAGCCGCGCTGTGAAGGACCTTCTTTTACAGCAAGAAAAAATAGCCGGTATTGGAAACATCTATGCTAATGAAATTCTTTTTGCGGCAGGTATCCACCCAGAGCAAAAAGCCAACACCTTAAATGAGGAGCAAATCGAAAAGCTTTATTACGCCATGCGCTCGGTGCTGCATAAAGCCATAAAGAAGGGAGGCAGCACCATTTCTGATTTTTACTATGGACCGGGGAAAAAAGGTGGCTATCAAAACCATTTTTTGGTTTATCAGCGAGAAAATGAGCCATGCAGACTCTGCCATAGCCCATTAGAGCGCACGAAACAAGCGGGACGCAGCACTTATTTTTGCCCACGCTGTCAAAAAAAACCTTAAATCTCATAAAAATCAGGAAGCTCACTTCCCACACTAATTTGCATATCACGGTTAAGGTAAATAGCAAGTCGCGAAGAAATGGGTCTAAGACCAGAGCGCCAGAATTTGCTTTTGCCAAAGTGAATCTCTACATTAGGATAGGTTTCTCGTTGAATTAACACAAAGCATCCCTTTTGCGGCTCAAAAGAAGAAAGAGCATTTTCGAGCTGCATTTCGAGAGAAGCAAGCTCTGCTCTAAATTTTTCTTTTAAGTCAGTTAATTTTCTTCTAGTTTCTTCTTCTTTTTCCGAAATGTGCTGACGTAATTTTTTATCCTCCAATATGCGAACCGTATTTTCAATTTTAGTTAGAAGCCCTTTTTTTTGTAAAATCTCGTTTTGCAATGCCTCAAGTGCCATAAGAATCTCAGGCGGAGTCCCTACCGTAATGCGGGTTTTGGCCTCAACCACTGCTCCTGCCTTTTCACAAACCACACTTTGACCAGCAATAACCTCACCTCCAATAATTTCACCGCGCCTTCCCTTGACAACTATCTTCTCTTTGGCAACGAGAAATGAATAAAGCGCTGCATCACTTAAATAAATGGACTGCCCAGCAACCAGCTTGCCTTGCTCCACAAAACGAGCCCGAATGTCGCCCGCGGCCTCTATTTTGCCTTCCCCCCGTCCCATAAAACCACCCAAGAGGGTGACATCCCCTCCTGCTTGAATAAAGATCTTTCCTACACTTTGCTTTATAAGCACGGAGCCTGGGGTTTTTAGCACGAAGCCATCAGCGACTTTTTCTTCAACGACAATAGTACCAAGAAAATTAATATTGCCGGTAGAATAATCAACTTTTTTTAAGTAAAGAATCTCATCTACCCTAATTTTGTTGTTTGAGTCAATAACAGGTAAACCATCGATATTACTGAGGATTTTTCTTCCGTCTTCGGACAAGCTTACATTTGGGCCAAGTTCAAACTGAGCGCCTTTGCCTTGACTGGCAGCTAAGAGCTTACCCGTAACATCATAGCCGTCCTCACCACTTTCCGGAGGTATGATTTCCGCAATGATCGTCCCTTTGGTAACACTGCGTATGATCCCGAGTTCCCGGTGGTCAACCCGACCCCCTGGAAGCTCCTGGGGACCTTGGCGTAGCTCATCCCACATGGTTTTTAAATAACCATCTCTTCCTGCACGAGGAAGCTTGCCTTCGGCAATAAGAAACCAGCGATGATATTCGTTTTGCTGGCCCAGCCTTTCCACAACGTCCCAAAAAATGCCTTGGCGCACACCTGCCTCCGTGAGGGCCTGTGAGATTTGATCCTTACTGAGAGCCTCACCACCTTTTATGGGCGGATACAGCTTAATGTGAGCCTGCATGCCGTCAGGAGAGATTTCCACTTCGGCCCGGGCATTTTGCTTTTGCCTTACAGGCCATAGACCAATTTCTGTAGGCTCCCCCCTCGCCCGAGCCACTACTTCTTTAATTAAGTCTAAACTGTAGGGCTCTATTTGCAAAAGTTTCAGGCGTGCTAAAACATCGCTTATCTCTACCGCCTTTCCCTTACTTCCTGGCGGATGTACAGTAAGAAAAGCCTTGCCTTCTTTTTCCTCTAAAGCAAAAAAACCATTGCGCTTTTCTTCAAGCTCTCGGTAGAGGTTTTCCGCATAGCTCACACGAAAAGAAAAAGAATTTGCCTAAGCTTGTCAAGGGGAATGAGTAGCTATGTATTTGCGGGGCCGACCTGGAAAAGTAATCTCAAAGCATATGAGACTTATTTCGCATCTAGTGGGAGGATGTTCCTAAGAAATAGGAAATAACCTAAGGGGGCCGTTTTGCGCAAAATAGATTCTAACTTAACCATGCTTTTTTGTCAAGCCAAGAGTATAGCCACCTTTGGCTGCCATTTCTCTTTGCCACCTGTATAGTAAGTCCCAACGTTAGATGAGAGCATGGTATCGAGGTACTGCCTTGATACGATTCTTGCACAAATAGACCAATTAGCGGTGGTAGTTATATGAGCCTCTGGCCTAAGCATAGCTGTCCCTAGTGGGCTGCTTTGATCAAAAGACTTCACGGGGTGGGCAAAGACTTTGCAGAAAGAGAGCCGATCCTTGGTTGGGGGGATCCTTTCTACTTCGCGCTTGACTTTACAAAAGCCTTATCTTGCCTTCTGGAGCTTGCACCAATTGGCCTTGCGCAAGTCCATCAAAAATACCCCATACCGTAGAGGGTATGGCGCCTCATCCCAATCGCCTCACCTAGGCTCTTTGTTCCATTTAGGCAAGAGACCAACGGCTATTTCGGTTAAAGTCACCGTCTTTCTCGGCAGAGATTTGTCTAATTCTTCATCCCCAATACCAAAACTCTAGTGCAATTAAATTAGAAAGCTCTATGGTTTTGCCAATATTTAGAGCAGCGCAAGTAGGCCAAGGTGTCTAGGGAACAAGAAGAAGTCAATAGCAGCCTTTTGCCATTTTTTCATGACAGCGTAGTTTTTTTGACCGGTTGCATAATCAAGGCGTGGGGCAAAGTGGCTTTTTGACTCTTTTGCGGCAGAGCCGGTCAAGAGCTACTTTCTGAACTTCCTCCTTATCTCCACCTTTTCTTTGGCATGCAAGGAGTTAGCTGGGATCTAAAGAAAACCTACCACCATGGCCATTTCGAGCAAGATCTCCCAGCTGCGGCTGGGAGATAGGACTTTTGGCCTAGATAAGATTTGAGCTCTTTTGGGCGCAGACCTTGGTTTTGGAGTAAAGCAAGCCAAGAATGCGCTTGGGCCAGCTGAGAGATCTTATTTGTTTGTGCTTTTCTCCCACAAAAAGCTTGAATGACTTTAAAAAAGCATCCCCTCTTTTTCTTGGTGGTAAGAAATTCCTCTGGTGGCGGGATAATCTAAACTTGGGGAGAAGCTCGCGGCCCCTGCTGTGGCCAGCGGTGACGAAGTGGTCTTTGGCAAGAGAAAGCGCCCCAAAATTTGTCGTCAAGGGCGTCCGCCGTCACCACCTCTTCCATTTAATTGCTTTCCAAAACAAGACTTCCTATTAGAAAAAAGTAGACACGGCTACTCAGCGTATATGTGGGCCTCTCATTTGTACTCCTAATCGCGATAGCTTGAGCAGGTAACGAGGGCGGCAGCTCACCACTGCCCTTCATAGAAATCTAAAAGGCATAGTTTATCCCGATGGCGAAAAGACTCGCCGTAAAAAAACCCACGGGGTCAAAATAAAATTGCTGGCGTAAACCCACAACAAGGGCCCACTGCTGCGAAAAACCATAGCTATAACGGCTGGCCAGCTCTGCCACACCAATGCGAAATTCCTCTTTGCGTTCGACCCTTCCCAGAGCCATGCCACCAGTTGCCTGCGCCAAGAGCATATGGGCTGATTTTTGCCACACGGTCAAGCCTAGACCTGTTTGCGGCACAAAACCCCAGGCCGGCAGCGACCTAGCCAAAAAGCGCTGGATGTCCATTTGCCCTACCAGTGCTAGCCGCCCAGCAAAAGGCTTCGGTAGGGTATAACCAAAGCGTAAGTTGGCACCCAAGAAACGAATTCGCTCACGAGCCACAATACTGTTAGCATAAGGTAGACCGCCGTAAAAAGCCAAAGCCAGGTTGCTTGCTCTACCAACTCCCTGACTAGGCTCTGGCTTCTCGGCCAAATTTACCGAAGGACCTTGGCCTTGCGCAGCAAGAGCGCTAGCCAAAGCAATCGACAAAATTAGGTATGTAAGCCGCATAATTTAAAATTACTCCCTAGGTAATAAGACAAGTATTTTTCAGGTTTTTTATTGAGCACCAAAAGGAATCTTACAAGGGGTCTCTGAAATAAGCGATTCCCTTGCCATGATTTTTAGTAAAAACTCAAATTCAAGAAGACACTCGCAGAGGGCATATCTTGTGTTACACCAAGGCCACCTAGCTGGCTTAAGCTACCTGATACATTTGCTACTCTAAGACTAGCTAAACTTACTTGAAATATCCTTATTCTTGCGCCATGAGAGAATTATTGGAAAAAAACCTCGGCATAGCTTCTTTGAAATCAGAGGGGATATTAGCTACAAACTGCCGGCTTTCTCCCATAAGAGAAGGTAGAAGCAGTCGGTAGCTGTGCAGAAGACTGCGTTTTCCCCTTAACACTTGGTAATCTCCTTGCGTCAGTCCTTGTTCAACAAATCTGAGATAATACCTCTCATCTACGCCATAGAGAGAATCTCCTGCTACCGGATAGCCTAACGAGCAAAGTGTCGCACGGATTTGGTGCATCCGGCCCGTAAATAAGCGGCAACGCACCAGGCTTAAACCATCTTCATATCCCTCTAAAAAAAATTCTGTAACCGCGCTTTGCCACAGATAACCTGGTGGATCTTCTCTCTCTACAAAAACCCGCTTCTTGCGCACCTGTCCCATTGATGGGCCGATGAAGCCTTGCGCCAAATAATGCTCAGGAAATTTACCCAAGACGACGACAAGATACTCTTTCTCTACCTGTGGCCAAAGTCTCAGGATTTCTCTTAAACGCCTGGCACTCAAACAGACGAGTACAAGCCCACTTGTTTCTCTGTCAATTCTATTGACAAAATGTATTTTTTTGTTTTCATATTTATCTTTGAGTAAGTTATACAAGGTTTGGCTACGATAGATACCAGAAGGATGCACTGGTAGTTGGGGAGGTTTGTCAATAACCAAAAACTCCTCATCTTCATATACAATCGAAAAATTTTTATTTGTTGGGGGCTCCTCTTTTTGTTGAAAAACAAAAGTAATGATTTCACCTCCTCGAAGGCGCTGGCTTGCCTTGGCCTGTACATTATTGACATAGACATGCCCTTCTTTAATACGTTTGTGCCACACAGTACGGGATAGATAAGGATATTTGCGCACCAAGTAGAGATCAAGCCGCAAAGCTTCACCCTGCGGTTCTACCACCAACATTAAAGATCAATGACAAGCAATATAGGGCAGTGGTCCGAGCCCATGTGGTCGTTTAAGTGGTGGATGTCCTTTACCCGTTTCAATAGGGGCTTATCAACCACAAAATAATCGATGCGCCAGCCTATGTTTCGCTCACGAGCTCTTGTTTGCAGCTGCCACCAGGTATAGCTCACTTTATCAGGATATAAGGCACGAAAGACGTCTATCCAATTATCTTCAATAAGCCTCGTGACCCATGCCCGTTCTTCTGGCAGGAAACCTATCGTGTTTTCGTTTTCCTTTGGCCTGGCCAAATCAATTTCTTGATGAGCCACATTGAGGTCGCCGGCAAAAATTACTTTCTTGCCATTATCTCGTAAAGAGTGTATGTAGCGGTGAAAGTGATCATAAAATTGAAGTTTTTCCCTCCATGCCTCAGGGCTTTTACCTCCATTGGGAAAGTAAACACCATAGAGCATATAATCTTTAAAGGCAAGGCCCATCACCCTGCCCTCGTGATCACGCCAGCCCGGCATACCACGCAGGATTTCTTTTTGCTCTATAAGTCCCTTCTTAACCCAAAGTGCCGTACCCGAATAGCCCGGCCGCTCAGCAGAGTGATAATATGTTTCATATTGGGGATTCTCCAAAAGCCAGGGCGATAACTGCTCTGGTTTTGCCTTTGTTTCTTGAATAAAGAAAAGATCGGGAGCATATTCGTCTATGAGTTTTTTTAGCTCCCCCTTTTTTTCCACTGCTCTCAGGCCATTTACATTCCAAGAAATAATCTTTGCCTGCATGTCTATTCAGGTCAAAAAAAAGAGAAATATTGCCAAATCAAGTTTTTCTTTAAAAATACTCTGGGTTAAAATAACTTGACCCGCTAGTTAAAGATGGCGTAATTATCTATGTCACTCTTCTCCTTGGGTCAGAACACCTTTTTCGCAGCACAACGGCTTTTACAAACAGCAGGTGTCTTTGCTACAAAGCTCCCTCAATGGCTGGCCCTAGAAGCTGAAAATTCGCTAGCGGCAGCTGCCCTCTTGCGCGAAATTTTTGAGGAACTCGGTGCTAGCTATATTAAACTCGGCCAGCTTATTGCCTCAACCCCCGGTGTATTTCCTCCCCACTATGTCAGGGAAATGCAGCGCTGCCTTGACCAAACAAAACCCATTCCCTTTAGTGAAATGGAAAAAATTATCTCGCAAGAATTTGCTGGTGGCGAAAGAGACATTTTTTCTGAAATTGAAGAAACACCACTGGCCTCAGCATCCATTGCCCAGGTCCATGCGGCAAGACTTAAAAACGGCCAGGAGGTTGTTTTAAAAATACAAAAGCCCGGCATTGAAGAGATCATAACAGCCGACATGAACCTAATGTATTTAGCTAGCCTTATTTTTGAAAAACTATTTGCCTCCCGAAATCTAGGCCTCACCGAAATGGTGCATGTTTTGCAGCAAACTACGGCTGAAGAACTTGATTTTATCCGCGAAGGGCAAAATTTAAGAGAATTTGGGGATTTTTTAAAAAAACTTGGTGAAGAGAGGGTTTGCGTGCCTTATCTCTATGAACAGTACTCCACCCGACGCATCCTTACCATGGAAAGACTTTATGGATATCCCATAACCGATCTTGACACCCTTGGTCGTTTTAGTAAAGATCCTCGCGAAACCCTTATATTAGCACTAAACACTTGGACACTTTCTCTTTTTCATTGTGGTTTTTTTCATGCTGATGTACACGCCGGAAACCTCCTTATTCTCGAAGATGGCAGACTTGCCTTTATCGACTTTGGCATTGTGGGGCGGATGGAAAGCAAAACATGGCTTTCCCTAGTTAAACTTGTCAAGGCTCTTGGTGAAGAAGATTACCACATGCTGGCCACCTCTCTCATTGATCTAGGCGCCACAAAACACGATATAAATAAAGATGATTTTGCCAAAGAACTTGCCACAATATTTTGGGATTTCCGCCAAGCTGAAATAAAAATCAATGAAACTGGGGCTCTTAGGGACGATGAGGTAAACGAACTCATGTTGAAACTAGCCGAGCTATCAACTAAAAATGGCCTTAAAATCCCTCGCGGATTTATGCTACTTTTAAAGCAAATGCTATACTTTAATCGCTATATCCAAATTCTTGCCCCTGATTTAACTTTTTCCTCATCCCCTGAACTTGCCTTTTCCCAACTTCACCTTAAAGATAGTTTTTCCTGAACGTATTTTTTTAAGGGAGCATAAAGACGCATACTGCCACAGAAAACAACCATCTCGTTTTTATGAAAAAGCTTACGCTCAAGTAAGCTCAGCTCCATTTTCTCCCATTTTCTTAACAAAATATTTTCTAATTCCTGCTGGCTATAACCTCCCGCGATTTCCCAAGGCGGGTAAAAGTATTCTATGTTTTTAAGCTTTTCTAAACCCTCCAAAAGCTCTTGGGGGTTTCTTTCCTTTAGGCAATTAAAAACAATATTAATTTTAATATCATAAAAATCTCTTTCTAAAATAGCGGCAAGAGCCTTTATCCCTGGTGCATTATGAGCACTATCAAAATACAGGGGGTATTTGCTTAATAATCTCTCAAAGCGACCAGGAATTTCAACATCAGCTAAGTCAATTTTTTTTTGCTCATGCAAAAAGAAAATACTTTCTACAAAATTACGATTTGTCTTACGATAGTCATAGGAGTCGCTGTAGTTAGGAATAAAAAAGTTTGCCCTTTTTTCCTGGGCCACTTGTTGAATCACCTTAAGAGCTTCTTGCTCTTGGCGCATAGAATATACAATGCTTTTTTCTTTAATTATACCAGCTTTTTCCCAAGCAATTTGTGCGAGAGTATGACCCAAAATATGTTGGTGATCAAAACCTATGCGACAAATAATGGCACATTCGCTTTTTACGACATTAGTAGAATCAAGCCTGCCACCAAGACCTGTTTCTATCACTGCAAGGCTTATTTTTTTTTGAGAGAAATATAAAAACGCTATGGCTGTGAGTATATCAAAAAAACTTAACTCATAGCGATGAAAATCTTCTTCATATTTATCATAAAAATCAAAAAATTCTTCTTCGCTAATTTCTGTGGAGTTGATACGGATACGCTCTCCCAAATGCACGAGATGAGGGGAGGTATAAAGTCCAACACATTCACCTTGGCGCTCGTAAGCTTTGGCAAGTAGCCAACTGACACTTCCCTTACCAACGGTACCAGCTACATGGAGTACTCGGTAATGATCTTGAGGATTCCCCACATGTTTTAAGAACTCGCGTAGCTTTTGAGGGGTATAATCCGTGTTACCAAAGCGTCGGGAGAGCTCAAAATTGCGCTGAGCAAATTGTTCACTTAGCTTCTCGAAGCGAGTCATCTATTTAATTTTGCAGAAGATTAGGGAAGGCTTTTTGATCAAGTTCCCTTGCTTTTTGGCGAATGATTGCCTCAGAATAGCGGTTTTTTCTTATCTCGTCATGCAAGATTTCAATTTGGCTTAGACTGCGACGAGGAAGAGAAAGTGCGGGATCTGTGTCGGGATTATAGGTATCCACGAAGAAAATTTGGTGTAAGGTGGGACTATATTGACCACTGCGAGGATCCCGCAAACGCAAATGCAAGTAATAACTACCTGGACGCAATTTGGCTTCAAGAGTTATTCTACCGTCTTTCGTAAACGAAATCTCCTTGCTCGGTTCAAGCTCAGGGGTGGTACTAATTTCTCCAAAATAAGTACCAGGATAAGGGTTCGTAATATATAACTCAATTTTTCCTGCTGGAACAAGCAAAGGAGCTAGTTCATTTAGAAAAATAATCTTGGGTTCCTGTGGGTAATACCGCCAAGGGATAGGGATATGGTATAGGGGAGTGCCCTCTTTCTTTTTTAAGCTAGATGCCTGGAGGTGAAATACATAATCTCCTTCTTCTAAGTTGCGATAGATAATTTGTCTTTTGGGAATAATTTTATTTTCTGGCAAAGGCTCGGTGTCTTTATTTTTATCAAAGAAATAGTTATAGGTTAGCGGCTCATTTGCTCTCCAAAATAAGACAATTTCTGGAGGATTTTTCTGCAAATCTACACGATAATTTACATCATAAACAAGAGGTAACTTGTCAAATTCCTCCCAGTAAATGTGGCCAAGAGAACTTTCCTCAAGAAGGTGGAGTCCTGTCTCGGTCGACAAAAGCGGTAATACGAGCTGAAACTCAAAGACAAGTGGTCTTGTGTATTGCCGAATTCCCTGTAAGTTCTCAAAATCATCTATCTCGAGCCGCAAAACCTGTCTCAAACTAGGAAAACTTAAAAAAAAATTAAGTTTTCCTTTAACCGCAATAGGGATGATGCTCTGCGCAAAGTGCAAGTCTTGGCGATAAAAAATTCGCTCTGCGACCACCCTTCCCTGCGCATTAATGGAAAAACGGTAAAGATTATTGCGAGTATCAAGCCCAACTAAATATAGCCTGCCCCTCCATAGGAAAAACTTAGGAATCTGGATCCAAAAGGGCAAGTAGTGTAGAGATAATCTTCCCCTTACGGTTTTAACCCATACAGGTAAGCCTTCTATACGTGTGAGAGCATGAGCAGCATTTTCCGATAGTTGTAAAAAAATATCTTCCGGAGGAAAATCTGTTATTAAAAAATCATGGAAATTTTTTCCCTCCATAAGCTGCAAACGATGCATGTTGTCTTTTTCTCGCAGCGAATAAAAAAGACCAATGATTTCGGCCCTGTCATCTAAGCGCAAATCAAAGGCTCGCACAACTTCGGGAAGATTAATCCGCCGGCGGTAATAGATTTCACCATCATAACCTAAGGCATAAAGGTATAATTTTTTTTCTTCATGAAAAAGAGCCGCCAAAAGATGGCCCCCCTCTAAAGGGAAATGCTGTATTTTATCTGGCTTTTCGGGAAAATCAACTAACTTTTTTGAAATAAAAGTACCTTCCTGAAATGAGGCTAGGTAAACCCTCTTTTCTCTCTCGACAAACAAGAAATCTTCATTATAGCCATATCCCTGAGTGGGTACCAAACGGGCATCTCGTAGCGGCAAGGGCAAGATATTGACACAAAGCACAAGTACCAGAAAGATAGGAAGATAAAAAAACATATTAGTTCCCAAAGAAACGAGAAAGTTGAAAGCGTAGGTATTTCCTACCCCAAAAACCAAGCCCTGCAAAGATGGTTAAGAAGAAAACGATAAGCTCAAACATCCGACCCCCAGCTGCTAGGGTTGGTATTTTTGTCACTCTAAAGGTAATTTTTTCTTTTTTTCCCACCAGGCTCTTTTTTTGAAAAAGAGGCTTAACCTCAACAAAATATTCTCCCTGCGGCAGATTCAAGAATACCTCCTGGCCCTGGGAGACCAGGGCCTCCTTTTCTAAAAGCGGCTCGTTAAATGAGAACGCAAAGCCCTTGAGCCATTTACGGTATTTTTCATCGACCTCGAAAAAAAGCAGGGTTGAGGATTCTTTATGTTCTATACGAACCCTAGGTAGAATCCCCGATAAACTTGACTCTTTTTCAGAAAAAGGAATGGCAAATTTTGGTTGCTCCCAGCCATGATAAGGGAAATAATAATAAGGTGGAGAGATATTTTGGTCCACAAAGACTACGTTGAAGCGGATGGCGTATTTTTCTTTTAAAGGAATCTCAAAGCGATAGACATTTTCTTTTAGGATATCTCCTTTAAGGGAAAATTCCTTTTGCCTTTGATGGCTTATTCTTTTCAGGTAGCTATAACGCAAAGACTCAATCTCCTCTTCAGCCTCTATAATTAGCTCAAGATCTTGGCCTCTTTCTTTAAAATAAATCTCCGTAGCTGGCTTACTTCTCTCACTAATTTGAAAGCGAAAGATCCGCACGGGAGATAAGTTCCCCGCTAGATCTTCTGCCTGAAGGCCGAGATAATATGTTGCTGGCTTTAGGTTTTTAAAGCTTAGTTTCCCATCTGGCGAGAAGCGATTGAGCGAAAAGCGAGGGCTTTGCGAAAGAGCGTAGTAATAGCCCGCTATACCACTGTCATCCTCCGCGCGTAAAGTAAACTCCGCATTTCGTAACGGGATTATAGAATCGGGAGGATGTGTGGCTTTCACAAGCTCCACTGCTGTTGGGAGTTCTACATCTATGACAAAGGGATAACTTTGTACTGGCGAGAGGTTACCCGCCAGATCCCGGTATTGAAAAAGAAAGTAATTTTTACCACGCGGGAGATTTTCAATAACGATCTTCTTTTGCGATGGCTTGATGTTAAGTACCGGTAACTCCTTTCGCGGGGTGGTACTAATAAGATAACCAGCACTTTCTACTCCCGAGGTTTCATCTTGCACATCCCAAAAAAACTCTCCCCGTCTCGAGGAGCGGACCTCTCCTCGGGGGTGAGTTTTGGATGAAAGAATAACCTTACCCGTGAAATTATCTACTTGCTGGCGGTAAAGCTTTTGGTCTGAGAGGTAATAGAGATAGGCTTTATCTTTTGCCATCACGAGCTGAGGGTAAGAGGGCATAAGAGGTTTTTGTGTAACAGCATGGTTTTGACTAACAGGTAACGATGGGTCCCTCCCCCAAAAAACCGCGTAGATTTGGGGAGGTACTTTGCGAAAGTCAAGCCATGCGATTAGCCGGCTTTTTGCATCAAGAGCTATGAGGGAAGGATTTTGTGCATCAGCAGAGGAAACATTAATCCTTTGTTCCGCAATGTTCTCGCCACCATAACGCACAGTCCATACTTTGTTTTCATAACTTTGCCAAACCCACTCAAGTTGCCCAGCATATCGTAGCGCATACGGTACATAATCATGATAGTCATTTTGCGTTAAATTGCGGGCCTCCTGTAACCCTTTAGGATTAGCATAGGTATAGAAAAGTTCATCCGTGAGATTTTTTTCTAGTCGTACCTGGAAAAAAATGTCACAGCCAGCTTCGCCACCCAGTAAAAAAGGGAGAAAGCTACCACGGTGAGCAAAGGGCACAATGGTAGTAAAAGAATGACTCTGACTAAACTCTCCCAAATGTCCTATTGCGAGGCGTAGTTCTAAAGAGGTGCTACGACTACGCTCCTCTTGATAGGTTAAATAAAAATAACCTTGCCGATCACAGACTACTTTAGGCAAAAAAGCAGCTTTTTTTGTCGCCAGTTTTTTTTTGGGACCAAAGGTTAAATCCCCTGCGCTGTAACGCCAATATATCGCAGAGCCTGACTCTTCTACCTCCTGCCAAGTTATCAAAACCCTTTTCCCGCAAACCGCAAGGCTAGGCTTGGCTTGCAATTTTGGTCGAGCCACAGTCTCCACCACATGGCGTCCCATAGTGGGATGGTAAAGAACAAGCTGTGTCTCATTTTTCGAGCTACCTTGCTCTTCGGTAAGCCAGTATAATTCCTCCGTTTCGATGTCTTTGGCTAGCGCATACGAAGTAACCTGACGCGCAAGCAAACTGGGCGGGTACCAACCCGGAGTTTGCCCTAATATTCCTGATGTTGAGATCAAAGGAAAGGCAAAGGGCAATGCAAGAAAGATCTTATTCTTAAATCTCAATGGTAAGCCCTTCATAGGCCGCCACAATCTCAAGATCCTGGTCCTGCCCAGCCATATCTTTATATTTTAGCGTTTGGATGATCAAGTCATCCATTTTACTGTCAGAATAAGAAGGATCATGGTGAAACATAACTAGTTTTTTTACCGCGCTGCGCAGAGCAATATCAGTGGCAATAGCTGCGGAACTATGTCCCCAGTCAATCTTGCGCAGAGATTCCTCAAAGGTGTATTGGGTATCAAAGACTAAGACATCCGCTCCATAAAAAAATTCTACATAGCTTCCAATTTCATCCATAGTGTCCAAATTAAACTCCGCGTCAGAGCAAAACACAAAAGTTTTGCCGTTTTCCTCAAAACGCAGAGAGTAACATCCTCCGGGGTGGCGAACAGCCTTTGTCTTTACCGTAAACTTACCAACCTGAGTTGGGGTGAGCTCTGGGATATGATAAAAATAGCGTTTGGCAGCCATTTCATCCATAATTACGGGAAAATGGGTGCGTACTTGTTGGTAGCGAAGGCGCTCTTCAATATCAGCAAAACTTGAGTAAATATGAAAGGTATTGCCCGGAATGTAAATAGGGGCAAAAAACATAAGGCCTTGAATATGATCCCAATGGGAATGGGTAAAAAAGAGATAGATTTCATCATTGCCTTGCAAGCGTCCCCTTTCTAGTAGAGAATTTCCCAAAGGACGGATGCCTGTTCCCGCATCGATAACACAAATTTGCTCATCCCCCTCCGAAAGGAGTTCTACACAAGTGGTGTTGCCACCATAAGTCCCCCGAATGGAAAAAGGTAGACTTGCAATAAAATTATCAACACTCTCTGGGGTAAGAAGATCTGCGGGAGTAGCGAGGGCAAGGGCGGCACGCAATTTGTTTTCTACATCTTTTCCCGTGATGGCAGAGGCAATACTGCCCCGCACCCCCCAGAAGCGGACCTTCATGGTGGGTGCTCAGCAGAAAAACATGTCTTCTGTAAACAATATTTGCTGGAATACCAAATTCTTCTAACCCAAAGACAATCTTTTGCGCCACTGCCGATGACGCGTAGAACGCCTCCGAGATTCGCCTTGCTGTCTTTGCCGCGGGAGGGCCTCGTTGACTACAAGCTTTCTGCCTCCGAATTCACTACCATGCAAGGCTTGAATTGCCTTCTCGGCCTCATTCCTGTCCCCCATGGTCACAAAGGCAAAACCACGAGAACGACCAGTCTCTTTATCTCGCGCAATCCGCACCGAAGAAACTTCACCAAAGCTAGAGAAAACCTCTTCTACCTGGGCTTCCGTAGCACGGTAGGGTAGGTTACCCACATAAATGTTCATAAAATCCTCACTTTTTCTTAAGATTTGGCCAAAAATTCTCCCACAAGCGGCCTCAATGCTTCCTTTACAGACAACTAGCGGCAGAAAATTTATGGCTGTGGCAGCTAAACATCTATGGTAAAAGCGTCAAGCAGAATGAACTCTTGATATCTGAATTTTCTAGTTGTCAAAAGAGGCACCGCATGCCACGAAGTATCGGTCCATGAAGCAGCTTTTCTCATTGCCTTCGTGGCTCAAAAAATTGGGGATTTTCGCACTTACTCTTCTTTTGGCTATACTTACCTTACTAGTCAGTATCGTGGCTTATTTATATGTTGCCTACCCCCCAGAAAAAATCAAACCCATCGTTTTAGAGAAAATCCAAGATAAACTAAAAACCAAAATTCTTTTTCAAGACATCCACTATAGCTTTGGAGCTAACTTAAAAATTCAAGGGCTAGAAATCTACGAACCCCAAAGTCTAGGGGGGAAAATCCTTTTGTCCACCAAAGAACTCACCATTTTTTTTGAACCATGGCCGCTTTTATTTGAGAAAAAAATTAGTCTTCGCAAGTTAAGCCTTCGAAGTGGGGAACTTTTTTTAAGAAAAAAAGGACCTTCTTACCATATTCAAGAATTGACTATTTTCAAAAAGACTCCCAGCTCTACCCCAAGCTCACAATCTAACTGGCAAATATCGGAAAACCTACCTCAAATAGAGCTCTCAGATTTTACCATCCACCATTTTCCGGAAACGATAACTTTGGCACAATTTTCTCTTGGAGGAAATGAAACAAGAACCAGAATTAAATTGGTTACCCAAGATGAGAAAATAAAGGCAGAGGTCTCCTTTCCTGTGGGTTATAACCTTGAGAACCGAAAATTTTTCTATAATTTAATGCAAAACCCCGCCGGCGAAGGCAAGATCTTTCTAAAAAATTTTCACTTTGCTCATTTTTCGCCATATGCAGATTCATTGCATGGTAAGATATATTTCAAAGGAAAAGAAGGGGCATGGCAACTAAATTTAGAAAACCTATCTTTTACTACCATGAAAAATCTCGCTATTTACGTAGTTAAGGGAGAAATATTCGTAAAACCCAAACTTATGATCTGGGGCAAAGAACTTGAATTGCGTTTAGGAGAAAGAAGCCGGCTTTGGGAGCTTGCTTTTGCTTACCAAAACGGCCTTAATTTTCTTAGCTCAAAAGGGCTTGTCTATCTAGAAGAGCTTCCCTTTTTAAGAGAATACCCAGCTCGAGGTTACTGGGAAGGAATTTTTTCCCAAAAAGATGGTCTCTGGCAAGCTGACGGCGAACTTCAAGACTTCTCGCTTACCCCCTTGGGGATAACCATCTTTGAAAAAGAACAGATTCCCATCCACCTTAGCCACAACCGTCTTCACATCAGACGCCAAGATGCCACTCTCTTGGGTCACAAGGTAAACCTAGACATTAAGGCCGAAAAGGATGGAAATCTTTGGCAAATACATTACCACGTTGGTGGAAAGCTTCTTGATTTACAAAAAATACTTCAAAACTTAAAGGTAACCAAATCTTTTACAGAGAACAAAACCCCCACCGATATTCAAACCCGTAATCTTTCTCTTCTTGTGGTAGGAAAGCTTTCTTTTGATTCTGTAAAATACGGGTTATGGAGTGGAGAAAAACTGCATGCGGATATCGAATTCCAAAATCAAGAGCTTGTGCTGAAAACTCTTACTTTTCATTTTGCTTCAGCTAGTTTTTATGGTCGCTATTCGCTAAAGCTTCCCCACTACCAACATTACTTTCTCTTACAATTTCGCAATTTAAAGCCCAACTCCATTTTAGAAAAACTAGATACACAAATGCGCTGGTACACTTCCCTAGAGGGTCAACTTGAAGGCACAATGGAGGGCAAATCAACAGAGGAATTGCTGTCTACATTAAAGGGAAAATTAGATCTGGAAAGCAAAGCTGGTAGGCTCCTCAAATCAGATTTGCAATTGGCACTCATTAGTGGTTTTTTATCCGTTCTCGAAGACCGGCTCAGTGCCATCGAATACCGTAAAGGGGAACTCTCCCTCACAGCTAGTGAAGGAAAAATTTATATTAAACGGGGAATTTTTGATGGCTATGATATAACCTTGCAAATTTTAGGGCACACAAATTTTTACGAAGAGGGGGAACTACATGCCCAGCTGCGCTTTCAAGATAGCTTTATAAGAGATCTTGCCAACCCCCTTTCCCTCGGTATTGCGGAGCAAAAACGCGGTGACTGGTATGTCCTGCCCTTTAGTTGTGTTGGAAAAATAGACTCCCCTTCCTGTTGGCAAAAGGACTGGTAGCTATGACGAAATAGAAAGCTCTTTTGATTTTGAATTCAACCAATTTGGGTTCTTAAGCGCCACAAAACTTTTTGCTGGCACATACTCAGGGCAGGCAATGGCTATTTCCCCAATACCTCCACTTAAAACTCCCACAGCTTCCCCCTTGTGGATGATTTCCGTTACTTTTAAAAAGAGGGGTTCGAATTGATCATGTCGGTAGATTTCCACCACATCCCCAAGGCGCAAGCGGTTCTTTAAATCAAAGTAGAGGTAGCCGTTTTCCCACTTTTTAACGCAACCAATGTAAAAATGACTTTGTACCTGACTTGTTCCATGTGAGTAATTTTGGAATTGCCTTTCTTCTTCTCTTACATCAGCCATGCCCATGGTTAGAAAACCTGAAAAATAACCGCGGGAGGCAACCTTGTCCAGCTCCGCCAATAATCCGGGGTCAAAGTTTTTCCCCTCCGCTAGATCATCGAGCGCCTTTCGGTAGGCACGAGCTACCATGGCCACATAATAGTCATTTTTTGTTCTACCCTCTACTTTCACGCAGTCAACCCCCGCTCGTGCAAGGTGAGCTAAATACTCAATGGCCCTAAGATCCTTGGAATTCATGAGAAAGGTACCTTCGTCCGTTTCCACAAGTTCCATGGGTTCATCATGTTGGCGTTTATTTGCTACAAAAACACGATACTCATCCCGGCAAGCATTGTTGCAAGCTCCCTGGTTGGCATCTCGTCTGTCAAAATAATTGCTCATGAAACAGCGACCGGAATGGGCAATACAAATAGAACCATGTACAAAGACCTCAAGTTCGATATCAGGGACTCTTTGGCGGATTTCTGCAATTTCAGGTATGGTTACTTCTCGCGATAAAATAACCCGCTGGGCACCTACTTTTTGCCAAAATTTAACGGCAGCATAATTCATAGTATTGGCCTGCACCGAAATATGCAAGGCAAGCTCAGGATGGCGTTCACGAGCAATTAAAATCAGCCCTGGATCAGCCATGATGAGCCCATCTGGCTTGAGCTCAGCCATCACATCTAAATAGCGAGGGAATCCCCCTATCTTCGAGTTGCGGGGGATTGCGTTTACCGTAAAATAAATCTTTTTTCCAAAGCGCCGAGCCAGAGCAACTGCGTCTCGCAGGTTTTCTAGGCGAAATTCATTTTCTCTAACTCTAAGCGAATAGCGGGGAACCCCACAATATACCGAGTCCGCCCCATAAAGATAGGCTACTTCCGCCTTATGAAGGGAACCCGCAGGCAAAAGAAGTTCTGGTATGCGCCAAAAACCATCTGGCATGACATAGGTAATATATCAAAAAGAGCCATGTTAAGGTAAAATTTTCTCAAAATTTACTTGCCCAAGGCAGAGGCCTCATGAATCTAAGGTATGGGGGATGAAATTTACATTAAAGCAGATCCCGACATCAAAGACCTCTTACCGGGTTATCTAGAGAACCGGCGCAAAGACATTGAGCTTATAAAAAAGGCTCTAGAAGCGGAAGATTGGCAAGAGATTAAAACCATTGGGCATCGCATGAAGGGTTCGGGTGCAAGTTATGGCTTTGTTGACATCAGCCAGCTAGGCAAAGCCATAGAAGAAGCCGCCCACAATCAAGACAAAGAAAAAATAAAAGACGCCACACGGGAGCTTGAGAAATATCTAAGCCGGGTTCGCATTGCTGGTTAAAGATCCACCGTCGTATCTATGGGATAGGAGCCCAAAAGACGCAAGGATACTGTTCTTTCAGGTAACTTGCGCAAGGCCTTTTGGATTTTGTCATCGCCAAAATGGCCATCCATCTCCGCATAAAACATATAAGACCAGAGGGTGGTTTTCATGGGCCTTGACATAATGCTGGTTAGGTTTACACCAAGCTCAGCTAAGGGTCCAAGCACCCGAAAAAGAGCGCCTGCCTCGTTTGGTAAGGCAAAGGATATTAGTGTTCTATCATGCCCTGACGGTCTGCTTTGGTCATGGCCAATGACAAAAAATCTTGTAAAATTTTTCTCAAAATCAGCAATATTGGCCAAGAGCATAGGTATCTGGTATATCTCCCCCGCAATTTCAGAGCCTATGGCCGCTCTCCTTGGATCTTTCATTTGGGCTAATTTTTCCACCGCCTCGCTTGTACTTGCCTCAGGGATAAATTCGGCCTGCGGTAAATTCTTGGCCAAAAAACGTCGGCACTGAGCATAGGCCTGCTCATGGGTGTGGAGGTATAGTATATCCCTAGTATCCTTTGCAAAAGAGAAAAGGTGATGCCTTATGGCTAAGCGAATCTCTGCGTAGATGTGCAACTCATAATTAAGTAAGCTATCCAGAGTAGCATTGACCATACCTTCTGTTGAATTTTCAACAGGCACTACTCCATAGCTATGATGGCGCCTTGAAACCACATCAAAGACATCCTCAATTGTTTTCTGCGGAAAGTAGTTTAAGCTACGGCCAAATTTCTTAACGGCAGCCTGATGACTAAAGCTGCCCAAACTGCCAAAAAAAGCTACTGTAGGAGAGCCTTCCAGCTTTAAAGTAGCACTCATAATTTCGCGGTAAATATGACATAAACTTTCGTCATCAACATGGCCAGTATTTAACTGGCGAACCTTTTCATAAACTTGCATCTCTCGCTCAGGACGATACAGGGGGGAACCTTCCTTGGCCTTTGCCTTCGCTATTTCATGAGCTAACTTCGCCCTTTCGTTAATGAGCTTTACAATCTGCGCATCGATCTCATCAATTTGAGAACGCAGTTCCTCTAGCATCATAGCTCCTCAAAATTTAACTCCTTTATATCCTTGGGAGGGGGCAACTCTTCTAAGCTATTTAAGCCAAAGTACTCCAAGAATTCCTTGGTGGTGACATAGAGGGTTGGCCTTCCAGGGGCTTCTTTTTGACCAGCTTGCCTAATGAGCTTTTTTGCAAGTAAAGTTGCCACCTGGGCCCGAGAATTCACCCCTCTTAATTCCTCAATTTCTGCCAGGGTAATAGGCTGTTTGTAGGTAATAATGGCCAGGGTTTCAAGCACACTCTTAGACAGAGTTTCCTTTTTTTTCTCCCGAAGAAAAGCTTGTATCGTTGAAAAAAGCTCACTTCGTGTACGAAATTGGTATCTCCCAGCCACCTCCTCCAAAACAATACCCCCTTCTCGCTCGTGATACTCGTCAGCCAAGGAATCAAGAATAATTTGAATTTGTGCAGGGTCCTCTTGCAGACCCGATGCAAGTTCCTCAACCGTAAGTCCATCCCCCGAGATAAAAAGGAGGGCTTCAACACTAGCTTTAAGTTTACTCACCTCTACCATAAGCACTAATTTCAATATCATGAAAGGGTTCTTTTTGGTAGACCTTAATTTCTCCTAGGCGCACAAGCTCTAGAAGAGCTAAAAATAGTAAGAGAGCTCTAACAAAAGAAAGTGTAAGACAAGTTTCAAAAAAAGACAATACACTTTCTCTGGCTAATTTTTCCCTGAGAAAAAGAATCATATCCTCCACACTCACCTCTTCTTCAACAACCTCCAAAATTTCTTTTTGCTCTCTACGCTCTAGAAATTGGCGAAATGCCTTAAGAAACGACAGCAAGTCCACATGCAAATAACTTATCTCTTGCTCATAAAGCTCCCACACGGGGGGCCTTTTTAATGACAAGTTGGTTTTTGCCTCAAGTTCGCGCAAGAGCTCTGCAGCCTGCTGATAACGCTTATACTCCAACAGTTGCTCCACGAGTTCCAGCGGCAATATATCTTGTGGCTCCTCCTTTGCCTCAAAGACAGCCGTAGGTAAAAGCATTTTGGATTTGTAATAAATAAGTCTTGTTGCCATGATGGCAAAATCACTTTCTTCTTCGAGAGGGATAGGTTTGGTCATCATATAGTGCAAAAAATCCTCTGTAATGCGTGAAAGAGATACCGAAAAGATGTCTACCTCATAACTTTCAATAAGTTTCCACAGGACAGCTAAGGGGCCACTCTTCGATTCACCCCGCCTTGTGGTAAACACTACCTCAAAGCTTGTTGCTGAAGCTACCATAGCTAGGCAGGAAAGGTATAGCGACTATTTAGCCCTAGAGCTTCCTTTACCTTTATCATGGTTTTTTGCGCTCTCTCTTTTGCCTTCATGGCGCCCTTGTGCAAGATGTTTTCAATAAAGCTAGGATCTTTCTCGGCTTTTTGACGCATTTCCCGAAAAGGACGGAGTTCCTCTTTCATATAACTAAACAAGTTGGCCTTACAATCTCGACAGCCAATAGAGGCTGTGCGGCAAGCTTTTGCTATCTCATTTTTATCTTTTTGACCAAAATGGTCATAATATGTAAAGACCGGACAATTTTCTGGATTTCCTGGATCTTGGCGGCGCACACGGGCGGTGTCTGTTTTCATTTGCATAAGTTTTTTTTCAAAACTCTCTTCACTTTCTGCTAAATCTAGAGTATTGCCATAAGACTTACTCATCTTTCGCCCATCTGTACCTAATACTTTGGGGAAAGAAGAAAGAAGTGGCTTGGGCAAGTCGAAAATCTCTTGTTGTTGGTAATGGTTAAAACGGCGCACAATTTCACGAGTTAATTCCAGATGGGGAAGCTGGTCTTCTCCAATAGGTACTAGCTTTGCTTCGTAAAGTAAGATATCGGCCGCCTGTAAGACAGGATAACCTAAAAACCCGTGAGAGTCTATATCCTTGTCTAGGTTTTCCTGTTTTTCCTTGTAAGTAGGATTACGTAAAAGCCATGACACCGGAGTGTACATAGAAAGGATTAAAGAGAGCTCGGCATGCTCCGGGATGTCACTTTGTACAAAAATGACCGATTTTTCTGGATCTATCCCCGCTGCTAACCAATCACTTACGAGAGGGGCTATAAAGCTATGAGCTTTTCGGTAGTTGGGATAAAAAACCGTAAGAGAATGCAGGTTGGCCACCATGAAATAGCATTCATATTCCTCCTGCAGTTTCACGTAGTTCATAAGAACACCAAGATAATGCCCCAAATGTAGCCGCCCCGTTGGCTGCATGCCACTTAAAACCCTCTCTTTTTTCATGATACTATAGACCTGCCCAACTCCAAAAGAAGCGTCCTTCCAAAAATCTGTAGAGATGCTGCTGGGGGTACAGCACTATCACCAGAAGGCTAAAAAAGGCCTTGTAGATTTGCATGAAGGTGGCAAAGCCCCGTAGCTCGAGCAAGGGCTGCAGATAAAAATATGCAGCGTCAAATGGGGGTATAGGAACGAGATTACAAACAAAGCCAGCCCATGCCATAGATATAAGTGTCTGCAAAAAAAAGGATGTGAAGCTCTCTGGGCTAATTCCCTTCAGTCGCGCATAAACTACCACAAGCAAAATTACCACGAGAAACGACAACTGGGCTACCCCATAACTTAAAAAGTTGTGTTTTTGTCGATAACGCAGAAAAGAGCCCCAACCCACCTGAGTAAAGACAGCGGCAGCCAAGGCAGTTAGGTCTAAACTTATAAAAGGATTTTCTTCTTCTTTTCCCTCAGATAAAGCTAGGGCGCGGTTTTTTACAGCTTCTCTTAGCAAATAAATCAATAAAGCCGCCGGCAAGGTGTAGGCAAGCTCCCCTAAAAAATCGAGAGAAAGCTCCACTAACCTCCTCCCGCAAAGTGTATGATCTCAATGTTATCTTCTTCTTGTAATTTGCGCTTAAAAAACTCTTCGCGAGGCAATATTTCCCCATTAATTTCTACCGCCACACGCTGAGGAGAGAGACGAAAGTACTCTAAAAGAGAGACCAAAGTTGCTTCAGGCAGCACTTGTAGCGACAGCGATTGCCCGTTTACTACCATATTTCTGTAAACTGAGTTAAGAGTCAGGGTGTCAATGCCTTTAAGGCATAAACAGCGCAGATCGCCGCTGTCTCGGAGCGCAAAACGTGTTTCGACAAATTTAATGGCCGACCACTTTTTTTTAAGTGGGCAAGTTCTGTACGAGAGAAGCCTCCCTCAGGGCCATTTACAAAAATAGCCCAGGAATTTGGGGGAACGAAAACCTCCGATTTTTCCCAATCTCCATAAAATACCGTGGCTGCTTGGGGAAAAGATATATCTTTTAATTTAGCATCTAATATAGTAAGACGTGGACGAAATAAGTTCCAAGCTTGCATTTGGGCGTTTTCCACAATGGCCTCAAGTCTCGGTTTTTTGAGGCTATATTTTTGGGAAAAATCCGCCCAATAAAGACAGATTTCATCTACTCCCAACTCCGTAGCCTTAGCCACCAAAATCTCCAGTTTGGAGGGATGTATCACGGCTTGGTAAAGGCTTACTTTCGAAGCCCTAGGACTTATTTTTTCACGGCGCAAAATGTTGGCCTCTCGTGCATGGGCCAATAAAGTGGCCTCGGCGAGCTCGCCTTCACCATTGCTTAAAAGCAAAGAAAGATCCCCACGCAGACGGCGTGCCTTACGCAGATGGTGAAGGTGGCGCGCCGGAAATTCCCCGCCACGAGCTATACTTTCAAATTCAGCTTGTGAAACAACCACATATTGCCATCTCTGGCGGCAATAAACGAGGAGGATTTCTTCCTCGCTTCTCACTTTTCCAAGTTTTCTCGCCGAAACAGAGAACTATCAAGCCTAGCTGATTTATCGTTGGAAAAAAATTCCAAAGTACTGACACTTCCTCGAGTCATGTCCATCATATCCCAACGGGCTAGACGCTGCACTACTAGTTGACGGCCGTCTGCTTCTTTTATAGGTAAGGACTGCCATTGTACCTCTAGGCTCTTCATGAGCACCCCAGCTGTGTCAAAATAATCAATGCGGCGCAACGTGTAGTCTTCAAAGGGATCAACCAAAACAACAAGCCTACTGTAATTTCCCGGATCCAGGGGGATGTTCTCTACTTTCACCCAATCTCTACCCCCCACTCTCTTTTCTGTTCCACTTATTTTGGGGGTGTAATACTCCAAAAACGGGGAATTTGCCAAATCAATATAAAAAAAACCGGAATCGAGGACAGGCTCAAAACGATCTAAGGCTTTCTTATGAAAGAGTTTTTTTTCGTGAATGCTATAGGCATATATGTTTGCCCCTTGATTATTAAGTAGGACTTTTAACACTCTTCCTCGGCTAAGAGAGTCAAAATGATAAAGAGCCGCATCGCCTTTCACATACAAGATACCCTTGTAAATGACAGAACTACCTTTTTTCGTTGTTATGGTAAGTTGAATTTTATTTACACCTTCTAGATAGCGAAGTTGGTCATAAACCCTTTCCATAATCTCAAAGGCAGATAACTCCTGCCGTTTTGGTTTATCGATACCTGCCTGAGCCCACAAGCGAGCCTCAAAAAAAGGATAAACGAATATAAAAGTTCTAAGCCAAGTTACCTTGTTCATCCAACGCATGTTCAATAGATAAAATCTCTAATTTTTGAAGCTTTTCCCCCACCTGGAAATGCGCAATATCTCCTCGCTTTTTTTCTAGTAAAGCCCGACCTAGCGGTGATTTGTAAGATATAATGCCACGGTCAACATCGGCATCCCATTGATCGAGCACGACATATGTGAATATATCACCACTTTCCACATCACGTAATCTCACTTTCGTACCAACATCTACCTTGTCCGTACTTACCTTATCTCTCTGCAAAAGATCGATATTTTTTAAATCATTCTCTAGCTTAGCCACAGTAGCCTGCAAGATGGCTTGCTGCTCCAGAGCTGCCTTATACTCGGCATTTTCCCGCAGATCTCCCTTTTCTTGAGCAAGCCCTATATCTTCTGAGTTTTTGGGGATTTCTACTGTGAGAATGTGCTCCAATTCCTTGCGCAATCTTTCCACAGCAGCAGCTGTGGCCAAAGTTCTTCCTGACTTCTCGGCCCTACTTGCCAAACTAACTACTTCTTCTCCTACTTTCTCTTCTAGTTCCTCATCAAAAGCTCGTGGGCTTAATTCCCGCAAGAAGTTCATAAACTGAACTTTTTCTATATCCGAGAGGAACCCAACATCCGAAAAGAGGGAAGCAATTTTGCGCAGACTCTCCAAAGCATAGCGCTCTATAAGCTTCCCAATAGATTCAAGCTTGCTTTGCGAAAGAAAGGAAAAGAGAATCTCCTTTGCCTGGTTTTTTAGTTTGGTGCCTTTCGGCTCAATTTTAGGCAAGAGCCTTAGTAATCTAAAAAAAGCCAAAATGTGCTCTTTGATAACCTCTGCTTCTAGGGACAACTGGGTAGTGAGCAGTTGACGGGTAATCCACAAAAACACCTCGGCATGCTCCTTTGCATCTTTGCGTAATCTTTGAAAAAATTCGCGTAACTCATCATGAGCTGCCGCATTTTGCAAATCAGCAAAAAGATGTCGGTGGATTTTAACCGGTCTCTCGAATAGCATTTCTAAAAACACCTTTTTCCACTCGGGGTGGTTTTGTTTCACAAAACGAGCAAAGTTTTTCTTAAGCTCTGGGTTTGAAATAGAGGAACCAAGTTCGGCAAGCTGCTGGACACTCATGCCTCTTAACTCTTGTATGATGTCACCTCTGGCATCACTAGTATCCGAAGCTTCTTCTCCTGTTTGCTCGACTATCATGTCTAATAATAAGAGAGAACGAATCTTTACTGAGAAATCGAAGGACTTTAGAGAATCCACGAAAAAGACCGCCATAAGATCTATGGTATCATCCCCCACGCCCAGGTCTTTATCTTTTAAGGCTTCGAGCAATATCTCACTCTTATCATCAAAGTTCTGAGCTGCATGAAAACGCTCCAAAATAACATCCGCATTCGTCACTGGTGTTTCGCGCAATTCCAGTTCATCCTTTTTTTGTGTTGAGAGGCCAATATGGGGGTCTTGTAAAATTTCTTGACGCACCTTGGCCCACCACTTTGACCATTGATCTTGAGGCACAAATTGGCGTGAGAGCTCCGCCTTTATATCAGAAAGAGACATACGGTTGCCAAAGGAGGAGAGTAAGATGCGAAAAAAAGCGGGCAAATCTTTTTCAAAAAGTTCCTGCAATTGCTGCGGTTTCTCATACTGCAAAACCCAAAAATGATTTTCCTTTAGGGGCTTAAGCGAACGCAGGGCCATTTGCAACTGCATCGAGTGGGCTGGCTTGTCTTTAAAATCAATAACCATTTGTCCTGGACTAATATCCACTATTTTGCCAACACCCCAGTTGCGATGAAAGACATAATTACCTTTGTCAAATACCATGTAGGTCTCAAAATTTTGGATTGCATTTAGGATGTTGCGACTACCTTTAAGTAAACCACTCATTTCCAAAAACTCATTAATTAAGGAGTGGTTTTTGTACTTTTCACGATAGGCACGGATAAGTTCGTTTTTAAAGCGCACAAAGTTTGGGTTATACTCTAAGATTTTCTTACTTAATTCGATAATACGATCTAAATCGTCTTTTTTAATATAATACATGGCTAAAGACTGGTATAATTCAGCAATACTTTCCTTTACCCTTTGGCTTGCCAGAATTCGCTCAATTCTTTTGTAAAAAGCAAAGTCGTCAGGAACAAGATCAATGAGTTTTCCCCAAACTACCTTAAGTTTATCTAATTGCAAACTTTTCGCATAAGCTTCGGCAGCTTGTTTATAAAAGGTTATGCCTTTTTCTATGTCGTCATTAATGATAGCATCGGCAAGTTTCAAGGCAATGTCGGGATTTTTGCGGTCACTTCGGGCTAGCTTTTCTAAAACAGGTATGGCTTCTTTTGTTTTGCCTAATTTTTCTAAGGCAGTAGCGCGGGCTCTTAAAATAGTACGGTTGTCGGTGTAAGAGAGCATTTTTTCGGTTAGTACATCCACTACCGCCCATTTTGCATGATCTTGAAATTGATCTAATAGTTGCTTGAGATAAATACCTTCATCAGGATTGTTTTGGAGCAAAGCTACCATACCCAAAAAATAACGTGCGGACACCGAAGGCTCATATTCTTGCAAATGCTCGATCGAAACCTGCCTTAGGTATTCAAGCTTATTTTGTTTTTGAGCTTCTTCAATAAGACCGTCTAGAATCTTAAAGCGGGAGATACTGACATCCTTAGCACTAATGCGTGTCCACTTTTCTTCGTTAAATTGAGTTTGGATGCGCTGTTCTATGCTTTGTTCGGCCTGAGTTGGGGAAGAAAGAGCTTCAGTTGCTTCAGCCATGGTGAACCTCTCACGAAGGGTTGTACTATATCTAATTAAATAAAATAATAAAAAAGGGATAGTAGCTACCTACTATCCCTTAACCCTTCGTAGTATACCTAGTTACTTTGTCAAGTATTTTAGATAACCCCTATTTGTTGTTGTCGGTAACATCGGTGGCAGATTTTTGTTTCAGTTGGGTAGCGTATTTCTTTACGGCAAGCTTTTCTTGGCGATCCTGCTCGTCGAAATCCATATCAGCCCCATCAAAGAAGAGATCATACATATCCGTAAGTACTTTAAGGCTATCAAAAAATAGCACCACTTTTTCCGTGGTAGTGTGTTTTGTGGAACGAATTACAAAACGTTTGAACACCAGCGTTTTCGTGGCAGGATAAGAAGTAATATCTTGGGGGATACTCTCCGGTATCTTAACCGTAAGCGGCCGCCAACCAATAAAGTCAAGAGAACCAAAATTCAATACATGAGTATCTCCTTTCCAATCCTCAATCCAGCCCTCTAAAGTGTAGTTGTTGCCCCTACCCAAAACCCAGACGCTAATGGCCTTTACCTTTCCTGGGAGTTCAATCCCCGGTGTCTCATAATACTTTGGCTTGTTATTCTCGTCAAGTTGGCCCGCATAGCGGCGTACTTTTTTCGTAGCAGGGGGCAATAGCGTCACCACGTTGTAGCCAGGATAAATGAATTGAAAGCGCAATCCCAAAGAGTTGTTGTTTGCCTTATCAAACGCTAGATTTTGGGGCCGTCCCTTAACAATTTTCACCTCCACCGTACTTTCTGGTGGGAGAGGGTCAGCAAAGGCTACCCAAGGCTCCTCTTCCCAGTTTTCCACAACAATAGACCGCAGCTCCATGGCATCTACATCGTCTCCTGCCAGGGTTGCTGTCTTACTCTTGGGATAATTTTGCGCGTAAAGCAGCGAGGTGCTCATAATAGCGGTTAGTGTCAGTTTCATAGCTTTCATGGTATCCTCCTTGATCACCAGTTGTCCTTAATTAAGCTGCCAGGATAAGTCATTTCTGACTTATCAACTTTTATCCTTAGGTCATCCACATAAAAATAGTACTCTCCCCCAACCTCATGGGGATCAGATTCCACATATAGGCTTACAAAATGTAGGTTTTTATCAAGTAAGGCAAACTTTGTACTTTGAGGCAACCAACCAGGAACCGTCAGGGTAAGCTTGCGCCAACCCAGAAAATTAAGCCTTCCTAGGCGCAGCTTGTGCAGGTTTCCCTTGTAGTCTCTTAGCTTTACATAAAGGGTGTGCCGGAAATTCCTTCCCAAGACCCACAGAGAAAGTTGGCGGCCCAGCCCTTTAATAATGTACTCATGCGGGGGCTTTACTTCAATACGATCAAAGCCTCTATCTTTAAAATAGCCCTTAACCCCAAGCACATGGTTGACGCCGGGTTTAAAGCGCTCTTTCTCCTCGGCTGTGAGCTCCTGAGGGTTAAATACATCCTCGATGGCGCCTTGCTGGATCACCTTACGTGTTTTTGTCTCACCAAGTGGGCAGGTAGAAAACGCTCGCCAGTCTTCCGCATTTTCAAAGTCATTGAGTAAGATGTCTTCCAGTGTAGCTTGGCCTTGCATCCCACTGTCATCAGGGGTTTGCTGTTGCGGTTGGTTTTGCCCGAAGACGCTAGCTGTGCCTAAAACTAATGCTGAAAGAAAAGTCCCTATGGTTTTTTTCCTTACCATGATAACACTCCTACCCCAAGTTTGCCATCTCTTTGAGTATCGGCTCTCAAATGCCAATTCTTAATTAGAGAAAACTAAAAGTTTTTGCGCAAAGATAAGATAAGCTTCTTTAGTCTGTCAAAGTCATCGAGACTAAAATATTCGACAATAATTTTTCCGCTTTGATTTTTGGCATTGTGCACGATACGCACACGACTACCAAGCGCCTCTTCCAATTGCCGACTCTCTGATAGAATAGTAGTGTCTTCGACTTTTTTTGGCTTTTTAGGCTGAGGTTTTTCTTTGTAGCGGCGCACCAATTCTTCCACTTGCCTAGCATTAAGACCATGTTTTTCAATTTCCCGGAATAG
Source organism: Leptospiraceae bacterium (assembly GCA_025055765.1). Classification (GTDB taxonomy): domain Bacteria; phylum Spirochaetota; class Leptospiria; order Turneriellales; family Turneriellaceae; genus JANWWS01. The sequence continues at coordinate 6,112 of JANWWS010000028.1, read as the reverse complement.
CTTAAGTTGCAAAACCTCATCTTTAATGCCAATAAGCGGTCTCAGCTGGCCCTCCGATACCCGACCATCGGCCAACGCAGCCTGCAAATGGGGACTGAGCTGCAAAAGCCGTATTCTATTTGCAATAAATGGACGACTCTTACCTACTCTTTCGGCTAACTGCTCCTGTGTAAGACCATATTCTTCAAGAAGCTTTTGGTATACGGTTGCCTCTTCTATTGGGTCAAGCTCTTCACGCTGTATATTTTCGATGAGAGACAACTCTAGGCTCTCTTTAGCTTCAAGTTCTTTTACCACACAGGGGATTTTTTTAAGACCGAGAAGACGACAGGCCCTCAGGCGTCTTTCGCCCGATACCAACATATATCCCTCGCCATGGGGAGTGACAAGAACAGGCTGCAATAAACCATGAGTCTTAATAGTACGAGCTAGCTCCTCAAGAGCCAATTGGTCAAACTTGCGTCGGGGATTATTGGGGTTCGTGCGGATTTTTTCAACTTCTATTTCCACTAAACCTTGTTTTTCTCTCTCATACTTTGCAAGAGGGGAATCGTCCAGTAGGTTACCCAATCCCCTTCCCAAGACCTGCTTGCGTGCTTTCTCTGCCATCGCTAGGCCCCCTGTCTCTCTAAAAATTCTTGGGCCAACTGGCGATACGAAAGAGCCCCACTAGAATCAGGGTCATATACACCCACAGGTTCACCAAAGGAGGGAGCTTCTGACAACTTTACATTCCGTGGGATAATCACTTCATAGACTTGTTCCTTAAAGTGTTGGCGCACATCAGCCACCACCTGAGCCGAAAGGCGGGTGCGGGAATCATACATGGTAAGCAAAAGACCTTCGAGCACGAGCCGTGTGTTTAGCTGGGACTGGACAAGCTTAATAATACGCAAGAGTTGGCTTAACCCCTCCAGAGCGAAATATTCGCATTGCAGAGGTATGAGCACGGAATCGCAAGCCACGAGAGAGTTGATGGTCAAAAGGCCAAGACTTGGCGGACAGTCCACCAACACAAAGTCATAATGTGGCAAAATGGGGCGCAGGTGATCTCGCAGAACATAATCCCTATCATTATTGTCGCGCATATCAACTTCAAAACCTGCAAGATCAATATTAGCTGGTACAATCTCCAGATTAGACCATTTTGTTCTGTGACAGCACTCAGAAAAATTTTTTTGGTCTATAAGCCAAAAATAAACGTTTTCTTTAATCTTTCCTACATCAAAACCAAGACCACTACCGGCATTGCCTTGAGGATCCATATCGACAAGTAAGATTTTTTTACCTATTTGGGACAAACTATATGCTAGGTTTATGGCGGTAGTGGTTTTACCGACCCCTCCTTTCTGGTTTGCTAAGGCAACCGCCTTGCCCATGCTTGAGCCCTTTCTTTAGGCGCATGATGTCAAGCAAGATTGCCTTATTTCTTTTTCAAGTTATTTCTTTTTCAAGGGCGACAAGCGTCGTAATCTGCGTGCAATGGGAAAAAGGGCTGTTAAGATGAGCACCACCAATATTGTTATGCCAATACCAGACCAAATAAAACCAAAGCCAATCGTCATGCCAATGGCGGCTGCTGTAAAAATGAGGGCTGCCGTGGTTATACCTTGTATATGTAGTTTGTGGCGAAAGATAACCCCTGCCCCCACAAAGCCAATCCCCGTCAAAATTTGCGCTGCAATTCGGGTGGGATCTCCCCCTAATCTTTGACTGGCGGCCTGGGACAATATCGTTAAAAGACAGGTCGAAAGCACAAGGAGCACATTTGTCCTAAGGCCAGCAGAGCGACGCATAAGCTCGCCCTCAAGCCCAAGCAGCAAACCCGCCACTAGGGCAGCAAGAAAACGCGGAGAAAACTGACTAAAGAGTAGGAGAAAATCCCCCCATGACTCATTGCCCATAGTCTTTCATCGGATTTACCAGAGAAAAACCTAATAAACAATATCTTGCGAAGGTCGTTGACGGCAGATATGGAGATCATGCCATGACTTTAAGAAAAGGTTAAAATGAAGAAAAATAAGATTTGTCTTTCAGCTCTCCTACTACTCACACAACAAATTTTTAGTGAGCCTCCACCCGATACACTCCAGGCGGAAAGACTCATAAAAGAACCAAACCTACCTAGGGACTCTGTGGCTACATCGGATGACATTACCTCACTTTACTTTAACCCAGCAGGCCTTGGTTTTCACCCTCTTCAGATTGGTTACTTTTATGGGCACAACGAAAAAGCTCAAATCTTCGACCACACCCTTTTTTTAAATGTCTTGGGTTTTGCTTTTTCAAGCCAATGGCGAATAGCTCCACTAGGAAATTTCGCACGCCATTACACCCTAGGCACAGGCATTCTTAACACCCGACTCTTCAGCATGGGCACCTCATACTCTTGGTACCAGTCTTCCCAACCCTATTTAAACCGTTACACCCAATGGGATATTGGCTTTTTGCTAAGACCTTTTCGATATCTGTCCCTGGGGGCAGTGGCAAGGGCTATTAACGAACCTATTCTGCTTGAAAAACGAGCAGACCCGTACTGGGATTTTGGGGTAGCATTGCGCCCCTGGCCAAAAAACTCCGAGCGATTAACGGTTGCCGTAGACACGAGTTGGGCACACGGGCAAAGTCTGCGGTCTCTCACCCCCCGTTTTCTTGTAGAATTGCTCCCCACAGACGGCCTAACCTTGTACGGAGGCTGGGACGTTTTTCAAAACATCTTTTTGGGATCAAAATTCGCCTTAGAAGTGAGTCAGTTATCCTTGCAAGCCAACATCCCCCGTACAGGAGGAAATTTTTATAGCGGCGGGGTTCTCTTAGGGAGAGAACGCTTTCTCAGCGGTTTATCCCCGTTAGGTCGTTGGCTTAGGCTTTCCCTTGACACAGATTTTCAGGAATTTCGCAAAGAAGGGTTTTTGTTTGAAAAAGATATCATCAGTTTCTACGATATTTTAGAAGCCCTCAGGCGTGCTCAGGAAGATGGGCAAATAAGAGGTCTCATTTTAACAGGCAGAAACTTTAAAGGTGGTTGGGCCCAAGCCGAAGAGCTCAGAAAGGCTCTTGGAGAGTTTGCAGAAAAAAAACCTGTCTATGCTTTCTTGCAATCAGCCACAAACAAAGAATACTACATAGCTACAGCAGCTGAAAAAATTGTCATGCCCCCTGGGGGATATCTTGAGCTTAATGGGCTGCGCCTTGAAAGTTACTATTTAAAAGATCTTTTTACTAAAATTGGCATTGAAGCTGATTTCATAACAATTGGCAGATACAAATCTGCCGGAGAAATTTTTACAAGAAACACACCCTCAAGCTTCGATCGAGAGCAAAAGGAAAAACTTTTACAGGATTTTTCCACTGTTGTTAAAAAAGCTATCTTAGATGCCCGCCAAGGCCTCTCGGAAAAAGATTTAGATGATCTTATGCACCGGGGACTTTTTACAAGTCAACAAGCCAAAGAAAATGGCTTCATAGACGAAATAGCTTATCTAGATGAATTTGAAGAATATCTCTCAAGCCATGCGCGCATTGGGGGACATTGGCAAGTGGATTTACGTAACTATGTTGAAACCCTCTTTTACGATGACAGTTGGGGACCCAAACCAGAGGTAGCTATTCTAATCATTGACGGCGAAATTGTAGCTGGTTATGGTGAAAAAAACGGCCTCTTGCGCGAACGAACCGTGGGCTCCGAAGAAATCACAGAAATTTGCGAAAAACTACGGGAAGACCGCAACGTAAAGGCTGTTGTGGTACGTATCAATTCCCCTGGCGGATCGGGAATGGCCTCAGATCTAATTTGGCGTCAAGTGCGACATCTAGCCGAAGAAAAAAAATCTGTCATTGTTTCACTGGGAGATATCGCAGCCTCGGGCGGTTACTACATTGCTGTTGGTGGAGATAAGATTCTTGCCAATGAGCTCACTGTCACAGGCTCTGTGGGCGTAATAGGCGGGAAATTTTCTCTCAAAAAACTCTACGAATGGCTTGGGGTAAACAAATATACATGGCGCTCTCATAAAAACGCTGCCATTTTTACGGAAAACGAAAGCTTTACCCAAGAAGAAAGAGCCCTTTTACAGCAGCAACTAACGGGTTTTTACGAACTTTTTTTGGAGAGAGTAGAACGTAGCAGGCAATTAGGCATGGCTCGTTTACAGGAGAATGCCGAAGGACGAATCTTCAGTGGTAGAGAGGCCAAGTCGAGAAAGATGGCCGACGACGTAGGGGGACTGCTCTTGGCTACTGAGTTGGCCATACAACAAGCAGGGCTCTCTTCTGACTATGTGGAGATAAATGTCTACCCCGAGCATAAGGCCAAGATTCCCGGTCTTGGAAAAAACAATGAGCCGGCTCTACCCTTTTTTATACGTCAGGCCATCCGACTAACACGCAAGGCAGAAAACCTAGAAGACGAACGCGTACTCATGCTCATGCCATACGATATTACGATACAATGAGAATCTTGGTCCATGCCCCCAATTGGGTGGGCGACCACGTGATGGCCTATCCTTTTTATTTCACCTTAAACGAACTTTTTGGAAAATCCGATATTTACTTAATAGGCCGAAAATGGATAGCCTCACTTTACCCGCCCTTTTTTAAGCAAGTCATTGCCTTCTCTCACGGCAAAGAGCCTTCTCCCGAAGAATTTCATTTTTTAAAGAGTCTAACTTGGGACTATGCTTTTACCCTATCCCCCTCTATTCGCAGTGCCTTACTGCTTTGGCGACTTAAAGCCCACTACCGTATAGGCCAACGGGATAAACTTCGCTCGTTCATCTTGCGCCTGCCACCGCAAAGAGGTTCCCTGCGCCTGCCTCCACCTTACCCATGGGAACATCGTTCTCTCTCGTATATTAGACTTCTTACGCCCTTTTTCCCTACGAACCAATTAGCGGAAGATTATTGGCAAAAATACCGTCACCTAAAGGTTTCCTTTCCCGTCTCCAGAAAGTTCCTTCAAAAAAAAGAAGTACAGCTAATCCGCAGGCAATACCCACAAAACTTCATATTAGGGATATGCCCCGGCTCGGTGGTCCCCTCGAAAATCTACCCCGTGGAACATATACAAAGAGTTATAGAGCTATTCCTCGAGAAATACCCAAAGAGCGTAATCCTATTCCTGGGAAGCCATATTGAAAAAGAATACGTTCAAAAAATTACAACCGCTATATCCCCCAATTTCCAAAATCGTCTGTTGGATTTTACAACCAAAACCAATCTCACCGAGGCCGGCTTTCTACTACAGCATTGCCATGTCCTACTTGCCAACGACTCTGGCCTTGCCCACCTTTCAAGCCTTAGCCACACCCCCCTCGTAAGCTTTCAGGGCATGGGCCGCAAAGAAGAGACCCTCCCCTTAAACCCCCAAAAGATCATTTTCCACAAACAATTAAGGTGCTCCCCTTGTTTTCAGAAAAAATGCCCCCGTCGCGACTACCCACTCGAATGTCTTGTAAGCATCCCACCGCAAGAGGTTTTTGCCGCAATAGAGAATTTCTTAGGAGAGGCTTTTCACCAAGTCATCAAAATAAGCGTCTAATTTACCTTCCTGGATTTCCCCAAGTGTATATTTTTGGAATTCGATATAGTTTTTCCATGCCTCAAGGCGTTTTTGCCGATATTCCCTTACCTCTACAGGATAACCCTCGATATTCGAAATTTTCGCAATATGATTCTCCGCAAAGACTATCGTCTTCTCAAGAAACCCCACTACTATTTTCTTTGCTATTTCCCTTGTAAGCGTGCATCCATCCTGCATAATAGAAGCGCCTCTGCCGCAGATAAAGCCATCTTCATGGCTACCAGCCATCCGAGGAGGAGAAGCTAGCCCTAGGGGCAAGCATCTTTTTGTCAGCATGCCTTATATTTTTTTGCCAATAACCTTGCTCGTTTATATTTTAATGCCTAGGTAGCTCTTTTTGCCGTCTAATTAAGCAAATTCGCAACGAAAAGTCTTGACAGAGGAAATTGCTTTTTGATTGTGGTGGGGGTTAAGCTGCCCGCTGGTTATAGAGCAGGGGAAACACCCGTTCCCATCCCGAACACGGAAGTTAAGCCCTGCATCGCCGATGGTAGTGGTTCCTTCGGGAACTGTGAGAGTAGGTTGCTGGCG
>JANWWS010000001.1 GCA_025055765.1 Leptospiraceae bacterium | reverse complement strand
TTGGGTGTCGGCCCCATATTGTCTCAAGTAGGCAAAATTGGTCTTAGGCAACTTACTAGAGAGCTGGCTGAGACATTTTCAAGGTTTACTGTAAGAGGGGTTGCAGGCAACCTTGCCAAATCTTTTTTAGGATCTTTGACTCTACTCGCGATATATCAAAACCATGAGCTAGCGAGCTTTAGAAGGGCGCTAGAAAACATAACCAAAGATCCTTCTGGCTCATTAAGGCAAATGGCACGGGTGCTTGACAATTTAAGCAATAGAGTCCCGAATGAACTCAAGCCTTTTTACAAGAATGCATCGGAACAAATCAGAAAAATCATGGAGCAATTTGATAGTACGGGTAAGATTTCGGGGGAGGAACTTGCTAATTGTATCACGCGTGCGACCGTTCTGGCTTTAATTGGAGTTGATTTAAAAAAAAGAGCCCCGACCACGTGGCAAAGAGGACTTGCGGCGAATGCGGACAAAAGACCTGGGACCCCGCAGGTTGATAAAGAACACAGAATGTCCAATAAAACCGCAGTTCACGAAAAAAAACCCGCCCGGGACAAAATGCCAGAGCAGGAAAAGAAAACGTTTGGTGAGCTTCGAGTGGAAGAACGTGAACGGCTAATCTTAAAGTACAAACAATTTGAGAAAGGCATTGACAAAATCATATCCCTGGCCCGTACCGACGCTGAAGCTGTTCTTATGATACGTCAGCTGGACGGCATTATTGACAAATTGAAAAATAAAGGGCGCTCAGACGCGGACATTAAAGAACTTTTAAGCCAGTTACGAGATCATATCCAGGAGGCAAACGAGTTTTACGCGAAGTATCCCGATTTGCAAAGGCAAGCCATCGCAAAAGGTTTACCAGTGGGGGGAATTTTCCCCTTCATTCCACCAGAAAGAACAACAAAAATAGTCGTGGGTAAACAAGGGATTAAAGACACGTATGGCAATATTTGGGAACTGAATAACAGCGGCCATTTTACAAATTTGCCCGAGGGCTTTGAACATGCGAAAGGACCGGGGGTAAGGCAGGAGTGGGATGTTCAACCGGCTAGCGGGCTTGCTTGGAAGTTGGCCCCTTTGTCCTCAAAGGGTACTCACGTAAACATACATCCGTTAGCGCCCAAAGGTTCAGTTGGCAGTGACGCTCTCGCGGCTATTAGGTTATGAAAAAACACGCGTCATTGTTGAAAAAACTCGGGCCAAACTTCGCTAAAAGGTTTATGGTAAAATAAAAAAAATGGCTTTAGTCATGGATCGATCACGACCTATTTTTAACCAAGAGGCGATAAATCAGTACTTCCAAAAGCCGGTTAGAGACTTATGGAACTTGGAGCAGGAAGCTTTCGTTTTAGAAATTCAGGTTACTTTAGATACAAATAATCAGAAAAGGGTATTCGATGAAATAATTCGTCAGTTAGAAATTGACGATAA
>JANWWS010000041.1 GCA_025055765.1 Leptospiraceae bacterium | reverse complement strand
TTTTTGGGCCTCAATTTCCGACTTTAGCTCCATTCAAAAGTAGTTATACCAGAGACCAGAGGGCAAAAACTCCCCCTGCCCTCTGGTGATTCCCTAACCAAAATTCCTTAACTCCAAAAACTTGACACTGGCGTCAAGTTTGTGTGAATGCTCCATGCAATACAAAATATCGGCCATTTTTTTGGCGTTCTCCCTTTTTGCGAAGGTTCTCCCGCTGGCACCAAACCAGATGGCGGCGGATTTCAACGATGGCATCCAAAAGGGCAACCTGAAGCTTGCGCTTGGCTGGTCCCAGGAAAACCATGAGCCCTATCGTGCGCAGTTGTTGCAAGGGCAGTTCGAATTCTTCGCAACAGACTATTTCGGGGTGCGCGGCAATGCTGCGTTGCCCCTCTCGCTGGCAGCTCCGGGCATGCAATACTACCCACTTACGCTGGGGATGGCACTGCACTTTTTGCCCCGGCACGCTGTGGATTTCTTTGCCGGTGCAGACGCAGGGTTTGTCTATTTTGGGACCTCCCAGCTCAGGGCTAATTGGTCCACACGGATTACGGCCATCGCGGGAATGAGCCTCTATTTTTGGGGAGCGTTTTTTTTTGGAGGCGGAAGCCGGTTACAGCGTATTGCAGTATGCCAGAGATACTGCCGCAGACCTGAGCGCACCTACCTACAGAGTCCGTATTGGGTTTTACCTATGACCAGACAGTGTTGCTTGTGGGCAATTTTGCTTCTGGCTTTCGTGTCTGGCTGTAGTTCGATCCCCCTACAAGGTGAGCGGCACCGGGTCACAACCGCAGGCTGTACCAGCGGGGTTAACATAGCTTCCACGAGCACGATTGGCAATGTAAATATTCGAACCAGCTTTTCGTGAATATCCCCAAAGCCACCGATTTAACCGAGGCCCTCGCGATCACCACGTCAAATCTCATGGGAAGTGCCTACTTGGGCTTTCGCTTCCCTATCGCCACGGTGGGACTTGTCCCTCGGCTCGGTGGAGGCTATGTCGTGCAGCAGATAAGAGTTACAGGCCTACGCAATGAAAATTTGACGAATAGCATGCCCTTTACCGCACTTGGGCTCGATATGTGTTATCCCTTAAACCAAAACCTGGAGCTTGTACTCTCTTTCGAAAATTTTGCCCAGTTGCAGGCAGGCAAAGTGACTCTGGGCAACTTTGCCCTTGGCGGCTTTGCCCTTAGATTTTGAGTCACTTGGCTTTCTTTCCCTATAAGGGGGATTGAGTCTCTTTTGGTAACTACCATTCTTGACTTAAGGTATCAGGCAGGGTTTTCTTGTTGCTAATCCCTAGGCGGCGAAAATTTTCTGCCTGTTGGATTAAGTTACCCCTGCCGGTACTGAGTTTCTTAAGAGCCTCCTCGTAAGCTTTGCTGGCTTCTGAAAGTTTACTGCCAATTTTATTAAAGTCATCTAAAAATTGGCAAAATTTATCGTAAAGCTTTCCACCCTCTTCGGCAATCTTTTGCGCATTTTGATTTTGGTTGTACTGCTGCCACATGGTATGCACCAACCGCAAGGTTGCTAGTAGAGTGCTTGGCGTCAAAATGATCACTTTCTTGCGAAATCCTTCTTCATATAACCTACTGTTGTAGCGCAGAGCCTCCATAAAAGCACCTTCTATCGGAACAAACATGAAAATCATATCGAGGCTTTTAATACCCTTTAAAGATGTGTAATTTTTTTTGCTTAGATCATCCATGTGCTTTTCCAGCGCCTTGTAGTGTCGCTGACGCAAGCTCTCCTGTTCTTGAGGATCACTTGCTGCCGTTAGCTTTTCGTAATCTATTAAAGAGACCTTAGAGTCAATAATGACATCTTTACTTTCCGGAAAATGAATTACGACATCTGGCCGATATTTATTTCCCTCTTCATCCTCCAGGGTGATTTGCGTTTCATAGTGAATCCCCTTTTCAAGGCCAGAGACTTCAAGGAGACGCTCTAAAACCATCTCGCCCCAATTTCCACGGACTCGGGAATCTGCGCGCAAGGCATTCGTTAACCTATTCGCTTCAGCACTTACTTGGTTGCTCAAATCTGTTAACTGGCGTATTTGTTCTTTTAGGGCAGCATTATCTCGACTTTGCTGGGCCATACTCTGAATGAGAGAATTTTGGAACTCAGCAAGCTTTTCTCGAACTGGTTGCAATAGACTTTCCAAGCGCAAATGGGCATCTGCCTGCACTTTATGGGTTTGTTCCGCTAAGATGGCATCTGCCACGGACTTAAATTCATTGCGAAATTTTTCACTTAAAAGGCTGTACTCCCGCTCCAATTTTTCACTGCGTTCCCTCTCCATTTGAAGCTTAGTCTCCACCGTAGCAAGGCGTGCCTTCGAGGCAAAATGGGCCAAAAGATAGCCGAGTAGAAGTCCCACCGCCAAAAAGACTATTTCCATGAGGTAGTCCATAAAACCTCCACAAAGCCTATTTTTACTACTCAAATTATGGCGGATTAAGCCATCTTCCCTAGGGGGGGGCTTAGGGTATGGGCCTCCCACGATGTCGAATAATTTTCGTCTCTTAATTATACAAGGAAAAATACTAGTCTTAATTGTCAAGGCAACGAGCTTTCTGGCATTTGCAGTGGCCCGTATTAATCCTATTGACAAAGAAATAGGCGCCCAAGCTATGTGATTTTCATGGAAAAATTACGAGAGAAGGCTCATTTCTTAGAAGAACTTGCCTCTCGATACGTACCCTCAATAGAGAGAGAAAAAAGCCTACGGCAATTATCAGACTACATTGAAAGCCAAAAAGAAGCCCAGCTGGTCTTTGTCTGCAGCTTAAATTCTCGCCGCTCCGTCTTTGCGCAAGCTTTCATGCAGCTTGCGGCCGACTACCTCATGCCGGGCCGTATACGCACTTTTTCAGGTGGCAACCAGGTGACAGAAATCTATCCAACTGTGGTGGAAACTTTACGTGATTTTGGCTTCTTAATAGAGGATGTAGAAAGAAGAGCTAGTAACACCGTTTATCGAGTCTTTAGTTTAAGGGAAAGCTTTTTACTTTTCTCCAAAAAATATAGTGATGGGGCAAACCCCCAAAGCCATTTTGCTGCTGTTTTGGTTTGTTCCACTGCCGAGAAGGAATGTCCCTTTGTTCCCAACGCCGATAGCCGGATTTCTTTACCCTATGATGACCCTAAGAATTGGGACAACACCCCTGAGGAGAAGGAAGCCTACCGAAAAAGTGCCGAATACATAGCCACGGAAATGTTTTGGACACTAGCCCACATAAAAAATCCTAGATCCTAGTTTATAAAAATTTGTTGCACCTGGTTCCTCTATTATGGATTTCCTCAAAAAACATATGTTTTAGATATGAGTGGGCCGGCGAAAAGCTCTCCAAAGATTATTTGTTATAGGAAAATAGAGGCGAAAAACTGTTTTACAAATTATAGAAGCCGAAAAGTTGGGAACAAAATTGGTAAGGGAGCCTTTTATGAAAAAGTTTTTCTTACAAGCGTCTTTGTTGCTTTTTGCTCTTCTCTTGGCTAGTTGCTCTAGTAAAGAAGAGACAGAGAATTTAAAAGTTGGTGAAAAAAGAGACATAAAAGATAACGAGGGGCAGGTTATTGGCCAATACGAACAGATTAGCGCCACAGAGGGGGTCTATCGCATTGACCAAAACCGCGACGGGGCTCATGAAAAGAGCATCCACCTTAAAGAAGGCAAAATCCGTTCGGTAGATTATGATCCCGACCAAAATGGTATTGTAGACAAAAGTGTGGTATATGAAAACGATGAACCCGTGCGTGTTATTATGTTTAGTAAGAAAGAACAAAGTGTGCTGGGCATTGGCAATGTGCAAAAAAACCGCATAGTAAGTGTAGATTTACCTGGGCGCAACAAGCGCGTTTATTTTGCAGAGGATGGCAGCGTAAGCCGTATCGAAACTCTGGCCGCAAAGTAGTTAGCGAGCCCGTTTCTTTTTTTCCTTGGCCTCCTGTAGCTCTCGCACGTATTTCTCTTCTTTTTGCGCACCAGCAGGGGTCAGGGCTATTAGTTCGTAAATTTTTACGGGCTCGTTCTTACCTTTTACGCGAATCAGGTCAAGTTCTCGAACAACCACGTCGTCTTTTACATATTCGTACGTAAATTCGGAAATAATGCAGAGCGTACCGTAGACTTTGTTTGTGCCCTCCAACCGAGCTCCTAAGTTTACTGAGTCCCCTATGGAAGTATAGTCAACCCGCTTTGTGCTCCCCATGGCTCCCGAAATCACTTCCCCAGTATTGATACCAATACCAATTTCAATAGGTTTTTTACCCTGTTTCCTACGCTCGGCATTGTGCTTTGCTAGAGCCTCCGCCATTTCAAGAGCTGTCGCACAGGCAGACAAAGGATGCTGTGGGTGATCAAAAGGGGCACCAAAGACAGCAAATATTTCATCCCCGACAAATTTATCTACCACCCCCCCATGCTTTATGATGATATCAGTCATGATTTCCAGATATTCATTTAGCATAAGAACCACCTCATGAGGGGTGAGGCTTTCTGAAATAGTCGTAAAGCTACGAACATCGGAAAAAAGCACCGTGACCACACGCTTTTGCCCACCCTTGAGCAGGTCCTCACCAGAAAGAACCACCTGGGCCACTTCCGGAGATACTAATATACTCATACCCTTAATCATTATATTAAAGGTCTTCGACAAAAGTCCCACTTCATCGCGAGAGCGGACGGTTACATCTGCAGAGAAATCACCCTGAGAAACACGACGCATCCCTGCAATGACCTTTTGAATTGGCCGGGCAATGAGCGACGCAAAAACAATAGCCACAAATACTCCCACACCAAGAGCGATTAAGCCCACAAGCTGAAGATTCACCTTTGTCATAAAGATTTGTTGGTTCACCGATTCCAGGCTGATGCCAATATGGAGCTCCCCAATATAATCTTGTGGCTGCGGGTTATCTTTAAAGGATATCCCCATAGCGTAGTCTAGGACCTCAATAACGCGCCGGTTGTTATCTTCCTGAATTTCATGTTCAATTTTTGTTGCTATCATCTCGGGTAACTGCTTTTGCGTTAGCAAATCTAAATAGCTTTCGACCCCAGCAGGGAAGGAAAATTTACTATACGGTTTTACATCAGCTCGCGTATGACCTAAGACAATGTTATGCTTACCTAAGACATAGGCATAGACGAGATCAGGTTGTTTTTTTACCCCATCAATATCTTCAAATAGCAACTCTATAAATTCATTTTGGCGGTAAAAATTAACATACTCCGCTTCACTTGTGAAAGCCTTAATTTTCTCTGCATGTATACCATAGATTTCAACAAGCCTACTCCGGATAGCCGCCAAAAGACCCCGCCCAATGATGCGGGCTTGTTTATCTTTTTCTTCCAAAAGAGACTTAGTCTGCTGCCGGGTAGAGATTAGCGTAAGACCAAGCACAATTAAAGAAATGAGCAAAGAAAAAAGTAAAATAAGCTTTTTTCTTATGCCAAAGCGGATTTCATTTGCCTTGTATTCTTGGTCTTTTTTAATTTTTTCAAGTCTTCTTTGCTCTTTTTCACTAACAAGAGATGTAGTAAGCCTCATAGTTGCTCTCCTTCTCTTTCTTCTGGAGGTGGCTCTCCAACATCATTACCAGGAACGTCAGCATCTTCTACTTGAACTTCCTTGTTCATGAGCCACAGCTCTAGCATTTTCTCTACGGCTTCCCAGCGATTGCGGATATACATGGCAAGTTCATATTTTCTTTCCACAGCACCTAAAGCCACGACAAAAAGCTGCATGAGATGCTGTGGATCTTTGTCAGTTAACCCAAACTCGCCGTCCCATATGTTTTTTTCTGTTGGCCTAAAAAAAGACCACCTCTGCCCCTTTTTTTGCGCTATGCCCCATTCTCTATAGTCAGGATAGTAGAGAAGCCAAATTTGGTTTTCAAATAAGTCAAAGGGAATGGCCTTTTGCGGCATAACCAACCTTCGCACAAAGCTGAAATTTTCAACTTTTTTCTACCAAGACCCCATACCTATCAATTTCCAAAAAAAGCGGCGTGGCCTGTACCTGGTACTCTTCTAATTTTTTACCCAGCGAAATATTTTCAAACGAAAAGTTACTTTGCCAAAAACCAAGAAGTGTTGTACCTGCCCCAGAAAGAAAAGCTCCATAACACCCGAGAGATCTCCAATACGCAAAAGTTTCGTACATCCCTGGTACAAAGTCAGCTCTTTGCTTCTGGTGGATGTCATCTTCAAGTGCTAAATAAAAATTTTCGCGCTCGCTTGCTGTCCAACTATTTTTACCTAGCAAATGCACAAGAAGTGCCATGCGCGCCCCGTGAGCGATAACGGTTTTTAGCTCAAAGTGGTCTTTCACTACGGAGCGTGCTTTTTCCGTATTTAAAGTTAGGTGTGGAATAACCCCCGCTATTCTCACCGGTGCTTCTATCTTTAATGGAAATATTTTGTATCGCTGTTCTGTGGGATGCCATACACTTAAAATCCACCCCCCATAAAGAGCTGGTGCAATATTATCAGGATGGCCTTCCACGTCCGTGGCAAAATCAAATATTTGCTCCAAACTATAGGCTTCTTCATAGTAGTCTCGCAAAACCTCATTGGCGGTGATCATCCCCCCCAAGACAGCCGTAGAAGAAGCGCCAAGCCCTCTTTCTAAGGGAATATTCACCTCACACCTCACCTTAATGGGCAAGGGCTTCCTCTTGGCCTTTGCAAAAAGAAAGCGGTAGGCCTTGCAAAAAAGATTATCCTCCCCATTAGGTATCGTGATATCCCCCGTCGTAGTTTGCCGCACCAAATCGGAGTAAACAAATTCAAACTCGCACAGGCTCTTTGCCTTTAAATCAAGTTCTGAAGAAAAAGTATTCTTTAAATTAAGAGCAATACCCCATACATCGTAACCTGGCCCAATATTAGCTGAAGTAGCCGGTACGGTGACTTTAATGGGCATAGGTCAGCTTTTGAAGAAAAAACTCCCTTTCAAACAAATTTGCTTGAGGCACTCCAGCATCATGCCAGCTTGGATGCTTGACATGCTGCCTGTTGTAAATCCTTGAGGCAAATATGACTTTTTTGCCAAAACACAACGAACCCAAGTAGGATTTATGGCATGCGACACTTTTGGCGCATTCTAAGCTACCTAAAACCCTACCGTAGCCGCTTTATTCTCGGTATTATCTGCAGTTTTTTTGTATCTATTTTCAATGGGCTAAGTCTCTCAGCTCTAAAGCCTATCTTTGACGTGCTAGAAACCGGCGGGGAAAAACCTTTTCAATTGCGTTTTGAAAAAGAAGAAATGCAATTTTTGTGTGAGCATGCTCTCTGCGATCGGCTTAAAGCCCTCATGCAGAAAAGCGTACTTTATAAGGATGATTTGGCATGGCTTGAAAGTCAAAGAATAAATACATCAAATGCTCTTCAAGAAAGACCCCTTTGGAGCAAAGTTAAGCTCTACTATCTCGAGCTTAGGCTCCTGTTAAATGAAAAACTCATGCCTTTTAAGGCTTTAGAAGTTCTTGTTGCGGTGGCTATCATAACAATTCCTGTATATTTACTCAAGCTTGTCTTTTATATTGGTACCGTGTACTTCATTAGTTCGGCTGGACTTTTAGCCTTAAGAGATATCCGTAAAGAACTTTATGCAAGGGTCGTGGAATTGCCCATTTCTTTTTTTGTTCGGGAAAAGACAGGTATCCTCATGAGCCGCATCATCAATGATGTCGCCTTAATTTCCGAAGCTGTGTCGGAGAGTTTTCGTGTCTCCATTAACAACTTCTTTATTATCATTACCCATATCATAATCTTAGCCCTAATTAGTGTAAAACTTTTGCTTTTAACCATATTAGGAGTTCCTCTCTTTCTCTGGCCAGTCAGCCATTTTTCACGAAAAATCAAGAGTATCACCACAAACGAACAGGTACGCTTAGCCGATCTCAATGGCCATCTTCAAGAGGTTATTAGTGGCATCAGGGTTATTCGTGCTTTCGGGATGGAAGACTATGAAGCCCAGCGTTTTGAAAAAATCAATCACTCCCTTTACCGAGAAACCTTTCGCTACCGTTTTAACCACGCACTGGGTCCTTCCGTCGTGGAATTTGCCACCTCCCTCATCGTAGTAGGTCTCGTCATTTATGGTGGTATTAAAATTATTGGGGGAGAATTTACCTCGGGAAGCTTTTTCCTCTTTCTCTTTACCTTACTTGTTCTCATTAGCCCCATAAAGCAGATGGCCAATTGGTACAATCTAGCTCACCGGGCAGGTTCAGCAGGGGCCAGAATCTTTGAAATCATCGATATGCCTAAGCCTTCGCTAGAACCAGTTAATCCGATTCCTATGGGGAAACTAAAAGAAGGCATTACCTTCCATAGGGTCAACTTTCGCTACCCCGGAACAGACAAGGTGGTCTTACGCAATATTAATTTTTCCGTTAAGGTGGGCATGACAGTGGCTCTTGTTGGCCACTCGGGAGCCGGAAAATCAACCCTCGTGGATCTTATACCTCGTTTTTATGATCCCGATGAGGGCGCCATTTTGTTTGATGGGGTGGATATACGACAAATAAGCCTAAAAGATCTACGCCGTAAAATTGGCGTCGTAACCCAAGATATCTTTCTTTTTAATGGTACTATTCGGGAGAACATCGCATATGGACGCCAAGACATACCCTTTGAAAAAATTCAAGAAGCGGCTCGGCTTGCCTATGCCGATGAATTTATTCGAAAACTGCCCATGGGCTACGACACACCCGTTGGCGAAAGAGGACTTATGCTATCAGGGGGGCAAAGACAGCGGCTTTCCATCGCTCGGGCCCTACTAAAAGATCCGGAAATCCTTATCTTAGATGAAGCCACAAGTGCCCTAGACACCACTTCTGAGAGACTCGTACAAAAAGCTCTTGACAGCCTTATGAAAAACCGAACCACCTTTGTGATCGCCCACCGCCTTTCCACCATATACCATGCTGATCTCATTTTAGTTTTAGATAAGGGGAGAATTGTGGAAAGAGGAACTCACAAGGAATTGCTGGCAAAAAAAGGTCTGTACCGAGAACTCTACCAGATGCAGTTTCACAAAAAATGAGACGTCTTCCTTTATTGCTTTTCCTTTTTGTGGCAAGACCCTCGACCGCGATTGAGGGTGAAATTACGCTAGCTGCCGACTGGGGTCGTCGTTTTGCCGACTCGTTTAACAGGCTTTGGCCAAACCTAAGAAAAAACCTAAGTGAAACCATTCCTGCCCAACACGAACATCTGGAGCTCCTAAGTGAATTTGTCCATCTCTCAGCTGGTTTTTCGCTTAGCCCATTTTACCGGCATTATTTTGGAACAGGCTTGCGCTATTTTTTTGTACCAACAACCATAAGGCAGCAGTACATCCTAGCTAATACCACGGAAAGTTGGGATTTAACCCTGCGTGGTTTTGTCCCCTTTATACACTACCGTTATTATCTTTTACCTACCCGAAAATCCCTCTTTCTAGGGGTCAATGTGGGACTTGTCTTTGCCAACATGGACCTAAAACTTTACTCCTCATTTGGTGAGGCAAAAGCAAATTTTTCGCAAATTATGGGGCTTTCTCTAGAAGTAGGCTCTGGCTACAACCTAGAGTTTAGTGATCGGCTCTCCCTTAGCTTTTTGATTGTTATGGAAATCCAACGACTTGACCGCATTGCAGGTAGAGCAGTGGCTCCTGGCATAGGAGACTTTGATGTTGAACTTTACCGCGTTGGAGATTATTTGGTACCCCTAGACCTCACACAGGGGGCGACAGGCAACTACTCGAAGGCGGTTCTCTGGAATAACCAGCTACGCTTGGGGGTAGCCTTTCTCTATCGTGTCGGCAAGATAAGCACTACTTAATTTTAAGCTGCTTTTTCGCCGCAACCCAGGTACCAAAACGACGCTCCACTAACTTTGAGGAGATATACACATCATCTATAAAATTGTATTTGTCATACATCTCCTTTGAGAAAATGGCATCGGGGCCTTCTTTTTTCAAAAAGCGATCATAAACCTGCATGACATGATCAATAACTTGCTGCTGGGTTAGGCCACGACTGCGACCCACTGGAATTTTCAACTCACGGCAAAGATTAGACCAGGAACCAAACCTCTTCAGCACGACGGCGAGAGAAAAGCGATTACCTGCTTTCGGGTTGTATTCTACATAGTCTCGCATGCGAAAGGTTTTCTCTTGATTCTTGTAGCGAGCCTCTTTGGATGACTCTTGAAGGTATATCTTGTAAACTTTTTTCACATATTGGCCTACCTCTTCTTTACCAAATTCCTTATATTGTCTAAATCCCAACGGTATCCCTGCTTTTTGCAAGCAATGGTTCCATCCCCCTAGCTTTTTTACATAAACGTCAATGTAGTAATGAGAATTTTCGTTCAGCCGATTGTAGTGCCGGATGGTAAATCTTTTCGGGTCACGACCTTCCTTTAAATACAACTCATAGATGCTTTTCAAGTGATCGAGTGCCTCTTTCGGATTTATTTCTCTGCGTGCTGGCATCTTATCCTCCTTTTCCACATTCAAAATTTTAAACAAGGTGTCAACTTTGTGTTTGGTTCTCTTAGAAAATAAGTTACAGTAACTTCGAGAAAGAGACAAACTTTTTCATTTCGCCCGAAATTTTAACGAGAGAAAATTTCGAATTCGTCCGCTATTTTAGCTCCATCGTATAAAGAAGCAGATAGGGGAAGGTATAGCTTGATTTCTTGGGCTTTCCTAAGCGAAGCCGAATCCGCCATTCGCAGCGAAAGAGAGCGTACTTCCTCTGGCCACAAAAGCTCATCGTGCAAAAGACTATCTTCGAGTAGAGCTGCCAGCGCGTGATTATTCCCCCTAACTTGTTCCATCTCACGGCGAATCTCCCCATCGCTTACCTTGTCCCAGAGTATGGCAATAACTTCTTCGTTTACCTCAGAAAAAGGTGGTTCAGGCTCTTTTGGCACCACTTGCTGAGGTCGGGGATCGTTGCGTCTTGCCCAGGTTCCTGGGCGATCCTCCTCTTGGGGGGCAAGAAAAGGATCTACGGGACGACCTTGAAAAAACACGGTGAAGTGCAGGTGGGGAGGGATCCAAGGAAAAAATAAGGTCATATCCATGCCCTGAGCTCCCGAGATAGCGATTTCCTCACCCGTTCTCACAAAATCTCCTATCTTCTTCAAGGGGCGTGCGATATGGGTATAGTGGGTTACAAGTCCATAGCCGTGGTCTATAATGAGGGTAGTTCCTCCCCGAAGAAAGCGGCGGCGGATATACACCACATGGCCCGCAGCTGCCGCACAAATAGGTGTGCCCGGCGGGCAGACAAAGTCAACTCCATTGTGTTCATCATAGGTTAGCCTTTGCCCACGATAATCCCGGCAGTAGCGCCGGGTAATACGGTGTGAATAACGTTTGCCACCACCCGTGCGGTCGAATAAATGGTAGATGGGTGCCAGCCGATCTCGTGGGTAAATCCCTAGATAAGCCGGTATAGAAAGATCTGGCCTTAGAAACCCCAAAGAGCTGATATCGACTTGAAAAGCCTGATTTTTCAAAGAACGGGGGATGGCATACAACAAATTGCGCAAAAACATCCCGCCCGAACGGATGCCAAAAACCTCTTCGAAAGTTAATCCCCCGTACATATGCATAATTATGTATGTCCTCGGGGTTTCATGCCAAAATTCACACTGTTTTGGGGATAATCCAGCGAATCAGACGGGTTCCGGGAAAATAATGTTCTAGGATTTTACGATAATCCATGCTGTGATTTTCGGCCATAAAGCGGGAACCCCACTGGCAAAGTCCTACCCCATGGCCATACCCCCTGCCTTGGAATTGTAATTTGCCCGCCCTTTGCTTTATAACAAACAAGGTTGATTTCAGTAAAGTGGGACCAAGCTTTCGGCGAATTTCCTCGCCACTAAGTTTATATCTACGAAAGCGCGTGTAGATAACCAGGTTTTTTACACGTTGGGAGCTAGTACGCTCGACTACCTCAATTTTTCTAAGATCCCGTAAACCCAAACGCCGAGCCAGCTCTTTTAATGACATGACAAATTGCCAGCGATAAACCGGGGCTGGGGCACAATAGAAAGACTTTTTTGCTGGAAGGTACGGCAACTCACTTCCCCAGATCTCCGCCGAGGATGCGGTATGGCCCCCACAGGAAGAATGAAAAAAAACTTGGGCGGGCATCCCTTCGTAGGTGAGGATTTCCCCCTCGGTTAAGCGAACAGCACTTTGCAAAAGAAAGGCATTTTCGGGGATACCACCATAGACCTGATGGTTTGTCGTTCCATCAACATCGTAGGGTTTTTCTGCATGGGATCTCATTTTGTGCAAGACATAGGTACGCGCAACCACCGCTTGAGCCTTGAGAGCCTCTAGTGGCCAACTATGGCTCATTTCATGGCCCAGCACAGATATGAGGTAATCTTCAAGCTCGACGTGGTTGATATAGAGATAGGTATGGCTTTGGGCAAGAATTTCCAATTTCCCTTTGTAAGGTTGACCTTTAAGCGAAAACTCATTCTCGCGACTTATAAAAATGCCACCCGTAGGTGGTAAAAACTGCCCTCGGCCATAGATTTTATTTCGCTGTGAGATAAAGGTGTATTCTCTGGCATAGATAGGCAGAAGAGGGCCTTCATGAAGCTTGACCCGCACTATACTTTTGGGTCCAGAATAGCTCTCGGGAATAGTTCTCTTGTAGGGGCCCTCTGAAGTTTTTTGTCTTCGATAATGGGCGGGTGGACTACAAAAAATGAGAAATAGACCTACAAGGCAAGCGGATGTTCCATTTTTCACTTTTTCATTATCGGTAAGCCACCATTTTCTTTTCAGAAACCCTACATGTATAAGATTTTTTTCCCACCAGAAATAATTTGCTTATCTTTAAATGAGAGAGTTTTAAGTTTGCCGTTTGGGAAAGTCGATATTCAAGAGGAATTATGCAAATGTTTTGGCTTTTGACTTTGCTTTTGCCCCTCGCCAGCCTTTGGGGGCAGAAAATCCTTGACCCTCAAATTTTGGCCCAGCAAGAAGAAGCCCAAAAAAAAGCAGAAGCAACCGGTTATGGAGACATCGAACTTGATGTGCTACATCGGGAGATCACAGAACAATTAAAGAAACTGGCCACCTATCCAGAAAAAGGTGAGGTATTTAAGAAGGGAGCCGGGGATGAGGCCAATTTAGTTTTACCCATTGCTTTTGGCGAATCTATTAAGTCCATCTCCGAGCGCTATCGCTACAACGGTACCTGCCACATTTGGTTTGATGGTGAGAAGATCAACAAGATCATGTTACGCTTCACAAGAAATAATCTATTGGGCATTCAATTCATAGAAGAGCAACGGGATATCATTAACCCCACCCCTTTCTTTAAAGCCGAGACCGCTACCACTAAGGAGATACCAGAACTTGACCGCAATGACGACATGCTAATAGTATACTGGGAAAGAAGAGACCAAAAAAAACCTTTTGAAAAAATCACGGAATTTACCTTGCCTCAAATACGCTATTTCGAGAAAAGAATGAACTTAATTGAAACTTATAAGAAATACTTACGGCGCACTCGAAAATACCTAGACCGCAAAATCTATGATCTAGATCTCTCACAAAGGGTACAGGTGCAGTATTTGCTTGAAATGAAATAATGAAGTCCCTTTGGGGGAAAATCCGCCAATATGCCGCCCTTATAAAGTTATCCCACACCTTGTTTGCGCTGCCCTTTGCCTTGTCGGCTATTGTCCTTTTATGGGACCAGGGGATGTTCCTATTCTCGTGGCCAAAACTTGTCTACATAGTACTTGCCTTTGCCTCCTTTCGAGGTTTTGCCATGGCGTTTAACCGGATAAGTGACGCTTTTTTTGATGCTCAAAACCCAAGAACCCGCAATAGAGAAATACCCATGGGAGTTCTCAGCAAAAAAGAGGTTCTTTTTTTTGCTCTTCTCTTACTTTTCCTTGGGTTTTTCTTTGCCTATCTCTTAAATCCCCTGGCCGTGAAGCTTGCCCCCTTGGCTGCCTTTCTCTTAGTTTTTTATAGTTACACCAAACGTTTTACCTATCTCTGCCACTTTTGGCTTGGTGCCGCTATTGGCCAAGCCCCTTTGGCTGTTGATATTGCGTTAATTGGAAATATTACGGCCAATTCTCTTTTCTTGTTTTTTATTTTGCTCTTTTACATAGCAGGATTCGACATCTTGTACGCCCAACAAGATGAAGAGTTTGATCGCAAAGCAGGTCTTTATTCGATACCTGCAAGGTGGGGTATAAAAAAAGCTCAACTAGTAGCCCTCGTCTCTCATATCGTCATGCTGGTACTTTTAGTGGGATTGGGTTATTTTCGCAGGCTGGGAGTTCTTTATTATATTTTTCTCTCGTTAATTGCTGTCTTGCTATACCTAGAACATCGGGAAATTGGACTTCTGGGCCAATTTCAAAAAGAAAAGATACCTACGGCCTTTTTCAATTATAATGCTCTCGTAAGTATATTTCTCTTCACGGGTCTTTTTCTCGACACTCTGGTGCGCCATTATGGATAAGAAGCGTTTTGTCATTGCCCTTACCGGTGCTTCCGGTGCTGCTTATGGTTTGCGACTGCTCTACCAGCTTAGCAAACTACCTGTTGAGGCTCATCTGATTTTTTCTCCGGTTTTTTGGCGTATTGCGAAAGATGAATTAAATTTTTCAAAAAACGAGCCTCAATTTGATCAAGTCCTGACAGAATTCTTTAATGGTGAAGAAAGCGAGGTATGTTGGAAATATGAAATATTGCCTCATGGCGATGTGGGACTGAGGCCTGCAAGTGGCTCTTTTGCGCATGATGGGATGGTGGTAATTCCCTGCTCCATGAAAACCTTGGCTGCCATAGCTCATGGTTACACGTCAAATCTCATTGAAAGAGCTGCCGATGTTTCCCTGAAAGAAAAAAGAAAGCTTATTCTCGTAATACGTGAAACACCGTTAAGTCTTATCCATATTGAGAATATGCGCCAACTGAGTCTTGCGGGTGCCGTAATTATGCCTGCGGCTCCAGGTTTTTACCATAAGCCCCATAGCCTCACAGAACTTTATGATTTCATTTGCGATCGCATATTTTTGCATCTAGGGTTAAACAAAAGGCTTGTAACCCCATGGCAGGGGTAAGATTGTCAGCATATGGCCTTACCTCTTGCTTTTTTCTTAACGATACAGCTAGGTCTGCAAGACTATTATGAAAAAGGGGATATCCGGCAATGCTTAAAAAAGGGGGCCTCTGTGCCCCTCGACTCTCTTTCACGAGCAGAAAAATTTTATTATGCAGAATGCCTTTACCTCTCAGGTGAGTTTGAGAGCTCTTTTCCAATTTTCTCTTTACTCTTATATCAAGACGACAGCATCGGCCGCCATGCCTTTAATCGCATTGTGGATATCTACCTGCAAAAGCAAGATAACCAAGCCCTGGAGTCCATAAAAAAACATGCCTCGCATCTAAAAAATGAATCATACCTGGCTCTTCGTCTACTAAGGCTTTTCCTTCAAAAAAAAGACTGGGCTAATTTTCTTTTTTTCTATAGCCGAAACCCCCTACCCTTAGGCCGAGAAAATTGGCAGCGCCTTTTAGGAGAAAAAAGTCCTGAAATTAGCCAAATCATTGAGCTCTCACCATACTCAGATGAAGAAAAAAACCGACTTAAGATAGAACATCTTATACTTACAGGAGACTATGACAAGGCCAGATTTTTGCTACAATCCGAAAACGCCATCTCTTTCGATCAAAAAAAATGGCTGAGCTTTATTTTGCACTTAAGTGAAAAAAAAGAAAAATATGCTTTTGAAGAAGCTCAAGCACTTTGTCATGAAAAAACTGCTTTATGCCATGAAATTGCCGAGGCCTTTTTTGAAAAGGGCTTTGCTGAATTTTCTCTTAAGATCTTAGAAATAGCTGAAGCCAAAGGTCACTATTTTTATGAGCGAAAAATTTTTTATCTTTTGAGTTTAAAAAAAAGCGAAGAGGCTATTATGGAGTTAGAGAAAGCTCGCCAAGAAGAGAAAATCCCTCTCTATCTTTACGAGCAGCTACGCATGAATATCCAAAGACAGCTAGGTATACGTGCTTACCTTGCCAAGCTCGAGGTCGTACCCAAGGAGAGATGCCGCCTTTCCCTCGAGGCCGCCATCTCATATATGGCAGAGCTCTCTAATGAGGAGCTTTCCAAGCTATTTGTAGAATGTCGTATCGCCGATAACAAAGAAATCTTTCACCGTATATACCAAAATCTCTATCACAATGCAAGATACCAGTTGATGCTTTCTCTTTATGGAAAAGAAGTGGACCAAGATAGCCAGCTCAGTCGCCTCTATATAAAAGCTCTTTTTTCTCAAGGCCGCTACCAAGAAGCTCTAGCAGCAAACGAAAAGCTCCTGCAAAAGTTTCCTCAGGACTTGCAGTTACACCGTGACAAAGAGCAAATACTGTTTCAGATGAAGGACTTTAAAGCCGTGCGGGAACTATGGGAAAGGCATCCCAGCGAGGAAAATTTAGAGCTCTATTTGCTATGTCTTTTTGCTTTGCGCGACTATGAATCATTGGCTAAATACCTCAGTCAACTGGAGCCAAGAAGGGAACGCTATTATTATGAAGCCCTGTGGTCTCTCACACAAAACCAACTACCTCAGGCAGAGGCTCTCCTCGAAAAGTATTTAGAAGATCCCGGCAAAAAAGGAAACGAAGCTGTTTATCTGTTGTTCCTATTGCGTCATTTCCCACGTGACGAGGAAAGCGCAAGTCTTGCCCTCTTAGTGGCGCGTTTCCCCCATCTCCTAAAAGATGAAGATTTTATTACTTACCCATGGCTTAAAGAAAAATCAGCGAAGCCTAAAAGCGAGCAGGAGGCACTCTTGCTTTATTGGTATGCCCGCTATCTCATGCTAGAGAAGAAAACACGGGAGGAGGGCTTTGCCATTTTAAAAAAGCTAATTTCTCTAGAGGAGGCTAGGTTTTTACGGGAAGAAATTTTGTTTTATCTGGCACGCGAAAACCAACAGGAGTCTCTCTTGCTACGGGAATTTCCTGCAAGTCCCTTTCGCGTGCTTTTCAAATAAATTTAGCCTACATTACGGGCATAGGTCATTACCAAATAAATAAGTGCTGTCTCATGGGAAGGGTTATGATAGCTATGGGGGACATCCGCCTCAAAATAAATGGCATCGCCAGGCTCAAGCTTGTATTTTGCTCCATTCACTTCAATTTCCAAAGCCCCTGAATGTAAAACCAAATTTTCTACGGTACCCGGAGGATGAGCTGGGGCATTTTCTGTATAACCTGGGGCAATGCGCAATTCGTAAAACTCAACCTGCCGGCTTTTTTCAAAAGGGAAAAGAGCACGGGAGACATACTGGCCATCTTGGGACGACAATACTTTTGCATCCTTAGCTTTTAGTACAATAGAGGGTGATTTATTCTCTGATGAGATAAGAGCCGAGAAAGGCACATTTAAGGCCCGGGCAATTTTCCACAATACATTTATGGTGGGCGTACTTTTGCCAAGCTCAATTTGACCAAGCATTGCCCTTGACACACCGGAAAGTTGAGATAGTTTCTCGAGGGAATAACCTCGGGAGGAGCGAAGTGCCTTTAGGTTTTGCCCCACCACATGAGAAAGATCCTCACCCTTCCCTTCGGGGAGCATAGAGACAGGGAAAAGGATAGCCTTAGTCGGTCAAGCCGAATCAGCCCTTCTCTATCCTCGGCCGGTGTTTAGAAAACCTAAGCGAGATATTTGTACGAAACTTACCATTTAGCCAGCAATTTTGTATTGTAAAAAAAGCTGTACTTAGTAAAAGCTTTTTCTTATAGGGCACATACAACAAGAATGGTAGGAGGGGATATGCAAAGGTCTGTCATCATCTTGGCCTGTTTGTGGATAGCCCAAGCAATTTCTTGCGGCTCAGGAGAGGTGCGCTCCGATATACCTATTCGGGCACCCGAGACAATTACCTTAAAAATGGCACAAAAAGAAGTGGCAGAAGCTCAAGAAGAACTTGAAAAAGAAAAATTAGAGAGACTTCCTGAATATGCCCCTCAAGAATTTTTAAAAGCCGAACAATTTGTACGCGACGCCCGTACCGAACTTAACGAAGAAAACGAAGAACCTGCCTATTACCATGCTGCCAAGGCAAAGGCCTATTTGAGGCTTGCACGGGCAAAGAAGGAACTTGAAATTGCACGTAACCAACTCAAATCTCTAGAGGAAGAACTGCGATAAAGGAGGGACCATGAAGTGGCGCTATATTGCTTTGTTCTTTTTTTTCTCGTCAGTACTGGCTGCCGAGAAAGTTTCCAAAGCCCAAGTGAAGGTGGAAATTGAGGATGCGGAAAAAAACATAAGGGTTGTCACGGAACGCAAAGATTTAGCAGAATACATCCCCTTTCAAGAATATTTCTTTTGCCGCAACTACCTGGCTTTAGCCCAAAACTTCTATGAAAATGGAGAGTACGCAAAAGCCAGCTTTTACGCCACCCTTGCCTCCATTTATAGTCAAACCGCTTTATACAAAGCCGAGCGGCGCAAAATACAAAAAGAAATGCTTGACCGAGAAAGGGATTATTACAAGAAAAAAGTAGAGAGCGACACCACTTGGGTTTCCATAGCTTTACTGGAGGCAGGACTTAAACGCAAGGGGGAAAACCGGTTCTCCGGTAGTTACACTGCCATAAATGCCTTTGTATTACCAGGCAATAAAGAAGTAGCTAAAGCTGACCAAATTGGACCGCTAACAGACAACTTTAAGCGCTCGCTTGATAAAATTCATTCGGTGATGCGTAAACAACCGGATGCCAAGCTCAATATCCTAACACGTAGTCAAAAGGATACCAAAACAAGCACGGCCATCTCGGAATACTATGCAAAGGCTATCGCTGATTACCTTTTGGAAAAAGGGGGAATAAAATCGGAGCAAGTAATCCAAGAACCCAAGGGTCCTGGAAAGAAAGATGGGGAGATAGAATTAAACCTAAGTGATGTCTCCGCCAAGTGATTAGCATGAAATAGATCTATGTCAACAGACCATCACGCTGGTCTTGAAGAAGTTAAGGTTATGCCCTCTTCCATAACTCTCATAGAGGGCAGGTCTTTGTATTATCGGGGCATCCCAATTGAAGAATTGGCCCGTCAATCTAACTTTGAGGAAGTGGTCTATCTTCTGTGGTACAGTCGTCTACCAGGGGTGCGAGAACTCGACAGACTCAAAAAGGAGCTGCGCGAAAACAATCAAATTCCCTGGGAAATTCAGGAGATGATCCACCATTTGCCCCGCCAGGCCCATCCCATGGCTGCCCTACGTACCCTGGTCTCCGCTTTAGCCTTACATGACCATGAAGCGGATATCCTAACTTATGAGGCAAATGAAAGAAAGGCCATCCGTATTTTAGCGAAAATTCCTGTCCTAGTCACGGGTTTTGAACGCCACCGAAAGGCCAAATCTATCATTGAGCCAAGACAAGACCTCTCCTTTGCACAAAACTTTCTCTATATGTTATGGGGGGAGGAACCCGATGAAATATCGGCACGTACTCTTGAGACAGCACTTGTCCTCTACGCCGAGCATGAGCTTAATGCTTCGACTTTTAATGCTAGAATTGTCACCGCAGCCTTAGCTGACATGTATGCTGCCATTACAAGTGCTCTTGCTACCTTAAAAGGAGCTCTGCATGGAGGTGCCACCCAAAAAGCCATGGAGATGCTTCTAGACATTGGGGATCCCCAGGCTGTACCGGAGTGGATAGATGTACGTCTTGCTAGAAAAGAACGTATTATGGGTTTTGGCCACCGTGTTTACAAAGAGGGAGATCCCCGTGTGCCTATCCTAAAAGCAATGGCTGAAAAGCTCTGCCTACAACTAGGATACGAAAAAGCTTATGAAACGGCCTTGGCTGTTGAGGATTATATGCTCAAGAAAAAAAATCTTAGAGCCAATGTAGACTTTTACGGGGGCCTTGTATTTTATGCCCTGGGATTCCCAACCGATATGTTCACGGCTGTTTTTGCTGTAGCGCGTACGGCTGGATGGATTGCTCATATTTTTGAGCAGTACGAAAACAACCGCCTCATACGACCACGCGCCGAGTATATTGGTCCTCGCAATGTGAAATACGTACCTATAACAGCACGCTAAGCCCTTTTACGGCGAGAAGAGCGTCGCTGCGAGGCACCACCAGGGGTGCTTTTGGCTTTTTTCTGTTGATCCACTGGTTTTTTCAAGGCCTCTTTAACCGTTCTTTCCATGAGTTCCTCGGCTGAAGTTAGGTCGAAACTCTTTAAACTAGAATGGATTGCCTGCCCAACTTCGTGGTATTCTGCTGGAGCTTCTATAGCTACGGGCTCTACGATTTCTGCTTTGAGCAGGAATTCCATAATTTCTTCCTTAATAGATTGGACCATGGCCTCAAAGAGCTCAAAAGCCCTCAAGCGATACTCCACAAGGGGGTTGCGCTCAGCGTAACCCACTGCCCACATCCCCTCCCTTAACTGGTCTATGGCATAAAGGTGCTCCTTCCATTTATGATCGATGACCTGAAGGGAGATAAGCCTCTCTAAGGCCCTCATGTTGGCCTCCCCGTATTTTTTTGCCTTCTGCCTATAAAAAGAGAGCACCTCTTCTGTTAAGAATTTATAGATTTCGGTGTAGGATTTCCTTTCCAGATCTTCTTTTTTGATGCTTATGCCAAGCGAATTGTGAAGGTAATGCTCTAGTTCCTCGAGATTCCAACTTGCTGGCGATTTTCCCGGTAGAAATTGCTCTAATTTCGCGAGTAGAGCATCGTGAATATACTCTTCCACTAGGGGGGTGATGTCATCTTTGTCTAGGATTTCATTTCTTATCCCATAAATGTAGTTTCGCTGGGTATTCATTACATCGTCATACTCTAAAAGATGCTTACGGATTTCAAAGTTATGAGCCTCAACCCTCTTTTGCGCTCGCTCTATGGCCTTTGTTACCATGCGATGCTCAATCGAGTCCCCCTCCCTCATGCCTATCTTTTCCATAATTGGGCCAAGCCTATCTGAGCCAAAGATACGCATAAGCTCGTCCTCGAGGGAGAGGTAAAAACGGGAAGAGCCAGGATCTCCCTGTCTACCCGAACGGCCTCTTAATTGGTTGTCAATGCGTCTTGACTCATGCCTTTCTGAACCAATCACATGGAGACCACCCAGTTCCTTTACACCTGGTCCCAGTACAATGTCGGTGCCGCGACCAGCCATATTGGTAGCAATGGTTACTCTACCTTTTTGGCCCGCTTCTTTAATGATCTCGGCTTCTTTTTCGTGGTATTTGGCATTTAAAACGGCATGAGGTATGCCTTTTTGCTGCAAAAGTTTGGATAGCTTTTCCGAATTCTCAATGGATACAGTTCCCAAAAGAACGGGTTGACCCCGGAGATAACACTCCTTCACCTCTTCGACAATGGCCTGGAATTTTTCTCTTTGAGTGCGGTAGACGCGATCGGGATAGTCCACACGTATCATTGGTTTATGGGTGGGCAGCACCACCACATCCAGCTTATAAATTTTGCGAAATTCTTCAGCCTCGGTATCTGCCGTACCGGTCATGCCCGCTAATTTTTCATACATGCGGAAATAATTTTGAAAGGTAATGGTAGCTAAGGTTTGGTTTTCTTGCTTAACTGGTACTTTTTCTTTTGCCTCAATTGCTTGGTGGAGGCCATCGCTGTAGCGCCTGCCATACATGAGCCTACCCGTAAACTCATCTACAATAATGACCTCCCCATTTTGCACCACATAATCTACATCCCTGTGGAAAAGGTGATGCGCCCTTAGGCATTGGTGTACATGGTGAACCAATTCAATATTTTGCGCAGCGTAGAGGTTTTCAATACCTAAAAGCTTTTCTACCTTGGAGACCCCCATTTCTGTTAAAAGTACGGTACGAGCTTTTTCATCAATTTCAAAGTCTACTTTGTCTTGAAGGTGCGGTATGATACGGTTCACGCGGATATACCCTTCGGTGTCGAGATCTGCTGGGCCACTAATAATAAGTGGGGTGCGCGCCTCATCAATGAGTATGGAGTCTACCTCATCGACAATGGCATAGTAATGTCCACGTTGCACGCGAAAGCTGCGGTGTTCTACCATGTTATCACGTAGGTAATCAAAGCCAAACTCATTATTAGTTCCGTAAGTGATATCACAGGCATAAGCTCTTTGTCGTTCTAAATGGGACATTTGGCTTGTGATGACCCCTACACTTAGATCGTGAAAGCGGTAAATAGGACCCATCCACTCCGCATCGCGACGGGCCAGATAATCGTTTACAGTAACAACATGCACGCCTCGCCCCTTAAAGGCGTTGAGGGCTACTGCCAAAGTTGCCGTAAGGGTTTTGCCCTCCCCTGTTTTCATCTCGGCAATCTTGCCCTGGTGCAACACAATCCCCCCCATAAGCTGCACATCAAAATGCCTCATTCCTAACGTTCGCTTGGAGGTTTCTCGAATTACAGCAAAACACTCTGGTAAAACAGAATCAAGGCTTTCCCCGTTTTCCACTCGTTGACGAAGGTTTTTGCCCCGCGCTTTTAATTCTTCATCGGATAAGGCCGCAATTTCACTTTCGTATGAATTTATGGTATCAACAATAGGGCGTAATTTTTTTATATCTCTTTCATGCTTTGAGCCGAAAAGAAGCCTTAATATGGTGGTAACCATCCCACCCCCTTTGCGGAATCTTTTTTAAAAATGCCGTGCTTTGCCAACCGATTTTCCGCTTTAGTGGGACCCTAAATAAAGCTTTTTCATTTTTAAATGCTCCGCATAGCTTTGCGAAAAATGATGACTGCCATCACCCTTTACTACAAAAAACTTGTAGCTAGTCTGGGCCGGATTTAACGATGCCTTTATTGCCTCAAGCCCAGGATTACTTATGGGGGAAGGGGGAAGACCACGGTGTTTATAGGTATTATAGGGGGAATTAATCTCAAGGTCTTTGTAGTAAAGCTTCTTTTTGGGCCGTTCAAACAAATACTGTATGGTGGCGCAAGATTCCAAAGGATAGTTAGCCTTGAGGCGATTGTGGAAGACACCTGCAATAAGAGGTCTTTCTTCTTTTACTTGGGCTTCTCTTTCAACAATGCTGGCCAGGATAACCAAATTATGCCTCTCGACGGGATCTCGGGGCAATGGGAGGTCTTTTGTACTTTCAAAGAATTGCTCAATCATTAAAGCAATAATTTTTTTCTTGTCATAACCGACAGGCACTGTGTAGGTCTCGGGAAAAAGATAGCCTTCCGCAGTCTTTGCCGGAATTTTATACTTCTCGAGCAAATCTTTATCAGATGCGTAGTGCAAAAACTCTGCGCGGGAATGAAAGAACCCTTTTTCGGTTAGCAAATCACCAATCTGTCGGTTGTTGTACCCCTCAGGGATAGTAAAACTAATGCTCTTTGTCCTACCACTTGTTAAAAGATCAGCTACGTAAAAACCGCTCATGCCATCATGAATTTCATAGACACCCTTTTTGAGCTCGTTTATCTTCCCAGAAAGACGTAAATACCAAAGGAAAGCACGACGGCTTTTAATCAAACCCTGCTGGTGAAGCTCCTTGGCAACAGCGTAAGCACCCCATCCTGACCTAACAACAAAGTCTTGTCTTTTTTCACCCTTACCAGGGGAACCTAAGGATATAAGAAAAAAAACCACGAAGGCAAGAACGAGGAAAACCACAATGAAAATAGCCCTTGTGAGAATTTTCTTTATGCTCCCCATGGATAGCTTTAGCTACAATGCATTGACAGCTTGTAAGCACTTTTTTGGCTTAAGTACATGATAAGGTGGGCTCTCCTTATTGTGTTTACAAAGCTCTTTCTTACAGTAGTGGGACACAGCCGAGATCTCAAAGAACTCGAGGAATTAGGCAAAGCTTTACGGCATTTTCATGCCGAAAGCTACAAAGAATTAAAGAATTTTTATCGGAGATTTCCCCACCCCCATTTAAAATACACCCTAGCTTACCGCATAGCCAAAGAGGCCCTAAGAGAAAAAGATCTGCCTGAGGCTTTCACTTTTTTTTGCGAAAGTGGCTTTATTAAACATGCGCCAGGAAAAACCATCCGCAACAGTGAACAAGCTGTCCTGTTTTTCCGCAAAGCCACTAGAATACCCAAATCCCTCTTTTATGAAGAGGCTCTCCTGTCTTTGACTCAGCTTGCCCTAGAGGAAAAGCACATAGTGGCAGCCCTTTGGTTTCTTGAAGAATTAAAAAAAAGTTTAACCGAAAGCCATCCCCTATACCGACCCTATCTTGCCCAGTATGGTCGTTACTTAAGCCTAATAGATAAATCCGAGGCAGCCCGTTTTTATCTAAACCAAGCCGAAAAAATACAAGACCCTGAGTTTTTTCTTAATGCCGCCGATCTTTTTCTTGAACTTGGGGATAGCACAAAATCACGCCAAATCTACCAAAAAGTACTCGAATATCCCGCCAATGATTTTACGTATCTTCAGGCAGCACGACGTCTTATGAGTTTTGTCCCAAGGCAAGAGCTAACAAGCCACGAAAAGCTGCGCCTAGCCGAGGCTTATCGCATCATGAAAGAGTATGAAGCAGCAAAAGCCCTTTTTCAGGAACTTAGCCAAAGCGCACTTTATCCCTACCAGTACTATTACTATCAAAACTATACCCGCTTGTTAATTGACACAAAAGATTTCGCCAATGCCCAGAGCACAATACAAGAGGGATTTGCCAAACTCTCAATTCGCGAGCAAGGTGCCTTGCTGCAAGATGCCACAAACCGTCTCTGGAAGGCCAATCGTTTTGAGGAGATTATAGCTGTGGTACCCGAAAAATTCCCGGTACGGGAGGTAGCCCTTAATCGTATTAAGGCTCTTTACAAGACGAACCACCCTGAGCGTTTGCGAGAAGCACTCTATTACCTCCAGAAGCATGACCCCGATTCCTATTACGCTGAAAAAACAGCCTTTTCGGTATGCCTCGAGTATATTCTCTCCCAAGAAAAAGAGAAGGCAAAAAGTTGTCTTTATGAGCTAATTCAAGCAACAAGAGATTCTCCCGTGGGTGGCCATTCCCGCTACCACCTGGGCAAACTCCTTGCCGCGGAGGGAAATTTCAAGGAAGCCAAGAAATGGTTTCAGGCAGTTTATTTAAACTCCCCAGAAGATACTTACCTAGAAAGAGCCTTGCTTGCCGGCAGGGAAGACAATGTGCAGAGCCTCCCCAAAAAAGGAAGTATAGCTGAGCTTCGCCAATGGCTTGCGGCCAACGGGGGGCATGAAACTGCCTTGCGCTCCTTTTTTCAAGAAAAACGCAAAAACCCTCGTTTTGCGGTAGATGTGCTCTGGCTTGAGCTTGAACAAGAACTGGCTCTTTTAGGTCGAAGGCTCAGTGAGAGGGAGATCAAAGGAGCCTTTCTTTTTGCTATAGGGTTTTCTCAAGAAGCCATGCGCTATCTCGAGCATAGTTCCCAAAGGAACTTAATCTTGTATCAAATGGGGGAGTTTTTAGACCAGCCCGCTACTAAGCTCTACTACCTCAAGCAGTATGCCCGCCAAAAGCAGATCCGGCTTGATATCTTTTTCATGAGCGACCGCGCCATACGCACCTTTTACCCCACACCCTGGCTTGCCACTGTGCGGGAAGCTGCTGCGCGTTTCTCCCTCGAACCAGAAAAACTCTATGCTCTTATGAAACAAGAGTCTATGTTTAATCCCCGGGCCACAAGCAGCGCCAACGCGCGGGGGCTCATGCAGCTACTTCCGGCAACTGCAAAGACGTTGAACCGTACTTTGCGACTTTCCCAGCTTAATTTGTATAATCCCAGGCACAGCATCCTTTTAGGTGCTAAGTTTTATCATGACCTTAGCCGCAACTATTCTCCTACCTTTGAGAAAATTGCGGCCGCTTACAATGCTGGGCCTGGCCGCTTAGTTGAGTGGCTTAGGCAGTTTTCCCAAGACCTCGATTATTTTGTGGAGCAAATCCCCATTCACGAAACTCATCATTATGTGAAGGTAACGCGAGGGGAATACGATCGCTACCGTTGGTTATGGCGTTACTACTATGGCTATGCCCCAGGCTAACTTCCCGGTAGATAGAGCCTAAGACATGCCTTCTTAGTCGGCTGTGGATCTCTTTTCGCCCATCTAAACCAGGGAAATGGGGAGGTACGTGGCAGATGAGGTGTACCAAGGGAGGCTTAGCCCCATGCCGTACGTATAGCTCCACCTCCCAAAAAAAGCGGGGAATCTTTACAGGGAAGCCACAAAAGCCACTCAAAAGCTTTTCCCACTGGTGGCGATCTAAACCGCCTTCCTGCAACAAGTACCTTAATAAATATTTGGAAATTCTCAGCTCAACCATACACCTCTTATATAACCCAAATTAGACAAAAAATTTGCAGAAATGAGACAAAAGATGCTATAAAATTAAAAGATTTTTGCGCCGCCGAACCTCTTTTTCAAGGTCCCGCAGAACCCCGGCCATAACTGTCTCCTTGAGCAGAAACAACAGCAACTCGTTTACATAGAAGCCAGGATCCGCATGTATACGATATATCGCAAGACTCGCATGAGCTCCCTCTTCTAGGACCAAAAACTCGCCATTTGTGCTCAAGATATCCCCCTCTAAAAAAGTCCAGCGTAGGCAGCGTAAGAGAGGATCTATTTCGTAGTCTAGCACATATCGGATGGTACGTACGATGAGGTGGGCATGGAATTCCACAACACTTCCATGTTGGGTTTTTTTTAATAGATTTGCCTGCCGAATTGTGGTAATCCATTGGGGATAGCTTTCAAAATCACAAATAGTATTAAAGGCCACGTCGGCACAGGCCGGTATGGTTCTTCTTACTTCAGCACTAAACCAAGGCATTGAGGAAAGCTCTAAAAAGAGAAGCCCGTGGCAATCGTTTTTAAGATGGTTGACGGCCTATTTTTGGCCATCAGCGCTGCGTTATGGATCCCTCCCTTCTGGCAATCCTAGCCTGCCCCAAAAGTAAAAAACCCTTGCGATTCGCAACAAAAGATGAAATAGATAAAATGAACCAAAAGATAGCCCGCCATGAGTTAAGAAATATCGGCGGAGAAACTATCGAGAAAAAGATCACGGCTGCCCTTGTAGAACCAGAAGAAGGAATTTTATATATTATTGAAGATGACATCCCGCGACTTATCTATGAGCTTGGTATAAAACTATAGACATGGGCTATCTTGAAAAAATAAACTCTCCTCAAGATCTCAAAATGCTGTCTCCCACAGAGCTTCCGCCGCTGTGTGAAGAGCTGCGCCAGTTTTTACTTGATACAGTAAGCCGTTCGGGGGGCCATCTTGCCTCTAACTTAGGGGTGGTTGAGCTAACGGTTGCTCTGCACTATGTATTTGATTCCCCTAAAGATAGGCTTTGTTGGGATGTCGGTCATCAAACCTATGTCCATAAGATTTTGACGGGTAGAAAGGATAGGCTCCATACCGTTCGTACCCTAGGGGGTATTAGCGGTTTTCCCAAGATCTCCGAATCAGAGCATGACCTCTACGAAACGGGCCATGCTGGAACCGCCGTAAGTCAAGCTTTTGCTGAAGCGGTGGCCCGTGATCTTAAGTTAAAAAATGGCGAAATAAAAGAGAACTATGCCGTGGTCGCCATTGTGGGGGATGCCTCTATTGTCACAGGCATGGCTTTTGAGGCCATGAACCATGCAGGCTATCTAAAGACCCCCTTTTTAATTGTCTTAAATGACAATGAAATGAGCATCTCCCCCAATGTGGGGGCCATCTCTTATTCCCTAAGTCGGCTCATAACCCATAAGATGTACAATCGCGTAAGCCGCCGTTGGTTTTTGTGGCTTAGCCGACTTGCTGGCATGGGCAAAATCTTAAATCGCTTTTTGCATCGGCTGGGCGCTAGCATGAAAGGCCTAGTGACCGATCACCAATTTTTTGAAGAATTGGGATTTCGCTATTTAGGTCCCATCGATGGGCATGATGTAGTAAGACTTGTAAATATTTTTGAAAAGTTACGCTATGTAGAGGAACCCACTGTTTTACATGTAGTTACCCGCAAAGGAAAAGGTTATGAAAAAGCAGAGCAAGATCCGGTGAAGTACCATGGAGTCAGTCCCTTTGAACCAGAAAAGGGGCTTGCCCCAACAGAAAAAGTAAGCCTAAGCAAAATTGTAGGCCGAACTCTTACCCTCCTTGGTAAACAAGATCCCACCATCTTAGCTATCACACCTGCTATGAAAGAGGGCTCGGGGCTCAACGAATTTGCAGAAAACTTTCCGGAGCGTTTTTTCGATACCGGTATTGCCGAGCAGCATGCCACCACCTTTGCAGGAGCCCTGGCAAAAGCAAAATTAAAACCCTTTTTGTGTATCTATTCCACTTTTTTGCAGAGGGGTTATGATCAATTAATCCACGATATTTGTTTAATGAACCTACCAGTGAGACTTGTTATTGACCGAGCCGGCTGCGTTGGGGGGGATGGGGAAACTCACCAGGGTCTCTACGATATTGCCTATATGTCAGCAATACCTCACATCACCTTGCTTTCCGTTAGTGATGGGGAAGATTTGGCTTGTGCTCTTAACTTCATGGCCTCTTTTGAGGAAGGACCCATCTCTGTGCGCTTTCCACGAAAAGACATAGCAGCTTCGGTACTCCAGCAAATCCAAGAGAATTCCTTTTTCACCAAGCCGTGGGATCCCTATCTCCCCGAGGTTTTGGTTGAAGGTGAACATGGTTTACTTTTTGTTGAAGGTGCCATAAAAGACAACGCCCTGCGCGCGGCCGAAATTCTAAGACAGGAAGGATTTTCCCTTCAGGTTGTGCTTATCCGCTGTCTAAGACCCTTGAATATCGAAAGTCTTTTAAAGCTCAGTCAAGATAAGCCCTACATCTTTACCTTAGAAAACCATGTGCAAAGCGGTGGCATGGGAGAAAAAATAGCCCTCCTTATACTTAAACATTACCCCGAAAAAAAGGTACGCATCTTTGCCTATCCGGAAAAACCAATCGAACATGGCAGTATTCCCGCAATTGAGAAAAAATACGGGCTTGATCCGCAATCTTTAGCTTCTATCATTGGAGCTGAGCTTAAGAAGCTGGGTCGTCAAAAAGAAAGCAAAATAAAGTTTGCACTTCGCTAAAAGAAAGGGAATCGCTTCGTCTTTCCATGAGGTTGGCAATTTCTTTCTTTTTGAGTTCCTCCAGGCGACGCCTTATATGAAAAGACAATTTTGCCTGCGCAAGATGGGGGCTACGCAGAAGACTTGTGGCTATTTTTTTCCTTCTCCCCCAGAAAAGAGCGCGTAGCAAGAGTTCAAACTCTCTTTTTTGGGCAATCTTTTCTTGCCTTCTCCAAAATAAGAAAGAGACATCTACTTCAGGCTCAGGATAAAAAGCGCGGCGTGAAATGTGGCGAAAAATTTGGCTTTCCCCAAAAGCCTTCATGAATAGGGCAAGGGAGCTGCCCTTTTCTTTCACAATTCGTTGGGCCACTTCTTTTTGCATACCGAAGAGAGCTCTCTCCACCTCCGGCAAAAAAAGAACTACTTTTTCTAAAATAGGGGTCGTAATATAAAAAGGCAAATTGCTGATGATTTGGCACACCCCCTTTTTCTTAAAGAAATCAGAGTCAAGGTCTAGAAAGTCTGCACAGATAACTTCATGTTGGGGGAAACGTTGCTGCAAATCATGAGCTAAGATCTTATCTTTTTCGACAAGAATCATGCTAAAGCCAAGTTGGCTAAAGTATTGTGTAATCATGCCAAGCCCGGGGCCTATTTCAAGTATAACCTTGTCCTTCAGAAATAAATGTTCAGAGCCCCAAAGGGGACTCATGTCCACGAGAAAATTCTGGCCCCAACTTTTGCGTGGCCTAATACCAAGTCTTTTTAACTCTTGGGCTGGATGAGGCACTAAAGCAGGTTTTTCATTTGAGCCAGGCGACCTCGAAGGCGCATAATGGCTTTTGTGTGCAGTTGGGAGACTCGAGATTCGGTGACCTCAAGCACCTCCCCAATTTCCTTTAGGGTGAGGTCTTCGTAGTAATAAAGCACAATCACTTTCTTTTCCCGATCAGGTAATTTCTTAATCGCATCAATAATCATTTGCTTAATCTCTTCTCTTTCGACAATAACATCAGGATTTGTATTATCACTTGCCTCAATAGTCTCCATAAAGGAGAGGTCATCGGAATCATCGCTGCCATGCCAAATGTCATTTAAAGACACAAGGCTTGTGCCTGCTAATTTTGAAATTAAGGTGCGGAATTCCTCAACAGAGAGATCAAGCTCTTGGGCTATCTCTTCATCTTCAACAGTACGACCCATTTTGTTTTCAAGTTCGACAATGATTTTCTCGACTTGCTTCGCTTTTTGCCGAATGGAGCGGGGTATCCAGTCAACGTTACGCAATTCATCAAAGATTTGACCTCGAATGCGGGTAATAGCATAGGTTTTAAACAGCACATCTTTGTTGGGATCGTATTTATCAATGGCATCGATGAGCCCAAAGGTGCCATAGCTTACGAGATCATCAAATTCAACATTGTGCGGCATATTTACCGCCACCTTGCCAGCGACATATTTCACAAGAGGCGCATATTTTTCAATAAGGTAGGCACGGATTTGGGGATCTCTCGTTTTCACATACTCCTTCCAAAGCTCATTTTCATCTATTTCATCAAATTTAGATTTGTCTCGTGCCATGAACTCTGCCAGGAAAACTTGTGACATAAAGATGTCAAGAATTTTGCCATAGAAACTCTGCCATCCCACGTGCTGTAATTCAAAGAGCTCATAAAGCCGCTCTGCCTTTCAGTGGGAGCTTAAGCCAAAAGACCCCACCTCCTGGCATGCCAAAGCGAAAATGCAAAAAGAAGGCGCTTTACCAAGCTCTTGAAAATAAGCTTACATCCAATACGAATATGGCTTACGAGACCCAAAGGGTGCTCTCACCGCTCTTGCCAGGAGGAGTTTTGCTATACTAACCCCATAGAGGCAAGATACTCAACGACTTCTAGAGGAGCTTAGCTAATTCTTCATAGCCCTTGCCTAGGGCAATGTCTTTTGCTGTCTTACCTGCTTTGTTCTTAAGGGCCTTTGAGGCACCATAGGATAGCAAAGCCTTTACTTTTTCTACATTTCCTTCACTGGCTGCAAACATAAGGGCAGTCCAACCTTCGTTATCCTGGGCGTTTATGTCCGATCTTTGGGCTAATAGCCTCACCAATTCTACCGAACCTTTCCAAGTGGCAATCATGAGAGCACTACGGCCTGTTTTATGGCGCAGTTTCGTATCCGCGCCTGCCTTTAGAAGTCTTTCGGCTATCTCATAGTAGTTATTCCAACAGGCAATCATAAGAGGGGTATAGCCCTCGTCTTCTTGTACATTAATCTCGGCCCCCGCTTTTATAAGCATATCCACTATCTCCACATTTGGCTGGTGTGCCGCAAACATGATGGCTGAGTAGCCATCTTTGTTACGGGCATTCACGTTCACCCGGGCCGCTAGCGCCTGGCGTGTTTTTTGCACATCACTCGAGCGCACCCCCTCAATTAAGGCTAGGAAGTTGTCAGGGTCAATGGCACCTGCCTTTAGTAGAAGCTTGACAATCCTCTCATGACCTCTCTCACGTGCCCAGTATACCGCCGAGCCACCTTTGTGGATTTCCCGATGTACATCCGCCCCAGAGCCAAGCAATAGTTCTACCACTTCTTCATACCCCTCTGCGGAAGCCCAAATTAATGGGGTATATCCCAGGGAGTTCGCGATGTTGGGGTCTGCTTTTTTTTCCAATAAACGCTTAATAAAAGGAACATCTTCCTTGCGAGTCGCAAGGAAAAGCAAAGTTTGACCTGAAGCATCTTGCTGATTCAAATCAGGGGATATTTCTATAAGTTTATTGAGAGCCTGGTTTTTTCCTTTTATATAGGCATAATGTAAGGCAGGGAGTCCCTCTTTCACGGCTTGGGGGTTTGCTCCCCTTGCTTGGGCAAGAGCGATTTTTTCTGGGCTATCCTCATCAATGGCTTGAAAGAGCAAGGGATTTGCTTGAGGATCGTAACCACCTTTGTCCATGAGTAGACGCGCTATATCGAGGTGATTTTTAGCAAACGCTAGAGTTGTTGCGGTAATTTGCGGAAGGGGCGTCTCATTTACGTTTATATTGCGCTGCACCATAAGCTTAACAAAAGCCAGTCTCCCGAGCTCCGCGCCCAGCATGAGAGGGTTGCGGTCTTTGGTGACAGCCGAGATAGGCGATGCTCCTAGCTTAAGGGCCATACTCCCCTTTTCTAGATCATTCTGCAGTATCGCCTGGTAGAGCCAGCGAGAAGCACCTCGGTGGGGTACCCCAAGCTGGACAAGCCGCTCGGCAACTCGCCAAGAAGCTTTGTCTGCAGCTACCTCGGTAGCATTCTTGTTTTCCTCATTGATTTCTCGTATAGGGTACCCATATTGCACTAGGATTTCTAACAAGGGTAACTGGTCTTTTTCGGCAGCGCGAAAAAGAAGGGTTCTGCCATCCTTGGAGCGCACCGTGATGTCAGCCCCCTCCCGAAGAGCCTCTTCGAGGCAGTTATACATCTCTTTTTCTGCAAGCACATGCAAAAGGGGATCGTTCTCTCTATTGCGGATGTCTAAGTTTGGGAAAAAGCTCTTCAGCTCATGCCAGGAGGTGGGACATTCTCCTTTGTCAATTTTTTGCCACAGCGAGCGCACTATGACATCAACCCCTTTGGTGCAGCGCAAAATATGAGCCCCTGACATCGCCAACATCAAGAACCAAAGAATCCTCGCCAGATGTACAAAGTATTGAAAAATGGCGTTACCACTCATAGTCTAGTATCGTCCCATAACGCTAGAGGGGTGGATTTTTGCCAAGTAAAATCTATCCCGGTAACTCATAGCTTCTTTTTGACCCTGCCCCAAATAAGAGGGGCATATATAAAATACGAAGGGAGGATGTGAGGGAAAATGGGGAAAAAACTAAAAAACCAAAAATGGATCTTGCTCATTTCCATTGGGGTGCTCGTTTTTACGAAATGTGCACCCGGGCGCTCAGACTTTCAATCTTTTGAACCAGAGGCAGATGTAAAACTCACCGAAATCTTTAACGAGACACCAGCGATCCTCTCGGCCTTCCGTAAGCTCAATGCCAAAGAATTCAACCAAAAGATGACAGCTCTTGTCCATCGCGATCCCGTGGCGAGCCTTAAGTTTTTGCTTACTTTGGCAGATCTCACAGATTCATCGAACCCCGCAATCCCAGCACCGCTGCCACGGATCTTCGACTCGCTCTCCTACGATATTGCGCAGTTAGCTCGGTATTACCAAAACCACGACACCGAAGAATTCAACACAGCGGTGCAAGTGGGCAGTCGTATCTTAGATGTTGAGCCCTCGGCAATCACTTATGGAAGCTCTGTCTTGGCGCGCCTTGTGCGCTACGTGGCAGACATAAACCCCCTGTTCCCAAACGACCACATTAACTCCCCCCCTGGCCATAACACCTTTGCACCCCTCACCTTGTGGCGGAGATGTAAAGATCCTGCAGGCGATTTTGCTGCCGCCATGCCCGCCAGCCAATACGATGGCCGCAATGCTTTGGCAGACCTCTATGATATGTTGCGCATCGCCTATTGCTTTTATGAAGGCCGCACCCCTCCACAAGAGGGACCAGGCCAGTTTATGCGCAAGGTTCTAGAAACGATCCGGGATGCGGGGGATGTGGAAAACCGCATGGCCGATATGGCTTATAGCCTCCGCCAGGATGTGGCAAAAATAAAAGATGTGGAAGCCACTCTGGCGGATTGGCTAATTAAAGACCCCGATAAGGTCTCTATTACCGATTACCTTGTAACCCATGGTTATACGGTTTTGCGCAAGGATTACATATTCGCTGAAGGTAAGCCTCTCCTTGATCTCGAGGCAGCCCATCTTAGCATAAAAAACCCCGCCTACAGCGACAACACCCCAGGCAATTCTGATTATAATAACGTAAACCGAGAGTATCTATTTGAGTGGCTCTTAGATAGTCTATACGAAGACTCTCCGCTGCTTTCCCACTTAGATGACGATACAATCACCGATCTAAGCGTGATCTACTCGAATCCTCTCTACAAATTTGGCAAGGATCTTGTCCATCACGCGACCTTTGGCTACAAGAATGCGCTGTCGACCTATACCAAGCCCAAATTGCGCAACATCTTGTGGAATGGTTGGACCTACGATGCCGCCACGGGAACCGACCCCTTCTTTAAGGGGATTTTATATTCTGATGGGACCTCAAGCATAGACAATGACGGGCCTGTGGTGCAGATGGCCCAGCGCTACTCGAGCCAAAACATTTACAACCACTTTCGGGAACAGGCACGCTCGAACCTCTCCTCCGTACTACCAGTGAACCCAACCTATAGCGGGGAGAGCATGCTCTCAGCTATCTTAAATAACATTTACTTATATTTAAAAACTCGCTTTTATAGCGCAACACATAACCGCTGGGTCCTTGACGCTGACGACGCGGTGCAATATTTTAACGATCCCGAACGCAGTTTGCTCAAGTACATTGGCTCCTTGCAGTATAGCCTGCGCAATGCTATTATGTTAAACCCGTACGGCGAGGCTCCCGGTACAGCACCAGCTTGGGCCACACCCCCCGGAAGTACAAACACGGCCTACCGCAATCTGCCATATCTCTCTGCCCTCCTGTATACGATCGCTGCCTCCAATGGTTTTGTAGATCAAGAAAATGCCCCAGCTGAGCTTACCTTACAGAAATCACTTGCCTCTATGGGAGCCAATATTGACAGCAATGGTATTCGCACCATTGACATGCCTAACCCCTTGCCAGATATGCACGTACGAGTGGCCTGCCCTGGCCATCCCCCCTGTGATACTCGGGTATATCGAAACGGAAAACATTATACCACTTATTTAGGAATGTTTGATTTTGAGCTTTTATCCCCAGGTCGGTTTATTTCTCGAGAAGGTCACTCTGGCCCAGGTGGGTTCAATAACCATGGATGGCAAGGCCGCTTTTCAAGCCAGCAAGGGGATATCGAGACAACGAAGACAAAGACGGCAAATTGGGTAATGGCCGAGATGGCCCTCAACCTTTGGATGGGTTATGGCCCCTACACCTATAAGGGGCGGGCACCCAATGGTAGCGTTCCCAAGTATCGCAATGATTACTACACAGACACCTACAGAGTTATTCTAAAGTATAGGCCAAGCTTTAGCGGTAGCTACACGGAGAAGAACGTTGCTATGGGGAGCAACGCGGGTTTTGAAGACTGCTCATGGCCATGCGACCCCTCCCAGGACAAAAATGGGGACATCATTAGCGGGGAAGGCAAATACCATGTTTATGAGCGAATCTACATACCCCGCAACCCTGGCGATCCATGCTATATGGACTCTCGTACGGATGGGGTGAACACCTACTCATACCCCCGTTTTGGATATATTCGGCCGAGCAACAACCAAAACTATCACAATAATTCCTACTGTACTAGTTGGCCTAAAGTGCAGATTGATTTTGACACCTTGGAAGAGGCCATTACCGCGAATTTGGAGTGGCTACTCAAATACAAAAAATATACTTTTGTGATTCCCATGTCGGGTGATACCGACTTGTGCACTGGCTTCTGCAACGGAGCCGCTTTTGCTGTCATCTCAACCATTAACGCGAATGGTATCTATGGGGTAACCAACGCAAAGCGAGCGGGACCTAACCCCACAGATAACGGACGCTGGAATAGCAATGTAGCGAATATGTCCGCCCGCTCCAATGGCCTTATACCCAACAGTGGCAACGGTTTTATCAGCGAAGGTATCCATGATGGCGCTTACACGGTTCGCTTTGGGGTTACCTCTTTTGAACCTGCCGATTCCAGTGTGGTCTTAGAAATCAATGGGCGTTATTGGGGACTAACCATGGTCATTGTCGATGTTTTCCAAGAAATTTGGGATACCCTCGGTAACGGC
Source organism: Leptospiraceae bacterium (assembly GCA_025055765.1). Classification (GTDB taxonomy): domain Bacteria; phylum Spirochaetota; class Leptospiria; order Turneriellales; family Turneriellaceae; genus JANWWS01. The sequence goes on along the minus strand of JANWWS010000041.1, from coordinate 26,390 downwards.
CCTGTGACGCCAGCTATCATTGGGGAAAATTTTGCCCCCATCTTGGCCATGGCCGAGGCTCGCTATACACCCTCCGACCTCATGCACAACCCCGCACAGGGACCAGATCCCAATTTGTTAAAATTTAAGAAATTTTATGACACCTATTTCCCAGCCGATGACACTGTTTGCGTAGCCGGCACTATCTCTCCTGGCTCAAACGGCCAGCCGGATCTTTTTGAAAATTACCAAAATGGATGCATAAAGGCGAGGGATCTCCCCCCTGTACCCCGCGTAAATCCAAATCCGAACACTTGCAAGCCCTCCCATACAGCTAGTTGTATCAAATACCCACGTACTTATGATGCCGCGGGCAATGTGGCCACCTGGTATGCCTATACGGGAGCAAGTGAAAGCCGCTTTAGCGGCATTGTGGTACCCTTCGCCATCATTGTGGGTACGATGCATGAGGATGGAGGTATCCGAAAAACCAATGGTAACTTGGTTGCCCCCGGGGAAAACCGAGACATTGTGGAAATACGTAACTTTGAGGCCAATGGATTTCGGGAACACATTGACACCTTCCTCACCTTGCTTACAAGCCTAAATGAAGCAAGAAAACAAAGCTCAAACAACCTACCAGAGTATAATGCCACATCCTTAATTAACCTCCTCACCGAGACAGCCCCGGGGATGCGCAATGGTTTTCTACCGAAGCTTGTCACCAATAAATACGCTAATGTGGCCTATCTCGACCCCCTAATAAATGATGTGGAGAATATGATCCGCACGCTAACCCAACACGTCATGAACCAATTCGAGCTTTTTAAAGGCAATAACCCGGGTAGCTTGAAAAATATTGATAAATTACGATATTTTACGACTAAGAGAGTCATTGATGAAGGCAAATTCCCCACGAATAATCTAGGAAAAAATGCCCAAGGCAAACCTAATGGCACAAGTGATGAGCCCATTAACCAACTAAAAAGCTTTTTAGCCTACCTGAGAAAACTCACCACTGATGAAGAGGTAAAGAAGGCTGTAAAAGAGGGCGTAGGTATACTAAACAAATATTTTGACATTCAAAATATGTCACTATCGCTTGACGTTAGTGACGAGGATATAGACAAAGTTTTTGGCTTCTTAAATGCTAAATCTAAAATTACAGATAAATATATTACCGATGGTATCTTAGACTTAGTTGTCGACCTTAAACTCAACGATCCTCGCCAACTTTACAACTTTGACTTCGATAATTTTAAAAATACGGCTACTAACAACTGGGGTGATCAACTTGATGAAATTAGTAAGACTTTAGCGGATTATTTTGGTGAGGATTATGACTTTAAGAAAAAAGTACTTTTTAGTTCGCTCTTTTTGGGTGAACCTACCTGCTCAGGAGGACCTAACCAAGGTTTTTACGATGCAAACAAAGATGGTATCTACAACCGAGGAATTTTACGTTTTGTAAATGCCGCCTATAGCCCTGGCAAAAGTATAACCGTCAAGACCAATGTTGGTACTACATGTACAGTGAATGTACCGGAACCCAATATCTACGAGCCCCATTTCTATGTGCTGCATTTTGACAACATAGCATGGTATCTCAATGACAAACTAGTAGGCAATACGATCACCAAGGTCAATGAAATTATCGACTTTGTCTTTGATTTAAATTACGACCAAAAAATAGATAAAATTAAAGACGACCTTTTTGCAGAATTCTACAACAAGACATTAGACGAACCCAGTGTTGACCGCAATAAAAATGGTACGATTGAAGCAGGGGAATTTACTGACATCAATGGCAATAATGTCTTTGACCAAGATACAATTACCATGCGGGACTTTATTGAATACTACCTTAGCAAAAATACATTGCTCTCTCAGAGCAAATTCCGCAAGCTCTACCAAGACCTTAGGGATAATAAGTACCTGAAGGCCTTTATGTTGGCCATGAATGATTTATTTAATCCATTGAACCCCATAAACGTAACTTGTACAGATGATGATCCCTTAAATAACAGCCCCAACTGCCTATACATAACGGGCGATCTCGTCAAGGCTCAGAAAGATTTTCTTGATGCCACAAACTTCACGCCAGAAGAATTAAAGGCTGTTAAGAGGGTAGTTGGCCGTTTCTTTTATGACTCTCATTTAGAGCAATATACCTATCCCATCTCAAATGTAGCCCAAGACTTAAGCCATTTTATTTCTGCCTTCCAGGGCCAATATGTTGGTCTTTTAGAGATGGGTATTGCTGGCTTTGCCCCTGATGGCTTTTTAACTTATCTCTCTCAAATGAAAACCGATCCCGAGTATAGTGGCATAGATGTACTTCTTGATTTAAGAACACTTGCCAACACTCAAGCTATGCGCTGCTACACGGGTAAAAACGCACCCTATTGTCAAAACAAGACAAAAAAGGAAATGTTCTGGCCCCAGCTCTCGCAGCTCTTGCGCAACTTCGCAGAAACCGCGTACAAACAGCATCGTTTTACCTTTAGCCCAGAGCTTAACTTTAAATATTACCAAATGATCCAAGAAACTTTTTAAAAGGGTTTTGCCATGAACCTGTTGTGTCGGATCATTTTGTGGCCCCTTGTACTTACACCACCCCTTTTTGCAAACTTAGCGGATTCCTTTGGTTTTTCAGCAAAAGGTATTGCTATGGCGGGAGCCCGTGTGGCCAATGTCAACGATTGGACCAGCGCATACTTTAACATGGCAGGCCTTGCTTCCCCATGGCCTTTCTTAGAACTTAGTGTCTATGGCACCCCCATCACCTCCCCGGAAGGAGAGCCTCTTTCGAAAGATGAAATAGAGGCTCTGCAAAAAGAGGAACGCTTTTACCCTTCCGAACTTGGAATGAGTTATCTTTTTCAGATAAGTGTACCTGTTATTGAGGCCGCCTCCAACCATCCGACGGTAAAAAGTAACATAGAGAAGGCAACCTCAAACATGAGCTATGGAGTTGTTCAATTGGGGCTTTCGTTTGATTTCCGCAATATCGTCGAAACTCCCCAAAACCTACCTATAAAACTAGGCCTTGCGCTTGCTATTCGAGACAGCGGCGTTGTCGCTACAGTAAGTGACACAAGCGCCGAATCGTATAATTTTTTGCGTCTGGGAAGAGAGGCCCAACGACTGGTATTGATCTCAGGCCTTGGTTTCCAAGTATGGAAAGACCGACTTAGTCTAGGGGCCGGTGCTTCTATGTTTGCGGGCGGGCAGGGCAAATTTAAAATGACAGATGTTGATATTGACCCTACAACAAACGAACAAATTCCAGAACAAGAAGTCTTACTTGAGCTTACCCCCAGCATTGCGCCTGTGGTGGGTATCCAGTATCGCCAGCCACTTAATATTGGTACCTTCCTTCAGCGAAAAGAGTTGCTCATAGGTATTGCTTATCGAGGTGAACAATACATGGAACTCAACCCGCTTTCTGCAACAGCTACCACAGGACTTTTGTACATTAATCTCCCTCTACGGCTATCGGTACTTGATTTTTATACCCCCCATACCATCACCTATGGAATTAGTTATTTTCACACAAGCGACCTACGCTTTCACTTTGACATTGAAATGCAACTTTGGCGAAATTTTCGTCTTAGCGAAGCAAAAGATTATTACTATAAAAACAAAAAGAACTATCAAATCGATAAATTCCAGAATATTTACTTTTATCCCAAATTTGCGTCAGAAATCCGCCTTGGCACCATTATCCCTCAGCTAAGGAAAGAACCACTGTGGGCCCGCACAGGCTTTGCTTACCAACCTGCTTTTACCCCTGACCAGGTTAGAGAAACAAACTTTCTAGACAACGATAAGTTCATTTTAGCATTAGGCGTTGGATATCTTTTGCAACCAAATAAGATTACCAAAGTTGCGACGGAGCTAAATTTTGGCGTGCAGTGGCAAATCTGGACAGAAAGAACCTCGCAAAAGGTAATCCAAGATCCCCTCAACCCTTCTTATGTGTACTCGGCCGATGTGATTATTTTAGCTCTCTCGGCCAGCTGGCGATTTTAAACAGCCTTTTTGCCACAACTGCTGACTCTCTCCCCTTAAAAAACAATAGACACGTAGGTAACGCAACTCCGGAATCAAAGGCCTATCTTTGACTTCTTGATATAAAAAGCTCTCTGGAAAATGACCTATTTCCAACGAGGTAATACCCACAGGAAAGATAAATAACACAAGAGGACCTAGCCGTTCATGGAGCTCTCTTATATCTTTGTACTTTAACCAGTCTTCCTCATTAAGAGATTTCAAATGGGGAAAAGAAAGAAACGAGGCTCCTATGTTTTCTTGCACCACAAGTATCTCATCACCATGGAGCATAGACTTGAGCATCTCAATTTCTCTTTGTAAAATTCGGTGCTCTTCGCGAGGAATAGCCTGATATAGAGTTCGCGCAGGGGTTTTGGTGTTAACCCAGAGAAAAAGCAAGAAAAGCAGTGGTTTTAGATGAAACTGGTATTTTCGCCAAAGAGCAATTCTACCTTCCTGTATGTTTTTTACCACGAGAAGGCTTGTTATAAGGCCAAAAAGAGTAGGGATGTCGTGGTAGTGGTAGTTTAAAGTAAACATATTAGGATGCCTACTTAAAAAGCTCAGAGCACATGAGGCGCTAAAAAGAAGCAAAGAGCGTAGAGAAAATAAAGGCAAAAGAGCAAAGTAAGGCAAGAGTTTTAAAACAAATAAAATTTTCTTATCCCAAGCTTCCCATAAACCAAAGTGACTCTCATGGTGCACGGGACTTTGTGTTATAATGGGAATGGAAAAATAAATAGCGAAACCAAAGACAAGGGCTGAAAAAAACCACAAAAGAAAGAGTTTTATACTTCTTTCATAGAAAAGAAAGTATAGGGCAAAGAGAGCATAATTTAAAACCATGTTTTCTTTAAGGCCAAGGACGCTTAAAAGAATGACATATGCCCCTAATATTTTTTTCTCTAAAATTAAATAAAAGGCAGCTAACACAATAGGTATACCTAAACTACTTGGCTGAAACTCAAAGCGTAAGACTTGAACATAAGGAGCCTGCAAAAGCCAAAAAAGTAAGAATAGACTTTGCAAAAAAGGCGGAAAACCAAGGCTTTTCGTAATCTTGTACAAAAAATAAAACGAAGCCGCATAGGCCAATAACCTTATGAGAGGTAGCCAAATAATGCTCTCTTCTATAGCAAACAGTGGAGAGAATAGGAGCAATAAAGGCGTAAAATGATCAGCCAGAGCTGGCATAGCTAAAATAGAGCTATAATAGCTTCCTGTTTTAAGAAAAGTAATGAGGTTATGCGAAAAAATACCTGTGTCAAAGAGATGGTATTGAAAACTTCTTTCCTTAAGAAAGATCACAGCGAGCCACATTAGTAGGTATAACGAAATCAGTAAGAATACAAGCCTTCTATCCAGGAGTTGGTAAAGACGCGATGGTATCTCTCCTGTAATGTAATAAACCCAGAGAAAGGCAAGGCTAAAGATAAGGGTAACTAGTCCAAAAAGTTGGTCTGTGCGCAGACCCAAAGATATTCCAAGAATATGGAAAAGTAAAAGTACGGGCAAGAAACTAGCTACTTTCGAGCATACTTCCCTTTGAGAAAAAATACCCATATAGCTTAGACTTTTTCAAAGATCTTAAGGTAGCGAAAGGAGCTTTCCAGCTCGTGAAATGGTTCAGAAGAAAGTCTTTCAGCTAATCCCTGCCATTTTTCTTTGGTAAGCGGCCAGGGATTGACACCCTCCGCAAAAATGACAAAGACCTTGCCTATAGATCTTGTGGGAGTTTTTCCTGCCATAAGATCTTCCCATTCTTCATGACGGAGGCTACGCAAGTAAGGGAATTCGAGAAAGTAGGGGCCCAGGCTGTCTTCTACCACCAGGGTAGCATCATGAGGTAGCTTTTTTTTAACCTGCTGTATTTCCCCCAAAAGCACAAGATGGTGAGCTTGAGGTAAAGCTTGGCGAAGAGCATGGACAGGGGTTAAGGAATTTTCCCATAAAAAAAGCAGTACCATAATGGGCTTTAGCATATGGCCCCAAGAAAGCCAAATTTTTATCTTGCCCTCTCTCATGTCTCGAAGTGCCACCACCGCCATAAGCATCCCTATGCTAACAGGGATGTCTTGGTAGTGAAATGTTAGACTTACCATAGGAGGATGGCGAGAAGCCAGGGAAGCCGCAGTACTACTTAAAAAAACAAGAAAGAGACTTGGTCTAAGAGCAGGTAACAGCAACACGGTGGTTAAAAGCCTCAAGACGAAGTTTATTTTTTGCCCCCAAAGCGTAAATGGACCAAATTTCTCCCCCTGGACAAGTGGCACTCCTCCTGTAAAAAACGGGATAGAAAAATAAATGAGAAACCCAAAGATGGCAAAAGAGAACATATAGACAAGACCACTCTTTGCTTCTTTTTCATAAAGAAGGAGATATAGGCCAAAGCTAAGATACACTAAGATGAGGTTTTCCTTAAAAAAAATTAAGGGCAAAAGAGTGAGGTAGGCTTTAATTTTGTGGCCTTTGAGTAGCAAATAAAAAGCTCCAAAAAGAATACCAACCGCAAGGCTACTGGGGTGGAATTCGTAGCGCAAAACCCTGAGAAAGGCAGAATTAAAAAGCCATAAGAGCACCGCCAAGACTACATAACCTCGCTCCTTGTGGAAAAGGAGAACGGCTATTTTATAAAGAAAAATGACAGAAAGAGCATAACTAAAAAGGCGCAAAAGTGGCAGCCACAAAATACTTTCCTTTAATTGAAATAAGGGTGTAAAAATTAAAAGTCCTGGGGTAAAGTGATCGCTAAGTGCAGGTAAGCCCAAAATGTAGTTGTAATAGTCTCCTTTTTTAGAATAATAAATCAATTGGTGGGCAAAAATACCTGTATCGGCAAGATTGTATTGAAAAGAAAAGTACTCAAGAAAAACAACGGCAAGCCACAGCAAGAGCCAGCATACCGAAAAAACGAAAAGAGGAAACTTACCAATGATTTCTGTAAACGGGATGATTTTCTTTTCATAATAATACCGTAAGAAAAGCAGCGACAATCCTAAGGTGACAAGGCCAAACAGTTGGTCTGTGCGAAAACCGAGGAATATACCAGCAACATGAGCCACGGCCAAAAGGCTCAGTGAGCGGCTATGCAAGATATCCCCCAAATTCTGCTTGCCGGGCAGATACCATGGCCCTTGCACACTACTCGAAAAGCAAATTTTAAGAAAAACCCATGGCTTATGTAACTTTGCCCATGGCGCCCCAAAACCAATACCAATTCTTATGCCGAGGTAAACTATTTTTATGATAAAAGTTTTCTGGCAAAAATTTGGCCATAGGAGCTTCGCGAACTACCTTATCATCGGGGTAATCAACACCCTATTTGGGTTCACCTTAATTTTTGTTCTCCACACCTTGGGGGTTGTCGCAGAGCTAGCGAATTTTTTCGGCTATTTTTTTGGTATCATGCTTTCGTTTTACCTAAACCGCACCTACAATTTTAAAAGCAAAGGGAATTTTTGGAAGGAATACCTTCAGTTTCTGTCAAGCATGGCTTTTTCTTACGTTTTAAATCTTGTGGCGTTAAGCATTCTTTACCGGCTTGGAAGATTGCCTTTCTTTATATCCCAACTGCTAGCCTCGGGGGTCTATGTTATCTCGGGCTATCTCTTGAGCCGTTATTGGGTCTTTAGCCAAAAGAGAGAAAAAACAAATTGACTTTTCATTGGACATGCGATGAACCGCAAGAGAGGGGATGAGGCAATTTGAAGAAGACGGCGTTATTTTTGTGAAACTTGAAGGAAATATCCAGCAAGCACAAACGGATGATTTAGAAAATCTACTAGAGTCCTTTCATGCAAGGCGCCATTACAAGGTAGTCCTCGATCTAACTGAGGTAAGCCATATCTGTAGCTCGGCGCTAGGAATCATGGTAACTTACAAAAGGCTTTACAAGCAAGAGGGGGGAGATCTTAAACTTATTGTCGTTTCTCCAAACCTGCAAAAACTGTTTGAAGTAACCATGCTTGACCAGATTTTCGATATAGCTGAGACAAAAACAGAGGCTATAGAAAAATTTGACTGAGTAGTAGCCCTTACAAAGCTGGCTTATGCCTGCCACTTTAATTGTAGGAACCCAATGGGGAGATGAAGGCAAGGCAAAGATTATTGATTATCTCTCTGAAGAAACCGAAATCGTGGTGCGCTATCAGGGCGGAGCCAATGCAGGCCATACCGTAATGGTTGGCGAAGAAAAGTATGTCTTTCATTTAATACCGTCGGGTATCCTCTACCCCAATACCATATGTGTCTTAGGCGGGGGAATGGTAATAGACCCTGAAGCTCTTTTTGAGGAAATGGAGGCACTAGAAAGACGTGGCATTCAAACCCGAGGAAGAATCCGTATTGCAGACAATGCCCACCTATTATTACCATACCACCGCCAGATAGATATACTAAGAGAAGAAATGGCGAAAGAAAGCCGTATAGGAACTACCAAAAGGGGTATCGGGGTTTGCTACGGAGATAAGGTCAACCGATGGGGGATACGTATTGGTGATTTATTTAGTGACAACTTTTTTGAAAAGCGCCTTCCCATGCTTGTCGAAATGAAAAATGCGATACTCACCCGCCTATATGAAACAAATCCCATAAAATTTGCCGAGTTAAAAGATTATTTACTTTCGTTACGTTCTAGACTCAAGGAATTTGTTATTAATGTGCCTTATTATCTGAACCTGGAACTAGCCTCAGGTAAAAAAGTACTTTTAGAAGGGGCGCAGGGCACCATGCTGGATGTGGATTTTGGCACCTACCCTTATGTCACAAGCTCAAACCCCACAACCGGAGGTGCCATTACGGGAAGTGGTATCAGCTTCCATTACTTAAATGAAGTAATTGGCATCACAAAAGCCTACACTACCCGGGTAGGAGAGGGTCCCTTCCCGACGGAAGAGAAGGGCGAGGTGGGTGAAAAAATACGTCAAATTGGTCAAGAATACGGGGCTACTACGGGAAGACCGAGGCGCTGCGGATGGTTTGACTGCGAAGTAGTACGACATGCCGCCAGGGTAAATGGCCTTACGGCACTGGCTCTTACCAAACTCGATGTCTTAGACCAATTCCCCGTTATAAAAATGGGCATTGGTTATGAACTCAACGGCAAGAGAATATCTCACTTTCCTACCTATGATGCTGACCAAGTACAAGTGATCTACGAAGAATTTCCGGGGTGGCTTGAGCCCATAAATGAGTGCCGTCACTTTGACGAGCTTCCTAAGAATGCCAAGAAATACATTCATGCTATTGAGAAGTTCACAGGAATACCAATACGCTATCTAAGCGTTGGCCCAGGAAGGGACAACACAATAAAGATCCGCTAATTTATGACCATTCGTGAGGTCTTTGCGTACCGCATCTTCACTCTTTCGAATTTCTTGTCACTCCTGCGTCTTTTTCTTTTGCCCCCCCTTTGGTATCTCATCCGGGAAGGTAAACAAAACCCTAAGGCCAACATGGGGGCTGTCTTTATTTTAATTGTTATGGTTATCACAGATTTCTTAGACGGATTCTTAGCTCGTATCCTAGGCCAGGAGACACCTCTCGGACAATACCTAGATCCACTGGCAGACAAACTTGCTATTCTAGGGGGGTTCCTCGCTCTTGTCCTTTACCGCTCGCTACCTCTGTGGCTTTTTCTGTTTATTTTAGTACGGGAAATTGCGGGTATTTGGCTTGGCACTTATCTATTAGTAAAAAAAAATATTTTAGGTAAGCCCAACTGGTGGGGTAAATTTGGGGTGGGCTTTTGTGCCGCAGCCGGGCTTTTTTATCTTTTAGAATTGCCTTATAGAGAAATTACTGTCTATCTTATTGCTATAACCTTCACCGGGGGAATAATAGCTTACGCTCACACATATTGGCGAACAGTTTGGGGATAAAAAATAGTTAGATGACCATGAAGATTATGCTTTTTATTTACGATTGACCCCTTGCTTGGGTTACCTACATCCGCCCTATGCGAAAATATATTTTATTAGCCTTACTAACCATAGGCAGTGTGAGCTGCCAAACAAAGAAAAGGGATGTCATTAAAGAGCTCGAAGAGCCCATGCAAAGCCAAGATAACCCACTTATCTTAATGAGGACAAACCTAGGAAACATGTACATAGAGCTCTACCCTAACGTAGCACCGCGTACCGTAGAAAACTTTTTAGGGCTTGCTTTAGGAAAAAAGGAATTTACCGACACGGATGGCAAAAAAGCCAAAAGACCTTTTTATGAAGGGCTCAGCTTCCATCGGGTTATACCAAATTTCATGATCCAAGGAGGAGACCCCCGGGGGGACGGTACCGGAGGTCCTGGCTATCAATTTGAGGACGAAATCTCGGCAAAGGCTCTGGGTTTAGATAAAATTAAACTAAAAGATGCCCCCTCCTACCAACGAGAAGCCCAACTCGTAGCGCGCCAAAGGGTTTTCGAAAAGCTCAATATCCGCTCCCAAGAAGACTTACAAAAGAAAATGAAGGAAGCTAACGCCCTTTTTCAAAAAGAAATCAAACAACTAGAAGAACTAAGTGTCCAACAGCTTTTAGAACTAGCCGGATATCGCTTTGATGATCGCTTGCCATCTGTCCCAGTAAGCCAATACACTATTGCTATGGCCAATGCTGGACCCAATACCAATGGCAGCCAATTTTTCATTAATATTGTCGATAATCACTACCTCAATGGAAAGCATACTGTTTTCGGTAAACTCCTTAAGGGAAGGGATGTCCTTCAGAAAATTGCGGCTATCGAACGAGACGAAAACGACAAACCCAAACAAAAGGTGGTTATTGAAAAGATCATCCTTCTTGAGTAATTATGTATCGGGTGGGCATATTAGGAGCCCTAGGCTTTACGGGACGAGAGCTTTTAAAAATCTTGGCCGCCCATCCCGAAGTAGAACTTGTATATGCCACCTCAACTGATTTTGCCGGCAAAACCCTAGCCGAAGCTCTCCCCCAGTTGGATCTAACACGTTATGCCCAGCTAAAACTCTCCTCGCCCCAGGATTTCAGCTGGCCTAAGCTTGATCTTGTGTTTCTCTGCACCCCAGAGGATGTCTCGTTACAATATGTGCCTCATTTCCTCCAACAAAACATCAAAGTGATCGATCTCTCAGGCGCTTTTCGTCTAAGAAACGAGGAGATATTCCAAGAATACTACAACACAAAACACTTAGCTGAATTTCTCCTAGAAAAAGCGGTGTATGGCCTACCCGAACTTAAGCGCGATTCTATTAGGAAAGCCCATCTGATAGCAAACCCAGGCTGCTATCCTACAGCCGTGTTATTATCTCTGGCATGGCTGGGCGAACTTTTTGATGCTTTTGAAAACTGGATCATTGTCGATGCCAAAAGTGGCACTTCAGGCGCAGGGGGGCGAAGGGAAAAGGATACTCTCGTGTTTTCTCAGGTCTATGAAAATTTTAAACCCTACCGCCTTATAAAACACCAGCATGTACCAGAAATGGAACAAGAGGCGGCTTTGCTTGCCCAAAAGGCCATACACATACGCTTTACCCCCTACCTATTACCTCTCTACCGAGGCATATTAACAACAGTCTATTTACACACAAGGGAGAAACTTAGCTTGCAAGAGTTGCAAAAAAAAGCCTCCCTTTATGCAGCAAAAGAAAGCTTTGTACGTTATTGCGAAAATCCCGATATGCTAGAGCTACAAAAAGTCCAACACACTAACTTTTTTGATTTTTCATTTTATTTTGACGAAAAAACTGGACTTCTTGAAATTGTCTCTGCCATAGACAACCTGCGCAAAGGAGCCGCAGGACAAGCAGTGCAAAACATGAATCTCATGCTAGGCCTTAGGGAAAGTGCAGCTCTCTTATGAAAACCTTACTTGTCATTCGCCACGCAAAATCTGATCACTCAAATAGCCATCTTTCTGATTTCGAACGCCCCCTAAACGAGAGAGGTATCGAAGAAGCGAAAATTTTAGGAAAAGCCTTACGAAAAGCTCAGCTTTTTCCTGAATATATCCTCTCCTCACCCGCCAAAAGGGCCTTAGATACAGCAAAATTAATTTTAAAGAAAAAAAACCACAATATTCTACACCTTTGGGAAGATCTCTATCCTGGCTCCATAGACAGTGCTTTTGAAGCTATTCGCACAATCCCAGAGCACGTGCATATGGCTGCCCTCATAGGGCATAACCCCGCCCTCGAGACTTTTGTAGCAAAGCTCATAAGCCGAGGCGATGCCATGGTACGCTTGACCACAGCTACAGCAGCTGTGGTTGATTTGCAAATTGATCGATGGAAAGAAGCCGAAAGCGATAACGCAAGCCTTCGTCTTCTTTTTTCTGGTAAAATTATTAGGTCTTGGCTATAATATAGCAAATGGGGGACATCCGCAAATTACGGGCGGCCTGGATTGCTGACATATTCGACGAGGTCTCTGGCATTATTACAGATACCGAAGAAATGTATGCGCAAGCAAAAAAACACGGAGTTTTTTGGCAACCATTGACTTGCTACAAGAAACCATTTCCCCCATTTCATGTACTTAAGCCAATCTTAAGCATCTCCACCAACACTTTTTATGCAGGAACAGCTTTTCATATACCCATTTTCTTTCATTTTATTTCGTATCTTGAAAAAATTAAGGCAAATATACTGATCTCAAACACACCAGGAGTTATGGGGCTTATGGCCATGGCTGCCGCCAAGATCTTAGATTTGCCATGGGTTGATATCTACCACACCGACATGGACTCCTATGCTAAAAAACTAAGCAAGGGAATTATCTTTGGGAACCCTCTTGTGGAGCCGGTGCTCAATGTAGCAGGACTTTTTTATCTCAAACAATACCAAAAACAAGCTGATTTAATTTTTGTGCGTACGAAAGAATTCTGGGATCTTAAGATAAAAAAGGGACACCCTGCCCATAAACTCCGGTATTATCCAGCGGGGGTAAATATTGACACGTTTAACCCCCGTTGGGCAAATCGCAAGATTTGGAATAGCTACGGTATCAAGGAGGATAGATTTATTGTGCTATACGTAGGCCGTATCACCCGTGTTAAGGATATTCTTTTTTTGCTCGAGTATTTTCGCCAAAAAAATCCCCAAGATTGCGAACTTGTTCTAGTTGGCTCAGGCCCCGAGAAAGATAGCTATGAGAAAGAATATGGCCAGCAAAAAAACATTCACTTTCTCGGCATTAAAAGAGGTCAAGAATTACAAAAAATATATGCCTCTGCTGACCTCTATGTTCTGCCATCCCCTACCGAGACATTGGGCAAAACCGTACTCGAAGCCTTAGCATCGGGGATACCTGTTGTCGTATCCGATAAGGGAGGACCTAAAGACTATGTGCGAGATAAATTTAATGGTAGGTTGTTTTCTGCAGGAAATTACCACCACTTCTGCGAAGTAATGGATGAAACGCTGAGGCAGCGAGAGCTGCTCAAAACCATGGGTCAAAATGCCAGGCCTTCGGTGCTCGAACATACCGATGAGAAACTCTTCTTAAACTTTGCCCAAAATATAGCCGCCCTTGTAAAATAAGCGATTGACAAAGCAATACAAGCATATAGGAAAACGTATGGGGAGTATTCGCCATACGAATTTTCTTGAGGCCGTAGCCGCAGCTATTCAGCACGAAAAGGATTTCTTTGACTTTTGTCTGCGCGCTTACGATGAGCTTTCTGATGGCCCGGTACGAGATTTTTTCTATGATTTAGCAGAAGACAGTGCAGAGCATGTTAGGTTAATTGAGGAACTCTACAAAGAGCTTTCTGGCTCCCCAGGCTTGCCCAATCTCAAATATTTGGGAGAAGTCTATAAATTTCAAGCAACAGCGATTCAAAAACTTATGCGCCGACTTGATCGCAACAAGCAGGCAAACATCCAAAAAAATGAAATTGAAGCCCTACGCCTTGCCCAACAGGAAGCGGAGGATGCTAGCCATGCTTTTGAAAAATTTAGTGATAAATTTGACGACATCGCCATTAAAACATTATTTCGCCAAATGGCTACCTTTAACCGCGAGCGAGCCCACATGCTAACTGGCTGCCTCGTCTTCTATCAGCCCATAGCCTTGCAAGAAAAAGAAAGTTACCTGTTTCCTGAAGAGGAGTGAGCAAACTCCCCTTTGGCTACCCTAAGATAGAGCTTTTCTAGTTTCTCGGCACAGCTGTGTACCTCATGAGCAGAAGCAATTTGCAAGCTTGCCTCAGAAAAACGAGCATAGAGATCATGGTTTTGTAATATGCTCGCTATTGCTGCGGCTAGTCCTTCACTGTCAAAGGGATGAACAATGTAGCCATTTAAGCCATTTTGGATAACTTCAGGAAGGGCATAAGCATCCACGCCAACGGCAGGTAAACCCATAGCTAATGCCTCAAGTACAACAAGACCTTGGGTTTCCATGGTAGAAGCAGTCACAAAAAGATCATGAGCAGCATAAATTTCCGGTAGTTTCTCGTGAGGTATAAAACCCGTGAAACTCACTTGGTTTTGTAACCCAAGCTCTCGAGCTTCTTTTTCTAAACTTTCCCGTGAAGGACCATCACCTGTGAAAGTCAAGGTAGCACCTGGTATTTTTTCATGGATACGAGCAAAAGCTCTTAACACCACATCACAGTTCTTCTCGTGAGCCAAGCGACCAACATGGAGCAATCGTGGAGGGGAATGTGGCTTTTTTTTTGCTTTTCCCTTAAATAAAGATAGATCCATCCCATTTGAAATAATGACAATAGGGGTCATTACTCCAAAAAGCTCTAGTTCTTTTTTTACAAGTTCGGTAGGAGTAATAATCACTTGGCCCTTTTCATAAACCCGATTTGTTATGCGAAAGATCAAGCGGTTGGTAAAAGATTTCTCCCTCTTGCGTTCGGCATCCTTAACCGCCTTGCGCACCCCTTTATTTTTCATAAAACGACTTAAAAGGCGGTCTAGCCGTAGAAGCCTTATGGGGGAAAGGTACGTGCCAAGCTCATTCATCATAGTATGATAGGTACCAATAAGAGGAATTTTGTGTTTTTGAGAAACAGCAATGCCAAACTGACCTAAAATCCCCGGGGTGTGAAAATGAATTAAATGAGGCCGAAATTCTTTGACAAGTCTGTCTAATTTTTTTCGCGCCGGTAAAACAATCTTCACATCAGGATAGGAAGGCAACGATACATTGCCAAAGCGCTCTACTCTAATGTTTTTATCATTGCCCATGTGGTTGTCTTTTTCATAGAGCGGGGCACAGATAAGAAATTCATGGCCTTTCTTTGCTAAAATCCGGCAAAAGCGGTCTGTGGAGATCCCCACTCCATCGATTTTGGGAAGATAAGAATCGGAAAACATCATCACTCTAAGTTTCATCCGCAAACCTCCATAACTTCCCCTCTATCCATGACAACTCTTTTCGGGTATAATTCTTGTTACCCCTGGCTAACACTTTAGGGCAGGGCTATGGAACTAACCTCTTCAGAGGGGTCGGAACGAAAACCTCTACGGGAATGGGCACAGATCCTAAAGTAGTATCTAACACCTGCCTCAAATAACCTAGCCCCATCAATCGTAGAGATAAGTCTTTCTATAGGCCGGTTCGGGTCAAATTCCTCGGGCCCATGCAAAAACGTGGGCAGATTGCCATAAAGATTGGCGGGGCCAAGAGCACCAAAGACCTCACCATCCCCAATGGGTTCCCTTTTAATAAAAAGATCATAGCCATCGAAGGTAGGCTCCTGATTTTGGACATAATAGCGCAAAGTAAAGGTGAGCCCCTGATTGGCTGTTATGGAAATCCCTACCGGGCGCTTAAGGATCCTCTCCTCTAAGAAGGGAATATTATTGGCACAGGAAAGAGAAATCACAAAAGGAAAGCTCGTGGAAAACACTCTCTTGAGCCTTTTCCAAAGTCTCTTATTCATAAATATCTGCCTGCTTTAAACGTATTTCCCGCAACCTACCAGTAAGGATATAGAGGGAGGTCTTGCCTATACTTTTGTCTAGGTATTTTTCTGGGTTTTTCAAGTAATCTTTAAGGTTCAAGAGGAGGCTTTGCGGGACATCTGCGTAATTTTCATAGATTTTTACAAAGGCCGGGTCATTTTCTACAGGAATTCCATAACGCCCGCGAGTTAAAAGCAAGGCAAGGCTCACCGTCTCCCCCAAAGATGGGGGTTTTTTTAGCCTATGGGGTATCGTAAACCAAAACTGACCCTCTGGGAACTCAAGTAAGATACGAGCAAACCCTTTTCTTTTTTCTTTTTGCTCCTCGCTCTTGGCTATTAAGCTCGGAATGGCCACCTCGAGTCGTCCCTCTGAGAGGATTTGATTTTGGGAGAGCTTACGGTACATCTCAGACAAGCGTTCTGGGTGAAAGTATTGGCGAAGATGAGCCGGCACACTTACCGAGAACGCCTCTGTAGCATCTTGGTTTTGGGATTCTAGCAAATGAAAGCCCCGCTTAAATACATACCAGCTTTCACCAGTGCTCAACCCCATTTTCTTGCGGTAGAGGATGTCATGGTATTCAGACTTCGTCTGCGAGGAAAGTTCTCGGGTAAGATCCTCATAAAAGTTTCTCTCTTCAAAGGAGAGGCTGCCGCTGCCCAAAACATGAACCTCCCCCTTTGATGCTAGTTGTCGCATATACCCTTTTAACCGATTTTTCTCCCCCTCATCTCGCGGCGCCGAGCCCACCAAAAGATAAAAAATTACCTTAGTCAACTGGCGCCTTTTTATCTGGGACTCGGCACAAAACACAGCTTTAGATAAATGCTGGGCAGCTGTACTACCCTCTGTTCTTAGTCTTTTTAAAAACAAGCTTGCCTCATGAGATTCTTGGGGAAAGGGGCTTTCTTTGATTTCACCCGCGGCAGAAACCGCGCAGACACCGTAGAGCCCCCCTCTTGGTACTAACATCTCAGAGAGAGCCTCTATCTCCCTCTGATTAGCTGCACTTAACTCTATCAGAAAAATAACGGGCACAGCTGGTTTCACATGAGATATGGGTCTGCGAAAATGGGGGAATCGCCTGCGAAGAAGCTCTCCTAGTCCATCCCATAAGGATGGATTTTCAATTTCTATGGGATCTCCCGAAATCAGAGACTCGGGATAAAATACAAGACTTTCCCATCGATACCCCTGTGCCGTTTTTTTTACAAGCAAAAGAAGGAGCCGCTCACAGTCTAACTCCTGAGCCAGGCGCACTGCCACATTTGGAGGCAAAGGAGAAGAGCTTGTGAGCTCAAACTTGCGGTAAGCTCGCTCAACAAGAGAGACCGGTGTTACCGCATATATCCCCCCATATTCAAGATACAACACAGCAAGACGTGAAAGCTCAAAGCCGGATAGATTTGGCAGTGTTTCGCCCTCAACGCGCACCGGCAAAATAGCCCAGCTTGCCTCAAGCCTACTTATACTTATAAAGAAAACAAACGATATGGTAATAGCTACTCTCATTTTCAGGCTAGCTGCAAAACCTCGTTTACAATAACCTCATGAGCGGTTAGTGGAAGAACCTTCTTTTGGGCTACGGCATCGGCCATCTCTTTAAGTTTGTGGCTCTGCAAAATCTCTTTGAGACGGCATACGGCCTCTTTTGCAGAAAAGGGACGAATATCTATGATTTCACTCACCCCCTGTTCTTTTAAATAAAGAGCATTGTAGTACTGATGATTCTTAGTTGCATAGGGAAATGGGAAAAGCACAGAGGGTTTTTGGGCCCAAATGACTTCATAAAGGGTACCACTTCCTGCGCGACATAAGACCACATCGCAATTTGTTAAAAACCTGGGCATGTCAGTAATAAAGGGCAGGATTTGGTCTTTCTTACGTTTTTTAGGATAAATAGCATGATAGTGGTTTTTGCCTGTGCTAAGGATAATCTGCCAATTTTCAAAAAAAGGATCTTCTATCATCCTTAGGTATAGCTCATTTAAATCCCTGGCTCCCTGACTCCCCCCCACAATGAGGATTTTTCTAAAGCTAGTTGGTTTCCGAACCACAACTTTTTTTTGAAATTGCGACCGTAGGGGATTTCCTGTAAATACATAGTGGCTCGCATTTGTCTTCATAGGGAAGGAGAGGAAGACTTTTTGTGCTCTTTTTGCAAAAAGCTGACTCACAAAACCCATGACAGAATTTTGCTCACAAAGAAAGTAGGGGATCTTCATGAACTTGGAGTAGAGCAATAAAGGAAAAGCAGGGTATCCCCCCATCCCAATGGCCGCTACTACCTGATAGAGTTTGTGTTGCTCTCTTACCTGCCCCAACGAGAGGATGAGATTTTTCGCAAACCTGGGCCAAAGCCATACTTTGGAGGGAAGCGGAGGGGCCTTATAAAAAACCACATGAACCCCTTCAAACATTCGCAGCCTTTCGAGATCAGGATAATCTCTATCTTTTTCGAGGCTAAAAAAAACCACCCTGACTTTTTTTTTCAAGAATCCCTCCGCTAGAGCCACACCAGGAGAGATATGGCCACCTGTCCCACCAGCTGCAATAAAAATGGCTTTTTCTTTTTTTTCCATTACGATGCCTTACGGCTTATTTCCTCCCGAGCTCGTGCTAAAAGTATTTCGGGATCATTGGCCAAAAGCCCTGAGGCAACTGCTTCCGTAAAACGGCGCAAGAGAGCCCCCATTTCAGGTCCCGGCTTCATGCCCAGTTTCATTAGATCATAGCCATTTATGGCTAGGTCTTTGACCTTGAATCGTTTCTCTTCTTTTTCTACTTGCTCGATATGCAAGATAAGTTTTTGTAAGGCACGCGGGAAGGCTGTTTTTTTGCCTGAGCCTTTGCGGTCCGCTAAGCGCAGAGCAATGAGTTTTTTTAAATCTTCCCGACTTACCCGACGCATAAAGCGACGTACAGCACGGTCTGTCCATTCGTCCGTATAATGAAACATGTGGTTGCGCACAAGAAAACGCACGCGTTGGCCTAGTTCCCGGGGAATACCTAAGCGTTTCATGATGTCGACCGTCTGGCGAGCGGAAATCATTTCATGGTTGTGGAAACTCGCCTCCCCATTGGGCAAAAGTTTTCTCGTATTAACTTTACCCGTATCATGCAGAAGGGCAGCCCAACGAACCTCCTCATCAGCTTCTAATACGGCATCACAGGCACGTAGCAGATGCTCGTATATATCGTAGGCATGGTAGCGGTTCTGGCTTAGATTCTTTCCCGCCGTAACTTCGGGCATGTAAACATCTAGCCAGGTTGTTTGGTCCAGAAAACGCAAGCCAGCCGAGGGCTTTCGGCCAAGTAGAATACGGCGAAAAAAGTAGCGTTTTACGGGATAAGGCAAAAGTCCCGGATCTTTCGTACCCTCATAGACAGGAATATCCACCTCCAGCCAGGGATAGCGCGCCAATATAGCAGCACAAGCAAGATAATCCACCGGATTATTAGCTTTAGCTCTAATTGTGCGACCTTCAAGGTATACCGAGTTTTCCAAATCATCACGATAGCGCACAACGATCGTTATGCCGTTTTCCAGGCAAAGCTCTTCTTTTGTTTTCCCTTTAAGGGAAGGCAATACTAACGGGAAGGGCTCACATTGGCGTTTCCAGTCTTCCCCAGAAAAGGTTGACTCTACGTATGAGGGAATATCTTTCTTTTTGTTAATCCAATCATGAAAATGGAGTTCCCACTGCCACAAGACATGATAGATCTCCTTGGCTTGAGAAAGTAGATTTTCAAAATGACTCATCTCTGTCTTTTCTAAGGACAGCATAGATGGTATCAGAAAAAGGGATTTTTTCTTGAATTTTGCGGAAAAAAGACCGCAGAAAGGGCAATGATCCCCCCCAAAACCGGTTAGGATGGATCCCCTCTGACTTTGTCAATAATAATTTAAAACCAAAACTTTTGCCAATTTTTGCTAAACTTCGCGGGCTGTAGTCTACAAAATGGTCACGAGGATGATTCTCATACCATTTTCTTCGGTGAAAATAAAACAAAGGCCCCCAACAAGAAGGCAGCGATAATAAAAGATAACCCCCTCGAGAAACCAGATGAGCAGCAGCACTCCAAAACTGCCTTTGCCACCGAAAATGCTCAATGGTATAAAAAGCAGCCACAACATCATAAGGTGGTCTTTTTTGCTTTTGCCAATTCTCATAAAGAGCAAAGAAGTCCCCCACCTTTACTGCAAAACCTCTATTCTGGCAATATTGGGCTGCCTTTTGGGAAAGTTCCCAACCCTCTAACTCGTACCCGTAGTTTTTCGCTGCTTCCAAAAAGAACCCATAGGCACAGCCAACTTCAAGTAGACGTTTCTTTTTCCCACTAAGGCGAATGCGGGTATGGAATTCCTTAAGACGCCAATGATTCCTAGCAAGAATCGCCTCCCTATCTTCTAAGTATGTTTTTCCATACTGGTTCTTATACTCGAGGCCAAAATAGTCATCTTCGTAGGTTAGCTCCGTTCCCTCGGCGTAGACAAGGAGTCCATCCCGAGGACAGCGGTAAAAAGGCTCCTCGACAACCTTTGTGGGGCTATCGCATACAGGACACATTACCATGTTCGCCCAACCTTAGGAGGTGTTCTCAAAAACTATACGACGAAAGCCAAACCATACTGTCAACTAAAGCCCCAACTCAAGACCAAAGTGGTAAACGAAGATAAGTAAAAGTTTATGGAATAGGGAAACTGCTATTTTCCTCTTCGAGCTATCCACACCTAGCCAATTTAAAGCATAGAAGGAGACTCTTCACAAATCCTGAATCCTGGGCTTAGCTGGGAAATTCCAAGAGGAGCGAGACAAAAAGACTTGTTTTTTTGAAAGCCGTGTTTAGGCTGTGCCATGCCACTAGAAAATCTAGTGAGTCTCAAAACCGAGCTAAGAAAATCTGGCGAGGAGAGTGTACTTGTAATCCATTTTTCTGGTAAAATTACAGCAGACAACGTACTTGATCTCAACCAGAAAATTCGCAGTATATTCTCAGATAAAATCTATCGGGTGGTATTAAACATCTCGGAATTGGAATACATGAATAGTAGCGGCATAACCTTGTTTCTCACCATAGCCAAAACCATTGATCAAAACAAAGGAAAACTTGTACTTACGAAGCCAACCCCCTTTGTAAAAGATCTTTTTGAGATGACGGACCTTATCTCAAGATTTACTATTGCTGAAGATCTTGAGTCGGCTTGCAAACTGGCCCAATCATAATGCCCTTTTTTTTCCATAACGAAACCAAAAATCGAAAAGCAACTCTTTTTGCACAACAACTTGAAGAGCAATTCTCTCGCTTTGCAAAACGCATTCGAGACATTTTAGCTCGAATGTCAGCTCAACCCTTTACTTTAAGGGAAACGACAAACATTATCTTTACTGGCAAGAGTAAAATAAAGCACCTTAACTTGCGCTACCGAGGCCAAAACGAAGTGACGGATGTACTTACTTTTCCCGGCGAGCGCGGGAAGAGTCAACACTATGCCGATATTTTCATTTGCTATCCCAAAGCCCTCCATCAAGCCAAATTTTACCATAACCAACCGGAGGAAGAACTCTTACTTTTAAGCATACACGGCCTTGTCCACGCCGCAGGGCTTGACCATGAGATTCCTGAACAAAAAGAGCTTTTCTGCGAAATTGAAGAAAAACTTGTCGCTCTCCTGAATTTTCGCAGTAACCTAGGCTTAACCACTAGAAGTGAAAGTTCTCATAATAACAAAAGAAGCTTTGCCCAATGAATCCCTTCTTTGCAGGGTTTTAAGTGAAGAAGGCAGAGCCATGAAAATAAAATTTCCAGGAATACTCAAATCGCGCCGGCGCGAAAGATTCCACCTTATGCCAGGAACTATTTGGGAAGTTTTGTTGGGCTATGTGAGGCAAGACACAGCCGTGCCTCGTGAGTCAAAGCTTGTACTTAGCCCTTACAGTATAAACCCTCAATACGAGGACCTCGTGCTTTTAAGCGAAATGATGGAGCCACTTAAGCTTTTAACTCATGATCTACTTCATAAAGAGGTCTTCGCATTGTCACATAAAATCCTAGAGGCATGGAAACAGCTTTCTCTTGACGAGAAGGATTTTTTAGTTTCTGACTTTTACCTCAGTTTTTATACTCTGCTTGGTGTTTATGAAAAAGAACTTTTTTGTTATGTATGTGGCAAAAAAGAATTTTTTCCAAAAGCCTATATTGTAGAAAGCGGATTTCTCTGCCCCTCTTGCAAAACAAATTATACGCCAACCGAAGATGCTAGATTTCTTGCTACATGGATGTACCAAATACTAATGAAAAAAAACATTCTATCTCACCAAGAACATCAAAAGGGGCGACACCTTATGCACAGCCACTTCGTAAAGACGCACTTTGGCTAAATTTCTTATAAACTGAAGCCTATTTTTCTTAAGTGTTCAATATATTTTTCCAATCGGCAACAAAAATCCTCAGCTTCTCTTGAGCTCGCAAATAGATAGAGCTCATTTAATCCCTCTGGTGTCTCAAAATGCACCTTGTAGTATTCCACTACTGGAAAAGAGGGATTTTCTCGATAACGCATATCTCTCATGCCATCCCGGCGCACATAAAGATAGCTTTCTCCAAGCCTTTTTACATACCCTGGAAGGGGCTTATTTTCTAAAAAGCGAACTCGGCCATGCCGTAAGAATAAGCTCTTATAATCAATAAAAGCAATATCCATACCGCTTAGGTCCTCAGCAATTACGAAAAAGGGATAAAAATATAAAGTAGCTCCATTGGCATTTTGCCAACAAAGAGTATGGTGATCCAAAATCTTAAGGAACTTAGATTCACCAAAGGAAAGCCTTACAGATACCCTTTCACACTGGCCAAAGGAAAGATCATATGCTGCATTGGCAGGGACAAAATCCCGAGCCACAACATCCCAAACTTCCCCTCCCTGTGTGAGTTTACTAAAGGCCTCCACAAGAGCGGCAAATTCCTGGGCGAAACTCCCCTCCAACTTAGCCTCAACGATAAGCATCTGTTTATCCCTCTTTAAACATAGTCGATGATAGCGCATGGCCTTTTGTAAAAGAAGACGGCGAAAAACTGGCAAGAATCCCAAGAGAATCAACTTAGCAAAAACGACAAAGACATAAGTGGCCCGGTAAACCCTCTTTGCCTTTTGACATCTTTGCTCTAACTCATACTTACCCCTTAAAACTTGATAAAACTCCTGCCTTAACTCCGAAAGTTCCATAGTAGTAAGACTACCCACAGGAGCACTTTTTAAAGGTGTCATGGGCTTACGTTCCTGAGGGGCCGACCTCGATGAAGCACTGGTAATGGTAGGACCTATTTTCGTGCGACTATAAATTCCTGTACCAGGCAAGCCCATATTTAAATACACTCCCTTCTCACTGAGGTTAATACTCAAACCCCGCGGCCCTATAGTGGCACTGACCCCTGAAGTGCTGAAGTTTAAATAAAGACCTGGAGCAATACGCAACCTTCTACGAAACCTCCACATGGCTCACCTTAAACCAAGCTTCTGCTCCACATCCATAATACGAGCCGTGGTTTTTAAAACCACATCCGGATTTAGAGAGATACTATGGATTTCCTGCTCCACCAAGAATGCCGCAAACTCGGGATAGTCACTGGGAGCCTGACCACAAATACCTATCTTTTTCCCGGCGGCACGCACTTTGCGGATAGCCTCAGCAATCATAGCCTTAACCGCAGCATTCCGCTCATCAAAAATAGAAGCCACAATCTCACTGTCCCGATCCACGCCTAAAATGAGCTGGGTTAGATCGTTGGAACCAATGGAGAATCCATCAAAGATTTGCGCAAATTCCTCCGCTAAAATGACATTAGCGGGGATTTCACACATGACATAAATCTCAAGCCCATTTTCCCCCCTTCTTAACCCATGCTTTTCCATTTCGGCAATTACCTTGCGTCCCTCCTCAACAGTGCGGCAAAAGGGTACCATGATTTTAACATTGGTAAGCCCCATCTCATCCCGTACTTTTTTTAGAGCTCGGCACTCCAAAGCAAAACCATCCCTATACCGCTCATGGTAATAACGAGAGGCTCCCCTAAAACCAATCATGGGATTTTCTTCCTTGGGCTCGTAAAGCTCACCTCCAATTAAATTGGCATACTCGTTCGTCTTAAAATCACTTAAGCGCACAATGACATCCTTGGGATAGAAGGCAGCCGCAATCATCCCTATACCCCGCGCTAGGTTATCGACAAAAAAGTCCTCTTTGTTTTCATACCCCACCGTAAGAGACATAATTCGTTCCTTGAGGCGTCCATCCGGCAACTTGTCAAAATAACATAAGGCTAGAGGATGGATGCCTATATAGCTAGTAATAATGAATTCAAGACGAGCAAGCCCTACCCCATCATTGGGTATCTGGGCCAGGCGAAATACCTCCTCAGGATTGCCAATATTCATCATAATTTTTGTCTTCGGCCTGGCCGCAGCTGAGAAATCATGAATTTCTCTTTCGAAGGGAAGTTCCCCCTCGTAAACATACCCCGTGTCACCCTCGGCACAAGAAACTGTTACCCTTTGACCATCCTTCAAAATATCCGTTCCGTTGATGGTACCCACAATCGCCGGAACCCCTAACTCCCTGCTGACTATGGCGGCATGGCAGGTTCTTCCGCCACGGTTCGTGACAATGGCGGCCGCCTTCTTCATGGCGGGCTCCCAATCAGGATCGGTACGATCAGTCACAAGGATGTCACCTTCCTTTACAGCATGGATACCAGCAACCGTTTTGACTACCCGCACAGGACCTGTGGCAATCTTCTCTCCCACACTCCTACCCGTAACAAGCACCTTCCCACGCTGCCTAAGGGTGTAAATCTCAATGCGGGAATAATCTTTGCGGGACTGAACTGTCTCAGGCCGAGCTTGTACAATATACAGCTTCCCGGAAATGCCATCCTTGGCCCATTCCATGTCCATAGGCGTATAGACATTTCGTTTTTTACTGTAATGATCCTCAATGATAATAGCCCAACGCGACAAGGTAAGGATTTCCTCATCACTCAGGACAAATTTCTTGCGATCAGGCTCGGGTACTGGCACATTTTTGACCATTTTCTGCCCACCCTCGTCATAGACCAGTTTAAACTCCTTAGTGCCAATTTTTTTCTGCAAAATTGGCCGAAAACCTTGCATGAGGGTTGGCTTAAAAACAACATACTCGTCAGGATTTATCGTTCCCTGTACCACATTTTCTCCGAGACCATAAGCTGCATTGATGAGGACCACATCGCGAAACCCTGTCTCTGTATCGATGGAAAACATGACCCCCGAACTAGCCAGGTCCGAACGAACCATCCGCTGAATCCCCACAGAAAGAGCCACTTTGAAATGATCAAAGCCCTTGTCATGGCGGTAAGAAATAGCTCGATCCGTAAAAACCGATGCAAAACACCGGCGGCAGGCCTCGAGCACGGCTACATCCCCCCGAACATTTAGATACGTCTCTTGCTGGCCTGCAAAGCTTGCATCGGGTAAATCCTCAGCCGTAGCAGAAGACCGCACGGCAACATCCACACCCTGAGGGAGCCCAGCACTTAACTCATGGTAGGCTTGCAAGATCTCTTCCCGGATTTCCAAGGGCAGCTCTTCCCTCAGGATGGCAGCTCTAGCTCGTGCACCCCTTTCTTGGAGGTTCTGTAGATCATGGGTATTTAGCCCTTTCAGGATTTCCATAACTTTTTCGTCTAACCTCGTTTTCTTAAAAAAATAACGATAGGCTTCAGCCGTAACTGCAAAACCATCAGGGACCTCTATCCCTTTTTCCTTTAACTCTCGGTACATTTCACCCAAGGAAGCATTTTTGCCCCCCACAAGTGGAACGTCCTCAATCCTTAACTCTGCAAATCGGCGGATAAAGCGGTAAGCCATCTAACACCTCTCGCTACAGCCTAAAGGCCATTACATTATGTAAACAGAAATTGCCCCGAGGGCAAACCTACGATGGATTTGTCTAACACCCCTTGATGAATTTACCAGAGAATTAAACACTACCGGGACCCATAACCTGACCTAGACAAACTTCCTGTAGAAGGATCGTTATCGGGATTTCTCGCGAGAATCATCCCAATTATTTGCTCTTAACCTAAAGTCGGATTTACGGCACGAAGAAGCGCTATACACCTCCCGGCAAAAGACAAACTGACTTCGATGTCCATATCGGGTTTGCCACAGGGCAACAAGACTCAGCTACTTAAACGGCGTTGCCAATAATAGCGCAAATACATCGGTAAGTCCCCCGGCGGCTTGCGGTGATAGTCCTGGGGTGAAAACAACTCCTTGCTATGGAAATCCACTATGGGGATCCCCACCACCGTGGAGTAATAACACTTGTGCCTCACCACCAACTTCATACCATACCAGAATAGCCTCCAATACGGAATTACCCCAGAAAGAAAACTATCCAAATAACGCACTAACGCA
>JANWWS010000033.1 GCA_025055765.1 Leptospiraceae bacterium | reverse complement strand
TGCGTTAGTGCGTTATTTGGATAGTTTTCTTTCTGGGGTAATTCCGTATTGGAGGCTATTCTGGTATGGTATGAAGTTGGTGGTGAGGCACAAGTGTTATTACTCCACGGTGGTGGGGATCCCCATAGTGGATTTCCATAGTAAGGAGTTGTTTTCACCCCAGGACTATCACCGCAAGCCGCCGGGGGACTTACCGATGTATTTGCGCTATTATTGGCAGCGCCGCTCCATGAGGTGAGACTACTTGTGGGGGCAGCCTGAAATAAACTTCCCTCAATTTTTTTGCCGAGGAGCGTGAAAGCTGGTTATTCTTATAAATTTCCCTTGTTAGGAAGCTCTTGGTCGATGGAATTGTTGTGTTTGTAAAGTTCAAATGTACGGCCCTGCTTAATGCTGGCACTTTCTCTGTGTGCTTTATGAGCTCAAGCGCCAAGGAGTGCCGTTAAGTAATGCTCTTTTTGAGATCGTGGTAAGAAGGAAAATTTTCTTGGTTGAGAAATGCATGATACTGCTTACTGTTTGCATTTGTAGGCGTGTCTGCCTTTCAGATTAGATGGATACGCGCTTGACTGTAAGAGGAGGAGTTGTGGTCGATTCCCATGGGAGGTAGGCCGCCGTTGTACACATTTATGCGTGATTTGTTTAGGGCGCGAGGGGTGCTCTTCTTTTCTATTATGGAAATCCTGTGGTCCCGGGATAGGCCATATAGGAAGCTTTTGGATGATGCTACTCCTTTGAGGGTGGAATTCCCCGCCGTGGAGAGAAGAATACTTCATGGGGTTCCCATATACTCGGTAAGAAGTAGCGAGGTTCCCTTGGCGAGTTTTCAGCTCATTTTAGAGGGGGGAGCCGCTGCTGATCCTGAAGGTATGGCGGGGGTGGTAAGCCAGATGGCGGAGATGGTGGTATTTTCTGGTTCGCAAAGCCATGATAGGGAAATCCTAGCTCAATATCTGGAAAACCGAGGCTCCCTTTTTGGAGTCAATTGTGATTTGGAGCGCTGCATTTTTCGTCTACAATCTCTTAGTCATTATTTTGTTCAGGATTTAGGTGTGGTATTGCAGGTTTTGCAGAAGCCGCGATTTGCTGCGGAAGATTGGGAAATTTTGCAAAAAAGGGTTTTGCGTAAGATAGAGGAGAGGTGGGAAAATCCCTCCACCCTGTTATCTTTGGTATTAAGGACGCAAGGCTATCCTAATAATTTTCGTGGGGCGATTGTTTCAAAGAGGAGTGTATGGAAAACCACAGTGGAAGACTTCCGTCGTTTGCATAATCTTCTTTTTCAAAAGAAGAACATCTCGCTGGCTCTAGCTGGCTCTTTCGATACATCCGAGGTCTACGCGTTATTGGAGGATTTCTGTAGCAAGCTTAGTGACGAAGGCGGCTCTTTTTTCCGAGAAAAATTAGCGATCATCCCTCCTCAGCCAGTAGGGGTTGTTTATCATTTAGAGAAGGACATACCCCAGACATATTTAGCCTTTCAAGCAAGAGGTCTTCCCCATCATGACAAGCGCTATACGGCTTGGAGGCTTTTTGATGCTATTCTGGGGGGGGAGTCCTTTAATTCCGTGCTAGTGCAAAATATTCGCACAAAAAAAGGGTGGGCCTACAATGTGTATTCTGCTATTGATTCCGATGCCTACCATGGGACGATCCTAATATCTGTGCAGACGGAAAATAAGAATCTAGATGATGTAGTTGACGAAATTAGAAGGCTCTTGGCAAATCCAAAAGAATATCTTACGGAGAGGAGGCTTCAAGAAAGTAAGGATGCCATGCTCAACAAAATGGTTTTTTTATATGAAACTCCAGAGCAATTCTTGAATTTGTATCTTTCGCTTATTTGGGATGGGCTTGATGAGAGCTATCTGAACCAATTACCGCAGAAAATTCGTGAGGTTACTTTGGCGGATGTAGAGGCCATAGCCAGGGAGCTTTACGATAACCGGCGTTTTTTCCTAGCCATAGTTGGGCCTTCGGCTGGCAAGAATGGGCCTGTGTACAAACTGCCGCCATCTCTATTTGATTGATTAGTTAATACATTTTCTTCTCTTTTTTAGCAATGGCTTTTTTGCTGCCTGATTTTTGCTCGCGTTTTTCAATTTCTCGGCGGCTTTGTTCAATAAAGTATTCCTGGGCATTAAAGGGGGATTCATCATGGCCGAGTACAGCTCGTGCATAGGTGCCGTCGCTTTGAAGGATTCTTGTTTTTGTGTTATCTCTAAGGTAGGCAGGTAAAATGTTGTTTATGATTTCGTCTCTTATCCAGTTATCCTCCACGGGAAACATAATTTCAATTCGTCGGTTAAAGTTGCGGGGCATCCAATCGGCGCTTGCTAGGTAAAGCAAGGGGTTGCCATCGTTATGGAAATAGAAAATCCGGCTATGTTCCAGAAGTCTTCCTACAATAGATCTTACTCGAATATTTTCTGAAATACCAGGAATAGCGG
This sequence comes from Leptospiraceae bacterium, assembly GCA_025055765.1. Classification (GTDB taxonomy): domain Bacteria; phylum Spirochaetota; class Leptospiria; order Turneriellales; family Turneriellaceae; genus JANWWS01. The sequence continues at coordinate 135,752 of JANWWS010000033.1, read as the reverse complement.
GGCGTAGGCAACAGATGCCTCGAACAATGAGGTCTATTTGCACTCCGGCTTGGGAAGCAAGGTAAAGTTCTTGAATAACGCTTTCATCTACCAGGGAATTCATTTTCGCAATAATACTAGCGGCCTTACCTGCTCGGGCCAGTTCGGCTTCTTGGCGGATGCACTTTATGATTTGTTTTTTTAGATTTCCGGGCGAAGTAAATATTTTGCTTAGGTTAGGTAATTTGCTGTAACCTGTGATACTATTAAAGAGGTGGGTGACATCCTCCCCGAAATCGTCTTTTACGGTAAGAATAGCCATATCAGTGTAGATACGAGCTGTTGTCGCATTGTAGTTGCCAGTAGAAAGATGCACGTAGCGTCGTATCTTGTCGTCTTCTTTTCTTACAACCATGGCTACTTTGCAGTGGGTTTTAAATCCCATGAGGCCGTACACCACATGCACACCTTCCGATTCCATGATTTTGGCCCATTGGATATTGGTTTCCTCATCGAAGCGGGCCTTGAGTTCTACTAAGGCGGTCACTTGTTTGCCATTACGGGCAGCTCTAATGAGGGCGTCTAAAATCCGGGATTTAGTCCCGGTGCGGTAGAGAGTCATTTTTATGCCCAAGACTTTGGGATCATCAGCAGCCGCGTTAATAAAGTCCTCGGTCATGGAGAATGAGTGGTAGGGGTGGTGCATAAAGATATCATTCTTCCGGATTAGCGAGAAGAGCTGGGAGGGTTTGTCGTATTCAATTGGTGTAATAGGGGTAAAGGGGCGGTAGGTGTGTTGGCTTAAGATGGGGTCTTCAAATAAGACTTTGTATCCGCTCAAGGGAAGAGGTCCTTCACAAAAGAAGACATCCACTTTTTCTTTGGCAAAGGCTTCTTCTAGGCGAGTTAAAATTTCGGGGTTAACATTGTCTTTAACTTCAAGTCTTACTCCGGCTCCTTTTTCGCGCCGTCGCAGTTCTTGCTGGATGGTCATAAGCAAGTCATCAACATCATCTTCATCGATGATGAGATCTGAGTCGCGCGTGATTTTAAAGGGTGATATATCAATAACATCAAAGCCAGAGAAAAGGTCAGAAAGATAGTATGAGATAATATCCTCAAGCCAAATATAACGCCGTCGGGTTTCTGTGCTTGAGGGTAGGAGCACGAGCCTAGGTAAGAGAGAGGGAACTTGCACAACGGCGAAGAGGTTTTGATTTGGGTTTTCTGGTCTCGAGAGGAGTACACCTAGGTTTAGGCTTCGGTTGGCTAGACGGGGGAAAGGATGCCCAGGGTCGATGGCCAGGGGTGTGAGTACAGGGAAGATTTCGCTGCGGAACAGTCTTTCCACCATCTCTTCGTCTTTTTTGGTAAGTTCACCAGGGGTGCAGAATTCAATTCCCAATTTCCTTAGTTCGGGTAAAATCTGCTTTTTCAAAACATCATAGAGACGTTTATAAAAACCTGTGACATGTTGGTATATGAGGTCAAGTTGCTGTTGAGGGCTTAGACCATCCGGTCCGACATCGGAAATTTCGTTGGCCACTTGGTGTTTTAGCCCTGCCACGCGAACCATGTAGTACTCGTCAAGATTACTTTCACAGATGGTTAAAAATCGGAGTCTTTCCATTAGAGGATTTGAAGGGTCTTGCGCTTCTTCTAGAACTCGATCGTTAAAGTAAAGCCACGATTGCTCCCGGTTTGTATAGTAATTGGGGTTTTTCAAAAACTCATGCTCGATTTCCCGGAGAGTTTCGTTCTCGGTTGCTTCCTCCCTTACTACAGGCATAGGTAAAAGATTATGAAATTTTCAGAAATAGTCAATTTTATTTTGGTATTTAACAAAATGTGCGCGACACCCAGGGTGACCACTTCAGCACTTTCGTAGATAATCTCCTGAGAAATGACAATTTGGTTTGCTTTTGTAACCGTATCCCTCTAGGGTTTCTACCGGTCCCATGGAGGATGAAGTAAAAGGAAACACTTGTTTGCGGCTACATAGAGTGTTATGCTCACATAGCAGGCAGGATCCCCTTAAGTTGAATTACGCGTTTCTGCATGATTTCGCGAGGCGAAAACGCCGGTTTTTCTTGATTACCCAGTATATGGAGGGTTAGATGGTCCCAGCCTTTAGCATAGCTTTCTCGGAAAGAATTCTCCCGGTATGAATCTTCCACAGAGATATGGCTAGGAAATCCATACCACAAGGGCTTAGGCAGTGTCAGCCAAGAGCCATTAAAGCCTCGCATTTTTCACATGAATTCACCCATTTATCTCTTCCATGGGACCGCTTATAAAGCTCCTCGGCAAGCGGAGGTTTTTCACTTATCATTTGAAAATATTATTTGCGCAGGGGATGTTGTCGAGGTAGCTTGTAAAACGTGGCGTTTTCTCATTTGACTTCCGGTAGGGAAAAACTTTCCCCTTATTCTTTTAGGGGACAAATACGGGGTTATGGAAATCCACAATAGAGTGTCTTAAGGCTTATGTATTTTAGGCAGGAGCGGATCTCAATGGGCTTGACTTTTCCTACATTCTTGCAAGAGGTGATTATGCATGCAAAGTGGTGTTTTTTCTTTTTCTCCTCTCTCACATCGCTCCTTTTCGCTGATATTTATCAAGACTTAAAAAAAGCTGCGCTTTTTTTAGAACAAAGCCATTTGCGCCCATTGCAAGAGGAACTGAACTTAAAAGAAAATGAAGTTTTTCATATTAGTGAGGTAGCTGCCCAAGGTAGGTATCTACGATATGAAATCAGTGGTCGGGAGGCTTATAGTGAGATACGGCATTTTTTGGGGGATTTAAATAAGGGGCTTTATCTGTGCAAGGCTGATACCCGTTGTGACGCTCAATGCCGGCAGGCAAACTTTGGTTGCTTTCTTTTGCGGGAGGAGGGGAATACTATGTATCAGGTAGAGTTGCCCCTACGGCTGCCCCCTGTGCCAGAGAGGACAGTGGCGGAGGAGGCAGAGTGCCCCCTTGTCCGTAGAATTTTCTTACCCAAGGGAGATAAATCCGACCAAATTTCCCTGGATTATTTTTGTGAAAAGGAGGGGCGAGTTGTATTTATAGAGCGTAAAAGCGTATCGTTCGCTGAAATTATAGGAAAACCCTAGCGTCAGTTGCCAAAGCTTTTCTTGGCTCTTTTAACTTATTGGTTGAGGCACTCCCCTTCTGAAATGGTCTTGAATATATCATGTTTTTTTTAGATTACTTTCCGTGCCGAAGATGGTTTTTGGGTATAAACGGTGTAAACATTTTGCCTAACATATAGGGTACAAGCTTTCGAATGGAATAGAACCATTCAAGAATGTTGCGGGGGTAGAGAAAGCGCAAAGCTGCTAGGTGGGCTTCGTAAGTTTTTTTACTAAAAGGATACCACCACATATTGCGCCGAGGATTTAGGAGATCGTAGTTAATTAGCTTGCATTGAGTCATCTCTTCGAGTCCCAGGGCAGAGTGGGTTCGGCCAATACCCGATTCTTTGAAGCCACCCCATGGGGTTTCGCTTAAGCCGTGGGTATAGAGGTGGTCGTTTATGGTCGTGACTCCTGTTTCAAGCCGGAGGGCGATTCTTTTTGCTAATTCAAGGTCCCGGGTAAAGATGGAAGAGGTTAGGCCCATGGAGCTGTCGTTAGCTAACTGGATGGCTTCATCTAAGTTGTGGAATTTCATTATCGGTAAAACTGGCCCGAAAGTCTCCTCTCTCATAATAGCCATTTGGTGGTTTACATTTAAAAGAACTGTAGCGGGGTAAAAAAAGCCTTTTTTGCTGGTACTTTTGTTTATTTCACATTGGGCCGCCACTTTAGCTCCCTGGCGTAGGGCATTTTTGACTTGTTGTTGAACTATCTTTAGCTGTTCCATGGTAGTCAAAGAGCCAAGGTCGGTTTCGTAGTCTAGGTCATAGCCCATTCTGAGATGGCGAACCTTTAATGAGAGGAGTTTTACAAACTCATCATAGATTTTTTCGTGCACATAGATGCGCTCCACGGCACCGCAGGATTGACCTGCATTTTGCAGTCCTGCCCAGAGAGCTGCATTGGTTGCCCTTTCGAGGTCGGCATCTGGTAAAACAATCATGGGATCTTTACCACCAAGTTCAAGTGATAGGGGGGTTAGGGTTTGGGCTGCCTGTGCCATCAGTCTTTTGCCGGTGGTGACGGAGCCCGTAAAAAAGATTTTATCAATTTTGTGCTCGAAAAACGCCTTAGCTACATCACTACCACTACCCACCACATGATTAAAAAGCCCTTCGGGTAGTTCGGCACTGTTAATGATTTTTTCTATCTCCTTGCCTACTAAAATGCACTCGTTCGATACTTTTAGCATCACGGCGTTGCCTGCCATAAGAGCCATGCAGATTTCACCAAAAGGTATAGACAGAGGGTAGTTCCACGGGCTGATTATCCCAATGATTCCGTATGGCACGCGGTGGATTTCACTTTTTTTATTGAGAAAGAGTATGCTTGAGGTTTTAAGTTTTTGGGGTTTTAGAACTTTTTCTGCATTTTTTGCATACCAACTTGCGGCTAGAGCAGCCGGTATGACTTCTGTGGCTAGGGCATCCATTCGTGTTTTGCCGTTTTCTTTGTGTATGAGTTCAGCAATTTCCTCGGCGTGTTCTATGAGATAGTCGCGCATGCGGTATAGGTATTTGGCCCTTGCTTTGAAGGAAAGAGCCGCCCATTTTTTTTGAGCCTCTCGTGCCTTGGCAAACTTCTCTCCCAAAAGGGAGAGATCATCTTCAGGGACACGGCCCAGCAGTTCTCCTGTAGCTGGGTTGTAGCTAAGAATCTCTTTGGTTTTGCGAGATGCTTTTTTCGGTGGGGAGTTTTTGGGCGGCACGGTGTCTTCCTATAATTTTTTTAAGAATTCGTCCATTTCTTCGTCTTCGGGGGATGGGTATTTTGTATTAAAATCCAGGGGTGTTGTGAAGGTAAAGAATTTCTCAAGTCTTGCCAGTTGAAAGATGTTTTGTATTTTTGGTGAGACCCCAAAAAGCAGCAATGTTTTGCCCGCATTTTGGGATGCCTTGAGTACCTTTATGAGGGCCCCCAGTCCTGAAGAGTCTATATATTCCACCTTGGCTAGGTTTATGCCAATCACTTTCTCTGTTGTTGCCCTTATTTTTTCCTGCAGATCTGTCTCAAATTGCTCGGCTTTAAGGATGTCTAACTTGCCAATAGGGATTATTTCAAGAGCTGCTTTTCTATTTCTTGTTTTGATTTCCATATGCCCCCTTTGCGGCTATACAATTTTAGGATCTTTTGTCAACAAGTTTGGTCAAAGAATTGACGCATCCTCAGCCTTTAGAAAAGCGCTTGTTATGGAACTTTTCTCTGCTTTCATTGATTTTATTTTGCATATTGATGTGCATCTCGATTACATTGTTGCTTATGCAGGAAAATTTAGTTACTTTATTTTAGCTGCTATTGTCTTTGCGGAAACCGGGCTTGTAATTACCCCCTTTTTACCAGGAGACTCGCTTCTTTTTGCTGTGGGAACTTTCGCTGCTCGAGGGGCCTTTGATCTAACGGCTATCATGGTGGTACTTTTTGTGGCAGCCGTGGCCGGAGATGCTGCCAACTATGCCATTGGTCTTTATTTTGGTGAGAAAATGGTAAGAGCCAAGAAAATCCGTCTTGTACAAAGAAAGCATCTGGAGCGCACTCACAATTTTTTTGAAAAGCACGGTGCAAAGACAATTATTTTGGCGCGCTTTGTGCCTATTGTGCGGACATTTGCTCCCTTTGTAGCAGGCATGGGTAAAATGACTTACCGCAAATTCGCTCTCTACAATATAACAGGTGCCTTCTTATGGATATTTCTTTTTGTTCCTCTAGGATTTTTCTTTGGTAACCAACCAGTAGTGAAGCGAAACTTTAGTCTTGTGATTTTGGCGATCATTATTATCTCGGTCATGCCCATTATAGTTGAGCTCTTCTTGCAATGGCGTGCAAAACTGCGGGAAAAAAGATCATGAAAATACCTCCTAAGCTAGAAAAAAATAGGGCTATTGAAGCCTTACTGCAGGTGGCCCAGGATTTGCGTGATCCTCAGGGGGGCTGTCCCTGGGATTTAAAGCAAACCCATGATAGTTTGCGCAAGAACCTCATTGAAGAGGCCTATGAACTTGATGAAGCGATCATGGGATTAAAGCCAGATGATCCTCAGAGCATTGAAAAATTCCAGGAAGAATTGGGTGATCTTTTGTTTCAAGTGGTAATACACTGTCAGCTTGCGAGGGAAAAAGAATGGTTTGATTTCGAGGATGTAGTAATTGCCGTTGCGGAAAAACTTATCTTGCGTCACCCCCACGTGTACGGTAAATCTTCTAGGCTTGCTACCAGCGAGGAAGTTTTGCAAAAGTGGGAAGCGCAAAAGCTTGCTGAGAAGCAGCGCAAGAATTCTACAGATACAAGTATTCTTGCGGGACTTCCGCGCCATATGCCTGCATTATTAAGAGCCTATCGCCAGGGGGAGAGAGCAGGAAGGCTGAATTTTGATTGGCCGCGAAATGCGCAGGGGATAACACTTGTACGAGAAAAAATTAAGGAGGAAATGAAGGAGCTTGAGAGAGAGCTTCCTGTAGAGCCAAGCGATGTGAGCCACGTTTCGGAGGCTCAAAAAAAGCGAGTCTATGAGGAATTTGGAGATCTCCTCTATGCTGTTGTCCAGTATGCCCGCCTTTTTGGGGTAAATCCCGAAGAGGCCCTACATGAGTCATGTAATAAATTTGAAGAGCGTTTTCGCGCGATGGAGGCCGAGTTTGCCCAGCGCCTAAGTCTAGGAGACATTCCCAGTTTAGAGGAATGGTCGGAGGTATATTATAAAATTAAAGAACGTGAAAAATCCTCTATGCCTTAGGGGTAAAAAGTAATGAAAAAAAGGAAAAATCTGCCCGAAGAAATCTTATGCAGGATATTGATTTTGCCCCTGTGTACCGAAGGACTGGGCGATTTCGCCAAAAACAAAGCTTGCTGCGTAAAACCAACTCCTTTTTGCCCAGGGCTTGGCCAAAGTCATATGTTTTTTTGTCCATGCTTCTTTTTGGTCTGGGTATGTATTTGGGGAGCCGTTACGAGCGCTTTGTGATTACTCGGCAAATGGAAACCCAGACGCTCGAGAAGGAATCTACGCAAAAATCATCCGACGAATTTCGCTCCGCAAATTTACCTCCCCAGGAAATACCAAATCCTACGCTGTCCGAGGATACGGGGAGCCCAACCAAACAAAATGCTCAAAACATTGAAAAGGCCTTAAGAGAAAGCCGTGAGCTTTATTTAATCCTTGCCAGGATATATAGTGATGAAAAGGAAGCCTATCGGCATGGGCATCAGCTTAAGCAAATGGGCTTTCCCGTGTTTTTGGCAAAAAGCGGGCAGAAGACAAAGATCTATGTGGGGCCTCTTGAAGGCAAAAAGGAAGCTTATGAGCAGCTAGCAAAAATAAAAGCCATGTCGAACTTTCGGGGGGCAATTTTATACAAGAAGTAAAGGCAGATCTAAAGTCCCAGGAACTGCGGAGAGCAAGGCAGGAGGATATATCCGGCATAGCCGAGTTAATTGAGCCTTATGTGAGGGCAAAGATTCTTTTGCCCCGCTCTCATTATGAAATAGAGCAAGATCTACCCTATACTTGGGTATGTGTACAGGGAGGGAAGGTGTTGGCAACCGTAAGCCTGATTTTTTTTCGGCAAGACTTATGTGAAATTAGGGCCCTTGCAGTTCACCCAGAGCATCAAAAAAAAGGGCTTGGCCAGAAAGTTGTGCAGCTCGCAGTTGACTTCTTACGGCAAGATTATCCGTACAAACCCATCCATGTTTTTGCTTTAACCTATATTCCTGCTTTTTTTGAAAAGTTGGGTTTTCGCCGTACAGAAAAGGAAAAATTTCCTGATAAAATTTACGAAGTATGTCAATTTTGCCAGAGAAGGCATGATTGCCAGGAGCTGGCTGTCGAATTATGGATTAGTTAATGCGCTCGCGCTGGGGATTATGGTCTTTAATGATTTCCCACAGTTTAATGCGAGTAGGCTCGTTTATGTCCACATAACGCAAGATATATTTACCTTTTTGTTGGGGAGAGGGAAAGAGCTTTACCCTGAATTTGACTGGCTCCCCGTCGGGAAAAACCATGTGAAGTTCCCAAAGATCCTGCCGGCGCAGAATTTCGGGAGCAGGATTGGTATTTAAGCTTACAAGCATGGCTCTATCAGAGATTTTTTCACTCTCCCCTTCGAGATTTTGGGGTTTTTCTTGTTCAGGGGAGAGGTCTTCTTTTGGTGCGATAAGTTCAGGCCATGGTATAAGCTCGATTTTCCAACTAAGGGTGGCCATTAGATGTTCATCACCTGTAGATCGCACTTTATCGGAAAACAAGACAGAAAAACCGTCGGGATAGATTTTTTGAATAACCCCCTCTAAGGCATATGTCCCATGTTGGTGGCGGTAGGCATGTACGGTTACTTCTTGTCCCAGAATACGCTGGCCATGAGAAAAGTTGGCCAAGCTAAAGGTCCCCAAATTTCCTTTAACTTGGACTACAAATGCTAAATAGTTTTTTCCGTTAAATTCAATGGCAACGGCCTCACCGCTGTACAAATCGCGAGGGCTTTCTATCTCAACATGAACAGGGCTTTCCGGTACCAGTTTTTCAATGTATTTTACCTTCTCCACCCCCGATATACCGGGGTAGGAATTAATAAAGGGCACAAAAAGCTTACGGAAAAGTTGCTGGTTACCCGGGATTTGTTTCCGCTCCTCGGGCGTGAGTGTTCGAAAAAAGGCCTTTAATGGGCGTATCTCACGGCCCAGGATATCTCGTTTTTGGGCATAGTTTAGTAAATTAAGCCAAGAAATTTGAATTTCAGCAAGGCGATGTTGTCTTTTGCGCAAGATGAGGTAGGTAACCAACCATGTCAGGAAGATAAATATAACGATGATTACCGCAATGTAGCTTGCAGTAGGGAGCTCGAGCAAGCGGGGATCGACACTCATACATCGACACCAAATTCCCGCAATACGTCGTTGAGGCTTGTTTTTAGATCTGTGGATTCCTTTCTTTGGCCAATAATTAAGGCGCAAGGCACATGGTAGGTACCTGCTGGAAATTCCTTGGGTATGGATCCTGGGATAACGACACTGTTACGTGGTACCCTACCTTTGAGTATAACTGGCTCCTTTTGCGTTACATCGATAATTTTCGTCGACGCTGTGAGAATTACCCCACTGCCTAGGACTGCACCGCTTTCGATATGGACCCCCTCGACTACCACACATCGGGAACCTAAAAAGACATTGTCTTCAATGATAACAGGCTGTGCTTGCGGAGGCTCTAACACCCCGCCAATACCCACTCCCCCAGAAATATGTACATTTTTACCCACTTGGGCGCAGCTTCCTACCGTGGCCCAGGTATCCACCATGGTTCCGCTGCCTATGTAAGCCCCAATATTTACATAAGATGGCATTAAGATGGCGCCTGGTTCTATAAAGGAGCCATAGCGTGCCACAGCGGGGGGTACCACCCGTACTTTTGCAAGGGAATAGTCTTTTTTTAATGGGATTTTATCCCAGTATTCTATATCCCCAGCCTTAAAGACAGACATATTGCGAATGGAAAAATACAGCAAGATGGCTTTTTTTACCCAAGCATTGACTCTCCAGCCCTCGGGACCTGGCTCTGCCACCCTGATGTTGCCACTATCAAGAAGGGCAATGGCTTCTTCAATAGCTTCTATGTATTCTTTCTTTTGCAGTACAGATGGTTCTTCGTTTTTTTTTTCGTAAGCTTCGTTGATAGTGCTCTCAAGCATCAAACCCTCTCGCCAATTAGCTTTCCTCCGACGCTTTCTATCATATCTTCTTTGTTTAAAATAAGGCGATCGCGACTGTCATCGGGCATAGGTATGCCCCCATCAAGGTAAATAGCTCCTTTGGGGCAGGCCTCTTCGCAGAGTCCACAAAAGATACATCGCAAGAGATCCACCTGAAAGACTTTGGGATATTTGTCCTCACGGTACAGGTGCTGTTCTTCTGCTGTTACGGCAGCCGCTTCGATATGAATTGCATCGGCTGGGCACACCCATTGACAGCAATAACAGGCGGTGCAGCGCAGCCTTCCTTCCTCATCTTTTTTTAAGCGGTGCAATCCGCGAAAACGACTTGAAAGGGGTCTTTTTTCTTCTGGGTAGCGTACGGTTACTTGCCTGCGCAAGATAGCCGACTTCAGAAAATGCTTTAACGTTACCAAAAGACCCGCGGTAATGGACATGAAGTAAAATTTCTGCCACCACTTCCAGGCGTATTTTTGATGAACCTGAACTATTTTAGTAGCCATATTCCCTCCTAGACATAGGCAAGTGAGTCTTGCTCCACATAATCATTCCACTTTGCTAAAATCTGACCAGAAGATAAAAGCCCTTGGGCTGGTGTAAGGCTTTGGGCACTTTTCTTAGCCACGCCTTCTTTATCTATGTAAGTCCCCGCTTTTTCCGGGAATACCATTATGGGTAAAGACGCCAACGCTTTAGCCGTTGCTGCATTAGCATGGGTATTTAACAGGACGGTTTTTGACCACAGTGATTTCTCTTCGAAGAGCTTAAATAAATAAAGTTTTTCTATATCCGCATAGTTTTCTATGCGGTAGCTGTAGGGGGCAGCAAATTCATTAATGACAATTATGAGATCAGCTTCTTGTAAAGCTTCTTGCCACTTCTCCTGGGAGGTAAAGCCTGATATCTTCTGCCGGAGGTAGTTACTATTAGGTCTCTGGTCTACCATAAGTAAAAAGTCAACCTTTTTATCCCACTCTCCGCGCCACATATACGGCTGGGTGCGGTACTCCCAGTTTACTTGTTTTCCCTTGGCTTGCCATTTTTGTACTAGGCTGAGAATTCTGTCTATATCCTCACATGATTCGGTGGTGCCACCTACCAACAGAAGGGAATGTGCTTGATGAAAGAGGTCTGCAAGTTGTGGAAGAACATCTCGGGATTTGCTACCATGCCCTTTTATGAGGTAGGTAAGTAATCGGTCCCGAGAAAAGTCTGTCGTTGAAAAACGGCCTTTATCACAGATAAAAAAGCCATTTTTCTCTGGTTCCTCAGGGGGCATATAGCGGTAGATCTCGTTGTTTTTCACATTAGTAGTTACCCGGCAAAGAGTGGAACAGCCATGGCATATGGATTGGTTTTGCTGGTACCACCAAACCCGTGAGCGAAAAAGGGTATTTTCGTTAAGAAGTGCCCCTACGGGGCAGATATCCGCAAGGGCGCCTTGGTAATTATGGTTTAAAAGAGTATCGCGAGAACCAGGTGGTGGCGTATAGGCAATTACTGTATCATTACCCCGAGCTTGCATCTCAAGGTCATGGATGCCCACTATATCACGGTCAAAGCGAACACAACGGTAGCACAAAATGCAGCGATTATGGTTTATGAGCAAATTCGTTCCAATTTTTTCTTGGGGGATATTTCGTTTTACTTCCCGGTATCGAGTAGTTTCATTCCCGACCGCAAAGGAATAATCTTGCAACGAACATTCCCCTGCTTTGTCGCAGACAGGACAGTCGAGAGGGTGGTTTATTAGCAAAAATTCCATAACACCTTCGCGGGCCTTTTTTACTTTTTCACTAGCTACCCGGATGTGCATGCCGGCAGTGATAGGAGTGTTACATGCTGCTTGAAATTTTGGATTCCATTGCACTATTACTTGACCTTTGTCGTCTCGAGCGGGTTCTTTGGTTTGAGGGTCGATTTTCACAGAACCCACCTCGATAAGACATATCCGGCACATGCCCACAACTTCCAAAGCTGGATGGTAGCAAAAATGCGGTACATGGATGCCTTTCTCTTTTAAGGCATCGATAAGGTTCTTTTTTTCATCTACTTGAAGTTTGAGGCCATCGACAAAAATTTCCACCATGGATGGCATTCCCCCACCTTTCATTATACTGTAAAGATAATTAAAAGCACAGAAATTTCGTTATTATCGAAGGATGACAGCTAATATATGCACCTGGAAAAGCGTACTCCTGCATCCACAAAAAGAATTTTCTTTGCCTCTTGTTATGGAAATCCTAACCTCGTGGTTCCATATGCAATATGCCCTCTTTTGCAGGGGGTGGCTTTCTTGATTATGTCACCAAACGGCATCCTTAGAGCATCAAATTTCTTTGCTTATGGGGGGCTCTTTCTTTTTCATGCCCAGCTATGGGGAAGGATTTTTCCGAAAAATGGGCAAAAATTTTGGCTTTGTTCATATAAAGATACAAAAAAAACTTTCACAAACATGCGCCTTTTGGGTAATATCCCTGCTTTTGGAGCCAACCTATGAAATATTTGTTTGAAGATTTAAAAGATGCTGTGGTAATTGTAACAGGTTCAGGTCGAGGGATTGGCAAAGCTATTGCTGAGCTTTTTGCCGAATACGGGAGTAAGGTGGTCATAACGGATATCGATGAGGCTACTGCTAAAGCCACTGCAGAGGAAATTGCGGGCAAGGGTGGGCAGACGCTAAGTTACACTTGCGACGTAGCTAAGATGGAATCTGTAGAAAGCATGGTAAATGATGTGGTCGCAAAGTGGGGAAAGATTGATGTTTTAGTGAACAATGCGGGTATTACCATGGATGGCATGTTCTTACGAATGAAAAGCGACCAATGGCAAAGAGTAATTGACATTAATCTCACAGGAACCTATAATTGTACATTTGCTGTCGTGCAGCACATGCGCAAAACCAAAAAAGGAGCGATTGTCAATATATCTTCGATTGCTGCCCATGGAAATCCTGGGCAGGCTAATTACTCAGCCTCAAAGGCAGGAGTGATTGGTTTTACAAAGGCGTTGGGGAAGGAGCTTGCTCCTTTCGGGATTCGGGTAAATGCGGTGGCCCCCGGGTTTGTGCAGACCGCTATGACTGATAAAATCCCCGAAAAATTGCGGGAGCAAATGCTTGCGGCCATCCCTATGCGGAGGCCGGGGCAGCCCATAGACATAGCACGGGTGGTGTTGTTCTTAGCTTCAGAACTCTCATCGTACATCACCGCGGCGGTAATCGATGTCAATGGGGGAATAGCTGGCCTTTAATTTTCATGGAAAATTAAGGCAAAAACCAAATCTTCCTGATTTTTCAGGAATAGAAAAGGAGAATTCTCATGACCCCACAAGAAGCGATGGAAAGAGTAAAAAAAATCATCGCCGAGCAATTAGGCGTTGATGAGGCTGAGATCACCAATGAATCCCATTTCATTGATGATCTTGGCGCCGACTCTCTGGATACGGTAGAGCTTGTAATGGCCCTCGAGGAGGAATTCGGTATTGAAATTCCCGATGAGGATGCGGAGAAAATCCAGACAGTTGGCGATGTTGCCAAATATATTGAAGAAAAATTAGGCAAGTAAACTAAGGGGCGAAAGCCCCTTTTTCTATGGTATCTGGCGAGAGAGCAAAAGCGCTTGCAGAGTTTGCCAGAAAGTGCCGAATTCCCCAGAAAAATTTAGAAATTCTTGATTTAGCCCTAACCCATAAAAGCTATGCCAATGAAGCGATGCGCCATAAGGGGGCCCTCTTAGCCGAGAATCACAACGAACGCCTTGAGTTTCTGGGGGACTCCGTTTTAGGCCTCGTTATCGCTGACTACCTCTATCACCGCTACCCCCACCTAAGTGAGGGTCGTCTCACAGCTCGTAAGGCACAATTGGTATGTGCGCCCACTCTTGCCGAAATCGCCGAAAAACTTAATCTAGGTGATTTTCTAATGAGAGGGCGTGGTGAGAGCCGAACAAAGCATAGCAAAGGGGTTTTAGCTGATTCCTTAGAGGCACTAATTGGTGCTATTTTTCTCATTGGTGGACTTAGGTCGGTGAAAAGCTTTGTTTTGCGTCACTGGGAACCGTACCTCAGTGAGGGACGTAAGGTTGAAGAAAGCATTGACTATAAATCCTGGTTACAGGTCTATCTTGCCAAAACAAAAAAGGTACAACCGGAATATAAACTTGTTTCGGCATTGGGGCCTGATCATTCGAAAATTTTTACGGTAGAACTTTGGATTGAAGGCAAAAAGGTGGGCGAGGGAACTGCCCCGTCTCGCAAGAAAGCTGATCAGATGGCCGCTAAAAATTTCATTGAAAAAAATCGTCTTGGTGGCCCAGAAAAGGAACTTTAAATATTACAACTGCGTCCTTTTGCTGCTAAAACAGCTTCAAAAAGAGACTCTGCCAGGGTAGGGTGCGGGGCAACCGCATGAGCAAACTCATGGTAGCTGAGCTCTCCTGTAAAAGCAAGGGAGATATGTGAAATGAGATCGGTTACCTCAGGACCTACAAGATGGGCCCCTAAAAGCTCTCCCGTTTCTTTGTGCAGGTAGATACGGCAGAAGCCAACGGCTTCACCTAACGCTAAGGCTTTACCAGATGCCGCAAAGGGAAAACTACCGATTTCATAGGGGATGCCTGCTGTTTTAAGTTCGCTTTCCTTATATCCCACCGAAGCTATTTGGGGATTGGTGTAAATACAGCTAGGTATGTAGAGACTATTTAGAGGCTCAACTTTTTTACCAGCCGCAACCTCGGCAGCCAATAAGCCTTCATGGGAGGCTTTATGAGCCAACTGCTTACCTCCAATTACATCTCCAATAGCAAAAATATTGCGGCTACCTGAGACCCGGCAGTATTCATCAACTTTAATGACTCCCTTATCTAGAAATCCCCCTGTATTTTCAAAACCTAGATCCTCGATATTAGCTACAACTCCAACGGCTAAAAGAGCTTGGTCAAAGCGCTCGTGGAATACCTGGCCTCCTTGATCTAATTGGGCCACAAGGCCGTCTTGATTTTCCTCTAAACGGCTCACCGTTGTGTTCACAAAAACACGAATTCCTCTTTCCTCAAAAGCTTTGGTTAGTACAGAGGAAAGTGCCTCCTCTTCTAAAGGTAAAATGCTTTTAGCTACTTCCACTAAAGTTACTTCTGAGCCAAGGCAGTTATAAAAATCAGCGAATTCACAGCCTATGGCCCCCGCTCCAATCACCAAGAATCTACGTGGGATCTCTTGGGGAACTAAAGCCTCACGGTAAGATATAACCCGGGAGGAGAATTTAATATGAGGCAGCTCGCGAGCTCGTGCTCCCGTGGCGATACATATTTTCTCGGCAACAAGATCTTTTTTTTCTCCATTCTGGCGAATGTGCAACTTCCCCGGAGCCTCAATGTAGGCATGACCACGAATTAGCTCTACTTTGTATTTGCGAAAAAGACTCTCGATTCCCCGTGACAGACGAGATGCCACCTCCCGAGAATGTTGCACCATAGCATGTAAATCAGGCTCGAGCTTTTCCTTGTGGCGAAAGCACGTCTCTTTTTTTACTTGCTGGTAAAGATGTCCTAAATGAAGCAAAGCCTTTGTTGGGATACATCCCCAATTTAAACAAACACCCCCGACTTCCGCTTTTTCTATAACTACCGTCTTAAGACCAAGTTGAGCCGCCCTTATGGCAGAAACATAGCCACCTGGGCCGCTACCAATGACAGCGTAGTCCACTCGGTCCATAAGCACCCGTCTTACTTTTTGCCGCTATGTCAAATAGAAAAGGAACCTTTGTATGCGAAAATTATGCTTGTTGTTTGTGGCTTGGATTTTTCATGCAAGAGCTTTCGCGCAGGGGCCATCATAATACATTAGCTTGAGAGCCAGGGTCTCACTTAAGATTTTCTATATCCTGCCATTCTTTGCGGCAATCCTTAGTTAATATCTCACATCCGTCTTCTGTTACTAAGATATCGTCTTCAATGCGGATACCTATGCCACGAAACTCCTCGGGGATAAAGTCATATTCTATGGGAAAGTAGAGACCTGGCTCTATGGTAAAAACCATCCCTTTTTCCAATGGGCGGGGTTTTTCGTCTTGGTAATAGCGCCCTACGTCATGGACGTCGAGACCTAGAAAATGGGAGGTTCGGTGCATATAAAAAAGCTTATAGAATTCCTTCTCTTTTACCTCATCTAAACTTGTCGGAAAATGCCAGATTATGGTGTTCTTGCCAAATTGTGGTATTTTGCGCAAAAGCCCAAACTTCCATAGTCCCTCGCAAAGTACATGAACAGCAATTTGGTGGATATCTTCTAGGCTTATTCCCGGTTTTACGGCGGAAATAGCTGCTTTTTGGGCTTCAAGAACTAGGCTGTAGATTTCTTTTTGCAGCGGTGAGAATTTTCCTCCAGCTGGGAAGGTACGCGTGATGTCGCTAGCATAGCCACGATATTCGGCACCAGCATCCACTAGTACCAGGTCATGACTTTGGGCAAAGCCGGACATTTTTTCATAGTGAAGAATAGTGGCATTTTGTCCTGCGGCCACTATACTTGGGTAGGCGAGCGCTTCGGCTCCCTGGCGGCGAAATTCCCTCTCCAAAAAGGCTTTCATTTCTGCCTCGCTGATTCCTTGCGGGAATCGGCGGGTATAGGCCATGAGCAAATTGTGAGCTCGGCTAGAGATGGCCACAGCCTTGCGTAGGTAAGTGAGGTCTAAATCATCTTTTATAAGGCGTAGTTCATGCAAGATTTTTCCTGAGTGGATAATTTGCTCAGGAAAAGAAATCTTTTTTCTGGCCTGGAGGCGCAATTTGTGGATTTCTCCTAAAATCCAACTATCAAAATTTTTGTCCTGCCCAAAGGGATAGTAAAGAGTATCGCAACTTTGGAGCTTTTTCGTAAGTTCTTGCCGAAATTCTCGAAAATCATGGACAAATTCCCTATCTAAGCCTAAGTGCTCGGCAATTTTTTCTGGCCCTAAAACGGGGCCTTGCCAACGTTCTCGTTCTGGATCTCGACTTTGGCAAAAAACATGAAGCTCTCCATCGCTGGCTAAAATTATACCAAAGTTATCTTCGGCAATACCGGTAAGGTAGAGAAGGTCACTTGAAGTGCGATAGGGATAGGTTGTGTCATGGTTTCTTTCCACAGGCGCTGGTGCGTAAAGAACTAAGAGACTCTTCGGTGCCATCTTGCGGATGGCCATAAGCCTTCTTTCCTTGTAATAACTGGCTTCGTCTGCGGTTCGGCTTTCCATGATTCTTATTAATACCCGGATTTATGTTCTCTCTAGCTCGGTGCAAATCTTTTTTATAGGCTTTGCCAGCTTGTCAATTAGCGATTTAGCTTTTCGCTAGAAGAAGGTTTCTAAAATGGGCGTGGAGAGTGCCATGCGCTGGCGAGGGCGTCCGAGAGAGGAATGTGGTATTGTAGGTCTTTTCCAGGTGCCACAAGCTGCTAATTATGCCTACTTAGGGGCCTATGCCCTTCAGCATAGGGGACAAGAAAGTGCGGGTATCGTCTCATCCGATGGAGAAAAGTTATATCGATATGCCGGTATGGGCAAGGTAGCGGATGTCTTTACAGAAGAAAAACTACGTCAACTTGTGGGGCAGTATGCCATAGCTCACAACCGCTATTCAACTACGGGAGCAAGTTTTTTGCGCAATGCGCAGCCTATCCGGCTCGAATCTCGCTTTGGCCCTATGGCCTTAGCTCACAATGGCAACCTCACAAATGCCTGGCAGCTACGCAAACGTCTCGAGCAAGAGGGATCCCTCTTCCAAACTACGGTAGACACGGAGGTAATAGGGCATCTCATGGCGCGTTCCTCTGAGTCGAGCTTTGAAGCAGCCCTTGTTGACGCTCTCTCGCAGGTGAGGGGAGCCTATTCCCTTTTGGTTTTGACTCCGACTGCCCTTTATGCGATTCGGGATCCCCATGGCTTTCGACCCCTTGTGCTTGGACAAAAGGATCAAGGTTGGGTTTTGGCTTCTGAGACATGTGCTCTTGATATCATAGACGCTACATATGTGCGCGATCTCATGCCAGGTGAGATGCTGTGTTTTCGAGAGACCGGGATAGAGTCTCGCTTTCCCTTTACACCGCAAAAGACAAGCCTGTGTGTATTTGAATTTGTCTATTTCTCAAGGCCCGATTCGCTTGTTTTTGGCAAACCTGTGTATAATATTCGTTATGAAATGGGGCAACGACTTGCCCGAGAAGCACCTGCCAAAGCGGATCTTGTCATGCCCGTACCTGATAGTTCCCTTGTCGCGGCCCTGGGTTATGCTGCAGAAAGTGGCATACCATACCATATGGGGTTGATTCGGTCCCACTACATAGGGCGGACCTTCATTGAACCCGATCAAAAGATACGAGATTTTGGGGCTAAATTAAAGTACAATGCTATAAAATCCGTAGTAGAGGGAAAAAGCATAGTTGTGGTAGATGATAGTATTATGCGTGGTACCACCCAGAGGAAGATTGCCAAAATGCTAAGACAAGCAGGGGCTCGGGAAATCCATGTACGCATTGCCAGCCCACCAACAAGGCATCCCTGCTTTTACGGGATCGATATACCAAGTCAGCGCGATCTTATTGCCGCTACCCACTCCCTAGAAGAGATACGCCGCTATTTGGGCGTAGATACCCTGGCCTACCTCTCACTGGAAAGCATGCTAGAGGCTGCTCGTGACCCTTCTTCTTTCTGTGCTGCTTGTTTTAGTGGTGAATACCCTGTACCTTTGGATGAGGGAGTGGAATGGTCGAACCAAAAATCCCTTTTTGATATTTATGAAATTGAAGAAAAACGTTAAAAAAAATATCCTCATTGTAGCGGGAGAGACTTCGGGAGATAGGCTAGGGCAGAGTATTTTAAAGGAGCTTTCTTTAAGAAAAGGCTATGTTTTTTTTGGCGTAGGAGGAGATGGTCTAAAAGACATAGGAGTAGAGCTTCTTTATTCCACGAAGGATCTTTCTGTAGTAGGGATTGTGGAAATCCTTTTTTCTTTTTTTCGCTTGAAAAAGATTATGTCGCATCTCGTGCGAGAGTCCGTACGGCGCCAGGTAAGCCATGCCGTGTTGATTGATTTTCCTGGGTTTAATTTGCGCCTTGCACGAAAACTTTCCCAGTTGGGAATATCCTGTTATCTCATTGCAAGCCCCCAGATTTGGGCATGGCGATATAAGAGAATCTATAAAATAAAAAAATACATTCGTTCCGTCTTTTGCTTTTATGATTTTGAGGTGGAAATTTATAAAAGAGAAAATATTAAAGCTTTTTTTGTGGGGCACCCCTTAGTAAAGGAGTGGAAAAAGTACCGCAAAAAAGAAGACAAAAATCTCATTGCCATTTTGCCAGGCTCACGGCCGTTGGAAATTAAAAAGCTTATGCCCTTTTTTATTGCCTTAATAAAAAGAATTTCAGAGAGAAATGAAAACTTTTTCTTTGTAATACCCGCCGCAAGCTCTCACATCATGGATCTTTTGAAACTCTACAAGCTCCCACCAAAGGTTAGGCTATCTAGCGAACCGGCAGCTTCTGTTCTTTCTCGGGCCTATGCGGCCTTTGCTTGCTCGGGCACCGTAACCTTAGAATGTGCCTTTTTTCAAGTGCCCTTCTTTCTGGTCTATAAGGCATCGTATTTGTCTTATTGGATTGCCTTAACTTTAGTAAAGATTAATCATATTGGTATGCCCAACATTCTTGCTGGCAGAGAAATTGTTCCCGAGTTGTGGCAGCATGAGGTCAGGCTAGCTAAGGCTTGGCCACTTGCGGAGAAAATTCTTTTTGATGAGCTCTATCGTCAGAAAATGAAGCAAGATCTCGCCATGGTAGCAAGGAAGTTGGGGGATGGAAGCTCGGCAGAAAAAATCGCATACGAGCTAGAGAAAGAGTTCAGGCTCTAGGGGGATTTATGTATGAAACGCAAGTTTATTCTTGGCCACGAAGAAAAAAGAAAGACCGATATACGAAGGTAGATGCAAGAAGTAGCGTAAATACACGGGGCTTCCTTTACTTTTGCTTGCTTATTTTCGTGTTTCTGATTATTTCTTGTAAAGAGAATACGCCTATTGATGTGTGCTATCCATCAGAAGGGCGGTTTTTGAGGGGGGAGCACTATATTGATGCCGAGTTTCTCTCCGAAGATGGCAATTTTCATTATGAAAATATCCTGGCTTATTACCAGCGCCATATCCGCTCGGGACGGCCAGGAATATGCATCCCCCTTGAAGAAAAACCTACTATAGAAGAGCAAATTGCGAAAATAGAAAAGACAATTGATCTAAAAAGAAAGTAGTTAGTGCCAATAGAAAAACCACTCTTCCAAACTGTTTAAGACATAATCTGCTCCGGCAAGTTCGTGTCGACTGTAATGGCCTGTGGCTACGGCAATGCATTTACCACCACCTGCCCGTGCACAGCTAATGTCATGGGGGGTGTCTCCTACAATCCAAAATTCATCTTCAAGGTAAGATCGCGCTTTGAGAGCAAGCATATTGCGGTCTTCTTCTTCGTCACCAAAAAAACCTATACTGAAATAGGAGTATAAATCCCCCAACTTAAGCCGTGCCCCTTCTCTTACATTGCCTGTGAGAAGTCCTAGACGGATTCCTTGGTCCCGAAGGGAGTTCAAAACCTCGTAGACACCGGGCAAAACCTTTGGGGGTGATTTCGCTATTTCCTCTGCTAGGTATTGTAGGTATAATTCCAGTAGTCTTTCGTGCTTATGCCTCTCATAGCCACCTAGGTAGTTTTCCAAAAGGTGGTATATTATAAAATAATCGGTTCTACCAGCAAGGAATAGGGGGTTTATTTGGATTTTTTTATTGGTTAAGTCTTCAAATGAGCGCAAAAGGGCTCTTTGACCAACTCCCCCAGAATGAATTAGCGTTCCATCAATGTCAAAGAGAACGGTTGGCATCTCACTTAGTGCCAATATAAAGAACTTTTTGTAATGTTATCTGTTCCGTGGCTTTGCGGTTTGTGGCCTGTAGATTTAAATATTTCAGGCATTCCAAAAGATAATCGCGGTACATAGAGAGGACCCTTTGTCGCGAGCTTTCGCTGTGGAGACTTTCTAGTGTGTACGTAACAGGTTGGTCCATATTTGATTTATAGGCAATAACAATTTTTCCTAATTCGGTGGAGCGAATGTTATTATTTGTAATAGTTCTTTCTTGGGTGAAGACCGTTTTTTCATTACTTTGGTAGTAATAAAATTCCACACTCTCGGGGACGCCGTTAGATAGCTTAATACGGGCTTCTTCTTGGTATACAAAGGGCTCTTTTTGCCCCAAGATTCGCCGCAGTCCCAGACCCAAGGGGATTATGAAATTCTCTACCTTTTGCTGGCCGAGGGTGTTTTGAATGGCCTCAGAAAGCTCGCGATGAAGTCGTTCAATTTCCCGACTTTGGATTTCATTTGCGCCTGTTGGATTTTTCTTTTCCTGGGCCTGTGAAAAGGCTGGTAAGGAAAACATTAGTCCCAGTATCACAAGGACCTTACCATTTATTCTTGGAAAAAGATAGGTTTTGTGTGGCATGAACGCTACTCCTTTTGCGGTTTTTCTTTATGTTGCCACCGCAAAGTAACTATATAGCATGGTTCCACACCAGGGCAAGATTTTTTTGGGAGGGGTATTATGGAGATCCAGGTAGTGCAAAAGGGGGATCTGGTAGTCCTCCAGCCAAAGGGAAGTTTAGATATGTACTCCTCTCTCGAATTAAAGAATCGTATGGATAAAATAGCTGTTGGCAAGAACACAGAAGTTTTCATTGACTTTTCGAATATTAACTTTGTCGATTCAAGTGGTATAGGCACACTTATCAAGATTGCTCATCAGATACAGGAGGCTGGTGGTAAGGTTTCCTTAGCCGGTCTTAAGCCCACAATTGAAAAGGTTTTTAAGATTTCTGGACTTATAAATGTTTTCCCGATTCTAACCGAAGTAGAATTGAGAAACCGCCTCCAAGGTGATAGCTAAAACCCCAAGGGCAGTTTTTTCTCGTCTAAAAGGCTGGGGTGAGTGTTCTTCGACTTAATATAAGGCTAATTAGTTTTACCCTTATTTTTCTTTTTGCTTATTTCTTTCTCACCCACACTCACTTTTGGCTTTTAGATTTAAGCGCCTCAGAAAAGCAAGAAGAGAGGGTCAAAGAACGCCGGCGTAAACTGTGGCAGCGGTGGTTGCAAGAAGAGGACCAATTATCCCTTGTCGAAGAAGATCGCGATTGGGAGCGAGAATTTCAAATGCGGGAAGAAGAGGACTTTGCCTTTTACGAAGGGGATTTTCATGAGTACCAAAAATGGGAGGCGGAGCAAGATGTTTTGGTAAGTGAAGGGGAAAGGGGTTTTGGAGTTGATTATGGTGCGGTACGACTACGCATCTTTGGACGCACGAATATGCGGGCTACTTACGGCGATAGCTTTTATGTAAGTCAGGAAGATCGCCTCAACGACACTCTCCTAGCTACTTCTAATACCATACGGCGTGGGTTTGACCTAAATATGGATATGAAGGTTAATATTAAGGGGAAAATAGGGCGACGTGTAACGGTGGACATCGATTTTGACAAAAACGAAAGGCAGACAGAAAATACGTTTAAAGTACAATATAAAGCCCTACGCCGACGTGAATTTGTACAAGAGGTAACCTTTGGCAATATTGAACTTTCTTTCCCGAAGTCTGAGTTTGCTGTCTTTGAGCAACGAGGCAAGCAAACCGTGGGTCTCGAATCCCGCATGGAAAGAGGGAAGTTGAAATTCCATACCATTGCCACCCTTACCCAGGGAGAGCATGCCATTGACCGTTTTACCGGAGGATTCCGAAATAGCACGGTGCTCCTGCCAGAATACCGCTTCACACCTCGCAAGTATTACCAGCTTGAACCCTTCCTTCATTATGGGGATGGCTGCTCTCCCGTCATTAACGCTTCTTCCTGGGATAAGAATTCCCCTCAAGCCCTAGCCACCCTTACCTCTCGTAAGGCCAATGCCGCTACTTTTGTGCCGTTGCCGGTAGATATTGATCCTGGCTCTTTGCGTATTTATCTCGATGACCGGGACCCGCGCAATGATACAGCACTTTCTGCTGTGCCTTGGGAAAAAATTTCCTTACGCTGCCAGCTTACCACCTGTAATTCTCTTGGTACCTACCATCTCTTGCAAGAAGGTAAGGATTATGGCTTTAATCCCCGTATGGGGCGCATCGTCTTTTTTAGGGGGATTAGTGACAATTTTCGTCTTTTTGTGCAATACACTCGTGCCTCGGGAGGTCCTACTTGCGATCCCACTGCTTGGCAGGATGGTGGTACAGGTGTAATTGAGACCTTCTTGCGCTGGGAAAGCACTCTGCAAGAAGATGTGGACTACAACGGCAGTCAGGACGTCATTATTATTGATGACCAAAAGTTTAATTTGGATATCTACGAAGTAAGGGGGATTTATGAACTAGGTGTGCCTATTATCCAAGAAGCGGCCTTTCAATTGGGCGTGGTTAACCGCGGCTTTCAAAACGTGGGGCAACTTGCTCAGCTAGGTAGCTACCAAATTGACTTTTTGCAAGGGATTATCTCGTTTAATTTGCGGGAGCCCTTTAAACAACTCAGGGACTCTTCGGGTAATTTCTATCTTACGCCTCTGGCGGAAAGTACCATTTACACAGACCGACAGCCATCGTTTGTGGCAGAAAATTCGCTAGTTTACCTAAGGGCGGACTTTCGCCACGAGGTGCGCAACTACCGGCTTTCCCATACCAATATCATGCGCAATACGGTGGTTGTGCGTATTAACGGTGCTTTGGTCGATCCATCGAAGTATTACGTGGATTATAACTCTGGTTATTTTTCGTTTATCAATCCCAATGACCCAGTGATTGGTCCAGATACAGTTATTGAAATTAGCTATGAGTATTCTCCTTTTGGTACAAGTACACAGGGCTACATTGCTGGATTGCGTACGGATTACGAGGCAAATCGCAGTGTAAAGCTTGGCTCAACTATACTCTACAATGGGCAATTTGAACCTACGGTAGCTCCTCTACCAGGACAAGAGCCTATTTCCCGGCTTGTGGCAGAGTTTGACCTTAACCTCAATTTTGACGAAGAACGGATTACTCGCTTGTTCAATACTGTCCCAGGAGTAGACTTTGACTTACTTCCTGTAAAGATCAATGCTTATGGGGAATATGCTCGTTCGTTTTACAACCCAAATACCTTTGGGATGGCTTTAATCGATGATATGGAATCTTCGGAGGATGTATTTGACATTGAGATCTCTGACAAAGACTGGATACTTGCTTCACCTCCCCTTGTGCCGGGGACTAATGTCTTTTTTCATCCTTGCAGTAGAGCCCCCCTATACTATCGCTACTACCGGGATCCTGCGGATGTAAGGCGGGGCTTACTTGATTTGGGTGTCTCGCCCTTTGCCTCACCTCCCTATAGCCAACTTTCTGGGCCATACAATGTGGCAGAGGGTCACTTAGATCCCTCGCAGCTGAATGTAGCGCAGGCAGAAAGACAGGTCTCTCTTGTACTTGAATTTGATTTCTCGCTGGCTCCTCTAAGTTCAAATCGCTATGTTGCCGTGATGACACGGAACTTTTCTCCCATTGGGGCCGACTTTAGTAATATTACCTACCTTGAATTTAATGCACGGCTCATAGATGCGGTGGCCTTGTCGGGAGTGGAGTGGTTTCTCGATTTGGGTACCGTGAGTGAAGACAGTGATTCTGATGGACGGCTTGACAGCGAAGACTTTGGGCTTGATGGTGTGGATGGAGACACCAATGGAAATGGTATTCGCGATAGTTTTGAATATTGGGATGCAGGTGAGCGTAATTTTGTATTAGATGCGGAACGAGATGGGTTGCGCTCGGAGGATAGGGGTTATGTCTTTGATCCACCCAACTGCGACTCTGCCAGGACCATAGTGGGTGCTGGACCTGACATTGCGGGATTTCCGGTAACGAAAGGCAATGGTGTGCTTGACACAGAAGATCTTGACCGCAATGGGCTGTTAAGCCAAGATCAAGCTATCCTGACAATACCTGTTAGCAGTAACAATGCCTATGTTTTTGAGCAAGGTCATAGTAATACCCTTTTACCAGGTGACTGGAAGCTCTTTCGCATTCAAATTGACAAGGGAAGACTGACCCCAGAAGAAA
Source organism: Leptospiraceae bacterium (assembly GCA_025055765.1). Classification (GTDB taxonomy): domain Bacteria; phylum Spirochaetota; class Leptospiria; order Turneriellales; family Turneriellaceae; genus JANWWS01. The sequence continues at coordinate 110,785 of JANWWS010000033.1, read as the reverse complement.
AAAAAGCCCTGCGGCAGGTTCGGACAATTAGGCTCTATCTGCGCCCATTGCCGGGATCGGAAAATGGTAAGGGTAGAATGCTCATTTCCGGGATGCGCTTTGGAGGTTCCCGGTGGCGTTTTATTGAGGCCCTTCGCTATGACAATGTCAGCGAGACTGTGACAGACCCCCAGGTGTTTTCGGTAGCCAATATCGATAATTTTTTTTCCAAAAACGAATATCGCACTGAGTCTTTTCTCTTATCCCAAAGATCGACATGGGAGGCCTTGCATGGTAGGCGCACTAACACGGAATATGCGCGCATGAGAGAAGCTGCTCTGCGTCTAGCATACGACTTTAGCTCAACCAATTACCAAGAAATCACGGTGAGGCGAAATTTTAGTAACACCATGGATTTGCGCTTTTATGACAAAATTACTGTTTGGGTTAATTACCGGGACGAGCCTCCCCAAACGAGCTTTCTTTTCCGCATAGGTTCCAGTGAACGGGATTACCTTGAGTTTTCATCTCCTATAAAAAATTCAGGTTGGCAAAAACTACAGTTTCTCTTAAGGCAGAGCCAAAAACAATCAGGGCAGGTAAACTTAAAAGAAATCAATGTACTTTCCGTAGGAGTGCGTACCGAAAATCCCCAGGCCAAGGGCGTTATTTGGGTTAACGAAATTTATGTAGAAGAGCCCCGAGTTCAAATAGATGATGCCTATAAAACAGAATTTACTATGGAAATCACTAAGCCTATTTTTGTAACAGCAAGTGGTGTACCCATTTTATCTGATATCAAACTTAATTATAAAGAAAGATTTCGGGGCAGACGCTTTGCTTCAGTGGGTCAAACAGAAACGAATATGGATGAAAGGCGCCAAGAGTTCCAGGTTGGCACAGCTCTTTTTCCCTTCTGGCGTAGCCGCTATAGCCTCTTGCAAATATTGAGTGATGCCGACCCAGAAGTGGTTACTGCCAATGTAAACCAGCAGGGCCGTACACACTCTCAAGATCATGCCATAGAGCAGTTTTTTCGCTTTGCCAACCCCCATGTGCCGCAGTTAACCCTGAGCCACCAGTACCGCCGTTTTGACCATGAGCGTAGCCAGGTCGTGGCTGAAACAAATCCTTTACTTGCCCAGAACCCTCGCCGGCAAAAGTTTGTCGTCAAGGAGCGCACCCACACGCCGGCATTAATACTTCAGGAGAATTTTCCCGAAATATTTAAAACAAAAATCCGTTATGAGCTTAAAAGCAGTGTGCGTTTTTTTTCTCGTTCAGAACAAAGCCACATACCGGCCATGCCCCTTTTTCTCTTACCAGAGGTTTATACTGACCGCCAAGAAAAAGAGCAAATGGAAGATGCTACAAGTAGTCTAGCTTTGGAATGGGGCCCCATTAGTCTTAATCCTTCCTACGCACATCGCAGTACTAAGCTTGTGTTTAAGAATTATACCGACAACAATAACCTCACCCCTGTAGAGGGAGATTTCTATTTACCTTGGTTCAGCCAGCCAAGGGATTTTCGCTACCGTCAGCGCCAGACTAACTATGAGCTTCAATTCTTGTGGCAAAATCTTGCCATTTTTTCTCCTCAGTTTACACTTACGGCAAGCTATCAGGAAACGTCGTTCCGTGACAACATCTTAACTTACCAGATGCCACGCTATCAGAGGCTTAAGCAACCACTTACTCAGACAATGGCGAAGATTACCTTACCCATAAGTTTCGAAAAAGTTTTTCCACGCTTTTCTATTTTGCGTGCCCTCACTCCCTCTTTCACAAGAGAAATTCTTTTTAATGAAAATTCGTTACCCTTTACTGCGAAAACAGGGATCTATGAAGATCCTTATGGTCTTCGCCGTACCTTACCTCCTTTAGCGGAACATACTTACTTCATTTGGCAGTACCCCATGTGGCACCATTTTACCTCCACGAAGAATGTGGGTCGGAACAATTTTTCGCGAGCTCGTGATTTTGTGCGCCAGATGACCCTTGTGCCACAAGCCGAACCTGGCTATGATATGGCTTTTCAAAACTATGACAACAGTATTACCCTAAGGGAAAACTTTAATACCTCTGCCCAATGGGATGTTTTTTCTCCTTTGACTTTAAGAACCGATGTTCGCCTCGCTCAAAACACTGTGCGCAACAATCTTAAGGCTTTACCTTCCCAGTCGGCCAATTGGGGCTATTCTGTTCTACAGACATGGGACCTCATGCAGCTACTCGACTTTTGGTTTTGGGCAAAGAAAGAAGGTCATTCCTCAAGTTTGGATCTCAATTTAGCTTATGATCGCACTATGCGCATTACAGAAAACTTACGGGAAGACAGAATTAATCCCACTTTTGGGCTTAATTTTGGCTGGTACGAACGAGGAGGAACATTTAGCTCTCTTGCCTTTCAGGTTGGCATAACGATTCGCGACTATAACGAGGAACATTATATCCGCTCGACAGACCCCCCAGAGGATGTGCTAATTTTAAAATCCATCCCCCCCCGTCCTTCTACCGGTATTCGTGAGCGGGAGTATGGCTATGATTATGCTGTGGAATACCGTACAGAAATGGTTGGACTCAAAAACCTATTACAGGAACTTACAGGACTCATGTTGCGCTATAACCCTCGCTACCAAATTCGTTTTTCGCTCAATTTAAACCGCCTCTATTACGATATCTATCAATTGTTGACCAAGCCCACCTTAGACCAGTACACGTTATACCAAAAAATTGATATGAACCTGCATCCTAATGTAAGTGGAGATTTTGACTTGCGACTGGTTTGGGATAGTTACCGTGATCCTGTAACACGCAAAATCAGGCAGGAAATTTTTTCGTTTCAAGTAGGTCTTGGGGCAAGGATCTTATTTTAATTCACGCAAGGGTTCCCCAATTAGCCCTGCTTCAAGCTTTTCAATAAGATTCTGCGTTTTTTCGTACATGGCACGTAGAGTCTCTGGTGTAAGGCCTTCGGGGATTTGGTTCAGCCTTTTGCGCAATTCAAAAATTTCATCAGCTAGATTGAGGCAGAGCAGAAGTACCAGTCTTTGAAAATCAGCTTGGGGTGCTATTTGCCGCAACTCCCGCAGTCGGCCATTCACATAATCTGCTAATTGTACCATGTATTGGGGGTCTACATCCCCCTTCAGAGTGTAGGGGCGCCCTAAAATTTCAACTCGTGTAGTTGTAAGTTGTGTTTCTGCCAACGTAACTACTTGCTCTCCTCATCTACTATTAAGAAGTCTTCCTCGTCTTCCTCATCAAACACACCTAAGACATCTTCCTCCTCTGTTGGGCGGACCTCCTCACTTGCTATCTTTTCTTCTGATTTAGGTTCTTCATCGGAAATAATGATTTCTTCATCTTCGTCTTCTAACAAGATAATCTCTTCTTCTTCGCTATCTCCGCCTTTTTCGTCCACAATGGGTGCTGAGGGAGCCGCCGCTTTTTCTTCTGTTTCGGGCGTTTCTTCTACAATGAGAGCTTCTTCTTCATCTTTGACTTGCAGGTTGTTCAGGGATGGTGGTGCTTGTCCCGCCAGAGGAGCTGCTTCGACCTCCTCTGGCTTTGCCGTAGTTAGCTCCTGGGCAGGTGATGTGGTTGCGGCAGGAGGTGCCTCCTTTTGTCTCTCAAAAGTTTGCACTTGGTCGAGTTTGGCTATTATGGTGAGAATTCGTTTTTCAAGTTCTTCTTCTCGGGCTTTCAGACGCAGTAGTTCGTTTTTGGCTTCATTAAGTTCCTCTTGTAGTTTTTGGGCCTGTCTTTCCTTGTCTTCGGCTAATAATTTCAATTGGTCGTTGCTTGACTTAAGTTTTTCTGCTTCTGCCTCTAGCTGACTATTCTCTAAGCGAAGATCTGATATGAGTTCAAGGGCCTTCACCACTCTTGCTTCTAGGGTATCTAATTGTTCCATCTGTAGCATACTCACCTCAGCTTACCGCAAGCTTTGCAAAATTACCTAAAATGGCAAGTTTTTTTCCTTTTCCGCATTTTTTTGCCTTACTCGTGCAGGAGGGAATGGATAGCCAGAGGCAGAATAGGAAAGCGAAAGGAGTAGCCTTTTTGTTGCAAGGCGAGAGGGAGAACTCTTTGACCTGAGAGTAAAACTTCCTTGGCCATTTCTCCGTAGAGGAGATGCAACACAAATTCAGGGGCATGTAGCCAGGAGGGGCGGTGGATTGCCTTGCCTAGCTCACGAAAAAATTCCTTTGCGGCCAAGGGCTGGGGGCTGGTAACGTTATATGTTCCACCCTGTCGTTTGTCGATAAGAAAGCGCACAATTCCTAAGACATCCTTTAAGTGTATCCACGATAGGAATTGCTTTCCACTGCCTAGATGACCTCCTAAGAAGAGGCGGAAGAGAGGGGCAACCCGGGTCATAAAGCCACCATTTTTGCCAAGAACAATGCCAAATCTTAAAATAGCCAGTGGGCAATGCTCGGCGATGGGCTGGGCTGCTTTTTCCCAATCTTGGGCAAGTTCTGCTAAAAAACCCGTACCCGGGGGCGAATTTTCATCTAAAATCTCATCCCCTCTGTTTCCATAGTAACCGATGGCTGAGGCTTGAAGGACTATCTGAGGTTTGACATGCATTTTTTTCACGTTATTAGCTAAAAACACGGTGGAGTTGAGGCGGCTTGACCTTATTTTCTCCTTAACTTCACGGTTCCACCTTTGAGCAACGCTCTCTCCTATGAGGTTTATGATTATGGCACTTCCCTCAAGTCTATGGCTTAAATCTATGTGGTGGGAGCCGTCATAATAGGCGACTTCAGCCAGGGGAAACAGTTGGCGTAGCTTCTCTTCGTTTCGACCCAGAAGGAAAAGTTTTGCACCACTTCGCTGTAATTCTTGTGCGACGGCACTTCCAATAAAGCCTGTGGCACCCAGGATAGCAACCTTGGTGCCAGACATTGCTTCTTGTGGTGAGATCATGAGTTTCTTACAGAAGCTGAGGCTTTCTCGCCTAACCCCAAGGCTACCACTAGTAGAGGGGCAATGGGAGAATTGCAGAATGATTGTCAAGCTGTCTTTTCTTTTAAAATAGGGCTATGATCTTTGACTGGATTCATTCGTTATTCTCAAACGACATGGGCATAGATCTAGGTACTGCCAATACCTTGGTTTATGTCAAGGGTCAGGGAATTGTGCTCTCCGAGCCATCGGTTGTTGCCGTTCATGCAGGGACAGGTAAGGTGGTGGCCGTAGGTCAGGAGGCGAAGCGCATGCTAGGCCGAACACCAGGTGAAATTGTGGCCATCCGACCCATGAAAGATGGGGTTATTGCCGATTTTGAAACTGTCGAGAAAATGATACGATACTTTATTAATAAAGTCCACAACCGTACTACCTTAGTTAAACCGCGCATTGTGATTGGGGTACCCTCCGGAATTACCGAAGTAGAGAGGAGGGCTGTGCGGGAATCGGCGGAGCAAGCCGGGGCAAGAGAAATCTACTTAATTGAGGAGGCCATGGCAGCGGCTATTGGGGCCAATATACCCGTGCATGAGCCGGCAGGCAACATGATTATTGACATTGGTGGGGGCACGACGGAGATTGCTGTGATTTCCCTTGGCGGAATGGTGATTGCGGAATCTATCCGAGTAGGAGGAGACGAATTCGATGAAGCCATCATCAACCACCTGCGTCGCCATTACAATTTGGTTATTGGAGAAGCTACGGCGGAAAGAGCGAAATTTGCTATTGGCAATGCCTATCCTGATAGCAAGAAGGTAGAGACTTATGAGCTTAGGGGCCGTGATGCTATGACTGGTTTGCCACGAACCCTAGTCATTGATAGCATCGAAATGCGCAAGGCCCTCAAAGAGCCGCTCGATGCCATCTTAGATGGAACCAAACAAGTCCTTGAGAAAACTCCGCCAGAGTTGGCAGCCGACATAGTAGAAAGGGGCATTGTCCTTACGGGAGGGGGATCCCTGTTAAAAGGTATTGATAAGTTTCTCTCTAAAGAGACAGGTGTTCCTGTTATTAGAGCAGAAAATCCCCTTAATTGTGTAGCCTTGGGCGCAGGTCGGTATTTGGAGGAGCTAAAGTTCATTAAGGGCATGAAATAGGTGCTGGCAGAGTTTCTCGCGAAGTACAAATCTGCGCTCTCTCTAGCCTTTACGGTTCTCTTTTGTCTCTCAAGCCTCATCTGGCAGTCAAATATACTCGTAAGAACAGCAAGTCAGGCCGTTGAGGTTTTAGACCTTTTTACGGCAATGATGCACTCCCTTGGACAGGGCTTGGGGCGATTTTTCGATAGCTATCGTTCCTACGCTGAATTACAAAGGGAGCGGGATCTCCTAAGGGAAGAGTTGAAAGAGGCAAAAAATCTACAGGTCAGTTATCTTCAGCTATTAGAAGAAAACCAGCGACTGCGCCAGCTGCTACAGCTATCGGCTCCCGCCCAATTAGCGGTCGAGCAAGCCGAGGTTATTTCCCAAGACCCCGATAATTGGTTCCGCACTATAATAATTAACAAGGGGAAAGAACATGGCATTGAACCATATATGCCTGTGGTAGCCTATCAAGTACATCCAGCCACGGATACCGAAAAAGAAAAACTCAATTTTGGTGTGGTAGGCAAAGTTATCCAAGTCAATCGTTTCTCGGCGCGTATTCTTCCTATATCGGATAGTTATTCCCGCCTCGGGGTTATGTTAAAGAAGACGGGTCACTGGGCGTTACTTGTGGGCCGTTCCCCAGGGGAAGAAAATCCAGTGCTCGAGTATTTATCCCTCGGCGTCTTCTTGAGGGCAGGTGATGAGCTCATTACTTCAGGGGGGGATGGCATCTTTCCACGAGGGCTGCCTGTCGGTGTGGTAGGTAACCGCATTGAGCGTCTTGGTAGTTACCAACGGGCGGAGGTGATACCAATAGTGGATTTAAAGCGGCTCGATTTCGTCTTTATCTTGCGCAAAAAACCAGAGATAGACTTGCTAAAGTTTCCTCCTCTCACACCAGAAAATGTGCAGGAGCCACCCTTGGCAGATGAGCAGGCTTCCAGTTCTGAAAGTCACGTAAAAATAGTGGATGAGAAACTTCGTGCCACAGAAGCCAAGGAATTCCCTTAGTTAAATTATGCTACTTGAAAAAATTGTCATTTTAATTGCCATAGTTGTTTCTTATTTTCTACAAACGAGTGTGGATTTTTTTCGCATTGGCCACATTAAACCAGATCTTTTGTTAATTCTAACAATTTATTTTGCCCTTTACAAGGGATCCTTTGCTGGTATTTGGGTGGGATTCCTTGGTGGTTTGCTGCAAGATATGAACATAGGAGGCTATCTCTACCCTACAGGGGAAGCCAAATACTACCTGGGGACACATGCCCTACCAAAAACTTTAATAGGCTTTTTTGTGGGGAAAATAGCAGGCCAAATTCAAAAAGAAGGGGCCTTCGTACTTTTCCTTATTCACCTTATTGCGGGTATAGCCAAGGGTGTATTGGAGTTCATAGAGGTCTCTCTCTTTCATAGTGGTCAATCTGCCCAAGTCATAGGTGGGGTTCTTTTGCCCGAGTCTTTTTATACAGCTATCGTGGCGGTGGTCTGGTTTAAGGTCTTGCACTGGGCCATACCCCAGGAGAAGACTTCCGTATAAGACATGGCTCAAACTGCGCAACAATTTAAACTCTGGCAAAGGCTGCGCAAAAGACTTTGGGGCTTTACCTTTTTTGTGAGTGTATCTTTTACCATACTTGTCTTGCGGGTCGGGTATCTGCAAGCCCTCAAGGGTGAGGAATATTATGAAAAGTCAAAGCGTGTTATTCGAAAAGTGGTTCCCCTACCAGCACCAAGAGGGGAGATTTTTGACCGCAATTATGTTGCCAGAGAAAAGGCCACTTACCTTGTATCTAACAAGAGCACATTAGACCTCATAGCCATTCCCTCTCATTTTCGAAGTGGAGAACTTAGGTCCGAAGTGGCAAAGTTAGAAAGATTGCTTAAGCTTAAACGAGGTAGTTTATTAGAAAAAATTACAGAAAGCAAGATAAGGCAAAATGAAGAAATTGTTCTCGTAGAAAACCTTTCTCCAGCCCAACATACAGTCTTAGCGGACTACTATCTTAGTTTTAGTCGCTTTATTATTAGACAAAGCACACGTCGGCATTATAATCTGGGGCCGGTTTTGGCCCATGTCACGGGCTATGTTGGTTTACCCAGCAAGAAGGAAATTGAGGCTGGGATTAAGAGTTATCAACTTGTTGGTAAAAATGGTCTTGAGGCTTATTACGATGCCATTTTGAGAGGGGAAGATGGCGAGATTGTACAAATTAAGACAGCAAGTGGTGATGTCGAGGAGCAGAAGGTATTTCGTAATTTTATTCCGGGTAACAACCTTGTGCTCACCATTGATGCCGAACTTCAACAGACAGCATGGCAGGCTATGGGTGAGCGCACAGGTGCCTTGATTGCTCTTGAGCCGGCTACAGGGGAAATCCTCGCGCTAGTTAGCAAACCAGATTACAATCCCAATCTGCTAGTAGATCCGGACCGTGAGGTAAGAGCGGCTCACTTTCAAGAAATGTTGCAAAAAAAAGCGGAGCTAAACCGGGCCATCTCCGCGAAATACCCCCCAGCCTCGTCTTTTAAACCACTTGTTGCTTTGGCGGCGTTAGAAGAAAGACGCAGCAACTCTGAGCAAAGTTTTTTTTGCCCAGGCAAATTTACTCTTAAGAGCTCATACCGTGGGCTTCCCGATACTGTTTTTTATGATTGGGCAGTGCATGGCTATATGGATCTGGTAAATGCCCTCTCTCAAAGTTGCTCTGTCTATTTTTATGAGCTTGGCTACCGTATAGGTGCTGAGCCAATCATTAAGTATGCCCGCTATTTTTACTTAGACCGTTTAAGTCAAATTGATTTACCTTTTGAGGTCAGTGGCTTTGTTCCCTCTCCCCTTTGGAAAGAGAAGCAGTTTCAAACGCGCTGGTTTGATGGGGATACGGTGAACCTATCTGTTGGCCAAGGGTTTCTGGAAACCACTTTAATTGGCATGGTCAATTTTTATGCAGCTCTGGTCAATGATGGGGTGGTATATTGGCCTCATTTGGTGAAGGAAATTCGTTTTGCGGAAAATGATGAGATTAAAGAGGTGATTAAGCCGAGAGTTCTTTATGAACTACCCATTTCTCGCAGTACTCTGGAGGTAATAAAGAAAGCCTTGCGGCGCGTGGTGACAGAGGGTACCGCACGTTCTGTTTTTCAGGGATCGGGGCTTTACCCCATTGCTGGTAAAACAGGAACTGTGCAGACCCGTTCTCGCGAGCGCTTTGCCAATACCACCCAGCACGCGTGGTTTATTGGGTATGGTCCCGTAGATGGTCCACCAGAAAACATGATTGTAGTAGGGGTCTTTGTCGAAAGAGGCATCACAGGTGCCGCAGGGGCAGCTCCTGTAGCGCGTGAAATCTTCTTGCGACATGCCCGTAAAATAGGCTATCGCAAGGTCTCCTAAATGCGCGGCAAAATTGATTATTTATTGATTACCTTTGCGGTAGGTAGTAGCCTAATTGGCATACTGACCCTATTAGGCGGTGGCGGAATAGGTGAGGAGCTCGCCTTTAAAAAGACGCTTTGGTTAATCATTGGTGTTGCTCTCATGTTGGTTTTTGCCTTCACTAACTACCAAAAGCTAGGGGTCTATGCTCCTCTTCTTTATGGTTTGGGTATCCTTTTGCTTGTGTTAACTCTCCTGCCCTTCGTAGGCACTAAAATTAAGGGAGCACGGGCCTGGTTGCGCCTATATGGCATGGGCTTTCAGCCCTCCGAGTTTATGAAGCTTTTCTTGGTCATTGCCCTAAGTCGCTATCTGGTTTTGCGCGAAACGGAAATAGACAAACCTCGGGAGCTCATAATCCCTGCTCTTATGGCTCTCGTACCAGCGGTTTTGATTGCCTTACAACCCGATCTAGGATATGCCATGATGTATCTAGTATTACTTTTCGCCTTGCTCTATATTGGTGGTGCCAATACTTCCGTTATCTTTGGTTTTGCCATTGTGGGGTTTTCTACCCTGGTTATACCCTTGTATTTAGAGTATGAAAAGTATATATTAGTGGATGATCTCTATGCACGTCTCAAAGAGATAAATTTTCGCCTGGCTGATGCCGTACGCGTTCTGAGCTTTGAAATTTGGGAATACATAGAGAGGCCCGAGCTTAGTGGCCTGATCTCGGAAAAAGACAGTCTCAAACGCTGGGCTGCTATGGAGCTTGTCAAAAGCGACAATTTGGCTTTGTTGAAAACCATAGTACAAGATCTCGAAAAGGAAAATCCATCCTTGCTGCGAGATTTTTTCCGAAGTAATCTCGCCATGATCTTAAGTATTGTGGTGCTCGCCCTCATCTATTTTATTTTCTGGGTTCTTTATTATGCTATACGGAGGGCCTGGTATCGGAGGATTACCACAATGGCTTTAATTGGCGCTCTCTCGTTAGCAGGTGCTTTTGTATTTAGGAAACTTGTAAATTTCAAACCTCATCAAGTTGTACGTATTATTTCTTTTGCCAACCCAGAAAAATTTCCAAAAGGAGCAGGCTACCAACTACGCCACTCCTTAATCACTCTTGGCTCAGGGAAAATCTTGGGGAAAGGTATTTTTAAGGGTGATATGACAAGGGGTGAAACTCCCTACCTACCAGAGTGGTACAATGACTTCATTTTTTCTGTAATTGGAGAGCAATTTGGACTTTGGGGAACCACACTTACCTTGTTTTTTCTCTTCGGCTTGGTTTTTCGCGGAGTGCAAATTGCACTGCAGTCAAAAGATGATTTTGGAGCCCTCTTGGCAGCAGGGATTACCGTCATTTTCTTTAGCCACATTGTAATTAATATAGGTATTGCCCTTGGCCTTTTGCCCGTGACAGGCATACCCCTCGTATTTGTGAGTTACGGCGGAAGTAACATGATTGTGAGTTTTATTGCTGTAGGTATCTTACTAAATATCTACATGCGCCGTTTTATCAATGCTTGAGAAGATAGGTATAGGCCATACGTAGGCCGTGGCTTTGATGTGCACCGTCATACCAAACAATGGCGGTTGAAAAAAGGACCGCTCCCATACCTGTGACAACCCATAATGGCACTGTGTATCTATTTTTACCTGTGGCAATTTGGTAAAAAGTATAGGTGGTAGCTGCATTTAAAAGTAAAGTAAAGGGAAAACTAACAAGAAAAAGTACCTCACTGCGGCGAATAGGACTTTCTTCTTCTTCGCTTGCTATCCCATCTTGGGAGAGAAACGGTGGAGCACTCATAAGGTCTCTGCCTCGGCTTTCAAGAGAATCTTGCAAGCCCAGAAGATTGCTGTAAGATAAGAGAAAGCATAGCAAAACACAAATTTTCCTCATAAATTGCCTCCTGTAAATTCCTCGAATAAGTCTAAAGTGGGGTTCGTTTTTAAATGCATCTGTGCCTTCACGGTAATTACTCTACCTCTTGGGGTGCGTTTGAGAAGCCCTAACTGCACTAAATAGGGTTCCATGAAATTTTCAATTGTTTCTGTATCCTCGCCAAGTGCCGAGGCTAGAGCCTTTAAACCAGCAGGACCTCCGCCATAATCTTCTGCTAATATACGTAATAATTCTCGGTCAAGTTCGGTTAGCCCAAGATCGTCTATGCCCAGTTGAGCAAATCCTTTTTGAGTTAGTTGCAGACTCAGTTTTTTTTGCTGGTCGACAAGGGCAAAATCCCAAATACGCCGTAGTAAAGCTAAGGCTATACGTGGGGTTCTACGGCTGCGCATGGCGATATACGCCAAAACACCCTCGTCGTAGCTAATTTGCCAGCGCCAGGCAGCTCGTTCGAGGATCTTTACAAGTTCCTCCAAATTATAGAAATGCAAGCGGAGTTTAATACCAAATCTCTCTCTCAAGGGATTTGAGAGAGCACCTGGTCTCGTGGTGGCTCCCGCTAACGTAAAAGCTGGCAGATTTAACTTGACCACCTTTGTAGCCAAACCTTCCCCTAAGGGTATGTCAATTTCCCGGTCTTCCATGGCCATATATAGTATTTCCTCTATTGGCGCACTCAAACGATGGATCTCATCAATGAAAAGAATATCTCGCTCCTCAAGCAAGGATAGCAATTTCACTAAATCTCCTGCTCGCCTTATATGGGGTGCCGCTATTTGGTAAAAATTTCCTCCCTGGTACGACGAAAGTAGTTGGGCAAGAGTGGTTTTGCCAAGACCAGGGGGCCCAGATAATAGGACATGGTCTAAGGCTTCTCCTCGCATCTGGGCGGCTTTTAAAAAAACCTTTAGGTTTTGAACCACCTGGTCTTGCCCAACAAATTCCTCAAAAGATTGTGGCCTCAGTGAGAGGGCCTTTTCTTGTCGCAGCTCTTGCAATATCTCCCTATCTTTTCTAGAGGCCATGGTCTTTTTCTAAGATAACCACTGCGGTAGAATAATGCCTTGTGTGGGAAATACTAAAGTGCACTCGCTGCGCGCCTATGTCATGAAAGATCTCTTGTAAGATACCACTAAGTCTAAGCTCTTTGCGGCCCTGCCTTCCGCTAAGATAAATTTCCCGGTACGATAGATGCAGCGTACGCGATAAACCAAGAGCTTTAATAAAAGCTTCTTTTACGGCAAAGCGCCCACTTAAGTGAGGTACAGGATTTTTTTTGGCTAAGCAGTAGTGGATTTCTTCCTCATGAAAAATTCTTTCAAGGAAGCGCTGGCCATAAATTTGCCAAAGCGACCTAATCCGCTCGTTTTCACAAATGTCAGTCCCTATCCCCACAATCATGAACTTGACGTAAAATAGCCTTCATTTCGCTTACCGCATTTTGTAAACCAGTTTTTAATGCTCGTGCAATGATGGCATGGCCAATATTTACCTCCTCTAGGCCAGGTAGAGAAAGCAGGTCATAGATATTAAAGTAATTTAACCCATGACCTAAATGAAGCTCCAACCCCAGCTCAGCACATTCCTGAGCACAGCGCTGGATTTTTGCTAGCTCTTGCTTGCGCAAGTATGGGTTCTTCCATATCCGCGCATAATGGCCGGTATGGATTTCCACACCCTGGCAGTGGGCTATGCTTGCTAATTTTAGATCGGCTGTATTGGCTTCAACAAAGGGAAAAACAGCAATGCCTGCCCCCTGAAGTTTTTCTGTAAACTGCTGCAGACGGCTAAAGTGTTCCCCAATGTTTAATCCTTTTTCTGTGGTAAGTTCCTGTCTTCTCTCGGGTACAAGGCAAACACTATGAGGTTTTAGATCTAAAGCAATAGCTAGCATTTCATCAGTCATCGCCATTTCTAGATTAATAGGTAGCTTGGCGTGTTTTCTTACCTCAAAGAGATCTTCATCTTGGATATGGCGCCTGTCTTCGCGTAGGTGCATGGTAATGAGGTCTGCTCCACCATCTTGGGCTTCAAAGACAAGCTCCAAAAGGCTAGGATCATTTTCCCCCCTTGCGTTACGCAAAGTAGCTACGTGATCCATGTTTAGGCCAAGACGAATCACCTTCATGGTTTCTCCTCTGTTACCTCCCTCTTTCGATATTCTTCTTTCACTCGAAAGCGTACCGATACGTTTTCGGGAGAAAAACTCGTTATACTTGCTTCCTTGGTATATCGCATAAGCCTCACTTTCACCGGCAAACCCTGTTCTATTTCATAGGGCAACACACTGCCTGTACGCGGATTATAGCGGGTCTCGGAGAGATCCACGGATGCGTTAATATCGGCTGGAGAAAGTTTTTTTAGTATTTCTTTTTCCGATACTATGGTCACTTTAACTGTCTTATCAGAAAAATCGGCATAGAGGGCAGGGTCGAGGTTTATGGCACGGATGGGGATATTTTCAAATTGTCTTTCGCCACTTAACTCGAGAGGTATTACTGAAACCCGCACCTCAACTTCGCTCACCTCTGATTGGACTCCTGTTGGGAAAACAAGCCTTAATCGGCGCTCTATATTGTCCTTTAAGCCGTCAAGAGATATGGGGGAGGTATGGATTTCCTTTATCCCGTTTATCAGGCTTTCGGGAGCCTCCACCAGTACATTTTCAGGTTGGTAGTGTATTTTTTGTATGCGAAATCCGTCCGCCACTTTTCCCACAGTGCGTACACGCACATTTACTCTTTTGCGCACTATTCTTTCAAGGGTAAGCTCAACAAAAGAAGGGATCTGGCGCACCTTGACATTCTCAGGTAACTGCCGTTTGTCAAACTCGACTGGGTAAAGCGCTCGGCCGCTTTCCGCCATAGCTAAATTGACCTCAGCCCTTAAGTGCACTGCCGAGAATTTAAGAGCTTCTTCTCGACCTGCCAGAGTTACTACGACAAAGCGAGGTACCTCTCCCACTAAAGCAAGACCAGGAGGCTTGTTTTGGTACGATAAAGCCACATTGAGCTTTACCTCTCGTACTTGAAGTTGCTGTACGTAGAGATAAAGCAGGAGGGCGGCCAGGATGGAAAAAAGCTTCGGGATGGTGCGTACACGAAAGATACGCAAAAAGTCAGCCATTTAGGCTCCTCTTAGGTGGCGAAGAAGCTGCATCTGGCTTTCCCATTCTTCGGCCAATCGGTCTGCGTTAAAAGCGCTTAATAGAGATTTTAAGACATTGATGTCTACAGCCTCGGCTAATTCTCCCATGAAGGCGCAGCTTACCTTGCCCGTGGTCTCCGAGACGACTATTGCCAAAGCATCGGATTCCTCGGTAATCCCAACAGCAGCGCGATGGCGAGCCCCATGTGTCTTTTTTAATTTAGCTGAGGTGGAAAGTGGTAAATATACCCCAGCAGAAGTAATAGTGTGGCCTTCAATAATGACCGCTCCATCGTGCAGTGGATTTTGCTCATAAAAGACACTCATAAGGAGTTCGCGACTAAGCTTTGCCTGTAGCACAATACCACTTTCTGCCAGGTGCTGCAGTCCGGTTTTATTCACGAGGACAAGTAAAGCTCCCGTTTTTGTTTCTGAAAAATGCTGTAGAGAGGACAAAATCTCATCTACTGGAATTTGGTATAAGGTCATGAACTGGCGGATCCAACTTGCCTGACCCATACGATAAAACATGCGTCGCAGCTCAGGCTGCAAGGTTACGATCACCGCAATAATGAGGAAATTGGAAAAGATATCAAAGATAAAACTCAGGGTTTCAAGTTGCAGAAAACGCGAAATGGGGGAGAGTAAGAGAAACAAAAGCAAGCCCACTAGAATAGGGATAGCACGGGAAGAGGCTACCAATCGGTAGATTTGGTATAATAGAAAAGCAACGAGCAGGATATCAAGCCAAGCTCGGATGCTCGTTAGAAGCTCCGTTATATCAGATAGCATGGTCCATAAGGGCTTTAAGCACGCATCTCATCTGCCAGGCGTCCCTGACATCATGGGTTCGTAGTATAGAAACCCCTTTTAGGGCAAGGTAGGTATGCACGACGAGGCTTGCCTCTCTTCGTTCTTCAGGTTCAGGTATGTCAAGCAGTTTACCCAAAAAGGATTTTCTTGAAACCCCTACAAGTAGGCGAAAACCTTTTTCCAAAAACCTAGGCGTTGCTGCCAAGAGCTTGAGATTGTGTTCTAGCGTTTTTCCAAAGCCGATCCCATAGTCCCAGATGATTTTCTCAGCCCTTACGCCTATGTCTAAGGCCTTACGAGTCTGGGTGTCTAGGAATTCCATAACTTCTGCTACAACATCTTGGTAGGTAGGATTATCCTGCATATTATAGGGTTCGTTTTGCATATGCATGAGTACAATTTGGGCCCCGGCGTTGGCTACCAGTTGGAGCATATCTCTATCCCGCCCAGCTTTAATGTCGTTAATTGTTCTAACCCCCAGCGAAAGTACTTCGGCTGCCACCTCACGCTTATAGGTATCCACGGAAACCTTTTGGGCGAGGAACTCTTGTCCGTAGTATTGGCGCAAATGTAGCAAGGCTTCTTTTAGCTTACGAATCTCTTCCTGCCAGCTGATGGGACGACTGCCTGGCCTCGTACTTTCTGCGCCTAAATCCAGCATATCGGCCCCTTCTTTTAGGAGCTCTTCACTGACTTTAATAATGTCTTGGGTTTTCGTGCGTGAGGGGGGATAAAATGAGTCTTCACTTAGATTTATGATCCCCCATATTTCAGGTAGGAGTTTTTCCTTTTCCCACACTGCTAGAATGTTAGGTTTAATTCTACATAATGCTGTAGAGTACCAAAAACGCTGTCACGGTTTACCGCATAGGCAAGGTGGAGCGGTCTTACCATAATACCCAGCCCAGTAGCAGGATTGCCGTGATCCAAACCAAACATGAGGTAGAGATATTGGCTTAGGCTATAGGCCAGGCCCAGATTCATCCGTACAGCTTCTTGACGACGGTCCAAATTTGAGGTAAAGCCAAAGATAATCTTCATATTTGCTTGCGGTGGTGGTGTGGTTATGGCAAAGGAAAAACGCAGCAGGGTATCTAATTTTTCCCATTTTTGGTTATTGCTGGCTTCTTTTTGCACAGCTCCCACTAAATTTTGCAGTGCAATCCCTGCCGATAAGATGGGAATGGGAATCATCTGAGCACCAATATGGACACCGCCGCCTTGACGGCGGCGCTGCATGCCCTCTTCAAGACCCATGAGACTAAACCCCCATCGCAAGGCACCGCTTTGCCGGGCATAGCCTAGATAGGCAGCCAGAGCCCGGAAATCCCGGGAGGCGACAGCATTTCCTGCACTGTCGTATGCCTGTATACGCTGGGAAAGAGCACCATAGGCGGCCGCCCCTAAAGTGCCACCCAAGGCCGTAAGACCAATTCCCGAAAATCCCGTATAACCGTTCATGGGCAGAAAGGCCGCTGCGTTGTACCATTGAAGTTCAAAACCTCTCTCCGTACGTGCCACACTTTGAGGACCCTGGGATTTTTCCTTTTCCTCAAGAAATTCCGAAAACTCTTTCTCTTCGAAGGCGGACTCAGCCTCCCGCGTGATATCCTCTAATTTCCTGATGGTGGTTTTCTCTCCCGTGATATTGGCAAGACCAGCTGGGTTCCAGTGGAGGGCTGAGGGATCGTTTACGATTACCCCGTAAGCATTGCCCAGAGCCACAGAGCGGGCTCCAAAGTTGGTTTTTAAAAATTCGGCAGCCTGGGATGTTGTGAGAAAAACACCCAGCGCTAAAAGGAAGCTACGCATTTTACCTCCCTATTCGACCACGAGTCTATAGGCATAACTCATAATTTTTTCTTGCCCATGTTCTATTTGTATAATTTTCAGCATATAAAGACCGGAGCGCAATGGCTCCCCCTGGTTGTCGATGCCAGCGTACTTGTCATTTTGCAGTCTGCCACGGTATACTTCTTCGTAGTTTTGGGTGTACACGATAAGCTCAACGTGATTGCCCAAGGAATTCCCGTTTTTATCTTTAATGGTCAAAAAACCTGCGGTGGGCCTATAGGGATTAGGGTAAACTTTAATTTCCTCACTTTCTTCAACGTGTGACACACAACTCAGGATAATTAAAGCCAAGGCGATAATTAGGACAAATCCCTTTTTTACCAAACCGTGGGAATGGGTTATCCACCGATTTTTCTGCATGGGAAGCCAAGGAAAACACAGCTAACCCACAGTAAAGCGGGAAAAAGAGCGCTATCCAGTTCGATTTTGTCATGCAAAAAGCTCTGTTCCTAGAAATTAGGCCTCCCCTCGTTTCTGACAGGGGCTGTTTCACCAAGGGGCAAACAAAAGAATTTGTTAGACAAGTCCTTATCGAAAAAAACTTGACTTTTTCTCGGTTTTGTCGTCTAACTTCTATATAACAGTATATCGGTTTCGCTCGTTGGAACTAAGAATGGGCGCAAGATCATTTCGCAGGGCATGGTGCCAAGAGAAAAATATTTGTTTTCTCTTTTTTTTTGTTTTTGTGTTTTGGGTTCGCTGCTCTCTTCCTGGTGAGGTTATTTTTCAACAAGCATTAGGGGAAGAGCTACCCCTTCCATCTATTACTCCTCGCACAGGTCTTCCGGGTACGGGCCTAGAAGGAGGTCCTGCCCAGGCCCTCTTTTGGCTACGAGATCGTAGACAGGAGGCTAGCCCTTCTCTTGACGGTTTTTACCAAATAGAAGCCCAAAAACTTGCTCTAAGTGAACACTTTGTACTTTATAGAGACAGCTCCTATGCCACCCTCATGCCAGCAAGCGAGGCACAGCAATTCCTCGATTTCTTTGAGGTCCACCTGCCAAAGCTAAAGCGAGTTTATGGAGATAATTATTTTCCCGAAATTCATCCCTACCAGAGAATTGTTATTCTCGCCACGGATATTAGAGATGACTATACGAAGACGGGTCAGTTTATCGCGGGATTCTTTTCACCGCGCGATTTATTTTCTGATGAATTTACGAGAGGTCTATATCTGTCCCCCTTGCTCATATCCCGCTATGAGCCCCCTACTGTTCAGCTTTTGCGTGGGCGCTCTAATGAAAATGCTCTCGTCTACATTGATCTCAATCCCACGTACAATGGTGTGGCCTTTGATAACCAAAGCGCTTTGGCGAGAAACTATCTCAAAGATGTGGTTTTGCACGAGCTTTCTCATCTGTTCACCTGGTACCGCCGGGTAACTCGAGAGAGGCTTAAAATTCATGATCTGTGGATAGCTGAGGGAATGGCCGAGAATGCCCCCCACCTTGTGGCGAACACCACCTCGGCTTTTCAGGAGAGGCTTACTTTGCATGCCTCTCCTCTCATCCAGGCAGAGTTGCAAAAGGCTCCCTCCCTCTTGGAATTTAAAGAGGGAGGCACCGGATATGTACAATCACTCTTTTTTTTCTCTTATCTACGTCACCGCCTGGGCCCTTCTGCAGAAATAGGCTTTCGCCAGCTCGTCATTGTGGAAAACCCTGATCTTATGGGACTATGGCCCCTTGTGAATCAAGTTAACGGTGGTAGCTTTTCCGACCTCTACCGTGATTATGTGATTTCAAGCTACCTTAGCCAGGCGGGTAAAAATCTAACGACCCTCATCCGTGAAGATGGCAGCGCCATAAATTTGGGGGATGGCGGCCCTGGGTCACGCAAATATGAACTGTCGTATAGAGGAATTGGGCTCATGCCCGCAGGTGAGGGGGGACTTTCGTTTTTGCCTTCAAGCCTGGCCGTGTCTTATGAAGCACCATCGTGCATCAAAGGGTTTTCCTACTTTACTTTTCGCTACACGCACAATGGCCCCAGTGACAGTTGTCCGGGTGCACAGCCCAAATTCTTAGATTCTCCCTACAACCCTACTAACAGGGGAACGCATCCGGCGCTTGGTTTTATCATTAATACATACAGTGAAATCCCCTACCACGGGGATGCCAAACTCCATCTTTTTAGGGCAAGCCAAAATATTCCACCAGACCTTTTTGACCCATGCCAGGTATACCATATTATTGTGTACAATGCCACAACAGACAGTAACTGTCTTCCTGTAGGAAATCTCCCCGTGGATGAGAGAAACCATTCTTCGTGGGTGGGTGGAGGTCAAGATGGTTGGCAGACGGATCAGGGAGCTCCTTGGGGTAATGAAGCTGGTTTCTTTTACCGTCCAGCGGGGATTGCTTTTTATCGAGATGGCACTACGGGCTTCCTTTATGTGGCTGACTACATTAACATGGCGGTTAGCCGCTATAGAGCCGCAGACGGGGCCTTTCAAGGGCGATTGGGGGAGTTAACCTTAGATTGCACTTTTGACTCTGAGCTATTAGATGGCTACCATTGGGGACCAGGTCGTTTTGTAAATAACCATTGTCGACGCAGTTTCTTTGAACCACGTGGACTTGCCACAGACAGCGCGGGAAATCTTTACGTAGCTGACAGTGGTAATATGCGGGTGGTAAAATATGATAAAGACGGCCGTTTCATTGCCTGGCTGGGACTGCCCAAAAGTATAAACGACCATTGGCAGTGTGAACCCTTTTCGCCCGCAGCATCCTCTTGTCGGGCAACAGTTGGGACAGGCACCCAGCCTCCAATGAGCCGGGACGAGCTTTATTTGCTCTCCAACTATGAATATGATGTGACTATGTTCTACATACCATGGGGAATCTATGTAGATGAGGCAAATAACGCGCTTTATGTGGTAAATTACGGCGGGCGTCGACTTGTGCGGCGCAATCTCACCACGGGGGCTTTTGAAGCTTACATAGGCAATGGGAGACCAACCTCGTGTAATGGCTGGGAAAACTCAAGCGCAGGGCAAAGCCCTCATGCGGGTAGTACCTCCTGCTTTTTCAGAGAGCCCACAGGTATAGGGGGTGATTCCCAATACCTCTATGTTGCCGATAGTGGCAACCATCGTATTGTGAGAATTAAGAAAACAGGATACGATGCCACTCACTTCCAATGGTTGGGAGGTGATTTTCAAGGTTGGGGAAACCATCCTACCCCAGCAGGAGTTCAACGAAATCGCTTCTCCTCCCCACAAGATGTGACAAGTGACGGGACCTATCTATATATTGCGGATCGTAGGAACCAAAGGATAGTGCGGCGTAAAATCAGCACAGGAGAGAGCCACTGGCTTGGCGGAGGACATCTGGCCTGGCAAAATGAGGACCATAGCCCCCCTGTTGATCCTCTAAAAGGAGGTATGCACTATCTTCCTACGTGGTACCTCGAGCCCCAGGCAGTCCTCTTTGTACCCACCTCTCAGTCCCTTGCCTCAAAAAGATATCTCTATATGACAGCTACATACAATGGCAGATTAAGCCGCATTAACTTAAACTGTGCCGATGATCTCATAAGTGGGGATTGCAGCTATGGATATTGATATTGTGCGCTGCACCAGTCTTGGCAAAAAAATTTGGCCCCGTTTCTTGTTGTTGTTCATAATTATATAACGATCGTTAGATAGGGATTTAAATTAGGAGGCATTATGAATTTCAGGATAGGGTTTTTTATCCTGTTGCTGGTGGCATCTTATTGCACCCAACAAAAGCTAACACCTTTTGAGGAAAACCGCCGAAAAGATAGTGGGCGCACATTAAGCACAGAGGAATGGCGCCGTCTATTAGGGCAGGAGAAGGCCAACATACTACTTACAGGAATAGGTCTTGAATCCTTGAATGCTCTTAGTTATGGAGCAGGGGTCTCCAACATCGTACAACTAGTCAACGCTGTGTCGGATGCGAATAAGCTGGTTGCCCTTATTGGTAACGATGGACCCCCAGCAACAGGGCTCGGTGTTGTCCGCATTCTAAGGCTTTTGCTAGAAACAGATGCCGCCATCCTTTCGAATATGAGCGCTAACCTGCCCGTAGGTGCAGCCTGGAATGCTCCTGCTTCTCCCCCAGCGGACAACGATACCATCGCAAATATCGCAAGTCTAGTGAACTCCCTAACCCTTGCAGAAATACAAAATCTCATTATACCTCTCATGGGCGGGCCTAGTGGTGGTACAGGACTTGATATAAGCCGGGGGATGCAAAATGCTCAAGATACTCCCCGCATGCAACGCATGGCCCGGATATTAGCACACGTAGACTCGGGGACATCAAGCTGCGTCAAAATCTGTGATTTGCTAAAGCATGCAAATTGGGGTGCCACGCCCGATACCACCAAAGTCAGCAAGCTGGGAGCTCTTATAAAAGATACCACAAATGCTGACCGGCTTATTGAAGCACTAGAAAGTGTAAGCACCCTTGGCAATATGGTCACTGTAATAAAAGATGTCAGTGATGTCAGCAAACTAGTGGCCATTTTAAACACGGTGACCAATGCCACTAAGGTGGGTTATATAGTAAATCAGGTCTCATCGTTGAGTACTTTGATTGCCATCATAGATAACATTAGCTCCCCCACTAGGTTAGGCCAGCTCATCAACAAGGCAGAAGATGGTTCAACCTGGACAGGCCAAATAGGGGGGCCGCAAACGTGGGCGGGTTCGGCTACCACGAAGGGAAATCCCCATTCCGCAAATTCAGCGGTCCCCCGCTTGGTGGCCACCATAAACAACCTCACCGATAGTGCCGAAGACAGTGATACAACAAGCGACTACCAAAAGCTAATTGCTTTGATTGACGGTATTTCAGATATGGATAAGCTTGTTCGCTTAATCCAGGATGTCAATACCATAGGGGATGTCACCACCCTCCTTAACAGTATGTCAGCCCTTAGTGGAACAAGTGGCTACGGTGTGACGGGTAGCTGGACCACCGCTTCAGGCTGTACAACACCAGCTAGTGGAACTTATTACGGACATGGTGGCAAGCTGGTCTTCATGAGCATCACAAATGGAGGCAGTGGCTGTACAAACCCCACCTTTTCCTTTACGCCCGCAGGAACCGGAGCTAGCATTACCGCCACCATATCAGGAGGCGCCATTACCAACATCATTGTACATACCGATGTTGGCAAGCTAGCATCTATTATAAACGAAGTTTCCTTAGCAAATATTCCTCGTCTGAGGCGACTTGTCGATGGAAGACGGCTTGGGGCAGATCCTACCCCATGTGCTGCTGCGAACGCGGCACAACAAAGCAGTTACCTTGGCAAGCTGCAGGTGCTTATCTCAAACCTCGACCCCCTTCAAGAAGGAACAATCAAGACGAGAGACATCATTAATGGGGTCACTAATGTATGCAAGGTTGTGGATCTCATAAATGATGTTACACTAACCACAAACCTCTCTGCCATTATAAACGGCATTTTTAAGGCAAGCGAAGTAGATGGCTGTAGCGACGGAGTGCCCGGGCATCCTACCCAAGCGGCATGCGAAGCAGCAGGCCACGTCTGGGGAGCCCCTCCCGGCGCACCCTTTGGACGTAAGACCGCGGTGGTGACACTAGTCTACTTAATTGAAAATGTGGCGGACCCTGCCAAACTCGTATCTATGATCAACAATATCTCCCCAACAAATATCCGCAATTTGGTCAACATAGTAGCTGTTGGTTCACAAAAAGATGATGCAAACAACAACGATGAGCAAGCAGCAGGCAAAAAATTAGCTAAAGTGGTGGATAACGTCACAAACATCAACCAACTAAACTTTTTGGTTAATCAGGTGAGCTCCATTAACAAAATGGGCCGATTGATTAATTTCATGGATATTGGAGCAACCGCCACCCAGGGTACAGGTAAACTCGCAGCATTAATTAACGGGACTCTCGGTCCTAACAACTGGGATGCCGCCGCAGGCTCAAGACAAAACGCCACCGGCATGGGAAAGTTGGTAAATTTAATTGATTATGTTCGCGATGATGATGGTGAAGATGCCATGCAGCAGTTAGCAACTCTGCTCAAGGATGTGACAGATATACAGAAAATAGTAATGCTCACAAATGGTGTAGGCAACAGTAGCAACCTCGTTGGCCTCATTAATGCCGTACTGACCAACAGTAATGGGGCAAATGTAAACCTTATGGTAAATTTATTGAACACACTGCAAAACACGACAGCAAATCCGGATATGAAGAAGCTAGCTATTTTAGTAAATATGATTGGGAATGCTGCTGAAGTGGGTAGTAACACCAATGCCCATGCAGACCACACCCTGATTGCCCAACTCTTACCTAATCCTCCCTCCACCTATAACCATAATCCTAATTCTCTTCCGGGAGGACTTGGCACTGCAAACCTCAGTGCCCTAATTGGCCAATCGGCAGTAAATGCAGTAGCAAACTGCACAGGCACACCCAGCATTAACTTTACCGGCTGTGCCACGGCGCCAACAGCAACAGCGATCATGCACGACGGAGGGCTTCTAGGCGTAAGGCTTACCTCAGGAGGCGCCGGCTGTGGAGCAACGGTGAGCGTTACGATAAGTGGCCTTTCTTCCTGCACACCTGCCCTTCAGCAGCCTGCCGCTATTGTTTCATCAGGAAGTGTTTCGCGTTTGGTCTTAAACCACGCTGTGGGACGACTGGCCCATATCCTTACCAGCGTGGATAAGGGGGCCAACGCTATTAACTATAATAGTACAGGGCCGAATATATCCACCCGAGAAGCCATGGTGCGTATGATAGTACAGACAAATAGCGGTGTACGGCATAACAGTGGTGGCTACACTACAGCCCCCATAGGTTACCGTGACTACCCAGGGATTGGTGTGAGCCATCTGGCACAGGCAGTGCTTAACAATCTTTCTGCAGCCTCTGTGGATACAGTGGTGAACATGCTTAACAGCGATACGACCAACCTTACAGACCTCGTGGTGCTCATTGGCTGCGGAGACCATCTATCCCCCTCTATCCAGACTACCTACAATCCATTGCCGCCAAATTTCCAGCCAATGTGCCAGGCTCATAGCCCTAGCCTCTGGTAAGTGAGGAAAGGGCCTGTTCTACAAAGCGACTATGGAAATCCATAATGGTCATATGCTTTCGGCGGTATGGATTTCCTTATTAACACCTGGGTATATGGGTCGCGAAGGCCAAATTCTTGACAAAATACAGAGCCCTTCTTGTCGGATCTCACAGCTGTAAGGGATGCTATGAGAGAGGTGTATATCGTAGGAGCTCACGAAAGTGTCCACGGCAACCGGCGGGATGCCGATTTACGTAAACTCATCGCCGAGGCAGCAATCCCCGCCATCAAGGATGCGGGCATAGACAAAAGAGAAATCCAAGCAATCTATCTTGCCAATTATAATGCCAATCAGTTTAACAACCAAAATACTCTCGCAGCTCTGGCTGCCACCTCCCTTGGACTGCCCCACGTACCTACAGTGCGCTTTGAGGCAGCTTGTGCTTCAGGCGGGGTGGCTTTTCGGCAGGCCTATATTGCTATAGCAGCAGGCATCTACGATACCGTACTTGTTCTAGGGGTAGAGAAAATGAATGTGCCCCTGGAGGAAGCTGATGCCGATATGCAGCTGCAATGGGCAAAGTCAGGTGTGGATTACCGGTACGAATCTGGGGTGGGGATGAATGGGGCAACCATGTTTGCTATGTTCGCTCATCGGCATATGCACGAGTACGGAACCACAAGGGAAATGCTGGCTTTTTCGGCATCCAAAAATAAATACCATGCCTCACTTAATCCGTATGCCTATAAGCAGAGAGAGGTGTCAGTGGAAAAAATTTTAAAATCTCCCATCGTGGCGACGCCATTTAGTACGCAGGAAGTATCACTGATTACTGATGGAAGTGCCGCTGTGGTACTCACCACAAAAGATAAGGCTCTTGGGTTGAACAAAAAAATGGCTGTAAAAGTTCTTGGCTCAGGTCATGGCGGGGGGTCCTTTAGTGTCGCATTTCGGGACTCCCACGTAACCATGAGGGCCACTGTGGCTGCGGCTAAAGAAGCCTATAGCATGGCTAATCTAAAACCGGAAGATATTGATGTTGTGGAATGCCATGACTGTTTTAGCTTTACGGAACTTATGAATATTGAGGACCTAGGGTTTGTGGAGAAGGGCAAGGGTGGGTGGTTCGCTATGGATGGACATACGCGCCTTGGTGGCAAGCTACCAGTAAATACTTCCGGTGGGCTTTGCGCCAAGGGACATCCCATCGGATGTACGGGAGTGGGTCAAATTGTCGAGATGACATGGCAGTTGCAAGATCGGGCCGAAAAGAGGCAGGTGAAAAATGCCAAATATGCGCTGACACATGTACTTGGGGGGCCCGGCGCGATTTCAGCTGTCCATATTTTGGGTCGCAGTGATCTATGAACATTCCTGCGATTAAGTGTGGGGACTGTGGAACGGTGCATCCACGGGGTGTTGCCGTTTGCCCAGCCTGCGGCAGTGAGAAAATTCAAGAATATGAGGCCAAAGGGGAGGGGGAAATCCATACCTATACAGTAAACTGCTTTGTGCCCGCAGGGAAGTTTAAAGATAGAGCCCCCTATGTAATTGCAGTCGTGCGTACGGTCGAAAATATGTTTTTGACGGCTTTAGTCGATACGGAAAGCCCTTTTAATATAAAGATTGGTGACAAGGTAAGGTTTCGCCACTATGAGGACCCTCTGACCCCTGTCTTTGAGCTTGCCTCCTGAGAGTTTGGCTACCTAGTCAGGAATTCCTTACTAGAAGTTAAGTTTATCCTCTCACGAGAATGGGCCTAAGCCATAGAGCTCTGTTTTAGTCATGGAGACAGGCTATTTAAGGTGGTTACCCCCAGGTTTTATTGGTAAATCGCCTGGTATACAGCATGGGTTGCCAACTTCGAGTATTGATTGGGATCTTCACCATGAGTATGGAAATCCTAGAAAGTTCAATGTTCGCTGCCCCAGGCGATTCTCCCCTGTAGGTTTTCTATAAAAAATTTGATTTTTTCACAAAAATAGGCAAAATTCTGCAAATTTTTGGCAAACTCGAGGTTATATATAGGCAGATTTCTATATGATTGTGAAAAAAAGCAATGGACATGGTAGCTCGAAAGGTCTTTGGGATCTGCGCCTTAATCCGGCTTTAATGGCGAAGCTACGCCAGGCGGCAACTAAATCCAACACCAGTATGTCGGCCGTTGTTCGCTTTTGCGCCTTTAAGCTAGCTCGCAAAAAGGTGGTTGATCTAAATAAAATGCGGGAGATGGCCCACAAGTTGAAAGAGAAAAACTCTACTCCATCACGTGAGCTGTGCCGGATCAATGTAGTGCTTCATGGGGACGATGAGCGGCTTTTTTGTGAGCTTAAGTATCGCTTTGGGCTTACCACCAGTATGGTATTGCGCATTGCGTTGGTGCGCTATTTGGATAGTTTTCTTTCGGGGCGAATCCCATATTGGAGGCTTTTTTGGTATGGTACAAAGTTGGTGGCAAGGCATAAGTGTTACTATTCTACGGTGGTGGGGATTCCTATTATGGATTTCCATAGTAAGGAGCTATTTTCACCGGAGGATTATCACTGCAAACCATCGGGAGAATTACCGATGTACTTGCGCTATTACTGGCAGCGCCGCAGCAGGAGTTAAGGTTTCCTTTTAGCGGAAGTCTCAGATAAACAGCGAAGCTGTTTTTCTTTTGCGTGGTGAAGGGTGTCCCGCTTCTTTCTTTTTCGCTTCAAGTAAGAGCTCACGAGAGTCTCGTATCTCATTAAAGCCATTAATAAATGTGCTTATCTCTTGGTTTGTCTGGTTCAGAATAAGGAGGCCTGCTTTTTTCGGATAGGTTTACAAAGGTTATGTGAATATTTTGTCATACGGCTTTGGGGTCATACACTTGGATTTAGCCAGGAAATCCATAGTGGACTAGGTTTGCCGGCCACTTGTCAAGTTCTGGACAAAAAGGTAGCCTATAGGCGAATTTAGCTGATCACAGAATTTTTGGAAAGGCGTCATGCTTCGAAGTATGTTGAGTTGTCGGTGTGTGTGCACTAGGGGAAAAGTCATTGGTGATAAAATGACGCTCTATTCTTATGTTATACCCTCTTGTGAGCTATATTTTGCGCAATATGGTTGTATTGAGTGGTTCGAGCTTCTCGATAGGCTCTGGGCATAATTGATTCTGTGGTTGTCGGGAGAGTGATCAATAAGTGCCTTATTGGTGCCTCCTAGCTGAAGCTGGAGGTATGAAATATCCTGTGGGATAAGTTTCAGGTCATGTTTACGGTAAGCTTTTCAGGAATTCCATAACAGGAAACGAGAGGCATCGGCGTAACTAAAAGGGGGGCCCCAGCTTTCCCAAAGAAAATTCTGCTTTATTGGCCCAGGGTTATCTAATTACTTGGACATCTTCCTAATCTTTTGCTTATTTTTCTCTCGGGAAAACCGCTTGGGGGAACATATACTTTCTCTAAGGCTTGTGCAACATATGCCTTCAAGGTTAATACCTATGGGTTTCTTTTTAGTTGACTTTAGCAAATGAGGAGCAAGAATACTCCAATATCAGGGTGAGGAGGGAACTATGTCGCAAAAGGTTGTTTTCCATCCAACAGAGATAAATCCGGATTTTGTTAAGAAAGCCCGCCTGGGATCCCTTGAGGAATATAAAAAAAAATATACCTATTCCATTGAAAATCCTGAGGAGTTTTGGGCAAGGGAAGCAGAGGAGCACATCACTTGGTTTCGAAAATGGGACAAGGTTTTAGAACACGATTTTGCCAACGCAAAGATAAAATGGTTTTTGGGTGGGAAGCTAAATCTCTCTTACAATGCGTTAGATCGACATCTTAGCACATTTCGTAAAAATAAAGCCGCAATAATTTGGGAGGGGGATTTCCCCGATGAATCCCGAACCATTACTTACCAGCAGCTCTATCGCGAGGTATGTCGTCTTGCCAATGTATTAAAGAAACATGGTGTAAAAAAGGGAGACAGGGTTACCATTTACCTTCCTATGATACCGGAGCTAGCGGTAGCTGTCTTGGCTTGTTGCCGTATTGGAGCTATACATTCCGTGGTTTTTGGTGGCTTTAGTCCCGATGCCTTGAAAGACCGAATATTAGATGCGCGTTCCAGTTTTCTCATTACCGCCGATGGCGGTTTTCGTGGTGGGAAAATTATACCCCTTAAGCAAAATGCAGACCAAGCTCTAAAAAGCTGTCCTGAAGTTAGACGGGTGCTTGTTGTGAAGCGAACAGGACATGATGTGGCTTCTTGGGTTGAGGGAAGGGATATGTGGTATCATCACGAGATGAAAAAAGAGGATATCCAGGATGAATGTCCTCCTGAAGAAATGGATGCAGAAGATCCCTTATTTATTTTATACACGTCGGGTTCGACGGGGAAGCCCAAAGGGGTTCTTCACACCACAGGGGGCTATGGGGTGTACACGGCCATGACGCATAAATACGTTTTTGATATACGAGATGAGGATACCTATTGGTGTACGGCTGATATTGGATGGGTAACTGGGCATAGTTATATTGTCTATGGGCCTCTAATTAATGGGGCGACCTCCCTGATGTTTGAAGGTGTGCCAACTTTCCCCGATGTGGATCGTTTTTGGGCTATTTGTGAAAAATATTCGGTAAATATTTTCTATACTGCTCCCACGGCTATCAGGGCCCTTATGCGTTATGGCGAAGAACCAGTAAGAAAACATAAATTAGACAGTCTGCGCCTCTTAGGCTCGGTGGGTGAGCCTATTAACCCTGAGGCATGGCTTTGGTACTTTCGAACGGTAGGGAATTCCCGCTGTCCCGTGGTGGACACCTGGTGGCAGACAGAAACCGGAGGGATTCTCATTTCCCCTCTCCCTGGGGCTATACCACAAAAACCAGGTTCTGCAACCTTGCCCTTTTTTGGGGTCCAGCCGGCTATTGTCGATGGCGAAGGCAGGGAACTTTCTGGCCCTTGCGAAGGCAATCTGTGTCTCAAGTTTCCGTGGCCTTCGATTATGCGTGGTGTTTATGGTGATGAAAAGCGTTTTTATGATACTTATTTTTCTACTTTTAAAGGTTATTATTTTACAGGGGATGGCTGCCGTCGAGATGAAGATGGGTACTACTGGATTACTGGTAGAGTGGATGATGTTATAAATGTGGCTGGTCACAGGCTGGGGACTGCCGAAATTGAATCTGCACTTGTGCTTCATCCTAAGGTTGCCGAGGCTGCCGTTGTGGGCTATCCACACGAGATCAAGGGGCAAGGTATCTATGCTTTTGTGACATTAAAAGCCCATGTAGAGCCTTCAGAGTCTTTAAAAGCGGAGCTTGTGGAGCAAGTAGCGCGCGAACTTAGCCCCATAGCGAAGCCTGATATTATTCAATTTGCCGCTGCCTTGCCGAAGACAAGAAGTGGCAAAATCATGCGGCGCATCTTGCGCAAGATAGCGTCGGGGGATATTGAAAACCTAGGAGATACCACCACATTAGCTGAGCCTGCTGTTGTAGAAACCTTAGTAAGGGAAAGGGTTAAGGTTTAAGGCTAGCCACCGATTCATGCCGCGTATACTAACCTCGGTGGATCTCCTAGCCATGGGGTGGCATACCCCGGGGAAGAGAAGTGAGATTAAGCTTCGCAAACTGGTCAGTGATAGCCGGCTTGTGCGCAAAGGCTATGGCTTCTTGGCCCTTGACGGATTGCACAATAAGGGAAAGGACTTTATTTTTGAAGCTCTACGAAAGGGAGCTAGTGCTGTCTTTGTAGCGGCGAAATACGAAGCGGAAATTGTCACCCATCCCGATTACGAAAGCAGTCAGCCCATCTTTTTTAGTTCTGATTTTTTTAAAGCACTTGGTCGTCTTGTTTCTTGGTTTTATGGAGATCCTACCCGTTCCCAGATGGTCATTGGTGTAACGGGCACAAATGGCAAAACAACGATTGCTATGGCCTTCTATGATACCCTCAAAAGGATGGGCCATAGGGCAGCCTATATTGGGACTTTAGGGATATACCTCAATGAATCTAAAATGGAAAACCCTCTTACCACACCTGATCTTATTTCTCTGCATAGTTACCTTTCTCTGGCAGAACGCAAGAAAATACGCTATGTAGCCATAGAGGCGAGTTCTATTGGACTTCATCAAGGCAGGCTCTCAGGGGTTTTATGGAATCTGGCCGTTTTTACGAACCTGTCCCAGGATCATTTAGATTATCACCAGACCATGGAAAACTATTTTGAGGCAAAAAAGATCTTATTTCAAGAGATCCTCGAGCAATCTCGCCACTATCCCAAGGCAGTCTTTGGGGTCATTGTGCACACAGATACCCAATGGGGTATAAAGCTTTTGTCATACCTTCGAGCGGAAAATGCTTCTTTCCCCATTATAACTCTTGGTCCCAACGGGGATGCGCAACTTGTGAGCATAGAGCCCTCGTGGAGTGGCTATTGTGCTATCCTGTGGTTTGGGCAAAAAAGCTATCAACTAAAAACCAAGTTTCTTGGCCGCTACAATCTCATGAACCTAGCTACAGTTTTTTTGGGACTCAGGCTTTTGGGTTTTGAAGCTGAACCGATCCTTAGCGCTATATCTCAGCTTTCACCCCCACCTGGCCGACTAGAGGTAATTGCTGCATCCGAAAATCGCCACGTGGTCATTGATTATGCTCATACCCCGGCTGCTTTAGAAAACCTACTTAAATGTATTGATGAACTTAATCCCGTGCGTATTATTGTTATCTTTGGTTGTGGTGGAGAGAGAGATAAAGAAAAGAGGCCCCAAATGGGGAAGGTAGCGTCTCAGTTTGCTGATTTTATAATACTGACGAATGACAACCCTCGCTCAGAAGATCCTCAGCAAATAATAAACGATATAAAGAAAGGGATCACCACAAGCCAGTATGTCGTTATGCCTGATAGGGAGAAGGCCATCCGTATTGGCTTGCAGATTCTCAAAGCCCAAGAGGTACTGGTTGTGGCAGGTAAGGGACATGAAAATTACCAACTGATTCAGGGAAAGAGAATTCCCTTTAGTGATCGAGAAGTTGTACTAAGACTCCTTCATGAGCTGGGTATGCGCTAAATATCAAAAATATTTTTTTCTCTCACTGCCAAGGTTGAGGGGAATATTTTTTTTGCTTCTTCTTCCATCTCTAAAATCTTAGCGTCGTTATGTGATGGGTCATGATGGATCATATGATAGCTTTTGACTTCGGCAATAGTAGCGATACGGGCGCCTTCTTTGTAAGTCGAATGGCCCCAGCCTTTGCGTCCCTGTTCGTATTCTTCGGGCGTATATTGGCTGTCATAGGCAAAGATATCTGCTCCTTTTGCAAAATCACTTAGCTTTTGGGAAATTTCGGTATTGTGCTCCACATCCGTGCAAAAAACAAAAACCTTGCCTCGGCTGCTAAAGCGAAAACCCAGGCTTCCGTTAGGATGGTATAGGGCAATGGGTAGAATCTCTAGGTCATCTACGAAAAAAGCCTCTCCCGGCTTAATAGGAAAGAAAACTAATTTGGACGGCATTTGTTCCAAGGGTACGGGAAAGAACATAAAAAATTGCTGCCATGAAAGAGCTTTCTGGATTTGCCAATCCTCATTTTCTCCAGGAATGTCTAATATCGAACGAGAGCGGGGAAGAAATTTTGTTTCCCCATAGATAAATATATGGTGATTTTGGCTATAGGCAGGTCCAAAAAAAGGGAAGCCCTGTATGTGGTCCCAGTGAGTGTGTGTGAAGAGGATATGGATTTCCTTTATTTTGCGTTGTAGAAGTTCATTCCCACAGTTGCGGATACCCGTTCCCGCATCGATAATGACCACGGTTTTGCCTTCTTCGATTAAGACACAGGTCGTGTTTCCTCCAAATTCGCAAAAATCCCTCCCGGAAACAGGAATAGAGCCTCGGGTGCCATAATAAGTTATGCGCATGTCAGCCAAATTGCCCACTAATATATTTTTGGGTGATTTCTTTTTCTGGTGAAGTAAAAAACCTATTGGTGGGCAGATATTCTATGATAGAGCCTTTAAAAAGAAAAGCCGTATAGTCAGAGAGTCGGGCAGCCTGGCGCAAGTTATGGGTGACAAGCACAAGGGTATGTTTTTCTTTAAGTTCCAAAAATAATTCTTCTAGGTGTTGGGTTTGAGCTGCATCGAGTAATTTTGTGGGATTATCTAATAGTAAGATGTCGGCATCACATGCCACAGCTCTTGCTACAGATAATCTTTGGGCTTGTGAAGGTTCTAAGAGAGAGGCAGGTTTATCTAACATATCATGCACCTCTCTCAATAGACCTGTGCGGCGCAGAGCTTCTATAGTGCGGTCTTCTAATTCAGATTTGTTGGATATGCCTCTTAAGCGCAGCACATATTTAATATTTTCTGCTATACTAAACGGAAACAGATTTGGTTCTTGAAAAACCATTGCCATTTTTAGTCTTAGTTTTTGAGGCTTTTGTCGTGGAGCATAGATATTATGGCCATCAACATAAAGGGCTCCCTGAATACGGCAATTTTCCTCCAGGTCTAGCAAGCGATTTATGGCGTAGAGAAGGTAGGTTTTGCCTCCAGCTTCTGGCCCTACAAGAGAGCAGATGGTCTTTTCATAAACAGAAAAACGTATGCGATTTAAAATTTGCCTATCATTTAAGAAAACACTAAAGTCTTCAAAGCGGATTTTTTCTTTTTCTTCACTGTACATAAGCATAGCGGTTGTGGCGGCCCCAATACGACAACAAAGCTGCTAGAGACCATAAAAAAAATTGCGGCAAGAGAATAACCAAAAACAAAGTTAGTTTCATCATTATATTTGCATTTTCTCCTTGTTGAAAAAGCAAGGCTGCAGCAGGCAAATTAGGGTTATCTTGCGCAATGATAAGCAAGACATAAGCAGCAAACACATCCGATAATAGAAAGGCAGCTCTTTTCAATATTTTTGCCAAACTTTCTGGTAAAACACAGGGTAAAACAAGGCGTAATAAGCTTTCTATGTATCCCGCACCAAAGGAGATACCTGCCCTATAGACATATTTTTTTAGCTTGTGAAAGCTGTGCAAAAAGACCACCACGGTTTTGGAGAAAAGAAACGTAAAGTAAGTAAAAAAAAGAGCTTTATCCCAGCTCAAGTATAACTGAAAGCCAAAGGCAATGGCCAAAAAAGCCAAGGCAAAATGATGGGGGAACATTAGGGATAACCACTCGAAAAGAGATAAAACCATATAATGGGGCTTACCATGGCGGGGGGAGTAGCTCAGAGTAATAGCAAAGACAATACCCAAAGTAAGTGCTAAGGGAAAAGCCCATAAAAAGGGCCTTAATGTTGTTTCAAAGAAATGCAAAGAATGCTCGTAGGGGGGAACTGTCTTTTGAGCGATAATACTTGGTAAGAAAAAAGCTACAGCTAATCCCAGAGAAAAAGATAAAAGGATGTAAGCACCGATGGGCCTAGAGCTCGGCAAATACATCCTCCTTTTTCTTCATAAGAAAAGTAGAGAAAAAGAAAAACACTAGGTAAAAAGACAAATTAAGGACCAAGACTACCTTTAGTGGTGGAAGAAAGATGGTAGGATTTGTGGGAAAAGAAATATTGGTACGCAAATATAAATAAAAAAACGTAAGAAAATCACTACTTATACGCAAAAAGTGCAGCCAGAGAAAAAATATGACTTGAGAGCGTTCAAAGGAGAGAATGCTATAGAAGATATCTTTGCGTTTCCCACCAAAGGCTACTATTGCCTGTTTCAATTCCCTTGGTAGGTCTGCTGTTTTTAAGAGTAAGCCTGTAGGCAAAAGTGCATAAAAAATATAGAGGACATAATAATTCTCACTAAGCCACGAAGAAAAAAAAAGAGCAAATAAAATAACAGGCCAATACCCCCAAAACATAAAAAACTGCGAAAGTTTTTTCCTCAGCTCATCTGGCAAGAGAAGAAGCGAAAACAAGCTAATGAGTCCTGATGCGAAAAGAGATATAAAAAAAGCAGCGAAGAGTTGGCCTATGTAAAAATTAATTTCTGGCAGGGTAAAGTTAGGCTTTCCTGGTAAAAACCAAGGAGTTGTAAGAAAAACAAGGGAGAGGAAAGAGACAACACAAAATGCCAATACTTCCCAAATGTTCAAAATGCGCAAGCTGCGCATGTTCCATGTGTTTTTCGTGTTAACAAAATAGCAACTTTTTTTCTTTTGACCGAACCAGAATTTAATTTTCTTCTTATGCGCTCTTGTCTTTGGGCAAGTACTTACTCTACTCTTGCTCTTCTCTGTCCTCTGTTGGGACAGGAAGAATACCATTACCGTGTTTATCTAAATCCCCTTCCATCGGGGGCTGTTGAGGTGCAAGAAAAGTATTTCTTTAACCATGACTCCTCTATAACCCGTGGGCTCCTTTATCTAAAAACAAAAGCAACCTTTTTTTCCCAAGCCGGCCGCATAGAAAAAGTCAGGCTCTACCAAAACAACTTACCCTTGCGCACAAGCTTAATCTTGCATCGCGATCACGGAGAGAAAGCAATTATCTTTGAAAAACTTCAAGGTACGAATCTGGAAGTGCGCTACGTCGTGGAAGAAGCAATTCGCTTCCACCAGGGGAAGGGTTACCTGTCGCTTCTTTTTTTCCCTTTAAAGGAAAGTGAAATTTTGAGCATTAAGTTTGTCTTTCTATCACCACTCACGGAAAGCTGGGTAATCTCTTGGGAAGAGGGTAGTGAGAAAAAATTCAAAAAGCAGCAATCACAGAGCATTATGGTATTAGATGCAGAACAAGAGGTAGAAAAATTGCATTGTGAGCTGATTTTCTCTTTGCCAAAAAATTGGTTAAAAAAGGAGACGCCATTTAACCTAAATATTTGGCGGCTTATTCCCTATCTCATTTTCACTGGAGTCGTCATGCTTTTTCTTAAGTTACCTCTACCCTATCTACGTTATCTTCTCTCTGCCAGTTCTCTTACTGTAACGTTGCTGCTTTTGGCGGATACTTTGTCTAGCATGGTTTTTTATTTTCAACTCTTTCGACATGGACATGAGGTTCGCTTTCTCTGGCGTCTCAATTTACTTGTTTTTGCCATAGTTTTTTGGAGTTCACTTTTCTTATTTCTTGCTATCGAATTACTTGACGCAAGCCAAAGATCGAGAAAAAAATTACAACTTTTGGCCAAGGCCCTTTTATTTTTAATTCTCTCCTCTTTTGTATTATCTCGCGACCGTGAATTGGCATTAATAAAACTCTTCTTATGCCTTCTCATTTTTTTGGCAATCCTACGATATGCTACGGCAAAAGATAGTTCTTGGGCGGAGAAACTCGTTATGGCACTTTCTACAAAAAAAGGTCTGTCTTCTTTTGATGTTCAAAGAAAAAATAGTCATTTCTCGATAGATCCTTTAGAAGAGCTGGCACCTTTTTGGGGAGCGCCTCTTTTTTATAACCATGACAAAGACAAAATCATGAAGTTTAACAAGAAACTAAAGCAAAAAAAGGAAGTTTGTCCTCATTGTGGAAATCTCTTAGGCAAAAAAACAAATCTCTGCGCTAAGTGTGGAAAAGAAATTTCTCAAAAAAATATTTTACCCTTTTTTATTCATAGTTTAGCCAGTTGGTTACGCAAAAGTATCTCTGCGCTTTTCGTTGCCTCTCTTATCACCGGCATAGCTATGGTGCTGGTACTTTTTTTGTCTAAAAGCAGGGCCATCTTGCTATGGGCCACAGCCTTATCTTTTCCTTTCGCTTCTCTTGTGTTTTATAAATTACTTAGGCTCTGGCCATTAAGAATAAGTCGAGGTTTGTGGTTTAAATCTACGTTTGTATTTCTCGTGTTGCAGGGTATCTTGCTTTTTCCGTTGTATCTGCTTTGGCAATTTACCAAGAGAGGTCATCGTTTCTTTTTCTTTATTGGGCTTGAGAGCTTGCAGAGCTTTCTTTCTCAAAAAAAAGAATTTAGTTTAAAAGAAATGGCCTTTTTCCTGAAAACCTCAATTCCCGACACTCATTTATTGTGTATTCACTTAAACGAGCACCATGTCTTGTCGTATGATGTCTATCATCTCCGGGTTAAGGGGAGTACGACAGCTTTTAGCTAGGAAATCGTAGGATATAGGTAATTATGGCTAGAGCAATAAAAATAACCAATATTTTAGCCACGAATATAGATGAGTCTAAAACGAAAATGGTTATGTTGACAGTAATTAAGATGAGGGCAATGGCATAGATTTTGATACGCAGGGGGATACGTTTTTCCACTCGCCATTTGTAGATGTATGGGCCAAACACGCGGTGGTTGAGGAGATAAGTATATAAGTGTCGGCTACTACGTGCATAGCATGCTGCTGACAAGAGTAAAAAGGGTGTTGTGGGCAAAAGAGGTAAAAAAATACCTAAGATTCCAAGGATTAAGGAGATAGTCCCTATCATAAGCAGGATTGCTCTCGTTAGAGGGTTATGGTGGACGAGCAGCGGGTCTGGTCTTTTATGGTGATCACCTTCGCGAGTCATCTTAATCGGCTCCAATAATTGGCTTTTTGTAAGAGTAAAGGCTGTGAACTCCCCCTTGCATTTGAGCCGCAAGGCTGCGTGGTTCAAAGCGCAAAGTATGATTGTATAGAGCGGCGTGCAAAGAGGGGATATCCTTATACCCTATATCTTGAAAGGCGTGTTTTACTCCTTGCATAAGATAAGGCAAGAAGTCAAAGACAGATCCTCTATCGATGACAGCTCCCGACACTCCCTGTGCTACTTTAATTTTTTGTTCATCGCTGTAGTATCGGCGGGCTGCTGCAGCGGCCTCCATAGCCTCTAAAGAGGCCATGCCGCGATACTTTTTGAGCCGCACTCCATTTTCGTAGAAATACTCACCAGGAGCTTCATTGGTACCAGCAAGAAGGGCTCCCATCATTACGGCGCTGCCCCCAATTGCGAGGGCTTTCGTGATGTCGCCCATATTCGTGATGCCACCATCGGCAATTACGGGTACTCCGTATTTTGCAGCTATCTTCGCCGTGTAATAGACCGCTGTAGCCTGAGAGCGTCCAGAGGCCATAGTATCCTGGGTTATACAGATCGAGCCTGGTCCCATGCCAATTCGTAGGGAGTCAGCTCCTGCTTTAATAAGCGCCTCCGCCTGCTCTGTGGTAACCACATTACCTGCCATGACATCTACAGATGGGTATTTTTTCTTTATTTCTTTTAACAAATTAATTTGAAAAGATGAATAACCTTGGGCGGAGTCGATGACAAGCATATCTACTCCCTTTTCCACAAGAGCCTCAATTCGCTCTCGGTCTTCGGGATGTGTGGTGACCGCAGCGGCGACCCTTAGTCTTTTTTGTTCGTCCTTACTGGCAAGAGGAAACTCTTTGTTCTTAATAAGGTCTGTACGGCTCATTAAGGCGACTAGCCGACCATTCTCATCTACAATGGGTAGCTTCCCCTTTTTTGATTTTCGCAGTATTTCATTGGCCTCTTGTAGGCTTATGCCTTTAGGTGCCGTTATGAGGTTTGTGGTCATTACTTCATATAAAAACTTACTACGGTCTTTTTCAAAATCAATATCTCGGTTAGTTACAATCCCCACAAGTTTGCTATTTAGAGTACCATCTTCGGTTATAGGTATTCCTGAGAAACCATACTTTTTTTTTATTTCATCAACATCTTGAATCCGGTGGTGGGGAGAAAGAACAATCGGTTCTGTGATAAAGCCGTTTTCATATCGCTTCACGAGCTCAACTTGATGTGCCTGGTCTTCTATTGTTAAATTTGCGTGAATGACCCCGAGACCACCTAAGAGGGCCAAGGCAATAGCCATAGTGCTTTCCGTAACCGTATCCATGGGACTTGAAAGTACGGGTGCTTTGATACGAATATTACGGCTAATGCGGGTTTCTAAATTCACCTCGTTTACGGTAAAATCTATATAGCCAGGCAAAATAAGAAAATCTTTGTACGTTAATCCTTTCCCCCTACGGAAAAGTTCCTCAGCAGATAGTCCATCCCGCTCTTCTGCCATAGGCTATGGTAAGCCCATTTCTTTCGCTGTCAACTTTTTCTATACAAAATAGAACTTTACTGCTCACTTGATCCTCTTCAGTAATGTCACTTTACCATTTCAAGAAGGGGATTATTTAAGAGCGTGAGCTTGCGTGAGTATGAAAAACTCTTTAAGGCCATCTCTGATAAACAAAGATTGCGGATTCTTGCTCTTTTAATGAAAGGCCCCTTGGTAGTAAACGATATTAAAACTGTTTTGCATCTCTCGATGTCCACCGTCTCACAGCACCTAGCGATCTTAAGAGAGGCCAACTGGCTCATCGATACAAAACAGGGTCGCTGGGTTATCTATTCCATTAATCCTGAATTAGAAAGCTCAAATAGCATAGCGGGAATTCTCTACCGAGAACTGAAACACCGCTTTGATGAAGACGAGTCTCTAAAGTATGACCGTATGATACTCGAGAAAATCCATAGTCCAGGTGTGACCTTGCGAGATCAGCTCACCGAAAGGCCTGCTTTAGATGATTGAAGAGCATTTCTAAGTTTAGCAATATTTTCATTTTGTGGATCAAGCTCTTCCGCTTCAGCAAGAAGCTCACTAGCTCGGCGAAAATCCCTTCTTTGGAGGTGGATATCTGCTAAATTCACAAGATTTTTAAAAAAGCCCATGTCTCTCAGGCGCAGTCTTTCACCATATTCTGCTGCCGTCTCGTAGTCGCGCGCCATTTTGCAGGCATAAGAGACTATGTACATCATCTCGTTATCAAAGGGATATCTCTCGAGATAGATGTTGCCAAACTTAATAACTTGCTGGTATTCTTTCTTTCTCATGAAATTTAGTATAAGCTGTCGTTGGGATTCCCTTACTTCGAGGCCGTCTAAAGCTTTATGCTCGTGGCTAGATAGCTCATTTTTAGAGGAGGAGGGCGCGCCTACATATTCTACCACCAAGAGAGATAAATCATCCGTGATTTCTCCTTTTTCTTGTAGACCCAGGACAATGCGGTCAATTACTCCCTCCGCCTCATGCACAATGCGCAAAAATAAAGTCTCATCTTCGTTCATTTTCGCATTGCCCTGTTCATCTGTTATCATGAGGTCATCGCGGCCATCTGAGCCCAAAATAATGATGTCACCTGGGCTTAGAGGATTTACAAAAATCTCTATACGGTTGTTTGTGAGCATAGTGCCAAATTTACGAGAGGTGTAGTCTGTGTGTAAAAAGCTTGCCGTTTTGTCTCGATATAGTACTATATGAGGATGCTCGGCATTAATAGAATAAAGTACACCCGTTTCTACATCTAAGAGGGCAATGACAGCAGAGACGAGCATAGAGCCATCAAAGCTTTCAAAAACTTTTTGGATTTCACTCCATGTGTTTTTTAGCCATCTCTCTGGATACTGAGCGGCTACCTGTGGTGACATTTTGGTTCTCTCTAGAATAGAACGAAATAGAGCACCCATCACAATTGCTCCACCGGCACCCTGGATAGATTTGCCCATGGCATCTGCGTTCAGCATAACTAGATATACGCGTCCCCTCAGCTCAATTTCATCGGCTATGTTGATATCCCCCCCAATTTCACGATTCCATTTTCTAAAAGAAAATGTCTTTTTCTGACGGATATAATGAGAAACTCGTAGAGCAGGATGGCTGCTTTTTACCGAACATAATGGCCTTGACAGAAGGGAGGTAAGGAAGTAGTCTCCATCTTGCTTTTCTTTAATTGCTTGCACTTGCTGTAGGGTCTGATGTAACATTTGGTTGCTACGATTAAGCGATTCCGTGCGCTCTCGTAGTCGGTTTTGCATAATCGCTAGGGCTCGCCACATCTCGCCTATCTCATCTTTACGTTTTTCATCAATTTGGTTATGTAAATTATCATTACTTATAGAATCAAAAATATGGATAGTCTGGCTTATAGGTTCTGTTATACTCTTAATTGTAAGAAAGGCGACCACAAATAAAAACACAATGGCTGCGCTTGCCGTTAAAAGAGTAAAAATAAGAATAGCCCAAAAACTTAATGCGGCTTCTCTGCGAACAGCAGAGAATTTTTTATTCTGGGTATCTTCCATGAGTTTCACCAGTTGGTCAATGTAATCCGTAGCAGAGCGATCAATTCCCCGAACGCTAGCGTCTACCATAAAGGTCGTTGCGAAAATACCAGTTTTTAGAAACCGCACTTTTTCTCGGTATTTTTCCCCCAGCGCGATATGTTCTTCAATGGCGCGATCAACGACTGCTACCTCAAGGTTTAGTTTTTGAAAATAATAGCGTAACTCCTCGAGATATTTTAGGACGTTTTTTTCTTCTTTTTCAAATTGACTCCAGTACTTTTGCCGGAGCTCTGGGTCATGTGCTCGTAGGAGAGTGTTTTTCCATTCTTGTACTTGCTTTTTGAAGGCCACCTGAGCACTCCGCGCCGTGTCTACGGCCCTAGTAACGGTCTCGGCAGAAATCAAAGCATCATCAGTTTGCTCGTGGTGGCGGAACTGATTTAAAAGACCTATTCCCGTCGCTAAAAACAAACTACTAATAAAAAGCAGGGCCATAAGCCACAACCTTTTGCGGATGGAAATTTGGCTTATTTTGTTTACAAAGGAACTCATAAATCCCCCTGGTGCACGAGAAAGATGGCGAGCAAACCTGTCAACAATATTTCGTTATTTTGCAAAATATAGTTTATTTTGCGAAGTTATGAAATAAGCTTCTAGATATGCCGAAGAAAAAAAGATAGACAATTTTTTTGATTTCTAGGCGAGGGTGTTATTAAGCCATGCGGGGGGATCAGCTCGTCTTTCTGCTTAGCGAAATCTACAGAGAAACCTACCGAAAAGGAGAACTTTTGCATGATCCCTCCTATCTTCACTTGTTGCAGTTGCATGTTCCATGGTCGAAAATAGCCCAGCACATTGAACTTTTGCCTGACCCGGTAGAAAGACTTTACTTACGTTCCTTGGAAAACCAGTACCTTGGCGATTATTTGGAGCGAGAGCTAGCCAAGCTTGACCTTAATGGCCATGAGGCTCTTCCTTTTGAAAAAGCGGTATTTTACATAGGACTTCTCCATAATCCCCTCTACAAAGAAGAAAATTTTTTTTCGCGACTCAGTAATTGGGAGATGAGAATTAGGGAAAGAATGCAGAGTCTAGCTATTGACCTGCAGAACCAAAAAGAAAATTTTCTTCATTTCATTCCTTTGTTGGGCACGCATGCAGCTAGGCTCAGAGCCCAAGAAATCATTCGGGCTATAAATGGCTTTCTCTTTGAGACCATGGGATTAATAGGAGAAGAAAACTGTTTTTACGAAACTGCCAGCCACTGTGTGCAAAGCTTTCTTGAGCAAGAAAATCTGCGAGGCATCCCTATCTCCCTTTCGGCTATTTACCTTATCTTGGCGCGCCGATTGGGTCTGCCTATCTATGGTGTGAATATGCCAAGACACTTTCTCATAAAATGGGAGACAAACCAATTAGAGCTTTTCTTAGACCCCTTTCATGGAGGCAGGATTATACCCAAAGATGCCATTATTTATCTCCTAAAGACCAATCAATACCCCCTACAAAGCCAGTTTTTCT
The DNA here is from genome assembly GCA_025055765.1 of Leptospiraceae bacterium. Lineage (GTDB taxonomy): Bacteria > Spirochaetota > Leptospiria > Turneriellales > Turneriellaceae > JANWWS01. Next base: position 69,066 of record JANWWS010000033.1, on the reverse strand, counting down.
CGGCCTGTAATTCCGCAACAATTATCCGGCGTATGCTTTCCAATCTTTCTACCGTCTTTCAAAAGATAGGTTGGACAGAGCGCTGGGCTCTGACGGAAAGACTAATGCGCAGTTTACCTAGCTAGGTTTTTGAGCTCAGAGATAAAAAAATCCTTCTTTTCTATAAAAAAATCAAGTACCTCAGGCTTTGCAAGTGCCGCACGATTTGTTACCTTTTTACCCAACAAGACATGCTTTACGGCAAGCTCACTTTTCTTGCCATTCATCGTGTAGGGAATGTCAGGTACAAAGAAAATAGCTTGTGGCACATGTCGGGGGGAAAGTTTTTGTCGGATCTCCTGTTTTATGGTTTGTTTCATGTTTTCTTTGTCTTCCTCTGTCTTGGCTACGACAAAAAGCACCACGGCTTCATTTTTTTCTATCGGTAGTCCCACTACAAGAGAGTCAGCAACAAAGGGGAGTTTTTCAAGACAGCGGTAAAACTCAGCTGTTCCCATACGCACCCCTCCCGGGTTTAAGGTAGCATCAGAACGGCCATAGATTACATATCCACCATGCTCTGTCTCTTGAATAAAATCACCATGGCACCATACGTTTGGGAATTTTTCAAAATAACTAGCTCGGTATTTCTGGTAATCCGCATCATCCAAGAAATATAAGGGTTGTGCAGGAAAGGGTTTTTCACAAACAAGTTCTCCTACATTCTTGGTGGGCTTGCCCGCCTCATCATAGACAGCCACGGCCATGCCAAGAGCAGGACCTTGGATTTCTCCGGCATAGACAGGTTCCAGGGGGTTTCCCAGAACAAAACAGCCATTGAGATCCGTACCGCCCGAAATGGAGCATATCTGACTATGAGGTAAAAGTTTTTCATGAACATAGATAAAGCTTTCTTTATAAAGGGGTGAACCCGTGGAGAGCAAAAGCCGGATATTTTCCTTTACTCCTTTCGGGGGATTTTCGTATGAGACCTGCTCTAAGAGCTCCAGGTAGCGGGCACTTGTTCCAAAAACCGTGACCTTCTCTTTTTCTAGAATTTCCCACAAACTAGCAGGGCTCGGATAAAAGGGGTGGCCATCGTAGAGCACTAATGTCGTGCCACAAAAAAGGGTGGACATTGTCCAGTTCCACATCATCCAGCCAGTGGTGGTGTAATACAAAAGAGTATCATTGGATCTGAGGTCATTGTGGAGTATGTGTTCCTTGATTTGATTTACAAGTACACCAAGTCCCTGTACGATAGCTTTGGGTCTTCCTGTGGTCCCAGAAGAAAACATAATATACAATGGTTCCTCAAAACTAATATAAGCAAAAGAGGATAAGCCAATCTCATTTTGTAGGATCTCGTCTATTTCCGCAAAAAAAATCTGTGGGTATTTTTTCCTTAATTGTGCTAATAAAGAATCATCCCCAATAATAGGACAAAGTATTGCCACCTTAACGCAAGAAAGTTCTTTTAATAATTCGAATACTTTACTGCTAATAAAATGTTCCTTACCTTTATAATAATATCCATCACAAAAAAAGAGGACTTCACAGTTAATCTGCCCAAAGCGGTCTATGAGGGCCTCAGCCCCGAACTCAGGTGAAGCAGAGCTAAAAACACCGCCGAGGGCAGTGGTAGCGAAAAGAGCTGTGGCAGCTTCCCAGCTATTTGGTAAGACAGCAGCTACTCTTTTGCCCGGCGTAAATCCGTGCTTTTGCAAAAAAGAGGCAAGTATAAGACTATTATGGCGAAGCTCGCCAAAGCTTAGCTCTTTTGTCTTTTTTTCTTCTAGGTAGCATACAAGGGCTATTTTTTGAGCCATGTCTTCCTCGTGGCCAAGCCGCAGCACATTCTCAGTAAAATTCATTTGCGCCTCGGGAAAGAAGCGGGCTTGCCAAAAATTTTCATGCGTTACTATTGCCCTTCTGGGAAAATTATGGAAAACAAAAGGGGCAAATTCACAAAAGCTTAACCAAAACTCCTCACTTTTTTCTACAGAAAAGCGGTGTAGTTCACGAAAAGAAGAGAGCTGAAGGGAGTATTTTTCGTTAAGATAGTTTATGAACTTGCCCATTTGGGTTTCTTTTCCGGCTTGCGCAGGGGGCTGCCACACAATCATAGGTGAGCTATAAGGCTTTGCTTTGCTTTTTCAAGTTGTTTTTCCACTTCGTTAGGGTGGGTGCTCATACTGCCCCCGCGTCGGCGGGGGCTTTGGGTCAAATCAAGCAGCTCTTTATCGAATTGATATTGTTGCGGCCAAACTTCTTGTATTTCTTCGAGGGTTAGCTTGCGTAGAGTTTTTCCTTGTTGTTCACAGTATCTTACAAGATTAGCCGTGAGTTCATGTGCTTGGCGAAAAGGTAGGCCATAATGAGAAACAAGATAGTCAGCAATGTCTGTTGCCTGGGCAAAACCTTTTTCCAGGTTGATCTCTACTTTTTCAGGTAAAAAGCGTGTATGCTCTAAGAGTTCCTTTGTACCAAGTATGACCTCACTAGTTAATTTTATATTATCAAAAAGATAAATTTTATCTTCTTGCAGATCTCGGTTGTAGCTTGCGGGAAGTCCCTTTAAATTCATCATAAGAGAGAGAAGGTTAGCTGAGGCTCGAGCTGATCTTGATCGCAAAATCTCCGCTAAATCAGGATTTCTCTTTTGCGGCATTATTGAGCTACCCGTGGTTATCTCATCGTCCATCTGTACGTAGCCAAACTCTAGTGAGTTGTAAATAATAAGATCTTCACATAGCCGGGAAACATGCAGACATAGACGGCTTGCAAAGAAATGATAGTTTAGCTGGTAGTCACGGTTTGCCACAGCATCTAAGCTATTTTCATAGGTTTTCTGAAAGCCCAAAAGGCGTGCCGTAAGTTCAGGTTCAATGGCATAATTAGGGCCACCCACCGCGGCTGCTCCCAGGGGGCAGCGGTCAGCTTCTTTTATGACATAATCCAGTAGGCCTAAATCCCGATGGAAGGCCCAAAAATAACTTAAGAGATAATGGGACAGTAGAACGGGCTGAGCCACTTGTAGATGGGTATAGGCAATCCATAAATCCGTCTTGTGTTTTTCGGCTAGGTCAAGAATTGTCTCAAGCAGAGCCACAAGATCTTTCTTTTGGCGCCGAGCCTCTTGCAAAAGGTAAAGATGGGTGTCGGCAGCAACTTGGTCATTTCGGGAGCGCGCCGTGTGGAGTTTTTTGCCATCTTCGCCAATAAGCTCGCAAAGGCGGTTTTCAATGTGGGTATGGATATCCTCAAGTTCAGGCTTAAAAACTAGCTTGCCTTCCTCTATTTCTCTTTCAACAAGCTCAAGACCCTTTAGGATACTAGCTAGCTCTTTTTCGCTTAAGATGTTTTTTTCATATAACATGCGTGCGTGGGCTCGGGATACAGCCAAATCCTGGGCATACAGCTGCCGATCATATGAAATAGATTGGGTAATTTCTGTTGTAATAGGTGATATGTCTTTTGTAAAGCGTCCGCTGTAGAGTTTTTGACCCATGCTACACCTTTTGTAGAAAGACCACTACCTCGCTATGGGAAGTAAAGGGAAAAAAGTCAAAAAGAACCATATCTTCAATTTGGTATCCGTAATCATAAAAGATAGCTAAATCCCGCGCAAGAGTTGCCGGATTGCATGACGAATAGATGACACAGCCTCGTCCTAAGAATGTAACATTTTGCATGAAAAAATGTACTGACTCTATGCCAAGACCAGCACGAGGAGGGTTAATTAGCAAGACCTTAAAGCTTTCCCTTTTTAGTACAGGTAAAATCTTATTGTGTAATTTTTCTAAATCATACAAATCTACTTCATAATAGTTGTCTAAAAAATGCATCATGCGATCCTCACCTAGCTTGTCATTGACAATTCTCACACTCCCCAAGAGTTCCTTTTTTAAAATATCAATGGCAACCACGCGCAAGGGGAAAAGATAGGCCAACATGCGGGTGATAAAACCAAAACCACTAAAAAGCTCAAGAACCGAAAGCTCACCCTCGTCTCTAATTTTTTTTAAAAGTGAGGCAAGATGAGCAAGCCACAAGGGTATAGCTGCTAAATTAATTTGAAAAAAAGCCGTATTTGGAAGAGTTACTTTTGTTATGGTATCTTGTGGAAATCCAACATGGTAGGTAAAAGTCGCTTTTTTGTCCTCAGCACTATAAAGGGGCACTGTAAGCACTTGTCTTTCTAAGAAATCAATGCGGCTTCTCACACAGCGCACTTTTTCATATTGTGGTGGGAAGTTTTTTTCCCATAGTTCCTGGTCAAAAAGAAGGCATCCCTTGGCGGGAAAAGGCATTACTCGATAACTGAAGGGCGCATAAAAGCCCTTTTGTCCTGCAGCATTGATGTGTACTTGTACATGATTGCGATAGTGGTGTATTTTGGGCGAAGGAACAACCCTTATTTTGTCCCAAGAGATTTTTTCGCGTGCAAGCTGTAAAGCTAGCCACTTAATCTTATAGTTAAGTGTCTCTTCATATGGTAGGTGCAAAAGTTTACAGCCACCGCAGAGAGTAAAGTTAGGACAGGGGGGTTTTTGGCGCAAGGGAGAAAGGTTATATAGTGCAAAATCCTCATCAGCTTCAGGGTAACCACGTCGGCCTACCCAATCTGAGGGAAGCTCTTTTTTACGTGCCAAAATGGCAAAAAAATGATTACTATGGACGCGGGCGATGCGCGCAACCAATCTTTCGCCCGGCAGAGCTCCCCAGACAAAAGCTGTGAGAGGTTTATATTTATCCTGAAATTCTTCTTTTTCTAAATGACAAAGACCTAACCCCTCAGGAACGAGTTCCTTACAGGATAGCTCTACATATTCACCGGGCCTAAGTTTACGTAGCTGCACTCTTTTAATGTCGAAAATGTCTTATACCTGTAAAAGCCATAACAATGCCTGCTTGATTAGCCGCCTGAATACTTTCTTCATCTCTCAAGGATCCGCCTGGCTGGATGATAGCCCTTACACCAGAGGCGATAGCTAAATCCACGCCATCGCGAAAGGGGAAAAAGGCATCTGAGGCTAAGACAGAGCCTTGTAGGGAAAGGTTTTGAGCCTTGGACTTCTCAATAGCAAAGCGCACCGCATCCACTCGGCTCATCTGTCCGGCTCCAATACCAAGAGTCATTTTGTCTCGTGTAAAAACCACCGCATTTGACTTAATGTATTTTACTACCTGAAAGGCAAAGAGCATTTCTTCAAGAAGTCTATCGTCAGGCTTGGCATTACTTACAATTTGTAGTTGAGAGCTCTCTACAAAAGCGGAATCGGAGGTCTGTACCAAAAAACCACCTGCTGCCGAACGCAGCTCCCTTGGGTTGCTTCGCAAATGGCTCATTTCTGGAACTACTATTAAACGTAGGTTCTTCTTTTTACTTAAAATGTTAAAGGCAGCTTCCGAGAAACCAGGGGCCACCACAATTTCAAGAAAGTGCTCTGCTAATATAGCTGCTGTCTCTTCGTGAATCACCTCGTTAATGAGCACAATACCCCCAAAAAAACTCACGGGGTCACATGCTATAGCTCTTTGCAAATTCTCTTTTTGGGAGCCACCAGCCGCGAGACCACAGGGGTTTGTATGTTTAAAGATAGCACAAACACTTTCTCGAAATTCCATACCCACCTTTAGCGCAATATCAAGATCCAAAATATTATTATAAGATAACTCTTTACCATGTATTTGTTGCCAGGGTAGGTCCTCGCGACCAGTAGATATATAAAAACCTGCTTTTTGATGGGGGTTTTCGCCATAGCGCAAAGCTTGTTTTAAACTTAAGCTGAGATGTAGCCTTGGGAAGCTTTCCGAGCCTTCTATGGCCATCAGGTATTGGGCAATGGCAATGTCGTATGACGCCGTGCGAGAAAATGCCTCTGTCATAAGAGAAAAACGAAAGCTCTCGGAGGTGGCACCCTGATTGGCACGTAGCTCTTCTATAAGCCTCTCGTACTGGGAGGGATCTACTACCACAGCCACATATTGGTAGTTCTTAGCTGCTGCTCGAATCATCGCGGGGCCACCAATGTCGATATTTTCAATAGCTTCTTCAAAAGAAAATTTGTCTCTTGAGATTACCTCCTCAAAAGGATAGAGATTGACTACCACAAGATCAAAGGTCAAAATGTTATAATTTTCAAGGGCTTTCCTGTCTTCTTCATTATCTCTACGCGCCAAGATCCCCGCATGTATTTTGGGATGAAGAGTTTTTAGCCTACCAGAGAGCATTTCGGGAAAACCTGTGTAGGATTCTAGAGAATGTACGGGTATTTCTGCTTGTGCAAGTACCTGAAGTGTTCCCCCTGTTGAGTAAATTTCTATACCAAATTCTCTCAGGGCTTTGGCAAGAGGAATTAAATTTGTCTTATCAGAAACAGAAATGAGAGCTCGCCTAATTTTTTTCATACCATACACAATTGGCAGAAAAAATACATTGTCAAGCCTACTGGTTTAACGTTTCTTGAAGCTCTTTTGAAAGGAAGTTTAGCTTTAGTACGGCAATTATTCTTTTTAAGAAATTCTTAGATCAAAGCAAAGACGAATTTCGTTCCAGGCGATTAGTAGAGCTTCTTTAGGAATTTATTGACATAGCATGAAATAACCCCAAAACATACTGTGGCCCGCGCTTTTATTGTCAATTTTGGCTGTCGTCTAAATAGCTACGAAGCAGACGCTTTGGGCGGAGATCTTGAAAAGAGAGGTATTATTTTAACCTCCCGCGTAGAAGAGGCTGATTTTATTTTTATCAATACTTGTACTGTGACCTCAAGGGCCGACGCGAAAAACCGCAGCATTATCCGATCGTTGCATGAAAAAAATCCAAGAGCAAAAATCATTGTCACAGGATGCTACGCTACTACCGATGGTGATGAACTAAAAAACTTTCCGGGTGTCTACCAAGTCATCCCCAATAATCAAAAAGCCAATATCCCTTACCTTCTTTGGGGTGAACAAAGCGAGCGAACTACGGATGGCCTTTTTGGCTATGGTTTGCCTGTAAAGGGCCGTCATAGCCGAGCCATGGTAAAAATTCAAGATGGCTGTAGTCGAAGCTGCTCTTATTGTAAGATACCACTAGCCCGTGGTCCCGGAAGGTCTCGGTCTTTTCATGAGATTATCGATTATACAAGAAAGCTCATTGAAGCGGGTTATCATGAAATTACCATAACGGGGGTAAATATTGGCTGGTATAGAGGCAATCATGGGGAGTCCTTCGAAGATCTCATTGAAACTCTTCTTGAACTTGAGGGTGATTTTTACCTTCGCTTGAGTTCTCTTGAGCCGCCCGAATTTTCTTCACGGCTTTGTGAATTGTTTGGCCATCCGCGCATGGCAAAATTCTTGCATCTACCGCTGCAAAGTGGCAGTAAACATATACTGAGGCTCATGCGGCGCACCTACAATCCTGACCAATACTGCCGCAAGGTAGAAGCGGTACGTAAAAAGATCCCAGATATCCATGTGGGGACCGACATTATAGTAGGATTTCCCTCAGAAAGCGAAGAGGACTTTGCGCAAACTTATACTCTTTGCAAAGAGCTTTGCTTTGCCAATATCCATATCTTCCCCTTTTCTTTGCGGAAAAATACTCCTGTTGAAAAAATGCTGCAGGAGAAAAGTGTATCATTAGTCCCCAAACAAACAATACGCCAGCGCATTGACAAACTTAGAGAACTTTCCCAAAAACTTAAGAAAGAATATCAGAAAAAAACAGCAGGGTTAGTTTACCGCGGCATTGTTGAAAAAAAAGGGACATCTCTCCACGTAACTACAGAAAACTATGTCAAGTTAGATGTGGGTTTAAGAAACGATATTTCTCCCGGAGAGATGGTTTACGTGCGCTATGGCGAAAGGGGGGACCTTTTAGAGCTTAAGAAAGCGCTGTAGTTCTATTTGGCGCAGCTCTTGGGCGATTTCCTGCTTTTCTTTTTCCAAAAGCTCCATTAGCCTTTTTTCAAGTCTTGTGTACAATTGGTAGAGAAAGAGAAGCTCTTTTTCTAACTCTACCACTTCGGGGATCATATGCAGCAATTTTTCTTCCCGACAAAGACTATGGTATACTTTTTGCGGATCTTCTTTTTTAAGCAGAAGTTTAATTTGACGAATTTTGAAAAGACACGCCCTAATAAGAAGCTTGTGCGGCGTTTTATCCCTCAATGGCAATACTTGTGGGCTTTGTTTCCATCTGGGTCTTAGCTGTATCTATTTGCTCCCAAGCAGATTTAAGTTCGCGTAAAAGCTTTATGACCTGATGTACCATTTCGGGTGATTTTTTCATGTTTGCCTCAAGAAGCTGCTTTTTCATAAAAATATAGAGACTTAGGAGATTTTTTGCAATTTCACCTCCCCTTTCCATATCTAGAGAGACCATAAGTTCTGTAATAATATCCTGAGCCCTCAGCATATTGTTATTCGCCTTGTCATAGGTACGGAAACTTTTCATGTTTTCCGCCGAAGCTTCCAGAAAACGAATAGCTCCTTCGTATAACATTACTATTAGCTGCCTGGGATCGGCTGTGCTTACTTGATTTGCCTGGTATTCAAGATATGGATTAACTCCTGGCCTCATACGTACCCTTTAAAGAGACATTTTTTTTAAATATCGGCTAGCTTCTTTTCTTACTTGACTCTTTTAACCCTGTGCCTCCATAATAATACCACCACTATTATGGAGGCAAGCAGGCCTATTACGACTATATTGTAGATGCGTAGGATCTCAAGCATTTTTTCCCAATTTTCCCCTAGCGCGTATCCTCCATAGATAAGCAAAGCATTCCACAATGTGGTTGCTAGGGCAAAGCAAAGTAAAAAAAGGAAAAAAGGCATGCGCACAAGACCAGCCGCAATGGCCACAAAAAAGCGGATGCCTGCCGAAAAACGCGAAAAAATTACTGTCCAAATGCCATACCGGTCAAACCACTTTTTTGTTGTGTCAATTTTGCTTTTATCAAAATCAGCAAGAAGACGACCTCGGCTAATTTTCTGTATCCAATCTAATACATGTTCACCAAAATAATACATTATGGATGCTCCTGCAAGATTGCCTGCATATACCGAAATAACGAGTTCGCTTAAGCCAATAAGCCTTTTTGCCAAAAGATATCCCGCAAATACAATTACGGTATCACCAGGGTAAGGTGGAAAGATATTTTCAATAAAGGCACTGAAGCCAATAAAAAATCCATAATAGGCCGGATGCACCACCTCTAAATAAGATGTCATAGGGACAGCTAGAGTTCCCCAAGCAAACAGCAAAACTTTTTTTGTTTTCTAAAACTTGATGACAAGCAGGGTTATATCATCACTTTTGGATTGTTTCCCTAATTTTTGTAAAAAGGCATTGCGGATGCGCTCCACCATGAGTTGGGCTTTTTCAGCTAGGTTCTCTCGTAGGATTTTCTCCAAGTCTGCTATATCTAGGGGGATTTTGCCTTTCTCGGTTTCTTCAATTAGCCCGTCGGAAAACAAGCATAGGACATCGCCTGGAGAAAAGTGATAGCTACTTTCCGACCAAGTGGCCTGCAGCCGAAAACCTAAGATAGGCCCTGTGTTTAAAAAAAGTTTATTTTCTAGCTTTTTCACCATGAGCTGTTCGGGATGGCCCCCCATGGCATAAGTGAGTTTCTTGTGCGCGAAGTCGATATCGAGCACTAAACATGTAAAATAAGAACGAAGCCTTGCATATTTTTGAATAAAAATTCTGTTGAGTTCCTGTAAAACCCTCCCTGGGGAAATGTAATCTCGCTGTAGATTTTCATATTCCACGATAAGAAGCATGGTAATAAGCGAAGAGGAGATATCATGACCTGTGGTATCTGCTAAAAAAATGCGCCAGATAGAGTTATGCTCGTGTAGTTGAAAGATATCCCCGCCTACAGACAAACGAGGTTCGTACCAAAAACTAAGGTCACCAGGAAATTTTTCTCGTATCGCTTCCGGAGGCAGGAGTTTATGCTGTATTTCTCGGGCAACCTCAAGACCTTTTTCTATGACTTGCAGAGATTCTTGTAAACGACGGGTCCGATTGGCTACCTCTTTTTCAAGTAGGCGCAAATTACGCTGGCTTAATCTTAAATTTCGGATATACCAGACAGATATAAGGATGGCAATTGCTAATCCCAAAAGATTAATGGCCCATCGCAGGCGGGCAAGACTTGTATCTATAGTCGTTAAGTATAATATAATATCGACAAGGGCGACTATAGCTAGAATGCCCAGAGCTACCATAAGAACCAAGAGTTCGGGAACGGGTTTTTTTTTCATCTCGTATGTGAGGCCTACTATCGATACCACAATTGAGACTATGAAGGTGTAGTAAAAGTAGTGAATGATATTTTCCGGGTGAACTAAATGAGAAAAGGAAAGAGCAAGCAACACCAAAAGATACAAGAAGAAAAAGCCTTGTTGGTAAAAAAAGACCTTGCGGGGTATGTGTTGGCACAAAAGGCCAATAAGGCCCACAATAGAAATAACCGCTAAAAACATAACCACATAGAAAAGGTAGCCCCACAAATAAGGATAGGGAAAGATATAATAGAGCATAACGTTTCTTCTAAGATATAGGAATAGAGCTAAAAAAATCATACTTAGGCCGGCATAGACAAAAAATAGGCGATTTTGGGTAGGAAAAAAAGCCAAGATAATGAGATAAACCCCAAAGATAAAATAAAGGCCATGAATTAAAAGAAGCAGGATGGCCTGGCGGTATTTATCTAAAAGTAGGTTCTCTAGGTCTCCCGCCTCAAAAGCAAAGAATCTTAAGATGCGAAATTCAGTCTTACAAACGATGTAGAGAAATTGCCCGGCCTCTTCTGGTAAAAAACGTACAGCTGAAGACTCAAGACGAGGCTCGTTTTTTCTTTGATCCCAGTGACTAGGACCACCAAGAAAACGCTGCTGGGTAAAAAAGCGGCAGGGTTGGTTGAAAGAAAAAAGAACCCCGTGACTTACGATCTGCTTGGGGATCGAGTACCGTACATAGACAAATTTTTGTTTTCCTACTGCTCGCTCAAAGCTGCCGGGCACCACGTCGTACGGGATAAGCCCGTCTAGCTTCTCGAGGCTTTCTATCTCTTGGTCCAAAACCCAGATCTTTAGCTCAGTGGCCCAACTCTTGAAGGAGAGGAGTAACATCCCCACTATTATTGCTTTGTACATCATTTTTAGAAAAAAAGACTTTATTTCTTCTGTCCCTGGGGAGTTAAAGCCTCTTCCATCTCCTTAAAAATGGAAAAGAGACGTTCTGCCTCCTCTTTACCCAAAATTCCTGCCGTAATAGGCGATATGACCAAGATATCCCCGGCCACTGTCTTAAATTTCTCTCCAGATAGACTTTGAAACCTAGCGTTTTGCGGTAAATCCTGGTAAAATGTCAACTGGGCCACTTCACGCTCTCTCTCGGCGATATCTTTTTGATAAAGTCGAAAACTGAGGTATGGCTCAAGCTTTGGCAACTTTTCTGGGATACGCAATAAAACCCGATAGCGAAGGCTTGAGGCGGTGGCCTGAATTCTTGTGGCAAACGACTCACTTAGTATACCCTCTGGGGAAAAATGCCAGACAATTTGTTCCTGACCCTGGCTTTTAACTTTTTTAGGTACCAAGAGCAACTTTCCTTGAGTGTATTGCCAAAGTTTGGGATACCTAGCCTTGATTTTCGCGGAGCTTAAAGACAATTCTAGGTTGTTGTAAAGCCAATGGTTTGGTATAAACAGCATCTCTGCCAGAGAATACACGCTGTTGCGGTATCGCTGCCAAATATGCTGGTAGGTCAAAAGGATTTTCTTTCCCTCCCAAAGCACATAACGACGGGCTTCATTGTAGGTTTTTTCCCCTAAACAAAAACTTTCCCCTAGGTCGCTGTCTTTGTGCCAAAATGTAACTCTTTCACGACAGGGAGAAAACCCGAGACTTTTATGGAGATTAGGTTCATCTCCACTCTCCTCAAATGAGGAGAGGTTTTCCATATCGGAAAAATAGACACTTGTCATGGGCAAAAGCAAGAAAGAAAAAGTACGTACTACCGATGGGTCTTTTTCCATAGCCTCTGTAAGCTGGGCCTCATAGTACTCTTTTCTAGATCCCTGCGGGAGATGTCGGACAAGGAGGTAGCTAGTTATTGGTTCAAGCTTTCCTCTGCGCTCCTCCAAAAGTTCATATTGGATACGTACTATGGGTTTCTTTTTTGAGCCAAAAACAGGTCGCAGCTCACCACTTTCATACTTTTTTTCGCCAAGCCAAAGATAGCCCAACAATATAACGGTTGTTATAACAAGAAAGATGAGGTAACTCTTCTTCATGGGATTGGTAAGATAGTCTCTTGCTCTTTTTCTGGCCGTGGGTCAAAGGTTTTTGGCTCTGTACCTGCGAAAAAGACCTGATCTTTCACAAGATCAGGACAGAGGCGTTCCGGCCTCGGTACCCCACCTGAAGATGCACAAAAGCTTTCGTAAACCACATCTTCTAGCGGCCAGTTGGCAGAAAAAGGTGGGGGGCTTTCCTTCGCCCGAGCTTGCCGGATGTAGGATACAAAAGCGGGCGCACATAACCCACTTCCAGAGCGCCCAGGTCCAAGAGAGCGATTGTTGTCGTTGCCCATCCAGATTACCACCACTTCATCTGAGGTCATGCCCGCAAACCATGCATCCACATAATCGGAGGTGGTTCCTGTTTTGCCAGCTACCTCAAAGGGTAAAAAGGAGGGGTCTTTTTTTATGTACTCTGCAACCCAACCAGCCGTAGCATCACTTTCAAAAATACCTTGCATCATGGTCAAAGTAATAAAAGCCGCTACTGGGTCGAGCACCTGCACTTCAGGAGGTAAATCCTCCTCTTGCCAGATAACCTTACCCTGGCGATCTTCCACACGCAAAAGGTCTCTTGGGAACACCCTTTTTCCTTGATTTACGAGGGCTCCATACATCATGGCGACCTCCAAGGGGGTAAAAAGGGAGGTGCCTAGCGCCACTCCTAATTCGGTTGGGATTCTCTTTTTGGCTTCTTTTTCTGATATATCTAGAGTTTCCGCCACCAAGCGCTGCAACTCTTCAATACCAACCATCTGCAAAGCACGGATGGCCGTAGTATTCTTACTTTGTTTTAATGCTTGTCTTAAAGTGATCTTCCCTACATACTTGTGATCGTAGTTCTCATAGGTATATGGTCCAACCTTTACTAAGGTATCTTCCATTACGGTCGCAGGGGTAAGCATTTTTTGGCTAATACCCAGGTAATAAATAAACGGCTTAATGAGAGAACCAATTTGTCTTTTCGCTTTAACCACCCGGTTGAACATGTTTTTCGCGCTGTACTCGCGCCCTCCCACCATCGCCAAAATGAAACCTGTCTTTGGCTCAAGGCTAACAAAGGCAGCATTGAGCTCTGATTTTAGCTCCTCCCATTCTTGAGCCTGACTTTCCTTTTTTCGTTTTCGCTCTGCCCTAGCCCTTTCCTCGTAATATTTGGCTTGCCTTGCCAAGGCTTCCTGGAGAGCGGAGACAGCAAAGGCCTGTCTTTCGTAATCTAAAGTTGTGTAAATACGTAGTCCCCCGGCAGTAAGAGCCTCTGGGTTTACTATTTGCAATAACTTTTGCCGAATATGATCTAAAAAAAAAGGTGCGAGATTGATGCGGTAGGCCTTGTCGGGAAAATCACCAATTTGGGATACAAGACTTTCCCCTTCCTGTCGCACCCCCCATGTCTTTAAAAAAGCCTCCCAGAGTTGCTTTTTCTTATTTTCCTCGAGAAAATGCATTTCAACCATGGCATCTAAAACACGTTCTGCCCTCTCTAAAGAGCGCTCCAAATTATTAATAGGAGAATAGGCCTTAGGATTGGGCAAAAGCCCCACAAGCAGGGCAGATTCTCCCACCGTAAGATCTTGTGCACTTTTATTGAAAAAATATTGAGCTGCCGACTCAAATCCGTAATTACCATGCCCCATGTAGATGAGGTTAATGTACATTTCTAAAATTTCTTTTTTGGTAAATCGCTTTTCAATTTCCATGGCGGAGAAAAATTCATATACTTTGCGCTGCAGAGTTTTTTCTTGTGTTGTAAAAAGAACCTTAGCTAATTGTTGGGTTATCGTTGAGCCTCCTTGAGTAATGCGTAGCCTCAATAAATTTACCACAAATGCTCGAACGATGGCCCAGGGGTTGAATCCTTCATGTTCAAAAAAGGTGCGGTCTTCGCTGGCGATAAGAGCATCAATAAGGTGCTTGGGGATTTTTTCGAGGGGAATGAGACTTCTTCTTTCTGAGTAGAATTCCCCAATAACAATGCCATTTCGGTCATAGATTTGGGAAGGTAGAGCCACAACCCCAATTTCCGCACCTGCAGAACGCTCCTCTTCGCCGATAGGTCGGCGCAAGTTATCAAGTTCCTTCTTATATTGTACAAGTTTGTTAAGGATCTCCTCATGCTCTCTTTCCCATGCCTGAAAGGTAAACCAAACAATCCCTGCAAGATAGACAACAATAAGCCCACAAGCCAGCAAGAATATGGCGAAAGCTACACGGAAGGTAACTCCGCCTTTGGAAACCATTTTGCTTTTGAAAACCAGATTAATTACACAGCAATGGAAGTTATCTGGAGGTAGTGATAACGCTGACGATGACCCCAGCGCCGATGATAATTGGTTTTGGCTCGATAGCGAAAGCCACGGATTTTTGGACCCTTAACTTCAGCCAGTACCTTAGCCCTAACCTTAACTGGCAAATAAGGGGTACCTACCTGTACTTCTTTTTCTGTTCGAACAAGCAATACCTTGGGGATTTCAAACTCCTCCCCCACTGCTTTACCAGTAAGTTCCGTATAGAATTTGTCGTCTTTGCGCACTTTGTATTGCCTGCCGCCCAGCTCAATAATTGCAAGCATAGCCCTTTTTAGAAAAAGAGACCTATCTTGTCAAGGCAGATTTAGGTGATGCCTATGGAGTCGGGAAACTTATGTTACCCAAGGGAGGTTGAACTAAGGTCCCTAAGGATTTTTTAGAAAAAATAATCAAGCTTTTAAAACGTCCCAAGTGGCGGCTGTGTCCAGCGGAAAGCATCTGCAAGTCCATGGTCATAGTCACAAATCCTTATGGCAAAAGAGCCACGGGCAAGCGATAAGTTCCTGACTCTGCTAAAGAACGTCTCTTATTTGAAGAAATGAAGAGAACTTTTTGCTTTAACAAAAAGTTTAAGGGCTTAAAGGCAGTTTCCAAGCTGCTAGCATTTGGGCATAGTTCAACCTCTCGTAGCTGTGTGGGTCTGCGACAGATGATAAATTCATGACTCCCCGCATTTCATGAATCGATTCATAACCCATCTGGAGCATATATTCCTTTAGCTCTTGCAGGAATTTTTCAATTACAGAGAAACCTTTTGCCAATACGGCTGAAACAACCTGAGTTACATGCGCTCCCGCTAAGATAGCCTTGGCCATATCATAACCGCTGTGGATCCCACCTGTACAGGCATAGAACAAACCCATTTTCGACGATAAGATAGCCAAAGCGTGCAGGCGCAAGGGTAATTCGGCTGAAGAAGAGAGGTGGAGATGGCGGTCTACTTCTAGGGTTAACGGGTTGATATCACTCTGGTAGTAGCGATTAAAGACCGAGACTCCTTGCACACCGCATTCGTAGAGACGGCGAACAAAATAGGGTAGGGAGGTATAGAAAGGACTTAGCTTTACATTTACAGGTATAGAGACCGCAGATATAACTGAGGAGACAATTTCCAGTTGCTGGTCCTCAAGGTATTGTGAACTTTTTTGTTCATCAGTAGCCACCTCATAGAGATTCAACTCCAAAGCATCACAGCCAGCGCTTGCCATGCTTTTGGCATAGCTTAACCAACCTCCGGGAGTGGTGCCATTTAAAGAAGCAATTAATGGTATGGTTAATTTTTGTTTTAGTTTTTCAATATGGCGCAAGTATGCAGCCCCATCTAGAGGAAAGATAGCGCTTTGAGGAAAAACACTTCTTGTTTCGGCATCCATGTCCGTCAAAGTGTCTATGTAATAATGGGCTCCCATCTGCTCGTGAACAAGTTGCTCTTCAAAAAGAGAATGAAGCACAATAGCAGCTGCCCCCTTTTCCTCTGCTTCTAAGCAAGAGCGGATGCTTTTACCCACAGGACTTGCCCCGATGACTAGTGGATTTTTTAAAGGAAAACCCAACCAGGTTGTGCTTAGATCTGGCATCACGACCTCCTAGCTCTCTTTCGGCAAGTGGATATGAGAAAGTTGTTCGTAATAAGCATAGCGTTGTTTTACAGCTAAACGAGCCATCTCGATTAGTTTTTCATACTCTTCTGGATCTCTTAACTGCACCATGGTAAAGCGGCTTTCGTTTTCCATATATTGAGCTACATCCAAGGTTGGTTTGCCAGAGTCTAAGATAAGCGGAGTCTCCCCCTTTTCCACAAGAAGGGGATTATAGCGATACAAAGGCCACATGCCACTGGCAATTGCTCTTTTTTGCTGTTGAGGTGATAACCTTAAATCATAGCCATGCGCGATACAAGGGCAATGAGCGAGCAAAAGAGAGGGACCGGGATAGCTTGCGGCCTCAAGAAAACATTCTACGGCATGTTTGCTGTTAGCCTGTAGAGCAATTTGCGCAACATAAACATGACCGTAGCTCATAGCCAAAAGACCTAAGTCTTTTTTACGCGTCCTTTTTCCTGAACTCGCAAACTTAGCCGCGGCTCCCAACGGAGTTGCCTTAGAAGCTTGCCCCCCTGTATTAGAATAAACTTCCGTGTCTAAGACCAAGATGTTTATCTTTTGCCGAGATGCTAAGACATGGTCAAGACCACCATAGCCAATGTCATAAGCCCAACCATCTCCACCGATAATCCACACGGATTTCGGTAAAAGAGAGTTCAAAAAATCACTCTCCTCCCCTATGTCTCTCAAATATAAAGCTAGCTCTTGGATCGCTTTGCGCCTCTGCCATGCCCACAGATCCCCCACTCCCTTTTCATGAACTTTATGCCAAAGGCTGGGGGGTATTTTATCTTTCAAAAGTCTGAGCTTTTCAAAGGCCTCTCTTTCTTTTTGGGCAAGGGCCAAACTTATCCCAAAACCAAACTCCGCATTGTCTTCAAAAAGAGAATTGGCCCATGCCGGTCCCTGGCCTTCGTTGTTCTTGGTGTATGGAGTGGTAGGTAGATTGGCTCCATAGATAGAGGAGCAGCCGGTAGCATTGGCTATCACTAAATGATCCCCAAAGAGTTGGGTTAAAAGGCGGATATATGGTGTTTCTCCACAGCCTGCACAAGCACCCGGAAATTCAAACAGGGGTTCCCTTAAGACAAGAGTGCGGCGATCTGGTGGGATTTCCCTGACAGGTACGCTGGGTAGGCTTAAAAAATATTCCCACTCGGCCTTGGCTGGGCCTAGAGTAGTATGGAAATCCTGAGGAACTAGGGCTTTGCGTTTGGGCATCTTGCGGTCGCGCGCGGGACAAACCTCAATGCAGAGCCCACAACCGGTACAATCCTCAGGAGCTACCGCCAAAACAAAATGGTAGCTGGCCAGTTCTTCAGAAAATTGAACAGGTAAAGAACTAAAATTTTCTGGGGGATCTTTGATTTCGCTGGGGGCTACAATTTTGCTGCGGATGGCGGCATGAGGACAAATCATGACACAAAAGTTACACTGCACGCAGAGCTCACTTTGCCACACAGGGATTTGGGTGGCAAGCTGCCTTTTCTCTAATTTTGCTGTTCCTGTTGGCCAAGAACCATCAGGAGGGAATGTACTCACAGGTAAGCTATCCCCCATTCCTCTAAGAAGAGGGATCGTCACCTTAGATACAAAGTCGTTTTCTCCCGTAGTTGCCAATTTCCCAGATGTTTGCTCTCGAGATATCTGTGAATAATCCAGTTGCTCAAGTGCTGCCAGGGCTAGCTCTAAGCCTGCCACATTGCGCATAACTATTTCCCGTCCTCGTCGACCCCAGGTTTGTTCTATGTGAGACTTCAAAGCCTCCAGCGCCTCATCGATGGTCAGAAAGGGGGTCAATTTAAAAAAACAAACCTGCATGATGGTATTGATGCGTCTGCCCAAACCCATGCTAGCGGCAACGGCATAAGCATTAATAAGAAAAACCTTTAATTTTATCTTGAAAATTGTGTCTTGAACCGAGGGGGGAAGAGCTGAGAAAAATTTTTCTTTTTCGCGCACCGTGTTGACAAGGAGGATCGCACCCTCTTTGGCAGCGCTAAGGACATCCCTTGTGTGAAAGAATTTTTCATCATGTACAGCGATAAAATCTGCCTCAACAATGCGGTAGGTGGACCGTATGGGCTTATCGCAGATTCGCAGATGGGAAACGGTCATAGAACCGGATTTTTTGCTATCGTATTCGAAATAACCCTGAGTGTAAAGAGAGGTTCGCTCCCCTATGATTTTTAAGCTCATTTTATTAGCTGAGATCGTGCCATCGGATCCCAGACCAAAAAAGAGACCAGACCACATCCCTTCTATGGGGAAGCGGAAACTTTCGTTGTAATTTAAAGAGCTGTGTCTGACACATCTACAATACCCACAGTGAAACGCACTTTTTTGGTTGCAGACTTCATGTTTTCAAATATTGCCCTTACCATCGCGGGATTGAATTCCTTTGAGCCCAGGCCATAGCGCCCACTGTATATAGGTAAAATTTCCTTAATTTTGCCTGCTGCATAGTTAAGCATCATAGCGGCCGCTATCTCAGAGTAAAGAGGTTCAGCAGCAGACCCTTTTTCCTTTGTTCTGTCTAAAATGCACAGCTGCTTTACGGTAGGGGGAAGTGCAGAAAGGAAAACATCCGCTAGAAAAGGACGAAAAAGTCGCACCTTCACTATACCCACTTTGGCTTTTTCTTTACTTACAAGATAATCTACAGTCTCCTCTGCACAATCTGCCGCGGAACCCATCAATACCACGACATCCTCAGCTTCCGGATGACCAAAATACTCATAAAGGTGATATCTCCTACCAGTAATTTCATAGAACCGCTCTAAGATCCCCATTGCTATTTTTGGTAAGTTTTGGTAATAGATTTCCGAAGCCTCCGTAGCTTGAAAAAATACATCAGGATTTTGCGCTGTTCCTCTGATCACTGGCCTTTCTGGGTTTAGTGCCCTCTTGCGGAAATTCAGAATTGCTTGAGGCGACAATAGCCTTTGTATGTCTTCGTCACGTAAATGAGCTATTTTTCTTATCTCATGGGAGGTTCGAAAACCATCAAAAAAATGCAAGACTCCTAAACTTGCCTCAAAAGCCAACGCATGCCCTATGGCCGCAAGGTCATGAGCTTCTTGGGAATGGAACTGCACAACAAAACAAAGCCCGACTGACGAACAGCTATAACGTCCGAGAGATCTGCAAAGATAGACAAAGCTTGGGAGGCCACCGTCCTTGCAGCCACATGCATGCACAGGGGGAAGAGCTGACCTGCTATTTTAAAGAGGGAGGGCAACATAAGCAGAAGTCCCTGCGAGGCGGTAAAGGTGGTCGTGATTGCCCCTGCCTGTAAAGCTCCGTGCACGCAAGCAATTGCACCTCCTTCAGACTGCATCTCCACAATTTCGGGAACTGACCCCCAAATGTTAGGCCTCTTATCAGTAGCCCAACTGTCCGCATGTTCAGCCATGGGAGAGGCAGGTGTGATAGGATAAATCGCAATTATCTCACTGATACGATAGGCAATGTCAGCGACGGCTTCGTTGGCATCCACAGTGTGGTACATAGTCCCCCCATGAGAGAAGCCTAATGTTTGTAAAGAGGAAAAAATAAAGATGTATTTTAAAGTGGGGAGATGAGTTACGAAAGGGTATGATAGAATAAATATCACCCAAAGTGTTTTGAGGCAAAGTAAGAAGACAAAAATGCTATGATAAGCGAAACATCCCTCGGCCTATGAAGCATGATTTTCGTCTGGCCTAAAAATATAGGTATCGACATGCGTTGTGTGCTTTGTCTCTCCTACAAAATTCCCTTAAATAAGCAGAGGGTAATTATAGCCTCGACTTCACAAACTGCTCTAGCTTGCGCTGCTACGATGTGTCAAAAGCTGGCTCTTGGGTTCTTTTTTTGAACTTCTAAATAGCGAAGGAGGCATGACTTTTTCTATATAACCTCTTTTCTATCGCTATATGCCAAGCTGTAATTAGCAAAAACCATTTGTTCTCAAGTGGCCTAGGGACTAATTTCCCTTATCTGCGTTTGGCTGGAGATGCTTAAAGAGTATGTTTTCATCCATGGCTACTCAATAGTAATTCTAGTTTACGGTACTCGGGATTATAAGGTTCCCGGCAAAGAAGTTTTTCTCTTAAATAAGCGGCAAGCGCCTCTTGGCCAGTCCTAGCTAAGAGTCTTGTAGCTTCATAGAGCATACGGTTGTCTGTGGGGAAGGCAAGGACGTAAGCATAGGCTTCCTGTGCTGCTTCCTCAAGGCGTTTGTCTAAAGCCAAGGCTTTAACATAAAGACGCCATAGCTCAGGCTGTTTTTGCCAGTTTTCCCGATTTTCCTTAAATTTTTCACAATAATCAAGGTAAGCTTTACCATCTATGAGTTTTTTCATTTCATGGTAAAGTTTGAGATCTGTTTGTTGATAAAAACTATTCGTTTCTTTTAGAGAGAGTGCTAAAAGAGAAATATCGTCTATGATTTCTCCAAAATTGGGCAAAATTTCAAAAATTCTCTGAAGCTGGCCCTCCGCCTTTTCCGTAATTCGCAGAAAAAGCAATGGGTCCTCGTTTATTTCTCTATCTAATTTTCCGCTCCAAAGCAAGATATCTTCCCGCCCATCGGTGCCAAATAGGACCACATCCTTTGGTCTCAATTGTAAGACATTTATTCGAGGCTCGAAAGGTACACCGACCATCCCTAATTTGCGAAGATATGTCTCTTTTTCAAGATAAGTAGCTTTTCCATCCCGATATAAAACAGGAAAGGGGTGCTCGGCATTGCTCCAATATATGGCACCGTTTTCCTCCTCGGCCAGGATAAGGCAACAAGAAGCCATCATGGCTCCATCAAAACCTAAGAAGAGTTTATGCAGCTCTATTAGGCTTTCTTTAATCCAGCGTTCGGGGGAACGTTCATCTCTTAGGCCATGGGCAGATCGATGGCAAAGAGCTTCAAAGGCGGCGCCTAGCACTAGGGCTCCTCCTGCTCCTTGGATTGATTTCCCCATAGCGTCTGCGTTAATGAGGGCGATGTACGGTTTTCCCCTAAGTTCAATGGAGCGAGCTGCTGTGAGGTCTCCCCCTATTTCCCGCTGGAAGCGACGGTATTGGAACTTCTTTTTTTGCTCAGTTCGATATTCAATTTGAAAAACCTCGCTTTCCCCCTTTATTCCCGATAAAGGGATAGCTAAAGCTGAGGTTAGGTAATAATCAGCGTCTTGTTTTTCTTTTAGGGCTCTTATTTCTTCAAGGGAAGCTTTAAGCTCCCGGGTGCGTTCTTCGACTTTTTGTTCCAAAATTTCTGCATGGGCTTCAATTTTTTTCTTAGCTTCCTCAAGTTGCTCGTAACTTTGTTTCAGTTCCTGGGCCATGGTATTTACGGACTTGGCAAGCTGACCTAGTTCATCTTGGGATTCAACGGGAAGCCTAGTGTCAAGTTGGCCTGAGGCAATACGACTTATACCCATGGATATTTTAGCAATGGCCCGCGTAAGGTTATTGGCTACTTTTAATGAAATTAAAAGGGCTGTGCCAACAATAGCTGTAGCTGAAATAAGCATGAAAAACACCATTAGGTTAAGCCAGGCCCTTTCTCGGCTCATGTCGAGAGCACAGTATATGAAAAGAGGTTTTTCACTGCTTCGTTCATACGGAAGTTTCGTGGCTAAAAATTCTAAATAATAGGTTGTTTCTTTGCCATCTCTATGTAAGAGCAAAGCCTTTTTAGAAAAACTGTCCGTAGATAAAGAAAGCTGCCCCTTCTTTAGTTTGCCTAGAGAGGAGAAAAGAGTGGCTTCACCAGTCGCAAAAAAGACAAAACCACCCGTGAGTTGGTAAAGTCTTTTGGCGAAAGTTAAATCTAGGAGATAGGCAACACAAATAGCCCCCAAGATTTCTTGATCGTAGCTTACTGGTACACAGCTTATAAGCTTGGCGGGGTGATTTTCCGTGGAGAAAAAAACGGTGGATTTTCCTTCAAGAGCGAGAGCAACTTCCCTATGGTGGTGTAAGCTATCCCCAAAGTTGTTTGGTTCATGTGAGCGTGCTATCACAATGCCTGTAGCTTCTATAAAGGTAACTTCGTTTATACCAAAATTGCGAATAAGTCCGAGGCCTATGTGAATGAGGGGTCCCGCATTGGGGATTTTCGACAAGAGTTCTCTTTGGACTAATGGTGTTGTGGCTAAAAGAGAGGCGTACTCTCGGGCAAGTCTTCCATATTCTTGTAGGTTATTGTAGATAGCATCCCTTGTTGAACGTAGTTTGCTTTCGAGTGAGTCGTAGAGGCGGTATATAAAAAGAGCTAATACAATTAAGAGCAGGGTTAAGATAGGTAAGGCAAGACTGAGGGTCAGAAAGCGAACTTTCTTATCAACGCCTTGGTCGCGCAGGTAGTCGACAAGAAATTTTGGCATAAGCGCCAATTCCTCTAGTGAGGCAAGCGCTTGTTTTACTTTGATGACCCATGTCTGTATTGGCAATTTTAGCATGGCTTAGAGACGGGCAGTTTGGAGCATAATGGCAATTTTATTATAGAAATCACGTTCCTTTAGTCGAAAACCAGTGAGTCCTATGCCGGTTTGAGGATCGAATACTAAGTTACCGTTGCGTGTACGGGTATTTGGGTCAATAGCAAGTAATAGCCGCCGGACTTTTTCTAGATAAAATGAGCCTGTTTTTGAGACGACAAAGGTGTCGTAGGGGATGGGGTCAGTCCTAGCTAAGACAAGATAGTTTTTTCTTTCTTCTGGGGAGAGCTCAGCAAGGCGCCCATCATAGGTAGCTCCTCCCGCAATACGACCTGATTTTAAAGCCTCTAAGATACGGGAATGGGTACCTAAGAAATAGATGCGTCGAAAGTGCTTTTCTGGATCAAGACCATTTTTTAATAAAGTGCTGTAGGGAAAGAGAAATCCAGATGCTGAGTTGCGATCCACAAAGCCAAATTCCCGGTTACGCAATGCCACAAGTTTTGTCACTCCACTCGTCCGATGAGTAATAATGAGCCCATAATATTGGCTTTGTCCCCTAATTTCCGCGGAAGCCCCATAATAGATCTCCTTATCCTTTCTCTGCATGAGTTTTACGTAATTCACGGGAGAAAGAAAGGCAGCCTGAAAAGTTCCATTGGCTAGATTTTCTAGGAGAGACTCATAGTCTTCTGCCACAATAATCCTTACTTTGAGGCCCAGATTTTCGGCTAAATATTGTGCGAAATTATGGTACATCTTTCGGATTTTTTCACTTTCGGCAAAAGGAGCAAAGGCAAGTAGAAAACTGCTTTCCTCTGCCGGACCTTTTTTTAGTAGCGTTTCTTCTTCTGCAGATGCATTTTTTTCTTCTTCTAAAATTAAGACTTCACTTGTGCATCCCCACAAAAGCCAAAATACAAGGGCAAGTTGAAGGTAGCGCACGGCTCGTTCTACTACAGCTTGCCGAGTTGTAAATATAAAAGCTAAACGCCAAAAACAGGATAAGCTTCCATAAGGGTTTCTTGCCCTAGCTGCCCCAGTAGTTTCTTAGTAAAGGCCACGTCTAAAGCATGACCTGCCCGGCAAGCTAGGATATGGGCGCTTATTGGTCGGCCCACGAGCGACAAATCACCTACGAGGTCTAGGATCTTGTGATAGACGGCCTCTTGATCAAAGCGCATTTCATTGAGAACCCCATCCGGAGTAAAGACAAGAGCATTTTCAAGAGAACCACCTAAGGCTAGACCTCGCCGGCGCATCTCTTCCACATCTTTCAAAAAACCAAAGGTACGTGCCGAGGCCACTTTGTTTTGAAATAAATTCTCCTCATAGATGAGCTCAACTGTCTGAGACCGTAACAATGGGTGTGGATAGTCTACGGTGTAAGAAATCTTAAATTCATTTGAGGGTAAGGCTACAATATAACGATTGCCGTCTGTAACCATAACTGGCTTTTGTAATTGAATGGCTTCCAAGCGAGACTCAAGTTCATGGAACTCAAGACTTTTTAAAATAGCGACAAAATCTCGGGCAGAACCATCGAGAATCGGAACTTCGCGACCTCCTTGCATTTCGAGAAAAATGTCTGTAATTCCAAGAACAAACAGGGCAAACATCAGGTGCTCGATTGTTTGGATATACTCGCCATCTAGACCAATGGTTGTTGCCAAGGAGGTATCCATTACATGACAGGGGTGGGCGGGAATCAGTAATTTGGAAACCGGCGAATTTCTTCTCCAAAAGACAATGCCTGTGCCCTCTTCCGCAGGATGAAATATCAGCCTTGTCTTTTCGCCAGAGTGAAGGCCATGGCCCTCCACAAAACCGCTGTTCTTAATGGTTTTGCGCACTTTTATGGTAGATAGGCTTGCCGTACTTGGCTGCAAAAAATTCATGGTTACCATAACTTATTCTAACTAGTATATAATGGCTCAAGATGTACAGGAGCGACAATTTTTTCCACGGTAGCTAATATTATGGAAATAGAAGACTTAGACCTATACGACTTTGACTTACCCTCAGAACTTATTGCTCGCTACCCCAAAGAGCCTCCTGATAGTTGCCGACTCCTGGTTTATGACCAAGGCAAAATCAAACATGCCTTTTTCTATGAACTCCCCGAATATCTCAAAGAGGGGGATTTGCTTATTGCTAATGACACGGTTGTTGAAGAAAGAAGAGTTTTTTTGCGGCGGAAATCTGGTGCACGCCTTGAGGCCATTTTTTTGGAGGAGCCCTCGGAGGGCTTTTTTGAAGTTTTATTAAAAAAAGCCTCCCGCATAAGGGAGGGGGAAGAATTGACTTCGGAAAAAAAGCCTGATGTGATCTTTATCTACACCAGACAAGAAGGCAAAAGCTACCTAAGGCTCGTAGGTGAAAGAACTCATGATCTTTTTGGGCAAATTGGGGAGATGCCAATCCCACCATACTTGGGAAGAGAGGCCGAAGAAAAAGACAAAAATTACTATCAAAATTTTTTCGCCAAAGGAAAGCTCAAGAGTGCAGCTGCGCCTACGGCAGCTTTGCATTTTACTCCGCGGGTTATATCGGCTCTCGAGAGCAAACACATTGGTCTTGCTTTTGTTTCCTTAGCTATAGGTTATGGTACCTTTGCCTCCCTGAGGAATGAGAATTTTCGTGCTAAAAAATTACATGAAGAGAGGTATGAAATACCATATGAGACAGCGAGAATTCTACAAGAGAAAAAGTACAGACGCCTTATTGCGGTAGGCACAACAAGTTTAAGGGTTCTGGAGACAGTTTACCGCAAAAGCCAGGGTAGCTATGAGTCTCACCTTTCCGGTAAGACTGACCTTTTCCTACATCCCCCTGATGAAGTCAAATCGGTACAGGGTCTCATCACCAATTTTCACTTACCGCGCAGCTCCCTCTTGCTTTTGGTTGCCTGCCTTATACCCCGCGAAGAGCTACTCTCCCTCTACCACGAGGCTATTCAAAATAGCTACCGCTTTTTTAGTTATGGGGATGCCATGCTTATTTTGAAAAGCTAATATTTTTTACTTTGTAACCAGCCCTCTCGACGGCTTGGCGAATTTCTTCTTCGTTAATTTCTGTTCCGGGGGAAAACCACAGTTCTCCCTTGCCTGTTTTAAAGCTCACTGTAAGTTTTTCTACGCCGGGCAGTTGGCGCAAGGATTTTTCGATAGCCTTTTCGCAGCTTTGGCAGCTCATCCCACTAATTTCCACGGTACACTTTTGTAGCTTATTGGCAAATAAACTTCCAGCCAAAAAGAGAAGAGCCAAGTGTATACGCATACATAAACCTGTCTTAGCCATTTCTTTTGTCAAGCCAATCTCCGTCTCTTTCCGCTTGACAGCCATGTTGGCTTATACTAGCAAGCCGTGTGAAATTAAGCGAGCTTGCCCAGAAGACAGCCACTCGTCTCAAAGGGGAGGGCAACAAGGAGATTCACTTTATTAAAGATGTGAACCTGCTGAAAGGTTTGCCAGAAAAAAACACCATCTACTACGTAGAATCGCGAAAGTACCTCAAAAGCCATCCCGAGGTGAGCCAAGCTGATGCCGTTTTAACCACAAGTGAGCTTGAGGCACACTTTACCAATGCGCTTGTCTGTGAGTCCTCTGAGGCAAGACTTAAGTTTATTGCGTTGCTTGAGGTATTTGCCTTTGCTTATAAGCCACAGGAACGCCTTTCTGCTCAGGCTTATATCCACCCTACGGCAAAGGTAGCAAGCAGCGCCATCATTTACCCTCATGCTGTGGTATTGGAAGGTGCTGAAATAGGTGAGTATAGCGAAATACATTCCGGAGTGGTAGTGGAACCTTTTGCGAAAATTGGCAAATATACAGTCATCCATCCCAATTGTGTCATTGGCTATCGCACACAGATCGGTGATTATTGTCGTATCTTTGGAGGTACCATTATTGGTGCCGATGGTTTTGGTTTCTATGACCATCGACCAGGAGAGCGTTATAAAATCCCGCAAATTGGCAATGTTGTTATTGGAAACCATGTGGAGATTGGAGCTAACTGTACCATTGATCGTGCGACCATCGAGAGTACTCGTATTGGGGACCACACAAAATTAGATGACCAGGTGCATATTGGGCATAATTGCCAGATAGGCAGCTACGTATTCATGGCGGGCTGTGCGGTTTTAGCTGGTTCTGTCAAGGTGGAGGATCATGCTATTATTGCAGGCCAGGCAACTATTGCGGAGGGAGTTACCATTAAGAGCGGAGCTATTCTTTTAGGCATGTCAGCAACCCAAAGGGATCTTGAGGGTGGCCAGGCGTACCTTGGGGCCGTCCAAGCTATGCCAGTGCGACTCATGCACCGTGTTACTTCTCTTTTAATGGATTTGCCACAAATTGTGGAAAGAATCTCATCTCTAGAGAAAATCGTGGAAACATTAAAAAACCAAAGCAAGGAGTCATAGCGATGTATTGGACAGCCCCTAATTGGCTTGAGGCCTTGAGGAAAAGATACGGGAATTGGGGGCTCCCCAATTTAATATGGTATATCCTGGTCTTGCAGATTTTTGGCATGCTGGTTATTTATTTTATTCCAACTGGTTATAACAAGCTTATATTGGATCCCAAGGCTGTTATAGAAGGAAAAGAATTCTGGAGGGTTTTGACTTTTTTAGCAGTACCGATAGCTGGTGATTTCTGGATTATCTTTGCCCTCTGGTTTCTCTATTTTGTTGTACAATCGCTCGAGGCTGAATGGGGAGAATTCTATACCACCTTTTATCTTGCTATCTCTGTTTTGCTCACGATTGTTTTCTCTTTTTTTACAGGCATCACTATTTCTTCACCAGAGAAAATTTATTACAGTCTTTTTTTAGCAGCAGCTTCTCTTTTTCCCGAGCAAGAGGTAATGCTTTTTTTTCTAATTCCTCTGGCCATGAAGTGGCTTGGCTTAATTGGTGGGATTTTTCTCATTATTGACTTTTTCAATGAATCTTGGTATGGCAGGCTTTACCTACTTCTTGTTTTTCTTAACTACTTCCTCTTTTTTGGAAAGCATGGCCTTGATTTTGTTCGCAATCTTTTCCAAAGACGCTAGCTAAGGCAGAGGGTCTTCCTCTGTTTGCGCAAAAGGATTGTCACGTACCAACCGATCTGCGCTTAAAAGAAGTCCTTTCCAAAAACCGTAACGGCGTAAAGCGGATCGGGCGTAAGCACTGCAAGTGGGACGAAAGCGACAGACAGCTCCATCCTGTGGGCTAAGGAATTCTTGGAAAAAAATAATGGGGATTTCCACTAAGTGGAGATTTGGCTTTTGTGGGTGGGGTTTCTCTTTTTCCCAAGCAATGTAGGCGTCCTGAGACCAGGGTAGACGGGATTGTGCACTTAAATTTTGAAAAAAGCTTAATGCGAAAACAAATAACCCGCATATGAAGCAGCGCACAAAAAGATTCATCTTTTTTATTGACTTTCCTTGGGCTTTTACCATAGTATATACCAAATTTTACACTATGGAGGGAAAAATGAGAAAATGGCAAGCTTTAAAATATGGTGTGGCAACCCTGGTCTTTGGTGTCTTTGGTGCGCTAGCCCTCTCGGCTGAGAGCATAGTGGGTCGGTGGAAAACCATTGACGATGAGACAGGGGAGGCGAAATCTATTGTCAATATCTACCTACAGGGTGATTTAGCTTTTGGGCGCATTGAGCAACTTTTTCGCAAACCACATGAAGACCAGGATCCCGTGTGCGATAAGTGTGAGGGGGAAGAAAAGGGACAAAAAATTAAGGGCATGGTTATAATTAAGAACATGCGCAAGGATGGCGATGAGTGGGTTGGTGGAACCATCCTTGATCCCAAGAAGGGGAAAGTGTACCGCTGCAAACTATGGGTCGATCCCAAGAACCCAGATCAACTGCGAGTGCGGGGTTATTTGGGGCCATTTTTCCGCACCCAAACCTGGCACAGGGTAAAAGAGGAACCGAAACCCGTAGAGCAACCCAAAGAAGCTGCCAAAGAGACCAAGAAAAAGTAATCAATACCACAGGATAGGGGGCCTCACGACAAATTGGAACATACGCTCCTGGCCCCCCTCTTTCCATTTTAAGGTACATCGTATAAAGCGGGGCATGACTTGCTTTACTGCAAAATCCCATTCATCTTCCCAGCTCTGTCCACTTTGCGAGAATTCAAAGACCAACTCTTCAATGTCCCATGCCATAGGTATGGCATAGCCTTGTCGTAGGTTCTTTGGGTCGGCAAAGACATCTTCACGGCGATAAACTACGGCACTCTCCCCGTCTGCTATATCAGCAAAATAATGCACATTGTGTACCTGCGTTTGTAAACTGGCAGGGTTATTATAAAGGCGTGATGTGGTAAACAAAAGCTCGTCTAGCCGCCGACCTCCCATTATTACCTTGCGGGCAATAAAATGCTGGCGGCTGTTCCATTTCTCATAGACAAGGTTATGTAGATCAGAGGATAATGTTTTTAAAAAGGCCAATATATCCCCTGTCTTTTGACTTGCTTTACTTTGCTCTGCCAAGAGTTGGCGTATCTGCAAATGGGTGCCAAAAAGGAGAAGTAGAAGACTGCCCAAAAGTGCTATGACAATTAAAATCTCAAGTAAGGTAAAGCCCCGTCTCTTCATTAAAAAATGCCAAGACCACGATAAAAACTGAGTTCGTATTGGCGATTTTCGGGGTAAAATATTTTCACTGTATAGCGAAGTAATTTAAAGACGAGTCCCGTTGTGGCGCCATCTGATCCCTGACGACGGCGCAGGTATTTGGCAGCTTCTGTTTGCTCAAGCCTTTCGCCAGCCCCAAGTTCTTCTACCAGTTTGGCAAGATCAAGTTCCTCTTCCACAATCTCAAAGGCATAACTATATCCAGGAAAACTTTCGTACTCACCATGGCCGCTATCAGGCTTTACAATAGTTTTAATTTCATTCATTTTTTCTTCAGCTAAGAACACTGCCCTGGTGATGTCGGAGCTCTCCTGTCTTAAGGAAAGTCCTTTCATGAGTACACTGAGAATCATCCCCAAGAGAGTACCAAGTATGCCCAAGGCTACGAGTATTTCAATTAAGGTGAAGGCCTCTTTTTTGGGGAAATAAATAGGGTTTTTTTGTTTCATGGGAACTCATCTTGCTCTGCTTTGAGATCTTGCAAATAGCGGGGGGATGTATTCATGCGTGGCACATACAGGTAGCGATTTTCTTCACGATCGAACTCTAAGATAAAACTGTCTGATGTGCCGTCGGGGTAGAAGTGGAGATAGATATCAGGTCCCGCCAAAGTAAGTCCTGTTATAGAATGGATTTTTATCAAGTTAGGGGGAAGTTTCTTTTTCTCCACAAGGTAAGTTACCTTTTGGGGCTCTTTTTCTTCATTGCTTTGCTGCAAATAGTTGCCCTTTTTAGTAAGTTGAGCCAAGCTTGGATCTACAGAACTTTCTAACCTAGGGTCATAAAAACGCAGGCCAAACTCGCGCTCTTCAAAATCAATGTGCAGGGTGAGAATTTTGCCCTCAATGAGGGCTTTTTCCCGCGCTTGGCTAATGAGACTTTCAAAGGTGAGCTCAGAGGGAGCCTCTCCGACTTCCCGCAAGAGACCATAGAGCAGATCAAAAACAAGAAGGGCCATCGTACCCAAGATGGCCATAACAATAAGAATTTCTATAAGGGTAAAACCCTTGCGGTACCTCAATTGATATCTTTGAGGTTTATATCTTTATTGATTCCCTCTCCTCCTGGTTGGCCATCGGCCCCTAGGCTAACCACCTCATAGCTTGCACCATCGGAGCGGAATTCATAGGGTCTTTTCCAGGGATCAAGAGTGTATTTTTCTTCAATAAAACCTCGGGAAGGGAAATCTTTTGAATCGATACCAGGGGGGGGAGTTATAAGAGCTCGTAGTCCTTCATCTGAGGTGGGGTAGCGTCCATAGCGGTTCTTAAATTCAAAAAGAGCAAATTCGAGCTTGCTTTTACTTGCAAGGAAATGCAACTTCGCCGTCTTTTCATCAATGCCCGCATCGCTTAGAGAAACAAAAAGCAAGGTCATAAGCATACCCAGCACAGCAATCACTATGAGGATTTCTATGAGCGTAAAACCTCGCCGCCTTGCTATGGATTTAATGTTCTTGCGGGTTATTTTGCGCAAGCGCATAGTTAACTTCTACCAGTCCTTTCTTAAAAAGTCAATTATTTTTCTGCTACTTTCGCCATCTCCTTTGCTCGGGGGAAGTATTTCTCAGGTAATGGCCACTGAAACTGTTTATATCGACCTACCAGGAGCTCAATGCCACGATCATACAAATGAGCCGCCTGCACGCTATGGCCTTTCTGGAGATATTCCTTGGCACGTGCAAATTCTCTTTTTGCCACAGAGAGATGGTTTGTATATTTTTCAGGTGGGAGGCTTTCTCGCGAGGTTTCTTTTAACCGCTGGCTAAAATCATCTAACATATCTTGGGAGAAGCTCTCGAGATAGCTGCAAAGTTTGCGCCCTGATTGCAGAATCCGGCTATAGTGGCTTTGGACATCCCGAAAGACGAGCGGTTTTTCTTTGCTCTGGGCAACGACGTAGCGGTTTAAAGCAAGTCGCCAGTCTTCCTTTAATTGTTCAAAATTTTCCTTTTCGCTAGTGGGAAAATGATAGCGCTCGAAAAGTCTGCCTAAAATCTTAAGACCTTCGTTGCCTTTTGCCTGATACTGGGAAAATGGGGCATGGGCCCGCATGAGAGTAAGAGCTGTCATTAATATGACCAGCGATTTTAGCACAACTTTCATGGATTTTTTACCTCCTTTTCCGAGGATGGCGGTCTTATTTTACCAGATACATCCTCGGTGTGTAGTTCCGCTGTTGTTTCTTTCAGCAGGTTCTTTTTTTCCCGGGCAATTAGCCCATAGTTGTCATTGTGATGGAGGATAAAATTATAAGTATCTTGAAATAAGCGGCGGTTTAACATGTTCGTGAGAGTATTGAGCACTCTTTCGTAGTCAGTTATGTCCTCCCTTTCCACTCCCTGTAGGTAATCGTCGAGCGTTTGCTTTTGGTATTCTTTCTTATCTTCGTAGGGTGTTTTGCTTTCAATGAGAGCTAAGAAAGCAAAGCGCTTGGCGCGCCTGGCTCTTTTAATACCATCAATATAATAGCGGATTTTGTTGGAATAAAGAAAACGATTGTAATTATACCCTTTGAGTTGAAATATCTTGGCTGCCTCGACATCTCGGTATCCGAGGCGGAGCAGATGTTCCGCATGCTTATCTTTGGCCTGTATGATTTGCGGAGCACTAATGTCCAGGAGTACCCGGGCATCCTCTAAATAGCGGTTTTGCAGAAGGTCCATGTATAAGTCTCTTAAAAGCTCCTGGCTGCGGCGAATTTCTTGGTAAGCCCTCACATAGTCGCTTTGTAGATACCATAAATTAGCATTAAAATTATGCTGAACTGCTTCTTTAAATTGTTTCACATTCTTTTCTGTGCCAAAGTTGGAAACACCTACATTAATAAACTCAATAAAATAGCGGTTATCCCGCAGAGCATAACCCACATTGGTCTGATCGGGAGATACAGCCCAGCTTGTGTCAAGTGCAAAATATAAAATGGCTGCAATGAGGGTAAGAAAAAGCCTATGCATCTCGTTTCTTTATCGGGCAAAATAAAGAAGGCTTTATCATATTTTCAATCTAAAAACAAAAAACGAAAAACCCCCTTAAAGTTAGGGTTTTGGGGAGAGGGATGCCAGGTGCTGGCATGGCTAAAAAGGTCATTTAGTTGTACAAGGCGGATTTCATTTTTGGGCTGTCCCGTGTGATAAATCACATGCCAACCCAATTGGGAGTCATATAACAGCAGCATGAGATGGGAGTTTGCGTTGGCTTGCTCAAAATAAAGGATATCACCTCGTCGCAAGAGGCTTTCGTTGATTTGCCGCGAAACGAGTCTCGTATAATTTTTTATAAAGGCTTTGGCGGGAAAAGATTTTATCTGCGTAATAAAAAAGGGGTCCTTTTTTCCCAGGGGCAGCGAAATAGTGTAGGGACTGCCATGGAGGTTTTGCCACCTTTCATCATGGCTTTGCTGGGCTTCCCAGAGAAGATAGCGTAAAAGACCGGCACAATCTCTGTTTTTGGTTGACCAACGACTGTTGGGTAGCTTATTTTCTTGCCGGTAGTAAAGGTTAAGGGCCAGAAGCTCTAGATTTTTTCGTAGCCATTCCTGATCTCCTGGGGAGAGTTTTCGAATATTAGTATGGATTTCCGCAATAAGGTTAGCAGCAAAAACACATAAAAGGGCTAATTTAGAAGGGCCGAAAGGCATTTTTTATAAACTCACCTAGAGGTCCCTTTTTGAGGTAAGCTTGGAGCTCGGCCACCTTGGTTTTCAGATAATCCTGGAGGGGAAGACTTTTCCCAGATACCTCTTCTTCATATAAATAGAGAGCTGCGGCAGCATTTAAAGCCACTGTCGTGATGGCAGTCTCATTCTTACCATCCAAAAAATCCTGCGACTTAGCAAGGGCCTCCTGGCGGCTGCGAGCTACAATTTCCTCAAGAGAAAGTGGTCTAAGACCAAGTTCTCGGGGATCAAGAAGCCCTTCGCTGATGTGGTTGCGGTCAACTTTGAGATATTTTGTGGGCATGATAGGATGAATTTCGTCAACACCAGAGCCGTGAACTACCAAGGCTTTGTGAACACCAAGTTCTTGGAGGGCTTTGGCCATATCCCAAAGTCTTTTTTCGTCGGCTACTCCCAATAGCTGGATTTCAGCTCCAGCGGGGTTGGCTAAGGGGCCTAAAATATTAAACACTGTGCGTATGCCTAGTTCCTTGCGAACAGGAGCTACGTGTTTCATAGCAGGGTGATATTTGGGGGCAAACAAGAAACAAAAGTTGGTTTGTTGTAGCCTTTCTGCAGCTGATTCGGGGGATTCTTCTAAGGGATAGCCAAGGCTTTCAAGAAAGTCAGCAGAGCCAGTCTGGGAGGAAATGGCTCTGTTGCCGTGCTTAGCTACCGGTACCCCAACTGAGGCTAGGGTTAATGCAGCCAGTGTGGATATATTGAGCCAATGGGAGCGATCGCCTCCCGTGCCACAGGTATCGACAAGGGGGGATTTTTTTCGTGGCAGTTTTACTGCGCTTTGCCGCATGGCCTGGGCAAAGCCCGCTATTTCATCGGCAGTTTCTCCCTTAAGACGCAAAGCCACAAGATAGGCTGCTATTTGAGCTGGACTCAGTTTACCCACCATGGTCTCTCTCATTAACTCCTCGGCAGCTTGCCGGCTAAGATCATGATGTCCTAAAATATCTTCTAAAATTGATGGAAAATCCATAACTCCTGAGATAAAAAAGGAAATAAAATGGCAAGGTTTTTGTCTTTAAAGTGGAATAAGATGTTCTGAGCGGCTTTTTGTGCAAATTTTCTTTACGCATAGGCCAATCCTCCCAGATTGCCTTGATGGCAATGGAAAGGGAAAGCTTTCTTGGCCAACTTGATCTCATTTCTTCTCAGCTAAAGGAAAAATTAGCAGAGGTTCACTCAGAATCGGAGCTTGAAAAACTACGCCAAGAATATTTTGGCAAGAAAGGTTTTCTTAGCTCCTTACTTAAGAAACTGGGAGAATTTCCGAGTGAAGAGAGATCTGAGCTTGGGAAAAAAGCTAATTTCGTTAAAGAAGAGCTTATGGCCACATTCCAAGTGAGGGAAAGGCAGCTGCGCTATTTGCGCTATGAAAGGCTTGCGGAAGAAGAATGGTTTGATGTTACAGAGCCACCCTTGCCCTTTCCAGAAGGGTATCACAAAAAAGGAGAGGGTCATATTCACCCTGTAAGCCAGGTACAGAAGGAGCTTGAGGATATCTTTACTTCTATGGGATTTAGTATCTTAGATGGCCCTCAAGTAGAAACCGATTTTTACAACTTTGGAGCACTTAATTTTACCGAAGATCATCCAGCTCGAGAAATGCAAGATACTTTTTATACAAATGATGGCTTCTTATTGCGCACCCACACCTCTCCCGTGCAGGTGCGGGCCATGCAGCAGTTATCCCCCCCCTTTCGCATTATTGTTCCTGGAAGGGTTTTTCGATATGAAGAACTTGACGCTTCGCATGAACACACCTTTTATCAAATGGAGGGCATGGTTATTGATCGCGAGGTAAGCGTAGGACATCTTTTGTTTCTCATGCATACTCTCTTAAAAGAAATCTTTAAACAGGAGGTAAACATTAGATTAAGGCCAGGCTACTTCCCTTTTGTGGAGCCAGGCTTTGAACTTGATATGCTCTGTCTTCTTTGTGGGGGCAAGGGCTGCTCTGTGTGTAAGCAGACAGGGTATGTGGAGGTACTGCCCTGTGGTCTTGTTCATCCAAATGTACTGAGGGCAGGAGGTCTAGACCCAATGAAGTGGCAGGGAGCTGCCTTTGGGCTGGGGCTCACTCGCCTTGTCATGCTACGCTATAAAATTGAGGATATCCGTCACTTTATGTCGGCTGATCCCGCATTTTTAAGGCAATTTTAAGAGTTCTATGAAGCTCTGTTACAAGTGGCTTAATGAATTTGTGGATTTAGAAGGAATCAGTCCGTATGAGCTAGCAGAGCTTTTAACAATGAAGACATGCGAGGTTGAGGGTGTGGAAGAACCCTTTGCCCACCTCAACAAATTTCCTGTGGTGGAGGTAAAATCTCTTAAAGCTCATCCCAATGCCGATAAGTTGAAGATTTGCGAAGTACAATTAGCTGACAAAAGCCTTAGTGTGGTTACCGGTGCCCCCAATGTAAAAGAAGGGAAGAAATATCCTTTAGCTCCTGCGGGGAGTGTGCTTCCTGGGGGTAAAAAAATCGAAAATGCTCTTTTGCGTGGTGTGGCGAGCGAAGGTATGCTTCTCTCGGCCGAAGAGCTTCAATTAAAAGACTTTATGTGGGCAAGTGCCGACAATCTAACGGGTATCTTGGAGTTACCCGAAGAGAGTATTGTGGGTCACTCTGTTGCCCAGGCTTTGCATTTGCAAGATACGATTCTTGAAATTGACAACAAATCTATCACTCATCGAGGAGATTTGTGGAGTCACTATGGTTTTGCCCGAGAAATTGCCGCGCTTTTATCCCGTCCTTTGAAAAAAGACCCTCTTGAAGAGGTTAATCTTTTGGTGA
Organism: Leptospiraceae bacterium; assembly: GCA_025055765.1. Lineage (GTDB taxonomy): Bacteria > Spirochaetota > Leptospiria > Turneriellales > Turneriellaceae > JANWWS01. The sequence goes on along the minus strand of JANWWS010000033.1, from coordinate 33,321 downwards.
CAAATGAGGATAAGCTGGAGGTAATCATAGATACGGGGGCAGTGGCTTATTATGGCATGGTTTTTTCTGTTACGAACTTGCCAATAACCCCTTTACTTATTCAGAGTCGGCTTATTCTGTGTGGAATGCGACCGGTCAATTTTTGGGTGGATCTATCTAACTATGTGATGCTTGAAGTGGGCCAGCCCACCCATGCCTTTGATCGAAAAAAACTGCAGGGACCTATAAGAGTAGCTTACGCTCAGCCGGGAGATTCGCTAATTTTACTTGATGGCAGAAAAATCAATTTAAGCGAAAATATTTTGCTTATTAAAGACGGGGAGAGACCTCTGGCACTTGCTGGGGTCATGGGGGGCAAGGAGAGCGAGACAAGTTTAGAGACAAAAACAATCTTTTTAGAAAGTGCGACCTTTCTAAGACCAGAAATCCGCCGCAGTCTTAGAGAGACTTTAATACGTAGCGAAGCAAGCCAGCGCTTTGAAAAAGGTCTCTCGCCAGTATTAGCAAAAAAGGCTTTATATCGCTACTATGCCTTAGTAAAACAATTCGTACCCAATTGCTTGGCAGGACCTCTTTCCCAGGTAGAGCTGGCCACGGCACTTCAAAATAAAATCCACACCAAAGTTAGCTATATTAGGCAAAGACTTGGCTTAGAGGAGCTTTCTCTGTCGAAAATTCAACAGGTGCTTGGATCTCTGGGTATGAAGGTCTTAGCTCATGATGATGATCTGACAGTCGAGGTTCCTGATTATCGCTCTTACTACGATATCACTATACCTGAAGATTTGGTCGAGGAAATAGGCCGGCTTATTGGATATAAAGAAATTAGGCCTGTCCCTTTCATGGTAGCCTGTACGGTGCCCACAAAGGCAAATCACTTACGGCGGATGGAACATGAGCTGCGTAAACTTTTTGCATGGCGCTATCATTTTAGCGAGGTCTACAATTATCACTTTTGCACCGCGAATGAGCTAGAATTAGACAAGCGCTATAGTGAAAAAGCTCTTTTTCTTTTAAACCCTCTGCAGGCCGAGCAAAAGTACCTGCGCACCTCGCCTCTTGTGATGCTCTTGCGCAATGTGGCCTCACACTATAAAGAATTTTCCGAATTGCGCTTTTTTGAGATAGAACGAATTTTCTTGCCAAGACAAGAAGAACTGCCCCAAGAAAGACTTTTTCTCTCAGCAATCGAGACTACCCGAGAGCCTGTCAAAGATCTTAAGCAAATGATTAGCCTCTGCCACGACCTTCTGAAGAAAATGGGTGTCTACCATTTTGAACAAAGAGCTTTAAAACAAAATATATTCCACCCCACACGAGCCCTCGAATTAATTAGTGAACAAAAAAGCTTGATACGTCTCGGCCAGCTACATCCCGCCATACTGGATCAGTGGAAAATTCCACTACCTGTACTTTATTTGGAATTCTTTCTGGAGGATTTGTTGCGCTATTATCTTAAGGGCGAGGTGCGCTATGTTAGGCTACCCCGCTATCCCGCTAGTGATTTTGAAATTACCATTATCGCACCTCGGAGAACACCGGTAGCTCAGATATTAAAGACTATGGGAGAGGTCGAATCTCCCCCGGAGGAAGATAGGACTTATATTGAGGACATCCGCTTTCTTTATACTTATGAGGGCCCCCCCATCGCTTCAGACAAAAAGGCTGTATCACTTCGCATAACCTGGCGCAACCCAACACGCACCCTAAAAAGTGATGAAATTAAGAATTTACAAGAAGAGCTGGTAGAGAAAATGGCTAAAGCAGGGTTTCCTCTGCGTAGCTAATATGCAAATTTTCCGGCTCTACAAAGGGCAATGGGGTCTTTTGCCGGATGGCAGCTTTCGCAGAGATCCCTGGTATCTTGTAGCTGGTCGAGAAATCCTAGAAAGTGGTTTTGGTCAGCCCCCCAAGGGCTTTCCCCGCAAAAATCTACCTGAGGGTGTGGTGCTACCCGGCTTTGTCAATGCCCACACACATCTTGAGCTATCTTATCTAGTTGGGAAAATACCCCGAGCCTTAGGCCTCCGTGGTTTTATCTCCCAAGTTGTCGCCCATAGAGAAGGAGTTTCTCTTTCACAAAAGGTGGCCGCGGCAGCCCATATGGTTCACCAAGCCTTTTTGCGGGGTACCTTTTTTTTTAACGATATTGCCAATGACAGTCAATTTACTATGGCACTTTTGGGTCTGCCCTATTTTCGTGGCAACCGCTTTTTCGAGATTCTGGGTTTCTCACATCCTCATGACAAGAGGCGCATCGAGGAAGCTCAGGAGCTGATGGCCCGGGACCCCTTTGTTTTCCCAACTATCCACTCTCCTTATGGAAGCTCGCCAGCTGTGTTGCGCTTTGTACGAGAAAAGGCAAGGCGCACAACCCTAAGTATGCATCTTTTGGAGGCGCCGGAAGAATACCTGCTCCCATATGAAATTGGCTCTGCCTATGAAATATTAACTTCCCTTGGCCAATATGTGCGCCATCGGGAAATCTACCAGGTACCCCTTTTGGAATACCTATCTCAGATGGGAATGCTTTCTTTTAAAAAGCTAATTCTCGTGCATCTCTTGCATGCACGCTGGCATGACATTTTATACCTGCAGGACCATGTGCCTCATGCGGCTTGGGTGCTCTGTCACCGCAGTAATATATATTTAGGTTATGAGCGAAAAAACTTTGAGACTTTGTTAAAGTCGCCGCTTACTTTGCTTATTGGTACAGATAGTCCTGCGAGTAGCCCTGATGTTTCGGTAATCGATGAGCTCTATGCCTTGGGTGCTTTGCAGCTATGTAAGGAAAGCCAGCTTATGAGGGCAGCTACTTTTGCTGCCTACGAATTTTTCGAAATACCGTTGCGTTCCGTGCCACATTTTTTGTTCAAGGGGGCCCGGCCTGAAATTTCTTCTTTAGCTATGTGTCGCGAGATAGAACTTTTAGAGTGTTAATTAGAACTGCCAACTATAACCAAGGGAGGCATGCTGGGGAAAGACAAAAAAGGCCATTTGGGTCTCCTGCGGGTAGGTTGCCTTGTAAGCTATCTTTGGCTCTAGGGAGGCCATGTAGCGATAGAAAAAATACAAGGCAGATATTAAACTCATTCCTACACCATATAGAGAATAGGTGGCATAAAGCTCATAGCGCCGTATTTGGGGAGAAAGAGAGTCAAAGAGTGCCCAGTCTTGGCTTGTGAAATAAGCTGGGTTTGTGGTAGAAAGCTTAGTGAGCATCTCATCACGTAGCTCATCTCGCTTTACGGAAAAGTAAAGCCAGCTAGCAAAAAAACCGCCTGAGAGGGCTAAGGAGCCGACAAAAAAGGAATAGTAGTTTAAAGCAATGGGGGCTTTATCACGAGAAACAAGTGATAGTGCAATTTCTTGGTGCGCTTCTTTTTCATGTAGAGTAACATAAAAAATTTCATCTTGGAAGCCATCTTGCGAGAGACGAAAACGATATTGGCCAAAGGGTAAATCCCGTAACAGTAAGGGGGTGATGCCTACATAAAGGGCTTCGCGGTAGACCTTGGCACCGGGCGGATCGCTTTGAATGATAAGAGAGCCTTCGCCTTTTTGAGGCTTAAGAGTCGCTGTAAATTCTTGTTTTATGCCGGCTTTGACTTCCAGGTTTTCTTCAAAATCCTCATAGCCTTCTGCCATTAGCCTTACCCGATAATTCCCTGCGGGGATAGCCTCAATTTCAAGAGGGGTTTTACCCCAGAAAATGTTGTTAAGGTAAAGAGAGGCTCTTTCAACATTGCTCTTTACATAAAGTATGCCCCAATTGTCTTCTAAAAGTGTTTTGCGTAAATTTGCTCCCAGCTTAGTTAGTTTTTCAAAAACCTCATTTTCATAAAATGAAAATCTTTCTTCACTTATGAGCTCCTCTTTGCGATAGAGGCGGCCGACAAAGTCATATAGCTCTCCTGTTCTTTTTTCTTGGGAGGTGAGCTTCCAGTAGAAGTGTAGCCCCGTTTTTCTTTTAAGTAAGGAACGAAACTCTTTGGGGGAGTTAGGAATTTCGCTACTTATGAGCTTTATAGGTAAGAGCTGCTGCGTTTTTTGTGGGAGGGAGTAAAAATCCCAAAAAGGGTCTTCCCCATAGCGTTCTTGAAGTGGGTAGATAATTTGACTTGGTTCATTTGGCTGCCAAGGCAGTGTGCGTAATAGGGCGAGTTGGTCTTTTAAGGCTATGGTTATAAGCTCCTTGAGGTAGCGCTTTTCTTGTGGGATGTTTTCAAGCTCACCCCCAAGATAGAAGTTTATCTCTTGCGGAAAAAGCACTTTGCCACCATTAGGTATTTCCGCAGCACCGTAGAGGCTTAGTGTCAAAAGCAGGAACCACAAGAGCGGCATTTAAAAAAACCAAGAAAGATGGCCTAGTAAAGTTAGAGCAAAGAGCAAGTACCAGGTTATTTTAGCATCTCGGTCGGAGGCCATGTAAAAAAGATAGCTTAACGTCACTGGCCATAACCAGAGAAGGGCAAGTCGCAGTGTATGTAAGGTGGCCTCGAGATAAGGGATTATCTCCCCCGAGATGACATCCCACCAACTATTAAGGAATTCGTGGTACCAAAACCACAGGAGAAGTAGACTATAAATAAGAGTTAGCGCCCTCATATAGCGAGGGAGTAGGGGATTAAAAAGCATAAGCAGAGAAAGCAAAAGTTGTAAACTCACAGGGAAGAATACACCTTTTTCCACAATGCCCCCCTATGTATAGCAAAGCGAAGGCTTGTTACGACACCAAGTGGGTTTCCCTTCCCTTCTTTAGCTAATTGGTAGGCAGTGCCGTGGTCGGGGGAGACCCGTAAAAATGGCAGGTTTAACGTTATATTGATACCCCGTAAGCCAAAAAGGGCTTTAAAAGGGGCCAGACCCTGATCGTGGTAACATGTTATGAGCAAGGAGTAGGCTTTACGGCTTTCAAGGGAAAAGGCACCATCGGCGGAAAGAGGACCTTCTACAGATACGCCATGGCGGCTTAGTTCTTGTATCCCTTGACTCAAAAAGCCCTCTTCGTCACCAAGTTTTCCACCTTCCCCGGCATGGGGGTTGAGTCCTGTAAGGCCAAACTTCTTCTTTGTTTTAGTGAATTGGCGAAAGAAAAAAAGAGCATGTGCAAGAGCGACAAAATCTGTTTCCAAAATTTTTTTAGGTACCTTTGCCAGAGGTATGTGGTTCGTAAGTGGAATAACGGAAAGTTGTGGGTGGTAAAGACACATAAATACCTTTTCTTTACTATAATTTGCTAGAACCTCCGTATGGCCCCAGAAGGCAATCCCTGCCTTTTGGATGTATTCCTTAGAAAGCGGTAGGGTCAGAAGACTTGCTGCGGGTAGAGCTGAAGCTATTTTTAGACTTTGTTGGAAATTATGGTACGCTCGCAAGGCGAGACCTGTGCTTGGTTTACCGCTTTCATAACTTCTTGCCTTTTGGCTAAACAAGAACAAAGGTTTTTTTGTCTTTCTTTTTTCCATGAGATGCAAAATCGCTTGGCTATTTGGGGGGATCTCCTCAAGAAGGAAAAGCTGGCGCAAGATTTTTTCATCCTTTTCAAAAAGGTCCCCTATGAGAATGATGTTTTTTAGCTTGGCCACTTCTGTAGTTGTGAAATATTTGTGGCTATGCTTTAGAACTTGTAGGAGAAGGGGGTAAGCTACTCCTGCCACATCCCCCTGCGAGATAACAATATAATGTTCTTGCCGGGACTTACTTGTGTCCCCGGGCATTAGCTATTTTGGTTGCGCTCCACTTTTTCGGGCGGTCTGCCGTTTTTGGGGAATAAGACAGCCTCGCTTAGGTTGTCTTTTGCGTATTCTGCTTCAATGAGATCTTTTGCTGATACCTTTAGGTCATTGGCAATAACACAGCGGCCTTCTAGGATCACCCCATTTTGGATAATGAGCTCTGGTGTTTTTATATCTCCGTATATCTTGGCCGTGGGTAAAAGCATGACACGGTTTCTTGCCGTGATATTCCCAATGATCACCCCTTCCACAATTACGGAGTTTGCCACAATATTGGTCTTGACCTTTCCTGTGCTGCCTATGTAAAGTTGCTCGGCTTGTAATGACTTACCCTCAAATTTTCCGTCAATTTTGAGGCTGCCATTAATATAAAACCTGCCTGTGAAGTAGGAATTAGGTCCAATGGTAGAATTTGTGATTTCCTGCGAACTTTTTACCAGGGCCATAGAATCTCCTTTGCCTAAGAAGTGACCTACTCTTATAGGATAATCTCTTTTGAGCCTATGACATGTCAGCTACAAATATTTTTGTTGAAGTATTCATAAAAAAATATGGATATCCTATATAATGAAAAAAATTTTTCTCACTACCTATTTTTTTCCCGAATTTTGCAAATTTTTAGCAAATCCCGGGTTATATATAGGCAGAGGGTTTCCCTCAAAAATCTGTGAGAGGTGTATATGACATCCCAACTTCTAAATTTTCATCAACTTTGGGGACGCCTTGTCCAGGAGCCTCGGGCGGTGGAGACCCAAGGGGGCCATCGCTTGCTGAGATTTAGCCTTGTCTACCACACGCTGCGCGCTGCAGATAGCGAGGGCAGCCATGCAAATTTTATCGAAGTAGAGGTCTGGGGAAAGTTAGCCGAGAAGTACCAACCTTTGTTAAAAAAGGGATTGCAGATAGTGGTGACAGGTGAACTCGTGCAAAGGCGCTGGCAGGCAGCGGATGGCCGTAAAAGGGAAAAATATATTCTGGTGGCCCATGCCCTGCGCATAACAGACAGAGCCCATCGAACCGTAATGGCAGCATAAAGGATATGAGGCAAAAACCGGCAAGAGGCATTTTCCATTTAATAAAGGCCCTGCCGGTTTTGCTTCTTCCTTTTTTGGTCTCTTGTGGAGAGGATAGCTGGCTTCATCGCATGAGAGACAAAAGGCTTGAGAAAATCTATGGAAGACGTGATTTTCGTCGAGAAAAACAAGATTTGGAAAGAGAAATTCGAGAAAACGAAAGAGAAATACGTGAGCTTTATGAGAAAATAAGTAAACAAGCAGTCGCCTATCGCAAGTTAGCTTACCTCTTTGCTGAAAGTGGGGCATTTCAGCAATGCGTGGAACATGCGCGTTTGGCAGAGCGTTACGGATCCATCGATGGAGAAATACGTCAACTTCAGGGGCTCTGCCTTGGGAATTTGGCCTCGCAAAATAATTGGGATCCCTCTCTTGTGCGGGAGGCAGAAAAAGCTTACCTCTCTGCCTTAGAGCTAAATGCGGGTTTAATTGAGGCAAAATTTGAGCTAGCCTTGGTTTATTTTTATGGCTATGTGCAAAAAGCAAAAGAGGGCGAGATGGCATATTATCGAGAGAAAGCTAAGTCTTTGCTTGAGGATTACCGCCGAGAAATACCGCGCGATCCCCGAGGTTACCAACTTATGGCCCAACTTTATTTAAGTGAGGGGCGAAAAGAGGAAGCAAAAAAAGAGCTTTTACTTGCCTTAGATGCCTTGCGTGCCGAGGATCCTCAAAATTTTGAAAAAAACTCGGCTTACCATGAAACAAGAAGAAACCTCGAATTACTGCAAGATGAGTCAAGACCTTAACGTAAAGTTAGCTCTTTTTTTAAAATCACCCTCCCTGTTGCAAAAGGAATTAGCTGGACAACGGATTTGGGAAAAGACACCACTTGCAGAAAAAGAAGAGCTGCTAGGGGCTGCACAAAGGTGTCTTGAAATCTGTGAGAAAAAACAAATTGGCATTTTAACTTGGGAGGATGCAAACTATCCTCCCTTATTACGCGAAATATACCAAAAGCCATTATTCCTCTTCTATCGGGGGGATATAGGGCTTCTGCAAAAAAAGGCTGTAGCGGTTGTCGGAACAAGAAATCCATCTCTGTTAGCTCTACATTACACGCGCCGGCTTTGCTCTTTACTTGTGCCCACCTATGTTATTGTCTCGGGGATGGCCCGGGGGATTGATTCCATGGCCCATCGCACAGCCCTGGCATGTGGTGGTGCAACAATAGCTGTTTTGGCGCATGGGGTGGACCATATCTATCCTCTCTCGAATGCAGATCTCTACCATGAGGCGGCTCGCAAGGGAAATGTTTTGCTAATAAGCGAACACCCACCAGAGACTCATCCTCTCCCATTTCATTTCGTAAAAAGAAATAGGATTATATCGGGTCTTTGTAGTCATGTGGTATTTGTCGAGGGTTCTCGCAAGAGTGGGGCTGTCATCACAGCTAATTATGCTCTTGAGCAAAACCGCAATCTTTACTGCTTTGACCACCCTTCCATGACAGCCAATGAAGGATGTAAGCAGTTTATTGCTGATGGAGCTACAAATCTCGCGCATTACTTTGAGTTAGAGCGCATGTCTCTCGCTGATTTGGGTACGAATAAGGACAAGGAGAAAATCCTTAGCGAATTTTTTTACCTCGGGGCGCAGGAATGGGGCAGGCTTGTGCCCCTACAGGGTAAATTATTCGAGGAGTTTTAAGGCTGCTTTTGCTTCTTCCAAAGCATGGGCGCGCCTAAGAGTAAAACGAGGGACAATATGGTCGAGGTCTTTTTTGTGGGCCAGGCGCTTTTCTGTAGAAACTTGTGTTTCATAACCTGCCTGACGGGGTAAATTAGCATAGGTGGGGTCAAAGGAACCATAAGGCCAGGCAAAGCTTTCCACTTTTTTGCCTGTGAGATAGGCAAGTTTGAGACGTGAGTGGTAGATTTCTTTGAAAAATTTTTTTTCGTTAAAATCCTTAAGTTCGCCGTGGCTCAGAGAATGGCTGCCTAGTTCAAAACGGTCTCCCAGCTGGCTTAGGGAACGATAAAAAGAGGAATGATCGGAATGACGGTTCAAGTAAATATAAAAAGTAGCGCCGTAGCCAAAAAAAAGCAGTCTTGGCACAACCTGACTTAGCAAGGATGGGTAACCATCGTCAAAAGTAAGCACGACCGCCTGCGGCAATGGGTTTTCTGATTTTAGCTCATTTTTCCAGTCTCGTAACGAGAGCACAGGATAAGGTTGTAGTAGTTTCAAAAAATCGAGAAATTGTTCTTCACTTAGTGCATATTCGCCCGTGCTGCCAATATCATGAAGGCAAAAGACCACAGCGCGGCTTTTTAGCGAGAGATTTTCTTGGGCTCTTTGACAGGCTAAGAAAAACACGAGGAAAACAAATTGACAGAATTTTTTACCCATGCTATATTGTCGCACTTTTATGGGTGCCATCCGCCAAATTTATTTGCGCTTATTGTCTTATGATGAGGCACGGCGCAAGCTCTTACGTGAAATTGAGCAGGCATTCTTGGAAGGTGTAGAAGAAGTCGAGATCATACATGGTGTTGGTAGCTACATCTTGGCGAAAATGGTGCGCGAAGAACTTGCTAAAATCTCTTATGTTGTGCCCTTAGATAATAGCTTACACTACAATCCGGGAGCATGTCGGTATCAACTTTTGGTCCCATCGAAAGAATCTTTAAGGCGTTATTTAGAAAAATAACGTTCGCCCAGCAAATGGTGGATTACTTTTACGAAATAGTCTGTTTCTATATTGGGGCGGTAGCCAAGTTCCCACCGCCGGGCATTGGTACGTTTGAGAGTTTCGGGTATTAGTTCTACCCAAAATAGAGGGCCATCTATCTTTTGTACGGTGAGCGATATCCCGTCGACCGCAATACTCCCTTTGGGTATGATATAAGGTGAGGGATAGTGGATAGCTACTCTCCAGTGATTGTCCCCTTTTTCTATAGATTGGATCTCGCCAGTTCCTTCAACATGGCCTTGTACAAAGTGACCCCCAAGTCTTTCTCCCACAGCTAAGGGTCTTTCCAGATTTACTTCATCCCCCGTTTTTAGGCTCGCAAAATGGGTAACCCTGAGAGTTTCGGGGATAGAAAACACAGTGAAGGTACGGTTACGGATTTCCATAACAGTCTGACAGGCGCCGTTTATCGAGATGCTGTCGCCTTCTTTTAGGTCGGTGAGCACACGCTGTGCTCTAATAGTGAACGAAATACCATCTTTTTGGCCCTCTCGTTTTTCTATGACACCGGTTTCTTCAATTAAGCCGGTAAACATAGCGGGCGAGGGGACTCGAACCCCCTCTAAAAGCTTGGAAGGCTTTTGTGCTACCGTTACACCACGCCCGCACTAAATTGGCTGATGAAAGTGCCGGGATTCCTCAAGGTAGGGATCCCCTATGGGCACTTGGGGATACTTTGCAAAGGATTTGAGGACCATCAAGCCAAATACTCCAACTGTACCTGCAAAAACGCCAAGCTCCAATATGCCGAGAGGGAAACCGGGCAGCGAAAGCCCTCCGTAGACCATCCATACGACATCGGCAAATCCCATAAAGAGAGTAAGCCACGCTACTTTTATGAGACTTCTAGGGTTTCTTTTCACATCTCTTTGTAGCAAGATAGCAAAGGGAACTACGAAGTGAAAGATCCAGAAGAAAGCCGTAAAATAGCCCCACACTCCTTTTAACCGCTGCTCTAGATAATAGGTTTCTTCGGGTAAATTGGCATACCAGATAAGCATGTGCTGGGAGAAGGCAATGTAGGCCCAGAAGGTAGTGAAGACAAAAAGCCATTTTCCCATGTCGTGAAGATGTTCTTCGGTGACATCCTTTAATCCACCGTATTTTTGGATGGTGATAATCAATATTATCATCGCGGATGTTCCTGAGTAAGCAAGCCCTGAAAAGACATAGACCGGAAACATAGTGGTAAACCAGTGAGGCTCTAAAGACATGATGAGGTCAAGGGAGGCAAGCGCTAGGGTATAGGCAAAGACTATTAGATAGACCGCACTCGTCGCAATAAGTTTGGACCGGGGGAGGTCCTGGCCTTTTGTGTCTTGCTGCAAGGATAGGTGTCGTAAATAGTTGCCTAAGAAAAACCAAAGAAGAAAGTAAATTATTACCCGAACTATGAAAAAGGGGACATTAAGGTAGCCTGCTTTGTACTGCAAGAGAGGGTCTCGAGCTACTGTATCAGCGTGGGACCACTCGTAGAGGTGGTGGATACCAAAAAAGATGGCTAAAAGTCCTAGCCCCACCACGGGTAGCGCCGCTAAGGTAGCCTCGCTTAGCCGACGTATTACCACAGACCACTTAGCTCCGCTTACTAGTTGCACCGCTGCAAAAAATCCACCCGAAAGAGAGAGCAAAAGCAAAAATATGGTAAAGACAAGTAGGGCTGCCCAGCTACGATGGGGGTCAAAGATAAAGCCCAAAAGCAGGCTTAGGAGGCCAACACCGATAAGACCATATAGTACCTTTTCTACTTGAGCAGGAATTTGAAACCTTTCCATAATACCCCCTAAGGTGATGTTTGCTCTTGCAATTCTTGTTTAATAAATTGGGCAATAGCCCACCGGTCTCTTTCCCGAATTTGACTGCCATAACCAAGCATCGTGCCACGTCCCACCGTAGCGATATGGTAAATTTCCCCTACGGAAAGTTTATTGGCATTTGCTTCTTTACCTGCCAAAGGCAGGATGGATGGCATAAAGGGCTTCACAAAGCCATCAGCCCTTCCCTGGGCCCCGTGACAAGGGGAGCAATAGATTTGGTAAAGCCTAGCTCCTCTTTTGGTGTCAAGCTCGCTGGGAACATTCAGCGCACGTGCGGCTTCGCTTGCGGCTGTGGCACTAGTAAAGGGATAGGGGATTTGTTTGTAGGCCACACTTCCTTCAGGAGGTAGCATGTCACCCATACGTCCGCCTATTTCGTCGATTTGCTGGGCATCTACGGCGGGGGAGTAATACATATCAGTGAAATAATGCCATTGGCCAATATAATTCACACAGCCTCCGATAAAAAGGCTTAGAAACAAAGGTGTTATTCTCGACATAGACTACTCCAGGGGCTTTATCTCGCAGCTAATTGGGCTGAGAATTTTTTCTACCTCTTGCCGGCTAAGTTCATCGCCAATCCAGAGGGCAAAGGTATCTGAGGTTACACGGGGGTGTATAGGTTTGCGATTGATCTTTCCTAGTCTTCCAAGGACAATCACGGCCGCTGCCGTGCATACTCCTCCCATAAAGACGGTTACTTCAAACAGGATGGGGATATAGGCAGGAAAGGAAAAGTGGGGCTTTCCACCATAGACAATAGGCCAGTTAATCACATCGATATACAAAATGTATAAGAATTCAAGCAGGGCCATGCCAAGCCCTGTAACAAGGGTTACAAAAGGCACCCAACTGCGTTTTAAACCCATGGCCTTGTCTAGCCCATGGATGGGCATAGGTGTAAAGCAATCAAAGCGTTTGATGCCTGCATCCCGCACTTTTTCAGCGGCCTTTAGCAGCTCCTGTGGCTTCGTGAAGATAGCCACCCAGCCTTTGTCTGGTTCTTCGTAAGAAAAAAGTCCTTCTTTAACCTCTTTAAAACTCACCATAGCTACCTCAGTGTTTGGCCATTTCGTATCCTGCCTCGTCGGCTTTCACCTCTGCGATAGCGATGGAGGGAAAGGCGCGCACGAAGAGCAAGAACATAGTAAAGAAAAGTCCAAAGCTGCCAATGAGCATGGCGTAATCGTAAATAGTGGGGATGTACATGTCCCAACTTGAGGGCAAATAATCGCGATGGAGTGAGGTTACGACTATGACAAAGCGCTCGAACCACATCCCTACATTAACCACAATGGAAATGACAAATAGTACTTTAATATTGGTCCTAAGTTTCTTAAACCACATAAAATGGGGAGAGATGACGTTGCAGAAAAACATAATCCAAAACGCCCAAGCATAGGGACCTTTGAGGCGGTTTAAAAATACATATTGCTCATTGTGACTACCGCTATAGGCGGCCATAATGAATTCCATAGTGTAGGCAAAGGAAACCATCATGCCCGTCACTAAAATAACAAGCCCCATGTTTTCTAGATGTTTTATAGTAATGTAGGCCTCCATCTTAAAGGCTTGGCGCATTATAATCATGAGAGTTAAGACCATGGCGAAGCCCGAATAAATAGCACCTGCCACAAAGTAGGGGGGAAAGATGGTGGCATGCCAGCCTGGGATAAGAGAGGTGGCAAAGTCAAAAGACACAATTGTATGTACAGAAAGCACAAGAGGTGTGGCAAGGGCCGATAAGATAAGGGCCATTTTTTCATAATGATGCCAGGTTTTGGCGGAACCTACCCAGCCCAGAGAAATAACTCGTAATACAAATCGCCTTATATCCAAGAGTATTTGCCCAATTTTCGTCTTGGCTTGAAAGCCATCGAGCCTATCCCTCATGGTGGCAAAATCGGGTACAAGACCCATGTACCAAAAAACAAGGGAAATAATAAAGTAAGTAGAGATAGCAAAAACATCCCACAAGAGAGGTGAGCGGAAGTTTACCCATACCGGCCCACGTTCATTGGGGTATGGAAAAATCCAATATACAAACCAGGGTCGCCCTACGTGGATTAAGGGAAAAACGGCGGCCGTCATAACTGCAAAAATTGTCATGGCCTCAGAAGCCCGGTTAATAGAGGTGCGCCATTTTTGCCGAAAGAGGTAAAGAATAGCGGAAATTAGGGTGCCCGCATGGCCGATGCCCACCCAAAAGACAAAATTGATAATGTAAAAGCCCCAACCCACCGGATTATTAATGCCGAAGATGCCGAGGCCTTTAAAAAAGCTATAAATAAGAACTCCAACAAAAACCGCTAGGGCAGAGGCTGAGATAAGAAAGGCAATCCACCAGGTCTTGGTGGGGAAGCTTTCTAATGGTCTAAGAATGTCACCGTCGATTTGCGCAAAGGGTTTGCCAATCCTTAAGGCATTTTCTTGTACCATGGTTACCTTCCTATACTTCCTCGTTTTTAATTTTAACCTGATAGCTAACGGCAGGTTCGGTTTTTAGCTGGCTAAGAATGGTGTAGGTGCGCGTCTCGCGCCACTTGGCGGCAATTTGGCTGCCCTCATCATTTATGTTGCCAAAGGTTATGGCATCGGCGGGACATGCTTCTTGGCAGGCTGTTTTTAACTCACCATCTTTCAGCATACGCCCCTCCAACTTTGCTTGTTGGCGCTTCTCGGAGATACGCTGCTGGCAAAAGGAGCATTTTTCTATTACCCCACGAGAGCGTACGGTAACATCGGGGTTAAGCGCCAGCTGTTGAGGATCGCGAATCTTACCTTCCCAATACTCAAAGAAATTAAATCTTCGCACTTTATAGGGGCAATTGTTCTGGCAATAGCGGGTTCCAATACAGCGGTTATAAGACATGTAATTTAGGCCATCTTCGCTGTGACCTGTTGCTCCCACCGGGCATACATTCTCACAGGGCGCATTTTCACAATGCTGGCACATAACAGGCTGAAAGAACACCTCTGGGTTTACCATATCAGGATCTTCTTTTTCTGCCTGTTCTGAAAGGTAACTGTAATAGCGATCAATCCGCAACCATGACATCTCACGCCCAACAAGTACATCGTCTTTACCCACCACTGGAATATTGTTTTCCGAGTAACAGCTCACCACACATGCCGAACAGCCTGTGCACTTAGTTAAGTCTATGTTTAAGCTCCAGCGGTAGGGACCATATGAGTGCTCTTTGTATAATCCTTTGGCTTTACTTTTGCCGTCAGGGCCAGGGTGGGGTACCTCTTCATGTTCATGGCCTACCCTGGGATTTTGGCGGTATTCCTGAAGCCGTGCTATACGCACAAGCCCTCTTTCGGTAGCAAGCTCATAATGCTTTTGTGTAGTAGCTAATTTATGTTTCTTGCCCGTTTTTTCAACGGTGATGGGTATGGCATAAAATTGCAGCCCCTTTTCCGTCGGTAGGGCTAGGGCATAACCGTTTTTCCCAACTCCAGAACCAATAGCACCTATGTGTTTTTGACCATAGCCCAAGGCTATTGCCATGGTACCTTCTCTGAGTCCTGGTTGCACAAAGACAGGTGCTTCTATGCTCGTGCGGCCGTTATCAAGACGTAGTACATCCCCCATGCGCCAGCGATTGCGTCGGGCATCTTTAACAGAAACTGCCACATAATTATCCCATGTCATTTTGGAGATAGGATCGGGGAGTTCCTGGCGGAAGGCATTATTGGCTCCTTGCCCATCCCCAAGCGCCACAGTTGGGTAAAGCATAAGCCGAAAGCCCTCCTGGGGGGTTTTAGGTGCATCGACAAGTCTAAGAGATTCTACCCGAAAAGTGCGTGGCCTCTCGCTGCCACTTTCGGCTAAGGTATAACCTTCTGAAAGAAGCCTGACAAATCCCGTAGCAAAATCCCCCTTAATATATTTGCGAGCCGTGTCTTTTACATAATCAGCAAAGGACCTCTCTATGCCAGCAAGTTTCAAGATTATATCCCCGGCACCTAGGGTATCGAAAAGCGGCCTTATAGCAGGCTGCGCGACGGAATAGTAGCCCAAGCAAAGACCATCTGACCAACTTTCGAGATAATGGCTAACTGGGATAATGTAATGACTTAAAACCGCTGTGTCATTGTGGTGATAGCCCATGTAGATAACTGTCTTGGCTTTGGCAATAGCTTCAGCCATGCCTAAAGCAGAAAGCTCATAAGCAGGGTTGGCTCTGTCAATAAGCAAGACATCGACCTTACCTGCCATGAGTTCATCCCGCAATGCCAATAATTCTTTTTCTGGGGAAAGGTCGTTCTCTTCCTTGTACGGATTCTTGGCGAGAATGGTTTTACCTTCGTTATTAAGGAGAGTATTTAGCAAATTAGCCACAATTTGAGAGGCTCCTGCTTCTTTGCCTTTTACTGAGCCACCGCCACATAAAACAAGAGAGCGCCCTTTGTATTGACCTAACTCCTCGGCGAGTTTTTGAATTTTTTCAGCATTAACCCCTGTGACTTGTGCGGCAAGGTCGACGGTGTAGGGGGCAAGGAAATTCTTAAGTTGTGTATTGCGGGCAAGGGGGCTTGAAGGTAAGAGTAAATTGGCGAGGGCAAGTCCTAGGGTTAAGTGGCTTCCTGCGTTTAAGGCAAGTCTTGTGTCAGCGTTACTACCTGTAAGAGTGAGATGGCTTTCAGCTACAATAAGGCGGTTCATTTTTCCATCAGGGTTGCGTTTTTGAGAAAACTCCTTTGTGAAAAGTTCTGGTGCAAGCCAGGTTCCAAGAAAGTCATTTTCTAAAGCAAAGATAAGCTCTGCCTCAGCGATGCGGTAGCGGGGAATGATAGCTTGGCCATAACTAGCCTCTTCGCCTGATATGGCCTCGAGGATATTCCCTATGCTGTCGTAGG
Source organism: Leptospiraceae bacterium (assembly GCA_025055765.1). Lineage (GTDB taxonomy): Bacteria > Spirochaetota > Leptospiria > Turneriellales > Turneriellaceae > JANWWS01. Next base: position 17,132 of record JANWWS010000033.1, on the reverse strand, counting down.
TGATAAGCCTTGCGCGCACTTTTTGCGCAAGCTCTTGGCGGGCGCGCTTTTCTGAGGGGGAAAAAAGAGTTCTGCCTAATATACGCACGTTACCCTGCAAAAGTTCCCGTACTTTAGGGAGCAGCTCTGTCATCTTCATTTCTTTCCACTGCTGTTGCTCTCCTCTTGCAAGGGGGTTTTTTAACCTATCGGGATCATAAAGATCCCATATGGTAGCAATGGTGTCAGCTCGAATAGCTCCCCGGAATAAGGGATGGTCTCGGTGGCCTTCAATTTTTATAGGCTTTCCTTCTCTTGTCTTAACTAGGATAGGGTAGACGCCATCACTTGTTACCCGCGCCGTAGCGTAATAAATAGCCTCACCCGGTATGTGCTCTAGAGGACGCTCTACATAAGGTACGATTTTTTCAACAGGAGCCTTTACGCAGCTTACGGTGGCCATAGTGATAGAGGCTCCCATTAGCTGAAAAAATTTTTTTCTACTTAGCTCCTGGTCAAGTCCCTGGGCAATTAAATCTTCAATGGAGTAGGAGAATTCCCGGCCATCTCTCCACATTTCATTTTGAGATAGAGCAGGATAAAGCTTCTCTTCAGCACTGCGCCAGATTTGTTTATAAGTTTTCTTTTTTGGCATAGATCCCTCTTAGTAATGGCAAAAATTACAGGAAACAGCAACACCCCGGTTCCGGTACTCATGGGCATTCCGGTAATCCCGGTGGCAGTTTACACAAAAGCCCATATTTAGAGGCATGACCTGACTTACGACAACCATTTGCTCTACCTGGCCATGGCATGGCACACAAGCTTCTTTAGTTGGAGCTCCCTCTTTTAAGAGAGCCTTGATATGGGGGGCATGAGCAAAGCGTACATGATCAGGCAGGTTGTGTACCCTTATCCACTCGGGGGATTTTTTTTCTTCATAATATTTTTTTAGCTTGGCAATTTCTGGGCTCAACTTGCCGCCTGAATACCCCATAGTGCCATAGGCATGGCAATTCATGCAGATATTCAGGGAAGGTACACCGGCTTTTTTGTTCACCGCTACGCCAGTGTGGCAATACTGGCAGTCCATCCCATGTTTACCTGCATGAAGGGCATGGCTGTAGGCGATAGGTTGCTCGGGGGCATAGCCAACTCTCTGCGGGGGGGCAAAAATGACCCATGCTAAAAAAGCCACAACAAAAAGAGGTAAGCCAATTTTTACAAGTTTTAGCACCATAATGCCCCCGAGCCTGTATTTTATTGAATGGGCTTTCCACCAAGGGTTAAGACATAACGAGCTACCGCGTCGATTTCTTCCGGCGTTAAGGTGCCTTCATAGGCAGCCATGCTAGTTCCCGGCGAACCCTTGGCAATGGTGTTTTTTACTTTTTCAAGCTCGGTCCCATATTTCCATTTGGCCTCAGCGAAGTTGCGAGGTTTTGGTTTTAGGGCAGCACCAGCGGGGCCATCCCCCTTGCCTTCATTACCGTGGCAAGTAAAACAGGCACCCTTGCCCATGTAGACCTCTTTTCCCAAGGCCAATGGATCGCTGGGTTGAGCTACTGTTGCCTGGGGAGCTGCTTCTTCTTTTTTTCCACAGGCGTAGAGGAGAAAAGCACCTGTGAGTAACACAGGAATATTCCTTGCCAATTTCATAGAAACTCCTTTATATTTGGTGTACCACCTGTAAGCTGGGTGTAAATCCAGCTTTTAAGTGGCGGACAATATGTCAAAAATTTTAGGTCAAGTTGGCCTTTGCCACAGTTTCCTTTGGCAAAACCCATGGGTGTAATTTTCTTAGACGCCAGGGATTTTCTCAAAGAAAGCGAGAGCTCGGCTATCTTGGATGTGCGATCACCTGTGGAGTACGCTCAAGGCCACATACCGGGGGCTCTAAATTTGCCTCTTTTTAGTGATGAAGAACGAGCCGAGGTAGGTATTTGTTATAAGAATAAAGGATTTCTCAAGGCCTTTTTGTTGGGGCTTCGCTTTGTGGGACCTAAACTGCCCCACATGGTTGAAAAAGCCTGGGAACTTAGCGGACAAAGTAAAAAAATTTACCTTTATTGTGCACGCGGTGGTCAGCGCAGCCAAAGTGTTGCCTGGCTTTTCGCCAAATCAGGACTTGAGGTTTTTGTTTTAAAAGGTGGTTATAAATTTTTTCGCCGTTTTGTGCTCGAGCTTTTGGAAAAGAAGCGCAAGCTCCTCATTTTGGGGGGTCTTACAGGATCAGGTAAGACCGAGCTCTTGCATCAGTTGGCGAGTCGTGGTTGGCCGGTCCTTGATTTAGAGGGTTTGGCTAACCACAGAGGGTCTGCCTTTGGCCATCTAGGGCTCCCTCCACAACCTACCGTCATGCAATTTGAAAACAATCTTGCGCTGGCTCTTGTCAAGCTCCCAGAAGATGAGCCTATTTTTGTCGAAGATGAAAGCCGCATGATAGGTCGGCTTCCTATACCGAAAGCTTTATGGGAAGAGATGCGACGCTCCCCTGTTTTTTTCCTGCGTGTAGATCGAGAGACAAGGATAAAAAATATCCTTGCCCAATACGGTGCATCCAAAGCCCAGGAGCTAGTTGTGGCCTTTAAACAAATTGAGAAAAGACTTGGCCAAGAGCTAACTCAAAAGTGTATTTCCCTTGTAGAACAGGGACTCTATGCCGAGGCAGCAAGACTTAGTTTACATTACTATGACAGGGCCTATCTTTATGGTCTTTCGAAGCGTGATCCCCAAAGCATTATTTATGTTGATGGGAATTTAGCACGAGAAAACCTCAGTCTCTTTGAATTCAAACTTCGAGAAGAAATCAAGAAACTACAAACAATGGAGGTTGTCTCGTGAGATTAACCCAATTTTCCCATGGAGCAGGCTGCGGTTGCAAGCTTTCTCCCCTTGTTTTGGGGGAGATACTCAAGGAAAAAGGAGCCTTTCGCCAGCAAAATCTACTGGTGGGTTATGAAGGTAGTGACGATGCGGCTGTCTTGGATCTCACTTCAGATGAACTTCTTTTAGCTACCACAGATTTTTTTACCCCTATCGTGGACAGCCCACGCCTTTTTGGGAAAATTGCAGCTACCAATGCCTTAAGTGATATCTTTGCCATGGGGGGACGTCCTATCTTGGCCCTGGCTCTTTTGGGCTGGCCTATAGATCATCTTGGCCCTGAACTTGCTCGAGAGGTTCTTGCAGGAGCGCGAGAGGTTCTTGAGTCTCTAGGTCTTGAACTTGCGGGAGGCCATAGCATTGACTGCAGGGAACCTATTTTTGGTTTAGCTGTAAATGGAGTTGTGCCCCGCCAAAATCTCAAAAGAAATTACCCTGCTCAAGTGGGGGATATCCTTTATTTAACAAAGCCCTTAGGCACAGGGATCCTAACGACTGCGGAAAAAAGGGGTATTCTAAAAGAAGAGCACCGTGAGAAAGCGATTATGTCGATGACCACGTTAAATAACTTGGGTCAACTTTTCGGTGAAATAAAAGAGGTACATGCCATGACGGATGTCACGGGCTTTGGCTTGGCGGGGCATCTGCTCGAAATGTTGAGAAATTCCCACAAAAAGGCAGTGCTCTATTTTGAGAAACTTGCTTTTTTGCCAGGCGTTGACGAATATCTTGCCCAAAATGCAGTGCCAGGTGGTACCCATCGCAATTGGAAAAGCTATGGGGAATATGTGCAATTTCGCCAAGAGGACAATAGGGAATACTTAAAAATAGCCGACCCGCAAACCTCCGGGGGGCTTTTAGTAGCGGTGGCTCCCACAGCTTGTGAGAGGGTAGAGGAGATTATCTCTCGATCTGCCTTTTCTTTTTGTGCTCAGCCCATAGGTGAAATTATTGCAGGAGAGCCAAAAATTCTTATACAATAAAAAAGTTTACATGTTGACGCGTTGAAACTTTTCGACCTATTCTAGGGCTATGGATGAAATAATGAATTTTACTATTCGTGAAGAAGAAAGGCAGGTACTAGAGCTTACCCGCCGCATCTGTGAAGAACATGTGGTCCCCCAGCGGGCTGAACTTGACGAAAAAGAAGAGTATCCTTATAAAATTTTAGAAAAATTCAAGGAAGCCCAAATACCAGCTGCTATGTATCCCGTTGAATATGGGGGTTTGGGACTGCGTCCCTTTATCAATGCTCTTCTGGCAGAAACCATAAGTGAATATTGCCTGGGTGTTAGTACTGCCTTTGCCGCCACGAAGTTGGGCGCTCTACCTATTGAGTTGGGTGGCACGGAAGAGCAAAAACGCAAATATCTGCCTAGCTTTGCCTCTGGGGAGAAAATAGGCGCCTTTGCTCTTAGCGAGCCCAACGCCGGATCGGATGTTCCAAACCTCTCCACCGTTGCGGAAAAACGGGGGGATCGCTATATCCTTAATGGCGTTAAGCAATGGATTTCGAATGCCGGTGTTGCCGATGTCTATACTATTTTTGCCCTAACTGACAAGGCCAAGGGTCCAAGGGGTATGTCTTGCTTTATTGTGGAAAAAGGTACGAAGGGACTCTCTTTTGGTAAGCTAGAAAACAAAATGGGCATACGCTGTTCTCATACGAGGCAGGTCATTTTGGAGGATGTCGAGGTCCCAGAGGAAAATTTGGTAGGTTTAAAACCCAACAAGGGCTTTATTCATGCTCTCTTGACTTTAAATGCCTCTCGTCCCGCAGTGGCAGCAAGTGCGGTGGGTCTTGCCACAGGAGCCTACAAAGAGGCTCTCAAATATACAAGACAGAGGCAGCAGTTTGGTCGCCATATCATTAACTTCCAAGCGGTACAGCATATGCTTGCGGAAATGCTAACCCGTATTGAGGCTTCGCGACTTCTAGCTTATCGGGCTGCCCGTTATGCAGAGTTTGGACATCCCGAAACAGCGAAATTTTCAGCTATAGCTAAATACTATGCCTCAGAAACAGCTGTTTTTGTGGCGAACCAAGCGCTACAATTGCATGGGGGTTATGGTTTTACAAAGGACTATCCTATTGAAAAGATGTATCGAGATGCCAAAATTCTAACAATTTACGAGGGTACGAGCCAAATACAACTAAATGAAATAGGCGCATATATAATAAAGGAAGCAGGACTTCTAAAATAAAAAAGTTCTTAAAAGCCCATTTTGCTCCGTCGATGAATAGCATAAGTCTCACGACAGGAGCAGGGTGTGGCTGCCAAAAAAAACTATTTGAAAGATTTTGAAAACTACCTTTTGGTTGAAAAAGGGCTTTCGGAAAACAGTATTTTTTCCTATCTTTCTGATCTCACGAAATTGAACCGCTTTGCCCAGAGCCATTCCCGCTCGTTAATTTCCCTCACGCGCAATGACATTTTGGAATTCTTACGGGAAGAAAGTCGCCGCAACCTCTCAAGCCGTACTCGTGCTAGGGTAATTGCCTCCCTGCGCCAGTTTTACAATTACCTGGAGCAAAACAAAGTCATTACCCAAAATCCGATGACCGATGTTGAAAGCCCTAAGGTGGAACGCCATCTTCCTGACTATTTAACCCAGGAGGAAATCAAAAAGCTCTTTATGGTTTTTAATGAGTCGGATATTCTAGAGTTGCGAGATAAGACTCTTTTTGAGCTTATGTATTCAGCAGGTTTGCGTATCTCAGAAGCCTGCCAGTTAAAAATGCAGGATGTTAATTTAGACCAAATGCAGCTACGCATAATAGGTAAAGGAGGCAGGGAGAGGCTAGTTCCCTTCGGGGATGTAGCCTACGAACTCTTGCAAAAGTATCTGTCGCATTCGCGGCCTGCGCTTGCCACAAAACCCTCTCCCTATGTGTTTATTTCAAAGAAAGGGGGTGCGCTAAACCGCAAATCTGCATGGAGACTCTTGAAGCGCTACATTGGACGGGCTCAAATTAAAAAGAAAATTACCCCGCACACACTGCGCCACAGTTTTGCCACACATCTACTCCAAAACAATGCTGATCTCCGAGCGGTGCAGGAACTTCTTGGGCATCTGGATATTAGCACAACGCAAATATATACCCACCTTGTGCGCTCCGATCTTGAGAAAACTCACAAAAAATACCACCCGCGAGCCTAGGAGGTCTTTTGCCGAATAGCTTTATAAAAGCTAATTTGCTCAGCTCGCAAGGAAATACGGCCCTCGGATAGAAGTTTCTTGCAGGCCATTATGGCTATCGTAGGCCTTGAGCGGCTGTAAGCTCCCAAAAGTTTATCTTCTGTTGCAATATGATGGTATAGCCAGTCTCGTAAATCATGAAGAAGATTTTGCGCAAGTTGTTTGTCTGATATGAGATGGTTTTTATATTTAGTTTGCATGCTTTTCATAAAGCTGGCATGCTTTTGGTGGTGGATGTCCCTGGGTCCGTAATCCATAATGCGCATAAGGTTTTCTTCGGCCATAAAGTGATCACGCGTATAACGCACTATTTCTTTTAGAATTTCTATCGTCTCGCCAGGGGTTTGTTCCTTTTTTTGTTTCAGCATTATTTCTAATTTTACCATCAGCTTAACGAGCCAAAGATGTTGGATGTCGACAATAGGAATACCAGTTTCAAGTCGAAGGTTTCGGTATATCTCCCTTGTTGTGTCTGTGACAACGCTCTCTCTATTATAGATTAACATCTTTTTTGCTAAAATCTTTTCGAAGAGCATCTTTTCTTCAGCTAGCAAGTGATTTTCTGTGTGTGAGGCAAATTCTTCCAAAAATGCAAGCACATCGGCTTGTCTACGGGCAAAAAAGGCAGCATAGTGAAAATCTTCCTTTTTTACATGGGTGACCAGCCAGGCTTTCAGAAAGTGAAGCAGAGTTTCTGCAGATTGTGGGGTGAAATCATATTTTTGAAATCTCTCCAAATATTGCACAAAGCTGGCGTGGCGGCGGCGGTGTTCTTCTCTGGCTGGGTACGAAAAATGCTGCAGTATGGCTTCTTCTGCCTTAAAGTGGCGTTCTGCATAAAGATAGAGGTATCTCAAAATCTGGGAAAATGTTTTTTGAAAAAGCTCCTGGTTGGTGAGCTTGAGGGCGTTTTCTCCCTGAAACATGAGAGCACACAGCCATAGATGCTGACTGTCGATATAAGGTATGGCTAAAGTAAGTTCTGTCTCTTCCCACCACTGGCTAAGCTTTTTTATTAACTCCGTAGTAATTTCTATTGGCATAATAATGCATTAGCTAAGAACAGACAAGCTGGCAAATAAAATTAGCTGCTTTTTTGAGAGGCTTACCGATAATGGAGTATGCGCATGGCAAAATGTATTTTCTATGGTCTTTTCATAACCGTAGCCATTAATGCTCAAAAGGTGGTGGAAGAGGAGCTGCGGCGCAAGGCACAGCCCATAGACTTTATCAACTATACGGGACCGAGCCGCCAACGCGACACGGTACGTGAGGTGCAGGAAATAGGGGAAGTTCTGGCAGAGCCGGGAAGAGAGCGGCGCTATCTTAATCGCTACCGGGTAGTGCGTGTTTATGATCCAAACCAAAAACAAAAACTTTCTGCAGATATTTTCATCATTGAGCCCCAGGCGCGGGTAGACCACATACGCAATGTCAGACTTATTCTAGCTAGTTACCTCAGAAAACGCTTTGGCTATTCTCAGGCAGATGCACAAACTTTAGCTAATTTTGCCACCTACTACAATGCGGTTTACCGGGGGGATGTAGGTTATGTCTCACAGCGCTACATAGAGGAAGTGATGCGCTATGTGAAAGAGGAAAATTTGGGTCTTGCTCGCAGCTATAAGGATTGGCCAGGCAAGACACGCATGCTTATTCCTCTAAGCGAGACAGGGGCTGATCCCTTTACTCTGGGGGATCAAAAGGTCATCGAAGAGCTGCGAAAGCAGGAAGACAAGGGCATTGGGGAAAGAGAAAAAATGCTAGCGCTTAAAGAAAAAGAGGTTGAGAAGCGAGAGCAAGCCTTAAGCAAAGAAAAGAAAGAACTAGAGGCGGAAAAAAAGAAAACAACAGAGAAAAAAGAAGAATTAGCTCAAAAAAAACAGGAATTGGAAAAAAAGAAGGAAGAGGTGGCTAAGATAAAGGATCCTGAAGAAAAAAAGAAAAAAGAGGAAGAGGTAAAGAAAGAAGAACAAAAGTTAAAGAAGGAAGAGCAAGCACTCAAAGCACAAGAAGAGAAACAAGCTAAAAAAGAAGAAGAAATTAAGCAAAAAGAAGAAAAACAAGAAAAAAGACAGGAGGAGTTAAAGCAAGAAAAGGAGCAGCTTGCCCAAGACAAAAAAGAACAGGAGATGAAAAAAGATCCGGAAAAATATCGCGAAGAGCTTGAGCGACGCAACCGAGAGCTTCAAGAAAAAGAAGCGGCACTTAAGAAAAAAGAAGATGAGCTTCGGCAAAAAACTCTTTTTGGCGGAAAAATATACTACCTGCGTAGCAAAGGTTACGGACCAGAAGGGCGGCGTAGCAACGACCTTTTTATTATTGATCCCCAAAGCCGAAAGATCTTGGTGCGCTCGCCTTATGAGGGAATTGCGGGTCAAAAATACGATGTCTTTGCCGATGGTGTGGTAGTTATTGGAACCAATGCCAAATCTGGTTTTGAGGCAACTGCCTACCGGCTTGTGCTTTTAGACAAAGATAACCTTCAGGTAAAAGTTCAGGGTGATGACAACATCTTTTGGAGAAGTTTTGTGGAAATCCGCAATGATATCATTTATGCCGTGGTATTTGAAGGCAATGCATATTACCTGGCAAAGTTTGACAAGAATCTAAAACGGCTGGCGCGCTCCCAGGAAAAACTTCACGAAGATACTTTTGTGACTTTCTTTGAAGATGTGATCTATGTCAATGATGCCCAAAAAAACATAATTGTTTTAAAAGAAGCTGATCTCTCTCTAGTGGAGCGTATTAAGCCGTAAATGACAAGCCAGGAGGGAGTGTTACTTATCTTTCTCCTGGCCTACGTCGGCCTTGCCTTAGGTCGTTATCCACTCGTACGCTTAGATCGTACAGGTATAGCTCTTGTGGGGGCGATAGCTCTTTTAGCAGGGGGCTTTATTTCAAGACAAGAAGCTAGGGAGGCTATTGATGATTCCACCATAATTTTGCTTTTTTCTCTTATGCTTTTGTCTGGCCAACTTCATATAGCTGGCTTTTATGACAATTTAGCCTTACGCATATTACACTTGAGTCAAAAACCAAAAGTTCTGCTTGCTCTCGTTCTTATATCAAGTGGTATTACCGCTTCTTTGTTCACCAATGACGTCGTGTGTGTTGCCTTTACACCTGTCATTTTAGAACTTGTGCGAAAAACAGGACAAAACCCGATCCCTTACCTTTTAGCTATAGCTACAGGATCTAACAGTGGTGGGGTGGCTACTCTTATTGGCAATCCCCAAAATGTGCTTATTGGAGAAGCAGGCAATCTTTCGTTTTACCGCTACAGCTTACATATGGCCTTACCCACAGTTTGGTCCCTCGGGGTGAACTACCTTGTACTTTATTTTCTCTATCGCACAGAGCTTAGCCAAAAGTTAGATCTAAAGACATCCCTACCTCTCGCCACTTTACCCCCCTTAAATGAGTATATTATCCGTAAAACACTAGTCTATACTGTCATTATGTTAATTGCCTTTTTTGTGGGCATGCCAAGAGATATCTCTGCCTTGGTGGCAGCGGGAGCTGTTTTGGTATCTCGCAAAACATCTGCTGAAAGACTATATCCAACTGTTGATTTTAAGCTCCTTATACTTTTTGTATCTCTTTTTATATTAACGGGAGCCTTAGAAAAAAAGGGGATCCTTAAAAATGCCATAGACTACCTTAGCTATCATGGGTGGGATTTGCAGGATCGTTGGCAATTGACCCTGCTCACAGTTGCTCTTTCCAATATGGTCAGCAATGTGCCTGCAGTTATGCTTTTAAAGTTTGTGCCAGGGGAAAATGAATTTCTCTGGGAGCTTCTAGCCTTTACAAGCACCCTGGCAGGTAATCTTACAATTTTGGGATCCATCGCGAATCTCATTGTCCTAGAAAAAGCAAGGGAGGCAGGCTATTTTATTTCTTTTGGTGAGTACCTTCGCATGGGATTTCTTTATAGTGTTTTTGCTATTCCGGGAGGGATCTTTCTCTTAGCGATCTTCCATTGACATATGACTGAACATGAACACTCATTTCTTGGTATTCGCGCTTAATCTGCTTTTGCTTTTTTCGAGGTAAACGGTGAAAAATTTTTGTGCTAAAAAGCTCGGGGAGAGGATATACATAAAATTGCCCTTCGCTGGGCAAAGTATAAACAAGTTTGGGTAGGACATTTTCTATTTTTTTACTTTCTTTTACTAATGTAAAAAAAAGTAGGAGTCCTGTGCTTGTATAGGGCTTCGTTTGTCCCGATATAAAGTTGCCTAGGCTATAGGCAATGAGTCTTTCTCTTTTTTCGCCATATCGGTCTTCCCATTGCAAAAGTTCGTATGGTTGAATTACATGGGGATGACTACCTAGAACCACGTGGGCCCCTTCATCGAGAGCGAAGTAGGCATACTCCCTTTGCGTGGGATTAGGATGTCTCTCATATTCATTGCCAAAATGATAATAAACTATAATAAAGTCGCTCTCATCAAGGCGGGCACGGGCGATATCCTCGCTAATTTGTTTTTTTCTTAAAGGAAAGTTTACTGTTCCGGCAGGAGCAGGTAATCCGTTTGTACCGTAACTATAATTTAAAAAAGCTACCTTTATGCCGTTTTTGGTTAAACTTAAGTACGGGCTTTTTTCTCTTTCTTCTGCATGTCGGAAAGTTCCAGTATGGGCAAAGCCTATTCTATCTAATACGTCAAGAGTTCTCTGTAAACCCTCTATACCCCGATCGACACTGTGGTTATTGGCAGTCACAAGTAGGCGAAATCCTACTCCAAAAAGAGCTTCGGCAAAGCTATCTGGCGTGCCAAAGCGGGGATATCCTGCAAAATCTTTTCCCGGTAAAGTGGTCTCTAAATTGGCGAGGGCGAGGTCGGCTTGCTCAAGTGTGGATTTTATCGGCTGGAAGGATCCATGAAAATGGTAACTCTGTGTTTGGCTCTGCCAGGCAGAGTTAAGTTGGCTGTCATGGCACATGAGATCCCCCGCAGCAGCCAGGCGTAATTTGCTTTGGGCATAAAGAAAGCTTGAGAGTAAAAGATAAACAAGAGCTACTCTCATGTGATAAATACATCCCATCCTTTAAGGAAAAGATCAAATTGTGCCTCAGCTATTTCTTTAATGAAGTAAGCAAGAGGTCCACTTAAAAAAAACCTTTTATCGAAGAGATATCCTACTGCCTGCAAAAATCCCAAACTTACAAAATAACCTAATTCTTCATACGTATAGGGCTCAAGTTTTTCCCCCCTCATGTGGTGCATAATATTTTGAGCTACTTTCTTGCCTTTGCGTACCGCAGCTTGGGCGCTAAGTGTATTGTTTCCTCCAGGATAAAGAGAACAGTCGCCAGCCACAAATATATGGGGGTAAAATTTTTTGTTATATAAGAGCCTGCCAAATACATCGGCTTCGAAACATTTAGGATGAGCTTTAAGTCCTGTAAAAATGAGAGTGAGGTCAGAATCATGCACCTTGATCTCTGAGTCTCTCTGATTTGTCACCCATATTCTTTTGTCTTGAACACGAGTCACTTTGCTTGCCATAAGGTATTCCACACTGTTTTTCTCTAAGAAAGCTTGGGCGTAAGTATGGAAAAAGTCAGGAAGGGGATATAAAAGTTGATCTTGGTCTGAAATTAAGCGGTAATGGAATTTTTTCCCATAGACGAAAAGAAGCTCTCCTAAAAATTGAAGTGAGGTGGCACCCCCTCCAATAAGGGTGATGACACTCCCGGGCAGAAGACTTTTTATAATTGTTGAAATATTCCCATTTTCCACTTCTCTAAGAGTAACAAAACGTTGTCCTTCGACAGGAAAAGGTAAGTAAGGTTTGGAGCCCGTAGTAAGGACGAGAAAGTCAAAACTTAGCTCTCCAAAAGATAGAGGTATGCTGTTTTTTTCGAGAATATACTCCATTTTATCTGCTCTGAGATCTATTTCCTCCTTAAAAAATAAAAAACCAAACTTTCTTGCGATTTCCGCATAGGGCAAACAAAAATAGGAAAGCGGGAGATGTACTGTTTTATGAAGGTAGGTCTTTTTTAAAAAGAAAGGCTTTGGATCTATTAAGATAACATGGCTTTGGGGAGTATGTCTACGCAAGTAAATAGCTGCGGTAAGACCTGCATAGCCACCTCCAGCAATTACAACCCGCATCAGGACAAAAGTTTTTGCCAGAAATTCTTTTTTCCTTTGTGTCTAGCAAGGAAATTTTCTATTTTTTCAATAACGGCATGGCTATGACTTAGCTGCACATTATGGCCCGCTTGGGGTATGATTTCTATTTCGGTATGCATTAGATAGTTTTTCGCTAGCTTTTCTTCGTAGGGAGTGGTTTTGTCACGGCCTCCGTATATGACCAGAGTTGGAATGCTTATTTGTGGAAGAAATTTCAGGATATCTTGGCCAAGGAAACTTCGCAGGTATGACTGGGCAGCAAAGTGAGGGTGGTTTGCTGTCTTCATTTCGTAGTATTCCATAATTGAGGGTAGTTTTTCTTCACTAGAGGTAAACAAGTATTTACGGTCACCGTACGGGAATAATTGAAAGAACGCCATAGACCTCATAAAGAGAGGCCATAACCAAAGTGGAAGTTTTGACCAAAGGGCCATTTTTTTTTCGTATGGCTTAAAAGAAAATACAGGTGAGATATAAACGGCGCGACTAATTTTTTTAGGGTGAAGAAGAGCAAGCTTTGCTGCTATAAAGCTACCTAGGGAATGGCCAATAACACTAACACTATCTTTAGGTGAAGTTAGCCGAAATAAGAGATCTTCGGCACAACGAAATGCAGAAAGAAGCGAATATTCTCCCGTACGATGTTTGTAGCTGGCGCCATGGCCAGGTAAATCCAGGGCTAAGATGCGGTAACGCGATTCAAAATGATTTATCAAGGGATCAAAAGCCTCTCGGCTATTTTGGTACCATCCATGGATAAAAAACAACATTTCGTTTTTTTTATCTTTAGCTAAATTATCTATATAGAAGACGTTTTGATCACTGTCTTTGCCGCATTGGAAATAAGGCATATGGCCAGCTAATGCAAGAACTATAAAAGGGCAAATGCTTTTTCAAAAAGAGGAGTTAATAATGGATAAGGTTGTCGGCTTATCTGACTTATCTAACAGCTCCTCTGTGGGGATGCTGACCACAAGCCAAAGCGCTGAAGCACTCTTACTTCAAGAATTTGAGGAACATTGCCAAAAAAGGCTTTCTCCCTTGCCTCAAAAATTAGCCCCTGTTTTCCCAGCGGCTCTTAGCTTTTTGTTGTATACAGCACTCTCTCGCCAAAGCAAGGCAACAGCACTTATCTGCGTGCCAGAGGAAAATCTAGCACGGCGTGTTTTCAAGGAACTTTGGTTTTTGGCGCAGGTAGATCCCCATCTAGGTGAAATACTTTATCTTGCCACTCCATTTACTTTACCCTATAGCTATGCTCGCCCTGATCCTGAAAAAGAGGGAATGCGCAGCCGTACCTTGGCAACACTCCTATCTGGCAAAAAGTGTGTGGTAATTGCCTCTATCGATGCGCTTACTATAAAGACGATTCACCCTCAAAAATTAAAGGGAAAGTCCTTCCTCCTCAAAAGCCATGATATGATAAGCCAAAAAGCTTTATTTTCTTTTCTTCAGGAAACAGGTTATGAGCGAAAGGACATGGCCGAAAAGCCAGGGGACTTTGCTGTAAAGGGTTCAATAGTGGATGTGTTCTGCCCTGCTTATTTTAATCCGATACGGCTTGATTTTTTTGGAGATGAATTAGAGTCTCTGGGTTTTTTTGATCCCTTAAGCCAAAAAAGCATAACGAAACTTAGAGAGATTACACTTTATCCTGTAAGGGAGATTCTTTTATCACGAGAGGAGATCAATGAGCTAGAAAGGAGATTTGAAAGAGAGGGCAAGCAAAAACATCCACCACCATTTTTAAGTTCTGCGGGCCAGGATGTGGCTGGACTCTTTGACATTTTTCCTCTAGTGCTTGAAGCAGCTTCTGTCCTGAGTTATTTCCCGCAAGATCTCACCCTTTTCATGTATGATGAAGAGGGGGTAAGGAAAAGAGCCGAGCAGCTTTATGAGGAAAGGCAGTTTTTGTACGAAAAAAATACAGATAAGTGGCTTGCAGCTCCAAGCACACTATTTCTCAAATGGGAAGAGCTTGATGCCCACTTGCCTCTCCAAAGAAACTACTTGTTGCCCATCCCCCGCAGTGGCAATGAACTGCATCCCCTTCTCTACGAAAGCCCACAGTTTCGCGGGCGTATTTCTCAGGTCATAGACTTTTTGCAAAAAGAAGATAAAAAAAAGATCTTCATTTCCCTAAAAAGTGAGGTCCAACGAGAAAGACTTGAGCATATACTCGCAGCGTATGAAGAAATCCCCCAACTACATATCTTTCTGTCACCACTTGAAGGGGGATTTTACAGCGAAGATTTTATTTTACTTACCGAGCATGAGATTTTTGGCAAAGCCAGAGCAAGTGTTGCCCTTAATAAGAATACCACTAGAATCATTGAGAGTTTTCTTGATTTAAAAGAGGGGGATTTTGTTGTCCATGTGAATTATGGCCTCGCACGCTTTGTAGGCCTTAGGCGCATGAAAGTTGCAGGGGTAGAGCGAGATTTTTTGGAGCTCGAATTTGCAGAAAAGGCAAAACTCTATGTTCCGTTGGAGCAATTAAAGCTCGTTCATCGCTACATAGGTTCCACAGAAAACCCAAGACTTGATTACCTTGGCAAAAAGTCTCAGTGGGAAAAAACCAAAGAAAGGGTAAAGGAACATGTAAATAAATTAGCAGTAGAACTCCTAGATCTCTATGCTCGTAGGCAAGAAGCCAAGGGCTATGCCTTTCCACCAGACACAACCTTCCAAGAAGAATTTGAGGCCTCTTTTCCCTATGAAGAAACTGAGCATCAGCTAGCGGCCATACTTGATGTGAAGCGAGACATGGAACAAGAAAAACCTATGGATCGGCTAATCTGTGGCGATGTAGGTTTTGGAAAAACAGAAGTGGCGATTCGCGCTGCTTTTAAGGCCGTTATGGCAGGCAAACAAGTGGCAGTGTTATGTCCAACAACCATTTTAGCCTTTCAGCATTTTCAAACCTTTTCCCAAAGGTTACGCAACTATCCTATTGGCGTAGATTATCTGAGCCGTTTTCGCACCCCAAGGGAGATTAAGACAATCAAAGAAAGGCTTTTGGCAGGCAAAATTGACATTCTCATTGGCACTCATGCTCTTCTCTCAAAATCTGTTCGCTTTAAAAATCTGGGTCTTCTTATTATTGATGAGGAACAGCGCTTTGGGGTAGTTCACAAAGAAGCTATAAAAAAATTAAAACATAACCTCGACTGTCTTACTTTAACGGCAACCCCAATCCCCCGCACTTTGTATATGTCATTAGCTGGTATTCGAGACCTATCTCTCATAGAGACACCTCCTAGAAATAGGCAAAAAATTGAAACCTATGTTCTTGAAGAAAGTGAGGAAATTTTAAGGGCAGCGATAGCAAACGAGTTAAAGCGTCAGGGTCAGGTATATGTCTTGCACAATAAGGTGAAAACCATCGATGCACAGGCAAACCGCATAAAGCAGCTTGTCCCCTCTGCCCGCGTAGCTATATTACATGGTCAAATGGAAGAAGAGGAAATTGAGAAAACCATGCTTGAGTTTTATAAGGGAAATTATGATATTTTGGTAACTACTACTATTATTGAGTCAGGGATAGACATACCTAATGTGAACACCTTAATTGTCATGAATGCTCAAGAGTTTGGCCTAAGCCAGCTCTACCAGCTTAAGGGTAGGGTAGGGCGGAGTGAAAGACAAGCTTATGCTTACTTTTTCTATCCTGCTGATAAATCTGTCTCAGAGACAGCGCAGAAAAGACTTAACACTTTGCAGGAATATGATGAATTAGGTGCTGGGTTTAAGATTGCCATGAAAGATCTTGAGATACGTGGGGCAGGTAATATCTTGGGGGCTGAGCAAAGCGGGGACATTATGGAAGTGGGTTTTGAACTATACTTAGAAATGTTGCAAGAAAAAATAGCGGAATTGCGCAGGGAACCTAAAAAGGAAGAAATCCAAGAAGCTGTGGTGAGCATAAGACAAAACTTTTTCTTTCCTGATGACTACATCCCGGATACGAGACAAAAGATGGAATTTTATAAAAAGCTTATGGCCTGCGGGTCTCTCGAGGATCTTGAGGCAGTATGGGATGAACTGCTCGATCGCTTTGGGGATTTACCGGAACAAGTTGAGTCTATGTTGCTACAGGAAAAGATAAAACTCTTGGCAACACAACTAGGGATGGAAAAAATAGAACAGGTGGAAAATGGTTTTAGTATACTTGCCGCAGCCCACTGTCGGGCAAAGCCTGAAAGGGTACTGGCTGTTTTACAGAAAGATCGGCGCTTCCAGCTTGATGCGCGCAATCCGCGCCGTCTATTTTTCAAGGTAAAACTCTCGAGCCATGCGCTTAGAGAGCTAGCGGAGGTACTGCAAAGCTGGTTGTGATGTACTAGGGGTGGTTTTTTCGCGCAGGGAATACGCAAATCGTCTGGACCATGTGGTTTTTTATGCTAAAGGATATCCCTTTTCTGGGGAATTCTATCTTTTCTTGGTGTAGCAAAAATCTCTCCCGAGGGTAATGTTTTTTTAGAAAAGCTATGATTTCTTCTTGGCTTTTATCTATTAAGTCATCCTCATAAAGGCCAGATTCGGTACGCCAGCGGGTATATCTTTCTTTGTAGGGTCGCAATATAAGGCAAATTTCCCGAATAAGCCCATTTCTTATAAGAAATCGACAGCTAAAATCGGGGTAATAGAAATAGAGAGTTTCTGGGCTTGCGTAATCTCTATGGTCAGGAGCTCCCAAGCGTAAGCGAATTTGTTCTTCGGTCTCCGCAATCTGCAATAGGCATGTGGAGTGGGCTTCATGAATATAGAGCTGTGGCCAAGAGATATGTAAGAGAGGTAGTAGGGGGTTCATGGTGGGATATGTTGGTGATGTGGGTGGTATGGTCAAGCCTCACGACCGATTAGTACTGCTTGGCTGAAGAGCGTTACCGCTCTTGCACCTGCAGCCTATCG
>JANWWS010000030.1 GCA_025055765.1 Leptospiraceae bacterium | reverse complement strand
CTGTCCGGAGGCTTTGCGAATTCCGAAATTTCGGGCCGCACTTCTTTCTTGATTTTCCTTATAATAATATTTAATCCGAGGATCGGAAAAGTGTGCCACTACTTCCCTGGTGTTATCCGTACTGCCGTCGTCCACGATTATTAATTCAAAATCTTGGAATTTTTGATCTAACACGCTTTGAATGCTGCGGGGCAACCAAGACGCCCGGTTATACGTGGGAAGAATAACCGAAAAAAAAGGCATTTGAGACAAAAATACATAAAGAAATGTTGTTTACGATATTTGCCCATTAGCTTTGGAAAACGCCGTAATAATCGGAGTCATTTGCTCAGCAGAAGATGAGCTGAGGCATCAAGAATATTTAGATGAGCTAGCCTTTTTAGTGCAAACAGCGGGCGGGGAAGTCAAGAAACGTTTCATTCAGCGGCTCCCACATCCCCATCCGGCCACCTTCATTGGAAAAGGTAAGCTAAATGAGGTAGTCTCATATGTGGGCACGCAAGGAATTGACTTGGTAGTCTTTGACGATGAGTTATCACCGGCTCAAATCAGGAATTTAGAGAAGGCATTTAATCCAGATCCCCTTAATGTGCATGTAAAGGTTTTGGATCGCACCACGCTCATTCTGGATATTTTTGCCGCTCGAGCGCGCACAGCCCATGCTAAGCTTCAGGTGGAATTAGCTCAACTGCAATACCTTTTGCCACGGCTCACACGGATGTGGACCCATCTGGAGCGGCAGAAGGGGGGTATCGGTATGCGAGGACCTGGCGAATCCCAACTTGAAAGTGACCGAAGGGCTATTCAAAACCGGATCGCTCTTCTCAGGGCTAAACTGAAATCAGTGGACAGGGTGATGGCCACCCAGCGTAAAAATCGCAGTGCTATGCCTAGAGTAGCACTTGTGGGTTATACAAACGTGGGCAAAAGCACTCTGATGAACCAACTTGCTAAAACGCATTTATTTGCAGAGAACAAGCTATTTGCCACTTTGGATACCACTGTGCGCCGGGTCAAATTAAACGGTATGACTATTTTACTTTCTGACACAGTAGGTTTCATCCGAAAGTTGCCCACCTTACTCGTGGAGTCCTTTAAAAGTACGCTAGATGAAGTACGGGAAGCTGACCTTCTATTGCACATTGTAGACATTTCACATCCCTCTTTTCAGGAGCAAATCACTACAGTTAAAAATACATTATATGAAATCGGGGCGGGCGATAAACCAGTTATAATGGTATTTAACAAATGTGATTTATACACCAATGAAGAAAGAGAACCTTGGGAAATGGATGGAGAGCTTGAAAAGCCCTCTCTTGCGGAACTTGAACGCACCTTCATGGCCCGGGAAAATGTACCATCCGTTTTTGTTTCGGCTTTGCAAAAGAAAAATTTGGACATCTTGAAAAAGAAAATAATAGAAGAATTAGAGAAAATCAAAGTCCGAAAAGAAACTTTTGACATCAAAACCAAACTGGAAAAGAACAATTGAAAAGAATAAACCATATTCAAATCTCTAATTAAAATTTAAACTTTATCGTGAACAATAATTTTAGAATCTTAAGATTAATTATACTTTATCCGTTGTTTTTCTATCCATTTAAAATTTGAAAAAAAATTAGAGTAGCATATAGTTTCATATTTTAATCCAATGGATCTTAAGAAGGTCATTGTATGCTTGGCATCCGTAAAAAAGACGGTGGGTACTGTTCCGTGAGATGCACGACTAAAAAGCCCCAAAACGTTTGAGCTTCAGAATTTACCCGGCTTCTTCATGAGGGTGTTACTTTTGAACCATTTTTTTTAGAGTGCTCAAAGAGCAAGGACCGCGACCCTTTTTGCAGCGACAAAAGGCATTAGAAGCTTTGGGCACTGAGTTTTTTGATGTCCTTGTCGTGGGTGGAGGCATTACAGGTGCAGGGATAGCATTAGATGCCGCATCCCGAGGTTTGCGAGTGGCCCTTGTGGAAAAAGGGGATTTTGCTTCGGGCACCAGCAGCCGCAGTACTAAACTAGTCCATGGAGGCCTGCGGTACTTAAAAAATTGGGAGCTGGGCCTGGTGCGTTCTACTGGAAGAGAGCGTAGCGTGAACCACCGGATGGCTCCCTTACGGGTATACCCAGAAAAAATGCTAATACCATTGCGCCGCGGGGGACTACTCCATCCTTTGAGCGCTCGGCTAGCCATCAGCCTTTATGACTTATTAGCTGGAGTAGAAAAGAAGGACCGTCTTCGCATGCTCCGTGCGGAGCAAACTCTTGCCCTTTTACCGCAATTAAGGCCGGATCAATTGTTGGGAGGCGCACTTTACACGGAATACCAGACGGATGATTCGCGGCTAACTATAGAAATTTTAAAGACTGCTCGGGACTTTGGTGCTTTATTATTCAATTATTTAGAGGCCGTCGCACCCGTATTAAACGCCCAAGGACGGCTAGAAGGCTATCGGCTGCGCTGCAACCTGACAGGAACGGAAGTGCAAGTGGCCGCTGCGGTTGTAGTGGCTGCTGTAGGACCGTGGGCTGACTTGATGCGCCGTCGTCATGGCCTGCAGGAAAACATCCTTCATCTAAGTCGTGGAATTCACGTGGTGGTAAGCGCAGTAAGGTTGCCTCTTACCGTGCCGGTTTACATGGATGTGTTGGCTGACAAAGGTCGTATGGTATTTTGCATTCCTAGGAGAGGCCATGTGTATATCGGTACCACGGACAATTACTTTGAAGGCGATCCGGACTTTCCGGATATTCCGGAGGAAGAAATAGAATATCTCCTTCAGGCAGTTAATGACCAGTTTAATCTTTCCCATCCTTTACAAAAAGAGGATGTTAAATCAGCCTGGACAGGATTAAGACCCTTACTAAGAAGGCCTGGCAAAAAATCCACTGAATTGTCGCGCCGTGACGAAATTTTGGAACTACCGGATGGAATGTTACTAATTACTGGAGGTAAATTGACAGGGTGGCGTTTGATGGCGCAAAAAACGGTGGACCGGTGCAGTAAGGTTTTGAGAAAACGCTTTGGGAAAAAGGTCGTTGCTTGCCGAACGGCCCAGATTACTTTGCGCGATGTGGGGCCCGGCGAGCCTGCCAGGCCTGACCTCTGGAAGGATATGGTGCGCGGATGGGCCGCGCAATTGCCAGACGGTCCAGATAGGTCAGAAGAAATAGCTGAAAACTACGGACGGGCTGCAGAAAAGATCGTTCAGCGGGCTTATGAAATTTATCAGAATGACAGGAGCCATGGTTCCCC
>JANWWS010000006.1 GCA_025055765.1 Leptospiraceae bacterium | reverse complement strand
TATCGCCTTATTGACCACGATTGCCGCTTTTGCATCTTGCCTTGCTCCGATCATGACAGGCCAATTTTTATACAAAAAGTGATATGGCTTGGTGACAACGGCATTCATGCCCTCTTTATCTTTTTTACTTCTTTCATAGGGAGAAAAAGGATGATTCCAACCATCTTTGAGATTCATACCATAGCTTTGGGTTTGGTATTCTCGTACGAAAACATCACTCTTTTTTCCCGTGATGTCACAAATGTCTCCATCTTTGGCTTTTTCCTGTTTGAATAAAATTCTCCTGGGACAGACCCAAAAAATAGCGTATTTGTGGAATTGCGAACAGGCTGCTGCCGTAGCTTCAGCTCCGAAGTACTGAGTGATGTTGTCATCAATCCAGGGAAAGATTTTTTCCCATGGCAGTTTTTTGGTTTGAATTCCACCGTTTGGAAAACTATCTTCTGGCAAAACATTTAACCAAAGATTTGACCAAAGGGGTTTTTCTTGCCCAACGCTTTTTATCTTAACTAAAGTAGAAAGCGGCCCACCGCCCCTTACTGACACACGATGTCCCTTCCCACCCGATGGGGCATTGATTTGCAATGTGAGCAACGCCATCGCCGCAACTTGGGGTGAAATCTTTTCTATCGTATCTCGCTTGATAAAAAAGTCGCGATTTTGTTGGAGAGTGTTTTCCCCAGGTGCATCGATAAAAAGCCTTTCAATGGGACGCACCTCGCATTGGTTGGCAATAGTTTTGTCTTGCATGAATGGCTTATTAGGGTCAAACAATCCGAAATATTCTTCAACCCCTAAGAAAACTTCCTGTAATCTGGCGGCGTCAGGTGGATTGACCATGAAGGTATCCCACTCACCATCATCTTTGGGTGCAAAGAGGGTTTGCAGTAAGGCAATCAAGAATTGCGTCAAAGCGGCATCAAAGTCTGGCCGAGGACTTTCGATGGCAACAATGGGGTTTTTTTGTATTTCGCTTGTGATGTCGTATGGGGCTATCTCCTCCCTTTGACCGTCTTTCCTGCGAACCGGAATCCACCTATCTTTAAGGAGATTCATGCTAATCCACCTTAATTTCAAGGCCCTTTTTCATTGTATAGAACATTTTGACTTTCTCACTTGCCTCGAAAAAAAAGCCATAATCTTTAGGTTGGAAAACCAAAACAATTTCATTTTTCAAAAAAGCAGGCAATTTTTCTTTTAAGCAATTTTGCATTTGAGTAATAAGCCCTTGGTCCAAAAACCGTTCTGGAATATTCAAGCTGTTGCCAAACCAAAGCTTGAGCAAATTATCTTGCGACGGCTCTCCAAAAAGCGGCAAAATCTCCCCAGTTTTGCTTTCTTGGGCCAAAAATACCCGTGCCTGCGGCTCATCGGTAAACCGGGTAAAAATTCCAAAGTCGCTGCCAGCATGTTGGTAATTTACAAAGTCATATCCCCCGCCTAAATGGATCGCCTTCACTTGCGCTATGCTTTC
>JANWWS010000044.1 GCA_025055765.1 Leptospiraceae bacterium | reverse complement strand
TCAAACTTCTGCAAATTTTTGGCAAAAGTGAGGTTTTATATAGGCAGGGGGATGTATGATCGTCAGAAGAGGAAACGATCAATTTGGATCAAAAGGTCTTTGGGATCTGCGCTTAAATCCGGCCCTTATGGCTAAGCTACGCAAGGCGGCAGCTAAATCCAACACAAGCATGTCGGCCATTGTGCGCTTTTGCGCCTTTAAACTGGCCCGCAAGAAGGTGGTTCATATGGACAAAATGCGGGAACTGGCCCACAAGCTGAAGGAGAAAAACCAGAAAAATCCTGTTCCATCGCATAAGCTTTGCCGGCTCAACGTAGTACTTCATGGGGATGATGAGAGGCTATTTTGTGAGCTCAAGTACCGTTTTGGACTTACGACGAGCATGGTATTGCGCATTGCCCTAGTACGTTATTTGGATAGTTTCTTGTCTGGGATGATCCCGTATTGGAGGCTATTTTGGTATGGTACGAAATTTGTGGCCAGACACAAGTGTTATTATTCCACGGTGGTGGGCATACCTATTGTGGATTTCCATACTAAAGAATTGTTTTCACCAGATGATTACCACGATAAGCCCCCTGGGCAACTCCCCATGTATCTGCGCTATTATTGGCAGCGCCGCTCCAAAAGCTGAGTCTTCTCGTTTTGACAAACCTAAGATAGGCTTCGAGAAGTCAGTTTACTGCCTGGCGGGAGGCGAGGGAGGGCTTTTTGGTGTAAATCCGCCGAGTTGGGACATCACATCATTTCGATGGTAACTCTTGCCCCTCCTTACCTTTCAAAATGGTGGGTTTGGGGACAGCACTGCTCTTTCAATCTTGATAAAGGTGCCTTCTGTCGGCAGAAATATGCATGAAACAAGGATTAATCTATTTATGGATTTCCATACCAAAAGCTCAGCTTTTCAAGAGGACTCCCCCATAAGGTGGACATCAAGATAAGGAAAAGCTCTTGACCCATGATAAAAGCAGCAGCCACCCGTCTGTCTATGGGGGCGATCCTTGTTACGGGGAGCAGTGGCTTTTGTGGAACTCACTTTATTCGCTACCTTTGCAAAAAGTATCGCAAAATTCATATTCTTTGTTTAGATCGAAAGCCTTTCAGCAAGGAGAACACGCACCAGGGCAATGAACGGATTGTGGAAATTCTAGGAGATGTTCGGGACGAAAAATTCCTTCGATCCGTGTTCGAAAGGTATCCCATTAGCCACGTTTTTCACCTCGCTTCCCTTTCGAGCACCGATGAATCCCTTTATAATCCCAAACTTTTTGCTGAGGTGAATATTATAGGCACGGTGAATCTCCTGCATGCTGCTTATGCGAATTGGCATCATGCTCCTCTTAAAGTCAAGGCTTCCTGGAAAAAGGCGCGTTTTATTTATATCTCCACATATGAGGTGTATGGCTCCTTGGGAGAATATGGGCTTTTTCGAGAAGATAGTCCTTTCTCACCTACGAACCCCCATGCCGCAAGTCGAGCAAGTGCCGATCTTTTCGTTCGATCTTTCCATAAAACTTATGGTTTGAATGTGATCACTTTAGTACGGCCAACGGTATTTGGGCCTGGACAGGATGATGAAAAACTTATCCCCACCATCATTCGCAAGGCTTTAGAGGGAGAGATAATCCCTATTTATGGTGATGGTCGTTATACTCGTTCCTATTTGTATATTCAGGATTTTTGCCGTGCTTTAGAATTGGTATGGAAGAAGGGCCGTCCTGGGGAGCGCTATCTCGTTGGAGGTGGGCAGGAATATGAGCACATTGTTATTGCTCGTAAGCTTTGCGATTTGTTAGAGGGGATTTATCCCCTTAGAGAAAACAGGCTGGCACGCGAGCGTTGTGGAAATCTACACCACTATGTTGAGCTCATTCGTTTTGTCCCCGATCGTCCGAGCCATGATCGCCGGTATGCTGTAAACAGTGAGCGCATCGAGAAGGAACTTGGATTTACCCCCAATCCTGATTTTGATTCTCAGTTGCATGAAACCGTTCTTTACTATTTGGAAAAATATAGGAGGAGGTAATAATGAATACTTTGCAGACAATCTTTACCTTGGCTTTGTCTCTTTATGGTTTTTTCTCTTCCTTTTCTATCTCGCTCCAGCAGATCTTTTTTGCCTCTGCGATTGTGGTTTTCCTTATCGCTATCAGTAAGAAGAATACCTGGCCTCGTCTGCGCTGGAGGACGTATTATGTGATTTTTCTAATTTGGATGTCTTGGCGGCTTATTCATGTAGTTATCTCCCCCCAGCCATGGAAAGAGCTCTATGAATTCCGGGAAATGTGGTTATTTCTTATGTTTATACTGATAGCGGATGGCTTGATACCATTGAGTTTTTTGAATGGGAAGGAAAAGTCCTTCCTTTGGGGCAAAAGCCCGCTTGAAATTCTAGTTCTTGCTATGCTGGCGGGGGCTACTTTTGTAAGCCTTTTTAACCTTGGGGTAATGCTGGAGCGCAAGGATAACCTCTTCCTTACGGACTTTCGGGCTCGGGGTCTCGGGGAACAAAATGCTCTCACCTTTTCTGGGGCAGTCTCCTTTGCTTTGGTATTAGGAGGTGCCCTTATCTACAAAATGCGCCTTGCTTTTAAAGCGAAGGGTGTTAAATCCAAAGTCTATTTTTTGGTAGTTCTTATTCTTTTTCTGGGGACGGTCTTGGCTTTTATTTTAGCCAAAGCGAGAGGTGGTTATCTTGCCTTTTTTTTAACGATTCTCGCTATGGCCTTCTTTTTGCGGCCAAAGCAAGCTCTTATTGTGTACAGTGCTGTCTTGCTTTTTTCGCTGGGTCTCTTGTTTCTATTTCCCGGAATGAGGGGTTACTTTGCCAAGGCTCTACCACGTCCTGGCCAGCACGAGAACACCATGGAACAAAGGCGGGACCTCTGGCTTGCTGGGATAGCCATGATCCGTGAGAAACCTTTTGTGGGTTGGGGGGATGCCGGGTTTTATGAAAACTACCATCGTTTCCGGGTAGAAGGAGCCCATGGGGTGGCCAAGCACGGCTCGCACATGCACAATGACATGCTCAACACTTGGGTGTTTTATGGAATTCCTGGACTTGTGCTGTATTTACTCTTTTTTGCCCACCCCCTTTATGAGTTTTTAAAGATAAAAAATAGAGCCCACCCCGAATATCCTTTTCTATATGCTAGTTTTTTTGCCATTGTTTTCTTATTCTTCCAAGGGTTGAGTCAGTGCCACTTTAGCGATGATGAAGTGGTCACCTTGTTTTGGCTAAATACGGGGGCTTTTTATGCTTTAAAAGAACGAATTTGCGGAGAATTACCAGCTCAGTAATTCCAACGCATGCCGTTTGAGCCATTTTTGAGATCGGCTGTAGTCAGGGTCAATTTGATCTAGTTTTCTTTTAAAAGCTCGGGCGTGGTTTTTTATGATTGTGTGGACAAGCTCATGGCAGATTACCGAGTCAATGACCGACGGTGGAGCTTGGATAAGTCTCCAGGTGAATGAGAGGTTATTCGTCGTGGAGCAAGATCCCCAGCGCCGCACGGCAGAGCTAATGCGCACTTTTCCATAGTGAAAATGGTGGATTGCCGAAAGTTCCTTTACCCTTTGGGGAATCCATTTTTTGGCTTGTTTTTTATACCAAGCGATAAGTTTTTCCCTACCACTCTGGTAATTGGAGGCTGATTTTGGTATATTAATGTAGCCGTTGGCTATGGTAACTCTTTTGGCATCCCGGCTAAAGTGGATTTCGAAGTGTCGACCGAGATAAAGAAATTGGGCCCCCTCTTCTAGCTTGGGTAGACATTTGACTATAACTTCTGTAGAGTCTGTTAAATTCCACTTTTTTTCCTGAAGTAGCTGCAGGATTTCTTTATCATGGACTCCCCAAGGAGCTAGTACTTGCACAAAGCCTTTTTCTACTATATGGAAATCCAGCGTTTTTTTTCTCGACTTTTGGCGAATGATTTCAATTGTTTCTAAGGTCATGAGGAGCTATCTCTTTCTTCTGTAACAAGGCCACCAAATTTTCGCGTACGCTTATTATATTCCACAAGAGCCTCTTCCAGGTGGCCAGGGCTAAAGTCTGGCCACAACACATCCGTAAAGTATAGTTCTGCATAGGCGATTTGGTAGAGCAAGAAATTGGAGAGTCTTTTTTGGCCCCCGGTGCGGATAAGTAAATCCACGGGAGGTAAACCTGCTGTATAAAGGTATCTTTCAAAAAGGTTTGGTCTTATTTTATCTTTTTCACAAAGTAGATCCCTGCAGGCTAGTACAGCGGCGCGGCATATTTCATAGTGGGCCCCGTAGTTTATGCAAAAATTAGCAACGAGCCTGCGGTAGCTCTTCGTCTCCTCTATGGCTTTTTCAATGGCTTTTCTACTTCGAGCAGGTAGACGGGTAAGCTCCCCTGAGACACGCAATTGGATTTTTTTTTCATGAAAAACTGGTAATTTTTTTTCCAAGAATTCATTTAGGAGAGAGAATAGTCCCTTAACTTCGCTTTGCGGACGTCGCCAATTCTCTGTGGAAAAGGCGTAGAGTGAAACCACAGGTATCTTGTAAAAAAAAAGGGTGTCGAGTAATCTCTCGATATTCTCAGCTCCCTGCCGGTGACCTTCGAGTCGAGCAAGTCCTCTTTGGGTTGCCCACCGGCCGTTGCCATCCATAATGACAGCCACGTGCTTGGGTATTTTTTCAATAGCAGCCTTTTTTGTCTGATTTGTCAAAGCTTAAACCGTTAGGATTTCTTTTTCCTTGGCTTGAGCCAATTCATCCATTTTTTTAATATGCTGGTCGGTTAGTTTTTGCACTTCTTCTTGGTAGTGCTTAATTTCATCTTCGGATATCCCTTCTCCTTTGAGCTTTCGCAGTTCTTCGTTGGCGTCACGTCTAATGTTGCGTATGGCCACCTTATGTTCTTCTGTCTTTTGGCGTACCACCTTAACCATTTCCTTTCGTGCTTCAAGGCTCATTTCTGGCAAACTAATGCGTATCACATTTCCATCGTTATGAGGGTTTAGATTTCGGCCTGATTTTTGGATGGCTTTTTCAACGGCCTGCAAGTTTGCCTTATCCCACACATCAATAACAATAAGCCGTGCTTCAGGAATACTGATGTTGGCCAATTGGTTGAGAGGCATCACTGTCCCATAGGCTTCTACCCGAATATCTTCTACGAGGGCTGGTGTCGCACGACCGCTACGCAGCTGAGCCAGAGTATGCACGAGATCCTGTACACTTTTACCCATGCGTTCCCGGCAGTCTGACATAATGAGCTCTATCGTCTCATTCTTATCCATAAAACATGGCTTTAGTAAAAGTGGGTTTGTACATCATGCCTAATAAGAGTCCCAACTTCGCTGCCTTGCACAACCTTTTTTAGGTTACCTCGTTCCCGGATGTCAAATACTTGAATTGGCATGCGATTATCCATGCATAGGGAGAAGGCCGTGCTGTCCATCACTTTCAGCTGTTTTTGTAGGGCATCCATAAAGGAGACCTGGCGGTAGCGGCGGGCCGCGGGGTTTTGCGCGGGATCTGCCTCATAGACCCCGTTTACTTTTGTTGCCTTAAAAATAATGTCGGCCCCCAACTCAATAGCGCGCAGGGCTGCTGTGGTATCGGTAGTAAAGTATGGATTTCCTGTGCCTGCCGCTAAGATGACCACCCGTTTTTTTTCAAGATGGCGGATAGCTTTTCGGCGAATAAATGGTTCTGCTACCGAGCGGATTTCAATGGCGGTTTGCAAGCGAGAGATGAGCCCCATGCGCTCAAGAAAGTCTTGTAAAGCAAGCCCATTCATCACAGTGGCCATCATCCCCATGTAATCGGCGGTCACTCGGTCCATGCCTTCTGCTTCGGCTTTCTCGCCTCGCCAGAAATTGCCGCCGCCTATAACAATGGCCACCTCTACGCCAAGGCGGTGTACTTCAATAATTTCTTCGGCAAGTTGTTTCACTACTTGGACATTGATACCTTGCCTATCTTCCCCTGCTAGAATTTCACCAGAAAGCTTTATTAAAACCCTGCGGTAGAGCTTGCCGACATACTGCTTTGTACCTCGACTGCCCTCCATGATTATTTCATAGAAAAGCGTACAAAACGAGCCACCCTTATATTTTCGCCAAGGGTAGAAATGGCTTCTTTAATGACATCCCCCACGGTTAATTGGGGGTCATTAATGTAGGCCTGTTCTAAAAGACAGATTTCGGATTTAAATTTTTTTATTTTTCCTTCGAGTATTTTTTCAATAACACTTTCGCTTTTCCCTTCTTCTAGTAAAATCTTGCGCTGTATTTCTCTTTCTTTTTGCACAACATCTTCACTCACCTCTTCTGGGGAGATAAACTGCGGATCACTTGCGGCAATATGCATGGCAATATTTTTGCCCAGTTCCCGAAATTTGTCTGTTCTTGCTACGAAATCTGTCTCGCAATTTAGTTGCACTAAAACCCCTATCTTTCCGTTGTGGTGAACATAAGAAAAAATCTGGCCTTCGCTTGCCTCGCGATCCATTTTTTTCACGGCTTTTACAATCCCCCTTTCGCGCAAAAGGGAGGCTGCTTTCTCTAAGTCACCACCAGCATCTTCGAGGGCCTTTTTGCAGTCCATGAGCCCTGCACTTGTCATTTCGCGCAGGGTTTTAATTTTTTCTGAATCTACTGCCATGCTAGTCCTCCACTTCGTCGGCCCCGTATTTACTCTCAATTTCTTCTAATTGGCTCATGCGTTTCATGCTTTCGTCGATATCAGATTCTTGCATGCTCGTTGATTCTTCAATGGAGACTTCAGCAAAGGTACCGCCCTGCTTTCCTTCTTCTATAGCGTTCACCATTATGTCCAAAAACAAAGCAATGGCTCGGATAGCGTCATCATTGGCAGGTATTGGATAATCAATGAGATCGGGATCACAGTTCGTATCTACAAGAGCAAAGACAAGAATCCCCATACGGTTTGCTTCTTTTACCGCAATTTCTTCCCTGGCAGGATCAATGACAAACAGTGCATCGGGTAATTCATTCATATCCCGAATTCCCTGTAGGTCCTTGCGTAGACGCATCATCTCTCTTTCTAGTAGTAGCGCTTCTTTTTTTGTTTTCACAAGTTCATGAACCGTGCCTTTTTCAAAAGCCTCTTCCAAGCGGCGCAAGCGTGCAATAGACTGTTTAACCGTACGGAAATTTGTCAAAAGACCTCCAAGCCAGCGGTGGCTGATATAAAACATGCCGCAGCGCTGTGCCGCCTTTTCTATTTCTGCCTGGGCTTGTTTTTTGGTACCCACAAATAACACTTTTCCACCACGAGAGGCGAGATCCCGCATCGCTTCATAGGCTTCCTTGGCTAAAACAATGGTCTTTTGCAAGTTAATGATATGGATTCCGTTACGGGCGGTAAAAATATATTTTCTCATCTTGGGATTCCAGCGACGTGTCTGGTGCCCAAAATGGACCCCTGCTTCTAAGAGACTTTTCATAGAAATTGTGGCCATAGCCTTCCCACTATATCCCCAAGGGGAGATTTCCTGTACTCACAGAATGACCACATCTTAAAAAAGCCCAAGCTGGTAAAGCCAAATGTGGACAGCCCACCTGCAGAACCACACAACCAAAGATGAAAACAACCCTCCTAGACGCCAATTTGGAGGACAACGCCATAAATTTTGGTTTGCTATTTGTCCCGTAAAAATCCGAAAGCAAAATGGCTATGGCGGCAAGTGGAAAGACATTAGTTCACGGATTTTCTCCCTTGTGCGCGCACAGTTCACCGCTTTATCTAGCATGCTGTGCGCATCATAAGATTTGGCACGACGCTCGTAAAGCCAGTTGCCGAATGATTCCATCACCGGCTTGCATTTCTCTTGGCGACACTTGACTAAAGCATCGCTCGAAAAATTCGCCTCGCGTGCCTCATTCTCAAGGCGATAAAGCTCTGTGCAAAACACAAGTCCTTACCTCCTGCTTCCCCACATAAGATCTTGTGGTATTGGGCCGTATCTCTTAGTTCCTCACTTGCCTCTGCAGTGCTGGCGTACTTCTTGCTAATGACACCTTCGATATACACGGCTCGCTAGCCCATCTTTAGCCGCTCCGAGTGATAGTCGCTCACCTCCACGAGCTTCCCAGCACGGCAATTGCAACTCCTCTCTGACTCGGAAAGTTCAATCACGCGTTCGACGCGTGGCAGCTTGTCCGATAAACTCTTACGACCACGAGGCCCGCGTTGGTGCGCGATAACTGTGATCGTTTTCTCCTTTTTCAGCTCTGCCTGCTCTATTTCCCGAAAAGCAGTTGTGTTAGGTTATCTTGCAGTTTTTCAGAAGAGCGATGGTAAATTTTTTCTTTAGGAACTCGAGCTCTTCTAACTTGTGGAGGATTTTGTACCACGTCTTTTCTTCGATGATAAAAAATTTTTTGCCTGTTTCGTGGATGACTTTGTCAACTCCTCCCAGGCTACCATGCTGTCACTGAGGACAGAGTAGAAAATGTCACATAATTCGTATTCCTTCGGTGGTTCCCTTATGTGAAACCAGCCAACCAAGCTATCAAAAACACTGGCTACGTAAAGCTAGAGTTCTATTGTAAAAGCCTTTTTTCCCCACCTAGCTATTTCAAAAAAAAGAAAAATTACATAATTTCGTGATATTTAATAGAGGGACTATGAAAACCCAAAACATGCATACCCCAGTTTCAGCCTGCCGGAAAAAGTCGCACAGTAATCGCTAAAAAACCAAAGTGAAATCATGCGCCTTGCTCCATGTTTTTTACGTCTCAAAATGCGCAACCCCAGCCGCCCCCCTGCGGCTGAGTCTCTCCTCGCTGGCATGTGGGTTGATCCTTGTATGGCTTAAACCTGCGCGGCGGACACGGAAACGCTTTTTCCGATTAACTATTACTGCGAGCCCTCGCGGTGGGACCGTGCGGCCGATTATTCGGTAGAAAAACTCCTCTTCTGGCACTTGAGCGAGGGAAAGTCACCCCTTGGCAGGACATCCACGACATTATGCGGGAATATATGCCTTTTGCGGGTTAGCGCGAAACGGCACTACAGGCCAAGGAGATGTAGCTATTGAGTTTTCCGTAGTGATGTGGGAGAATAAGGCCTAGCGATGTACCGAAAATGGGTATACTCTAATAACTGTGTTTCTGAATAACCATGGATTAGGCATTTATCAAAAAAATTGTTTACTTTTCTTGCAAAGTATCTTTTGTAGCAGGCAATGACCTAAAAACTTCGGAGGATTTGAAATGAATAAAACAACTTTTGTTCTAATTCTTTTTGCGCTCCTCTTTTCACCGCTCTCCCGAGTTTACGTACAAGAGAATAAAAAGCCTTTATGGCCCAATCTCGCCAACGAGCTGTGGAAGATCAACAAGGGCAGTTACAACAAATGGCCACCAAATTCGGCGGGTGAATACTTTGGCAGCACAGCCTATACTTATGAGGAATACGAGGATTTCTGGCGCCATTTCTTGGCACAAACGCCCCAAATCACTTGGGGCATCAGGAGCTACGTTAGTTATGCCCTATACTACTGGTTTTCTCCTGAAGCGCGCAAAAATTCTTCTGCGGGATCCTGCATCCCGGCACTCGAAATGATTGAAAATTTCACGGAAAAAGGTCCGGCGGAAATGTCTCGTATCCTTTTGGAGCACCATAAGCAAGACTTGCAGAATTTTGATCTGTATTTCTACCTTGTTTCGTCTTGTGTACGCGCTGCTGCAGAAAACCAAAATATACACCTTCGCAACGTAGTAGTCCCAAGGCTCCGCGCTCTAGTCAAAAAGCATGATTTCCTATCACCCGTGGCCCAAAATGACAAGAAAAAATTTCCGTTGTTGAACACCTACCGCTCTGCAATATATAATATCATGGCCGAAGCGGAAAGAGAGAACCCAGAGTTGGCCAAAGAATTAGGATTCCCTGCACCCCATGAAAACATTTGGAGAAAATACCGCGTGATTATTTCTGACAACAATGGCCTCATGCCAAGAGCCTTTGAAATCATAGACGGCATCTTCCACCATATTCCAACGGATATGCACCAACTCCGCTTGATCACGGTTTTAGAGTATTTAGACGACTATAGGGGCACCTATGCTCCCTATAGGATGATTAACATCTTTAAAAAGAACGAGGGAATACACACGGAGAATGGGTTTCTCAAAGATGTGCCACCCCACCATAGCGATCAATTTGCCATAGTTGTCGTCCATGAAATAAACCACAATGTCGATGCCTCCTGGATCGACTCCCAAAAACAACTTTCTGACAAAAAAAAGGAAATTATCAAGCGGGCAGGTAGGAGAAGCGCAAATTACATACGCGACTTGGGAGATGGTTTTTTTGAGAATTCCCCCCAAGAATTCTTTGCCTCTATTTCTAACATTTATTTTGCCAACACTATACGCACGCTGGACTTAGGCCAGGAACGTTGCCGCAAGGGATTCCGTACCGCCATGGAGCACGCCCTATTTTTTGTAGAAGTGTATTCGCGCGGTGGCGATGCTGCCCCGACTTTTGTCTTGGACGAACATGGCACCCTGACAAGGGGGAAAGATCTCAAATTAAAGCGTAACAAAGATGGGGATATTGTGGAAGTCCAAGCGCCTAATAAAAAGTTCTTTTTTACTTGGAGCCATGGCAAATTAGCCACTTGTATGAGCCTTTAAAACACACCTTAACCTAACGCTGCAGCACAACCCCACTTTCGTTTAAGGTGGCTTTGGCATGTTTTAGTTCCACGACAATTCATGTCACCGGATAAAAAAGCGTGCCAAACGGTCGGCAATGCGTTTACACAGCCGATAGTACGAAGGCGCTCCGGCTGTGTAGCCAGAGCCATAGCTAAAGGCACTGCTAGACTCAACAAAGATGCCTTTTAATTTGTTATCAGGTGAAGTGTTCTCAATGACCAAATGCCTTTCCGGAGATCTACTTGCCATAAATAGTGCATATTGATGCCCGTTTCGAAGATTTATGTATTTGTTGATGGGCTCAAGGAAAAAGCGCCCGAGCTACTCTAGCAATTCCCCAAGAGCTTACAAAAAGCCAAAATGCAATTTCAAGTTGTTTTCCATAAGTGGGGGATCCCAAGGGTTTGCCCTTTTTTAGGGCTGGACTTAGTGGAGAGCTATGCGCTTCTTTTTCCTTTTAGTGGAATGACAGGAACTAGGATATGAGCGGTTTTTAGCTTCTTAGCCAAGTCGCTCTTTTATCCATATATCCATGGGTTTAGAGACTTCTCGATTTTCTTGTTGACAAAGTTCTTCAAGGCACAAACCCGTTCACGTGAAATGGCGAAATTAAACTTAAAATCAGCTAGCAATCCCGACATAATGCGTGATGTCGTAGGTAAATGCTAGATGCAAGTTTACAAGAGAAATTTAAAGAAGAAATTCAGAACTGCATCAAACAAGATGCGTCTATGATAGAAAATTTGCGCGAAGAAATCCGCTGTTTAAAAGATGGCGTAAAGCGAATCCAACCTAGGACAACAACGTCTATTGCCTTGGTGGCCACTGATGGGGGCAATATTGATCTCCATTTTGATCCCTACCTCATCCAAATCATTCGGGTTGTGGATTCAAGCAATAATAGCTATTGCCTTGAAGTCATTTCTCCCTCCACCTCTTTAGCAGATTTAGACAAAAGGCATATCGAGGGTGGCGAGATAAAAACCCCACTTGGCCATATGATGGCCTACCTCGGAGTAAGAAGCCTTTGTGATCTTTCGTCCATGATTCGTCCCACAGCAAAAGGCTCACCGGTATCCCCCACTTGGATTTCCGTTTACCGAGAGCTTATGGAATGGGCGATCCTATTTGCTCTCTTGCAAAAAGACTATGGCACAGACACCTTGATTCTTTGGGATGGTCTTTTGCGTAGCAAGGTTTTTAAGAAAGACCTTTTCCACAAATTGCTTGAAGGCATTGCCGAGAGGATTGAAGAACAAAATAGGAAAAAAAGAAAAATTTTTCTCGCAGGAATTGCCAAGCGTAGCAAGGTTCTGGAGCGCTACCGCTTAGCTCTGGCTTTAGAAAAAATCCTAACAACCGACTATCCCGCCTATGTGGAAATACCACGAGAAATTGAAGAAAAAGCGTATATTTGGACTGAATACGCACGAGGCGACGACCGATATATAGAGGGAGGTGAAATTAACAAATTTGTCGGGGGAAAGATGTTTTTCGCAAAGTTTGGCTCTCATCCTTGGGACCCCATTTGGCCTGTGGATATTTTCCAAAATCAAAAACATAAGGCCGACATCATATTCGGAGCTATACTCGCAGATGCCCAAAATGGCTTTCCTGTGCCTTTTTACCCCCGTTCCTTACAAAAAGCCCATGAGAACGCAGCTTTAGTGGACTTTGATCGCGCTATCTTACAAGGGTATATACTCGACGCCATCGGAAATAGCCTGGGCAAAGATAAGCAAATGCTCGACGCTCTCATGTTGCAAGATTTAGATCCGAGCCAATATCGCTATAGTAAAGGATAATATGCCATTTGATTTATTCCCCAGAGACAAGGTTGTTGGCATCTTCCGTGGCTTCCAACCTGGAGGTCTCGAATTCCACGCTGATCTCGTTTTGCCTTACCGCAATGAATTCCAAAATATCCCCATGCACGGGCAGTTTTTGCTCGTGCAACTGGAAACAACCGATGAGGCAGTCTTGGGGCGCATTACTTCTTTTTCCTCGGAGGGAAGGCTCACCCATGGAGCCGGTGAGGAGTTCAATTTGCGAGCAATGCGGGAAGACCAATTGGTCCCTGAAGACTTGCGCGAACAGTATTTGAAATACAAGGTCAACATCCGTGTTTTAGGTGTTTTGCGCAAAAAAGATGGCAAGTTGCTTTTTGCTCCGTCACAC
>JANWWS010000014.1 GCA_025055765.1 Leptospiraceae bacterium | reverse complement strand
TTGGCTATTCCGTCGCTATCTCAGGTTCAACCATCGTTGTAGGTGCACATCAGGAAGACTCCGACCAATCGACCATCATTAATACCGATGGCCAGGCTTCCGCCAACAATTCCGCAGCCGACGCTGGTGCCGTCTATGTCTTCAAACGCGACACCAACGGCAACTGGATACAAGATGCCTACCTCAAAGCTTCTAACGCCGAAGGCGGTGACAAGTTTGGCTCATCCGTCGCTATCTCAGGTTCCACCATCGTTGTAGGTGCGCATTGGGAAGACTCCAATCAAACCACCATCACCAATAACGATGGTCAGGCAGCCCCTGGCAATGGGGCGACGAATTCAGGTGCGGCATACATCTTCAAAGCATTTTAAAGAACATAGGTGGGTGGCTCAACGAAAGGTTAATCGCATTCTTACCTTACCAGAGCCGCCCTACATACTATTGGTCAAGCTATGCATTCCTTCTTCCTGAATAGGCAAGTGGTTATCACCTGCTCAGGCACAACACCATGGACATAAGCCACAGCAGTGACCCTCCATACTAGGAATTTTCCTTGGACGAAGAGCCAAGCTGACAGTACAAGAAACTTCTATACCTGCAAACACACTATAGAATGTTCCATAATCTTGGGGAAAAAAGCGATAGCTAATCCCCATGAGTGTCCTAAGCCATAATGGCCAGCCGCATCCACCCATACTACTTCTTACAAGGCATTTCCCAGCCCCAAGAAAGCAGATAAAATAAATATCACAATCAAGGAGCGAATTATTAGTGAGCCACAGAAGTTCCTAATGTGTTATTGGTCCACGTAAAGAAAAAGTTCCCATTATTTGGCTCTTAAATCTCTACAATATTTCCTTCCCTGTCACACCTGAGCTTAAGCTCTTTGCGGTTAAGCATCCCTCTTTCCTCGAAGAAAAAAACGGCTGCAATACTGCGACCCCAAGAGCACAGTTCTACAAAGGAACGCACCTACTCCTTAGCTGTGGGAACCCCGTTCTACACAGCGCATCACCTAACCCCAGATTACACAGAGTGTTTGCAAAATGAAAAAATGAAAGTAGACACAAAAAACTCTTGGGGTTATGCTAAAAAAACGTCACCCTGGTCTTTTAAAATAGTTTGGATTTTGCCTCATGGCTCTTTTTCTCAGATCCCCCTTAATCAGATAATCAGAAATCTACATTAAGGTTGACTTCATGATACACATCAAATGATCATACATCGCGATGGTGTGGCATCACTTTAGACAAGAATCCATTTTGCATTTGTAAAACTTGGTTGTTACCCAAAATATTTACCATCCTATACCAAAACATAGAGCCTGCATCTAGGACATGACGCAAAGGCAATTTCTAATTCTCGAAAATATCACGTATTTAACAAGACATGTGAGAACAATATGTTCCCAAATTCTGTAAATCCCGCTTATGGTATCTCAAAAGAATAGGTACCATTTGGGAGGGATTTTTATCAACGAAGTTTTCCATCACATCCAGAAACCCTCTGCCTATCCCAGCAGAGATTTTCTTCCGAGCATCTGGTGTAAACTAGCGATGTAACGCATAATTAAAATATAAAAAACGAAATCCCACGTAATCTCGAGAGCCTACCCAAAAACGGACCCAAGACTCTTCCTATAAACTAGAAACTCTATTCCCCGAAAAGTAATTTCCCGCACAATGTGCTGGCCCTTAATGAAAACCACCACAATGAATCCTCCACAACTTGTTGGCCCAATAGGGCCATATAGCGCTTTCTTATCCCCTAGCGCCTAAACTCTTGTCCTTGGTAAGAAAAACAACCCAGATAGAAAGAAAATGAACCTCTTTCCTTTTCGTGCCCCCTGACATTCTTACTTTGTGCAACAAATGATCTAACCGTGCTAGTATGGCATACGTAATCTCGCATTCGCAGACAAAGATAGTCTTCTTTATTTTAATTTTAGCGACTACCTCCCACAACCTCGATTCACACGGCGAGTACCATATACCACTGCCAATAATACCTAGGCCACTCCACGGTTTAAATCACCTCTGGTAACTACCAGAGATAAGATGGCCGAAAAATTCTTGCAAAGACATATTTGCCTCCAAGCTTGCACTATGGGCAAACGTCTCGAATTCTTGAAAAAAATCCCGCTTATAGGACCCAAAAATCAGATTTCAAGACTACATATGAAAATTATTCCTCTTTCCATAGGCTTACCCCTTTTGGTAACTACCCAAATATCTCCGGAAAAACTACAAAAAAAACCCCTTAGCCCCGTCATAAACTCAAAATACGATGAACTAGCACCTGTCCTATCGGTCGACGGCCAATACCTATACTTTTGCCGGGAAGGGCACCCCGACAACAAAGGTTACTCAAAAAGAAAAGATGACCAAGATATCTGGGTGTCACAAAGGTCTGAAACAGGAGAATGGCTCCCCCCGGAAAGAATTGAGGCTCCTTTCAACTCGGAATCATACGATTTTCCCATACACGCCTCAGCCGATAACGAAACTCTCTACATAGGCAATATCTACGAACCAGATGGTTCCGTAAGACCAGGGGTGTCCAAAGTTAGCAAAAAAAAAGGACGATGGGGCTGGCCCCAAGCCCTAATTATCGAAGACTATTACAATAATGCAGGTTTGGTAAATTACTCCATGGGAGTGGATGAACGAACCCTAATCTTAAATCTCCAAAGAGACGATACCCATGGTAAAATGGATCTTTACGTGAGCTTCCTACGTCGAGATGGAACCTGGTCAGCCCCAAGAAACCTAGGGCCCCAAATTAACAGCGGCTACAGCGAAGTAACCCCCTTTCTCGCGGCGGATATGAAAACTCTCTATTTTGCCAGCAACCGCCCAGGTGGTTACGGAGGATTCGACATGTATGTTAGCCGCCGACTCGACGACAGCTGGGTAAACTGGAGCGAACCCGTTAACCTGGGTCCCGAAATTAATACCCAAGGCAACGACATAAGCTATGTCATCGCACCCACTGGTGAATACGCTATTTTCTCCTCCGACACAGAAAAAAATGGCAAGGACCTCTTTCAAGTTACACTGCCTGAATCGGTGCGCCCCGACTCCAGCTTTGTTTTAAATGCCCTCATCGTCGACGAAAACAATAAACCTGTAGAAGCCTCTATTCAAATTGATGATCTCAAAACTCGTAAGAACATCCACCGCGCAAGAAGTCAACCATCCAGCGGAGAGTTCAAGGTCTCTCTACCCGTGAACAAAATCTATAGCCTACGAGTCGAAAAAGAAGGTTACCTACCCATATCCCTCAACATAAATCTCACAGAAAAACAACTTTACCCAGAACAAAGCGTCGTGTTGCAGCTCAAACCCATGAAAAAAGGTTCCACCGTAGAGCTGCGCAATATTTTCTTTGGTTATAATAGTGCTGAACTCTCCGAAGAATCTTACCTAGAACTAGACCGGCTACGCAGTATCTTAGAGACAAATCCAAAAATGAAGATTGAGATTGGCGGACATACCGACAATATTGGGACTGATCAATTTAACCTTGCCCTTTCTCAAAGAAGAGCAGAAGCTGTCCGTGACTACCTAATCAAAAAAGGAATTGCCCCGGAGCGCATCATAGCCAAGGGTTATGGAGCTTCCCGTCCCGTAGCTAGTAATTCTACAGAAGCCGGTAGGGCGAAGAACCGACGTGTTGTCTTTACTATTTTATCCCTAGATTGAGCCTGCCTATCTTACACTTTGATAAGTATGGGGACACAGGGCTCCCCATTTTGATTTTACATGGTCTATTTGGCTCAGGGCGTAATTGGACCTCGATAGCTAAAGCCCTCTCTAGTAGTTACCAGATTTTTACGGTGGATGCACGTAACCACGGTAGGTCATTCCACCATCCTGAACATTCCATTTCTGCGATGACGCAGGATCTTGTCCGTCTCCTCGAATTTCTTAAAATTAACCAGTGTGTACTTATAGGACACAGCATGGGGGGGCTTACCAGCATGAGGTTTACCTTGCTTTACCCTGAAAAGGTCCTTGGTCTTGTTGTTGTGGACATTGCCCCACGTCCGTATTTCATCTCGTACGAAGCGGAGTTTTCTGCCCTTAGTGTAGACCTTTCACCTTATCATTCTCGAAAAGAAATCGATATGGCCTTGTCGCAAATCATCCCCCGCTCTGATATTCGCCAATTTCTTCAAACCAATATAGAGCGAGGAGAGGATGGCCACTTCTACTGGAGACTCAATGTAGAGGCCTTAAAAAAAGCTCCGAACCGGGCTGATCCTGAACTCCCGACACATTTGGTAGTTACCAAAAAAGTGGTATTTTTTCGCTCCTTGCATGAGGATTTCATTACAGAGAAGGATATCCCTCTAATCTATCATTTTTTCCCTAGGGCCGAAATTATTGATTTCCATGAAGGAAATCATTGGTTGCATATCACGGAACAAGAGAAATTCCTCCAAGAGACTCGTCGCTATCTTCTACAAATATAAAAAATTTATTCATTTTTTTTAATTTTTTGGCACATTTTTGCAAATTTTCGGAGCTTTCCCGGTTTTATATAGGCAGGAGGTTGTGATGAACATGGTCGTCGTACATTACCACATTTCAAGAATAGCCCAGGCAGCTCTTAGTAAAGTGAAGGGGCCTGAAAATTTCGGCTACCTACTAGAGCTGTTTTTTGATGCTGTATTTTACGAGGGATATAAAGATTTTTCCACCAACCACCGTCACGCTCCGGCATCGGAAAAGGCTCGTTTCGTATCAGGAAAAATTTTCGTCCATCC
The DNA here is from genome assembly GCA_025055765.1 of Leptospiraceae bacterium. Taxonomy (GTDB): domain Bacteria; phylum Spirochaetota; class Leptospiria; order Turneriellales; family Turneriellaceae; genus JANWWS01. The sequence continues at coordinate 198,294 of JANWWS010000014.1, read as the reverse complement.
CCGCCACGCCAAAATCCTGCGCCGTTTTCAAATTATGGGTTACCCCATTTCCTGGGTTTTAGAAGAAACACTCTTCTTTTCCCATAAGAAAGGTCTTTTGGTTTAGTTAGAAAAATCACCATGGCAAGCTGGACAAAATACAAGAAAACAAAAACTAGGGATAGCTCACCAAGGATTCGGGAACTATGGGCGGTCAAGAAAAGTGTACACCGACTCCATCATGAGGACAACTTCAAACGAAAAATTTATTCTAGTATTTCTCTACCAAATTTTACTAAATATAGACTGCAAGGAAAGTTAACCAAGCAAGGCACAAGGCAGAATGCCGTAAAAATGAGCCAAAGTGAAATTGTGATCGCCTGCCTGATCATGCTCGCCACGAAAATGCGTCTAAAAAAGACGTTATTGCGCCCTCTTTCGGCCCCACGGTGCAGACTATATAACGATGCCACATATTCCTATGAAAAAATTTCCATCTATACCGATCGCTCAATTTGGCACTCTCTTCAAGCTCGTGCCCTGGAACTTGATGTTTCTCTATCCTTTTTGGCTGATCTTGCTATCAGATTGTATCTCAACACCATCCTGGAAAAACTCATGAATGTGAAAAAACAAGGGATGCTCTCCCATCAGCGGATTTCCCCTTGTCACTACCAAAGAAGAATCCTATGGTTTAAATATCGAAGCCACGATACTCCTGCAGCCCATTTTTCTCTGCAAATTAGGTATCAATTTAACCTAAATACTTTTGCATGAAGGCCCCTTCAAGCTATATTTCACAGTTCCAATCCTTGCCTTCTCAAAAAGGCTACTACATGAGACATAAGGTATTTTCGATATTTTCTAAGAAGTGCCGGATTGTCGATAAGATTGCGTGGACTAATAATCCGGCGGCACATTGGAGAATGGCATTTGCATTCTATATAGAAATCTGCTCTTGTTTCACTCATCACATAATCATAAGTGACCTCCTCGCCCGGTAGGATATCGCGCAAAGCTATCATCGTTTTGTCGTTCAAAAAGCCAACATTAGGATCACATGAATGATTCATATAATCAGCCGGATCCGGTGGACTACCATCCATCCCGTAAAAAAGGTCTTCACCAACCTGGTAGGAGCAAGAGAAAAATCTATTTCTTTGCTCCTGAGACCAGGTATTGATCTCCCGCAAACTGTAGTGCTTTTCCCATGGATCTCGCTCCCAAATTATTTCCCCTTGTTTGATGAAAGTTTTGGCGAACAACCCTTGGCCCGCAATGCGACTCTCTTGTACTATGATGTGGGGGTGAAGCATGCGCCTTATTGAATCCCTGCAGCCAAGGACAAATTTTCGTTCTGGTAAGTACCAGATTTGCCTTCCGCTAGGCTCCTTATGACGAAGTCTGGCACTATGCGCAATCCTAAGTAGTGATCTTGTATATCCCTTGGCAAATACTTAAAGTCTCTTATGCGACCACGACACTTTGGAGACCCGCAGCTACAATTCATCTCCCAGAAGTCCTCTGCCATCGAGGTGGAATAGTCAAAGGTAATTTCTTCTCCCACCATGATATTTCTAATAGCTACTAGGAATGCCTGCATATCCATTACGAGATACCCGCAATTGGGATCGCAAGAATGGTTAACGAAGTTATCGATTGACCTGGTAGGTCCCAAGAACCACTGAGTGTCGATTTGCAGGAAATGGCATTTTTCATGTCGAACTTTCTTTAAATATTCTTCTTTGCGATATAGCCTCCCGCGAAAGCGCAATATAACCTCTCCCTTTAGAAATAATCTGTTGGCAAAAACGCCCTTGCCTAGGTGGGTTTCCTTTAGCACTAGAGACGGAGGCTCACTTCTATCACTTGTTTCCATGAGGTCCCCTTCATGGCAGCAAGTCTATGCATGGTAGTTACCAAATTCGTAAAGCTGTTTTTTAGTCCTCCGGCACCTCTGAAAGCATTTGCTTCACTCTGTGGAGCATTTAGAACTCAAGCAATTCTGTTGTAGGTAATTTTAAACTAACCCCCGATAAAAGCTTTTTGCAGTAAATCTTTCCAGACTCAACCCCCGGTTGGTCAAAAGGGTTTAATTCCCACAGATATCCAAGGTAAGTTACAACATACATCCAGAAGGCAAACCACTTCCCCAATTGATAGATCGTTAGCTCAGGGAGTACAAATTCTGCGACTGGTCGATTCTGCTCAGTTAAGGCAATCTCAATGCTTTGCATTTGCGAATGAAGAACTTTCCACAAAGATTGATTGGCAGATTCCACGGCATACTCCGCGGGAACAACCGTGTCATGGCGACCATAGGAATTCGTGTGTATAAAAGTATGGATAAAGTGATTCGGACCTTGCATGTAATATTGCAATACAGAATGTTGATCTTCAGGTCCTAAATTTAGGATGGGCGTGGCATGTACCTCTGTTTTTTTACCTAAAGATTCGGCCCACAATTGGATTAGCCAAGCACCCCATCCTTTTAGGTCATGAGCGTATATCCAGAAAACTGCTCCTGTGAAGTTTGCCTGAAAAAGTTCATAGTACTCATTTGCGACGATTTTTGCCCCATTTTGAGCAAGGGGGATGGATATATCCCACGCTTCTAGACCAGCTTTGAAACCGGCCACGAGAGAATCCACATCCACACCTAGAAAATAAGCTGGCAATAGCCCTACGGGGGAAATAACGCTGTAGCGTCCCCCTAGTGGTTTGGGAATTAGAAAAACATGTTCTTTGGTAACTACCAGATCTTCAATCTTCTCGGGTTCTGATGTAACATAATAAAGTGGTGCACTCGGAAAAAATTGCCGGTAAAGGGCGTAATTGGTGCGTGTCTCCAGGGTTGTTCCCGATTTAGAGATAAATAAGAGAGCGGTTTTTCGCTGTTCAGCGAGGCGGCCAAGGTATTGCAAAAGTTGAGGGTGAGGACCTTCCCAAAAAAAAAGTTTTGGGGTGAATGGGTCCACCAAGGAGGTTATAGCTTTTGCTCCAAGAGCTGAGCCCCCAATGCCACAGATAATTAAGGTCTCGATATTCTGCGATTTCAAATTATCAGACCATGCCTGCATTTTTGCTAGATCCTCCTTTGTAGGCAGGCATTCGGGAAATGCAGGGGGGTATTCACGAAAACCTTTGTGCAAGGTTTCCTCTTTTGCTGAGAGGTTGGCATCTACGTTTTGCCAGTTTTGCCAAATTCTATTTGCCGAAAAGCGGATCATTTTTTTCCCTTTTTCTTTTTCTTGCGTGTTTCGTCACTTTTTTTTCTTCTAGCTGTTTTTCCAGGAAGGCTCGGAGGAGTGGAAGCTCGCAGGTCTTTTTTTTCCTCCATTTCAATCAAGTCAATGAGGCAGCGAATGCCATTTTTACCCATCACTAGGTTGAGGTGTCCTATTTCAGCGAATTCCACATCGTCAAAGCGGTTCATCCGTAGGTACTCATGGGGTATGATAATCTGATCCCAGCGAGAGAAAATGGTTTGGGTGTTAACAAAGGTATGGAAGTGGTCTGCCATTTTTTTGATGAAGGAGGAAAAAGGGAGCATTTGCCAACCAGCAAGACAAAACAAAGCCAAGAGAGCCAAATAGGTTCCCTTGAGCGGGACATTGGCTAAGTAGAGTTTGCGGATTCTGTCTCGACCTCGATAACTCATTTGGAGAGCAATAAGTCCACCCATGCTGTGTCCTATTATGTAGCAGTCGTGTAGGTCATTGTTTTCGAGGTAATTCTCAAGTAAGCGAGCTTTTTTGCGTATATCCCCCATTTGAAAACCAAGAGGTACAATGTGGGTGGCGTATCCTTGACGGGAAAGTTCTCTTTGGAGGTTTGTAAGGTAAAGACCGCTTCCCATAAAACCGGGGACAAGGACAACGGTTCTTTTTTGTCCGTCTCGGGGCTTAGGGTGTATGAAAATACCTAGGAGATAGAGAAGGGGATAAAGTAATGAGTAGAGGATTTCCCATAGAATTTGACTTAGCAGGCTGTGTTGCTCCTCCGGGAGGTAGGTGAGATGGTCTGTCATGATATCCCCGATCTTTAATTAGCCTGTGTTTTGGCAAGAAAGGTTTTGTAGTTATGGGAAAAGCTGTTGACAAAGTTATCAGGGGCGCTAGGCAGAGTTTGTTATGAAGCGGGCCTCGAATTGGATGATCTATGGTGCTAATGGTTACACGGGGGAGCTCATAGCCCGCAAGGCGGTTTCGTTAGGCTTAAAGCCTATTCTAGCAGGACGCAATGCCGAAAAAATTACACGGCTTGCTCATGAGCTTACTTTAGAAAATCGGATATTTTCTCTTGTAGGGGAGCACACGATTATGGAGAGGATTGAGGATTGCTCCCTGGTACTTCACTGTGCTGGTCCTTTTGCTGAAACCGCAGAACCTATGGTAAAGGCCTGTTTGGCTACCTCGACTCATTATTTGGATATTACCGGGGAAATTCCTGTCTATCAGCTTTTACATCTAAAGCACCAGGAAGCTGTTAAAGCCGGCATTATGCTCTTACCGGGGGTAGGTTTTGATATAGTCCCGACGGATTGCTTAGCTTTGATGTTGAAGGAAAGGATGCCAGATGCGCTTTATTTGGCCTTGAGTTTTTTGGGATTAGGTGGTGTTTCCGCCGGTACACTAAAAAGCGCATTGGGGCAGCTACCTTATGGGAGCAAAATTCGGCGAAATGGGGAACTTGTGAGTGTACCCCATCTTTCGCTCTCACGAACAGTCCACTACAAAGGTAGAGATTTTCGCATGTATTCCATCCCATGGGGGGATGTTTATACGGCCTATTTAACGACGGGAATACCCAACATTGAGGTGTATACTTATTTTTCCGAAAGTCAGGCTAATATGATGTCACTTATCACACCTCTATCGATGCTCCTGAGAATAGAGCCTGTTCTCAAAGCAGCCCAATGGCTGGCAGGTATGACCCAAAGTGGTCCAAGTGAGGAAACTAGGCAGAAAGAAAGGGCCATCATATGGGGGGAGGTCCAAAATAGCTCTGGGAAGAAGATATTGGCTAGGCTTGAGACGCCCGAAGCCTATCAGCTTACGGTCGAGACCGCCCTCGGTGCCGTACAAAAAGTACTTCGTGGTAGTTACCAAGCTGGATTTCAGACACCCGCCAAGGTTTTTGGTAGCCAGTTCATTATGGAAATCCCGGGTGTTAGTCTTTTTTGGGAATAAAGGTGGGATTCTTTCATCGATTGATCTTAGAAAGCCAGAAATGGGTGGAGGCATCTTTAATTACTGCTGATCAAAGGGATCGAATTCTTGACTTCTATAGAGAGCGAGATGGCCTCGCGACGCGAGGTTCGCTCATCTTACGTTCCCTTGCTGCCTTGCTGGTTAGCGCTGCGGTCTTTCTTGTGATAAGCCAAAACTGGTACCAGATACCCCTTACCTTGCGTTCCCTCATGGTGCTCATACCCCTAATCATAAGCCACGCTCTGGGTTTTTTTTATTGGCTGCGTGGAAAACAAAAACACGTTGAAGTTTCGTTTTTTCTTGCGTCCCTCCTTCTGGGTGCCAATATTTTTGGGCAGGCCCAGCTTTTTCACCTTATCTCATTCTATCCCTATGCTTTTCTGGCATGGATGCTTGGAATTTTACCTAGTCTAATCTGGCTGCGAAGCAAGAGCATTTTTTATCTTTATCTCGTCCTTCATATGGTGTATACGCTGACCTCAACCTCCCATGGCAAGTTTGATCTCTTGACATTTCTTCTCGTGCTTCCGGCCGTTCATATCTACAGCCTTGCTCCATCTCGTCTCGGTTTCTGGACTTTGCTAACCACCTTTCTTGTAAATATAGCCTCCTTTCTCACCCAAAAAGAAGGGTTTTCTCCCTTGTTAGTGCAGTTAGCCGTAGTGCTTGCCTTGTACGCCATAAGAGAAATTCTATGCCGGTTTGCACAAGATAAGGTCCTCATGAGCGACTATCTTTTTTTTGGGTATGGGATGTTCCTTTGGTATCTACTAACTTTTCCCAACCTTGCCGACTTTCTTTTTACAGGAAAAATAACCTTAGAAATAGCGATAATTATTCTTGTCTCCCTGGCTATCCTCCTCTTGCATGGGGCGAGCGAACCAAAGAAGATAACTCTTGTGATCTTTCTTGTAAGCGTTATTTTCCTACGGATGCTAAAACCAAGCTGGCAACATCTCGCCGTTTGGATTCTCAACCTATTATTTTTCCTGGTTGCCTTATTTTTTTTATACCTTGGTTTTCGCGATAGAAAGAAAACACTATTCTTTCAGGGCATTGCCTTGCTTCTCTTTCTAGCGCTTGGTCGTTATCTTTCTCTTGTTAAAGATTATGTGACAACCGCCGCTCTTTTTACCCTAAGTGCCCTTTTATTATGGTATTTGAACAAGCGCTGGGAAAAAAGATATGGCGAGAAATAGACTCTTTCTCTGGCTAGCCATCGGTACTCCCTATGGGATTCTTAGTTTTTTCTTTTTCAAGATGGCTTATCCCCTAGTTTTTGGGCAAGAGGTGGTTTTCGAGGCAGAAAAGTCCGAATCTCGGGATTACTTAATTGGAGATTATTTAAACCTAAAGTATGATTTTACCTTTTATGATTTTGCTACGATGCCTTATAAGCTCGCACAAAAAAAATATCATTACGGGGATGTATTGTATATCTTATTTGATTTGGACAGACAAACGGCCTATGCAAGATCGAAACTTTTAACTGACGAGAAGCCCCATGGAGAGATCTATTTAAGGGTACATCCTCGCTATTCCTTTGAGCTTGCGGATAACACCAGGCCACAAGCTGTGGCTGTAGAGTTGGTGTCGGGTCTTGAAAACTATTATGTCAGCCCAGAGCTTATAAGAGAACTAGCTTCTGTGAATAAATTTGGGGTCAGGGTGAGGATTTCCCCAGACGGCCACGGGCGGATTGTTGGCTTGGCAAAGCAAATCCTACCGTAATTTAGCTAAAAGCATTAGCAAGGCAGGTACCCCCTCCATGGCGGCATAGGTAAAAAGGGAGCTTAAAAGGGCACCTGCTACGCCGGGGCTCAGAACATCAGCTCCTGTAAGAAAAAGGTTAGGGATGGGGGTTCTTGCTGCGAAGAGGGGATTGTGTAATCTTTCTGGGACACAAGCGGCGCCATAAATAGCTCCGCGGTGTTGCTTGCTGAAATACTCGACCGTGATGGGTGTCGAAAGCTCGTAGAAATCTACAAGTTGGCCAAAACCAGGATAAATTTTATCAAGGTAATGTAGAAGTCTTTGCGCTATTTTTTCTTTTAGTAGTGCATAATCGTCGCCCCGCTGCTTCCAAGGCTTATCTTTCCATGGCGAAAAGGCATCGTACATACCGGGTATAATGATTTCTGCGGTATGTGACTCTGCTAGAGGATCTTTTAGGGAAGGAAAGGATAGATAAACTACAGTTGGGTCGGCCTCCTTTTCGAAAAAAGCATTGGCTAGCTCATAATTTTCGTTGTGGTCATAGGATTTGTATATCCAGTGGTTTTCCCCTAGAAAGCCAAGTCGCCGAGGGTCTTCTTTAAAACCAACATAGAGCGAGAGAGCACTCATGGAGGGATAACGTTTCGTAAAGTCAAGGATTTTTTCTCTCTCTAGCTTTAGATCATCAAGCAAGGTAACATAGGTCCCGTATAGTCCAACATTGGAGATAATTTGTTTGGCAAAAAATGTCTTTTCTTCGGGGATGTTATTTTCACCTCTAGTAGTTACCAAAACACCTTTCGCCATGCCGTTTTCTACGATGATTTTTTCTACCTTGTGGTTTAAAAGCACGGCGCTTTGGGTTTCCTGCAGGATGGGTTTTATGGCTTCATATATTTTACCAGCTCCCCCCTCAGGGTACCATCCCCCATTTTGGTAATGGTCTACCACAAGCGCATGATAGACAAAAGAGCTTTTCTTGGGGGGTAAGCCGTAATCTCCCCATTGAGAGAGCAAAATAGCTTTCAGGCGCAGATCCAGGACAAGGCTATCCACCACTTCCTGAGTGGTAAGTTGACCCCAGTCTTTGCCTAATTTGTCCCACATTTCTAGCATCAGGTGTAGAACTGTGGGCAAGAGTTTTTCTCTTTTTATTAGGTAGGATTGAAACCACCTTTTGGCCTCTTTTATGGCCGCGAAATAACTTTGAAGGCCTTTCCTTTCCTGGGGGAAAAGAGCTACCAGGTCTTTCTGGTACTCCCCCCAATCTGACTTGAGGGCCATGGTAAGATCCGGGTAGACGAACTTTTCAAAGACAAACGGCATTTTTTGAAAACGAACACCTTTGCGAGTTACATAATCAAAAACCTTTCGCAAGAAAGTTCCTTCTTCCAAATTACCAATATAGTGTACACCAACATCAAAGAGGTATTTCTGCTTTCTGCGGAAAATGTGGGTAAATCCCCCCGCCTTAAAATGCTGTTCCAGGACCAATACTTTTTTCTTTTTCTCCTGTACTAAGATCGAAGCACAGGCCAGGGCACCTATACCACTGCCAATTAAAATGACATCATAAAAGTTTTCTTGGCTTTTCATAGCACTCTCCTCATTTACGGCAAGCGAAACCTGTCCATGGGGAAAGCCTTACATAGTTTCTTTACTTCCTCCGCTACATGTTGTTTTCGTTTTTCATCTTGGTGATTTTCCAAAGTGTCTGCTATGAGATGGCCTATCTTTTCCATTTCACTCTCGCGCAATCCCCGGGTAGTCAGAGCTGGAGTGCCTAACCTTATACCACTACCGTGGGCAGGTTTATTTTTATCAAAAGGAAGGGTATTTTTGTTAGTTGTAATTCCTACCTCTTCTAATATCTCCTGTGCTTGTTTTCCCGTAAGGTGATGGGTATCGAAAGTATTTACCAGAATAAGATGGTTGTCGGTACCTCCTGTGACCAGGCGAAATCCCCGTGACTTAAGTGTCTGAGCCAAAACCTGGGCATTTTGCACAACTTGTTTTTGGTAACTAAGAAACTCACTTTGGAGAGCCTCCCCAAAAGCGACCGCTTTCGCAGCAATTACGTGCATAAGTGGGCCACCTTGTACGCCGGGAAATACACGTTGGTCGATGAGTTTGGCGTTCTCTTCCGTTTGGGTTAGGATGAACCCTCCTCGCGGTCCTCTCAATGTTTTATGTGTGGTTGAGGTAATATAATCCGCTAGACCAACAGGTGAGGGATGGAGCCCTGTTGCCACCAAACCTGCAATATGCGCCATATCGACCAAGAGTTTTGCTCCCACGCTTTTGGCAATTTCGTGAAATTTGGCAAAATCTATAATTCGTGGGTATGCCGAGGCTCCCGCTATTATTAGTTTTGGTCGGTGTTTTTCTGCTAATTCGTAGATTTTGTCATAGTCAAGGAGCTCGGTTTCTGGATTTACCCCATAAAAAACAGGCTTAAAAAAAAGACCAGAGAAATTTAAATTCATGCCATGGGATAGGTGACCCCCGTGGGAGAGATCCATACCGAGGAAGGTATCCCCAGGTTGCATAGTGGCTAAAAAAACTGCCATGTTGGCCTGGGCACCGCTGTGTGGCTGCACGTTGGCATAGTTAGCTTTAAAAATCTTTTTAAGTCTTTCCCTCGCCAAGTTTTCAATCTCATCCGCTGGGCCGCAGCCCCCGTAGTAACGTTTGCCGGGATAGCCTTCGGCATATTTATTAGTTAAAGTGGAAGTATAGGCAGTGAGAACCGCTTGCGAGACAAAATTTTCGGAGGCAATGAGTTCGAGGTGGTTTTCTTGCCTTTCGTCTTCGCGCTTTAGGGCAAAGTAGACTTCAGGGTCGCTCTCTTTGAGCAGCTCATAAGGCATGGGCCATGCCAGAAAATCGATTTTAGGCGCAAAGCCTTTTGTTTAGAGTACATCCACCATGACAACGGTTGCGTCATCTTCGAGAGACGTCTGGGATCTATGGAATTCTTGGATATCTAGCATCAGTCTCTCGCAGGTTTCTTCTACAGATAGATGTGCATGTTTACATAGAAAGTCATGGAGTCTTGCCTCTTCGTACAACCTGCCATCCGAGGAGCTACACTCAAGGATGCCATCTGTTAAAAATAAAATGCGCTGCCCACTTGACAGGTTAACTTCCCCTTGATCATAGACCATTTGTCGAAAGCTACCAACCATACCACCTCTTGCGTTGAGCCTTGCGATTTCGCCTGTCTTCTTATTTTGGACTATAATATCCGGATGGCCTCCATTCGCAAAGATTAGCTTCTTTTTTTCGAGTAAAAACACGCCGTAGACCACGGTCAAAAAACGCGTACCTATTTGTCCTACAAAAATCTCATTTAAATGACTTAGCATTTCAGCAGGTCGTTCGAGTAGTTCCGGCCTTGAAACAAAAACCATCTTGGCCATGCCGGTGATTAAAGCCGCTGGGACACCGTGACCGCTCACGTCAATGACAAGAACCGCAAAGCCATGAGGTGTTGACATAACATCATAAATATCTCCCCCTACCTGATCCATAGGAGCGTAGCGGGCCGCTATAGCATAGCCTTCAATTTGTGGCAGCTCGACGGGCAAGAGAGCCTGCTGGATGCTTTGAGCAGCCGAAAGTTCTTTGTATTTCTCGTCCAATTTGGCAATGTAATCTTGGAGAGCTTGGCGCATGCTATTGAAGCTTTGAGCAAGCTTGCCAAATTCATCCTTGCGGTTTGTTTTTATTTCGTAGTTAAGATTGCCACCAGCCAGTTCTTGGGTAGCTTTTTCGAGCTCGCGCAAGGGTTTCATCATTTGTAGATTTAAAAAAATACCCACCACCATAACCGCAAGCAAAGCAACTAGCATCGAGTATAAGAGGGATTGTTTTAGTTGCTGTACAGGTTTTAAAATAGTGGCCTGGGAAAACTCAAGGATAGCCAGTACACTTGGCGAATCTAAGGATATACCTGCTGTAGCAGTGAAAACAAGGCAAGTTTCTTCCTGGTTTTGCCGGCAGGGACCTTGATAAAATCCCTCTGTGGGCAAAGGGTCGTAGAAAAAAGGCTCGTTTTGACCAGGCCACTTCACCAAGATAAAGCGGTCTTGGCTCTTTTCACGAGACAAAAAAACCGCTAAAATAAAGCTCAGTTCCTCTTTTTGCCGGCCCTCAAAGATTTTTAGAATCTCCTTGCCATCAACACGGGTGGCAGCCAAATTGCCGCCATTAGTTAAAAGGAGATTTAAAACAGAACGAGCCAGAAAGCTTGACTCAGCCAGTCCTTTTTCAACCGCTCTTGCAAGAATGGCATCCTCAAATTTATGTATTAGGTAAAGAGAGAGGGGAATAATAGCCAGGCAGAGAATGAGGGTTAAGGATATGATGAGCCTAGTGCGAACCCGCATAGAGCCGGGCTTAAAATGTTGGTACTCTTCTTAGCAGTAAATTCTTTTTGCACGCAATCTAGATAAACCCAAGGTGCAGCTGAGATACTAGATAAAAGCTTTACTTGTGAGATGTTAATTGACTATGCGTGGGCTGGCCGAGGCCTTGTAACTCTAATGGCTCAAAGTGTTCTTTTGTGCTGTGCTAAGCGTTTTGAGTTACCAATGGATTTCCCCTATCCCCTTGAGGAAGTTGGGGTAGGCTTATTTAATTCTCTTTTTCGTTTGCAGGAGGTTATGGCAGAGCAAAAACCGCAAGCGGTAGTTCTCCTAGGAACAGGAGGGCTTCTGTCAAGTACAGCAACTATGGAAATCCTGCCGGGACAGCCCTTTTTGTGTTGTCAGTTTACCCTCCCCCCCTATCGACACGAAGTTCTTTTGGAACATATCCCCTCCCATTATCGGACAGATGGCTTTTCTCCTCTCGATAGGTTTTGCCGAGATGAATATTTTGTTTACTCAAGCTTTGGCATAAGTACCCAAAAAGATGCTTTTGTTCTTCCCCCCCATGGGGTATTCTTTGTAGAAAACTTAGAAGCTTTGGGTTTGGCAGCTTTTTGCTCTCAGAGAGGGATTCCTTTTTATGCTTTACTATCTGTTACCAATGAGCTAGGTCCCCACGCTCGAAAGCAGTGGGAAAAAAACCACATCAAGGCAGGGGAGCTTTTAGCCCAGTGGTGGCTTGCCATTTCGAGCTCTCTTGAGGTAGCGTAGGAACAGTTCATCTTTTCGACGCTCGGCGCTTTTTAAGAAGAAACGCTTAGGGGGGAGGTTTTCTATGGGCTCAAATAAACCCCTTGGGTTTTTTTGGGCAAAGACAAGGGGCGAGAGGGTAAGTCTAATTTCGTTCACCAAATCTTCTTTTAGAAAAAGACTATTAAGTGTTGGTCCTCCCTCCACGAGAAGTTTGTAGAGTTTTTTTTCCGCTAATTTTTTTGCAAGATCTGTCATATTTTGGTAGCAAACTCTTTCCCATCCGGGTGGGAGATAAAGGTTTTCCTCATTGCTCGGCGAGGCAACAATGCCTGGTGGGTGTGGTTTATGAAAGACATGGCAGTCGAGCTTTAATGACTTTGTTGTATCTTTTATGACAATAACTGGTTTTGGTTGTCTGTTTTTATAAAGATTTCTGCGGTCAACGAGTAAGGGGTTGTCTTTTTCTATGGTGGCACGAGTTACGAGGACAGCATCGGCCCTCGAACGCAGGATATCCATGCGTCGGCGATCCTCACTGCTTCCCCACTGGCAGCGGCCTTTTGCATCTGCTATGTGGCCGTCCAGCGTCATAATCATGTTAATAGTTACGTAAATCTTTGACAAAATTAAATAATTTGGCTCCTCTTGAGATCTGCTTTTAAATTGTAGTAAGCAAGCCAGGCGCCTAGCTGGCCAAAGAGAAGGTAGGTCCAACCAATGGTCATGGCGCTCACCGTAACGGAAGGCCAGGAAAAATTAGCAAAATAAAGAAGTGTTGCCGGTTCTACAAACAAAGTTCTGGCTGTTTCCGGACCAAGAAAACCCATCCTAGCCCCGAGCAAATTAATGTAAAAGGCGGCAACCTTACCAAATGGATTTACGCCTATGGCGAGGAGGAGGTAGTACATTAGTGCCGAACCCAGGGCTCCGAAAAAACTAAATTTGATTCCCAGCACCACCAGAGTGATTAGACTGGGCAGTTTTTTATTGAATAGATAATAGTTTTTTACGGTGTTATAGGCTCCCCGCATTTGAAAAAGAAAGAAGATGTAGTTGAGATAAGGAATATGGAGATAGATGGCAGAGGCATTGGATTTGCGCCTAATTTGGCTATTTTCGGTAGAGAGTTTCATGGTTTGCTCTAGCGAATGGTTCTCACAAGTCAAGCATTTAGGGACGTATTGGCAGGTGTAGCAGGCCCAAGGGATCTGCGGGGATAGAGCGCACCACGAGCATGACGTGGAGGTGGCTTGCCGTGACCATGCCCGTGTTGCCGCAGCGACCAATAAGTGTACCGGCACGAACGATTTCCCCCTCCTTGACTAGGATTTCGCTTAGGTGCATATAGCCTGTAAAGATTCCATGCCCATGAGAGAGTAAGACGAAATTTCCCTCATAATAAAGCGATGCGGCCAAAACTACTCTACCGTCAGCCATGGCATATACAGGCTCCCCCACGAGACCGCGTAGGTCTATCCCTCGGTGCACAGAAACGGAGGGCTTCAGCATCACTTTTTGACCATCTTTCATATAATAGCGTTCATAATAGCGTTTCATCCAAAAGGCTGAGGTAATATGGTGTTCGCTGCGCGGATGATAGAGCTTGTGGTTGAGGTAGACCTGATCTTTTGCCGCAAAGGCTTTGTTTTTAAGCTTTTTTGACTCCTCAATCCATCTTTGGATTTCTTCTTTTTGATAGGTAGCCACATTAGAGTGGCTACCCAGGTCAAGCGTTGAGCGACTTTCAGGCCATATTTTCTTTTTGAGAAAAAGCTCGAGCACGTATTTATTCTTACAAGATATATTTAAGGGGAGAATTTCCTTTTCGTAGTCTGGATGGATGGCCGTAAAAAAGCGATAGCGATCATCCAAGATAGCCAGTTCTATATTCTGCCCTTGCATCTCAATTTTAGGTCGGCTACAATTTATGGGCAAAATTTCACCATAGACAATTTCTCCAGCTTCAAAACGGCGGGCAAAGAGGTCTAGGTGAAAATCCTCTTCAAAAAAACTCTGCTCCTCAGGGTGGGTAAAAACATAGCCTCGTGGTAACCTTGCCTGATTTTCCATAAGAATTTTTTCCCTTACCTGCCGCAAGGTGGTGGGGGGCGCTGTTCGCACCAGACGAGTTGTGCAGGACATAAAAAAGGCAGCGGCCAAAATTATAATGGTAGTTTCTGGCTTTGTCATAAAAAAGTTTTACAAGACAAACTTAGTTGTAGGAGCATCTATGCTAGCAAGCTTGCTCTATGGAGCTTATGGTACAAACCCCAACAGGCCATTATCCCATCAAGTGGTTTGTGCACTGGGAGGGTTTTTCTACTACTTTAAAAGATCTTCTTTTGCAAAAACCGGTTTTCCTGATAACAGACCAACGCATTGATTCTTTGTATGGGAAGACGCTTCGACCTTTTTTTAAAAAAAACCAATACATCACCTTGCCCCATGGAGAAGCGATAAAGACTCTACGGGTTTTGGAGCAGTTAGTAGAAAAGCTTGCCAAAAGAGGATGTGACCGCAGTTCCACTCTCCTGGCTCTTGGCGGGGGTACAGTAGGAGATCTCGTAGGCTTTTGTGCCTCGATATACATGCGGGGGATTGACTATGTCCAGATTCCTACTACCCTTCTAGCCATGGTAGATTCCTCTGTAGGCGGAAAGACAGCCATTAACTTTCACGGAACAAAAAATTTGCTGGGTGCTTTTTGGCAGCCCAAACTGGTACTAATGCACACATCTTTCTTGCGCACTTTACCCCTAGCCGAGCGACGCAGTGGTCTTGCCGAGGCCATAAAATCGGCGGTTATTGCTGACGAGGATTTCTTAAACTTCCTCAAGCAAAATAAAGACAAAATTATGGCCTGGGATGAAAACGTCTTACAGGAGTTAGCGTATCGCAGTGTGAAAATTAAAGCCAGTATTGTGGAAAAAGACGAACGGGAGACAAGTGGAGAACGAGCAAAATTAAATTTTGGGCACACCCTCGGGCATGCTTTGGAGAGCTATTTAGGCTTTTCCCATTTAACCCATGGGGAATGTGTGAGTATTGGCATGGGCTTTGCGGCCTTTTTGTCTGCGAAATTAGGGTTGCTTCCCGAAAGCCAGTTTCAAGAATTTTACGAACTATTAGGGGATTTTACCTTACCACGCAACCTATCCTATTTGCCGCGCAAGAAGCCCACTGTAACAGAGCTAATCCGCCTTATGCGTACTGATAAAAAGAACATAGGTCAAAATATCCGCATGATACTCTTGCGCAAGCTCGGCCAATGTGAGCTCCCCCAACCTGTACCAGAAAAAGACATAGCCCAAGCACTTGAGGAGTTTCGTAAATTCCGATGAGCAGCGAAACCATACATATTATTAATGGACCCAATCTCAACATGCTGGGTCGTCGCGAAAATCGTATTTATGGAAAGGGAACCCTTGAGGACCTAACACAAATGCTCAAAAAAACCGCCGGAGACACCCCGCTTGCTTTTTTTCAGTCAAATAGTGAAGCCGAGCTTGTGGGCTATATCCAAGATCTTAAACCCAAATCAAAGGTAATCCTCAACGCCGGGGCATTTACCCACACAAGTATTGCCCTACGCGATGCCCTCCTGGCCGTGGAAGCAGAGTTTATTGAAGTGCATATAAGTAATATCTTTGCCAGAGAAAGCTTTCGACATACTTCCTATCTTTCTGACATTGCGAGGGGTGTTATTGTTGGTTTTGGCTTTGATTCCTATCGCCTCGCCCTCTTGTATTTTTTGCATCAGCATGAGTGAGCTCCTTTTTGTACGAAGAAGTGATGGTAGCTATGGCCTTTCGGAAAAAGGCGTAGAACGCTCTTACTTTCTTACCATGAAGAGGCTCTTATCCCATTACCTACAAAATGGGCTAAAAAGAGATCCCACCGATATTCAAAAAAGACTAATTGCCTTTCAAGACTTTGCCCAAAAAAAACTTTCTCATCCCGATGCCTATCTTGAAAATTTAGAAAACATAGCCCAACTCATAGGGGAACCCAATAGCGCACGTTTTGCAACCTACATTGGCCAATATTTCCTTAGCCAACTAGAAAAAACCCAACAACAAATGCTTACTCAGGAGTTACCTCGCATTAAGGCTATATTGGAAAACCCCTACCATACCCCTTCTATGGATTTTTTACTTAAGTACCAAGATCTTTTTCTATCAGCTAAACCCTTGGTGTGGCCCCCCCCAAACCAACAAGATGCGGAGCCACAACTAAGTCAAATACAAGAGACACAAACCATTTACGAAAAACCACAACTTCCGGGAGAAAGACTCCTTATGCTTTTGGGGCAGGAGTTTTCTTTGGCAAAGGAATTATCTCTAAAACCCCAAATCATGGAGCCAGAGTTGTCCCATGAGACTGCTGTAGAAGAAGGTAATTTACCCACATCAAGCTCTAGCTTACCTGGCGAACGTCTTTTACAAACTCTAGGCTCTGAGTTCCAGAAAAGCCAAGCCTTGCGCTGGCAAGAGCAGATGGTCGAAGTCGCAGAAGAAGTCGTAGAAGGACCCAGGCTACCCGTGCAAATAAGCTTACGGGAATACATCGAAATAACCCAACGTGTAAAAAAGTTTACGCAAAGCCAAGATCAGGCTGGTTATCAAAAATGGTTTGCCGGACTAAATATTAAGGGCAAACTGATTTTACATATAAACAACCTAGTTCAAAGACAGCGCCGCGGAGAGGAAATATATTGGCCTCACGAATATATGAATCTCATCGCCAAAACTGGTCTTGACAGTCAAGTAATGGCAAAAATGAAAGAAGAAATTTCCGCTTATGTACATGTTTCCCAAAGGCTTTCGCAAATCTTGCACCAGGCCTTGTCCAAGGGGCTTGCACCAACAATGGCGCAAAGTTTATATGGCCAACTTCTAGCCGTGTTTGAAAACAAAGACAACTATGAGATAAAAAAAACCGCTTTGCGCATGTCCCTTCTCGCTATACACCAAAAAGAATTGAAAAACTTCCTAGAGCAAGAGTTATCAAAACTCCTTGACGAGGCTGCTGATCTCTACCCTCTTGAAAAAAACAGCTAACTATGTCATTGATTTTGGGGAACGTCCCCAAATAAACATATAAGCCTACACAGAAAAACTTGCTTATCGTGCTCGAAAAATGGCGCTTTTCTTGAAGCCACTCCTTTTTATCACGCAAGAAGAAAAAAGAACTTTAGAGATTGCCACTACTTTCGGCAAAGCACAAAAAATATTGCGCCTTGAAAGAGAAATCATATCACTAGACTTTGGGGTAAGTGATATCCCTTAGCGTAGGAGCATAGGCTTTGGCACAAGTGACTTTGGGCATAGCGATGTTCTCCTAACCCACTTTGAAAAGTAGCCATAGGCTTTGCGGTAAAATTTAGCCTTGAAAAAGTTAGTACATGCCGATCTCTTCCATTTCATAAGGCAGCTCTTTTGGCCCAAACCACCATGGCTAATCGACAGCCCAAAAAGCAGCGTAAGTCTTCTAAGAGGTATTGATACTGACGAGAAAATGGTGAAAATCAACTTAGAATTTTTACCACATTTAGTTTTTCAAAAAAATCCTCTCGATGTGTATCGTCTTAATCTTTTGCATTTACAAGTACTTCCTCGACTCTCTTTAAGAATAAACCAAGCCAACAAACACATCCGATGAGCTCAAGCTGTCCTCCCCATGGTACCATGTAGGAAAAAGAAGTGAGGATTTTCAAAGGAAGGATTTCTTCTAGATCTCCACAAAAAACGCCAAGATTTTCCATAACAAGAAAAGTTTTTCGTAAAAAGAGTCTTCGTGTGGTGGGGCAAACTTTAAAGGCCTCGCAAAAAGGCTCAAGCCATGCTCAAAAAATCGGCTCGCAAGCACACTACGCATGCGCCAATATGCCGTGGCCGAGAGAGTTGCTCTTAAGTTTATGTACTAGCGGCGTGCCTCTATAAAATAAACTTGAAAGAATAGATGCAAATACACGAGAGAGAATACCAAGAGCCTTCCTATACCTTTCTATGGAAATACGTAAGATTACCCAAGCCATTTGTGACTGGTTTTCCCAGAACAAAGAAACCTACTTTTTCCGAGAAAACCGTGACCCTTACCTTGTCTTTGTGAGTGAACTTGCTCTCCAGCAGACCCGTTTAGCAAACGCCTATCCTATTTTAAAGAAATTTTTGCAACATTACCCAGATGTAAAAAGCCTTGCCTCGGCCCATGAACAAGACATACTGTCGCTGTGGGCAGGACTTGGTTACTACCGTAGAGGTCGACAATTACGAGAAGCAGCACATATGCTTCTAGAGAAATACAACGGACAATTTCCCAGCCGTTATGAAGATCTGCTCTTGATCCCTGGCATTGGTCCCTACACTGCCGCTATGATTGCTTCCCTTTGCTTTTCTGAGAAAATTTTAGCTCTTGATGGAAATATCAAGAGGGTCCTCTCGCGTCTTTTGGGTATTCGCCATGAAATTTCATCGCGCGCTTTTCTTTTAGAGGTTAGGAAAGTTGAGACAGAGATTTTTAATTACCCAATTTCCCCGGGGGTGATTAACGAAGCTTTTATGGAATTTGGACAAAAGATCTGTACGGTAAATCCCCAATGTAACATATGCTTCTTAAGTAGTCTTTGCCAAGCCTATCTTTCGGCTGAGACGCACCATTTACCAAAGAGAAAAAAGGCACGCCTGCGCGAAAAAATCTTTTGGTACGCCTTGCTTGTCTTAAAAGACAATTTTGTCCTCGTCCAGAAAAATGACACTTTAAGTCTTTTGCGCCATCTCTACATCCTGCCTTCGTTTGTAGTCTATCAAGAGCAAAAGAAGGAGGAATATAGTTTTCCAAAAAACCTCTTGGCTTTTTCTAAAAAACCCCAACTACCCTATATCCGACACAGTATTATGCATTATAACATATATGCCTCTTTCTATTATTCTCATACTCTTACTACAAATTTACCAAAAGAATTTATATGGATTTCAAAAGATAATTTGTCATATTACCTTACAAGCTCCCTCATGCGTAAATTAGTTCATGAGGCAAGACTTTAAATACTCCCCGCTTGAATAGCGGTAATCGCAACTGTACTTACGATATCAGCGACAGTGCAGCCACGGCTAAGATCGTTTACTGGTTTTCTTAGTCCCTGCAACACGGGGCCTACTGCTATAGCCCCTGCCGTGCGCTGTACGGCCTTATAAGTGTTATTCCCTGTATTTAGGTCGGGAAATATAAAAACCGTAGCATGCCCCGCTACTGTGCTTCCTGGCATTTTCACTTTAGCTACCTCGGGATCCATAGCTGCGTCATACTGTATAGGTCCCTCAACTGGCAATTCTGGCTCTTTTTGCCTTACGAGCTCAGTTGCTTTGCGTACTTTTTCCACTTCTTCCCCTTCTCCGGAGCTACCGCTAGAGTAGGATAGCATGGCCACACGCGGTTCTATGCCAAAGGCCTTTGCTGTCTTTGCTGAGGCTATAGCAATCTCTGCCAGTTCCTCTGCACTCGGATTAGGATTTATAGCACAATCTCCGTAAACAAGAACTCTGTCTTGAAGACACATAAAAAAAACGCTAGAGACTCGGGAAATACCTGGCCTTGTTTTAATAATCTGCAGGGCAGGTCGGATAGTTTCCGCAGTTGTATGTATAGCCCCGGAAACCATGCCGTCGGCCAAACCGCGGTGCACTAACATAGTACCAAAGTAATTTACATTTGTCATGAGTTCATCTGCCATCTGTGGTGAAATCCCTTTGTGTTTGCGCAACTCGTAGTATTCACGAGCAAAATCATTCCTCCATGGAGATTTTTCAGGATCAATAAGCTCCACTTTTAAATCAAGCCCAAGTCTTGCTATTTTTTCGCGCACAATCTCTTCTTTACCCAGAAGCGTAATTTTAACAACCCCTCTCTCTGTTAAGATACGCGCCGCCTGTAAAATACGCTCATCTTCGCCTTCTGGCAAAACAATATGTTTTTGCAAAGATCGGGCCTTTTCGATGAGGAAAAACTCAAACATTTTCGGGGTAATTTTATCACTTTTGGCAACCCGGATTTTCTCCCCTAGAGGTAGGTTTTGCACTGCTTTTTCAAAAAGGGACAGGGCTAGCGAAATTTTCTCATGGCTATCGGGAGTGATACGAGGATGTAGCATGATAAGTTTCTTGGAAACTTCATAAGTACTTAGTTTTGTATGTAAAATAGGGATTGAAAAATGGCTTTTTTGAAAAAGTTCCATAATGGGTTTGCTGATCATTCCGCCATCTGTGAGCACAAGACCTGAAAGAGGAGTGGCACCCCAATTTGCCGTGAGCATACAGGCCAAAAGGATGTCCATCCTATCACAAGGCGTAATGACAATGTGGTGTGCTTTTACCACTTGCAGAAAATGGTCTACCTGCATGGCCGCCATGGTATAGCCACAAGATAGTCGACCTAGATTGTCATGCCCTAAAAGTACTTCTGCTTCAAGTGCCGTTTTCACCTCTCGCAGAGTAGGATGGCTTAAAAACTCACTTTCGCTAAGAGCAAACAACATAACATCTTTGAATAGTTCTGATTTTTGTAGGTTTTGCATTACTTCTTTTTCTCTTTCGGGCAAGAGCCGGTTTAAGGCAATGGCAGTCACTGGTATTTTTTTGACTTGGGCTTCTAAGAGTGCAAATTCCAGGGAAGATTTAATTTTTGCTATATCTTTGCCATAGGTGTTGTATACATACAAAAGGGGGGTACCCAGATTTTCTGCGAAGAGTAAATTAATATCAAATTCAAAAGCAGTTGTAGCACTTTCGAGATCGGAACCCTCACAAAGTACGAAGTCGTAGTGCTTTTGTAAATAGCGAAATTTTTCCATAACCTTCTCCAATACAAGGTCGGTCCTTTTCTCGCTAAAAAGCTGCCTTGCCTCCGAAAGTGTTAAAGCAAATGCTTCCTCATAAGAGTGCTTTAACTGAAAGTGTTGGCGCATAAGCTCAATATCGTTATCTTGTGCCATGAAAGAATTTGATATTACTGGTCGAAAAAAAGCGAGATTAGGGTTTGTTTTTATTAAATGTGACAAAATCCCTAAGCTTACGGCTGATTTCCCACTCTGCGACTCGACGGCTGTTATGTAAAGAGATTTGGACATCTTGCCAAAGCTATGTGGCATGCTTTATAGAGCTTTTGCTTTGCCAAAACATTTTCGAATTGCCGGTGGGTGTCGCCGCTCTAGATTTTCCCAAAAGCCCCGGTAGCTCAATGGATAGAGTACCGGTCTCCGAAGCCGGTGATGCAGGTTCGATTCCTGCCTGGGGCAATATGATTTGACTTTCCAGCCATCAAAAAAACTTCGACTTAAAGAACTATTTTTAAGGAGGAAAAATGAAGAAAATATACTTTATTGCAGTACTTTCACTGTGTTTTGCACAGGGGGGGTACGCTTATCTAGATTACCTCAATCGCAGTTTGCCTAACCAGGCGGGGGTAAAATATGATTATCTGCTAGACCAGTGGGACTTTGCGGTAAGACCTGTCTTTTTTAGTGGGGCAAAGTCAGATGTCATAACAGCCTTTTATTCCGCTGACCCCAATGGCAATGAGGGAAAGTTTAACCTAGCCTCACGCACCTCTTTGGGGGCTCTACCTCTATATTGGGCTGTCCAATTCAACAATGAGGGAACAGAGACCACAGAAATGGAGGACACATCTACCCAGACTAAGATCAAGCTCACGGAATATAAAACAGACACTTACCTGCAAGTGGGCTCCCTTTTTGGTGGTTTTGGGATAAATCTTTTTGCAAGACTAAAAAACAACGGGAACACAGAAACGGAGACCACTACGGCGGGAGTGAAAAGCACAACGAAGGATCTCTCTAAAACAGAAAATGCTTTTGGTTTGAATCTAGGCCAGGGAAGCGAGCGCTTTGACTTTTTCTGGTCCGTAGGAGTTGAATACCGCCAAGAGGGTGGAGATAAAGAAACCGTAACTGGGGGTAGCCGCAATCTCAATACGAGTGGGGGAAACCCAGATACGGCCGATATAGGCTTAGCTGGCTTTCGGCTGCGCACTGTTGGTCGTCTTCCCTTAACCACGAACAAGCTTCTGGCAGGCTGGCGGGCTGCCTTCCAAACTGTCTCAGGAAAGGCAGAGCATATCTCCGCAAGCACCAAGATAGCTCAGAGTGAAAAAAGCCTCTTGGGTCTTGAGGACTTAGCTTTTTACCTCACCCAGGTCTTGCCTATCACCGACAACAGCCGTTTTCTGGCCAATGAGGAAATTGCCCTTGCCTACGTCTCGGAAAAGACAACCATAAAAGTCACGGCAGGCCCAGGCAAAAGTGAAAGTACTTTGACTGGTTTGATGCTAAATATCGCGCTGCCCCTCATCTTTCAGATCAACATCACACCCGCTCTACTCCTAAACGCCGGCTGGTACCCAAAGCTAGTTCTCGTTGACAGTGCCGAGATAAAAAAAACTACGGTTACAGCGGGGGGAACAACGACTACTCAGACGGCGAAGACCTCTCAAGCTATTTACGGCACTGGCGACATCTTCGGCGTAGGTCTTAGCTATCTTGTTGGCAAGAGTTTACGAGTTCACTTTAATGCTACTCCCGCAAACACCGCTAATGCCGGCAATTTAAGTTTTGGCGCTGATTACATCTTCTAATAAGTAATTGGAAAGCCCCCCTTCGGGGGGCTTAAAGTTGACAGACCGTTGTCAACTAGCAAGAGAAGTCGTGCATCTATTGGGGACTTCGAAAAAGTTGCTTGCTTTTCTTGTGGTAGCAGCCCTTTTTGTGGCTTTAGCTCTCGACCCTCGGCTACGTTCCCAGGTAGGGGCTAACTTTAGCTACGCAAGTGCACTCGTGGTCTCAGTACTTATCCCCGCCTTCTTGTCTTACCTATGGAATTTTTTCTCCCAAGGCCGCCCCTTTTATTTTTTTCTCCTCTATTTTTCGGCCCTAACGGGCTTTCTACTTCTTGCCCAAGAACTTGATTTTCTTAGCGTAGTGATTTCGCTCTTTGAGGGAAAAAAATCGCTTTTCATGCAAAATAAAACCCTCTTTGCCTTAGTGGCCATTGCTGGAATTTTATTATTTTTTCATTATACGGCAAATGTGATCTTTTACCGTGATTTTTCTCTTGGCCGCTTTCTTTTGCTTACTTTCCTTTATTTAAGCTATTCCTCCCTTGTTTTAAACTCACTCAAAAGACTTTTCCTTCGCCTCTAAGCGATACTTTTTCCATGCTTTTATAGCCTCTTCTTGACGGAAGCGTGCGATTTGGGCGTGGTTACCCGAAAGCAAAACCTCTGGTACCTTCCAGCCTTGGTACTCGGCAGGCCTTGTATACTGGGGATATTCTAGATAGCCTTCTCGGGAAAAAGACTCTTCCCTTAAAGATTGAGGATTTCCTAAATAACCTGGCTGCAAGCGAGCCAGGGCATCGATAACCACCAAGGCAGCACTTTCACCTCCTGAAAGTACATAGTCTCCAATACACAGAGACTCATCCACAAGATGCTCCGCCACACGTTCATCGACCCCCTCATAGTGGCCACAAATTAAGGTCAGGTGAGCTTTTTTCGCTAACCTCTCGGCATGCCTTTGGTGGAACAAATAGCCTCGAGGAGAGAGCAAAATAACATAGGTTTCATACTTTGCCTTTATGTCTAGTAGAGCTCGATGTATGGGCTCTGGCCTCAGCACCATTCCCTCTCCCCCACCATATGGCGCATCATCCACCTTCCCATGTCGGTTAATGGCGTATCGGCGCAAGGGGTAAAATTCCACTTCAATAATTTTCTTTTCCATGGCTTTGCCAAGAAGGGAGGTCGAGAAAGGTGAGTTAAAAAACTCGGGGAAGAGAGTAACTATAGCAATTCTCATTCTTCTTCGGCAAAGAGCTCGCGCAAATGTTCGCATTCTAGAACACCATTTTCAAAGCGGCGAACATAGGGACTCTTGCCTGGTATGAGGACTCGTTTGCCACCTAAATCAGCCTCTAAAAGAAAATCCACTCCTCGGTCATAGACCCGGATTACCTCACCAAAGAGATTTTCTTCTACCACATCGCGTACCTTCGCATAGATGTATTCAAAAAGATAGGGGGGATCCCCACCCCCATAGCGTTTCATGGCTGTCTCTAGACTTATACCAAAATAAAGCCCACGCAGCTCTTCGGCTGCTTCACGAGTAGTAATACCGTCTAAGGTGACAATATGTAAGGCAGGCCCCTCTCGCCGAATAGAGGTTAGCCAAATCTCCCTTTCTTTTATAGGCTCCTCAAGAAAGCCATAGGCATGCCCCATGGCACGATAGAGACTGACTTTTTGCGGTATTCTGTGGTATAAAAGTTCGCCGGTGGTAATAACTCTTAGCTCCCCCTTTAATCCCCGTGGACGCTGGATTTTGCCAAGCTGCAAAATATTTTTCTGATTCATTCATCTATAATTTCCAAAACTATCTTGCTATATCGCTCCACTCGACCGTTTTCTAAAGTTACTTTTTTATTACCAACGGCGTTTAATAAAATGCGTAAGGCCTTGGCAATGCGCCCGCCTTTGCCAATAACAATACCTAAATCTTCCGGATGGCAACGTAATTCTATGACAAGTGAGGTGGGTCCTTTCACGGGGTTTACCTTAACTTCGCTAGGGTGTTTTACAAGGGACTTTGTTACATATTCGACAAGCCCCACGGGGTCGGATTTTGCCATAGCCATCTACCCCTGTTCCACCTTGTTTTTTTCTTTACTTTTTTCTCTTAGCTTTTTTTCCCTTTTAATCCGTTCTTTTTCCTCCTGATATTGCTGCCAGATTCCTGCTTTACTTAAAAGAGAGCGCACGGTTTCTGTAGGTTTAGCCCCGCGGTTAAGCCACATTTCCACTTTTTCTCGATTTATGCGATAACTCTCTTCGTGTTCTTTCGCAAGCGGATGATAGATCCCTAAGATATCTAAGAACTGGCCATCACGTCGTTTTTCACTGCCCGCAGCTACTATGCGGTAATAAGGCCTTTTTTTATTACCAAATCGCTGCAGCCTTAATTTTACCTGCACATAACTCTCCTTCTCTATAAAGCATCCCGTCAAGATTTGCAAGATTTGACACACTGTCAAGAAATCTACACTATGCCGATAAGAGACTATGTGGCTGTGGCAATGCCCTCCTATAAATGAGATTTTCCTAACGACTGTGTTGGCTATTTTTTTTTCCCGTCTATTTAGAAAGAAAAAGACACAGCCTCCCTTAACCACCTCGAAATCACAAGAGACTCCCAAGTTGATTAAGATAAAATGGGAACTTAAGCCCCCACAAAGCCCTGTGGCAGATGATTTATCATCGCTTCATGATGCAAGTATCACATTAGCGTTGCAAAAATATGTACCCTATTTTTACTCGGAAAATGAAAAAATGGTTCGCTTATACCCACTACGGGAAAAAAACACGCAAATTGAAAAAATTCTTTTGTATTGGCAAGGTGGCTATCGCGAAGCTAAGCTTGCGCTCTTCTTGGTTTTTTACTACGAAGCTACTCGAGGTGAGGATATCCGCCCCTTTTTGTATAAAACACTTACTTACCAAAAAATACCCTCCGGGCAACGAAAGCTCCTACAATACCTATATCAAGATCTCTTCGAGCGCAAAGCTCCACCTCCCGGTGAAGAAGAATTAGCTATTTCCAAAAGACTTTTGTTTTGCTTTCGTTATCTAGAAGGAGATGCGAAAATAAACCGATCTCTCTATCGCCGGATTGTGGTTGAGGATCTTATACCAATAGAACCGGAGTTCCAAGAAAAAATTTTAAAAAAAGCCACCTTAATGCTATTTTACCAATTAGTTAAAGAAGAAAAACTAAAACAGCAAGCAGAACTTCTTTTCAAGCAATTTTTAAAAAGTGGCAAGGTACATGAACCTCAACTCTGGCTTGAAGGGCAAATCAGTCCCCATGTCAAATTGCCAAAAGACGAAGAAGAGTTACACCATTTGTTAGCAGAACTTGTGCGCCACAGCCCCCTAGCTAAGCTTTTGGCCTTTTGCCTAGTAGAAAAGCAAAAGCCTTTACGCGAAAAAATCTATGCTGAGGCAGAAGATTTAGAAAACTGGAAAAAATGGCTTTCTGCGATGCCTCCCCGCTTGCGCCGTGCTGCTTTTATTTTGGCCAGCGAAAGCCATTTTCATCGAGAAGCTAACGAATTTTTCCCTCGGGATAAAGTCACACCAAAAGAATTAAAGCTCTTGTTGCTCAAAGCACGTAATTTTTATTTCTCAGGAGCATACAAAGAGGCTCTTGAGATGATGGAAGAACTTCTGCCCCACTACAGCCAAAATTTTTATGTCTTACACGATGCCGCCATCTACAAATTCAAGCTTGGCAAGATTCAAGAAGCAGAAGAGCTTTTTTTCCAGTTAAAAGAGCTCTATCCCCATCACCCCGCCGTTTTGCACAACGAAGCTCTCTTCTTTGAGCAAAAAGCTCTTCAGCAAATCCAGCAACGCTGGGAAAATTACGAAAAAAGCCGGGTGCCGGCCTAGCCAGCACCTATTATGGCTCAACTACCTTTAGGGCACTCGTTGGTGGCTCATCATCCGTTATGATATCCAGCCGCACAATTTGGGACTCATTGCCAACCCGGTCAACAGCTTTGGCTTCTATGCTGTGAGGCCCCTCTGTAGAAAACTGGATGGGTGCATTGTATAGCTGAAACTCTCCCTCCCCATCGAGGCGGTAAAGTACTTTATCCACACCTGCGCCATCATCCATAGCCTCCACGGTATAGATGGTGTCCCTGAGAAGGTATTTCTTTCCCTCGTGCTCCACGGGTCTGCGGCTAGTTTTAATGAGAACTACCGGAGGTTCTTTATCCACCGTGAGCTGTATATTGGCTACTAGATGCTCAGGAGATACATTGTTTAGGTTATCAATCGCCCTGTAGCGTATCGTTTGGCGTCCCGGGTTTTCTAGTACCACACTATTTCCTTCTACAAAATTGCCATCATTTAAGGCATATTCAATCTTTTTCACCCCACTATACTTATCCGTAGCAAAAAGATCGACTTTGGTAGATGTCGATACATAGGTAATGCCATCCTTTACATAGAAGGGACCATTTAGTGTTGCGTTTACCTGGGGTGGTGTGTTATCAATTGTTACCACAAAGGAGTTATCTGCTTCGCGATTTCCTGCGCGATCAACGGCGCGAAAGACAATACGCCTTTGGCCTTCTTGCTCAATAGAGAATGGCTCCTTGTAGCGCATGAAGGGCGAATCATCAATGCGATATTCGATAAAATCCACATTGGAAAGATTATCCGCAGCCGTTAGCTGAAATTTAGTTGCCGAAGTTGCGTAATTCATCTTGCCATCATTATAAAGAAGTGGGCTTAAGTTTTCTGACGGTTTTTCTGCAGGAGTTGTCGTAGCGACATTTCTAGCTGCCGGGGCTGTTTCTTTTTCCTGTGGTTTTTGCTGCACAGCTGGCGGTGGTGATTTTTCTTGGGTTGCCTCAATGGCTTTGTTGACCTTTACTTCTGCTTCTTGCGCTAAAGCATCTGCTGAGGCTGCCTGCTCGGGCAATTTGATAGCTCCAAGCGATACCCATGCTCCCGCAAGCAGGAATATTGAACTTTTTATAGTGATACGGTACATTTTCATGCCTCCCTAAATTGTGGGTCTAACCTATGGCGGTACAGGGAGGCTTTCTTTTTTCCGTGAAAGTGTCAAGCTTCTTTGACACAAATAGCCTTTGGCAACTTTTCTTGAAGTTGACAAGAGGGGTATATTTCGCTTTTCGGCGAATTATGCGTTATTTTCTCTTGACCCTTAGTCTTGGCTCTGTCTATGCTCAGCTTTATCCAACCCTTGGCCAAGAGCAGTTCCCACCTGGTTATTCTTGGAAAGTTTTAGAAGGGGAACATTATTTGTTGATTTTTCCTGAAGGTTTTCGCTCCTTCGCCGAATATTCGCTTAATCTCTTGGAAAACTACCATGAGGCCCTACGTGATAGTTATAGCTCGGATTTCCCAAAGATCCCTGTTGTCTTAAACCATACGGCCGCCGTTGGTAATGGCTTTGTGTCCCTTGCTCCTTGGCGATCCTATTTTTATCTTTTTCCAACAAGTGAATTTAGCCTAAGTGGTTCTGAGTGGCTGGAGCTCTTAGCCCTCCATGAAGCCCGCCATATGGTTCAATATGGCGCCATACGCCAATCCTTTTACCGCCTTGGGTATATCCTGGCAGGTGATCAGGGTCTGGGGGCCCTATCCCTTTTTAGCCTGCCAAGCTGGTATTTTGAAGGAGACGCTGTCGTTTATGAGACTCTCTTAACGAGAGGTGGGCGTGGCCGGAACCCACGCTTTGGCCGACAAACACGTGCGTTACTACTAGCCAATTATGAACCTAGCTATAGCCAATTTTTTCTGCGCTCCTACGATTACCACTATCCAGACCACTATGAATTAGGCTATCTCTTAATGCGTTACTTAAAGACAAAATACGGAGACAAAGCTATTCGGGAGGTTATCCGCTATACAAGCCAATTCCCTCATCCCTGGCGTTTTAGTGGCGGCCTTTCTTACGTCACAGGCAAAGATATAGATGAATTTTACCAAGAGGCCTTTTCTTACTATCGAGACTTGTGGCGGCGCCAACAAGAAAACCTAAAGCCCACCTCTTTTTCTGTTATCTTTGAACCCACTCATTTTTTAACCGATTGTGACCATCCTCAGTACGATGCCTATGACAAACTTTATTGTGTACGCTCTGGTTATGACCATCTCTCAGAAGTCCTGCAGTTCTCTTCGGAAAGAGAACCAACAATCCTGGCAAGACCTGGCATTCTCTATGACGACTTTGTCTTTATAACCCCCCAGGGTGAGGTCTTGTACGCCGAATACCGGTATCACCCTCGCTTTGGACAATTGTCCACCGCTTATGCAAATTTTCGAAATAAATACCCCTTTTTGCAGGATGGAGAAATCACAAGGCTTACTGTATCTGACGACGAAAAGTATGTCGCTGCGCTCGTTACCACACGAGAGCGAACACAAAAAATCCAAATATTTGAAATAAGCTCTCAGAGGCTTTTTGCTGAGATCGAACACTCTCAAAGCCAGATTCAGATGCAACGCTTTTCCCGCAAAAGTTATTTTTTAGATTATATTGTCATAAACCGGGATGGCCGAGCCTTGTGGCAATTTAGTTTAATTGATTTGCAAAAAAAAGAGCTTGTGGCCGCCTCCTCTTACCCAATAGCTGACCCTCATGGGGATGAACGCGATGTTTACTTCTCCGCTAATTATGATGGCCTTGAGGGTATTTATAAAATAAACCGCAGCACCAAAAAAATCTACCAAGTTATAAGCCATCCCTTAGGAGCCTTTCGACCAAGTTTAAACGCGAGCACGGAAAAACTTGCTTTTAATTATTACACTCCCTATGGCCATGGAGTGGGAGAAGTTATTTTACATAAGCTCTCTCCTACCCCTCTCGAAAAGGTCATCAATAGAGAAGATGGCCTAGCTGACTTTGCAGAAAAAGATTTTGCTAATCTTAAGCTTAAGAGCAGCTATCGCCAGCTATCGGAGAAAAACTACTCCCCCTGGCGTTCCCTCGTAAACGTCCACTCGTGGGCTCCCATGGCCGATGTGAATAACCGCGATTTAAAATTTATGGTACGTTCCGATAGCCCTCTCCATGATGTCGGCTGGTCAGCTACTTATACCTATAACCAAAACGAAAGGACCCATTTTGGTGAACTTGCTCTCAACTATTCTGCACTGTGGCCACAACTCACCCTTTCTGGCGGCTATGGTAACCGCGCTTTGCGCTTTGTGGAAGACAATACACAGAAATTCTATCGATGGCAGGAGCAAAGCTGGGGGTTTATATCCAAGCTTCCTTTTCGCTATCTTTTTGGCCATTATTTAAGCCAATTAGAAATTTTAGGCCAAATTGAGCAAAGACAACTTTTTAATATTTTGCCACATGATTTTGGTACCAAAGATTATTTTAAAAACACAAGAGTTTATCCCCTTTCCCTCGAGCTAAGTTGTGCTCTTAAGAGAAGGATGGCCCGGCGGGAAATACAACCCCGCTGGGGAGCTGAACTTCGAGGACTTTTGCGCAAGGACGTTGCCTCCTCCCTTTATGAGCAGCGAGCCACATCTCTTACTATTTATCTACCCGGTATCTTTACCAACCACGGCATATCGCTCGAAGGATCTCACGACGAACAAAAAAATGTCTATTTTCCCGCTGCCAGCCGCTTTGCCCGTGGCTATGCCGCCCTCTTGGCTCCTTCGGTGAGTATACTTTCCCTAAACTACATTTTTCCTCTTTTTTATCCTGATTTAAATGTGCTTCACCTTTTGTTTGTGCGCCGCTTTAAATGGAATTTTTTCTATGACAGGGCGTATTTAAACGAGAAAGACATCTATGAGTCGGCAGGTGGGGAGCTCACGATGGATTTTGTTCCCTTTAAACTCAATGTCTTTGAGGTAGATTTAGGAGTGCGCTATAGTTATCTTTTCCGCTTAAAGAGCGAGAGCTATGATATTTTTTTACGCGCTATCCGACCTGCTTTTTAAAAATCTCGTATCTTAAGAACAGTATCTAATCTAAAAGCTTTTAATCCAATTTAAAAAAGCGAAATTTCTCCTGTAAGCTGTCCATTCTGGAATGTAGCTCCAAGGAACTCTTGGATATCTCCTCACTAGTGGCTGAGTTTTGTTTAGCAATCAGAGAAAGGCGTTCCATAAGTCTTGCTGTATCTTGGGTTTTGTCCCAAAGCCCACGAGAGCGCTTGTCTAACTCACCAAGAGAGCTTAGGGTTGCTTGGATTTGCGCTACAAGCTCTAAAAACACCTCGGCAAGTCTTTCCATGAGGGGTATCGTTTTTCTAGTCTCTTCGCTCATCTCTTGAGCGGATTTTTGACTTAGCTCTGCTAATTTACCCACCTCATGAGCAACAACGGCAAAGCCACGACCCGCCTCCCCGGCTCTAGCTGCTTCAATATTAGCATTAAGCGCGAGTAACTGGGTTTGCTCTGAGATTTCTTCTATCACCGAGATTTTTTCAATAATGTCTTTGGTGAGTTTCAGCGTACTCTCCATGATGTTTGTGGAATGAGACAATGTGTTCTCCACTTGTTGGGATTTCATGGCTATGTTTTGAAGTTCGCTTCCTAGAAATTCAAATTCCTTCAATACCTGCCCTAAAAAATCTTGCAAAAAATCCACGGACTTTGCTAGTTCCTGACCTCGCTGTCCCATCTGTACCGATTCCTCAGCAAGTCTTTGCGCCGCGAGCTTCACTTCTTGCACCGTCGTGTCTGTTTCCGTGATCACCTCGCGCAATTTCGCCATAAGACTCTGGGAAGACTGCAGCACACGGGCTATCTCCCTTGATTTCGTCTTCACGAAAAGTTTTCCTTCTTTAAGCTTTCCCTCCGAAAGATCCACAAGGAGGTTTTCTGCCCAAGCCATCGGCTTAAAGATATGGCGCTTAATATGGCTATGAAACCAAAAATAAATAAAAACTAGGCAAAAACCAGCCCCCAGCGCTATGGATGTGAAAATAAACATGGCTTGGGAAGAAATGACCTTCTTTGGCAGAAATACCATTATAAACCAGCTTACCTCGTCGCTAACGCGCAGAGAGGAGAGATAAAGATAGTGCTTCTGTGTTTCTTGAAAGTCGTTTTGGGATAGCGCATTACCCAAACCTAGCATGTCGGCTTCTTCTTGAGAAAGCTTAGCGCCTGGTTTTTCTTCAGGATGACCTGAGGCTATGATCACGCCACGAGGACTTACCAGGCGAACAAAACTTCCCTCGCCAAATGGTTTCTGCTCTTTCAGTTTTTGATCGAGGGCTTCTACAGCAATATCGACACCAGCTATGCCCAAGAATTTTTTTTCCATGATGATTGGTTCTACAAAGGACATAAGTGTAACGTTTTTCCCCTCAATAGGGTATTCATAGGGCTCTGAGATAAAAGGTTTTAGGGTTTCTTTGGGCTTTAGGTAATAGTCACCTATCCCCGGCTTGTCATAGTCCAAGAGAGGTTCTAGGATAATCTTACCTTTTTGGCGTACGACATAAATGACAAAGCGTCCTGTGGCATCATGGCCTGCCGCCTTGCGGAAAAGACGATCCTTGCCATCGTATACGTTGGGCTCCCAAACGGTATAAAGACCCAAAAACAGGGGATGCTTTTCAAGTAAGGTTTTGTACTGCTCTATTACCATGTCTCGACTCGGTCTTTCTCGGAGAGCTAAAGAATTTGCCAAATAGCGTGCAAATTCATAAGCTAAAATGAGATTGTTCTGTATTTCCTTTTGGAAGGATTTTGCTTTTTCGGAAGCCAAATTTCTTAGGGTAGTTATCTCTGCCTTATACTAAGAAAAAAGCAACCCCAAGCGCTATAGGATACATCACAAGGGCAACCACTAAGACCTGTCGCCTTAAAAATTGCTTGGCCCCTAATAGCTTCACCGCTAAACTCTCTTTATCCCCTTAATTATCGAACTCTTAATACTTTTGGGTTATCCAAAATCCCATAGTCTTGTCAACAAGAAGTAACTCCTATAGTGTCCTTAAAATCAGAACATATCCCTCTACAGGCATTTATAAAGTTGGGCTAGCTTTCCGTATGATATCAACCTCATGGGTGCACCCAAAATTCCCTTGGCTTAAAGCGAAAAGCTAAAAGCGAGATATCGTCAGGGAAATCTTCATCACTTCGACCCCAAAATTTCTGTAGCTCACCCAAAAGCCTAATCTTAAACTCGCTAAGTTTCTGGGCTTCTTTTTGCAAAAAAGAAAAAAAACGCTCTTCGTCAAACATTTCTCCTTCTCGGTTGCGCAGCTCGACAATCCCGTCCGTGTAAAGAAATAAGGTATCACCTGCGCTCAACTCAAAATCATAATCCACGCAATTGGTGGGGAAAACAGAGCAGACCATCGTTCCCCGAGAGTTGATTTGCCGCAGATCACCCGAGGAAGAATGTACAATAGCAGGTAGGTGCCCTGCTGAGGCCAGAAGAGCTTTACCTGAAATTAGATCCACATGGATACTCATAGCCGTAAGAAAATTTTTTTGCAGTATATGGCCCATCTCGTGCTGCAAATAATTTAGAAAACGCGAGGGGCTGTCTGCATACCGAGACCACTGTTGTAGGCTAACCTTAACCATCGAAGCCAGAAGAGCTGCCGCCACCCCATGGCCTGAGACATCACAAATAAAAAGACCCAGACTGTCTGTTTTTAGGAACCGACAGTCGATGAGATCACCCCCTACTGCAGCACAGGGGTGGTAGAGGTAGCTTACCTCTACCCGTGGGTCATAAATGGGCTCGGGCAAGAGAGATTGCTGAAGCTCGCCCGCCATCGTTAATTGCTTCTGTAGCTCTTCTTTCTTGCGCTCCTCTTGTTGTTGGGCAAGATGTCTTTTATATTCGAGGCGTGTGATATACCAATTACCGGTAAGACTCACCACAAGAGCTAAGGCAATGCCAAAAAAGCTTGTAAAAAAATAAGGGGTCGCATAGCTTTCACGACCTATCATTAAAATCACCCAAAGATGGACACCAAACACGACGAGATAACTTGCGGCCGCCTCCCACACATTAAGGCGTAAAATCAATGTACCGCCAAAGTAAGTCAACATAATCATGGTCCAGTAGGGACTTTGGGAGCCTCCGGTTAGGTGGGTAAGCCACGAAACTGAAAAACCACATAGCACAGGCAAGAGAATCGCCAATAAACGAAGAGACGCCGGTTTTTTTCCCCAGCGGGTAAGCGAAAATAACACCAAAAGAGCAAAGAGGGCTGCCATTTGCATGCGAAATTTAAATAGCTCATGGTGGGGGGCACTTGGAAAACCTAAATCAGCTAGAATAAAGAAAAGCAGCGCAAAAATAATAAGGCCACCAACAAGAGGGACGGCAAGTTGCAGCTGCTTATCCTGTATCTCACGTAGCGAAAGCGACAAATTAGTACAGGATAAGCTCGAGGAGCCTTATGTCAAGGATTTTCCCAGGCAAGGCGAACTCACTTTTTCAAAGAGAACCGTGGGTGAGAAGAATATGGCACGTGCCATTTTTCCCCTACAATAATCCCACATGCTTTAGGGCTTTCTCAAGAACAGGGTTTTTCTCTTTAGCCTCGCGAAGTGCCATTAGTATGCGCTGGCTTAAATCATAAGCCTCAAGTGCCTTCGTTTCCCGACGACACGCCATATACTCCACCAAAAAGGGAGAGCCTAGAACGGCCAAAAGTACGCCACTAAAATAGCCTGAATAAATTCAAAGCGCTTATCGATTTCTTCAAAACGCCTGTCAATTTGTTCAAAGCGCTTTTCCACAAGCTCAAAGCGCTTGTCCATCTCAGGCAGCACATGGGCAATATCTGCATCCGTGGCTGGCCGTGCCCATAGGAAAAAGCTCGGAACAAGGAAAAAGGAAAAAAATCACTTCACCTAGGCAGTATACACGCTTATCTAAAGTATGTCAAGAATCTTATAGAAACAACATGTTCTGTCTATAAAGTGGCGAGTTAAACGTCACCAAACATAGGCATACCCTCACTGTCACTCACGGTAGGGAAAGCCTGCTTTACCGTAAGACCAAGTGCCGGAATCACCGCATTTTCTATGCCTGCAAGACGCCTTAGGGACCAGTGCACATGAGAGGGTTTAATAATGCGACCTGGCACAGGGGACATCGCCGGGTTTGGCTTATGATCGCTGTCTGTGCCCCCGGTTACACCACTGCGTGTGGATAAAAGACCTCCCGCAAAAATCATACTCGTGATCGGCCAGTGGTCTTTCCCATTGGCACCATTGTAGCGGTTCGTTCGGCCAAAATCCGACCCCACGGCAATCATGATCTTGTTAAGGTTACCAT
Source organism: Leptospiraceae bacterium (assembly GCA_025055765.1). Taxonomy (GTDB): domain Bacteria; phylum Spirochaetota; class Leptospiria; order Turneriellales; family Turneriellaceae; genus JANWWS01. The sequence goes on along the minus strand of JANWWS010000014.1, from coordinate 163,372 downwards.
AGGCAGCCATGGCCTCATCCAGCATAAATTTGACAGAGCGCATAATTCGGTTTACTGCCGGCATCTGCGTGTTGTCATGGTTGTCGTGAGTATCAAAACCCCCTATGGACAAATTGGCACTGGCACAAAGTCCGGCATTATATGCGGCAAAAGCTATGGCAAATTGACGAGGCAGGGGACCATAGAGGTTACCCGTATTATTATAGGCTTGGGCAAAAGCCGCATTATAATTGGGATTACCCACCGTTACTCGGCTCGTTAGATAATCGGCATGAGCTATGAATTGATCAAGCTGGCTGGCATTGATTTGGGCTTGTTGCAGAGCAGTTAAGGCCTCCTTTATGCTGGGCAGCTTTTGTTCATTAATAAGGCGCGCCACTCTTTGCGCACGAAATTGATTAATACGGTTTAGAGTTTCTGGTGTAAAATAGCGGTCATTGCCGGATATAACATTGGGCTCAGCCAAGGCTCTAATTTGAGCTAAGCTATTGATTTGGGTGGTACCCATGACACCCGCTGTATAGGAATAACCCCCATAGTTAATAAAGGCAAGTGGGCGGCTTGCGCCATATATCGCTGCGATAAGAGCCCCAAAGGTAGGATGTCCTTGCGATATTTTGCCGCTCCACACGTAAATTGGACCTGTGTCGTGGTTGTTTGTTGTGGTATCTATGCCATTGATAACCCTGATATAATTGGGATAAGACTGAAACAAGATATGGTCCAATCCCACATTCGTACCGATCCAACCACCTGGGGGGGGAGCTAACGAAAAGCCATTTACATTTACCCCACCCGGAAAGTGGTTCACAAGTCCCCCTTTAGGATCACAGATGCTTGTGGGGTCCCATCCCCCTCCTGCATGAATGATTACCCAAAAAGGCTGAGGATTGGATGCATTGGGGGGAGGACTTGCATGTGCCCTTTTGGCTAAAGGGAAAGGCAGAGAAATGCCCAGACCCGCGAGAGTCAAGATTTTAAGAAATTCTTTGCGCGAGATTTCCTTGTCTTTTACCCAGATATGCAAACTATTCATAGACAAACCTCGCATCCGTGAGAAGATAGGCCACCGTTGCCTGCCATGCGCGTATGACATAATTGGGATCGCTCGTAACAGGCCGACGACCAGGTATGGGGTTTCCCTGAGCATCTGTTCCGCTAAAAGTACAGCGCAGCGGTGCTCTTGTGGCGGGGTTACCCGTATCCCAATCTTGAGGAGTACCCTTCTTATTTTGACCTTCCTTAAAGGTCAGATAAAAAAGTTGGTAGGTACGCTCGATTTCGGGATCCTGTTGCGACAAATATTCCCCCAAAATTTGTCGATGTAAATAGCGAATATTTTGTTTTATTTTCTCAATCGCTGTCGGCGAGCTTATGCCATTGACCTCTGGTGCATAGGTTGGCTCCACAAGGGGTAAGAGCTTCCGGTCACTATGGTTGATGTGGGAAAAATCCCTTACTACCGCCTGGCAGGCTATTTCGAAGGCCATACGCAGCTGTATATTGCTCATGAGCCCATTGGGGATTTGGGTACGCACTGTCGTGTTAATCGAGTCAATGCCCCCGTAGAGAAAGTAATAATCTCTCAAAAGATAAGGTATGTTTGACCAGGGATTAGCCCAGCGAATTCCTGTGACAGATTCGATTTTGCTATTGAGTTGCTCGGGGGTTAAAAGTCGTGCTACCCCCACATGGCGTAGGCGGTATTCTTCAACTTGCTTGGCGTTGCGTGCTCTAAAATAAGGCGATTTAATGATTTCTTTGATGAGAGTCTTCAAGTTAAAATTACTACGCTCAAAGGCTTCTTGAAAACGCCGGATGTCCTTTTCTTGGAGAAGATAGGCCTGCTCTAGCTCACGGTAAATTTGCTGCCACTCACTGTCGGTTTTGCCAGGAGGTCTGTCATTTTCGGAAGGTCTTTTAAGTACACTGCGACCCGTGAGGGCTTTAAACATATGCTTCGTTACAGAAAGGGCAAAGCGTGAGTCTTTTGCTATGCGATTCCCCAACCAAACGAGGGGTTTTTGATCATACGCGGCGGGCAAGGGCTCCTCTACGGAATAACCGGGTGGGCGCATTCTTGTATTGGGGCTAAACCTTAGCCAAGCTGGATCGTGGTACCAGCTGTCCTTGATGTAGTAATTGCCACGCCTATAGTTTTTAAAAAGACCTGCTACAGGATCCATAATGGTATGGCAGACAGCGCAATTGGGATCATTAAGCGTGGGGTTTGGATCGGCATCACCAAAAGCCTCTAACTGCTGAGCGAGAGTCAATAAGTTGAGGTCTAGAAAAAACTCAAAAACCATCCTTGAGCGATGGCGATTTGCGTTACCCTCGGCCGTGGGATATCGTGCAAGCCATAGGGGAGAAGTGAGGATCCCCGCCAAGGGCACCTCCACCACCCTTGTCGGATCTACGGTTTCTGTGTTGAGCATCCATCCACTTAAGCTAACCTCACGCTGATAGAGCTTAGCTGGAACAAACCTGTCATAGGGGTGGTCTGCAATAAAACTGCTGTCGGTGAAGATAGGTACACCAGGCTGGTTTATTCCATAAGCTCGGGCCGAATAAGCATTCACCATGAAATAGTTTGCGGTGACAATTTCGGTAAACGGGCGATTGTTTCGTACAACATAGACAATGAGTTCTATTGGCTCACGCGCAATGGCTTTATTGGTGAGCTGGCGAAGCTCTTGCCGCAGTGCTGCCATTTTAGCTGGGTCACTGGTAACGGAAACAGGATAGCCGTGAGCAGGAAACGTCTCAAACCAATCCCGGTCAGGATAAAGCCGCTCGTCTAAGACTCTGTATGCCTGCATGTAATTTCCAATGAGAGGGTCCATATAATACATATCTGTATGGAGGATGTCATTCCAGATTTCTCGCAGCCTCTCATAAAAATCATCATCTCGCATGATATGGTCTAAAGCCTCGTCAAGACCCTGGCTTCCCTTTTCCATGACGAGGGTTTCTTCAAAGGGCGTGGGGATTTTCCCTGTAAGTGCAATACGGGCCTTGCGCAAAGTTTGGGCATAGTCATATTCTTGTACGCCATAAAGAATGTCATAGTTTATCCCCGCCTTGTTGCAGGCAGGCGTGGGATTCTCAGAGCGAGCGATAAATTCATCTAAGATTTCAAGAAGCGCTACATCCTTTCCATAGGGTCCTATATCAGGAAAGAGATTTCCCCCCTTATGAGGGGTGGCCGGGTCATTAATGACCTTTCGCCGCAAAAGAGAAATCTCACCCGCTTTGCGCACAGCCACAGCCTTCATTGTTTCGAAGTCTGCATCGGCATTGTTTTGCGTTAGATGCCAACGCACCCCAAAAGACTTAGCCACACCCGTTTCGTTATGACAGCCGTGGCAGCCCTTATACTGAAGGATGGGCCCCCAAACCCGCCTTTTAAAGAAATCAATATCGGCTTCAGGACATACTTCTTCTGAAACCGGCTTTACCGGACGGTGCTCGCTACACCCATATAACACGAGTATTAGAAAAAGCCAAATGAGCAGCACTAAATTAGTATACGAAGATACCCCTATCAAGTCTACTCTTTTTTTTATATGTATCAAAATCGACAACTTCTATAAAAACCCAACAAAATCCCCAAACACAAAGCTCAGGTGCTGCCTCTTTTAGCTTTTCGAATAGCTTTCGTCTTGAAGGCAAAGGTTGAATTATTTTACTACAAAGCCGCAACGTAAAAAAAATTAAGCTTGACCTTGAAAATATGCTTTCCATCCCTTACGATTAGAGTGGGAGTGGCGAAGAAAAACAAAAGAAACAAAAAAAAGAGAGAGGGGGAATCGCGAAAATCCACAAGATCGCTAGAACTTAAGGCAGAGTTACCGAGGCTTGAAGGTTTACGCAACCCGAGCCCCTATGATGAGAAAACCGTTCTTCGCTTTCTGTCTTATGTAAAGAAAACCCCATCCTGCTGGCAATGGGAGGGAAGCTTTACTCGCGATGGCTATCCCCAGTTTTGGTTAAGGCAGAACAAAGTAGTAAAAAGTCATCGTTTTGCATACGAGCTATTTTGCGAAGACTTAGCGGAAAAAAGCAGGCTCGTAAATCTCTGTGGCAACAAGCAATGTGTAAATCCCCATCACTGGCAGCTAAATAAGCCCTCGCAATGATGGCATGAAGGCTGGGGTCCATTTATTGCTGCAAAAAATAGGTAACAGTGTTTTGGATTTATTGGAAGTTATCGGGGCCTTTAGCCTCTTTACGGCAGCCACAATTCGCTATATCTTTGCCCGCCCCTTTGATTTTCGAAATCTCATGCGCCAAATGGGGGAAATTGGTGTCAAATCTATCCCCGTGGGGGTAGTCTCTTCTTTTTTTGTAGGGATGGTCATGGCATTGCAGCTTGGAGGACCCATGGAAAAAATCATCCAGGGCATCTCTGCCTTTATGGGCGGAGGCATTTCCCTGGCTATGATGCGCGAGCTTGCCCCTGTACTTACGGCTGTTTTGCTTGCGGGGCGGGTTGGCTCTTCTATTGCAGCCGAGGTTGGCACAATGAAAGTAACGGAGCAAATCGATGCCCTAACAACCTTGGCTACCAATCCCATCCACTATCTTTCCGTACCACGCTTTTTAGCATCGGTACTTAGTTTGCCCCTTATCACGGTCATGGCCATCGTGGTGGGCATTTGGGGGGGTGCCGTAATATCTTACATTAGCCTTGACATTCCCTTAAACATGTACTTTGACAGTGCCCGGCAACTCCTAAAAGTGAGGGATCTCATCTCAGGTGTTGCCAAGACTTTTTTTTTCGGAGCCGAGATTGCCCTAATTGCTTGTTTTACGGGTTTTCGGGCAAAAGGAGGAGCAGAGGGAGTGGGGCAGGCTACAATTCAGGCAGTAGTTTTTTCTTTTATGATGATTATTATATCGGATTATTTTATTACATATGTCTTTCAACTATTTGGACTCTAGTGGAAAGAAAAGTAAAAATCTCCATACGTAACCTGAGTAAGTCTTTTGGCCCCAAACAAGTTTTAAAGGGGGTAAATCTAGATATTTACGAGGGTGAGATTTTTTATGTCATTGGTAAATCAGGGACCGGCAAATCGGTTCTATTAAAACATATCTCTGCCCTCATGCGTCCTGACAGTGGAACCATTTATATCGATGGGGAAGATATCTTCGCTTTAAAAGAAAAAGAGCTTTACCGGGTTCGGCGCAAAATGGGGGTACTCTTTCAAATGGCAGCTCTTTTTGACTCGATGAGTGTTTATGAGAATGTAGCCTTTGCCTTGCGTCGGTTCTATAATCTATCTGAAGAGGAAATAGCGCGCCAAGTTAAAGAAAAGCTGGCTATGGTTGGTCTCTCTCAAGTGGAGCATTTAAATCCTGCCGACCTTTCTGGTGGGATGCAAAAGAGAGTCGGCCTTGCCCGCGCCATTGCCTTTGGACCTGAAATTGTACTATATGACGAACCCACAACAGGCGTTGACCCTATCTTAGCAGCAGCGGTAGATGACCTAATCTTAAAATTAAACCGAGAGCTTAAGGTAACCTCAGTCGTTATTTCTCATGACATGAAATCCGTCTTTCGCACGGCCCATCGAGTTGCTTTACTTTATAATGGAAATTTCATTAAAATAGGCACCCCACAAGAACTGCGCGAGAGCGAAGACCCTCTTGTACGTCAGTTTGTGGAAGGCAGAGCCGAGGGACCTATGTCTATCTTGTAGGAGGAGATATGCATAACCCTAAAATGTCAGTAGCCGTTGGCGCTATGGTAGTAATTGGTGTGGGACTATTTCTTGCCATGCTTGCTATTCTTGGCCGCTTTCAATTTGGCGCTAAGGGGTTTCGCATTGATGTGGAGTTTGGCTTTTTAAATAACTTAGCCGAGGGCGCACCAGTGCGCATAGCCGGTGGGATTAACATTGGCTATGTGGAGAAAATCTTTCAAAAAGATTTAAAAACCTATGTGCGCTTACTTATAGATGGGGAATATAGAGATAAAATTCCTAAAAAAGAAAGTACTATCTTTGCCATCTATACCACAGGTATGATGGGACAAAAATATGTAAATATTAGCTTTGAAAGCGCCAAACCAGGCGAAGAGGTCTATCGTGATGGTGATATTGCCAAAGGGATTGACCCTCCTTCCATTGACCAGATGCTCATGGCTTTTTCAAGCTGGTTTGATGGCAAAAACGGAGGACAGGTTTTAGCCGAGATCATGAAAGAGACCCAAAAATTTGTCTCAAACTTAAACGGCATTGCCAGTGAAAACCGAGCCGATATCCGCATGACAATTAGACAAGCCCGTGAGTCGTTTATCTCTCTCTCCCAACAGCTAGATACTCTCATGCAAAAACTAAACATCCTCTCACGCAATTTTTCTGAAATTTCATCCAAGAATAAACAAGACATCCAAATTATGCTAGAAAATATGTCCCGTATCTCGCGAGATTTAAACCTGATTACCCAGCGTATTAATTCGGGCAGAGGTTCTATTGGTAAGTTTATTCAAGATGAGGAATTGTACTCCAATGCGAATGAGGCAGTAGCCAATGCCCGGGATTTATTTCGGCTACTGAGAGAAAAACCATGGCTAATTATGTACAAAGAAAACTAAATGATAAGTACACGCAGAAAAGCGATTTATGCTGGACTTATAGTTGTTTTGCTTGCCTTTTTAACAGGCTTCCTTATCGCCTTTGCCGCCGATCTAAAGCTCAAAAAATCAGGCTTTCGTATTCGAGTTACCTTTAGCTTTCTCAACAACTTAAATAAAGGGGCACCTGTTTTAGCTGCGGGAGGATTGCCCGTGGGTTTTGTAGAAGATATATACCAGAAAGATCTGCAAACCTATGTGCAGCTCTACCTTTATGACATTTTACGCCATCGCTTGCCCAAACGCAAGGAAACCCAAATATCAGTGTTTAGCCGCGATCTTTTAGGTGAAAAGTATATCAATATCTTTATTCCTGAGGCAAGGCCTGGCGACACCTTTCTCGATGAGGGGGATACCTGGTATGGCATAGACCCCCCTTCTATGGAAAAAATGATGCTTAGCTTCTCTGCATGGTTTCGTGAAGGTGAAGCATCCCAAGTACTTGACGATATTGCTAATCAGGCAAGACAACTTAGATCCATGATAAAACAAATTATTTTGGAAAATGAAGAAGACATGCGCTTTCTGATAGAGCAAGGACGGGTTTCTGTGGATTCTATTTCCCACAAGCTTCAACTCCTCTTAAGCGAACTTGGCAAAATTGCCGCTGACTACGATGAATTAACAAAAAAGTCACGGGAAGATAGCCGTCTCGTAATGGAAAATCTCACACAAATTATGCAAACTCTAGGGTCAATTCGAGCTATCTTTTTAGCTGGCCAAGGATCGCTTGGTAAACTCGTTAAAGGGCGTGAATTACAGAAAAACACAGGGGAGGCTATTAACCACGCTCGTGCATTTATCCGCTGTATCAGGGAAGAACCCTGGGTGCTCATCTACAAGGAACCATGCAAAAACTAAGAGTAATTTGAAATTAGCCATTCTCAGACAAGAAGTATATCTTCACAAAAAATGGACCTCGACCACTTTCTTAAGCTATACCCTTGGCCTCAGGAGTATGCCCGTGAACCAAAGGTGGAGTGGCTGTGGGATTTTTTTCTACCTATAAGCCCAGAGACACTCTGGCCCCACATCATTGACACCTCCAGCTTCAACCGACTCTTGGGACTAAACGAAATGCACTACCGAGAAGAGGCGGGAAAACTTTGGGGAAAAAGCAAAACAGCTCTATTCTTGCTTTCCTGGCAAGAGGTAAGCTGGGAGTGGGAGTACCTGAAGGGTTTAAACAACGCGAGAATCTATGATCGAGGCTTTGCCAGCTACGTAAGAGCGCGCTATATTTTGGAAAAGGAAAAAGATGGCACAAAGCTTATCGTTTACTTTGGCTGGATACCACGCCACTTTTTAGGCAAAATCCTTCTCGTACTGGCGCAACGAATCATGCGCCAAAAATACGCCATTACCTTACATAAACTAGTGGAGGTTATTCGCCAAGGTTATGATTTTACAGACAAACAAAGGCTCCTCTACAGAGCAAGCCTCCCCGAAATAAAAGTGAACCTCTCTCTCTTGCAAAATCTTTTGCAGCAAACAGAAAAACTAGGAGCTAAACGAGATATACTGCAGTTTTTTGAAAGCTACATCCAAGAAGCAAGCGAAGATGAGCTCTACCGCATTCGCTTACGCCCTCTCGCCCAAAAATTGGGGCGAGATCTATATGAACTCTTGCACGCCGCATTACTGGCAACGAAAAGTGGTCTCTTTACTCTAAGCTATGACGTCACCTGTCCCCATTGCAAAGGGGTGCGTCAAGAAATAGCTAGTTTAGGGGATATACCGGAAAACGCTCGCTGCGATGTATGTGGGATAGATTTTGAATCCACAAAACCCGACACTCTTGAGGTTGTCTTTCATTTAAATCCTGCTGTGCGGGCAGTCGCCAAGCGATTTTATTGCGCAGCAGAGCCTGCCCAGAAAAGGCATATTGTAATTCAAAGACATCTTAAAGGATATGAAACTCTAAAGATAAAAAGCCTGCTTCCCCGAGGAGAATACCTTCTTTACTTTCGGGGCACCAAAAACCGCAAGAGATTCTTTATCTCGGATGAAGGAAGTGCGGATCTTTTCTTTGACGGCGAAATCTCCCATAGCCAGGTAAGAGCCAAAGATTTAGAAATAACAGTAGTAAACCCTTGGCAACAGGAGACCACTTTCATTGTGGAGCGCATCCCCGATACGGAAGACGCTCTCCATGTGGGAGATCTTCTCAGCTATCAACTCTTTCGGGATATCTTCCCATCTGCTGCCATTGCCTCAGGATTAAAGTTAGAAGTGGGACAGCAAGCTATCCTCTTTAGCGATATTGTTGGATCAACCAAATTTTACGATAAAAGAGGCGATGCAGAGGCCTTTCTTCGAGTACGCCAGCATTTTATTAAGATTTACGAGGTAGTGCGCTCTTTCCATGGTGCCATAGTAAAAACCATAGGTGATGCAGTCATGGCTACCTTCTGCTTACCCGAATATGCCTACGATGCAGCTGTCCATATCCAAGAGATATTTTCGCAAAACATAGTGCCCGACATTAGGCTGCGTGTGGGAATTCACTATGGAGATTGTCTAGCTGTGAATTTAAACACGGGACTCGATTACTTTGGCAAAACCGTAAATACAGCTGCAAAGCTACAGAGTCTGGCTGCGGCTAACGAAATTGTATTTTCTCATGAATTCTTAGAAGCATTAAAAGAAAAAAGAAATGTACCATGCGAAATTTTTAACTCTGTTCTCTTTCCTGGCCGGCCACTTTACAAACTAAAAGTGAATTCTGCTTTACGACCTGTGTAAGAATTCTCTCCCATCTCTATGGAGCTTGGCCAACGGGTACTTTTCGTAGGCGCCAAGGGCAAAACAGGTCAGGCCTTTAGTAGGCTACTTTTGTCATTGGGCTACGAGGTGCTGGCTTACGACCAAAATGAGAGAGCACCTTACCCCCCCGATTTATTACAAAATAATTCCTTCTTTGTTGTATTGGAAGAGCAGCTAAACTTAGCAAAACTAAGCCCTGACTGGCTCACTCTCTCTCCGGGAGTCCCTTTGTCTTTACCTATTTTTAGAGAGGCTCAAGAAAAAAAAATTCCTGTCGTCTCCGAGCTAGAATTCACAGCCCCTACGGTGCAACAACGCTTTTCCCTTATTGGCATCACTGGTACCGACGGCAAATCAACCACGACAGCTCTTTTAGCACACCTGTTGAATTTTTTTTCAGTCAAATCCCTTGCCTGTGCTAACTTTGGTCTTCCCTTTAGTGCCATTTTAAATGAAATAGAGAAATATGAGGAGGTTCGCTATCTCGTAGCAGAGCTTTCCAGTTTCATGCTTGAGAAATGCCAGGGTCTTTCTCTAAAGCAGGCACTCTATTTAAATATTTCCCCCAACCATCTTGACCGTTATGCCAGCATGGCTGACTATTGCCTAGCGAAATGGAACATTTATCATGCCCTTGAGGAAAAAGGTATTTTTATTGTAAACCAAAACCTCATGCCCGAGCGGGAAAGCTACCTTAAGGAAAGACATCCTCTCCTTCATCCACAAGGTGACAAAAAAATAATAGAAATTGATCCTGATCATTTAGAATCGCGCAACTTTTCTTGGCTCGAGGCCTGGCTTTATTCCAAAACCTCGCATAGCCCTATTTGCCATGAATCCGAGCTTAGGCTACGGGGAAGACATAACAAATTAAATATTTTGTTTGCTTTAGAGGCTTTGCACAATGTGCTCGGCCCCATAGGCAGCGAGAAATTAAGACAGGCGTTAAAAGAATTTATACCTCTTGCACATCGATTTGAGATTCTGCCCTCTCGCTCAGGAAATATCTATATTAATGATAGTAAGGCAACTACCACACAGGCAACCCTAAATGCCCTTGCCAATGTTTCAGATCCAGTCTTTCTTTTTCTTGGCGGACGTAGTAAAGGGGAGAACTATCAAGTACTTGCCGATTATCTTTTACACAGAGATATCATCTGCTTTCTTTATGGTGAAGAAAAAAACAATTTAGCTAAAATTTTCCAAGAAAGGGGAATTTCTTTTTATCTTGCACCAGATCTCTCAAATGCATTTTGGCTTGCCACAGCTTGCCAAAAAGAAAAGCAACAAGAAAAAATAACCTACCTACTCTCCCCTGCTATGGCCTCTTGGGATCAGTTTGCCAACTATGAAGAGCGGGGAAATTTATTTAAACAATTAGTTGCCGAATATGAAAGTAGCTATCGCACATGATTTCATTTACCACCATAATTTTGATTTTTTAATTCTAGAAGAATTTGCAAAGATTATCCCAGAAGTGGATATACTTACCCTCCATTATCACGAGGGGGCATTAAGCTCACGGCTAAAAGAATTGCCCATTTATGAAGCTAAAGCTACGTTAGAAGAAGATCTCCACTATCGCCATCAAAGTCCCAAGATCCTAAAAGAGCTTAGCAAATTCCCTTTTGAGCGCTACGATGTCATAATTACTACCTCCCCCGGCCCCATGAGGTGGATAAAGAAAAACCTGCAACAGGAATTAGGGAAAGGACCTTTCCATATTGCTTTTTTGTCTAACCCCTTCCCGGGTTTGTGGAACTTTACAGATGATGAAATCTATTCGTTTAGCCGGGCCGAGGAATTAGCACAAGAAAGAGAGTTAGATATAGAATTTGCCAGAGGCATCGATCTTGCTCTGACGCATAGCGAGCGTATGCAACACATTTTGCAAAAGATATATGGTATAAAAGCCGAAGTCCTTGCCCCCCCTGTATCAGGAAGTGCTTTTTATCCACGACCTGGCTTTCGGGAGTATTTTGTTGCTGAAACTGTTTTTATGCCTGGCTTTAATGCAGAGCTTTTGTTTAACACTTTCAATTACTTAAAAGAAAAACTCATCATATGTGGAGCGGGAAATCCCGACCAAGTCACCTCTCAAATAGAAAAAAACATTTTAGTTACCACAAATTGTAATGACATAGAGAGAGCCAACTATATCTCGAATGCCATTGCTGTCATCGCCACCGATGAGAACCACCATTGCCATTTGCCATTTGAAGGTCTACGTATGGGCAGGCCTGTCCTATGCCACCGCAAATCCACTGTCGCCGAGTACATTAAATCAGGCGAAGATGGTATTATTTTTGAAGAGGCCACAGTAGATGCCCTTATGGGTGCCGTTTTTCTCTGCCTAGAACATTCTTTTGATCATGAAAAAATAGGACGTAAATTTTCTTTTTTAAGTAGAACCCGCTTTCGCAGCGAACTCGCCAATCTTTTAAGTAAAAAGACACCACTTGCCTCAAGCTATTTGCGTTTCTAGCAGTCATCTAGTCTTTGCGCCTCTTCCTCCGAAATGCCTAGCAAATATAAAATTACATCAAGCCCTGCCTGCTCTATAAAGGCAGAGGAACTTTGGCGCACAATTGGCTTGGCACGAAAGGCTACACCCAAACCAGCTGCTTGAAGCATATCTAAGTCATTGGCACCATCCCCCACAGCTATGGTTTGCTCAAGAGAAATTTTCTCCTTTGCGGCTAAGTAGCGCAATATTTCAGCTTTTTTCTTACGTGTGATGATTTCACCCTTAAGTCTACCTGTAAGCTTGCCATTTTCTATTTCGAGCTCATTTGCAAAAGCATAATCAAAACCAAGCTTTTCCTTAAAGTAATTTACAAAAAAATTAAATCCCCCAGAGACTATGGCCGTTTTAAAACCCATTTTTTTGAGGATGGCTAGTAGCCTTTCCGCACCTTCAGTTAACCGAATTTTTTTTAGAACTTCATGCAAATCTCTTTCTTGAAGATCCTTTAACAAAGAAACCCTCTGCTGCAGGGCTTCCTCAAAGGGAATTTCACCTCGCATAGCTTTTTCGGTAATTTTAACAACCTCAGGATGAACCCCTGCGTAAAGAGCCATTTCATCTATGACCTCCTGCTCAATAAGAGTGCTATCCATATCCATCACAATCAAGCGTTTTGATCGGCGAAACAAATCTTCACGCTGTAAAGCACAGTCGAACTCTTGGGCAAAGGCTTCAGCAAATATGATTTCCTTTAGTTTCTCCTGCGCATTTTCCTTTGATTTTAATGGGCGAAGTAAAATTTCAAGACACTCGAGGTTTTTTTTACTTAAAAAATGCATTCGTTCAATGTTGACTTGTTCTTGAGCAAGCCTCTTTGAGAGATGAAAGAGAGCCTCAAGAGTAAGTTTCTTACCCAAAAGAGTAAGTACATAGAGTTCCTGGTAACTTGGTCTTTCACTTACTAGCTCGAAGTCGAGTGAGAGCCTATGACTTACACAAAAAGTTTTTAACTTTCTCACCAGGGCAAATGCCTCTTGTGAGGGGACCTGAACTAACAAAACAAGACTTAGTCTACCCAAAGTCGTTATTTGCTGTATATCCAAAAGATCTACCTTATGTTCCTGCAACATACCACAAAGTTGAGCAAAAAGGCCGCTCTTATCTTGACCTTGAATTTGCAATAATATCTCTTCCATATTAAAAGCGCCTGTCCCCAATGCCAAAGACAAATTCAAATCCCTCCTGAAAAGGATGCTCCCGAAACCATCGCCTATCGTTATCCCACAAAAGTCGCTTGGCAAGGTAAATCCTCAGCGGCAAAATAGGAATCTGCAGGCGGAAACCAAAACCCCAACTATAGCGAAAATAATCCATGCTTAGGTTGCGTCGATTGAGTTCTGTTGAGCGATAGATAGCCTTCGTGGCTTCGGGGGTATTTTCCGGATCAAGCACAAATTCGTCATAGACATGGTAGAGGGCCCCTGCCTCCCAAAACAAAACCAACCAAAATAAAGAGGGTTCTACCGGTATACGTAGTTCGGTACCGTATAGTAACCGATGGCTACCTCCCTGACGCCAGCTCGTAGGATAATAGATATCAAAAAGAGTCCATCCTCGCAGAGATTCATAGCCACCCAAGTAAAGCCTGTCTTCTACCTCAACATAGGGATTTTCTGTGCGATCCTGTCTAGTATAAAGAGGTCTTGTTAGTTGGGTAAAGGCAAGCGAGATGCGATGTTCAAATACCACTCGCCAACGCCGTAAGACATTTTTTCTAATTAAATTAAAAAATGTGTAGTCAAAAAGCCACCAATAGTATGAAAACATCGGATTATAGCGATTGTAATGATCGGTCCCTCCAATAACGCTACCAACAATGTCTACAGAAAAATCAAAACGCATACCTGTAGTGGTATTGAAAATATTATCCCGGTTATCATACCAGATGCCATTGGTGAGCATATTGCGGATCTGCCATCCCTGGTTAATTAAGAGATAGACAGAATCATCAACCAAGGCACTGGGATTTGTCGCAATGGAAAATACAGGGCTAAAGCGATGGTAATGGCCCCAGTTTACCCAAAAACGATGCCCCACTCCAATAGTAAAGCCTACGGAATCTCGATCATAGGTCGATTGTTCGTTATCACTAGCAATGGCAATAGACGGAGCAGGTATCTGCCGATAGGTATAAAAGCCACTTAAAGTGAGAGACCAAGGTGTGTCAAAAATCCAGGGCTCAGTCCATGAGGCTTCGATAGCTGTTCGTAGGGGACCAAATTCCACTCGCCCCGAGAGACGCTGACCTGTGCCATTTAAATTATTTTCTGACACTTCTGTAAAAATGGAAAAGCCTGTTTGCGTACCATAACCCCCTCCTAGGCTTATGGTTCCTGTAGGCTGCTCCTCTACCTCAATTATTAAATTCATCTTGCCCTCTTGGGAGCCTGGCCTCGCATCAACATTGACCTCTTTAAAATAGCCCAAATTAAAGACTAGTTCCCGAGATCGCTGCACAAGCTCCGCATTGAAAAGCTCGCCTTCTTTAATTAAAAGTTCGCGGCGGATGACCTTGTCTTTTGTCTTCTTGTTGCCTTTAATTATGATAAATTCAATGTACCCTTTATCGCCTTCCGCAATTACAAATTTGTTGTGTACAAATTTTTTTCCCCTAAGCTCAGGCTTTTTCTTTAGAATCTCCTCAAGTTTTCTTAAATTAAAATAGTCCCGTCCCTGAGCCTCGTATCGGCGCTGGATTTCTGTATTCTTTTTCTCGGCAATGGCCTCTTCGGTGAGAGGGATGATGGTACGCTCAGGAATAACACGGGCAAAGACGTAACCTTGCTGGGAATAAAGGTAGTTAATAATACCTCGATCACGTGTAAACTTAGCATAGTCAAAATACTCCCCAACATCGCCTGGGGTGAATTCAAAAAATTCCATGATCTGTTCTTTTGTAAAAAGGGGCTTTTTGGTATAGGGGTTGAGAAACTTTTCATCCCACTCTAAATCATAACCATTATAGAAATATTGTTCCCCCTCATAGACACGATAGGTAATAACAATAACCCGCTCTTCCTGAGTGCGGGGATTTTTCCAGCGGATGTCCCAATGTGCTTCCTCAAGTTCTGCATCTAGAAAGCCACGAGATTTATAAAATTCCACAATAGCTTCTTTATCTCTTTCAAACAAATCTTCTTTAAAAGTACCATCAGCAAAAAAACCCTCCTCTTCCAGTTCAAGTACTGACATGATTTCTTCAGGATCTAATTGCTTAACACCTAATATATTAATTTTAGAGATTTTTATATCCTCACCCTCATCAATAGCAAAAATCACATCTAGGGTATTTTGTTTTTTGTTTTCATTGACTTTACGAACCTTGACTATGGCATTAAAAAGACCTTTTTCACGGTATTTGGCTATGATGCGGTTTACGGATTCTCCTACTTTTTGTTCTGTGTACACTTCATCTTCCTTTAAGGTAATAGCATCTCTCAGTTCCTGTTCATTTAACTCTGAAACTCCTAAAAACCGGATGTCATTAACCTTAGGTCTCTCTTCTAACACAATGCGCAAGGCGACTCCCCCCTCATATTCCCGGGCTTCTATCTTAGCATAGGAGAAGGAACCACTTGCAAAGAGGCTACGCAGATCTCCGTTAACTAGCGCGGGCGTCAGGATCATTCCCCGACGCATTTGCACCATATCCCCAATTTCTTTATCGCTGACATGAATATTCCCTTCCACCTTTATGTCGGTTATTTTTTTCCCGTAAAATTTCTCAGGGTCTGAGTAAAGTTTATCCTGCCAAAATAGATATGCTTGCCCGATTACAATGAGTATAATGGCACTGGCAAGACGTGAGTGCCGGCCCATGATTTAGGCTGACCCCCGCACCTGTCTCCTTGCCATACTGACTTTTCTAAAAAAGAAATCAAACCGTCAAGCCTCAGCTCCCACTAGTCCACGAGAGGCATAAATTCCAAATATTCAGAAATTTCCTCAACCGTGGTGGTGGCTGTTCCAAGTTTACCCACCACAATACCTGCTGCCGCATTGGCTAGCACCACCGCCTCCATCCGCGAAGCCCCTGCTAAAAGAGCCGCTGTATAGACGGCAATCACCGTATCTCCGGCTCCTGTTACATCATAAACCTCACGTGCTACCGTAGGCACAAGTATGGCTTCTTCCCCGGGTACAAAAAGCGCCATGCCCTTGTGGGAGCGCGTGATGATGAGATGATCTAATTGAAGTTCTTGTAAGATTCTTTGACCTATAGCAATGGTCTCTTCGTCACTTTGGGGAATAGCTGCCCCAATCCCTTCGGCAGCCTCTTTTTCATTTGGTGTCATAACATGGGAACCAGCATAATAGCGGAAATGTCTAACCTGGGGATCCACAGCCACAAAAATTCCTTTTTCTTTTGCCTTAGCTAAAAGTTCCTGGATGACTCGCACAGAAAGAACGCCTTTGTCATAATCGCTCAAGATAAGGGCCTGGTAATTACTTAAAGCATTTACCACCAAGGAAATAAACCTCTGTTCAAGATCAAGGGGCAAAGGTTTTACAAGCTCACGATCTACCCGCAGCATTTGCTGGTTTCTTGCTATAATCCTCGTCTTTAGAATAGTTGGACGGTCTTTTGCTTTAATAAGAAGTTTGTCACGAGCACCTAATTCCTGGAGAGCCTCCTCCATCTTTTGTCCTGCTAAATCCTCACCTACCACCCCCCCTATACCAGCTTGACATTTTAAAGATAATAAATTACGCAATACATTGGTTGCCCCTCCCGGGACCATCTCCTCTTTCTGGACCAAAACCACTGGAACAGGTGCTTCGGGAGATATCCTATATGAGTCACCGCGAATGTATTCATCCCACATTAAATCACCTATTACTAAAATGGCTTGATCTTTAAGCTTAAATAAAATGTCACGAAGCCTCTTACGAGATATGTCCATACACCAAACAAGAGCTCTCAAACAACATGTCAATTAGCCGATTTTAATTGACAACACACAAAGCTCACATTTTTTCTTACGCAATGCTTAAAGTCTTATCTAAAGAAGAACTGGAGCTCTTGTTTGCTCTAGAAGAGAATAGCCAAATCTCTAATGAGGAACTATCTCGACGGCTAGGTATCTCGGAAGTGGCAGTAGGGGAGCTTAAAGAAAAATTAGAAAAAGAAGGTATTATAGTTAAATACAAAGCCGTGGTCAATTGGGAAAAAATCGAAAGCCCAGAAGTGGTAGCTCTCATTCAAGTCACAGTTACCCCCAAAAGCGGTACTGGTTATGATGAAGTGGCCGAAAAAATTTCGGCCTTAAATGAAGTAAAAACATGCCTTTTAGTTTCGGGCTCTTTTGATCTTCTCGTAGAAGTGCAAGGACCTTCTTTAAAGGATGTTGCTTTTTTGGTAGCTAATAAGTTAGCCACGCTGGAAGGGGTTGAGCATACGCGCACGAACTTTCTCTTGAAGCGTTACAAACAAGGAGGTGACATCCTAGGCAGCTCCACAAAGACACACCGTCTGCCAATTGTTATCTAGTATGGACCCGCAAAAAAGAGCGCAACTCATTCGGCAAGGAAATCTTCTCTTTAACAAAGGGGATATAGAAACAGCTGCCAAAATTTTTAAAGCAACTAATTACCGAGATGGGCTTATTCGCGTAGGAGACTATTTTTACTTTGAAAAACACGAGCCCCTGCGAGCTTATGGTTACTACCGTCAGGCTGGGCACGAGAAGGGTCTCCAAAAAATCCACATGGGTTTTATCTTTGCTTTAAAGTGCTGGCTTTACGGGGAAGTAAATCCCAAAAAGAAGAAAGAGGAAGAGAAAAACCCCAAAAGCACCCCTGTAGAAAAAGAAGCCTACCGTAGACCACCCCACCTGGGAGACGACTACATCACTCCCACACGTCCAAGAAAATAACTAAACTTTTTCGAGAGCTTGGCTTAGATCCCTTATGAGATCTTCGCTATCTTCAAGCCCCACCGCAAGGCGCACCATATTGTCAGCCACACCCATTGCTTTTCTTTGTTCTGGACTCAGGTCATGGTAACTCATGGCTGTTACCACATGGACTAGACTTTCCGTTCCACCCAAGGAAGCAGCGATACGGGGGATATAGAGGTTGTCCACAAGACGAGTTGCCTCATCGAGAGAGCCTTTAACTTCAAAGCTTACGATACCTCCTCCACCCTTGAGGTATTCTTTGGCTACGAGATAATCGGGATGACTGGGAAGTCGGGGATACCAAACTCGCTCAATCTTGGGGTGATTTGCTAAAAATATCGCTATTTTCTCAGCCGACTCGTTAATGGTTTTCATACGTAGGGCAAAACTCTTGAGGCTGCGCAAGAGCAAATAGGCCGTGTGTGGTTCAAGAATAGAACCTAAAAGACCTTGAAATAGCCGCAATTGCTCTAATAATTCTTTTTTTCCGAGCAATGCCCCCCCAAGAAGGTCGTTATGTCCCCCCAGGTATTTCGTTAAAGAATGCAACACAAGATCCACCCCATACTTTAGAGGTGAGCAATTGTAAGGTGTGGCGAAAGTCGCATCTAAGAAGAAAAATACCTGTTTTTGGCGACAAAGCATCGCTACTTCTCTTAAAGGCAAGACTCTTAGTCTAGGGTTCGAAGGAAATTCACTAAAAAGTAGGCGAGTAGTAGGTTTTATTTTTTTCTCTATCTCACCAAGCTCAAAGGGGACATACTCATGCGTAATACCAAAGCGGGCTAGGTATTTATCGCAAAATTTGTGTATCCCTCGGTAGCCATCGTTTGTCAAAATTATGTGGTCTCCTGTTTGACAGACAAACAAGAGCGCTGTCGTAAAGGCAGCCATGCCACTGGGAAAGACAAGTGCTTCCTCTGCTCCCTCAAGGAGGGCGAGTTTTTTTTCAAGTACCTTAATGGTAGGATTTCCATAGCGACCATACTCACTAAGCCGAGAACTCTTCTTGTGATAATAGTCCCAAAGATCTTGGGTATTATCAAAATAATACGTAGCTGTTTGATAGATGGGGTATTCCACACTAGCGTGTTCACGACTTTCTTCTTCACCCCCGTGGACACATTCTGTGGAAAAACCCAGGCCCTCACCTTCTTGTCTTTTATTTTTAAAAAAACGCTGGCGGCTTTCATCATCCATGTTTGGCTATGTGCTCCTCGACGGCGCGTCTAATATCATCGAGATTTGGTTCGATGACCTTAGGTGGATTTGCATGTAAAGAACTCACACCGGCAATTGTTTTTTCATGATAGGCAAGTTTAAAATCAGCAAATTTTAAGCCATGCGCTGTTGAGATAACCACCACGCTTTCCTGTTTTTGAATAATATTTTTTTTCTTGAGCTTTTCGAGGGATGCAAAAGCCACACCTGTGTGAGGATCACAAAAAAGCCCTGCGAGATCTGCCTTCGCTGCTGCCTCACTTAGCTCCTCTTCAGAAGCCTCTTCTACCACCCCTTGAAATTCTTTTAAGGTACGGATGGCTTTTTCGATAGAGACAGGATTGCCTATGCGTATAGCAGAGGCAAGGGTGGGCTTTGCCTTTACGGGCTCATAGTGCTCAAAATTTTTTAAATAAGATAAATAGAGGGGATTTGCCGCTTCGGCCTGAGCCACTGCAATTCTTGGCATCTTTTGACAAAGCCCCAAATCCCGAAGCATAAGTAATCCTTTGCCTAAAGCCGAAACATTACCTAAGTTCCCTCCGGGGATAACAAACCAATCAGGCATCTGCCACCCTAACTGCTGAACCACCTCTATTCCCACAGTTTTTTGGCCTTCAATACGTAAGCTGTTCATGGAATTGGCAAGGTAAATATATTTTTCCTTAGTTAATTCTTGAACAAGGGCCATACAACCATCAAAATCGGTTTTGAGGGCAAGCACAAGAGCTCCATTGGCTACGGGTTGGATCAGTTGAGCTAGAGATATTTTATTATAAGGTAACAAGATAACACTGGGTATCTCGGCTAGGGCCGCATAAGCTGCTAGGGCCGCAGAAGTGTCGCCCGTAGAGGCACAGGCTATCGCTCGCACAGAAGAGCCCTTGCTGATCATTTGTTTTACTTGGCTTACAAGAACCGTCATCCCTAAATCTTTGAAAGAGCCTGTATGGCTTATACCACAGAGTTTAACATAAAGCTCGTCATGGTTAAATAGCTTAGACAGTTTTGGAGTGCGAAACAAGGGGGTATACCCTTCTTGCAAGGAGACAATGTTTTGTTCTTCTATTTCAGGCAAAACCCATTCTCTTTTACTCCAAATGCCAGAATTGTCAGGAAACCTAACAGAGCGATACCTTTCTTCAAAAATTTTCTTCCATTCACTGGCACTTTTTTGGCGCAACGCCGCAAGGTCGTGGACTACCTCGAGTAGACTTCCAGTTTCGGGGCAGCGGTAAATAACCTCATCTAAAGAAAATTGCAAGGATGGGTTGCCTAGGCTACGATAATAGGCACGGTAGGTCATACACGCAGTTTAATAATCCTCAACACAAGGCAAGAAAAATCATACACTGCCCTTTCCCTGCCGATAATAAATTGTGTCGCAGTCGACAGCACTAGACATCCGCCTGTTTCGTTACAAAAAAGGAGCCACTGTCATTATTGCTGGTACACGCAACCCAGGCTATTTTTTTATCGTAAAACAAGGCAAGCTCACCGTTCACAGTGATCATGTTTTAGACGACCTTTCCGTAGGTACCTTTGAAAGTGGCGAGACTTTTGGTCTTGTCTCGGGTCTAACAGGCACGGAGTTTTTAGGTACCGTTGTTGCCCAGGAAGACAGTGTGCTTATCCGTGTGCCCCTTGCAGCTTTAGGACGCTATTTACGCCACAATCGGCAAATCTGCTTAAAAATGCTCCGCTCTTACTCCCGAGAGCTACGCTCCTTAGATCACAGTTTGTCCTTAAAGCTAGGCCATCACCCCTTAGAAGGCAAACCCGAGAAGATGATTTATAATGCAGACATCTATCTAAAGCTTGGCAAGGTTGAAATGGCCAAATATGCTCTCAAGCGATACCTCAATTACGCCAAAGGTAGAAATTTAGCGGAAATGGAAGTCTACCGCACACGCGCCCAAGCGATGCTTGAAAAACTCGATCCAAAATATGAGCTGCCTGTGCGGCCAGGAAATAAAATAATCTTGAGGCCAGATGAAATTCTCTTTGTTGAAGATGAACCTAATGATTATTTTTATGTAATAAAATCAGGCCAAATTTCCATTAGTCGGCTTGCTTCTGACCAGGAGCTACTCTTAGCCATATTGGGGCCAGGGGAAATCTTTGGAGAAATGGCTCTTTTAGAAGAGCATACAAGGCTTGCCTCTGCTCTGGCTTATAGCGAGGCTGAAGTAATGCGATTAAGCGCGGCCAGTTTTTTAGATGTTTTAGGTGAAAAAATACTCCACAAGATTTTTGAAAGCCTTGCGCGGCGCATTTGGTTTGGCCATCGCAGGATTTCTGTTATGACCGAAGAAGATCCCCTTTTGAGAATATACCGGTACTTACATCTTTTTATAGAAAGAGAAAAAATTTTTACACGCCAACATCTACAGTCAGACATTCCTCTAAGTTTTGGCCTTACGGAACTTCTCAAAATGACAGGTCTTGCCAATGCACCCCCAAGTGTAATAGAAGCCTTACAAAAAGACGTAAATTTAACCATACGGGAAAAGGAAATAGTGGTACATCGTTTCTCCCAGCTAGAAGGTAAAATTTTACAGCTCCAAAAACAATATCGGAAAAAAGAACAGAAATAGCTTGTCACAATAATATCGAGAAAAAAACGCAATTGTGAAGCTTAAGAGGGGGAGAGTTTATCGGTCCCTTTTTATCTCGGATGTACATTACCTTTTGGACAAGAAGGTCAAACCACATCATCACAAGGAGCTCTTTAGCCTTCTCGATTACTTTCACCGTAAGAAAATTCGTTTTGAACGCATTTTCCTTGTGGGAGATATTTTAGAAAACTGGTATTTGAGCTCTCAAAGAAAACTACGGCGCGGCAAGGGCATAAAACGCTTCAACAAACTTTTCGACCGTCTTGATCAAATAGCCATAAGAAGAGCTCAAAAAATTTATATTATTGGTAACCATGATTCCTTTAATTATACCTTAACCCTCCCCCCTCAGGTAGAGACCTATCTTGAAAATCGAGGTTGGGAAACCATGGAAATCTATGAAGATAATGAAATAGTAGTGGCTCACGGTCATCAGGGTCAATATGGCAAAATTTTCTGGTTCATAAATATCCTTATTGTAAAAATTGTCTATTCCCTGGCTCTTCTCTCCCCTTCTTTTTTTCATGCCGCAGAGGAATTCTATCGTAAAAATTTTAATTTTGACAGAAATGAAACGCGGGAAGAAATGCTCCAATATTACTCTATACTAAGCAATCGGGTACGGCAAAAAAACCGGCTCTTGATTTCTGGCCATACCCACCAATTTCTTGCAAGTGAAGACCTCTACGTCATTAACACAGGTGATTGGGTAGAATCCCGAACCTTTGTGATCCAAGATGGAGATATATTTTATGGCTATGTCTACAAAAAGAAAAATATATTCGAACGAGAATTTAAACTCAAATTAAGAAAAAATTCAACCACGCGGTGAAGAAAGATACAAAGAAACCATCTTTTGAAGACTTATACGAGAAGTTTTTAGAAACGCAAAACCTCCTCGAATTTATTGGCGGATGCCGAAATCTCTGTCTTAGACTCTTCCCAAGACCATCAGAAATACTTCCCTCTGATTTTTGGCCTGTAGCGAAAGGTGGCTCATACCGCAGTGAGGAGCTGATTGCCGCTTATAGCCTAGGACTCTTCCCCTGGGGAGATGACCCCCTCATATGCTGGTATTTCCCCAAGGTCAGAGCTATTTTTCCCCTGGATAGAGATCTCCATATTGGAAGGACCTTGCGCAAAATTCTGCGCAAAAGAGATTTTGTTATTGTAGCAGACCATAATTTCCCCAAAGTAATCCATTATTGCCGCGAATTGCGCAAGGGGAAAACCTGGATAAGTGAAGCTTTAATAAGGGGCTATATCCGCCTACACCAACAAGGTTTTGCCCACAGCATTGAGGTCTATCGTGCAGAAAATCTCGTTGCGGGGATCTATGGGGTCAGCCTAGGAGCAGCCTTTTTTGCCGAATCCATGTTCCACCTCGAAAGCAACATGTCCAAAATAGCCTTAATTGCCCTACACCACTTCTTACGAAAGCAAGAGTTTTGTCTTTTTGATATACAAACCATGGAAAGGCCCAGCTACAAAGAAGCATTAGGCGCTATAGCCATTACCCCAGGCGAATACGTAAGCCTATTAGAAGCTTCATTTCAGAGAAAAGGCATTTATGGCTCCTGGCAAAATATTTTTACTTTTCCATGAGTTATAAACGTAAATTGCGACCTGTGCCACCTCTTACACAAATAGAGCTGCCTGGTTTAGAGCCTATTTATCGAGGCAAAGTGCGAGATATTTACCAAGTGTCAGACAAGCATTTTCTCATGGTTGCCAGCGACAGGCTTTCCGCCTTTGATGTGGTGTTCCCTGTGGGCATCACTGACAAGGGAAAAATCCTAACCCGCATCTCAAACCACTGGTTTTCTCTTATTGACGTGGTACCAAACCACCTTCGCGAAACCCATTGCCTAAATTTTCCTGAACCCTTTTCTAAATACTGCCATATTCTTGAAGATAGGTCCTGCCTCGTTCGCAAATGCCAACGTATTGATGTAGAATGCGTCGTGAGAGGCTATCTTATGGGATCGGCGTATGAGGAATACCAAAAGCATCAAAAAGTAGCAGGAGAGCCCATGCCCTCTTCTCTTGCTCCAGGAGCCAAGCTCCCTTATGCGGTCTTTTCACCAGCTATAAAAAAAAATAAAGGCCATGATGAAAACATTAGCTTTGCAGAATTGAAGAAAATCATAGGAGAGGAACTCGCGCAAAAGCTAAGGGATATCAGTCTTTCTATCTATCACTTGGCCAGTAAACTTTTAGAGACAAAGGGCATCTTGCTCTTAGATACCAAATTTGAGTTTGGATTTTATAACGAAAAACTCATCCTGATCGATGAGCTTCTCACTCCCGATTCCTCGCGCTACTGCCTTGCCGAAGATTATGAAAAAGCTCTAAAAGAAAAAAAATTTCCCCCAACTCTTGACAAGCAGATTATCCGGGACTACCTTATCCAAATGGGCTGGCGAGGGCAAAGCCCAATACCACCCTTGCCAGAGGAAATATTAGAAAAAACCCGCCAAAGATATCAATTCATGGAGGAAACCATTCTATGCCTTACAAAGCCAACGTAGTGGTACGCTATAAAAAATCTGTCTTGGAACCACAGGGCCAGGCCATTTTGCTCTCCTTGAGAGAACAAGGGGATGAGAGTTTTTTGGATGTTCGTGTGGGCAAGTATATTGAAATTTTACTTGAAGCAGAGAACTTACAAGCTGCTGAAGAAAAAGTAAGAAAATTAGCTGAGGATCTCTTACATAATCCTGTTATGGAAAATTGCAGCATCACTGTTAGCCAAGATGATTAAGGCCGCAGTTCTCGTCTTTCCGGGCAGTAATTGCGATCGAGATTTAGGGGAAAGTCTTGTACGTTTTTTTTCCTGCCAAGTACAATACATTTGGCACAAAGAAAGCTTTTTTGCCGAGCACGATATTTATTTCTTACCAGGTGGCTTTTCATATGGCGATTACCTACGCAGCGGAGCCCTGGCAGCTCACACAAGGTCCATGAGTTCCCTAAGAGAAGCTGTGGCTAAAGGCAGGATGGTGGTGGGTATTTGCAATGGTTTCCAAATTCTCACCGAAAGCAAATTACTACCTGGTGCTTTGCTGCGCAACAAGAGCTTAAAGCATATATGTAAAGATGTTCCCCTCAAAGGTGAAAATGAATTTCAAGATGCTCCCAACGGCTTTTCTCTACCTATCTCCCATAGTGAAGGCAATTACATAGCCCCATATGAAATTTTGCAAGAAATAGAAGAAAACCGACAGGTACTTTTTCGCTATAGGGAAAACCCGAACGGCAGCCTGCATGACATTGCAGGCCTTTGCGACAAAAGCCGCCGGGTAATTGGTCTCATGCCTCATCCAGAAAGAGCTCTTTTTCCCACCAAGGATAAAAGAGAGGATATGCCTTTATTTGGACGCTATTTTTTTGAAAAAATTTTCTCGCTACTTTAAAGCTTGACGTGAATGTTGCATAGGGCCTATGTCAGCGCTGGTTTTGGTGCGTTTTACTGGGTAAAATTTTGGGAAAATATCCCCTCTATGATTTCTCCTGTTTTCTATGACAAATGTGGGCCCATTTACTTAGCCAAGCTTTCTGGTAAGCTACGCTTATCTCTCCCGCTCCCAAAAGTAAAGCGCCGGGAACACATTGTCGCCGTGGGCGATGAGGTGCTTGCCCAGATAACCCCTAATTTTGCCCTAATTGAGGAGATTTTACCAAGAAAAAATAGCTTTTGTCGGGCAAGTCATGAACGCCGGCAAGTTTTGGCCGCCAACGTAGACCAAATTTTACTGATCTTATCTTTCTCCACCCCTCCTTTAAACCATCGCTTTGCGGATCGTATTCTTTGCGAGGCGACTCTAAGCTTTATACCGGTAATTATCGCCATTAACAAGAAAGACCTTTTTGCCTATCTAAATACCAGAGATAAAGAAATGGCCCGTGCGCTTGCCTTTCTTTACCAATCATTAGGATATTCTGTCTTGGAAGAGTCCTTTCATGAGAAAGTTAGCTTGGAACTGGAAAAAGCTCTCTTAGGCAGGCGTACCCTTTTTCTTGGCCAGTCTGGCGTTGGCAAAAGCACCTTGCTTAATCTGCTCGCCAAAGAGGAAATACAAAAAGTAGATCAACAACAAATAAAATTTAAGGGAAGACATACCACTGTAAATGCCATCCTTTACTCTTTGGGGCAGGAGACCGAAATTATTGATGTTCCTGGCCTGCGCGAGTTTGGCTTGCAGCATCGCTCAAAAGAGGAAATCCGCCATGGCTTTGTCGAATTCCATGGTCTGAGCTGCCGTTTTGAAAACTGCCTGCATATGGAAGAGCCAGGCTGTGCCGTAAGGGAAGCCGTGAACCAAAAGCTGATCTCACCATTACGCTACGATTCCTATGTGGATATCTTGCTAAGCCATGAAGAAAGCTTTAAACCACGTAAAGGAGACTACCGGAGGGGGCTACGTCGGTAAGCCCTTCGCCGAAATAACGTAAAGACAAATATTTTTTCTATAGGGATTGCTCTTTGTTCGTGTATCATTCTTGCTGCTTTATTTACCGTAGCCCCTGTTGTATAGATATCATCAACTAAGAAGTAAAAGTTTGCCACGGGCAGGGGTCGTGGTGTAAGACTCATCTTTTCCAAATGCCAAAATCTTTCCCTTAACCCCAACTTCTTGGTGCTGCTTTCTTTTTCAAATTGAAAAACGTGGTTTACAAATAAGCCATGGTATTGCTGGCTCATAAAATAAGCTACACTTTCGGCAAGCCTTCGAGACGATGGCATTGGCAGGAATGCCCCATTGTCAGGGAAATTGAGGCGTGTTTTCATCTCCTGGCACACAAAATCCCAAGCCCTTCTACTTTGACGAAATTTAAGCTCCTGCAAGAGGGCCAATGCGGTATTCTCATAAAAAAAAAGAAAGTGGCTTTTCGAGAAAAAGTGTTGGCGCAACTGGCAATTTTTACAAGAGCCGTCTTCTTTTTCTTCACCACATACCTGACAAAACCGCTCTGGCTGCTGCGGAAAATAAGTTATTTTTTCCAAGCAGTTACGGCAAAAGATAGATTGGGACAAAGCTGCCTTTGTTTTACAAAAGCGGCAAGTTTCCGGTAAAAAATAGCGAAAGAGGGGAAGTATTTTCATAAATGGCGTAAAAAGAGTCTTATAAGCTCTTGTACTCCTAAAGAGTTTAAGGATATCCTCGTTTTTTTAATTGCCTCATGGGCCTTTTCAATTTCCTGCTTTCGATAACCTAATTGCAGAAGTGCCTCTATAGCCTGGTAAAGCTCTTCTGTTTTAAAGCTTTCTTTATCACCTAAGAGCTCTTTAAGTTCCTGCAGCTTTTGCGGTCTTTGCTGGCATTCAAAAAGAATTTTGTGAGCTCGCGTTTTGCCAACTTTTGGTATTTTTTTTATTAGCTCAAGCCGAGCATGCAAGAGAAGGTCTACTAGCTCCTGTGCGGAATAGGCCGATAGTAGCTGCATAGATACGGCCGGTCCAACCCCTGAAAGAGAGCAGAGGTATTCAAAGAGCTCAGCTTCCCCCGGTTCAAGAAAACCATAGAGCTTTTGCTCATTTTCCCGATGAAACATGCGGGTGTAAAGCTCTGCTTTCTGTCCCATTTTCAGCTTTTCTGATACAGAAAGCGGGATATGCACCCCATAACCCACCCCCTGACAAAGTACAATGGTAAACAGGGGTCGTAAGTAGATAATTTCACCCTTCAGATAATAAATCATCCTGTACGAGCCCGTAAAAGGCTTTGTTCAAATTTACTCACAGCCAATAAAGCACAGGCTAAAGCATCAGCGGCATCATCGGGCTGGGGGATCTCCGAAAGAGCAAGTAATTTCTTGATCATTCTTTGCACCACATCTTTGGTTGCCTGACCATCACCTGTCAGAGTTTTTTTCACTGCAGTGGGAGTTGCCTCGTAAATGGCAGAGCCCACTCTCGCTAGGGTAAGCAAAACCACCCCTCGTGCTTCCGCTACTCTTATACCGCTTGTGATATTCTTACGCACAAAAATGTCTTCAATTAGGGACGCCTTCGGTGGAAAACGCCGCAGAAGCTTCTTTAATTCTTTTTCTAAGTAGAGGAGACGTTGGCTGGGGTTTTGCGCTGCAGGAGTTTCTAGTACTCCATGGGTTCGATAAACCAAACGCTGGCCATCGAGGGCCACAATGCCATAACCCAAACGGGCATAGCCCGGGTCAATGCCCCAGAAATTCATGACTAGGCCACAACCGCATCGGGAATATGGAGGTTCGTAAATACATTTTGGACGTCATCATGGTCTTCCAGTGCTTCAATGAGTTTTATGGCTTTCTGGAGGCTTTCTCCCTGGAGTTCCATTTGGCTTATGGGCAGGTATTTAAGCGCTGACTCTACAATTTTAAGCTGCCTTGCTTCGGCAAATTTTAAGGCCTCAGCTAAAGCTGTGCTAAATTTTTCTTTAGAGACTTTTAAGATGGTATATCCCTCTTCTTCCTGTAAGTCCTCTGCTTCGGTTTTATCGACAAGTTCGAGGAGATCCTCCTCTTTTACGGGACCTTCGAGTACAATAATACCACGGTATTCAAACAAATAACTCACCGAACCCGCCTCACCCATATTGCCACCCGCTTTTGTAAATAAATTCCGTAGCTCGGGTAAGGTGCGACTTTTCTTGTCGGTAAGGACTTCCACCATAATGGCTATCCCACCTGGCCCATAACCCTCGTAGATAACCTCCTCGTAATTTTGCCCTTCTAATTCTCCAGCTCCCTTCTTTATGGCCCGCTCGATGTTTTCTTTGGGCATATTGGCTGCTTTCGCCTTGAGGATTGCTGTCCTCAGACGAGGATTGCTATGCTCGTTGGGACCACCAAGCCTTGCTGCCACCGAGATTTCCTTTGCTAGCTTCGTAAAAATGGCCCCCCTCTTGGCATCCATGGCAGCCTTACGATGTTTGATATTAGCCCACTTGGAATGTCCTGCCATAATCTATTATGGATTTCCCCTGCCTTTTGGCAAGTAAAATTGAATTTTGAGTCTTCTCAAGCCACTTGCCAGCAGAACCCCCACTATGGTAAGATAGACAAGTAGGACCGGCACCACCTTGCTTCCCCATGGACGTAGGTACTTTTGACGGATAGCTTCGGGGAAGAGGTCTGTACTACCGAGAGATGTGAAAACAATGACAAATAAGAGAAGAAAAAGCCTCACACCATAGGGTACTCGAGATTCTCTAAAAAACCATAATCCAACACCGCAAACCGCCAAAACATAGCTTGGTGACTCAGCCTTGTGGTTAAATAGAACAGAAAAAAGTAAAAGAGAGCATAAAAAGGCTAGGCGTTCGCCAAAACCTGCCTTGCCACGCAACATAAGGGCTAAGATGAAAATAAGTACCGCCGCCCCCAAAGCCATAACCAGCGGGGAAAAAGAGCATCCAAAAACCTTCTCCAGCCATCCGACAAAAGAAAGCTCCCCAGCTATGGCATCTTGGCGCAAAAGTCGATAGTAACTTCCTAAGAGAGCCCCATATTCAGCTGGGGATATAACTACGAGAGGTAAAAGCCCCAAAAACAAGAGCCATCCGGCCAGATAAAGAATTTTTTTCTTTTTTTCTTCATAGAAAAGAAACAAAAGAGCAAAAATAATCCCAAATAGTTTTACGTAGAAGGAAGCTGCCATACAGAGGGCAGCCCACATATCTTTTTTGTTTTCGAGAAAACGAAAGGAAAGGAGAAAGAGTGCGGCTAGTAAAGCGTTTGACTGGTGATTTTGAAGAGAGATAAAAAGCTCCACCGAGGTAACATAAAACAAAAGCCCTTTTTCTTTTTCGCTATATTGGGGTAAGAGTAAAAGTCCCAAGGCATAAAGTAAGGAATTTAAGCTATCCCATAAGAGAAGCCCCCAAAAATCAGGAAAAAGAGCAAAGATGCCAAAAAAAAGCGCAAAGGTGGGCGTATATTTAAAGTAATCCCAATGCTCCTGGGGATAGGCTAGATAAAGATCCCTATGTTGCCACAGGTGAAGAAAAGAAGACTTGAAGATTAGGTAATTGTTATACCGTGGATATCCCACTATGCTATAATCACCCTGAGGGCTTTGCAAGTAGCTAATCACAGCTGCTAAGAAGGCGAAGAGAAACGCTAGGGAAATCCATATCGGCCTGCGGTAAATAAGGCTGGCACGCACAGCTAAGGACCTTACAGAGGCTTTAGCGGGCAAGTCAATTTTAGAAAAAGGCTTGCCACTTTGCCCTTGAGGCCTACGGAAGGCTTGTGCGGATCTTAGGTACCCTGCTCGTGACGACTTTGCTAAGCCAAACCCCTGCGCAGGAGAGCATAGGTGGGCTTTTTGAGACGCTCACTGGTCTTTCCCTTGGAATTTATACCGGCATTACCCCCCAGGCCGCAGAGCTTACCCCATTTGAAGACTCCTCAACACCGGTAGGCTCTCTAATTTTAGCACACTTGGGGGTTGTGCTAAAATACCAGTTTGCCTTTTTGTTTGTCCGCAGCGGTGTCGATGCCGCTATTCCTCTAATAGGGGGTAAAGGCAAATTCAGTAATGCCGATTTTTCTTTTTCCTTGGAACAAATCCGTGTACCCATAGTGTTTGGGTTAAACTTTCCTTTAACGCAATACAGTAGCTTTTTTGCGGGTTATGGACCCCTCTTCACCGCAGGTATCTTAGGTGTCAAAAACCACCTGGTGGAAAACGTCTATTTTTACCAAGCATGGGGGGCCCTTTTCTTATTAGGAGCCGAATTTGCCTTGACAGAAAACGGTTCTTTGCTTGTGGAATGGCAACGTAGTATGGGACATACCCAGCTACTGGGCACTGCGAGCTTTCGTGAAAGAGAGCTTTCTTTAAACAACGACCTTTTTCTTTTAGGATATTCATACCGATTTCGTTTTTAAATGCAAAAGTTCAAACAAAAAATCCCCTATGCTTTTGGTCTTGGGCTTAGTTTTATGACCACACCCTTGTGGGGCTTCCGTTCGGATCTAAGTATATTTTTTATTACTGGTCCGCATCTAAATTATGGGCAGGGCTATGTCACTTTAAACAATCCCGAAGGTCTGTGGGGATTAAACCGGTCAGCACCTGGTATTCGGAACCGAAATTTCAGCGAGCCCCTGGGGATCTCAAGCGATTTGCAGTTACGCTACAGCTTTTTAGATCGCTTTTTTTTCTCTCTTGGAGTAAATTATACGGCGGGGATACGCAATATAGGTCAATATCCCTTGCAAAGCCCCCAAAACAGCACTTTACTGGAAGCTAGCGGTGGTAATTTTGTAGGAGCTGGCCAAGGGGAGTACATCCCTATCCGAGGGAGTTTTCAACAAAGCCATTACGGAGCTCCGCTTACTCTGGGTTTTTTCATAAACTTTTGGCAAGAGATACGGCTTTTTGCGGGAGGAGGACTTGGGCTTTACTTTGGCCGCCTCAGGTACACACAGACAAGTACGAAGCCAGCTCTTCTTGAATACACCATGCAGAGCGACTTTCGGGGTTTTGCTTTCACTACCTACTACACCCTTATGGCAGAGTACTTAGCCGTGGGCTCCCCTGAGGATGTGCAAAAATTGGGACTTATTGCCGGATTTCAAAGAATCTGGGGAAGAAGCGCGCCGCTCACCGACCTTTCTATCTCGGATATCCCCCCGCCAGGAAATCCAGCTGCCCCTGCGCCCCAAGTGGTAGACAGTGGGCGCATTAACCTATCCGGACTGCGCTTATTTTTTGGTATATCCTACTACTTTTTATCGACAAAATGAAAAAAAAAGCTTTCACCTATTTTATATGTTGGTTACCACTTTGGGGGATATCCAATGTCCAGTTGGGGATTTATTTGGGCTATACCCCTGAGTTAAACAACCTTTATCGTGGCAACACCTTAGACGGCGGCGATGACCCCAGTGGCTATCAGTTAAGGGCACAAAGCTGGTATGCTATGGAATTCCATAACAACCTTATCCAACAAGCAGGAGCAACGGGGCATGCAGCCAACACAAAAACCCTGTCTTTCCCCTGGGGTCTAACAGTAGGGGGGGAAGTTCGCTATCAATGGAACGCCCTTCTTGTCCGCCTTGCCATTGACCATACTCTGCAGATGGGCGGTAGAAGCGGTTTTCTAGAAGCGGGGGGTTATGCCAACGAGATACGCTATGAAAGTTGGGCTTTTTCTATCCCAGTGAGCTTTGCCCTGAGTCATGCTCTGGCCGAATATTATCAATTTTATTTTGGCCTTGGACCCTATTATGGAATTTCCTATGTTAAAGTAAGCCACAGCGCCCCCCAGGCTTTTGCCCATATTGGGCCCACTTCCTTGCCAGCCAGTGAATTACCCTTCCAGGCTGCCGAGCTTTACGCCCCCATGCTTGGGATACATTATATTTTAGGGTTGCAGTTTCCCATTATTATTAACAAAATTTACTTAAGCTTTGACTTTATTTCGTACAATGCTCAAAGTGCTCCCGAACTTGTTCGTGGTAGCGACTCTTTGGGGGCCCCTATAACAAACTTTTACAGCCAACTAACCCAAAGAGGAGAGCGTATTATCATAGCGGTGCAGTACTATATAGGTACATAATGGCCAGCGCAAAGCAAAGAGATGAACAATATCTGGAAGAGTTTTCTATCGATTTAACTGATCTCAGTGATACAGAACTTTTGGAAGGGCGAAGCCATATCCTGCCCTCGGAGCGACCTTTTCTTGGCTTGTTTTCCCGGGACAAAGTAGCCGAACTTCTCGAGAAGGCAGGTATTACCATTGCACTTCGGCGCAAAGGTTTCTATAATTTCACCTTAGGTTTTGATACCTCAAAACCGCAAGACCAAAGGCTTTGGATTGAGGACAACGAAACAAGAGAAAAGCTTTTATTTATGCGACTTCACCTAGGCAATTTTCTTGCCCGGGATATAGAGGTGGATCTTAGCGAATTACGTCTTCTTTTTATTGATTGGCTTTTATTGCAAAACCCTCGCGCCGAGCAAAAAAAAGACAAGCTTTTTCCTGGTCAAAAGTACCCCGGCCTCGGCCTTTTTCCTGAGGTGAAACAATTTTTGTACTACATAGTGCGAGACATACACTTAGATGGTGCCGCAAACCTGCCCGAATTTTTCCACGATGCGGTTTTGTTTGCTGACAAATTCTTATTTGTTCACCCCGAAAGCCAGGGGATATTCGAGGCTTTACGTACCCAAGGACGTTTTCTTCCCTTACGCCATCTCTCGAATCTTATCCATAAAGGTCTTGTACAAATCTCCAAAGGCGGGGGTCCCTTTGAGGTATTTGAGTTTCGTCTTGGTGAAATGCTAGTACCACATAGCCAACTTTTACAAGACTACTTTAACTCGGACCATTATAAGAAACAACGCAAGGAAAGCTCTCAAAACGTAAGGTTTCTTTTTGGCACTTTGCCTGAAGATAAGCCACTTTCTATCCCCCAACATTAGACAAAACCAAAAAACATTTGACAAAAAACCATTGATTTAGCAATATGGTACAGGAGGGGTTGTATGAAAAGGTGGGTCCTTTTCTTGCTCCTAGTACCTAGTGCTTATTTTTTTAACCTTTGGGCACAGGCTCTTACGGTCGAAGGTGTCATTTATGATGACTATACCAAAAAGCCTGTTGGCTTTGCTGTCTTGGTGATTCCCGAAGCCAAAATCAGCCGAAGGATTGCTGGGAGCGGCGCTTATTCCGTGGTTCTGCCTGGTCCAGGCACCTATACCTTTAACATTTCCTCTCCTGGCCTACGTCCTATCTCCAGGAAAATTGAGGTAAAAACCAATCTCAAGCAGGATTTCTATCTAGAAATCGCTGCGGTTAAGGGAGAGACCATTGTCGTACGCACAACAAAAGAAATCCAGAAGGTTTCCCGCAACACACTGGATGTCAATCAAATTAAGGAAGCACCCGCAACTTTAGGTGATTCTATCGGGGCACTGGCTACCTTACCTGGCGTAATACGCAGCGGTGGTTTTTTTGGTCCCCTAATTATTAGGGGAGCTCCTGAAATTGGGAACCGTTATTTCATCGACGATATACCCGTCCTAAACCCCCAACATTTTGGTGGCCTACAGTCTGTTATTTCAAACGACCTCATCCAAGATATCGACCTATATTCCTCGAGTTTCCCCGCACAATTTGGCTTGGCTTATGGCGCAGTAATTGACATTAACACCATTGATAATGTCGAGGAGTTTGGGGGTAATATCGATATCGGTCTCATCTCTTCCAATTTCTTGTTAAAGAACAAATGGGGCCACTCTGCTACGGGGGATGTCCGAACAGCTAGTGAGACACAAGAAAATAAGAGCAAAAACACGGGGTATTGGATTGTTTCCGGAAGGCTGGGGTATCTGTCGCTTGTGGTGCCCGTCATCCTACGGGTAGTTACAGGCCAGCGCGAGTTCCAATTACCGGAATACTATGACTATCAGCTTAAGGGCAAATGGTTTTTTGATGAGCAAGGTAAACACGCGATCACTCTCCTCTTTTTTGGAAGCTACGATACATTTCGTTTTATAAGGGAAAATTTATCTCCTGAAGAAAAACAAAAACGAATTGAAGAGGGGGCTGACCCTCTTGGCTCCGAATTTCGCTTTCAAAATCGTATCTCCTCCCACAGTCAGGGGATTTATTATACTTATAGACCTTCCTCGAAGTTGGAAAACAAACTCATTGCCTACAATTCCTTGAATTACAGTCTCTTTTATATTGACATTTTAGATAAACCCCCAGGGCTCGACAACAGCTACGATGTCAGTATTGAACCCCATGTCTTTGGGCTAAAGGATAAAATCCTCGTCAATTGGTCCGATTTTGGTCAATTGCGTTCTGCTGTTGAATATAATTTGTTTTATTTCCGTGCTTCGGGATACACACAAACGCTTCGCACGGGGCTTGTCAGCCGGGGCCAGCCTGATATTGGCAATCCTAATTTATTTCAAAGAGTAAATTTAGACTTTCAAGGTCAAAACCATCTTATATCTGGCTACCTGGAGAACCGTTTTCGCTTTGGCTCTCTCGAGATCACCCCTGGGGTGCGTACCGATTACTTGGAACGTACCCGCACGGCCACTACGGCTCCCCGGGGCTTAGTGGCTTATGAGTTTCCCTCAAAGACCACCTTAGCCGCCGCCGGGGGTCTTTACTATAGTTTTCCGCAAACAAATCAGTTCTTTTTTAATAGGCCCTTTGTACAGCAGCCTCAGGTCGTGGTCACTGACTACCTCAAACCGGAACGAGCCAGGCATACTAGCTTATCTCTAGAGCAAGTCTTTGACCTATTGTCCATTAAGATCGAGGGATTTTACAATGAATTTTATGATTTAGCACGACCCCTTGACGGGGCAGCCAACAATGGCCGTATCTATGATAATTCCGGCCGAGGTAGAGCTCAGGGTATTGAGATTTTTCTACGTAAAGACCAATGGGACACACAAGAAGCGCAGTTTTTTGGCTGGGCCTCCTACACTTACAGCCGTTCTCAGGTTCTCGAAAATGGCAAATGGCGTCCCTTTGAATTTGAACAACCTCATTCCATTAAGCTTATTGGGGGCTTTCGCTGGAGGGGTAACCAAATAGGTGCCCGCTTTGAATTCTTTTCTGGTTTTCCTTACACAGAAATTATTGGCTCACAATGCACGCCTGGTTTCGCCTGCGCTGGTGGTCCAAATCCTGTTAATCGCTACTCCCAAATTTATGATTTGGATAACCCCTACGCAAAGCGCTTCCCCTTTGCCCACAGACTTGATTTACGCTATACCCGAATCACTAACTACAGCTGGGGTTCCTTTCGTTGGTATATTGAAGTCATCAACGTATATAACTATGTGCCTATTAACCAACAGCGCTGGAATTATAACCGCCCCTACGAACCAGGCGTAAATCCCAAAGTACAGCGAAATGAGCAAGCGCTTTCTCTCATACCTAACTTTGGTTTAGAATGGCGTTTTTAGAAAAAGAGTTGTCAGATGCATATCGCTTGCCGATTTAAATGTTCATGAAAGATCAAAATCTCAAGCCTCTGGTTTTATTGGCCCTTGTTTTAAGTGTTCTGAGCCTATTTCTCATAGTTTTTGTTTTGTGGGAATTAAGAGGCCAGCGAGAAATTTTTATGCATATAGCCGAATCAAAGCCTGGTACTCGCGAAGGCGATCCTTATGTACGCAGTGCGGTAAAAAACCGCATATTGAAGGGATACAGCGATTTGCACAATTGTTACCAAAGTTATTTAGCCCACAAACCCGCCATAGGAAGTGGACGTGTAAAGATAGATTGGGAAATTGACACTTCTGGTAAAGTAAGCTCACCAGAAATTGTGTGGTCGGAAATCCCAGACGAGACATTTCAAAACTGCCTTTTAGAAAAAATAAAAGATTGGGAGTTTTCCGAGCCCCCAATAAAAAAGTACGTGGAGCATGTTTTTCACTTCAAAGATGACAAATCCTCCCAAGGTACCACGTCCTCTCAAAAAAAATAAACAGATTGACCTGGCATAGTTTCCTTTGTTAGCTGGGGCATGGCATTTCCCCCAAAAAGCAAGAAAATCCTCACCACGGTGGCAGTAATTGCTTCCCTTCTCATTTTCTTGTATCTTGGTATAGGCTACCACTTTTCCCAAGTCATTCTTTCCCCCAAGAGAACCGCCCTTGAGGCAGAGAGAATCAAACTAAAGCTTCCCCCTTTACACGAAATCGGCTTTGGTGTGAAAGAGGAAATTGAATTTCAATCTGACGGTGTTTGGCATTGGGGATGGTATTTTCCAGGGAAGTCATCTCGCTGTGGTCTCGTAGCCCACCATGGTCTTACAAGTAATCGTTGGGGTGTTATACCCTATGTACGCCATTTTCAACGCTGCCACATCCTTGTCTATGATGCACGTGCCCATGGGGAAAGTGGTGATGCTTTCGTAACCTACGGGTATTACGAAAAAAATGCCCTAGCTAAGGCAATTGAGATTCTCCAGCAAAAATCAGGACTAAACAAAGGATCAATTGGACTTTTAGGTGAGTCTTTGGGAGCAACCACGGTACTGCTCTTTGCTGCCGAAAACTCAGGTTATGCCTTTGTTATTGCTGATTCCCCCTACTATAGTGTGGAGAAAATTATTGAAGAAAGAGCAATAAAACTTCATGGCAAATTAATAAAAACTCTTTTTTTCCCCATTGCTCGTTTTTTTAGTGAGTTTTTGGGAAAGTTTCGCTTCGAGGATGTAAATCTGGAAAACAAAGCAGCCAATATCAGAGATCCTGTCTTGCTGGTTCATGCTGCTAAAGACGATCATACCCTAGCATATCACAGCCAAAAAATTTTTGAAAACCTTCCCGAGGGCAAGAAGGATCTTTTTCTTACCGATTGGACATCCCTTCACGCGCGTTCCGTCCATCAAAATCCAGAAAAATACATTATGCATGTGAAATCCTTTATTTCGCGCTATGCCCCAGAATACCCTGCCCTATGGTAAGGTTCCCCTTTGGGCTCAAATGGCGCCTTTTGCTCCTTGTCTCTTCTTTAGTTACGGGAATGGTGGTACTTGTTAGCTTCTATGTTGGTACAAAACAAGACCAAGTCTTACTGGAAAACTCACTTAAAAGTGCAGAGAGAGAAACAAAAAGTGCCGCTTTTCTTCTAGCACGTGCCATTTTAGACCAAAATGACTTGGCTTTATCCGATACTTTAAAAAACCTTAGCTTTGTCCCTGGCTTCGTCTATGCCCATCTCGTCTCAAGAGAAAAAGTCAGTTATTTTTCTTTTTTTGAGGAAGGTATAGATCCACAAATGGCAGATTTTCTCAAAGCCAAAGGAGAAGAATACCTTTCCCAAGTATTTGCAGACCAAGAAAAGGATTATTCCCTCGAGCGCTTCTCAAGCCCGACGAGCCGTGACGCCCAATACTACTGTCTTACCCGGCTTATATACCATCCATTTCGCAGTGGCAAAGAACTCTTAGGAGGATTACAGCTTATCTTTGCCGATGACTTTATTCGACAAGCCCGAAAAGAAAATGAACGGGCACTGGTTACCGCTGCCCTTATTTTGTGGATTTTAGGACTCGGAGTTAGCTTACTCATTGCGCACTACATGGTAAAACCGATACAGATTTTAAGTGAGGGGGTACAAAAAGTTGGTAGCGGTGATCTTGACCTTCAGTTACCAGATCTAGGCCGTCATGAAATTGGTCTTTTGGGCAAACAGTTTAACCTTATGACCCAAAGCTTAAAAGAGGCACGCAAAGAACGAGAAAGCCAAATTATCTTACAGGAACAAATTAGGCAGGCTCAGGAAATTCAAGAGGGGATGAACCCTTCTATATTTTTGAGAACACCATTTTACGAAATTAAGGGCTTTACCCGCGCGGCCAAAGGTGTTGGCGGGGATTATTTTGACTTTGAAGAGTTACCGCAAAAACAACTTGCTCTTATTATATCCGATGTCTCGGGTAAGTCTATCTCCGCTTCGCTTGTCATGGTGTTAATTAAAACGGTGGTAACAACATACTTACGTTTATATGAGGACATCCGACCAGATAAAATTGTCTCCACTATTAATCGTGTATTGTGCTCCCAAGCCCATGTGGATAAATTTGCTACTATTCTTTTTTGTATTTACGATCCCTTAACTCGAGAACTTGTTTTTACCAATGCAGGTCATGGCCCTCTTTTTTTATATCGAAAAAGAAAAGAAGTATGTACTATAACAAAATTAGAAGGACTTCCCGTTGGCCTCGATAGCACTACTTCTTATCACCTTGGGCGCTTATCTCTAGAACAAGGTGACATTCTTGCTCTTTACAGTGATGGCATTACAGAAGCCTGGACTGTTGACAAAAAGCCATTTGGCCTTCATCGTCTACGAGAAAAAATCTTAAACTATGCCCATCTTAACGCAAAAGAAATAGTAGAGCGCATTGTGGCAGATATCGACCACTACACGGCCGGTGCGGAGCAACACGACGATATGACCCTCGTGATCATGAAAGTTCGCTAGTAAGCCTGTCTTTGAAATAAAGAGCTCCAAACACAAGGACAATAAGCATAAAGGAAGGCAGAAGAGCTAAGTGGGGTTGGTAGAAAATATAGTCTTTGCCAGCATAGACAAGATAGCCCAAACCAGGTCTCTCGGAGTTTACGGTAAAACCTAAAAATTCGAGAGCCGATGCGGTAAGTAGGCTCGACGGTAAGTAAACAAAAAAAAGCACAAGGCCATCTCTTTTTAAATGGGGTAAAAGATGTTTTCTTGCACAAAAATACCGGCTTGCCCCTAAAGAATAGGCAGCTTCTACAAAAGTTTGTTTCTCATGCTCATTTACCCGCCCTCCCAACCACGCATGAGAAAGGGCCCATTCCGCCAAGCCCATTGCCGAGACTAGAGCTAGCTCCCCCCCACCTAATAAGCTCTTAAATAGCACCGCGAGAAAAAGAGAGGGAATAGTTAGTAAAGCCTGGGTTAAAACCTTGTATAAAGCCCTGCTTTGTGGGTTAAAAAAAGCATGTATTGTCGTCAGAAAAGAAATTCCTAAAGCTAAAATGCGAGCCGAGATAGCCACAAAAAGCGTACCGCCGCTTGCCGAAAGCAAAAGCCTTAAAAAATCCTCACCTATGGGAGAGCAGCCCAAGGGATGCTCCTGAGAAGGGGGGCAAAAGGCTAATTCAGGATCCATGGTAGGAGGCTCAAGGAATAATAATAGTAGTAATAGTAGTAAAACCAAGATAAGGAGAAGTTTAAAAGACACTTTCGGCTTTATGGTAAAAGCGGCTGTAATAGTTTTGTAAGAGTTCGGCAACGAGGTTTGTTAAGTAAACAAAAAAAGAAGCTACAACGAGGCATGCTGTCATTAGAGCAGTATCGTACTGATAAAAGGCAGATATGAGCAAAGAGCCAAGTCCTGGTAAGGCAAATAGACTTTCGACAATAGCAGCGCCTGCCATATAGGTCGAAAAATCAATGAGCCAAAAACTCACCGCTGGTAAAAAAATATTCTTAAAAACATGTACAAGATAAATTCTATAGGGGGAAAGGCCAAAGGCCCTTGCGGTTGTCACATAGCCTTTCGACTCTTCCACATCCCGATATTCCATATAAAACAGGGCAAGCCTCCCCCCTGATTTTAAGGCAAGTGTAAAAGACGGAAGTATGTACCAAAGTCCTTTTGTACCTCCGGGTGGGAAAAAGCCCCACTTTAAGGAAAATAACCATAAAAAAAGGAGAGCAAGTACAAAAATAGGTGTGGACAGTATAAAATAATTTAAGCGAATTAAATACGTATTAGCTTTTTCCCAAAAGCTTGCCACGACATAACAACCATAGCCATAAAGAAAAGAAAATATGGCGGCCACGAAGCTCAGGGCTAAGGTTAGCTGAGAAGCCTCCCACACAAGAGGTAAAATGGGCTCACCCCTTAAAGTATTACCAAAATTAAATGAAAGTATCGAGGTGCTGCGCTGCCAAAACCTCTCCCAAAGTCCTTTTGATTGCCCTTCTCTTAAGAGAAGAGTTTGCAATTCCTCAGGTGAGCTTCTCTGACCCGCAAGGTCATATACAAAACTCCCCTCCCGATAATTTTCTAAGAGAAGAGAAAACAAGGTAAAAAGTAGGACTAAGAAAATAAAAAAAGAAACTCGCCGTAAAAGAAGCTTAGCCCAGATCATAGTCCCTTGGGGTCTGCTCTGCCACAGAATAACTCATAGTAAATTGGAAAATCATCTCTTTTTTCGATGTTAAAGAAAAGCGCCCTACTACCTTTCGGGGAATGGGTCTTGGATTTCAGGCAACAAGCTACGGGCATAACCAAACCTCAAGAGACGAGGCTATGGGCAGCATGTCTTAGGTATTTGTCTTTACGATTTTTTATTACGCCCCCCTGGTCCCGGTTGTCGCAAACTGCAGCTGGCAAAAACTACCTTAGATATTGGTTAGCATAAAAACCAAAGTTGTGGTAGCTTAGGATCTTCGCATATTCCGCAAAGGGTCACCAGTCTAAGGCATCTCTCATCTCTTTCGGCTCTTTTTATAAGATAAGCTCAATAATGTCTCTGGGAAAAACACGAGCTACGATCACCAAATAAGCCATGGATTGAGCAAGGATTGTCTCGAGCCAGCACCTCCTCTTGCAAGCAATGGGCCCGGATCAGACCCCAAAGTATCTTCTTGCTCCTAGCGAGGTCCGGAAAAATCCTCTCCTACCAGCTTAAAGGAAAACCTCCAGGAAAAGCGATAGAAACATCCACATTAGGTAAACAAGAGAAACAACAAAAGCCTTTTTGTACTCCTGTTTGTGGTAGGTAAAGCGCACAGTCTGCACGAGATAATAAGTCCCCCCAAGCAAAGCGAAAACAAAATAGGTAAGGCTATATCCGCCCCAATAGCCCATCATGAAAGTTATAGGAATAAGGCTTGCTCCATACATATAGATAAAGTACTTAGTGTATTGCTCGCCATAGACAACAGGCATCACAGGTAGCCTCGCTAACGCGTAGTCATCTTTTAAATAGAGGGCAAGGGCCCAAAAATGGGCGGGTTGCCAGAACATCATAAATAGAAAAAAAAGCCAAATATCGACAGCAAAGCGCATGCTGACCGCATAGCCTCCAATTAAGACTGGTAGGGCACCTGGTAGACCACCTAAAATGGCTCCAAAAGGGCTACGGCGTTTTAGTCTTAAGGTGTACCACAATACATAACTTAGAGCAGCACCCAAAATAAGAACTGCCACAAGCCAATGAAAAAAAAACCAAGCTGCTGCTAAAGAGGCTAAGATTAATAAGACTGCTAAAAACCAGAGGTATTTTTTTCCCCACAGGCGTATGGCCTCAGCTCGTTGGGAGGTTCTCTTCATGGCTAGATCCCATTTTTCGTCGAGAAGATTGTTCGCAAGTGCCGCACCGCTACTTGACAAGAAAAGAACGACACTTAAGAGAAATAATTCTCTTATCTCCGCCATCTGCCGCCTTGCCAAAAGCATAGCTACTATAGCCTCGAGGGTAACCGAGAGGGCAATGCGTGGCTTTAAGAGGATAATAAGCGCTCGCCAAGAAGTAAGAAAATCTGGCACATGCCACAAAACAAAGTCACACTTTAAAGAAAAGCATATTTAGGGGAAAAGATTTGACGCTTTCTTCTAAGCTATAGTTACGCATTGCACAACAAGTGCGCACCCATCTCACATATTTTATCCTTACTTTCTTTCTACTTATTTTCGTGATTTACCCCCGCACCATCGAGCTTTTGCACTCCTCCGAAGCCGAGTATATGACAATTTCGCAAACAGAAGAAGGCATACTCGTCTTTCAGGGGGGGATTATATTAAAGATAGAGGATCAAATTCTGAGGGCACAAACTGTCAAAATCAATACCCAAACCCAGGAAATTTTTGGGGAAGGCCAGGTCATCTTAGAAAGAGGGTCTGAAAAAATTCGTGGGGAAAAATTTATCTACGATCAAAAGAAGGGCAGTGGCATAATATATAATGGTACCGGGGAGCTTGAGGGTCGCTATTTTAACGGGCGTGAGATAAAATTTAGTGATAAAAAGGCCTACACGCTAAAAGACACGATGTTTACTACGTGTACATTAAAAAATCCCCACTTTAGCTTTGAAGCAAGCAAGGTTTATTTTACCGAAGAAAGAGAATTCTATGCCCAAAATGTCATTATTAAAGTAGGCAAGACCCGCGTTTTTTACCTCCCTTTTCTTGTACAAACAAATTTTGGAACGGGGATTGTTACACAGTATGGCAATAACATCAGTAAAGGACACTTTCTACAAAACACCTACTTTCTCAGCTTTCCCACCTTTCCTACAGACAGCTTACTACCTCAAAAGGGAGAAATCATGTTTGACTGGTACCAAAGGGGGGGTATCTATGGGGGAGTTCGCCTAGAACGCTCGCAAATTCCCCTACGATACGATTTGGATGTAGGTGTTGCCGAATACAAACAACTCGACACCCTCTCTGATATTGGTGGCGAGCTTGTCTTTACCAACCAGGTACGCCAGAGCGATGGCAGCCGGCGAGAAGTTAGTGAATTTTGGTGGAAAATGAAAAGTGATCTATCCCTTGAGCTCAAACGTAGCCAAAACCAAGATCGCTGGCGAAACCTAACAGTGCGCTTTGAGCATTACCGGCATAAAAATTTTATGCAGGAATTTGGCTTTCGTTTTTTACCCACAAACACCTTTGATGCCCTTTTCCGTAATCGGTTTTTTCAAGGTCGCGCTGGCTATGAAAATATCAGTTGGGAAGCCCAATATACAGAAAATTTAAAAAACCACTCCTTTTCTGTACGGGTTGAGCGTCGACTACGCTGGTATGAACGAACCCAAAACGCCGACTCGAAATACCTCCCTGTCTACGACCTGCAGCCCCGACTTTCTTACTCAGGCAATTTCTCGCTAGTAGACCCCCAGGGAAGTCTTTTTGGAGGTCTTTGGCAAAACCTACAGCTAAATTCTTACCTCCAGCGCTACTATGCAGATGGGCGCGAGCTAAAAACCACCTATTCCGCAGATGGAAACTCGGCGTTGCAGTCTTTTTTATATCTCTCTCCCTTACTTACCTATAATCCCGTTTTGGGTTATGGTTTTCAAGCCATGCGAGCTCAACCACAGGAGCAAGGCCTGCAAATAGAAGCAAGGAGGCAAAGCTTTCAATATATCTTCTCGCGTAATACCTTAAGATTGGGGCTACCTCTCTTTTATCACCAATCTGTCCATGAAATCCATTACTTCTTTGCCGAGGGTGTGCGCGATCCAACCTTTGGGCCATTTAGGCGCCACAACTGGGAAGGCTCCCTTCATGCGGATTTCTTGCACCTCGCCCAAACTCAACTCTCGATTGGTTATGACCTAAGACCCTATGCCTATCCCCTGCCCCCTCGTTTTCGCTGGTCCGACCTTGTCTGGCGCAGTTCTATGGAATATGATTTGGTCCAAGGCTTTCGCTTGGGAGATTATGGTGTCAAGCCTAGAAAATACCGTCACTTTGCCAGTCTAGGACTTGTTAACACCTACAGCTATCTCACTCGTTTTGCAAGGCCCCATTACAACGACTTTTCTATATCCGCAAAACTAGGAGGGTATAAGCTACCAATCTTAAAAGAACTTTTGCTTTTAGAAATTAACTTTGGCTGGCATGAAAATTATCTGAACCTACGGCAAAGTAACCTACACCTACAGTGGGCAGCTGAACTCTTGCTGCATCCCTTCTGGAAACTATACCTCGGCGGTAATTCCCGCGCGGAACAAATGGAACGCTACCGCAGAGACCACCCCCGCTATACCCCATTTGCCGAAGATGTCATTCAATCTCTAAATTTCTTTGAGCCAACCAAAAGACGTGAAGCTCTTTTTTTTGTAGAAAATTTTTACCTAGACCTGGAGCATGACCTACATGACTGGCTTTTGCGCTTTTCTTACACTACAAGACAACGTACGGTGTATTACGGACCGCAGTTGCGTAACCGCCTTGGCTTTTATGAACATACCTTCTTTTTCAGTATGACCCTCAAGGCTTTCCCTGGTTTTGGTATACCGCGCACGGAACTTTACCGCGAAAATCCCACCGATATGCCACTTAATTAAGGATCTCGAGGCTAAAATCTACAGGAGTAATAGTGTTCGTAAGTGAACCCATACTCACAAAATCCACACCACTGCCATCCAATAAATGCAAATTCTCTTCGTTGTATCCCCCAGAAGCTTCTGTTAAAATTTGAGTTCCTTTTTTTTCGTTAAAATTTTTCACTATAGCAACGCATTCTTTTAGTAATGGTATAGCCATGTTGTCAAACAAGATAAAGTTGGGTTCTAGTGGCAGGACCTGAAGCAACTCTTCTTTACTTTCTATCTCAACTTGTAAGGGCATGTCAGGAAATACCTGCCGAAATCGACGCACCGCTTCTCCAAGATTGCTAAAAAACACGCGGTGGTTATCTTTAATTAAACCCATAGTTGCAAGATTTAGTCTGTGGTTGTAACCCCCTCCCACGGCTACGGCGTATTTACTGAGCTTTCGATGACCGGGGATAGTCTTACGTGTATCCAAGAGCTTAATTCCCA
This sequence comes from Leptospiraceae bacterium, assembly GCA_025055765.1. Classification (GTDB taxonomy): domain Bacteria; phylum Spirochaetota; class Leptospiria; order Turneriellales; family Turneriellaceae; genus JANWWS01. The sequence goes on along the minus strand of JANWWS010000014.1, from coordinate 118,667 downwards.
TGGGCTTTAATTTTTCCACAAGGCGTTGGGTTCTCGTGGCTATCCCACTTAACAAAGATAAAAAATTTAGGGCTACCCTCTCCGCTGCCAAGATAGAATTTAAGCTGCCTTCTACCCAAATTAGGACTTCTTCTTCTTTAACCGTTTCGCCATCGCAAAAGAGAGGCTTTAGCTCAAGCGTGGGGTCTACAATAGAGAAAACATAAGCCACCACATCTAAGCCACATACGAGAGCCCTTTGCCGAGAAATAATATGGGCCTGTGCTTTCTTTTCGTTACGAAAAAGAGAGAGACTTGTGATGTCGCGATAGAAGGCATCTTCCCATAAGGCTAGCCTCACAAGCTCATCGTAATCTTTTTGCTCAAGATGTAGGTAGCGCTCGGCGTACGCGCTCATAGGTCCTCAGCTATTGGCGCAACAGAATCCATTTTGTATAAATTTTTGTCCCAGAGATGGCTTGGTTGTACATTAGCTATAGCTTTTTTTAAAGAACCAGAAACAACAGGATTTTTACGCTTAAATTCTGCCAAAAGACGTTTCATCTGCTGTCGGTGTAGGTTTTCCTGAAGACCACAGAGCTGACAAGGTAAAACTGGGAAATTCATCTCTCTTGAGAGAAAGACAAAATCTTCTTCATCACAGGCAATAAGTGGTCTTATGACAATATGGCGCCCCCCCATGGCTTTAAGTTTGGGGGGTATGGCGGCAAGGCGACCATTAAAAAATAAGTTTAAAAAAAGGGTCTCTATGGCATCATCTGCGTGATGCCCTAAGGCAATCTTATTGGCTCCTAGTCTTTCGGCTTCACTATAAAGAATTCCCCGCCTCAGCCGTGAACAAAGAGAACAATAGGTCTTGCCGGGAGGTATTTTTGAGCGAACAATGGAATAGGTGTCGCGGAATTCAATGTAGTACTCTACACCTAGCTTTTGGTAAAACTCCTCGAGCTTTTCTCGGGCAAAATCACCTTGGCCCTGGTCCAAAGTATAAGCAAAGATTTCAAAGCGCAAAGGGGCTTTTTTTTGCAAATCATTAAGTATATACAAAAGACTCAGCGAATCCTTGCCCCCCGAGACAGCCACTAAAATGCGGTCGTTATTTTCAATAAGACCATATTCCTCAATAGTTTTGCCCACTTGGTGCAAAATTTTCTTGTAGCGCTTCTTGCCTTCTGCCGTCATTTACTTTGCCTCATCCCAGTTGCTCCCAAAACCACCAGTTACTTTTAATGGTACTTTGAGTTCTACAATTTTTTCCATGGTCTCTCGTGCAAAGTTATAAAACTCATCTTTTTCTTCTTTGGGAACTTCAAAGAGGAGCTCGTCATGGATTTGCAAAAGCATGCGGCTCTTCCATTTCCGCTCTTTAATTTCACGATGTATCTTAATCATGGCTTTTTTGATAATATCAGCTGCTGTTGACTGTATGGGTGTGTTAATAGCAAGTCTCTCTGCTCCTTGGCGGGCATAGCGGTTTTGCGACTTTATGTCAGGGATATATCGGCGCCTACCAAAAAGATTTTCAGCATAACCATGGTGGCGCGCTTTTTCTATGGCTTCTTCCATATAGCGTTTAATGCCAGGAAAAGCTGTGAAATAGAGCCGAATGAGCTCGCTTGCTTCGGTCCTCGATATACCTAAACTACGAGAAAGTCCGTAATCCGTCACTCCATAAGCAATAGAAAAATTAAGTACCTTTGCCTGGGAACGCAAATCAGAAAACTCACGACATTGTTTCATTTGCGCAAGAATTACAGGATCATATTTTAAAGTTGGTTGTGCACCCCCCCCTTTTTCTAAAAAACGATTTGTGGTGGGATCAAAGCGATGGTGGAATAGCAGATAGGTAGCCTGGTCGTGGATATCCTCATCCTCTTGGTAGGCGCGCAAGAGGTTTTCATCTTCACTGTAGTGCGCCAAGATCCGTAGTTCAATTTGGCTATAATCTAAGGATAAAAGCTCATAACCCTTTTCTGCTACAAAAGCACGGCGCAAAGCCCTTCCTTCCTCTCCTTTTATGGGGATATTTTGTAGGTTAGGATCATGGGAGGCAAGCCTGCCCGTAGCTGCCGTAATTTGGGAAAAAGAAGTGTGGATTCGTCCTGTTTTTTTATCAATAAATTCAGGCAAAACTTGCACATAGGTATTCAAGAGCTTACTTATAGTGCGGTGTTCTAAGATAAGCTCAACTATGGGATGCTCATGACGCAGCTCTTCTAAAACCTCAGCGTCAGTAGAAAGAGCCCCCTTCTCCGTTTTTTTTACACTGCGGATTTTGAGTTTGTCAAAGAGGATTTCGCGTAACTGATGTGTGGAATTAATTAAAAACTCCTGACCCGCCAGTTCATAAATTTTTTTTTCTAAATCAGTTAGTCTATACAGTAGTTCTTTCTCAAAATCCCTTAGAGATTTTGCATCGATTTTGACACCAATTTTTTCCATGTCCACAAGTACTTCCATAAGAGGCATGTCTATTTCTCGGTAAATGGTATATAGCCCAACCCTTTGGAGTTCCTTTTCGAGTACTTCGCATAGCCTATAGGTAACCTCTGCATCCTCACAGGAGTAAAAAGCCACTTTCTCCAAAGGTAAACTTACAAGCGCCCTGCGGTTGCGTCCAGTACCTACCAGTTCCTCATAAGTAATAGTCTTACGGCCAAGAAATTCTAAAGCTAAATCATCCATATTGTAGCGCCTCTTAGAAGGATCCAACACATAGGCCATAATCATGCTATCATCCTCTACTGAGGCAAGTTCTATGTCATAGCGACTGAGCACCTCAATATCATACTTGGCATTTTGGCCAATTTTATAAATACTTTTATCCTCAAGCACAGGCTTGAGTAAGCTTAAGACTTCATGGGCCAAGGGCAGATTATTATAATATTGAGAGGCCGGGTTTTTACTGTCAAGGTTACAGGGTATGTAGGCAGCGAAATAGCCACTGTCATCTTTGTAACAAAAAGAAAGACCAACTAGCTCGGCCTGCAGTGGATGGGGCGAATTGGTCTCTGTGTCAACACTAATTCTCTTTTGCTTTTTTAAGACCTCTATAAAATCCTTCATTTCCTCTATGGTCTTCAAGAGCTTGTAGTGAGCTCGGATGGCCCCTTGAGACATATCTTCGCTTTTTTCATCTTTTAAAGGATTTTCTTGACCAGGGATCCCCCCAAAGATTTTCTCAAATTCATAGTAAAGGGTACGCATTCCTTTTTTTAAGAGAATTTTTAAATCCCTCTCCTTTTTTTTCCAAGCTAATTCCTCAAGTTCAAACGGCAGCTCAAGCATTGTGTTAAGACTCACTAATTTTAAAGATAAATAAGCATCTTCACGGCCCTTCTCGAGTTTTTCTCTTAGAGAAGGGGGAGCGATTTTATCTAAATGGGCATAAAGATTATCTAAGGTGTGGTAAACAGAGATAAGCTTCGCTGCGGTTTTTTCGCCAATTCCCTTAACCCCAGGTACATTGTCAGAGCTATCTCCGGTAAGTGCCATAAAATGAGGGATTTCTTGCGGGGAAAGCCCCCAATCCTTACGCAACGTATCTTCGTCGATAACGGTAAATTCGCTTACCCCCTTTTTGGCGCGCAAAAGCTCTACACCTGGCCTCAAAATAGCAAATAGGTCTTTGTCGGAACTAGCTATGGAAATCCGCAAGCCCTTGTCGCGGAACTTTTCCGCAAAGGAGGCTATAAGATCATCGGCTTCTTCTTTCTCAGGTATAAAAATAGGAAGCCCAAGTTTTGGGCAGAGCTCCTGGATTTCATCTAGCTGTAATTTTAGCTCCTCTGGTGTTTCCCGGCGGTGGGCTTTATAGGCAGGATAGAGCTCATGGCGAAAGGTAGGGCGAGGAGGATCAAAGAAAATGGCAAGATACTCAGGCCAAAGGTCTTGCAAAAGCCGGGCCAACATCCGAAAAAAACCATAGACGGTCTCCGTTGGCTGGCCATCGGCTGTGGTGAGGTTCTGGTTGATTAGGGCATAATGGGCCCGAAAAGCCATAGCATGCCCATCAACGAGAAGAGCTCTTGCCATATCCCCAGCGTACGGCTCAAAGCAGAGCTGTAAAGCCCCTTCTTAATTCGGTTTCCTTAGGGAATATAGAGATTAATCCCCGGCTGGCCCCCACCTAGAATGACAAGTGTGTTGCCTGCATATGGCCCCGCCTCTACCTTGAAGCTGTGTGCTCCTGCAAAGGCCTTACCCTCGAGCAAAGGCCCTGGCTCAAATTGCTCCGTGGCCGGATTAAATAAATTCGTAAATTTTTGGCCGTTTCCCGCAATAGTAAGAATCTTACCCGAATGCACGCCCGCATCAATTTTGAAACTATGGCTACCCGTGTAGATGGGATAAATAAGGGTCGGCCCAATAGAGGTATTATTCGCGATAGGATCATAAAGCGCCGTATTGCGACCACCACTTAGCAAGACAAGATACTTACCATTATCAAGTTTTATGCTATGGGCCCCGTCGCTACAAGGTAGGGGTAAGGTGGGTCCTGCTATGAAGCTATTAGCCACAGGATCGTAGATACTGCTCGACAACGAGGCACAATGCCAGATAAGGTATTTTCCCGCATGCAAGCCCGTCTCTAGTTTTATACTGTGGGAGCCAGGATAAATCTTACCTGTTAATGCTGGCCCTGAGGAAAAGCTATTAGTGGCAGCATGGTATAGAGTCGTGGTGCTACGGTCATAGCCATGAAGAGTGAGGATGTTCCCGTTACTTAGCGCCAGAGAATGGGTACCCGGATGCAACTCCGTAGGTAGATCAGGGCCAGGTGAAAATTGGTTGGTTACCGGATCATACAGACTGGTTTTGCGGCTGTTGACCCCATGGTAGGTAAGTATTTTGCCAGAGTGAATCCCCGCTGTTAATTCCACCGAATGTGAACCCAGAAAAGCACTTGTACTTAGAGGGAGCCCACTTAGGAATGTTCCCTTTTGAGCATCAAAGATACTTGTAGCTGTACCAGCTCCATGTATAAGGAGATAGTTGGGGCCAGGAGGAATCCTTACCGAATGGGACCCCTCAAAAGATGTCAGGGCTAGATTTGGTCCTGCAAAATAGCTACCTGCACTGTCTTGGTACTTACTAGTACCGTTACCACTGCCATGAATGGTTAGGATCTTCGTACCCGAATAGACAATGCTGTGTGCACCATCCATGGCCGGCATGGAGAGTTCAGGTCCGGGCGTAATGTTCCCCGTCATGGGATCATATAAACTCGTTTGGCGACTCGCAAAGGCGTGCACAATCATATACTTACCGGCATGAATACCGGAGGGAATCTTCACCGTATGAGCGCCAATATATGCTAAGTTGGTCAGAAACTGGCTTTCTCCTAAAGAATTTTGTACGCGCGTAAAAGTAAGACTTACAGGATCAAAGAGATTAATACCATTGCCTGCACCGTGTACAGAAAGGTATTTACCTGCATGAATACCCCAGTCAATCTTTACGGTATGGCCTCCGTGATATACCGTACCTGTTTGGTATAAGACAGCTACGAGCGATGGCGGGGCTGGATTCAAGATAGCCACAGCGGCAGAACCCCCTAGAACTAAAGCGATCTTACCGTTGTGAGGTCCCCCCTCTATGGTGTACATATGGCTTCCACCAAAGACTGGTAGAGGATTACCACCAATCTCGAGAGCCGGACCTGGCACAAACTGGTGAACTGCTGGTTGATAGATACTCGTGGTGTTTGCACCTCCACCGTGAAGAGTAAGCACCATACCTCCCGAGAGAGAGATCGAACAGGCACCCTCTCCTGCCTGACCCGAAAGATCAGGGCCCACCGACATGGTGTTCGTAATTGGATCGTAGACACTCGTTTTGTTGGAATTATTTCCATGGACTATGAGGATCTTACCATTATGAGGACCTACGGTAATATGGTAGCTATGAGCACCGTCATAAGCTCGGCCCGTCAGCGAAGGACCAGGGAAGAATTCCTCGTCTCGTGGGTCAAAGATACTCGTGGCCGTACCTGCACCATGGATAGTAAGAAACTTACCCGCATGGATCCCAGAATGAATGGCTATCGTGTGTGCGCCAAGATAGGCGTGAGCTACCAGAGAAGGACCAATTTGAAAGGTAGGATTGGGGTTATCTTGCCGCACATAATCCACAGCGGTGCTGTTCCCCCCCAGTATCAAAAGATGTCTCTCGGCAAATTTACCAAAGGGAAGATAGATGCTGTGGGCTCCAATACCCAGGGCTAAATTGGTGGGGGGCGATGGATCATAGCTTAAGCTATCCGTGCGCAAAATTCTGGTATTGTTACCCATACCAAAGAAAATCATGTTTTTCTCTGGCGAAAGCTCTACATAAGTCGAGCCAGGCAAGATTACTTCAGGAGCAGGGGTGGCTAAGGTAGTCGAAGAGGTCAAAGGATCGAGGTAAAAGGCTTGGTTAGAACTTCCGCCGAAAATCAGATATTTACCCATATGAGGTCCTGTCTTCAGGAGGATCGCAAGTGAGCCAGCTTGCAGGGAAATCGGCGCATCTGGATGGACACTTACGAGACCACTCTGGGCATCAAACAAACTTGCCTTCTTGCCTTGGCCATGGTATACTAAAATATCCCCATCTTCTAATTCAAAGGCTTGGCTACCCAAACCTACCCCACCGGTAAGCAACGGGCCTTCTGTGAACAGTCCCGTTGCTGGTTCATACAGATTGGTACGATTGCTGTTAAAACCTAGCACCACCCAGTACTTGCCTGCATGGGGTCCCGTTTTGATGCGGCGCGCTTGTGTGCCGGTAAGTGCTGGGGCCGTAAGCCGCGGACCCTCAGAATAACTTAAGGTCACCAAATCGAGAAGGGCAGTTTGTGGGCCAGAGCCCAAAATCGTTAAAAACTTATTGCGATGGATCCCCTCTTCGATTTCTAAGGTCAATGCACCTACATAGGCGAGAAACGGTAATTCAGGACCCGGCCGAAAACTTCCCGTGAAAGGATCATAAAGACTAGTGCTGCGAGAGGCATTGCCCACGACAACGATAAACTGCCCCGCATAGGGACCACTTGGTATAAAAAAGGAATGAGACCCATGCTGGGCAGGCCTCGCTAAGTGAGGTTGAATAAAATAGCCGCCCGCAGCTACCACTTCGGCCACAAGGTTGCCAGGCCTTGCTATAAGACCGCGCTCATCAATAAGCCGGGGGTTTTCTAAATGTATCGTTAATTCATCAGAGGAAGAAAGTGGGGTTGCCAGGCGAACAAGGATTAATGAACCACCGCAGCGTATCTTTATATCCTCGGCAGTCTCACTTTGCCCATTACGCCTCAGGCGGATCCCTAAATCTGCTGGTGGGGAGATGAAATCTCGCCGTGGGCACACACCTCCTTCTGGAAGCACAATTTCGGAAAAACGAAGAAGCACATGGCGTGTGCCCTGAGCTAGTCTCGCCTTTTGCAAGACCGGTGGTGAGCCATCATCTACCCAAACTTGGGGGGTGGTGAGAGGATTACCAAAAAGGTCAAAGATAGCAGCACCTTCATTTTTTAAGGTAAGCCTTACCCCACTTTGCGCAAATTCATCTTCCGTTACGGTAAGATAGATTTTATCGTCATCAACCGCATCTTCAAGAAGAAGCACGGAACCAAGACTTAGGCTTTTGTGCAAATTAAGCTTAAGACTTAGTTGATGCAAATTTAATGTGGCATCGCGTACTTTCTTATTAAAACGCAGGTATAGAGCATCTATGAGGCCATTGTGGTTGCGATCTAAACTACGCGCCTCAGCAATTTGCAAAACCCCCTGGGGCACCACCGTAAAGGGAAGGATGTTTGATCGTAGCCCTCGATATTCTGCATAGACCTCGGTTACCCCAATTTCAAGAGCAAAACCAAAACCAGTTTGACCAATATTAAGCACTTGGGAATTGGAAAGCTTAAAACTTGCCTCTTGGGTTACATCTTCTCTTTTCTCTTCTAGCTGAAAATAAACCTTAAACTCCGTATCACTGGTACCTTTTTCTGCAACAGTTTGATTTGCTGTCAGTATTAGACCTTTGCGGCGGCCTGCATAAAGCTCTTCTTCCACCTCCTGCCTTAGGTTAGTGGAGCAAGTAATCACGGCCCCTGCCAAGATGAATTTGAGATAAAGCTCACAAAGCCTAGCCATCTCTTCGGCATCTAAGACAAGGAGGGCTAAAAAGCAACAACTTTATAATCGATCCTCCAAAATAATTTTGGCTATTGTAGCAAGCTGCATGAAACTGGTACCCTCGTATATTTTCCCAATCTTAGCATCACGGTAGAGCTTTTCTACAGGGTAGTCCTTTGTAAAACCATAGCCCCCAAAACATTCCACTGCCAACGAAGCCACTTTTTCCGCCACCTCACTTGCATGGTATTTGGCCATGGCTGCCTCTTTTACAAAATTAACCCCCGCATCTTTCATGCGAGCTGCGTTATAGACCATGAGCCTTGCTGTTTCTACATAAGTGGCCATTTGGGCTAACTGGAACTGCATACCTTGAAACGATGCTACGGGTTTGCCAAATTGCACACGTTGTTTCGTGTAAGCAATGGCGTGGGCTAAAGCTGCTTCTGCAAGGCCCAACATTTGGGCTGCTATGCCAATGCGGCCTTCGTTCAAGGTTTCAATGGCTACTTTATAGCCCTTACCTTCTTCTCCTAAAAGATTTTCTAGGGGAACCTCGCAGTCTTCAAAAACTAGTTCACAAGTAGAAGAGGCGCGTATTCCTAATTTGTCTTCCTTTTTCGAGACCCGGAACCCAGGAAAATCCCTCTCCACAACGAAGGCCGTGATACCCTTATACCCAGCTTCAGGGTTTAAGTTTGCCATAACAATGAAGATCTCTGCCTCAGCGGCATTAGTAATCCATAACTTGTGCCCATTTAAAATGTAGCGGTCGCCCTTTTTTATGGCACGGCATTTTAAAGAAAAAGCATCGGAACCTGATGACGACTCCGAGAGACAATAGGAACCCACTTTACGAGTCGCCAATTGAGGTAGGTACTTTTCTTTCAGCTCAGGAGAACCCCAGCGCAGGAAGGCATTGTTGACTAACGTATTTTGCACATCAATAAGCACACCCATGGAAGGATCTATTTGGGACATAGCCTCTACTGCCAAAATTGCCATGAAAAAGCTTGCCCCTGCCCCCCCGTACTTTTCGGGTATCTCCACTCCCATGAGCCCCATGTCATAGAATTTGGGTATTAGCGACCTCTCCGTTTCGCCTTTTTCATCCATCTTACGCACGAGGGGTTCTACCTCCCTACGCGCGAAATCTCGTACCGCCTCAAAAAATTCTTTTTCTTCGGAACTAAGCTCCGTCAGATATTTCATGTCTTGCTCCTTTATAGTTTTCCCAAAGCTGGTGGAAACTCTCGTAGAGTTCTGCTAAGGCCTTGTCTCGTTGCTCTTTCTTAGGAGGACTGCCATGCCACTCGGGATTATTTTCCATAAAAGAGACACCTTTACCTAAGGTCGTACGGAATAAGATAACCTTGGGAGAGCCTTTCTCCTGTCTTGCCCAGAGAAAGGCTCTTTCAATGGCTTCTATGTCATGGCCATTGGCTACCTGCACCTTCCAGCCAAAAGCACGGAATTTTTCATCTAGGGCACCCAAATCCATCACTTGGTTTACGTAACCATCTATTTGGATGTTGTTCCAGTCCACATAGGCGATAAGTTGGTCGCATTGGTAATGCGCCGCAGCCATAGCAGCTTCCCAAGTCATGCCCTCTTGGCACTCCCCATCGGAGAGCCCAACAAAGACATGATTACTTTTTTTTCTTAGTCTTAACCCCAAGGCAAGACCAGTTGCTTGGGAAAGACCTTGGCCTAATGAACCACTTGAATTTTCTAGTTCGGGAAAATAGCGGGTAGAGGGGTGGCCCTGCAGGCGGCTGCCTAATTTGCGGAAAGTAGCCAATTCCTCTTCGGGGAAAAATCCCGCAAGTGCCATGGACGCATATTTTACCGCACACACATGACCATTGGAAAGTAAGTGGCGGTCTCTCTCGTCCGAGAGGGGATTTTTTACATCAAAGTTTAAGACCTTAAAGTAAAGGACAGCATATATATCTGCCAAGCCTAGGGGGCCTCCTGGATGCCCGGATGCCGCTAAGTAAACCGCCTCGATAACATTGCGCCGAATACGATTCGCTAAGAGCTGTAAATCAAGGGTGCTTCGCCTAGACGGTTCTTTCGCTAAGATGCTTTTTATAAGCTTGTTTTCTTCCTCGCTCGCAAGAGTCCACGGCATAAATGTTTAAGACACTCTCAAAAAGCCCCGGAATAGCTCGAGTTCACCTTCCCTGATTCAGGTGCCCCATTCCAAACCACATCCCTACAAAGCCCCCCACCACGCAGGTAGCCCAAAAACAACGAGCCTAGGTGTAAAACAAAAAACTTCACTTAGATTTTCCCTCTTTTTTAGCTGGCGAAATTAACGGGCGCTTTCTCTAGCGCACATAGGTCGACAGGTATCGCCTAACAAGCTCGAAGGAATATACATACTCCCATCGGTCAGCGCCATCTTTCATAAGGTAGAGATTCCACGCCCTGGCCAAAGGTTTTATGGTGCGATGCACCACAGGAAAAAGCTCTCGCAACGGTACCTGCAGTACAACCGTACCCCCTTCGTCGCTTCTAAGGCTTGAGAGTTCATATAGTTTCAACACAAGCCGCAGCTGATCTAAGGCACGGTGGGAATCCTGGGCCCGTGAAAAAGGGTAATGGTAGGGCAATTCCCCCACTTTCTGGCGGTTTGGATCGTAGTATGATACAAGAAGCGCCTTAATATGACGCTTGACAATGGCTCCTTGGAAATCGCGCTCTGTAAACTCCTTACTGATTTCCTCTACCCACTGAGCTTGACTTAGGGGATCGCCCTGTCTATTTTTATAAAAAGGCAGCCCTCTGTCCTGCCAAATAGCGAAAAGCGCGGCGACATCAATAGCTATGCCGATTTTTTTTCCGATATTGCGTATAGGTGCTCCGGAGATATTATTTTGATCTACAATTTTGCGCAAAAGTTGTATGAGTTCCCCCCCAGAGCGACAGAGGTTGTCTTTCTCATAGGCATTAACTAGTAACAGTCGCTGGTTGTGAGCTGGCTCTTCCTTTTCCAAACGACGCAGGGCTTCAAAAACGATGCGGGCAAAGCGGCTTTGCACTATGGCCCGTTCGCTCACCCCTGGTAGCGCCAATGAACAAGTCAGTAACATTGAGCCTCCCTCTTTTTGCAAGCCATGAGCAAACCTCATTTGCTGAAAAAGAAAATCAACAGCCCGAGCCTCCTGTTTTTCAGCAAACCCAGTGAGCGGCCTTAGCCAAATAAGGGCTATCTTTAAACTTTTCATCTCATCTTCTCGAGCTTCATCGCTTAGGCGCACACTGTGATAATACCGTTTGAGGGCTTCCGCATAGTCTTGCCTAATTTCCTGTTTTTCATTGAACACCGGCAAATGCGATAGAGAAAGAACTATAGCATTACTTTTTAATTTTCTAAGAAAGTTTACGTCCACGGGCAGAAAGTTATATCCGGGATCCCCCTTGCCTGTGAGCCAAAGATAATTATATTGTGTTGTATGGACGAGGTCAACAGCGAAGTCAACATTTTCCAAAGCCTGATTGCGGGTATCAGAAAAACGATCGAGATCTAACTCTAGTATGGGATAGTCCTCATCAAAAATGGTATTCGATATGAAAACAGAGATTACAACTGCCACAAGCAAAAACGTAAAAAAACCCCTCAAAAAACGTCTCATAAGGGCAATATGGCTCTATCCCAAAGCCTGAAAATCCTTTTTTTCAAGAAAAGCATGGCGCCGGAAAAAAACTCGACATATTGGTTTATCATTCGTGTTTTACCCAACAAAATTCTTTCAGGTGCTCTTATGGTGAAGCGAGTTTTTGTAAGCTTTCTACCTCTTGTGCTTTCTGTGCTTTTTTGCACCACAAGGCAAGTACGCGAGGAAGGCAAATTCAGCTACCAGAACCTTTACCGTGAGCGTTACGAAAAAGGAACAGGGGGGATTCTCTCTCTTACTATCGAGAGAGGGGAAAGCCTAAGCGGAAGTATTTCGCCTGATGGCAAGTACTTATACTTTGCCTCAAACCGCTTGGGTAATTACGATATTTACCTACGAGCTCTCGATGATGTCGAGCTTATACCCGTAACGAGAAAGGTAACCAACCAAACAGAACCTATTGTTAGCCCCGACGGCAAATGGCTAGCTTACATTGACGATGAACTTGACCCCGACGGCGACCTTGTGGTACTGCGAGTGGACCCTGAATCACTGCAGAGAAGCTATGAAAAGGGGGAAGACCCAAGCACAGGTATATTTGCCTCCAAACCTAGAGTTTTAACAAACAATGAAACGAACCGCGTGCGCTCTCGGGAAAGCAATCCTGCTTGGTCACCGGACAGCCGTTACCTTGTCTTTTCCTCTGATATGACATCTCCTGAGGGCAGCCCTTTTGGTCCAGGCTTTGGCGCCGTCCAAAATCTTTGGCTCATGGAACCAACAAAGCCAAAAGAAGCACGCCAACTCACCCAAAAAGGTGGGGTCATGCCGGCCTTTTCTCCTGATGGCAAGAAAATCGCCTATGTAAGCTACGAACATCCCCAAGACAATGGAGACATCTATGAACTTGATCTAGAGACCCTTAAGAGCCGTCGCCTGACTAAAGGTAGCCCACTAGACCTAAGCCCTACCTACTCCCGCGATGGACGCTTCCTCATCTTTACCCGCATATCTCGTGACACCAATGGAGATGGAATAGTAAACCGCAAAGACAAAGGAGAAATCCTAGGACTTGACCTAAAAGATGAGACCAACCTTGAGCCCTTTGCCATGACCCTGTCCCAAGACCATGTTTTTGACAATAGATCCAGTTCTTTTATGGGTGGCTCTCTTCTTTTAGCACAAGCCAGCGGCGAAAACATCAATGTGGGATTAATCCCGGAAAGTGGCGTCGTCCCCGTACGCAAATCCGCCTACGAACAGTATAGGTTAAGCCAAACTTACCTAAAGGACAAAAATTTATCTCAAACTGATATAGAATTGTACCGCATGTCCCTAGGCCACATAGGGCGCTATTTTGAAAAGGACAGCTATCAGCCATTATTTTATAGTCGCGCTCTTCTTGACGAATACTTATTTTGCGAAAAACATTGCCGTGAAGATCTTCTGCGCCTAAAGTTGCAACTCGAAAAAGAAGCCAGGCAAAATCCTTTTTTACGCTATCTCGTAGGTTACGAAAAACTAAATCGTAGACTTGAATTGCCTATCTCCGTTGTCTTGCCATTTTCCGCAAGCTCCCGCTTGGAATACCTTCGTAACTTTAGGGAGCTTATTCAAAAAAATCCGGATTGGCAGTTTGCAAACGAAAAAACTCAAAAAGCCTTTGAGGCAGAGATTCTCTATGATTTAAGCCAAGAAGAAGAAAAAGCAGGAAATTTCAAACAGCAGCAAGAATTAGAAAAGGAAATTATTAGAAAAAAACCAGACTTTTACAGAGTGGAAGAGCTTTTACTAAAAGAAACAGCGAGGGAGCTTCCCCTAAAAATCCCCTCAGCGCTCTTATTTGTCCTTTATGGAGATAAGCATCCTTATTTCACGGGAGCTCGAGATAAAGAGTTAAATGAAGAACTAAGAAACCAAATCCGTAGCTCAACACGACAAGAAATGCTAGAGCTACTTTATACCCATTTTCTAAAACTTTTGGATATAGGCAAATTAGAATATGCGCGGGAATTGCTAGGAGCCTACCCCGAATCTAGCTACCCAGAGCTGCACGGTATTTTTCGTTTAGCTCAGACTGCTAAAGCGCTACAAGCAGAGCAAAGGCAGCTGGCAGGCCAAAGCCTCCCAGAGGAAAAAGCGATACCCAAGGAGGGCAAGTGGCGTCATCTCTACAAGCGCTTTCAAGGAGAACTTGCCGAACTCGAAGGCAAGGAAAGCGAGGCTTATGAGAAATACTACGAAGCTCTTCTTGCCTATGAAAAGAGTTTTCAAATAAAAGAGACAAGAGCCCTTATTGAAAGAACCCTGAGCTATTACCGAGAGCAGGCGCAAAAAGCAAAAAATGCGGGACGTTTGGCGGAAGCTCTTTCTGCCTTTCAGCATTTGGCAAAACTACAACTCTACCTAGAAGCACAGGGCATTGAGGTGGATTTAGTACAAACACATTCTTTGGAAACACTTATTGCCCTTAATGAGCTGAGTTTTGCGGATCCTTCCGATAAGAACAAAATCTTAAAAGAAATAAATGCCTTCTACGATGAAAACATGGATTTTGCGCGCCGTTATTTGGTAAATTCTTTTATCTTTGGAAGAGCCCACCTCAAAGCACAGCAGGGAATGCTACGGCACATTCGCTATGAAAAAGAAGGGATAACCACCTCGCAAAAGAGAGAGGTATTAAAACTCTTCAAAGAAGCAGAAAAAGATTTCCGTTGGTCTTTTTTTGCTGACCCTCTATTTCCTGATAGTTATGTCATGTTAGGATGGATGTACCAATTTATTGATACTCGGCGGGAGATGGTGGTAGATGAAAAAGATAACACGAAAGACAAAGATAAATTTGCTGCCCTCTACCCCCAATATTTCCCCAATTACCTCTTTGAAGAAGGAATTCGGCTATACCAAAAAAGTATCGATTTTTTTAAGAACAGAGGTAACCCACTTTTAACAATAAGTTTTCATCTTAATATGGCTAACAATTACTTTCTCTTAAGTAACTACGCGAAAGCGGAAGAAAATTATGAAGTAGTACTAGATGCCCTAAGAAAAAACCAGTATCGTTTTGAAAGTGAGGTTCAAAAAGCCCTCTTCTTCTATCACCTAGGCCGAACCTATTATTATACAGGCAAACATGCTAAAGCAGGCGAGGCTTTAGAAGAAGCCTTGTCTCTTTACCACAAAATAGCTCCTGTAGAAAGCCGTCCACGTGAAGAACAAATCACAAACCGTGCACGTCATGAAACCATCATGCGGCTTTTAGCCTTAAACGCAGACCTCAACAATGAGCCAAGAAAGGCTATGGAATGGTATCTCAAAATTCTAGAGAGCCAAAACCAAATAGGTGTGGAAGAAGATAGAAGTTTTCTATATTTAGAATTAGCCCGGCTTTATTTAGATGAAAAAAACTACGAAGAATCCCTTTACTATTTGAGACGGGCAGAGGAAAGCCTAAAGAAGGAAAAGGAGCAAAAGCCTCCGCGATTTAAAATACGCGTACGCTGGCTTGGCTTTCAGGAACCATGGACTACCATCCTAAGTTGGATTTACCAGCTACCCTATGATCAGGTCTATGTGGGAGAAAACCGCCTTGCCTTTCCCCTTCCTACAATAAACCGGTGGCAATACCTTTATTCCATGGAAGCGGAGATCTTTCGTCAAAAGGGACTTCTTAACGAAGCAAAGGAGTCACTACGAAACCTGCAAAAATATGCCAGCCAAGATAAGTCGAAGCATGGAGCTGAAACGCTTCGGGTAAGTTACATGCGACTAGGCGAAATCCACTACCGCTTGGCGGAATATGCACAAGCCCGTAAGGCCTATGAAAAGGCCAAAGAACTTGCCTACAAAGACGGCGACCTTGTTCTTTGGCAGCAAGCAGAGAAAAACCTACTCACACTTTCTGCACATGAACTTGAGGCTTCGTCTGCGAATGATGAAGAAAAGCTAAAACTTACGGATAGAGAATTAAGAGATGTGGAAAAATTTGTGGCGCAGTATATCGAGACAAGGCTGAAAAGTGAAGAGAAAAAACAAAAAGAAAAAAATAAGGCTCTTACCTTATCGGAAAAAGAAAAAGCAAGCCTGCGCCTAGAGGCCCTTAAGGAAATCTATAAATTGGCTATCTACCAAGGCGTCTTTCACTTTTATTTGGCAGAGTTAAACGAAGCCCAAAGGGCAAAAATACGAAAGTCTATGACTTACACAGATTGGCTTGCCCAATTTAATAAAGCACGCCAGCATTTCCTAATGGCACATCGCTTTTTCTTGGGACTTGTACAAAAACCAGATAACCCAGAGGAAGAGGTGAGTTTTATTGAAAAGCGGGACCAGGGCATGCGCCTAGCACTTACTTTTAACCGGGGCCGACTTTTTCAGACTATGGGAATAAATGAAAAAGCCCGTGAAGAATATAAACTTGCCTACGACCGTGCTAACGAATTTCGCTCTGACCGCTATTTAGCTCTTGCGGGCTATCGCCTAGCAGAAACAGAACAAGACCCCAAATATGCTCAAGAAGCTTACAATATTTTTACAGAATCAAGTTATCTTGTTGAGCAAAACCCAAATCTCTTTGAAAAAATTACCGAGCTTAAACTAAAGCTTTTGGCTAATAAAAAAGACTATGAAGAAATGATTCGCACCGAGGATCTCAAACGCTTTTTGCTTGCGCGCCAATTTTACCATGGAAAGCTTCGTTTCTTAGATAGCGAGCTGCAAGAGAGATACGAAAAGTATCTCCTCTTATCAACCATGGAGGCCAACCGCCGGCGACTTATTGAAAATCTCAGGCTCTGGCGAGAAAGCACGGATCTCTGGGAAAAAGAGCTGGCCCAGCTTCAGGCTGATAAGAAGGCTCTCGAAGAAAGTATGCTCACCGCAAGGGGCTCCGGGCAGCTTTCGCCAATTTTCTACCGCCTACCTTCCCCCGAGGAGCAAAACTATCCCATTTTGTACATGATCGATCTTGGAGAAAAAACCGCCTTTGTAGTCATAAACCGTACTACCATCACACGTCGGCGCCAAAACCTTACCCAGCTTACTTATGATTATGCTGAGTTTTCCATATCCCCTGAAGAAATCAGCCAATTGTTAGCTTTGCCAGACAAAACAAAACCAGATAAACCCTGGCAGCAATTCCTGGTAAAATCAGCCCCCGAACTTGTGGTAGTAAGCCCTCGCCTAGCTGGGCTTCCTCTGGGAATTTTTCTTAGCAAACCTGTCTCTGTAGATGTTAGCTTAGTCTCCGCTAGGCTTTTCCGCAGAAACCAAAATGTAACGAGAAAGAGATTAGTACAAATTGCCAGCGAAGGAGGCTTTTTAGGCTTAGGAGCAGGCAATAAAGTAAAATATGATTTTCTCTCAACAAGTGAAACTGCTTCCAATTTAAGCGAGTGGCAAAAGTTCTCCGCTGGCTATAGTGTACTCGACTATGAAGCGGAGCTTGGCGGGGAGCTTAAAGTAGTAGAACGCAACCCTCTGCCCTTTTATCAAATTAGCCAGACGATGATGTTCCCCTCCCTCGTCATTGCCCATTATAAGAAAGACCCAAGATTAACCAAGGAACTAGTCTTCTACTATAAAGCTGCTTTAAACTTACTCTCTGCCTCTCGGGGAGCTACCGCCGTTATCCATTTGCCACAAGAACGTAAGGCAAATTTAAATCTTACACAACAAATTTTACTGGAAAAGGCCCCTCTTTCAACAGAAATCTATGGACTCGGCGTTTCTCGCCACTATATCTACACAGGAGAGAAAACTAGCGAATTTGTGAAGCTTGCCGAACTTGAAAGGCGTCGAGAATTTGCCCGGCTTCAAGAAGAGAGAGAGAAAAACCTCGAAGAAGTCTACGCGCGCTCTTTAAGAGCTCGCGACGCAGAGGAGCTTGTTTGGGCAAAACCCACAAGAAAGTTTCAAGAAAGCCCAGAACTCTTTGCTATTAGAAGCGAGTTACTTTTGCAGCTAGGAAAGGTAAACGAGGCACTACTAGAGTGGCAAGAGAGACGCTTGTTACTTGAGCAAGAAAAGCTTACACGTGAGCTTGGCGAAGAAAGTAGCCAAATGGTAGCACGCCTTTTTGCTCATGGGTTTTTAAACGAAGCGCAAAAGGAACTGGCCACTATTGCTGACACTCTTGAGGCAAAAGATTGGCTTAAGGTTTTTGAGGGGTACCACCTTGCCTCTTTGCGGCTGGGAGATGTCTCTGCCTTTAGCTCCCCCTTGCCCGAGTATTATGAAAAGGCACGGCAAAAGTGGAATATCTCCCTGCCACAGGGTTTCTTGCCCAGGCTACAGCTTTTTTTACCCCAGACCAGCTTAAGCCGACACTGGGAGGAGCTTTTCTTAGAAAACCTGGAATATCGAGGTCTCTATGAACTCTACCGAATTAACCCACCCCAAAAAGGGCAAGGCTACCTAGCATTGCGCGCCTATATCCTGCGTCGCTGCATAGACCCCAAATTTTCTGCAGAAGCTGCGGCTAACTATCTAAACCGTTTAGAAAAGGCTTTATTTAACCCAAAGCTCCTAACAAAAGAAGGCGAGGAGGGCTACGCCGAGCGTTTCCTGCAATGGCATAGCATTTTTTCGAAGAAAGAATTGAAAAAAGCATTGGAACTTGCCCAAGAGATACTTGCCGATCCAAAATCTCCTCGCGAACTGCGGGATGCTATTTATATAAACCTAGTCTGGGATCTATGGATGCGCAAGCTCAATCCACAAGAGGAAGCCCAAATAACCCGCTTTATTTCACAAGAAGCAAAAAAAGAATTACGCTTTGCTAAAAATGCGCAAAGGAGGTTTTTC
Source organism: Leptospiraceae bacterium (assembly GCA_025055765.1). Classification (GTDB taxonomy): domain Bacteria; phylum Spirochaetota; class Leptospiria; order Turneriellales; family Turneriellaceae; genus JANWWS01. The sequence continues at coordinate 100,123 of JANWWS010000014.1, read as the reverse complement.
TTAACCCTTCTCGAGGAGTTGCCCAAAATAGCTGAATCAGCAGCTATTCTGCGGGAACTATCTCTAAGAAGTAACCTAAAGGAACCTTCTTCTTTCCTCAGATCTCTTATGAACCGCTTGGCTCTTTACAGTGCTACCCATAACATGCCGCCTGCCTTAGGTTATGCTTATTTTCCTTTAACTGATTATAACGAGGATCAAGAGGTTCTACGACGCCTTGAATTTATAGGGAAAATACGCAACACACAAAACCCCCTAGAAATTTCCGCTAAAGAAAATTGGCAGCTTGCTCTTCTTGTCGATTATCTCAGGCAAACAGGCAAAGCTGAAGAGGCACTTTTGGTCTATCTAGGCTATGACCGTAACTTGAAAAAACTACCCATGTTATCCCACCCCCTGAAGGGACTTGTCTCTTTTTACGAGGGGAATTATCTACTTTTTGTACTACGGGGCAGTCGGGTAAGTTGGCAGACTCTTTCCCAAAACCCCTTAACTCAGCTGCCTCAAATCTTGCCAGAGGAAAAGGGCTTTTATTACTATCTTTCGTCTAACCGCATGCCCAATATCGAAAGCTATTTGTCAAATATCCCTGGCATGATGCTCTTTTTTTCATCGGGGGAGTTGCCAACAGATAAAAGAGAGGGCTATGCCAGCGAAATCAAAGAACATCCTCTCACCTCGCTTATGGCTATTTACAACAGACCATCTGCGAAGCCTTATTACTATTTTAGCAAAGCAACAACGGAGCTCAAGGGAATTGTAAATTTCACGGGTGAATTGGCGAAATCCTTCCCCTTAAAAAGCAGCGAAAACAGAGGTGGCTATTTGCTTACCACAACAGGAGGTAGACAGGCGGTTTATTTGCGCTTTTCCGAGCTTCTCATGCAAAACCTTCGCCAACTTCCCAGCGTAGAAGAGGCATTTCTCGCCACACAAAAACAAATAATAACTTTTTATCCCCTCCCACGCGACTATCTTTCTGTGCAGCTCATTCGGCTTTAAAGCTTGCCGCTCACAATCCCCCGTGGAGTGTGGTTTATGGTCTGGGATGTAAACCCTGTATTGTGGCGCTCGCCTATAGAACTTAATTTCATATTTTTTCGCTGGCAGCCAGAAATCCGCTACTACGGAGTGCTTTTTGCGTTTGGCATTTTTCTCGCCTACACCATTGCCCAAAGACTTTACCGAAGGCTTAATCTTTCCTTAAAGCATCTGGATGGAATGCTGCTTTATGTCCTGGTGGGACTTATTTTAGGTGCCCATTTTGTTCACCTTATCTTTTACGAACCCGAAAGCATATGGGAAAATCCGGTGCGTATTTTCCAATTTGGAATGGGGCTTGCAAGCCATGGCGGTGGCCTTGGCGCTATTATTGGACTTTTGCTTTATAGTCGCAAACACAAAATTTCCTTTTACGAGTACGCTGATCCCATTGTGGTAGGAGCTGCACTGACCACTTCCTGTATACGGATAGGGAATTTTTTTAACTCAGAGATTCTGGGCAAGAAAGCAGATATACCATGGGGGGTATATTTTCCGCTAGCCGATCCCCCTCCTGTACCTATGCGCCACCCCTCCCAACTTTACGAAGCCTTCATAGGCCTTGTACTCTTTGTCATTATGTACTACCTTTTTCGCAGGCACGCCGGCAAAAAGGTAAACGGCTACTTTTTCTACATGTTTTTATTTCTTTATTTTACGTTTCGCTTCTTTGTGGAATTTTTTAAAGATACCCAGCTTGACCCTACGAGTATTCTCTACCCCCTGGAAAAAATCATGAATATGGGCCAATGGCTAAGCCTCCCCATCATACTCTTCGCTGCCTACCAGCTATGGCTTGCGAAAGAAAATTTTTCTCGCTCGAAAGCTCAGGTCCCGCAGAAGGTGCGGTAGGGAATACCCGCTGGGCGGCGAAACTCTTCATTTTCAGAATTTTCCTCATAGGGCTTGCGCACGACATCTAACAAGCGATGGAGATAACTTAAATCTCCCTGCTCGGCCTTCGCTATGGCCTCTTCTACTTTTAAATTGCGCGCAATGACAGCTGGATTTTTTTCTTGTAAAAGTCTTTCCACGACAGATGGGTTTTCCCTTTTAAGTCTCTTTTTCCATTTTTTCTGAAAATGCTTAAAGCGGCTTGAGGCAGAAAAAAAAGAACTTTCTTTTTGATAGGCCTCCCCTAAAGCACGGAAAGCATTTGTAAAATCATGTTTTTCTTCTTCTAATATTGCCAAAAATTCCTTAATTAAACCCAGGTCTTCTTCTTGTGCTTTCTCAATACCTAATTTTTGTCCAAAGACCTGCAAGTACTCCTTTTCAAAAAGTCTATCATAATCTTCTAAAACCTTACTTGCCTGAGCTTGGGCTTTTTGGGGATCCAAGCTAAACAGAGGCAAGAGGCTTTCGGCAAAACGGCATAAATTCCAAAAACCTATGGGACCCTGGCGGCTATAGGCATAGCGGCCTTCATAATCAATGGAGCTAAAACAAGTTAGCGGGTGATACTCCTCCATAAAGGCACAGGGACCAAAATCAATAGTTTCTCCAGAAATAGCCATGTTATCTGTATTCATGACCCCGTGAATAAATCCAACAGAGAGCCACTTTACTATGAGGGATATTTGGGCCTCCATAACTCTTTTTAAGAAAAGTTCATAGGGACTCTCTTCTTCAAGAATTTCCGGGTAATGTCGGCGAATGCTGTAAAGGGCCAGCTCCTCCAAAGGCTTTATGTCCCCCGTATGTGCAAAAAGGAGAGCTGCATACTCAAAGGTGCCCACCCGAATATGGCTTGCCGCTACTCTAGTAAGGACAGCTCCAGGCAAAAGCCTTTCTCGCCAAACCCCTTCCCCTGTTGCGGCAACACAAAGTGATCTCGTCGTGGGAATACCAAGGGCGTGGAGACATTCGCTCATGATATATTCTCTCAGCATAGGTCCTAAAGCGGCACGACCATCTCCTCTTCGGGAGAAAGGAGTAAGGCCACTTCCCTTGAATTGGATGTCAAAACGCCGACCTTCGGGTGTTATCTGCTCTCCGAGCAAAATCGCTCTTCCGTCCCCAAGCATGGTGAAGACCCCAAATTGATGCCCGGCATAGGCCTGGGCAATTGGTTGGGCTCCCTCGGGTAATTCATTTCCTGTAAAGAGCTCGGCTGACTCAGACGTGAAAAATTCTACCCGAAGCCCTAGTTCCTCCGCCAGAGCCGAATTAAAAATAACCATTTGGGGCACAGGATATATGGTTGGCCGAACATGGCGGTAAAATACCTCACTTAGGTTTAGATAGCTATTGTCAAAATTCCAGCCCGCTTCTCGGCTAAGATAAGGCCGCTTCTTCTCGAGCGCCAACGCCACGAACTAAAAATAAATTATCTATAGAGAAGCTGCCAAAAATCAGCCAAGAAAGCCTGTTACTTTTTTTTCTAGGTTCTGCTGTCGGCGATATTCTACTTCTTTGAAAAGGGCCTCGATGATTTCTTCTTCTCGTATTTTTTCTAAATCCCGAAAGAGAAGTTTATTGTAAACAGCCCTTACATCCCCATGGGTTAAATCTTCTAATTCTAAAAGTCTCTTTTTCGCATAAGCGCTTGCTTTATGAGGAAAATAACGTTCATAGACAAGCAACCTATCTTTTGACCTTAATGGCTTAAATTCTACCTTCCAATGGAATCGGCGAAGACTTGCCATGTCTAGGTTTTTTATGAGGTTCGTACAGCATATTAGGATACAGCTATGGTTTTCCATTTGGTTTAAGAACTCATTGGTATGGCTAATTTCATAGTTACGCCAGGCTGTTTCCCTGCGAATAAAAAAACTATCCGCCTCATCGACAAGTAAAATGCCCTGGCTTGCACTTGCCTCTTCAAAAGAGCGGGCAATTAATTTTTCAGTCACCCCCACATATGGGTTTAAAAGATCTGAGCCACGTCGGATGATAATTTTGCGCTTGAGTTCGCGCGCTAAATATTTCGTAAATTCCGTCTTACCTGTCCCTGGGGGCCCCCAAAATAAAAGATTTACTCCACTTCCAGGTCGTGGCTTTGTCTTGGACGTATTTTTCAAGTAGTTTCTCAAGGCGGTCAAAATTTCTTCGGCGGGGATATCCGTGTGGATTAAGGAGACATCATATTTTTCAGAAATAAGATCTGAGAGCTTTTTCCTTTCTTTGTAGACAATTTTCTCATGGCTTGCCAATAGCTCTTCAAAATAGTGCTCAATTTTGTTTTGTTCGTAATCCTCAGGTCGCAAAATCATCTCCAGGGCTTGAATAGCATTGGTGAGACTTGCTGGAGTTAGGTGGTAGCGCGCCGTAATTGAGTCAAGAAAGTCCTCACTGAGGTAAGATCTAATAGACTTTTTTCTTAGCGCTCTTTTCCAGTTATAGACCTCCTGGCCTTGCATTTTCTGGTCAAAGCGGATGTTGTACTGAAAACGGCGCAAAACACTGTCTTCTATGGAAGATATGTCGTTGGTAATAAAGACAAGCTTAATTTGCGCTCTATCTAAGAAATCGTTTAGCCATCCCTTATTAACCGAATCATCGACATAGCCTAGGAAACGATAACCCGTATTTAAAAGCTCATCAGCTTCGTCGACCACCACAATGGCATTTTGGTCAAGAAGCATTTGATTAGCCATTTCCAAATAGCTTTTTCGCTCTGTCGGGGAACCATCGGCTCCTTGAACTAGAAAATAAGTAGGTACATTGACGGAACGACAAAGGGAGCGCACGAATTCCGTCTTACCCGTACCCGTAAGCCCATGCACCAAAAGTCGCACTGGTCGGTTTGCCTCTAGTAGCCTTTGGGCAATAAATACACTTTCCGCAGAAACTTGGAAAGATGAGAGGGGATATACTGACCGGCGATCTTGCTGGATAACCTTTTGCAGGTATTCTCTAATGGTTTTATGACCGCTTATGCAATAAGCAATATCGGGCTGTAGGGTGTATTCGGAATTGTTAGATGGAAAAATCTTTTCCTCATGTTGTAAAATACCCATGGCAAACAGGCGGGACTGGGGGTGCATGACCCTCCGGATTTTGCTCATGGGCTCCCCCGTGGTCATGTGGATAAACTCATAGAGACGTTCTAAATCATCGATGTAGTGATTAGCAATCACCTCTAGTTGGGAAAAATAAAGGCAATAAAAGAAACGAATCATTTCTGTTTCTGTATCTGTTAATTTTAAAAGTTTTTTCAGGTCTGCCAGGTTTTTTTCACGAGGTGACTGAGAAAAATCCAATTTTTCCGGTACTAGTTGGTCTAGATATCGTCGAAGACTTGATGCTACCCGGGAGATGGCCTTAGTTTCTGGATGTTCATCGATATAATCCTGTAGCAGCTCGGCAATAGCCTCCGCATCCATACGCCGGGCACGTCCTAAAAGAAATGGCCTGCCTTCTTCTTCACTTTCCTTGGGGAAAAGCCATGTGCTATTTTCTTGCAAATAGCGCTGGCGGTCTTGCTTTGTCCCAAAGGAAAGCACAAGTTGAAACAGCCGGTCATGGACAATACCGTGCTGCAAGAGACCTTTAGCGTAGCGGATAATCCAGTAATCCAAGGAGGTGAGCCAGTTTTTCTTATGGGTATATCGGCGAGATCCCTTATCTTCAGAAAAAACCTTGCTGGTGCGCCGGCGAATTCTGCCCATGTTTAAATTATAATGGGCCATTTTGCTTTTGTCAAGCTCAAAATACCCTGCCAAAAAGGCTTCTCTTATATTAGGGGATATAGTTGTGATCTTAAGTTTACTTGGTTTTCTCTTTAGCTTGGCCATTTTGCTTGCTGGGGCCGATTTATTGGTGCGAGGTGCAGCCCTAACAGCCCAGAAATTGGGTATCCCACCCCTCGTGGCCGGACTCACTATTGTGGCCTTCGGCACTTCGGCACCCGAACTTGTGGTTAATGTCTTTTCCGCCCTAAAAGGTAACAGCGAAATTGCCCTTTCTAATATTTTGGGGAGTAACATCGCCAATATCCTTTTGGTTCTCGGTCTTTCTGCCAGTCTTTCCAGGTTGAAGATCCAGGAAAATACTATCTGGAAAGACATCCCTTTTGCGCTCCTTTCTCTACTTATCCTTCTCGCTATGTCCCACGATAAGTATCTTGACAAAACAGAAGATACTCTTTCCCGTACAGATGGCCTCTCTCTCATTGGCTTTTTCACTATATTTGTTTATTACAGTGTCTCCTTAGCTCGTCGTGAGTTTTTTTCATCGTCTAGGGGAAGAGTAGATTCACCCCTTTTGATAAGCCTTTCCTTTCTCCTAATTGGTCTTTTAGGCCTTTTTTGGGGAGGAGACAGCGTGGTAGATCAAGCTGTAGAGCTAGCAAGAAAGGCCGGGATTTCCGAGACCTTTATTGGCTTCACTGCCGTAGCTGTAGGCACCTCTTTACCGGAACTTGCCACCTCTGTAGTGGCGGCCCTTCGCCAGCAGGCGGATATCGCTGTGGGCAATGTCATTGGCTCAAATATTTTCAATGTTTTCTGGATTCTTGGTATAACATCCGTTATACAGCCTTTACGCGTGCCTCCCCACATTCAAAGCGATATTTGGTTTTGCCTAGCCAGTACCTTTGTCTTATTTCTAGTTGTTCTCACTGGCAGGCGGGACCAAATTGGACCGAAGGGTGCTCTCTTGTTACTTTTTCTTTATGTGGGCTATCTCGTATATCTCTTTTGGCGCGAGGCTCTCTAAATAGAACCTGCTAAATTCTTTTCGCACCATCATCGGCACCAAGATAGATCCATGGCGGAATTCTTAAGCACCAAACCCTACAAGGGTAGTCGCGACTTTTATCCCGAAGAGATGCGAAGCCGCGAATGGATGTTTTCAACCATGAGCAGGGTGGTGGAGTCTTTTGGTTTTGAACGCTACGATGCCCCCCTAATAGAGCCCCTGGAGATATACCTTAGAAAAACTTCCGAAGAAATCGTAAACCAGCAAATTTATTCCTTCCTCGATCGGGGAGAAAGAAAAGTAGCCATTAGACCCGAAATGACGCCAAGTGTGGCTCGTATGGTGGCTCGCCGCTTTTCGGAGCTCGTAAAACCCCTCCGGTGGTATTCTATCCCTAATTTATGGCGCTACGAACAACCTTCAAGAGGTAGGCTACGCGAGCACTGGCAACTCAACTGCGATATATTTGGTGCACAAGATGAATTCTTAGCGGACATCGAAATCTTACTACTTGCCATTAATTTGCTAAAAGCTTTTGGTGCCAACCAAGAGCATTTTCGCCTAAAGCTTAGCCACCGCCAAATCTTAAACCAGGTACTTTATGAGCTTTTGTCCTTACCACCAGAAAGCTGGCTTCCTATTGGGCGCATTATTGACAAAAAGGACAAAATAACCGTTGCGGAATTCGAGGACCTGCTCCAAAAAGAAGGACTAGACAGGGAGCAAATAAAAACTCTTTTCAGCTACCTTGAAGAGAAAGAAGATTTTTTAGAAAGGCACGCTCAATGGAGCTCTGCTCATTATCTTCTAAGAATTCTCAAATTCCTAGAGGATATGGGGGTGCGGCCTTATATTGATTACGATCCCGCTATAGTACGAGGTTTTGATTACTACACCGGAATTGTCTTTGAAGTCTATGACCGCCACCCTGAAAACCGACGATCTTTATTTGGAGGAGGCCGCTATGATGAGCTGACTGGTGCTTTTTCTAAAGAAAAAGTTAATGCCGTTGGCTTTGGCATGGGGGATGTCACCCTCGAGGATTTTTTAAAAACCCATGGCTTGTGGCAGACCTTTCCACGTAAAACGGAACTCTTTATGGCCCTCTTTGGCGAAGAAGAGCTCATCGTGCACAGCCAAAAGCTGGCACAAAAACTAAGAGATCACGGGTTTTGCGTCGAGATGTCTTTAAACTCTGCGCGGCTTGGTAGGCAATTCGAAGAGGCCCATCGTAAAGAGATTCCCTTGGTACTTGTCATTGGCAGCGAAGAATACAAAGCAGGATTAGTTTTAGTAAAAGATCTTAATACGGGCGAGCAACGGCGTTTTTCCGAAGAGGAGCTTCTGCGATATTTAAAAGAGAGACAAAAAAACCTAAAATAGCTACTCTCGATCCTTTTCTAATGTATCTCTTATGGCATCTGCCATAAGATCTGGGTTATTGGGGATCCTCACTCCCTGCACAATAAGCTCATCTCCTAAATTTTGATTTTTGCCCTTAATCTTAACCCGGCTTTCAGGCCTTTCGTTAAAAGAAAAATCTTCGGTTTTCTTTAAGCTTTCTTGCGCGAAACTTTCCTCCGCCGGGGGGATATCTTCCTCTGTTATGGCCGCCTCTTCCTCTTTTTCCAGAATTTCCTCACTTGGCTTAGCGAGGATATCTAAGACCTCAGGTACAAAGTAGTGCAGAGCGCTAAAGAGGAGGGCTGCTAAAAAAGCCATTAGTAAGGAGTAGAGAAAAAGTCTTGTGATAATGGTGGAAACCATAGCCCCTGCCAAAAGAGAAGAAATAAGGCTTATGCCCGCTCCTGAGACAACAAGAAAAAGCAAGAGCCGCAGAAAGAGAGGATGGTTGAAATCGGGCATGCCTCAAAGATGTGCCTCGTTTTTATTTTGCAGAGAAAAAAACTTCCGGAAGAACTGACCCAACCCACCTCCCTCTCCTGCCGGAGGTAGCTCTTGATTTAATAGCCGAGCAGCCACTACATTGAGGCAACTTGAGGCCTTACTCTTAGGGTAGAGGAGATAATAGGGTTTTTGGCGGCGAATCGAACGCACCACATTTTCATCTTCGTAAATAAAACCTAAATTCTCAACCTTAACATTTAAGAATTGACTTGAGATATTGATTACCCTCTCCGCTACTTTTTTCCCTTCTAAAGAAGAGCTCACTCTATTTACAAGGAGCTTAATTTGCTTATTGGGTGCTTCGAGAATGATTGCCTTAATAATTCCATAAGCATCGGTAATGGCAGTGGGTTCGGGAGTTGTCACGACAACTACCTCGTGGGCTGGCAGAGTAAAACTTGTCACATTACTGCTCACCCCAGCCCCTGTATCCAGGATCATGATATCATATCCTGTAAGACGATCAAAGGCATGCAAGAGATTTTGCCTCTCCTTTTCCGGCAGATTAGCAAGCATACTGAAACCTGAGGCACCCGCAATGATATCCACACCCTCGGGAGTATGGATAATGATTTCCTCCAAGGTCTTAATTCCTTTCACCACGTGGTAGAGATTGTACTTCGGAATGACCCCTAGTAAAACATTGATATTAGCAAGGCCTAGGTCAGCGTCAAAGACAAGTACCTTTTTGCCCATAGCGGCTAAGGCGAGAGCTAAGTTTACAGAAACAGATGTTTTGCCCACCCCGCCTTTACCGCTTGTAATGGTTATGATTTTTGTGGTGAGCTGCTTTTCCGTTCTTGCTAATTGCCTTAAAACGGCTGCCTGATCCAAGTGAGTCTCCTTGGCTTTTTATCGTAATTTTACAAGAGATTTTTACTCTTTTTTAAGAGTCTCCCCTTCATTTTTTTGTCTATATCTCTCCAACACCTTTTCTGCCAAAAAATCACCCCTGGCTTCCATGATATCGTCAGGTACATTTTGCCCCGTAGTAAAATAAGAAAACGGGCGGTGGTAGCTTTCGCTAAGCTCTATAAAAGCTCCAAAACTTAGACTCTCGTCAATTTTGCTTAGAATGAGCTTATCATAGCCTATTTGCGCAAATTTCTCCATGACAAGTTCTCCCTCCTCTGCCTTCATATTGGCGGGCAGGACTAAGTGTTTTTCGGCTCTGCTTGGCAGAGCATCGTAAAATGCCTTTTGCTCTTCCAAAAAACGATCATTAGATGCGGCAAAGCCAGTATTGTCAACCAAAATCATCTCTGCGGTAGATTCCTCAACAGCTCGGCGGAATTCCTCAGGTCTCATACAAATACGTACCGGCACACCCATAATATTGCCATAAACCTTGAGTTGCTCTGTGGCCGCAATACGAAAGTTATCAAGGGTTATAAGCTCAATTTTTCTCTTCCGGCGCAGAGCCAGCTCGGCTGCTATTTTAGCTAACGTGGTGGTCTTTCCTGCACCCGTGGGACCAATAAGAGCTATTACTTGCGGCTCCCCTAAACCGGGACTCACCCGAATGCGCTTTTCTATGAGAACTTTTACTTTTTCGTAAATTCTCCTAAAATTCCGGTAATCCTGGGGAGCCAGGGCCAGCCTTGCATCTGAGAGTATGTCATCGACAAAGCGCGCAGAAAAACCCTGCTTGAAAAGAGCCTCCCGTAAGCCAAAAAAATCCTTATCTGTAGGGGTAAAAAGAGAACGGCTAGCTATATTTTCTTTAATAACTTCAATATCCCGGGCAATTTTTTGGAGAGGAGCTTGAAAACTTTCTTTGTCTTCGCGAGGGGGTAGTTCCCGCGCTATTAACCGGTTCTTGCGAATCTCTTCCAGTAATTGCAATAGCTCATCCTTGCGAAAATCCTCACTCTTTTTTGTGTAACTTGTTCGGCTAGCGAGAGGCTCTGTTTTTGGTCCCTGGGGACGTAACTGGGGGGTTTTTTTCTCTGGAATTCCCACAGTTATTTGAAATCGCTTTTTGCCAAATAGTTTGCCCAAAAATGTATCAGGCTCAATCCACTTTTCTTCAAAAAGATAAGCATCATTTCCATAAAGCTGCCTTAGTTTCTGTAGAGCTTCACTTTGGCTATTGGCTGTGATTTTTATATACTCCATAGGTCCTCCTTAGCTTAAGATAAGGCTTCTTGGGGCATCATCACCTGCTGGCGAAACTGAACCTTTATCTCAGGGGGGATTTCCTCATAGGCAAGCACCGCATAATGATAGGCACGACTATCTCTTTCTAAGAGCATCACGACGGCCGTACGCACCTGGGCAGATGTTAAAAAAACGGGGAAATATCCACCCTGATCGGCTTTTTTCATGGCTTCCACAAAGGCATCTCTCAACCTTATTTGCAAATGAGGATCCATATGGAAAATCCGACCCTCTCGCTCATCGTAAGTTAAAGACATAGCTAGTTCATTTTCAATAGCAGGATCTACCTGAATGGCTTGCAAAACCCCATTTTTGTCAACGTATTGGTTGGCGATCTGTCTTCCTAACCGCTGTCTTACTAATTCCGTTAAAGTAACAGGGTCCTTTACTCTTTCCGCATGATTTGCGAGCGTCTCTACAATACTCCCCATATTGCGGATGGAGACATTTTCTTTTAATAGATTATGAAAAACCGACATAATGGTACTAAGCGAAAGCTGCTTGGTAATTTCGTCTACAGCCGTGGGGTAACGCTGCTTTACTTTGTCTAATAGGGCTTTTACCTCCTCTCGGCCCATGACTTGAGTTGCATAAGTGGTTAGCATTTTGCTTAAATGGGTTATGATAATGGTACTGGCATCAACCACCACAAAGCCCTTTTGTTCCGCCTCTGTCTTTTTCTCAGGTGCAATGAGGACAGCCATAGTATTATAGGCGGGTTCCCTATAAGGATCTCCTTCTATTTTTTCCCCACGGCGCTGCACATCCATGGCCACAAGTTTATCGGGGTAAACTTCCGCACGATCTACTTCGGTACCTCCAATGAGGATGGCGTATTCGTTGGGCTTTAAATCCATATTATCGGAGATGCGGATAGGCGGTACCACCATCCCCATATCACGAGCTAGTTTTTGCCTTAACCCCGTAATGCGCTCCTTTAAACCCCCTCCTAAGGTTTTTTCCAGTAGAGGTATGAGCCCAAAACCTAGTTCTAGTTTTACCGGATCCAAGTTTATGTCATCTAAAAAGCGCTCGGTACCTGAAGCTTGTATTTTTTCTTCTGCTTGTTTTTTTTGAGCCGTTTCCTTCTCTTTTTCTTCTTTACTTGCGATAGTATAACCTAGAAAGGCAAGAGCCCCCCCAATAATCCACAGAGTAAGCATGGGGAAACCGGGTAAAAAAGAAGCTAAAAACAGAGCTCCCCCTGTAAGGAAAAGCAAGCGAGCATTTTGAAAAAGCTGCATCCGGAGTTCATGGCTTAAATTTTCCCGGGCACCTGAGCGCGTGACCACCATGCCAGTAGCCGTGGTGATAAGCAGCGAAGGGATTTGCGCCACAAGACCATCCCCAATGGTAAGGAGGGTGTAGGTCTTAAGAGCCTCCTCTAGGCTTTCACCTCTCAGGGTTGTCCCAACAATAAGCCCTCCTACAATGTTAATGACGGTAATGACAAGCCCGACACGAACATCACCCTGTACAAACTTAGAAGCTCCATCCATTTGCCCGTAAAAATCTACCTCACGCCTTAAAAGTTCCCGCCGCCTTCTTGCCTCCTCTTCGGTTATAAGCCCGGCGGAGAGATCATTGTCAATGGACATTTGCTTACCGGGAAGGCCATCGAGTTGAAAGCGCGCTGCCACTTCGGAAATACGGGTCGCCCCTTTTGAGATAACCATCATTTGCACGAGCACTAGTACTATAAAGATTATAAACCCTACGACATAATTGCCTCCCACCACAAACTGGCCAAAAGCCTTAATAATGGCCCCATCAAACGCTGGACCTTCAAGTAAAATTAAACGGGTCGAGCTTACATTTAAGGCGAGCCGAAATACTGTTGAAACAAGTAAGAGGGAGGGAAAAACACTAAAGTCAAGTACCTCGCGGTTGTTCATAGCCGTAAGCAGGGTAATGAGCCCAATCATAATGCTCACAGCCAAAAGAGTATCTAGCAAAAATGTCGGTATGGGTATGACAAGCATGGCCAAAACGGCAATAATGGCCACGCCCAGGGCAACTTCTGGATTTTCGTACCACTTCATTTTACTTTACTCTTAAGTTCTTTGGCTCGATAGACCTCACGGTAAATGGCTGCCAGGGTTGTAATCATCTCCTGGGGCACTTCTTGATTTAGGGGCACCGAATAATAAAGTGCCCTCGCTAAATAAGGGCTTGGCACCACCATAATATCGTATTGCTGGGCTAATTGCCGAATTCTCATAGCCATGTGATCTGCTCCCTTGGCAATAACACGGGGAGTGCGGTCCCTTTCGGGGAGGTATTGGAGAGCAACCGCGTAATGCGTAGGATTCGTGATCACAACATCCGCTTCTTTAACTGCCTGAAGCATGCTGCGACGCAGGATAGCATATTGCATTTGCCTCTGCCTCTGCCTTACAAGGGGATCTCCCTCTGTTTCCCGAAGCTCTTCCTTAACTTCTTGCTTTGTCATTTTTAAGCTTTCCCGAAATTCATAGCGCTGGTAGAAATAATCAGGCACCGAAAACACGAGCAAAATAATAGCCAAAACAAGGGCAAGTTTAAAGGCGCTAAAACCCAAAAGACGTAATGCTTCTCCTATCCCCATGGCCGGGGTTTTGAGTACCGCCACAAAATCTCCAGCTATCATGGCGTAGCTAACTACAGAAAGAATTACCACCTTGCCCATCGTCTTTATGAGATTGACGGCCACCTGGCGTGAAAAAAAGACTCTCTGTACAAAGTTACGCCAGCTTAAAGCAATGCGGCTAAAGTCAGGCTTTAAAGGGTGTAAACTAAAGAGAAAACCTGTCTGCATTACATTGCCAGCAATGGCCAAGAGCATAGCCACCAAAAAAACAGGCAAAAGAATGAGGGCGGTTTCTTTACTTAAAAAGATCAAGAGATTCATAAGCGATTCATCACTAATGCGCGGCAGACTATGGAACTGACCTACATAGAGTCGGACCAAAGCCGCCAAGCGAGAGAGCACCCATTGCGCGGTAAAAAAAAGAGCTAAAATAGCCCCTAGACCAACCAGAGCCTGCGGTATTTCGGCACTCTTGGGCACACGGCCCTTTTCGCGCTCTTTTTCACGACGACGCTCGGTGGGCTCTTCTGTTCTGCCCTCATCTTCAGCCGCAAGAAGTACTAAAGATAATAAGGAAGCCTCTCCCGCTAGACGAAACGGCTGAATCGGGCATAAAAGCGATAACTTAGAAAAACTTTTATCCCAAAGAAATTTGAAATAATACCACCCAAATGGCATGTAAATGTGACATAATTATGGTTTTCTTAATTTCGGCAAGTTTTTTTTCATGAGGTGGTATTGGTTTTCATAGTCCCTCTATACATTAAATATCCAAAAATCGCGGAAATTTTTCCGCTTTCCGCAAAATTTTTTTGGTATTGGCCTTTTGGTTTTTTACATAGAACTCTACACTGTTGCGGTTTTTTATACCATTGCATGGATGGTTACTGGACGACAGAGATCCAAGCCATGTGATACCAAACCAATAACAGGTATGGTTTCAGCCGAAGATTTCTTTGGTTGTGACCACGAGATCTGGCAACAACTTGCTATGGAATTCCATAACTCCTGCCACTTTCTCCCAGTGGTCTTTAGCATTATACCACACTTGATGGGTTTTGTTGTCCGGGTCAGCAATCCAGTATTCTTTGACGCCACACTTGAGATAACGCTCGGCCTTGACTCCCAAATCGCGCTCGCGAGTGGCCGCATTCAAGACCTCGCAGACCAATTCCGGTGTGCCGTGGATGTGCGTTTTGACGATATGTAAGTTTTCGCTCAGGATGAGGGAAATATCAGGGCGCAATGGATCCCCGCCGTCGGGCAGGAAGACATCGGTTTCAAGACTCAAACGCGCTATTGGGTTCTTTTCGAGGTATCGGTCGAACCGCGCGAAAATTTTTCCTTGAACACTCCCATGTTCAAAATTCGGACTCGGTGCCACTTGCATCACCCCATTGATGACATCGTATTGGAAACCACCTTCTTCGAGGTCCAGGTATTCCTCGCGCGTGACACGAAGTCCCTGGTAGCGCGGGCGGAGTTTTTGCTTTTCGAGAGCTTGTGCCATATTACCAATTTATCGTGCCGTCGCTGTTCACCGAGGCCATCCTGACAGCAAGATTCCCCCCTAAAGCACGGAAACTGACAGCAATGTATAGCGTTCTACCGGAATAAGCTATAGTATGGATTGGGCCATTTGCATTGGGCTTCCATGGTAGCAATGTGCCATCACAGCCAATCGCAGCGAGGCGGTTGCGGGATACTCCATGGATGTGCGTAAAACTGCCTCCCAGATACAAGGTATTTCCTGCAAGCATCATGGCATGCACCTCTCCCCCTCCACCCGGGCATTGAACGGCAAAACTTCCCCGCCAGAATTCAAATGGGCAAGTCCGTGGCGCTCGTAGTTGCCTATTGCTGTAAAATTGCCTGCGATATACCATCCCCCCTGCCCGTCTGCCGCAACGGCAGTTACAGGGCCATTGATGCTACTATAGGAAAACCCCGTCACTTTTTCCCCAGTCGCAATGAGGGGAATACCACAAGCCAAGGCTGCTCCTACCTGGGTAAAAGCCCCCCACATAAAGAGTGCAACCTGACTTCGCAACGGACAAGGTAGACCCATTAAATCCAGGCTTTGCTGCCATGCTCTTGGGGCAGACATGGGTCCAAAAGTGGCTAGTTAACGCTGCCTGGGGATTACCTGCGCGATCTCTCACTTTATCTGTCAAAGTGATCGTGTACTGGGTGTTAACAAAGAGGTTCTGCACAATGCGAATACTCAACACATTTTGTGCCTCATCGTATTCATAACTTCCCACAGCAGGTGTGCCATTCGCAGATTTCATGATCACCGTGGCACTATTGAGTGGCGCCGCATTCATTGGTTCATTGAATCCAATGACATTCGTCGGTTTATCCCTGACTTCCGTTTCGCTATCTGCCGGTGTAATAAAAGTGACCTGTGGCGGGGTGAGGTCTTTTCGTGTAAAAATTTCTTGAATTTGCGATCTGGCCTGGCAATAAAACAGCCCAAAAATTAAAGCCAAAACTGGCATGTCCTTGGAGTCGCACATGCTTTTGTCCTTAAGTTAACACTGCCCAAATATAAAATTAGAGGCTGTCAAGTTTTTGGCTTTCCTAGTTTGATGTAGGTACCCAATCCAAGGTTAAAACAACCCTCGCAGACGCCCCTTGGGTGGTCAACGCCCAAAATTTTGGTTCGCTGTGTGGCCAAAATTTAAAGCACAATCGCTACGACACCAAGTGGAAAGATCTTCGTTCACGGATTTTCTTTCTCGTGGGCACATAGGGTAGTCGCTCGAATGGGTACAGCAAGTATTTGTATAGTTTATGGCCACACCCTGTGTTAGTTTATCTTGCCGTTTTTCATAAGAGCAATAAGTTTTTTCTTTAGGAGCTCGAGCTCTTCTCACTTATAGAGGATTTTGTACCACGTCTTTTCTTCGATGATAAATTTTGCCTCTTTCGTGGATGACGTTTTCAACTCCTTCCGAGACAAGTCTTGCTGTCACAAAGGATGGAATACAAAATGTGACATAATTCGTAAACAAATCCATGGGGGGTTACGATGGCAAATAGGCGTAAGGATCTTTTTGCTCTACTAGGAAATCATAGCTGCGATAAAAGGCGCTCACCTCACATTTTTTTCCCTCAGGAAAAACCCGCAACTCAACAAAGTGGTGCCATTTTCTCCCATTATAGGAAAAAATTCGAGGTACACGAGCTGCGTTCACAAATAAGATGCCGTCTTTCTCAAGAAACCAGCGCCGAACTTTGTCTTTTTGCCTCGTGGGGTAATGCATATGGCCTGCCACTACGGCGAGGGGAGCTTTCCCTTTTTCTTTTGCCTGAGCTATAGCTTCGGCTAAATCCTCATCCCCCCAGTCGCCTCCCTCTGGCAGAAAGTCTGCTCCAAAGAGATCATGAGATAAACCACCAAGCCCCTTTGGCCCATGGTGTGCCAAAATTAGATATGGTTTTTTTGTCTCTAAAACTAATTTGTAAATAGCATCTGCACTTTCTCTAAGATTGCCCACGCCATACTCTTCTTGCAAAAGAGCTTTAAAGTTTAAACCTCCTCCCATAGAAAAGGGCCTTGCCGCCACCATTTCCAAGGAAGGATGGATTTCATGGCGCGAATAAGCACAAAGTACTATCGGGGAGCATTGCTTTTGCAGGAGGCGAAACCTCTCGAGCTGTCCTTTGACACCAATGCGACATAATATTTCGCTGCCCCATAACTCCCCCAAAAGTTGGCTAAGTGCTGGTGTGTCGTGGTTGCCTGGAATAAAATAAACGGGTTTCTTCAAAGATTGAATTTTTCTTATGGTTGGTAAAAGTTCTACTTGAGAGTAGTGAACGAAATCCCCTACAAAAACAACGGCATCATGGGTTGAGTGATTAAAAAACTCCGCATCCGAATCATCCCAGGCACCATGCACATCCCCAATTATAGCAAGCGAAACCACACACCTTTCTTGAAAGAAAAGAAGAACCATCAATTCTTTTAACCCTTTTTTAGTTTACATCGAAAAGAGGATAAGTAAGAGTGAAATCCCATGCAAAAGCTAAGCCGCAGAGAGGTCTTTCATGAGCTACGCCGAGCCATAGAATTCTACCAACAGGAAAAATTCACCCAGGCTTTTAATTTGCTCTCCAAAATCTCAAAACACTGGTACCACCCCCATCTAGAAACCAAGATCTTGCCTCTAAAGATGAACTGCCTTTTACAGGTCGGAAATCTCGAAGCTGCTCGGGATTACATTGAAGAGATGACCACTCGGTATCCAACAAAACCCCTCTATATACATGAAGCCGCACGTTATTATCACAAGACAGGAGACTATGACCGGGCAAATCGCTATTACCTAAGAACCATTTGTTTGGCTCCCGATCGCATCGACTATGCCCTAGCTTATAGCCATTTTTTACGGGAAAGGCATGCCCCCGAAAAATCCATCTCTGTACTCATACGCTGCCTACGAGAAAATCGCAAACGTAAACCTACCATGCCCCTTCTCTTACTCTACCAAGAACTTGGCCTGATCTATTATCAAAAAAAATTCTACCTCAGGGCGCTTATTTTGTTCCAACATTGCAGCAATTCTTGGAAGGATTTCTCTTACCGAGACTTATTGGCCGATTGTTACCTGCAGCGGCGGCGCTATAAAGAATGTCTTGTCACAATTGAAGAACACTTACTTCAGTGGGGTGAAAATGATGCGGACGCCCTTTATATTAAGGCTAAAGCTCTTGCTGCTTTAGAAAGAAGAGATGAGGCCATACGCTGTCTTTACCAATGCCAAAAAATTTGGGGAGAGCTTGTTGTCACAGGAAGCGACCTAGCCCATCTCTATTGCCTAGTTCAGGACGGCTCTTTGCGCAAAATCCCCCATGTAACCTTACTTTTTTAGCTATGTTTACGCAAAAGGAAAGAGAAAAATTTAAGCAAGAAGTCAAAACTCTCAAAGAAAAATTCGAAGAACTAAGCCAAAAAAGAAAGCCGCACTTAAAGCCAAGCTTAGGTAAATTCGCCTCTCTCGGTTTTGAATTCGCTATCCCAATAATCTTGGGGTCTTTGGGGGGGAATTACCTTGACTCTAAATTAGAAAGCTCCCCTTGGTTTTTTATAGGTGGCTTTGTTATCGGTTTTATTCTGGGATTTTTGCTGCTAATACAAGGTATTCAAGAGCTATAAATGCCCCTTAAGTGGGAGCTTGTAGCACCAGCAAAAATAAATTTAGGGCTTAGGGTTCTCTACAGACTTGAAAATAATTACCACCATATTTTAAGTCTTATGGTGCCTATAAGCCTGTGCGATGTGCTTCTCATAGAAGAAAGTGAGAGCTTTCGCCTAACTCTAAGAAGCGAGCTACCTGCCCATTTTAGCAAAGAAATTCAAAAAGCCTTTGAGCCACGAGCTGATGGCAGCTACGATAACATTCTCTACCGCGCCTACCACCTTTTAGAGAAGGATTTAAGAGCAGCTGATATCCCACCCCTACATATTGAAGTTGTAAAACGTATCCCCTCTCCCTCTGGTTTAGGTGGTGCCAGCAGCAATGCCGCCCAATTCTTACTTTTTCTCAATGAATGGCTTAAGATGCCTTTCGAAAGTTTAGTGAGCCTTGCCCAAAAACTAGGTTCGGATGTACCTTTTTTCCTTCAAAAAGGGGCTGCCCTAGTACATAAAACAGGGGAAAGGCTGTTTTCCCTACCATTAAAGAATTTTAGCGGCTATGTAGGACTTCCTGATTTTGGCTTCCCCACCGGTAAGATGTACGAGCTTTTGAAAAAGGATTTACATGCCGCGCCAAATAGTGAGGCTGTCCCCAAAGAAGTACTGGCAGAACTCCTTCAGGAAATAGGGTGGCTTATTGCCGACTGGGCTGAGCTACCCCAGGGGATAGAGCGGCAGGTGGTGAGCAAAAGAAACGTAGAATTTAGCAATGACTTTTGGGCCGTGATTTGTCAATACTTCCCACAAGAAGCAAGTCTTCTAGGCAAGGCAAAACAGGTTGCCCAAAGACACTTAAGCCAGGTGGGAAGAACAGTTGGCACAGGTCTTTCCGGTTCAGGACCTGCCATATATGCCATCACGGAGGGCCAAGTACCGCTCAACCTCGCCAAGATAAGGTCTTTTGCTGAAGGTGGGTTTTGCTGGTATCCCATAGAAGGACTTGTGTAATTGGGCCGTCGCCAAGCGGTAAGGCAGCGGATTTTGGTTCCGCCATGCGGAGGTTCGAATCCTCCCGGCCCAGATGATAGCGGGGGGCTATGGAAAAAGAGAAACGAACAATCCTTCCGGCCCATGCCATTGTCCTTGCGGCAGGTAAGGGCACCCGCATGAAAAGCCCCCTCCCCAAGGTCCTACACCCCCTGGGGGGGACCCCTCTTATCCTTCACGTGCTTTCGAGCGCCGTAACAGCAGGTCTTGCCAGTATCACCAGTGTCTTAGGTTATGGGAAAGAAGAAGTGGAGCGTACCATTTTAGAATGGGCCGAGGGCGTCGAGGGGGTAAATTTTTACTTTGCTATACAGGAAGAGCAACTCGGCACAGGCCATGCTGTGATGGTAGCAGAAGCTACCTCCCGAGGTAAATTTCCCTATGTGGTGGTCTTATTAGGGGATGTTCCCTTATTAAAAAGTACCACCCTCAGAAATGCCGTCTATCAAGCCATAGCAGAGGAAAGCGATGTCCTTGTGATTACCACTAGGTTAAACAATCCAGCTGGTTATGGCCGTATTGTACGTAACGCAATGGGTGAGATTGTGGCTATAAAAGAAGATAAAGATGCAACCGAGGAAGAAAAACAAATTAATGAAATTAATACTGGCATCTTTGTTTTTCGTGACCAGAGCCTTTGGCCTTACCTAAAAAACCTAAGTTGCAACAACGCCCAAAATGAGTACTATTTGACCGATATGGTAGAAGAACTCCTTCGCAGGGGAAAAAAAGTCTCTAGCTATACTTCAGAAAACCCTTTGGAATTTTATGGGGTGAACTCCAAAGACCAGTTAGAAACTTTAGAAAAGTTGTATCAGGCAAGATCTTATGAAAGAAGCCGATCTTAAGTTAATTGCTGGTAGCTCCAATTTACCATTAGCTGAGGAAATTGCTCGCTATATTGGGATTGAACTTACCCCTACAGAGCTGCGCCGATTTTCTGATGGCGAGATTTCGGTAAAGGTGGCTGACAACGTACGCGGCTCGGATGTGTTTCTCATCCAATCTACCTCCTATCCTGCTAACGACCACATTATGGAAGTCATGCTTTTGGTCGACGCACTGCGGAGAGCCTCAGCACGGCGTATCACCGTGGTAACCCCTTACTATGGCTACGGCCGTCAAGATAGAAAGGTAGAACCCCGTGTTCCCATTTCCGCAAAGGTAGTGGCCACCATGTTTGAAGCTGTTGGCGTGCGCCGCATGCTCTGCCTTGACCTACACGCAGACCAAATTCAAGGCTTTTTTGAAATTCCAGTGGACCATCTCTTTGCTGCCCCCGTTTTAATACAAGAACTAAAAAAACGTGCCCTTCAAAATCTCGTGATTGTCTCTCCTGACTCAGGAGGAGCCGAGAGAGCACGCTTTTTTGCCAAGCAGCTCAATGCAAGCCTAGCTATCATCGACAAGAGAAGGGAAAGAGCTAACGAAGCTGAAATTATGCACATAGTGGGCAGTGTTGAGGGAAAAACCTGTGTACTTGTAGATGATATGATCGACACGGCTGGCACCATAGTAAAAGGTGCTTTTGCCCTGTACGAGAATGGTGCCAAAGAAATCTATGCCGCAGCTACCCACGCAGTGCTCTCAGGTCCTGCTATTGAGAAGCTAAGATCAAGTCCCTTAAAAGAGATACTCCTTACCAACAGCATAAAGATCCCCCCCGAAAAAATCCTGCCCCAAATGAAAATTCTCTCTGTGGCGCCCCTCATTGCCGAGGCTATTGTGAGAATTCATGATGAAAGGTCAGTGAGTTCTCTCTTTTTGTAATATTTTTTAGAAAGGAGAAGGTTATGGAAAGACTACAACTCAAAGCAAAAAAAAGAGATTTGGCCGAAAAAGCCTCTCGCCTGCGCAGGCAAGGCTTTATACCCGCGGTAATCTATAACCATGGCAAAACAGACCATATACAGGTCTGGAAGCGGGATGTGAACCGTCTTTTTGCCCATGGAGTAAATGAGTCGGTGCTCATTGATCTTGAACTTGAAGGTAAAAATGAAGTAGTCTTTGTAAAAGACTATGAACTCCACCCCGTAACGGAAGAGGTATTGCACTTAGATTTCTACCGGGTTACCTTTGGGGAAAAAATCCGCACCCATGTGGCCATTCATCTTACTGGCAAGGCACAGGGTGTAAAGGAAGGCGGGGTTATGGAACAATTCTTGCATGAGGTGGTCATTGAAATATACCCCAAAGACCTTATGCCGTCTTTAGAAATTGATGTAAGCCATATGAAAATTGGCGATATTTTACATGTCAATGACCTTAAGCTGCCCGAGGGGGCTAGGATACTCATGGAAGGAAATCCCGCTATTTGTCATATTACAAGAAGCGCAAAAGCAGAAAGTGAAGAAAAAGCCGAGGCTAATAAGTAGATTTTATGAAACTTGTGATTGGTCTCGGTAACCCGGGCGACCGCTACATGAACAACCGCCGCAATATTGGTTTTAAAATTGTAGATGTTCTTGCCAATAATATGAACATCCAAATTAAAACCAAGAAAAAAAAATCACTATTGGGCGTGGGAGACTTTGAAGGACATAAGCTTGTCCTACTCAAGCCCCAGACCTTTATGAATCTCTCGGGTGAGGCTGTACTCTACATTGCTTCTTTTTTAAGAGTACCGGTAGCTAATATTATCGTTATTCACGATGACTACAGCCTTGACTACACGGATGTCGTGGTAGCCCGGGGAGCTCTAGAAATCCCCCATGAAGGTGTGCAATCCATTATTGAAGGATTAAAATCAGACCGTTTTGTACGCATTCGCGTTGGCATTGGCCCTATTCCTCGCTCTGACCAAAGTAGGCCTCCTACCGAAGAAGAAATACAAAAACATCTCATGAGCGACTTTCACATGAGCGAAAACATGAGGATTATCGAAGTTATAAATGACGCAGAAGCAGCTCTGCGCTCCATTTTAACCCAGGATATCGAAGATGTTTTGTCCCGCTACCGGCTGGGAAGAAAAATTAAGTAAAAATCTTTTAAACGAACTCGATAAGGACATATCAATAGAAAAAATCTATCTAGGTTTTTCTGGGGGTGCAGATTCTGTATTAAGTCTTTATTTTATCCTTGCTATTTCCTCGAAAATTTCCTTAAAAGAACTACATCTTTTTTTCTTAGACCACGGACTTCCCTACCCAGACATGGAAATGCGCAAAAAAATTTTATATGACCACTATACCTTTGCTAAAAATTTCCTTGGTGAGCAACATGTTTCTTTTCACTTATATCACAGACCAGTGAAGCGCATCGCCAAGAGACTAAAGACCTCTTTTGAACGAGCTGGCTCTCTCGTGCGCCGCCGTTTGCTAGAAAAAATCGCACCCCCTGAGGCAGCCATCTCTACAGGGCATAATCTCTCAGACTGGCTTGAAACCGTAGTCTTGCGCTTAAACCGGGGCGCTTCTCCCAATGCTATTTATCCAATAGCTACCCTAGAAAAAATATCCGGCCGGATGTATCTTTACCCCGTCGCTCATCTAACGCGCAGCGAAATACGAGATATTTGCCAGGAACTAAAATTGCCTTACTGGGATGACCCCTATAACGCTGCCGAGTATAGCCAAAGAGGCCTGGTGCGTCAGGTGCTTACCTTTCATCCTACGGGTTTGCGGCGTTCTCGCAAGAATTTCTTAAACGAAAAAATATCCCCTGAGATTATCCTTATTCCCTCAAAGTATACTGACATAGCCTACATATCCAACTTTGAAAACTTTACTTTTTTAGAGATAAAAAAAAAAGAGAGCTTCTCTATCCCCTTAAGAATTTCTTAAACTTAAGTAAGAATCAGCAGCTCTTTATTTTGCAGGAAGGCTTAAAAATTCTCGGTCTTTTTCCACTGAAGAGAAGTTTAAGGCAAAGCCTAGAACAAAAACTTTCACTTAAATATGGACCCTATGTTTTGGAAAAAGAAAACTGGTACGGTCAAATCTTTCTCACTTTCCGCAAAGGACGTCTTCATATCCCTGAGCTTAAGTTATTTCTACAACAAGATGTTCTGCGAGGAAAAAAATATTTTATTTCCTTGAGCTTTGGAAGAAAAGCCCTACATAAAATTTTTTCAGAATATCGTCTCTCTCGTCGACAACGGCAATATGTCTTATTAGAACTACATCCCCAAAGAAATTATGAGATCTTAAGAATCGACATGCGACATTTAGGGTTGGGAGTGATTACTTCCCTTTGCCCGCAAGAAACCGACGTAGATCAGAAAAGAAGGTAATAGCTGTCTTGGTTGCCATTACAGGCAAGGTTCCACTTATTGGTAAGTAAGTATAATTAGCCCAGACAAGCTGGACCTGCTGGTAATAGCCATCCACATAAATTCGATAGGGAGAATCATCTTCATGAATACTTTCTACTTTAGACAAGCTCACACAACCAAAGATAGCTTCACTGAGGCTTTGCCTAATTTTTCGGCGCAGCCTCTTTTTTGAGGCAAAAAAAGCTCTTAAATCTTCACGATAAAATCTTTTGTTATACCCCATAAGCCTGTGATTTTTATGATTGCTAACCGAAAAATTAACTGTAAAATAAAAAGATTCTCCTAATTCATCTTCAAGGCTACGCAGAGATTCAATAAGAGAATTGTCACTTTCAAAGCTTAAAAGCACAAAAATTTTAGCTGGCTCTTTCTTCATTTGCGAAAACGATCTTGTAATAGCTTTTGCAAAACTTGCTTTGCTTGATAGCGTATTCGTACATCCTGGTGTTCCTCCATAATTTCAAAAAGCTCCGGGAAAGACTCCTCATGGTTAATCTTTAAAATAGCAAAGAGCGCAGCAGCCTGCACGGCATACTCTAAATCATATTTAACTAATGCAAGTAGAGGCTTAACCGCACTTTTGTTACGAAAATAACCCAAGGCAAACGCTGCCTCGGCACGAATCTCAGGGCTTTGGTGATAAACATTACTGAGAACAGCATCATAGCCGCGCATATCAGCAAGATAGCCCGCCACATAAAGTGCCCACAGCCTTACTTTGAGATTCGTTTCGCGCATCATGACACGATTTAAACCTGCCATCCCCCCCGAATTTTTAAGTCGCATAAGTGCCTCAATTTGCTCAAGCTGAAGCTCATTTTCCGTTTCACGGGCTAACTGCTCCGAAATATAATAGCTCCCTGATGGCTCTGCAAAATAAACGAGGGCTCTCGTTGCTTCACGACGAACCTCACTATTTTCATCAGAAACAGCCCTGGCTATGGCAGAAAAAGCTGAGCGAGCATTGAGATGCACCAAGGCATGGATAGATTTTATACGTACCTCGGGATCCACATCTTCTTGCAATATGCGAATAAAATAAGGAATAGCATCATTTTTCTCTAAACTCTCTAAAGTTCGGATTGCATAATAGCGTACAGACTTGTTTTTATCTTTAAGCGCTTGAATTAAGATGGGCATAGTCCTTTCATCTCTAATGTAATACAAAGCATCAAGGGCATAAGTTCTCTCCAGTGCATTTTCAGAATTCAAGAGTTTCATTATTGCTGGAAACATGCGATCATCTTTAAACAGCGCCAAGGTACGATAGGCATCGCGGCGCACCTCAAGCAAAGGATATACAATGAAGGGAAGCACATCATAAAAATTTTCCCTTAACTCATAATAAAAAATTAGCTCAAAACATCGGCGTATTGCTAATACATCCTCATCACGATGGTAATTAAGATTGCGCAAAAAGCGCAACTCACGCGAAATGATAAGGCTCAAACTCTGCCTTTGATTATCCGCAAGCAAATTATTTTCTAAGTTTTTAGGATAAAATTCTAAGTAGAGTTGGCGAAGTCCTCTTTCATCTTTTTCGAGGGCTACTTTCTCAATTTTTTCCCAAAACTCATTAACTAGAGATTTATTTTCTTTTAAAATCTTTAAGACCTCATTATATTTTTCTTTCTCAAATGCCTGGGTTAGTTGTTCTGATAGAGAAAGTGAATTAAGCCGAGAGAAAATTAAAAACAAAAAAATGAAACGCTTTTTCATAGCTCCAGAAAAGTAGAGAAAATTTAGTGTAAAGTTTTTTACAAATGAAGCCATACTCTTAAAATATGCCATGCAAGAAGAACCCCTAGCCTTTGGGGAAATCTACCGACTTTTGGAACAACAAAGACAAAATCTAAGGTTAAAAGAAAATCAACTAGAGTTTCGCCATGAAAAAGATGAGTTTTCCTTGCTCATGCATCTAGATGAGGTTTTTCCTGAGGATTTTCTTGAGCTCATTTCGATTGCAAAAAGATTTAAAGAAAACTGGCGTATCCATACCTATGAAAAAGGGTACCTAAGTCTACAAGCCCTCAATAACAATCTTTTTTCTACAGAGGGTCTTTTTGAACAAATAAAAATAAGACTAAGTGCTCTTGGTACAGAAAAACAATTGGAGATTAGAAAACGAGGGAATCCCACCCAGAGTGAAATTTCCCTAATTAATGCTCTCGTGCGCGCCTTTGTGGCAAGAAAAAAAAATGAGAACCCCTTAGAACAACTGCGCTCTGCAGGTTGCCAAATTTTTTTGCCTCAAGAAACCCACCTTACGCTAGAAGACTTTGCTGGTTATGAAGAGGTTAAAAATCAAATCATGGAAACTATTATTTTACCCTTGTTACACCCTGAGGTATATGACAGCATTACCCACAAAACGAGACGGCATTTTGAAACCAATAGACCACGAGCTGTTCTCTTTAGTGGCCCTCCGGGGGTCGGTAAAACCACTATGGCTAAAATTATTGGGCATGAGGCAAGCTATCCACTCGTCTATGTTCCCCTTGAAAATATCTTATCTGCCTATTACGGAGAATCAAGCAAAAGACTGGCCATGATTTTTGATATAGCTGCCCAGGCTCCAGAAAAAGGGCTCATTATTTTCTTAGATGAAATTGATTCTCTTGCACCTTCAAGAAACGAAAAACTCTTTGAAGCAACTCGCCGCATGCTATCTGTACTTTTGCGTAAAATTGAGGGTTTAGAAAGTAAGACCAATTATCTCACCATTGGAGCAACCAATCGACCCCAAGATCTAGATCCAGCCCTCATGTCAAGATTCGATACCATTTTGGAATTCCCCCTACCTGCAGAAGACGACATTATAGCGATGCTTGCCCTCTATGCACGGCATCTAACACAAAGTGAGAAAGCACACTTGGCAAAGAAAATGCTAGGACTCTCCCCCCGTGCTATCAAAGACATCTGCAAAAAAGCCGAGCGTAAAAAAGCACGAGAAATCATTTTAGAACAAAAACAGGAGATAGTCTTGCCACAACTGCAAGACTATCTGCAGGCTCTTAACTCCGCTCGAGCTAATAGCTCAAGCTTCTAATGTCATCCACTTCTAATCCCTCTTGAGAGTCAGGAATAACTTCCTCTTCGTAATTTACAATGTCCTGGTCGCGCATCGAGATAATTTCAAAATCATATTCTAAAAGCACCTCTTCGGGGGTTGTTATGCGCAAGCGATAGTCTCCCTCCTGTAGATTTTCATAGAAATCCCGTATGACCCCATCTTGCGGATCTACGGTTTTGCGTCGTAGATCAATATCTAGATAACCCAGACTTTTCTTTTGCAAGGCAAAGATAAATATAGGCTTACCATAAAGAGTTAGTTCCAAAGGGGGCCGGTATACAAACCATAGCTTCTTATTATCGGGAAAAATGCCTTTCGCTAGGGATTTATAAAAACGGCGAGGTACAAAGTTATATGCTTCGAGAGGTGACATGGTGCTTTCATCGACCAAGGCAAAAGCAAGCTCTCCCGTACGTTTTTGGCAGGCTAAAAGAAAAACAAAGAGCCAAGGAAGAATTTTTTGCAAAAAGAGGCTCACTAATGGCTTGTTTCGGCAGAAATCAAAGAAAACTTTTGCTCTGCTATGCGATCTACATCGACCGCCACTTGCAGAGTTTGACTGCCACCTTCGTAAAGGACTCCTTTTAGGGGGGAAACATCGGCATAATCCCTACCCCAAGCCAAGCGGATGTAAGAATCATCTGGAAATTTATTGTTTGTCGGGTCAAACTCAAGCCAACCAAGGTTGGGATCAAATACTGCAAACCAAGCATGGCTTGCATCAGCCCCACGTAGTTTCTCCTTGCCTGGTGGTGGTTGAGTTTCTAGATAGCCGCTTACATAACGGGCCGGCACACCTACAGAACGAAACAACGAGATGCACAGATGAGCGAAATCCTGGCAGACGCCACGGCGGTGCTTCAGGATTTCCATTACTGGCGTGTGGATGGTCGTAAAATGGCGATCGTATGTGAAATCCTTTTTTATGATCTCTCCCAGGCGACCTAACGCATCTAAGAGGGTGGTATTTGGTGGGCAAATAGCTAAAAAAAATTGTCGAAACTCTCTTCCTAGAGGACAATGCACAGAACTCAAGAGATATTGGCGCTCAGAAAAAAAAGCTGGCTCAGCCATGATGCGCGAGCGAATTTCAATATAACGCGTGGAGGGCTTTGTCGGCAAAGGCAAAAACCATGTTTCTACCACGCTGTTTGCCTCTACAGCTAGCTCCTGATGGGGATCTTCGAGGGAAAAATAAAGAACCTGATTGCCAAAAAAATCTTCCCGCCTATGGGTAATGCGTGGCTCCGGAGTAATGTGGATATTCCAGCTCAAGACTTTTTGAGCTTGCATGTCGAGAGGTATGAGCCTTGCTTCACTGTGGCCATGTCGAACAACTCCACTATATTGGTATTTCGTGAGATGTCTAATACGAAAAACAGGCATTATTCTAGTATAAGAAGATCCTCCAATTGTCTTTGTAGTTCTACATAGCGGAAATAACTATCGCGGATATGATCTCCCATTTGCTGAGTAAGAGTCAACATTTTATGAAAAAGTGAGACAATATCTTTATTGCTTGCCTCGCTGCCCATCAGGGTTTCTTCCTCAATTTCCAAAAGGGCACGGGTTTTTAGGACGTTCTTTTTCGCCAAATCTTCGCTGTGGCTACCAGACGGAGGCAACGCCTCTAACAAAGGGGTCAACTTATCTAATTGAAAAACCAAAGAGCGAGGGTTGCCCTCATCGTAGACCAGGATATCAAGCACAGCCGCCCTATCTACCCTAAAATGATAACGGCGACGATATGAGAGGTAGCAATCCGCAATTTTTAGCAAAGCTTCAAACATCTCGAGGCTGCCAAAATCTTCATCGTCCAAAAAAGCACTTACCAATCTAATAACAAGCTGTACTCTTTCTAAGCTTCGGCCTATCTCGAGGAATCTCCAGGCATGGTTACGCAGCATATTCTCATGAATAAGGCCATACATAGAAGATACATAATTTAACAGTTGGTCGGCTTCTGCCATAAATTCTTCAAGTTCTTTTTCTTGTAAGAAAGAGGGAAAATGCCCCATGACAGAGTTCATCTCTTGAGAGAGCCTATCTGCCACATTTCTGCCTGCATACATAAAAGCATTTATGTTAAAGGCCAAAGTCCCTGCTACTTCCTTTTGGTAAATAACCCTTTTTAGTTCCAATCGCAGTTGCGTTTCATTATTTAACTCTCCACAGAAGCCCGGCCAGGTGCCTGTCAGGCGAGTCAGACTGCGTAAAACACCTCGAAGTAATCCATTTTCTGCCAAAGGATTCTCCCTAATTTTATCAAAGATGTACAGCAAATAGCGGGTAAGCATATCAATCCTTTCTAGGTAGCGACCAAGCCAAAACATATTGTCAGCCACCCGAGAGGGAATGTAGCCAGCAAATCGGCTAATTACCAACTTTTCTCTACTGCGGTCGAGGAGAGAGACTTCCATTTCTCTTTCCGAAGCAATAACCCAGATGTCTTTGCGATATTCGGCTGCCACCTCTTCTTGGACCAAAGCTCTTGCGGTACCACCAGGATATACCTGATAGGAATTCCCTTCCGCTACCAAAAATGTTCGCAAAAATATCTTAGCTGGCGAAAACACCCCCTTTTGCCAAACAGGTGCCAACGATAACTGTGGGATTTCTTGAGCCACATAAGCATGTGGTTCTCTCAAAACCATTTTCTTCAATTGTAGTGATTTCTCTCTTGTAAGATTATGACCCCGTAGGAGTGAATCATGGATCGGCAGGATTATGAGTTTGTCCCAATTCTTAAGAACATATTTTAGATGTTTTTCATCCCCACACCAATAGGTCGGTATAGTATTTAATCGCAACTCTTCGCCCAAAAAGTACTTCGCTATGGCCGGCAGGTAAGGAATAAGGGCCAAGTTTTCTAAAACAGACACCCCCAATGCTGGAACAATTTGCACCTGCCCCATTCTTTGGACAGCGAGGAGACCCGGCACAGAGTTTTGAGAATAATGGCTTAATTCTAAACTGTCACAATAGGCATCAAAAAGGCGCCTAAATATAGATTGGATTTCCTTAGCGCCATCTACAGCCTTGAGGTAAACTTTGCTTGCGTACACTACAAGGTCATCCGCCTGCACTAATGGAAAACCAAGGTATTGAGCTAAATAGGCATCTTCGCGAAAAGAGTCCGGGTTATCTTGACTTGACAAGACTACTGCAGCATCGCCTTCCCCTCTTAAAATTTGGCGCAGGGTGCGAAAAAAAACAGCTACTCGGTGCACATGGCTTTCCCGATAAAGTGATGGGAAAACTTGTGATAACACAATCCTATTTCTGAGAGAAGTCCCCATCCCGCGGAAATCTTGCGTAATATCTGATAGCAAAACAAACTCACCAGCCTCGTTTCGGTAAAGATCCGCGCCGTACAAATATAGCGATTTTTGAGCGGGTAAGGAACGATAAGCAGGCCTTAAAAAACCAGGATGCGCAAAAATAACTTCAGCGGGAATTAACCCCTTTCGCAAAAGCCTTTGCTCTGTATAAATATCATGTAAAATAAGTTGAAAAAGCTCAGCTCGTTGAATTAAACCCGCTTCTAATTTTTGCCACTCCTGACTTGAGACAAGGTATGGCAAGCAGTCAAGATTAGCTGTATTTTGCGGCTCTACGTTTTTGTCATTCCCAGAATAACTAACAGAATAGCTAAAAGAGGTTTCTTGCAAGCGCCTGGCTAGCTCATTAGTTCGGTTAGTAATTTCTCTTATGGATAAATTAAAGAAATAATTGGCTAGGAATTCATAGGTTGGCCTTATGCTGCCATCAGGCGCAAAAACCTCATCATAGCCATGAGAGACCCTGTATCCCTGAAAAAGTACATTCTCATGTTGGTAGACCTTCATGATTAATACTCTTTTGCGGCAAAAAAGGTTTCATATATAGCATCATCGCATAAATTTAATTCCCTTTGAATGTGATCTAGATATTCATGCAATCCGGCTGAGAAGATTTCTTGTATAGAGCGGTATTCTAACTCAGAACAAAGGGTACCAATTTTCTTTTCCGCATCATTTGTATAGCGGTCCCATGTATGACTGCCACTTATCCTGCCCACATGCTCTCTTGCCTGCCGTACACAATAATAAATGGCCCGAGGAAATTCTCTATCTAGAATAAGAAAATCCGCGATGTTAAGAGGAGTTAATTGACGATATTTCTTGTAAAACATCTCATGAGCCGACGCTGATTTTAAAATGGCATTCCATTGTAGAAGATCTAGAGACATGCCCACTTCCTGCACGGAGGGCAATAAAATATAATATTTCATGTCTAAAATCCTAGCCGTTTTGTCACTTCTCTCGAGAAAAAGGCCAGTACGAGCGAAATGCCAGCTTTCACTGTGAGACAAAGTGCCCTCCATGATACCGAAGAACATATGGGAGTTTTTACGGACAGCATTAAAAAAGGAAATCAGATCAATAAATGGCCATTGGTTACTTTGAAAAATTCCCTTTACAAATAAATAAAATTCATTGATATGCTCCCATAATTCGGTGGAAATATTTTCACGAATAGACCGCGCATTTTCCCGCGCTGTTTCAAGACAACTTAATATGGAATTACGATTGCGCACATCAAAGGTCATAAACTTAATGACATTATCTCTACTAAAATGGCCATAGAGATTTAAAAATATCTCTCGGTCACCAGTGGTATCGACGAGAGGCTCCCACTGTTGCTTTAGGCCTGGCAGTGCATCAAGCATGACATTAAAGTTCACATGCATGAGTCGGGCGTAA
The DNA here is from genome assembly GCA_025055765.1 of Leptospiraceae bacterium. Lineage (GTDB taxonomy): Bacteria > Spirochaetota > Leptospiria > Turneriellales > Turneriellaceae > JANWWS01. Next base: position 68,518 of record JANWWS010000014.1, on the reverse strand, counting down.
TTTTCCGCCCTCTCGACATAGCGGGTCATCCAGTAAATAGAGTTGGCAACTCTACTTAGCATAGGTCTCTGCCGGCACCCAAGTATCCTTGCTGCCCCCACCCTGAGAAGAATTTACAACGAGCGAACCCTTGCGCAGGGCAACTCTTGTTAAGCCACCTGGCATAACATAAATGTCTTCGCCATAGAGCACAAAAGGACGCAAATCTACATGGCGGCCTTCAAAACTTTCCTCCGTAATTGTCGGTATGCGGGACAAGGAAATTACAGGTTGAGCGATGTAGTTGCGCGGATTTTTACGAATTAGCTCCTTAAATTTCTCACATTCCGCTTGGGAACTATGAGGCCCAATAAGCATGCCATAACCTCCAGCCATGTTCGCTGACTTAACCACTAGCTTTTCAATATTATCTAAAACATACTGGCATTCTTTTTCGTTCACACACACATAAGTTTCTACATTAGGAATAATCGGCTCTTCGTTTAGGTAGTAGCGGATTATTTTAGGTACATAGGCATAAATGACCTTGTCATCGGCAATACCCGTCCCCAGGGCATTAGCCAAGGCCACCTTACCTCGACGATAAACCTCAAAAATCCCAGGAATTCCCAAAAGAGAGTCCGGACGAAACACAAGTGGGTCCAAAAAGGTATCGTCTGTGCGACGATAGATGACATCGACCTTTTTTAAACCCCGTGTTGTTCTAGCTTTGACCTCACCGTCATGCACTATTAAGTCGGTGTTGACTACCAGTTCAACCCCCATTTGCTGGGCAAGAAAGGAATGCTCAAAATAGGCCGAATTGTAAATACCTGGTGTTAAGACCACTACATTTGAGTTGTCTTGTCCCGAAAGATAATGCAAGAGAGACCTCAGCCGCATGGGATAGTCAGATACAGGCCTCACACTTAGTCTCTCGAATACTTCGGGAAAGGTTCTCTTCATAATTTCCCTGTTCTCCAACACATACGATACTCCCGACGGAACACGCAGATTGTCCTCCAGCACATAAAAAGACCCATCTTGATGGCGTACAAGATCTGTTCCACAAATATGTATCCAAATACCACGAGGGGGCCTAAGACCCTCACACGGTTTCAAATAACCAGGGCTTGAATAGATAAGTTCTGGCTCAATGATTCCATCCTTAAGTATCTTTTTTTCAGCATAAATATCCTGCACAAACAAATTTAAGGCATAAATTCTCTGTCTTAATCCTCTCTCCAATTGCCCCCACTCTTTCGCAGAGACAATTCGGGGTATAATATCAAAAGGCAAAACTGTCTCCTCTCGGTTGCCATGTTGGTAAGTATTAAAAGTAATGCCAAGCGAGACCAAAGCTTTTTCTGCTGCTGCCTTTCTACGCAATAGCTCCTCTTTCGAAAGCTCTAAAAGACGCTGGTAGAGACATTGATAATGGGGACGCACCTCCCCTCTCTCGGTAAACATCTCATCGTAGAACCCTTGCGTATCATACTTCCGGATGTCCACACAAAGAATCAAGCAAAGCCCATGCCAAACGATGAACGTTTATTTTGCTTGCTTATTATACAAAACGCTTATTTTTTAGACAAATCTTTTTCCCTTGCTAGCCAATCTTGAAATATTTTCTTTAACAGCACCTCATACCTACCACCCTGGCGCAGAAAAACCGCAGGACGGCCCAAAGGGGCATGGACCCGATGATGGGCATCTCCCTCCAAAACGAGAGTTTCCTCAAGTGCATGCGCCCATTTTCCCGGAGGAAAGTATCCCTCTACGAAATCACTTTCTTCTTCAATCGCGGGAATAACCAGGAGGTCCTCGCCCACGAGAAACTGATGACGGGCATGATAGCTTGCTTCCTTTTCAGGAAAGTGGAGCGCTAGAGCACGCACAACAGGCAGGCCAGTTTTTGCTGCTTCCTCTACATAAATCCTAAAGTATGGTGCCAGGGCATTATGCAGCCGACCAAAGCGGGCAAAGTAGGCATGGGATTCCTCATCGGTGTAAAATTGTACATTACGCAAGGGCCGGTTACCCTCATGGGTTCGGTAAATGGGGGTAAGCGATTCAAACTCTATCCACCGGTAGAGAAGATAGCGGCTGCGATGGTAGTTCTTAATGGGATTGTCTATCGTGGTATAGCCTCCAATATCACTGTGGTTTAAAGCAAGGCCACTTAAACCTCCTGTAATCAGTCCTGTTATAGCGGAGGCAAGCCCATCGTATTCGTCGAAACTAACGAGCTGATCCCCGAGCCAAAAGCAAATAGCATATTTGGCTGAGCCAGTAAAACCAGCACGTACAAAAACAAAGACATCCCCTTCTTTGCCTGCCTCACGAATAGCCTCACGATTCAGCCTTGCCCATTCCACAGGATAAAGATTGTGGTATTGAGAAGCAGGCACACCGGAATGTAGTTTCGCATCCCACGGAAGCCACTCCCCAAAATCAGCCATCCAACCCGAAAGCCCCTGACCTAGAAGATTTCGCTTAATTATCTCTTTAATCCAGGTACGGGTGGATGGATTTGTTAGATCAAGAAGCACCGCAGGAAAACCCGCTGTTTGAATGACGTATAGGGATCCATCCTCGCGCTTTACTAAAAGATCTTTCTTTAGGGCCTCTTCATACATTTCCCCTTCGTTCGCCAAGAAGGGATTAATATAGCCTAAGACCCGAATGCCTCTTTTTCTAAGAGAGGCTACCCATTCCCGAAAGTTAGGGTATGAGTCCTCATCGGGGACCCAGCGCCACCAAAGCTGGCTACCAAAGGATGTCTGCCTTCTACCTACCCAATCCTGAATCCAGATAGCCGTTACGGGATTACCATGACTTAGAGCCTTGGCTAGCTCTTTTTCTACCTTATCTCTTCCACCCTGCATTCCTAAAATTGTGCCGTAGCTCCAATCAGGTAAAGGCGAGAAACGCCCTGTGTCCCGGGTAAAATGCTGCAAGAGCTCTAGGTATGAGTTTCCTTGATATATCCGCATAGAAACTTGGTTCGACCAAACCGAGATAACAAGACGCGAACTCGGCCGAAAATCAAAAACCGCATACTCACTATTTAAAAGATGAAAGGCCCTTCCCCTGTTGCTCATAACAAAGGGAATGGGGGCATAGGTAGTATACGCATTCCCCCCCGCTTTTGCTATGAGATTCGCACCTGTGGTTATTGGTTCTGCACCTCGACCAACCCCCTGTTCCTCGGTTAGCACAGGCACACGATGACCTTTCAAATTGAGATGGGTAAACTGCTCACCCATACCTAGGAATTTTTCTTTTTCATGCGAAAGAATAGCAAGCTCCAGGCGGTTTACAGCGGAATTTGGTACACTTAACTCGAGAAGAACACTTTCCTGCGAATCTTGTTTGAGGCGAAGTTCATAGTCCACATTACAGGATTCTTTAAAACGCCCCAACGACCTCTGGGCTAAGAACTTGCCCTTCAAAAGCAGAACTTTTTCACCATGGGATATTTCCTCTAGGGTCATGCCTCTTGTTTGGCAAATAACCTTTTCTCCCATTTTAAATGAAGCCATATGATAGGCCACCTTATCTTTGGCCACCTTCGCTCTCAAAAAAGCAGTTTTCAGCGAGAAAGAGAGCAGCTCTTTTAATTCCTGAGCTTGGTGAAGCTTTACACTCAAAATATCGGCCTTTTTTTCATACACAATGCCAGGAGCTATTTCCCCTTTTCGCTCACCAGGCAAGGAAGCTATGGTGCCAAGGCTTTGCCATAGCCAACCGAGAGACGAGAAACCCACCGCGAGCACCCCTAAAAGCGCCGTAAAGGCAAATAGACCCAGACTGTAATAGAAATGAGCACTTTTTTCTTTACCCATAGCAGCCTACCTTTGTTTCAAAGTTTGAGTTACAAGCTCTTCATCTCGTACCATCTGCGAGGGCATGAAGAACCAAATTATGCCAGAAATTAGCCAAAAAGCAACGGCCACATTATAGGCAATCTCTGGCTCAAAAATGAGCAACAGCAGACCCACAAAAAAGGGACCAAGCCCCTTGCCCAGGTCGTCGGTGAGATTAAATAAGGCAAAAACAGAACCTCTGTGCTCCGGCAGGTTGGTATTGGCTAAGATAGCCCTCACATTTGGTCCTGTAAGAGGTGTAATAAGCCCTCCTAAAATGGCCACCAAAAACATGGGCGCAATCGTCTTGCCCGTGTAGTTGATAATAATAAAGGTTGGTATCATCCCTAACAAAATGGTGAGACCGCAAAAAAGGGGAAGATATTCATGCCTTAGGCGGTAAAAAAAAGCACCTAGATAGCCCCCCACAAAGGCTCCCATGATCGCAAATCCCCCAAAAAGCATCACGAGGAGATTTGCCTCCTCTACATGAAAACCCTTATTTTTTTCATAATAGTCTACCACATAGGTAAACAAAAGACCCCACGGAACACAACCAGGGATGGATTGGGCAAACACAAGTAGGTTTGTCTTTACAGAAAAAATAGAACGCACATCGCTTAGATGGACCGGATGTTCCTCTGGCGAATGCCCTGGATCCATTTTTCCCCTTTCGGGAAGTTTCCCCCATAATAAAAGCAAGAGTAAAAGAGGAAAGGAGGGAAGGGCCATGAGGATAAAGGCAATACGCCAACCACTTAGCCCTAAAAATTCGCTGTGCGCTAAAAAACCACCTATGAGTTGGCCAAGGGCAATCCCCAACCCCATAGCAAGGCCTAAATAGCCCGATGCGATTGGCCTATTGGCGGGCCGAAAGTAATCCCCCATAGCCGAAAAAATGAGGGGGTATATCCCCCCTAGACCAACCCCTGTCAAAGTTCGTGTGGCAAGATATACGGCATAATTGGGAGCAAGCCCACTTGCGGCACAAGCAAGCTCACCCATAAAAGAAACTAATATCAGGGTATAGAGCCTGCCCTTCGCGGAAAATTTATCGTTTAACACCCCTGCATAAACCGAAAGCAGCCCCCCGAGAGCAAAGAAACATAGCGATACAAGCGAGCCAATGTACCAACGGTAGTCTTTCTCTTGAGTAAAGCCAAACTCAGCTCCAATACGTGAAAGATTGGCGGCAGCCACATTTTGGTCAGCAAACAAAAAGAATGTTAAAAAAAGAACTCCAAAAAAAGTAAATTTTTCTCGGGCAGAAGCCTGCTCTAAATCTCCCAGGCCAATTTTTTCAAGCATAATGCGCTTTCTCTAATTTCGCTGTCTCTTCTAGCAATTCTTTTTCTCGGTAGAGAGTAAAAACAAAACCTGCGCCAACAGACAGCAAAAAGCCCACAACCCCGCTCAGTCGAATGCCGAGATCATTTCCAGGATCTTTTCCCAAAATAGTGAGCATAGCGAATACTAAAATGCCAAAGGTTTGCCCCATTTTTTGCATAAAGGTCCGCGCTGCAAAATACATCCCCTCCTGGCGAACCCCGCTTTTAAGAGCATCATGCTCCGCAATATCTGCGAGAATGGCATTGGGCAAGATGCCAAGAAAGGAAATGGGGATAGAAGCGAGGATAATCAAGAGATATGCTTGCATTTCTCGGGATAAAAAATCATTTAGAGGGCTTTTCCCCAAAAACCAGACACCAGCAAAGTCAAAACCATAAAAAATAAGGGCAAAAACCACGAGCACTTTTTTACCTAAGCGACGGGCTAAGAGGTTGACCACGGGATAAAACAAAAAAGAGACCACCACCATTAAAGCAAGGAGAACACCAATAAGCTCTTTGCCCTTCGTCTGGTTTTCGGGGAAAAGGAGAACCGTAGTGTAATACAAAAGGCCAGTCATGATGATGCTGAGAGCCGCAAAATAAGCAAAATCGGCAATGACATAAAAAAGAAAATTCCTGTTGCGGAAGGTCCTTTTTACGGCCTCAAGCATGGGTACCTCGGATGGCACCACCTCACAGTATTTACCCTCCTCAATTGTCAGGGGCGGCAAAAGCATAAACACAAAAGCCACGACAGCCAAAACCACGACCGCAGCCTGAAATCCCCCTGCTGGAGAAAGATTAAGGACCTCCTGAAGCCTTCCCGCTAGGGCAGGTGCTTGGGCTGCTACAATAATGCCCAAGGCGTACGTTATGGAAATCCATGTCGAGAGATTCAACCTTTCTCTCGCTGAGTGGCCCAATTCCGCCAGTAAGGCAAAGTATGGGGTAACATAGACGGTTAAAAACAAATAAAAGAGAGTTTGGGTAACAAGAAGCCAGAGAAGATTCCAAAAGCTAACCTGGGGTACAGGGGGAAAAAACATAAGGGCACAAAAAAGTGCGGCAGGCAAAGAGCCGTAGAGCAAGAAGGGGATCCGTCTTCCCTTGCGGTGTCGGCTATGATCACTAAAATGAGCAATTAAAGGATCTGTCACAGCATCCCACAAGCGCCCACTGGCAGCGATTAAGGATACCGCATTAAAAATCCCCCAAAAGGTAGCTTGGGTGATAAAGTAGGCAATCCCAGCATTTTCTGGCGGGATATAAAAGTAAATGAGCTGGATGCCAATAACATTCACGAGAGTAGACCATCCCAACTGGCCTAGGGCATAGGTGAGCTGTAATAGGGCTGGCAAGGAGGGTTTCTTCTGCATGATGTGACAAAATAAGTGTCTTTGGCTTTGTCAACAGGATTTCCCAAAAAACTTACAGGACATCTTTGCCCGAGCCAGACAAGCACATTGATTTTTGTTTTCACACGAGAAGCCTCCCCCAAGGTGGGGTATGCCGCCGATGGTGGAGCGCTTACGAGGTCTTTTTCAAAGCCCTGTTCGGGAATGGGAAATCATTAAGCAGGAATACCTACCCTCCCTACTTGGGCTACTGCGGCGCTACCATATCCCGGTTGGCCTGCTTTTAATAGTTAGTTTTTTTCTGGCCACATGGATACGCCATGGCCTAAGCCGTCATCTTTTAACTCAAGGGCTTGTAGCACCCCTTTTGCTTTTCCTTTTTTTTATATTGGCTCTCTATATCTTAGGCCTTATCGCAGAAGAAGCAACCGAGCTTTTAGGAAACATAGCCCCCCCGAAAAGTGGCATGAAACTTACTTTTTTTGCCGCCTACCCCCTAGCCTATGCGCTTATTTTCTTACCCATCCCTTATATGGGAGGCTTTCTCGTTATCCTGTGCCTCTTTTATTTTTTCCATTTGATGGCCAGCGGTGCCGAACATCTCTACGGTATTGCCGGAAAACGCCGCTTTTTTTGGATAGCAACGGTCATTATAGCAAGTCTCTTGGTATTTTTCCTTACCTCCACGCTTTTTTTAATCCTGTCGTTTCTCGTAAATCTTATATTCTAGTCTTTTTCGTAAAAAAAGAGCCCCAAATACCAAATACAAGATAGGAAATACCCATACCCGTAAGCATACCGAAAGCTGCATAGAAAAGACCTGCGGTTGAAAGAGGAATCCCTGGTTGAAAAGAAATCTCGCGTAAAAGGCCGAACTCTACATAGATAATAAAATACCACCACCACAAATAAAAGGGGGCTCTTTTTAATTTATCAAGTGCCGAACGATAAAAACTCTCCCTTTGAAGGGCTTTTTCCATGTTTTTTCCCGATGTGCGAAAATCATTGTCCTGGCTTTTTAAATGCTTTTCTATATAATCCCTAAGACTCTTGCCTCTCTCTCGTGCACTTTCCTCAAGCAGAGATAGAGCTTTTCTGGCTTCATAATGAGCCCCTGTGAGAGCATCTAGGTATTGCTGGTAAAGTTGGGGGAACTGCCAAAAAAGAAGGGTCATGGCCACTACCATGAGATGCTCGATAACCCCCTTCAAGAATAGGTAGAATTTCTGCAACATGCTTTTATTCTTTGGGAACCAATTCTTTTTCTAAGCGATAGATTTCCTCAAGTAAGCGGGGGATAATATCCTTTTCTTCAATCTTACCTCTAGACTCACCTTTCACATAAAGTATGGCCGATTCTCGCCCTGCAGAAATACCAATGTCGGCATCTTTGGCCTCCCCAGGACCATTTACCAAGCAGCCCATAACAGCCACCTTAAGCGGGGTACGGATGTTTTTCACAGCTTCTTCTACTTCTCGGGCAATTTTAAACAAATCAACTTCGAGCCTACCACATGTTGGGCAGGAAACTAAAGTGACACCATAGCTTACCAGTCCAAGAGAACGCAGGATTTCCCGTCCTACCCGAATTTCCTCGACCCCATCATCGGTTAGACTAACCCTTATCGTATCCCCTATCCCCTCGGCCAAAAGAGTGCCAATGCCAATCGCTGATTTAATGGTTCCTTGGAAGGTGGTTCCCGCTTCGGTAACACCTAAATGAAAGGGATAATCGACAAGTTTTGCCATCTTTCTGTAGGCCTCAATCATCATATAGACATCCGAAGACTTTAAGGAAATGACAATATCATGAAAGTCATATTTATGACAAATTTCCACATGGCGTATGGCGCTTTCCACCATAGCCTCGGCCGTGGGGTAGCCATACTTACGCAAAAGGTCTTTTTCTAGCGAACCCGCATTAACTCCAATGCGGATGGGAATTCCCGCGTCCTTGGCCCGCTTTAAAACTTCAGCAATCTTCGCCTCGTTGCCAATATTACCGGGGTTGATACGGATTTTGTCCACGCCAGCTTCAATTGCCATTATTGCCAGCTTATGTTGAAAATGAATGTCCGCCACTAAGGGGATCGAGATGTTTTCTTTAATTTTTTTTAACGCTAAAGCAGCCTCTTCGCTATTGGCGGTTACCCTTACAATTTGACAGCCTGCCTCTTCGTATTTTCGGATTTGCTCCACCGTGGCTTTCCAATCGGCGGTTTTTGTCTTGGTCATTGACTGTACGGGTATAGGATGGGGATAGCCAACTGGTACCTTACCCACCCAAACGGTGCGGCTTTTTCTTCGCGGGATTACTCTCGCTTCTTGCTTTTCTGGGAAATCCATGGGCTAAACTTACAACAAAAAAAGAATTTTGGCGAGAGGCTTGGCCACATTTTTACTTGACAGCGCCATGGGCTACGTCATGGGAATACAGGGGGTAGTATGGATAGGAAAATCTTTCGTCTCTCTCTGTCTATATTCTTAATGACCGTCCTTTTTGCTTGCGCGAATGATGACGAAAAATCTGCAGACCAAGGAGTAATCAAGATCCTTTACCTTACAAGCCTAAAGTTCAGGGGAAATCTAGGCGGCATCGTTGGTGCCGATCATAAGTGCAACAACGACCCACAAAAACCTCCCGGCAACTATAAAGCCTTTCTTGTCGATGGCACAACTCGAAGGGCCTGTAGCACCCCCTTTTGCTCGGGAGCAAATGAATCCGTGGATTGGGTCCTAAAAGCGAACACCACTTACCGTAATAAAGAAGGAACTATTGTAGGCAAAACCGATACGAATAAGCCTATTTTTACCCAAGCTCTGCAAAATCCGGTAAAGAATTGTGTTATCCTCCCACTCGAAGAGTGTCGTTTCTGGTCTGGCTTGAAAGACGATTGGACAACCGACACCGCCAGGCTTTGCCCTCAAGGAGGCCAAGCCTGGCACAATGGCAGCGGGGGTGCGGACGGCACAAACGGAAATGCCGCTTTAGGTACCGCCCTATACCAACAGGGCATTGGTCCCTTTATCTCAGAAAGCCATCATGGCTGTGGAGCAGTCGACTTCCCTCTGTTATGTGCAGAGCAGTAAATTTTTTCAAGTATATCTAATGAGGCTATAAGTTGAATCACCTTGAGTTATTTTTTCGCAACTTGGCTTATTTTTAGCCAAGAGATGTTGAGTTTTTCTTTTGGCGTTGCCGAAAAAAACCGTTAAGGGGGGGTATCCCCCAGCTCTTTGAAAGACTCTGGTGGCTTTTGGGCCGGCCGGGGCCAACTGTGGTTCTGTCCGGCCTAAGGGCCGCCGCACTAGGATGGTGCGGAAAAAATGCCAGGGAGGAGGCTATGCAAATAAACAACAACCTGTCGGCGCTTTTTGTGACTCGCCAACTAGGCGAGGCCTCAAGGGGGCTGGATAAGTCCATTGAGCGTCTCTCCTCGGGCGAGCGCATTAACCGTGCGGGAGACGACGCCACCAACCTCGCGGTATCGGAGAAAATGCGCACGCAGATAAGGGGTCTGCAACAAGCCGAGCGAAACGCCCTAACAGGGCTTTCGTTTATCCAGGTTGCCGAAGGCAACATGTCGCAGGTAAACGATATTCTGCAGCGCATACGGGTTCTGTCGGTCCAAGCCGCCAACGGTATTTACTCCGAGGCGGATAGACTACAGATACAGGTCGAGGTTTCCCAGCTCATCCAAGAGGTGGACCGGATTTCCACAACAGCAGAGTTTAACCGGCTTAAAATCCTCACCGGTAACTTTGCTCGTAACTCGAAAGTTGCCTCCATGTTCTTTCATGTGGGGCCAAACCAAAACCAGCGGATCCGGGCGTACATTGCCACCATGAACGCACGCTCTTTTGGTTTTGACAGACCAGGAGGGCCGGGAAACCGCTTAACCACGGTGGCACAAGCCAATAACCTCATCGGGACGGTAGACACAGCCCTTGACCGACTCCAAAGGAATAGGGCTGATCTAGGTGCCTACTATAACCGCCTAGAAACTACCATTGAAGCTCTCAGGGTAGCCTGGGAAAACATGGTGGGCGCAGACTCTCGTATACGGGACACCGACATGGCCCTCGAGCTATTAGAATTTACCAAAAACCAAATCCGGCTGCAGAGTGGTACGGCGATGCTGGCACAGGCAAACCTCTCAGGCGCCTTAGTGCTGCAGCTTTTGGATAAGGTCTAAGCTCTAAGCCGCCTACGGGCGGCTTTTTTTGTCGCTCGACTCTCTTCACGGGAAAATTTGCTGAATATAAAGAAGCATCTCTTCCAAGACCATAGGCGGTATCTCATGGCCGCCTGCAAACTCGACAAACCTCCCTTGATGATTGGCTTCTTCGAGTAGCTCAAAGAGCCTTTGGGCCATAGAAAAGGGCAATATGGGGTCATGCCTCCCATGACTTTGAAAAAAGGAGAAGGGGGGCTTTTTTGCCGCAAGTAACCGCCATTCGCTTTCGGCCACGAGAGTACCTGAAAGAATGAGTAGTCCACCTAGTTCGTGCTCGCTACGAAGCATAAGATCGGTGGCCAGCATAGCCCCCTGCGAGAATCCCCCAACCATTTGTTTTTTGTGCAACGCACCCACGGCACGGTAAAAGTTGTCTACATAAAGTCGCGCCTGAGCAAAACCATGGGGAAAAGCCCGGGAAAGATCCCTCGCCTTCCCTTCCCTTTGTAAGGCCTCTATCTCGGCAAAGTCTATCGGAAACCAGGCATAGCCTACATAGCCATAGCCTATGTCTATACTTAAAGGGGCGTTTGGGAAATAGAGGGTCGCATTACTTACTTGTCGGATGTACTGAGCCAAGGGAGCCAGATCTTCCATACTGGCTCCATAGCCATGAAAAAGGGAAATGGCCTTGTCTTCGTCTCCCTTAAGTACAAGAGCTCTGAGCCCTCCTAGCTCTTTTTCTAGGAAATCCATAACAACTAGCGGAAAAAATAGCTTTCAAGAGTAGAAATAATCTTTTCTCCTAATTTCTCCTTTGAGTCAGTTTTCCATTTTTCTTTCCTACCCTCCCGGGTAAAGAGGGTCAGCTGGTTTGTCTCCACAGCAAAACCACTGTCCTTGCGTGAAAGATCGTTGAGAAAAATAATGTCAAGATTTTTTTCCTCTAGTTTTTTTAGGGCATAGTTTTCCCCATTATGGGTTTCCGCGGCAAAACCAACGAGAAATAGCCCTAGCTTATCCTTAAGTCCCTTCTCGTTTATCGTCTTTAATATGTCTGGATTGGGGATGAGCTTTAGCTCGGGAGATTCTGTTTTCTTTAATTTCACGGGACTTCTTTTTTCAGGGCGATAATCAGCCGGGGCCGCTGCCATGATAAGTATGGCCTGCTTTTTCAGGGATCGCAAGACCTCCTTCAGCATGTCTTCCGTAGAGATAACCCGTTTTGTTTTAGCCCCAACCACATCACAATATTGGGGATCGCCGGGTCCCACAATATAGACCACCTCATATCCCCTCGCTACCGCCGCTTTTGCTATGTGGTATCCCATTTTTCCCGTGGAAGGGTTTGAAATAAAGCGGATAGGGTCGATAAACTCACGCGTCGGTCCTGAAGTTACCACAATCCGCCGCTTGTTGGCCATAGCCTGGTTCAAAGCAGAAGGAGAGTCATGGCTTCAACTAAATTGTTCTCCTCTCTTCACATGAAAATTAGGATTTTCCTTGCCCTCCCAGACTAGCTTTCCTGCACTAACATTCCTGCAGGAGCTGAATATGATCCATGAATCCCACGAACTGGCCGCAGAATTTCCGGAGTGGAAAGAAAAAATCCACAATTTAAAGCGGAGCGATCGGCATTTTGCGAGGCTCTTTGAAGAATACGAGAACATAAATTGGCAGATTTTACGCATCGAGCGAGGTGAAGAAGGGGCTTCCGACGCCTATCTTGAGGACCTAAAGAAAAAGCGCCTCTACCTAAAAGATGAGCTTTTTCACATCTTAAAGAGGGCATAAAAAAGCCGCAGCCAAGCTGCGGCTTTGTAAGTGTAGGCTTGGGCAAGCTATCAATAGTCCATATCAGCGCCCATGCCGCCCCCGACACCAGGTCCTTTTTTCTCAGGCTCTGGCTTGTCGGTGATAAGGCATTCGGTGGTTAAGATTAGCCCAGCTATCGATGCAGCATTTTGCAGGGCAGAGCGGGTCACCTTTGCCGGGTCAATAATCCCTGCAGCAAACATATCTTCCCACTTCAGGGTCTGGGCGTTAAAGCCAACATTGCCTTTTTCCTTACGGGCATGCTCTACAATCAGGGACCCCTCCTCTCCTGCATTTTGGGCAATTTGACGCATGGGCTCCTCAAGAGCTCGGAGAACTATATTTTTACCAGTCTCCTGGTCGCCTTCAAGTTTAAGTTTGGCCACAGCCTCCGTAGCCCTAAGGAGAGTTAAACCACCACCTGCCACAATACCTTCTTCTACCGCTGAACGGGTAGCACTGAGGGCATCTTCCACGCGAGTCTTTTTCTCTTTCATTTCAACCTCGGTGGCAGCACCTACATGGATCACAGCTACTCCGCCAGCAAGCTTGGCGAGCCGCTCCTGTAATTTTTCCCGGTCATAGTCAGAGGTTGTCTCTTCAATTTGTTTTTTAATTTGTTTTACCCGGGCATTGATATCAGACTGCTTACCGGCTCCTTTAATAATGGTGGTGTTTTCTTTATCGACAATGATTTTCTCTGCCCTTCCTAGGTCTGAAAGGCTGGCATTTTCAAGTTTTAGGCCGAGCTCTTCAGAAATCACCTGGCCCCCCGTAAGGATAGCAATATCCTCGAGCATGGCCTTGCGGCGATCCCCAAAGCCAGGAGCTTTGACAGCAACACAGCTGATCGCCTTGCGGATTGTGTTATAAACAATTGTAGCAAGAGCCTCACCCTCTACATCCTCCGCAATAATGAGGAGAGGTTTACCAGCCTGTGCTACCTGATTTAAGATAGGGGCAATGTCTTTCACCGCGCTGATTTTTTTATCGTGAATCAGCACATAAGCATTTTCCAAAGAGGCAGTCATGGAATCTGGATCAGTTACCATGTAAGAGGAGATATAACCTCGATCAAACTGCATCCCCTCGACAACCTCAAGCGTAGTTTCTATGGACTTAGCCTCTTCAACCGTAATGACCCCTTCTTTACCTACTTTATCCATAGCTTCGGCAATAAGCTTGCCAATTTCGGGGTCGTTGTTAGCAGAAATGGTAGCTACCTGTTCGATTTCCTTTTTGCTATCGATAGTTTTAGCTACCTGCTTAATATACTCCACGGCTGCCTCGACAGCTTTATCAATACCCCTTTTTAAATCCATGGGGTTGGCTCCCGCGGTGACGTTTTTAATACCTTCCCGAGCGATGGCCTGAGCTAAGATAGTGGCCGTGGTAGTGCCGTCACCGGCAGTATCGTTGGTCTTCGTGGCAACCTCTTTGATGAGCTGGGCCCCCATATTCTCGAAAGGATCATCCAGCTCAATCTCCTTAGCCACGGTTACCCCGTCTTTGGTAATGGTCGGAGCCCCAAATTTTTTATCAATAACCACGTTGCGGCCCCGAGGACCCAAAGTTACCTTAACTGCATTAGCTAATTTGTTAACACCCGTCATGAGGCGGGATCTTGCTGATTCATCATATTCAAGAATTTTCGCACCCATAAGCAATCTCCTTTTTTTATTGTTATTCTATTGTTATTCTATGATCGCCAGGATGTCTGATTCTCTTACGATCAGATACTCCTGACCACCTTCCTTGATTTCGGTACCGGAATATTTTCCGTACAAAACACGTTGCCCCACTTTCACTTGCATGGGGACGGTTTTGCCGTCATCCGTTACCTTCCCCGGTCCTACGGCTACCACTTCCCCCTCATTGGGTTTTTCCTTGGCCGTATCGGGGATGTAAATGTTGCCGATTTTTTCTTCCTTTTCGGCTAAAGGCTTAATGAGCACTCTATCCCCTAGTGGTTTAATCGCCATAGTTCTCTCCTTTACCAGTTTTTTCTTACGAATGCTATCACTCTTTATTTAGAGTGTTAGCACTCAAGTTATCCGAGTGCCAATTTATAGAAGCAGGGATAAACCGTCAATTTTTTTTATGGTTTGACTCCTAGGCCGCATGCTAAAACCTTTCATTGTGGAAAAATTTTTCCTAGAAAAAAGCCTCTCCCAACTACCGCCAAACGAAGCTCTTCGCGTTCGCTACTCATTCCGCATGCTTGCCACCGCTATCATTTTCCATGCCGTGCAACTGCCATTGGCTTTCTTCTATACTCCCCCCGTTTACTCCCTCACATATTTAGCTATCTCAATCATTGTCTTCTTATTGCCATTTGCCATGGCACAGTGGGGGCATTTTCATCGTTTTAGCCTCCTATTTGCTATCTTAGAACTTGCCCTTGTTTATTTTTCGCATCTCTCTGTGGGCTGTGGCTACATCCTTACTTCTACTCTCATGGTACAGATACTCATCTTAAGCTATGTATTTTTTGTACATGGACTTAAGGCTGGCTTTTTCTTCCTAACAGCTACAAGCTTTTTCAATCTTTTGGTATTTTCTCTTCGTAACCATCCTTTTCTCCAAATTCTATGCCATACCCTGGACCTCACGCAAACCGAACAGGAACTTGCACCCTTTATTCTTATCCCCAACCTTTTGCTTTTGGGGTTAATATTTGCTCTTTTCTTTCGTCTAGCACGTGAATATCATGAAGAACTTACTCGCTACAGTAGCTACCAAAAAGCCATTATCGATTCTGGCATCCTCTTTCTCGCCATTCTAAAACCAAACGAAGAAATTTTGCTCCAAGACAAACGAGGAGCAGCCCTCATGCG
Organism: Leptospiraceae bacterium; assembly: GCA_025055765.1. Lineage (GTDB taxonomy): Bacteria > Spirochaetota > Leptospiria > Turneriellales > Turneriellaceae > JANWWS01. Next base: position 53,154 of record JANWWS010000014.1, on the reverse strand, counting down.
ATTTCTTACTCAAAAGAAAACCCCTAAAGAAAAAACTATCTCCAACCTCTTACCCGCACCAGCAGGCGAAATATTTAAGGAAAATTTTCAGAAAGCACTTACTGGTCAAAAAGTTTTCTTTGAGCTAGAGATAGGGGGCAAAAAAGGGAAACCAAATTATTTTGAAGTTTCTCTCGTCCCAGTGCGCAGTGGAGGTGGGGAAATCCATGCCGTAGTAGCCGCTGCCTCTAACATAACCTCGTTAAAAGAAGTCCAAAGAAAACTTGATGAGGAACGTCTTCAACTTAAAGCCATCATAGATAACATCCCGCACCTCGTAGTCTCGCTTAATGATAATCTGGAAATCGTTTTTATGAATGAGGCCTTTCGAAAGAGCTTTTCCCGCCATGGGTTTCCTTTTTCCGAAAACGTTCGAGATTTTGTGCAACTCATACCAGAAGCCTGGCGCGATCTCGTAAGGGGTAAACTTTACGAATGCCTTTCTGGTAAAAGTGTCTATTATGAAATTCATGTACCAAATACAGAAGCTGCAGATTCTATCTATGGGATTAATTACCATCCTATTCGCGAAGAGGAGATTGTAAAGGGCATAGCTATTTTTGCTGAGGAGATAACCCAAAGGCGTAAATACGAGGAAGAGATTTTGGCCGCTCGGAAGGCAGCAGAGGAAGCCAACCAAACGAAATCTGAATTTTTAGCAAATATGAGCCATGAAATCCGTACTCCGCTTAATGCTATTTCGGGCTACGCCGATCTCTTGTTGGGCAAGGTACAAAGTGAAGAAGAAAAATTTTATCTCGAGAAAATGCACAGAGCTATCACACATCTTAAAGAACTCGTAGAAGACATCCTGGAGCTTTCCCTCTTAGAACAAGGGAAAAGCAAGACTCATGAGGCTCCTATCTTACTTCACCCCTTCTTCGAGCAAATAAGGGATTTTTATGCCCAAGAGGCCCTTCGCAAAGGACTTAGACTTAACCTTTCCCTCGCTACGGATCTACCTCCTGTCATAATGTGTGATTTTCGCGCACTGCGGCAAATCTTGCTTAATCTCCTAAGCAATGCCGTGAAATTTACATCCCAAGGCTATGTGGAAATCCGCGTGAGCAAGGCAAGCGAACAGGGAGAACGATTTTTACAAATTGAGGTCAGCGACAGCGGTTGCGGGATTGAAAAAGAGCTACAGGGAAAAATTTTTGAGAGATTCAGGCAGGGGGATAGTTCCTATACAAAAGAATTCGCGGGAACTGGGGTTGGCCTTGCCCTAACCCGCAAGCTTCTCGAAAAAATAGGGGGATGGATCAGCGTCCAATCAGAGCCTGGACAAGGAAGCACCTTTAAAGTGACTATACCCTACCAACAAACCACTATGCCCATCCCAGAAGCGAAAGCGACACCAGAATCACCGCCCAGCCGCCCCAAAACCATCCTAATAGCAGAAGACAACGAAGATAACCTCCTCCTCATGGAAAGATTCCTAACAAATACCCCCCACCGTATAATAAAGGCCCACAACGGCCTTGAAAGCTTAAAGCTTTTTCAAGAAGAAAATGTGGATCTCGTGCTCATGGATATGCAAATGCCTCTCATGGACGGCTTTGAGGCAACCCGCGAAATCCGCCGATTAGAAAAAGACCTGGGACGTCCTCATACCCCTGTCGCTGCTATAACCGCTTACGCCACGCCCAGAGAGATCAACCTACTATTAGAAAGCGGTTGCGATACCTATCTTATTAAACCCTTCCGCAAAGAAGAATTCTTGCAACTCATCGCGAAACTTATCTCCCAAACATCTTAAAAAGATTGACTAATAAACTAGCTTGCCTTCTATCGCCTCAAGAAGAGGCAAAGAGCAGGGGAGCCGAAAGGCTGAGATTCGCAATAGGCGAAGACCCTTGAACCTGATCCGGGTAATACCGGCGTAGGAAGTCTCTTGGCCACATTGCTTCCTGCATTTGTCTCTTCTTGACTATTAAAAATGCAGGAGGCTCTATGAAAACCTCGTACCATATCCCCCCTTTCGCCCAAAGATGCCGGCAGGCTGCCGATCAGGCTTGGAAAGCCTCATTCGAGCATCCCTTCGTACGCGAACTAGCCAAAGGTACTCTCGACAAACAAAAATTCCGTTTTTACCAAATGCATGATGCCCGCTATTTAGAAGCCTTCGCCGATGCCACCTCTCTTATTGCTGTGCGCTGCCGCCAACCTAAGGATAAGCTATGGTTCATCGAGGCGGCTCGCCTTGCCCTCGTGGTTGAGGGTGAACTCCATGCTGGCTACGGAAAAACTTTAGGATATAATGAAAAAGATATCGCAGAGCTTGAGTTAACCTTAAACAACGCGGCCTACCAAAACCATATGGTAGCCACAGCCCAACGAGGTTCTCTCTTAGAAGCAGTAGCTGCCATAACCCCATGCCCCTGGCTCTATATTGACCTCGGACAACATCTCTTGCAAGAACTCAAAACGATCCCCGATGACCATCCCTATGCCAATTGGCTCAGAATGTATTCAAACCCCCAATTTAATGACTATATGGAAAACCTGCTCGAGCGACTCCAGCGCTTCTCCGAGGAAAGCGATGCCTCTACTTGCCAAAGGGCCGTGGAAGCTTTTGTCATGAGCGCCCGGTACGAATACTTATTCTGGGAGGCCGCCTACACCAACCAAAAATGGCCTGTTTAGGCATTTTGTGGCCAAACCCATAATCTCATAATAGCTTTTTTCTATGAATTTCGAAAAATTCAACACTTTGGTGGAACAGCGGCCTTATTACGGAGAACTTGAGCAACCATCCGTCGTCTCCGAATACAAAAACGCGGGCTGCGGGGATGGTTACCGCCTCTATCTGAAAATCAAGGATGATCGCATAGAAGACATTCGCTACACCACCACTGGGTGCAGCTTCTCTCTTGTCTCCCTATCCATTATTTGCGATCTAGCTAAAGGCAAGCGCCTCAATGAGGCTTTAGCCATAACACCTGAATTAATGGAAAGCTACATAGATGGCTATCCCGAAAGACGGAAAAATTATGCCGAGACGGCAATTAAGGCCCTCCAGAAAGCCATCCGGGATTATGAAAATGGAACTGGCCTAAGCGATAAGGACTTTATTTCAAAAAAGAAAATACTCGAACTTTTAAGGGAAAAGGGCTCCCTCGCTAACGCTGACCTCCGCAAAGCTAATTTAGACCATATGGATTTAAGTTATGTGGATTTCACCAACGCCAGGCTTGAACACACCTTCTTTAGTGGCTCAAAACTTACAGGAGCTAATTTTTCGCACGCTAAGCTTACGGGAGCTTATCTTAACAATTGCGATCTCACCCATGCTTGCTTTGAAAATGCCGATCTGCGCTTTACAAAACTTACTGGTTCGAAATTAGATGGGGCCTCTTTTAAGAATGCACTCTACGATGTGGGCACAAGAGTTGACCAAAAATATCTTGACATTTTTTCCCAGATGCGCCAACAAGGTAAAGAGATTTATCTAAAGGCCCAATAGCCCACCGAAAAAGCCATGAGATGCTATGTTTGTCGGATATCGGGAGGATATCGATCTAGCCCAGTTCGACAAGGAACTTCAAGGAAGGCCCTTTGCTTTCTTCCAGCCTATACTATCTATCGAAGATAAACAAATAGTGGGCTACGAGGCCCTCGCAAGAGGAAAAACAAAAGAGGGCAAAACGGTCTCCTTAGGTAAAATTTTTCTACGACACGACATCCCCCTCCATGAACTCTACAGTGTGGATTTGGCTGTTCGTGAAGATGCCATTAGACGTTTTGCGAAATCTGGCCTTTACTACAAACGCAAACTCTTCTTAAACATCATGCCGCGCTGGCTTGAGGTGCTTAACCCTGAAGAAAATCTGGAGCAAGCTCTGCCCATCCTAAAATTAATTGAAAAGTATGGCATCCCTCCCTCTTCTGTGGTATTAGAAATCACGGAAGGGGAATTTGGGTTAAGCCCCGAGAGATTTGACCAAGTGATATGCTTTCTCAAAAGCAAGGGTTTTTCTATTGCCATCGACGACTTTGGGGCAGGATTTTCTAATGTACACCGCATTGCGCTTATGCGACCCCATTATATTAAATTAGACTTGCACCTTATACAGAAGGGCTTTTCCGACCTGATTGTTAGGGAAATCCTGCACTCCATTGCCCATCTCTGTGATAAAATCGGCTCTATCTTACTTCTGGAGGGGGTGGAAACCGAACAAGACTTCTACGCGGCACTAGATATTGGCGCCCGCTACGTGCAGGGTTACTTTTTTGGACACCCGTCTTTTGAAATACAATCGCTTTTCTTCCTTGACATCACCGTTGAGGAATTTCTTAAGGATTTCCGAACGCGAAAACTAGAAGAGGTCCGCGCTCTCCTGCTATTTCGTGAAACTTTAGCAGATCACTTCGTAAAGAAAGCGGAGACTTACTTTCGCAAGGTCCAAATAAACGGAATAGCCTCCCTCGAACCTTGCAATCCGGAAAATATACCGCCTTATTGGCATCGCTTCATGCGCCTTGCCTTTGTGGTCAACGACTATGGAATTCAGATTAGCCCCAATTACCGGTTGCGCCAAAACGGAGAGAGTCTTTATTGGGAGGAAGAACGGACATACATAGGGAAGGATTGGTCCTGGCGCCCTTACTTCCAGTATTTCATTGCCCAAAAAGATATTCTCGAAAAAAATAGAGCCATATCCGAGCCTTATCGAGACATTACCACGGGGGAAAGTATTGTCACTCTCCTTTACCAATTCAATCCCGGAACTATTCTTTGTCTTGATTTTTCAGTAGCCCATCTTGAGGAAAGTGGACTGAAACGACTAGGTCTCCCCTAGATAGCGTTTTAAGCGATAGCCATAAGTTTGCCTAGGAATACCTAAAAGCATAGCTGCATTAGATTTGTTGCCATCTGCTTGCTCATAGGCCCATAGAAGCGCTTTTTTTTCCACCTCGGCTAAGATTTCAGGCAGAGTTTTACCTAAAAAATCTTCCTGTTTTTCCTGAATTTCTCTTCCAATATATGGTTCTTCTTTTTCGGGTAGAACCCAGAAAAGGTAGCCCAGAACCCGGCTCCTAGCCCTCATGGCCCGGAAAAAAATCCTATGCTTTGCTAAAAAGTTCGGGATTTCCATAACATCTCCTGCCTCCAAACGCCCCTCAACCGCTCGCCTAGAGATTACCTTTTTAGCAGCTTCATAGACATCCCCAGGTGCGACAGGAGATACATTCTTTAACTGGAGGGCTTCCCATTCTTTGTTGTGGAAAAGTTCTTTTCCCTGGAAATCCACAGCTAATATCGGATAGGGGAGAGTCTCAAGTGCCCAGACAGCCAACTTTCCTATCTCGACCTCCTGCCGGAGCCTCTCGGATAGTTTAGATCGATGAGCATCATCTTGTATTAGCGATCCCACCATCTCCGTGCGCTGATCCTTCTCGCTTTCTCCATCCCTGCTACTGGCCATTGGAGGAGCATGCGTAAGTTCGGGTCGACGACGCTCGATCTTTATCTCTAGCTGCCTCTTCCCTTCACTCAATAATTGACTCTTTAAAGCGACATCTTCTGGTGACGACTTCACTTCCAAACGAGAACGCTCTAAGCGTGGAACCTGCCAAGCACTGATCCGAGGTACCGCCTCACAAGCTCTAACTATATCCGCCCGCCCCCAAAATTGCTCCAACTCAAAGGTTGTATTTAGAACCGGCAAAACCTTTTGACCATCCTTTATTAACCCATAGCGTTCCAATACCTGCAACAGGTTTTCCACATCCTGAATGGGTTCCACGGGAACATGGGAGCTGTCCGCGAGAGCTATATCGCTTAAATTGCGCACAAGATCTTGACGAAATACCACACCTTCAATTTTACCCTGCAGTAGCTTCAGAGCGGCTTGCACTCCATGAGAAAAAAATACACCGAGCAAAGCCTCCTTTAAGGCACGGGACATGAGCCTCAGTAAAGCATTAAAATCACTTTGTAAATGAGTTTCTTATCTTGATAGGTAATGCGCCTACTATGGAAATCCTCAACTTTTTTTCAAAAATTTGACTTTCCGGTTATGGGGTTACTACTATCCTTTGCTGAAGTAATATATGGTGCATACCCATTAGCCTGCATTCTCTTAAAACCATAAAATAACGTGGATAATCCCCTAGTATTTAATTCCCCCAAAAAAACAACATCTTAGAAAAGGGTATTACCCTTCGCCCTCTGGCAAAAGAAAAACTAACTGCGAGGTTTATCTGAGTGTCCCCCCCAAAGGCAGCCTCAGACCTTTTGACGGCGTTGCCAATAGTAGCGTAGATACATCGGTAATTCCCCGGGGGGCTTACCGTGGTAATCTTCTGGCGAAAATAACTCCTTACTATGAAAATCCATGATAGGGATCCCGACCACCGTGGAATAATAACACTTGTGCCTGACCACAAACTTGGTACCGTACCAAAATAACCTCCAATATGGAATCAATCCCGCGAGAAAATTGTCCAAATAACGCACCAACGCTATTCGCAAGACCATACTCGTGGTAAGACCAAAACGATATTTAAGCTCACAGAAAAGCCGCTCATCCTCCCCATGAAGCACCACATTGAGACGGCAAAGCTCACGAGCAGGAACAGGATTCCTCTGGTTTTTCTCCCTCAGCTTCTGAGCCAGATCCCGCATCTTATTAAGATCAACCACTTTCTTGCGGGCAAGTTTAAAGGCACAAAAGCGCACAATGGCCGACATGCTTGTGTTTGATTTGGCTGCCGCCACCCGCACTTTGGCCATAAGAGCCGGATTAAGACGTAGATCCCAAAGACCCTTGTTATTTTTCAAAATCATAGACCCTCCTGTTTATATAAAACCCCGATTTTGCCAAAAATTTGCAGAATTTTGAAGAAAATTTTCTTAAAAGGGAATTTTTTAAAAAAACTTTTTTTCGTGAGTTCACATAAGCCAAAGCTCCATAGGATTTCCACAACACATCCTCTTGGCGGCTCAGTTTTTTGCCGTGGCAAAATTCGTGGAGGTTTTCCTTGGCGACACCAGAATGTGAAAGCTTTCTTGAATTTTCTTTACACTTCAGGTGGGGACTTCTTCTCGCGCCAATGCGTCCTTTGAGCAATTTCCTCTTATGTACAACTCTTCTTTTTGCCCAAAGCAAAGCCAGGACCTCTCTTGAAGAAGAACTTCCTGCAGAATCGATAGAGAAGGAAACGCATAACAAGGGCGATCCAGAGAAAAAATGGGACGAAAAGGTTGTTGTCGAGGGTGAGGATGAGCTATTGTTCCAGCACCAGAAGGAAGAGGCCAAACCAGATGGTATGGAAATCCCTACCACCCCCCCTTGGCAGGAGTCTCTCCCAGAGATTGCCCGCAATGAAAAGCAAAAACCCCCCGAAGCCCAGCGCCAAGCTCAACTGAGAGCCCACTATGGAAGCTATCACAATCTCTCGGCAGATATTTATGTCACCAAAAGAGACAACTTTGGTGTTTACCTTATTGAATATAATCGGCTCAAATACGATTCGGAAGGGCGAGACCTTAGGACCATCCCCAATTCCGAGTATTCCTCAGACCGACTATTAGTTTCATCAGGGTTTCATTTTACCGAAAGCTACAAAATGCTACTCAAGATGACTTATAAGGATTATCTCAGAGGTTTGCAGGAAAATCCTGCCTATGTACAGCAGTTCCGCAGGGGGGGCTTTTTCGAGTTAAACCAACAAATTAGGTCCTCCGAATTTCAAAGACTTACCATAGATCTGGGGGGGGAATATATTAGCTCTTCTGTTGAGGAAAACACCACCGAGCGTTTGCGAGATGATTCTACTTTTCTACGACTTACAGGTGGATTTGATTGGCAGTATATTTTTAGTAACCGAAATGCTCTACAGCTTTCGGCTAGCCTCTGGTATGCTGAGAATTATCTATATCAAAATCGCCCCAGGCAATACTACCGAGCTGGTGATTTTAAGTTGCAGGACGTCCTACCTTTATATCGCACCGTGGTGGGCAACCAACGCCTGCCCTGGCAGATAGATTTCACATTTGGCGTCCAGGTATTTTTTGCGCAGACTATGCGTCCTGTTTGGGGGCCTATACTAGCGATTGATAGCTTTTTAGGCTCCTGGTATAGCAGGCTTGAAATCCAAAGGATTGGCCGCATCCCCCCTATGCAGGCTGATTTTTTGGATCGTCATTATTCTTTGCCTGTACACTATGTACAGCCAGAGGACGTTTGGTCAGCTAGTTCAAAGAACAGTCTTCGCCTAGGTAGGGCCAACACTCTCAAGATGAATGTGGGATATGTTCATTACCTGCGTTATTGGGATCGAAACTTTGATCGTTCTTCAGAACTCCTTTCCGCAAGAGAGAGATTGTTTCGTTTTGCTTTTGCGGAGGTAGGTTGGGAGCACTCCGTCCAGGATATTTTTTCGGTGGAATTAGGGCCACGATATGAATACCAACTTGAACGGGTAACACTGAGAACCCCATTTTCTTTTTTTGCCAAAGCTAGTTTGACCCCTGGTAGTTGGATTTTCTATCTTGAAAGCAATGCCCAGTACGAGCGATACGTGCCTGATGCAAATCAAACCCTGGCTCCCTTTTTTCTCTTGCATGCAGGGATTGAGAAGAAACTAAACCCAACTGTAAGCCTTTTTTTTCGAGGGGAAAATCTGCTCAATGAAAATTACATTCTGGTGTATCCTTACCGAACCTCTGGTCTACTTATTTTCGGAGGGATGAGCATTTCTTTATAAAATGGCCCGCTTCTACTTTTTCTTGCAAAAGGGCACTACTGGTCCGAGGGCAGGTCTTTTGCGATTTGAAACAGGGCTTGAGGTGAAGACGCCACTTTTTATGCCTGTTGGCACCCAAGGGAGTGTGAAAGCCATGGGTCAAGAAGATCTAGAGAGCATAGGGTATCGGCTCATCCTAGCCAATACTTACCACCTCTATCTTAGGCCAGGGTTAGAACTTATGGCGAAACTAGGCGGATTGAAAAAATTTATGGCCTGGCCCTATGCTCTTTTGACGGACTCTGGAGGCTTTCAAGCTTTTTCCTTGTCCTCCTTGAGGGAATATCGCGATGATGGTGTGCTTTTTCGCTCCCATTGGGATGGTTCTCGGCATTATTTTAATCCTCGCAAAGTACTGGAAATCCAAAGAATTTTAGAAAGTGATATTGTCATGCCCCTAGATGATTGTGCTGAGTATCCCGCCACTCCCGAACGGCTTTCCCTGGCACTTGAGAGAACCCATCGCTGGCTTCAAGACTCTGTAGAGTATTATATCAGTTCTGGCATGAACGAAAAGCAAAGTCTCTTTGGGATAATACAAGGCGGGGTAGAAGAAGAATTTCGAGAAAAGTCGGTGCAGTTTGTGACGACCTTACCATTGCCAGGTTTTGCCATTGGTGGTCTTTCCGTAGGCGAAAAAAATGAGGAGTTTTTGAAGGCATTACGCTTTACTTGTGCTCTCCTACCCGTTGAAAAACCAAGGTATCTTATGGGGGTGGGTTCGATACCAGAGATCCTCGCTGCTGTGGAGTCTGGGGTAGACATGTTCGACTGTGTCCTACCCACCCGCAACGCCCGGAATGGCCAACTTTTAACCTCTGAAGGTAAGATCAACTTGCGTAACGAAAAATTTAAGGACAGGGCCGATCCTCCTGACCCAAGGTGCGGCTGCCCTGTGTGTCAACGCTATACTCTCGCTTATTTACGCCACCTGCATAAAAGTAGGGAAATCCTGGCTTACATGCTAAGTACTTATCATAACCTTTATTTTATGTACCATTTCATGGACAGCATGCGTTTAGCCATATTTGAGGACCGTTGGACGAGCTTTAAAGAGGGCTACTTAAAAGTCTACACCTCGAAGAGCCCCGCTGCGTAATCACGATAAGCTTGCTCTATTTCTTCTCGGGAGTTCATGACGAAAGGACCGTGCGCTACCATTGGCTCTCGCAGAGGGGGGGCACTTAACAAGAGCAATCTCCCCTTCTTGGAGTAAAGGCCAATTCCCTCACCCTCACCTAGGAGAGCTAACTCCCCCATCACCAATTGTTGTCGTCGCTCGCCAATTTCCACATTCCCCTCTATGCAGATAACAAGTACGGTATCGCCTACCGGCAGGCTTAAATAGAAGAAACTTTCTTCGGAAAAGGAAAGATCCAAATAAAGCACAGGAAAAAAGGTCATGACAGGGGATTTCTTTTCTTTATACTCGCCTGCCAGGACCCTTATCCTCAGTGGGCCTTCCTCTACCTCAGGTATATCTTCGGCGGGAATATCCTGGTAACGAGGCTTGGTCATCTTCTGCGCGGTACTTAGGTTTAGCCAGATCTGATAGCCCCATAGTAAGCCATCTTCTTGCTCTGGCATTTCGCTGTGGACGATACCACTTCCTGCAGTCATCCATTGGAGGCTAAGCGGACCTAGATGACCTTCATGGCCACGCGAATCTCGGTGGTGAATACGACCAGCTAAGAGGTAGGTAATGGTTTCAAAACCGCGGTGAGGGTGTGGAGGAAAGCCTGCTATGTATGTCGAAGGATCATCATTATGGAATTCATCAACAAGCAGGAAGGGGTCGGCCTCTCTATACGCTTGGGGAGTGAGCAACCGGCGCAATTTTACCCCCCCACCATCAATAGTTTCTCTCCCTCTAAAAATTTTCTGTATCTCTCGCATATTGCTAATTTTATTATTTTAACAGGAAGTTGCCTTTTATTTTGTCATCCCACAGAGATAGAGATAGGTCGTATCGCGCCTGCGATTGGGTCCCGGGTTTACAGAAATAACCAGTTTCTCTTGCCAGGAAGGTTTAAAGGTTTTCTCAAGAAAACAGGGGTAACCTTCTTGGTTAAGACGGGAGAGCAGCTCCTCCTTGAGCGGTCCCAATGTTAAAAGATGGTAATATTTCTCTTTTTCCGCCTTTAAGGCCTCTAAGAGATGATTAGGATCTTTTTCTATGTAGATGGGTGCCTTGCGATCATAGCCAAGATAGCCTTGTTTCCACAGTTCAATTTGATAAAGCACCACGCGATGAGGGGAATGGCGCAGGTACATAGCAGCATCGAGGATGTTGAGCTGGCTGCGGCTAAAGACAATAGGTGCTAGTAATACTATGTTTACCATCCAAAAAGCGCGCCAGGAAAATTTTTCATAGAAATAGTCTTTTATTCCCCCCAAAGTAAGTACAAAAAAGAAAGGCAAGACGGGGAGTAAAAAACGTTCCATTTTATTGGCAATGAGATTATGGATAAGCACAAAGAAAATTACCGCGATCCCCCATAGCTTAAAGCGTACCACTCCCCGAAGAAAGGCGGGCAAAAGGCCGAGAGAAAAAGGAGGGATGAATACTGCTAACATCACTAAAAGGTAGTTGTACCAGGGATAAATTCCATATTCACTCTTTTCCACATTGGTACTAAAATTATAGCGGAAGTAGGCAAGGGGGGTAGAGAGAGGGGCTCTCCCCTCGCTTACATCAAGCATAACTAATAGCATAAAGGAGACAAATCCCCCCCCTAAATAAGCAAAAAGGTACTTTTTATCTAATTTTTTAGCAAAAGTCTCCCAAAGATAAAAGAAGGCAAAAACTAGAGGTATAAGGATAGCCTGGTGTCGGATGATGGCAGTGATGCCCAAAATAAATCCACCCCAAAAAAATTGCCGTGGATAGCTTTCTTTTTTGTACAAGAAATAAAGCCCAAGGGGAACTGTCGCAAGAGTAAAGCTTTCTTGGAAAGTCCTTGTACCATAAAGGGGTAGTAAATAATGGGCTGCATAGAGCCAGGCGAGACTTTTTTCCTGGCCTGGTATTACGACCTGGCCGAAACGATAGATCGCCCATACCCCTACTAGGGAAAAAAGTCCTACTGCAAAAAGACCCCAGGAGACAAGAAAACGCACATTTTCGATACCAAACAATTTCCAAGGTAAAAGTAAAAAATAGAAAATTCGCGGAAATATAGGTAGGCGAATCTCTATTATCTCTAAAGGTTTACCTGTTTGGTAGTGTTGCAAAGCTGGCCCGATAACATTGACATAGTCGTCTTCACCCAAAGGCGTATAATTGTACCAAGCTGCCATGCTGCGCAAGAGAAAACCACACAAAAGAATAAAAGCCAATGGGTTTTCATGGTAAAGAATGCGGGCCTTTTGGAAAACTTGTCGCAAAGTATGTCTAAAAGTCAGGGTGCCACCTCTTGGGCAATCTTTTTTTCAAGGTAAAGAATGCGGTTTCGTGTCTTTTCCTGTTGAGGTGAGCTGTCGTCATAGTAACGCAGAGCTTGGCGGTAATGGCTTAGTGCTAGGCCAGGTTGGTTTTCAAGTTCGTAGAGCATACCTAGATTAAAATAGACATGACCATATTGCCGGTCAATTTTACCGGCTGTTACCAAACTCTCACGTGCAAGCTTTAACAACTGACGATCATAGGATTTCAGGTATAGGCGCATATAACATGTAGCTAAATTTACATAGGCTTGTTTGTAGTTGTTATTGAGACTTATTGTTTTTTCAAAATTTTGAATAGCCAGGGTGTATTTTTCCTGAAGTTGGTAGAGGGCACCTAAGTTGTAGTAGGCATCGGCATGATGAGGATTTAAGCTAATTGCTATTTTGTAGTAGTTTTCGGCTATGTCGTAGCGCAAAAGCTGGGATTCAATGTTGCCTAAGTTTATGTAAGCGGAGACAAAAGTGCGGTCGTAGGCAATAGCTCTCTCGTAATATTCGCGCGCTTTTTCAAGATTGCCCGCTTCATGGTAGCTAAATCCTACTTCAAAAGCTTTTTGAGCTTGCGAAAAAGCTTTTTCTTTTTCTTGAGCTGGGAGAGCCTTACTGATCAAGGAAATGCCCAAGATAAGTGTAGTCAAGAACATATGCCTTATTCTCTTCTTTTCGGCCCTTGCGCAGGAAAAGTAGTACATTTTGGCCTGCTAGTAGGTTCACGGAAACAGGTTCTGGCTGCAATATATTTTTATCCAGGGCAAAATGGGTACCCCCCTTCCCTTGTTGGGAACGGTAGCGTTTTACTTGAAAGACATGCCTGCCTTCTGGAAGGCTCATCGCGAAGAAGCCGTTTTCTCCCTCGTTATGGATTTCCGTTCTACCCACTTCCTCACCCCCCCGTAAGATAGTATAGTAAATACGATTGGGAGCTGGGGAGAGCGCTAACCGAAAGATGACATTTTTCCCAGCTTGAAGCGCGGCTTTTTCTTCTCTCCATAAAAAAGAGACGGGATGGAGATACCAACGAGAATCCTGGGTACCGTAAAGAGCCAGAGTTTTTTGTCCTCCATAATAAAAAATAAGTGCTAACAGTCCCTGCCCTGGGAGATATCCGGCAGAACTCAGGTAAAGCCAAGGGTTTTCCATACCCTCCTGTAGGGACGGCATAGGGGTGATTTGGTGCACCTGCGCGTGGCTTTCCTTAATCGCATAGATAAGGTACCAATCTCCTTTGAGGGATATTAACCACCCCCCTTCCATGGTTCGGAAATCCCTAATCTCCGCAATGCCTTTGGGGTTCAGATAAAGCAGCCGATCTCGATCCTCTAAGGGAAAATACCATAGATATTCTTGATCTCTTAAATAATAAAGAGTGGTATGCCACTCCCGGGCAAGGGCCTCCAGCTCATAGGGGGTTTGTTGTGTGCCAAAAATCTGCCAGGACCCACCACACAAACTAATGGCAAACCCACCTCTTGGGGTAAGGACTAGAGCATGATCTTGGCAGCTTGGTGGGGAGTAATAAAGCTCGCCATAAAAATATTTTTGTCTTTTGGTGTCATAGCCGTAGCCTGGGCTCACAAGAGGAGCCAAAAATAGCTGGAAGACTAGGAGGGCGCTCATGAGCCTAGCGCTCCTCAATAGAGTAGTTCTTCGTGTATTCGGCAATTACCTCCAAAACAAAGCGAGCCCACGATTCTCTATCTCCCGGTGTTATGATCACCTGTTTTAATCGGGGTATGACGGGAGCAGGTTTAATTGTGGTATGGATAACCTCAATCATTCGGATATATGGATCCATTCTACTGATTTGGCTAAAATGAATAATTTCTTCTTGCAGTCTTTCTCGTGGTAAATAGCCGACAATAGCTAATTTAGGGAACAAGGTTTTCGTTAAAAGATTGCTCATTTCTTTAAAGCTATCCACTCTGTCGATAAAAGCTTCGTAGGCACCTCCTCCTATGTTCATGATTTGGGTTACGAGGTCCATGGTCAGCTGCACCCCCGCAGGAGTGCCCATATCAGACACCAGAACAATTCCCTCATCCGGCTGAAAGGTTTTAAACACATGGTCGGGTTTGTAATGCCTTTTTAGATAAATCACCTTGGCTAAATCTATCTCTTCTCCTTTGTTAACTACCACCTTTCCATCAGAGTCTAATATGGGCTCACGAGCAATGATGAAGCGCCTTTTTTTGGCATTAAGATTAATAGTGCGAAAGGCTTTTACCTTTTCTTCTAGTTCAGAGAGTTTACTTATGCCAATCCCCAATACATTGCTTGCGCGGGCTTCGGTATGCTTTTCGGCTCGTTTTTCCATAAGAATTTTCCGCTCTCCCCTTGGGTATCACTGCAAAAGAAATATGCCATGAAAAGGGCAAAAGTGCCGAAAATCTCCCAGACATTCCAAATTTTGTCCAAAATTTTTGACAAACATTGGACAAATTTGTATTTTGATTCAGGAGGTATTATGGAAATCCCTGAATCAGGCAGTATGGAAGGCCAACTCGTGTTGCTTTATCAGGAAAAGGAGTTCCTGGAGAGAGAACTTGGGACAAGCGATCCGCAAGAGCTCGTGGCTATGGTCAAGAGCTTAGAGGAGCAGCTTGCAACCCTATATGCAGAAAAAGAGCAGCATGAGGAGACAGAATTGGAGCTTCGTTTTGAAGGAAAAACGCTATTGGTTACCGGGTGTGACCAGGTGATCGTTAGACGCAAAAAACAATAGGAGGGATTATGCAAGATTTAGTTACTAGAGCACGTGAGAAAGCAAAGAGTCTTGCGGGGCAGAGTTTTGTTCGTCCTGAAATTTTGACGAAATTAGCCCAGATGAGTCGTAACGAGCTCGATAGTCTGGACTTTGGCGTGGTTAAGGTAGACGATCATGGCACAATTTTAATTTATAATCGCTATGAATCAGAACTTGCCTCAATCCCGCCGAGTCAGGCAGAGGGCAAGAACTTCTTTAAGGAAATCGCCCCTTGTACCAACAATCACCTTTTCTATGGGACCTTTAAAGAAGGTGTAAAAAGGGGGGATTTAAATCATCTTTTTCTCTACACCTTTACCTATAAAATGCGCCCCACCAATGTAAACGTGCATCTTTATCGGGATAAGCTATCCGGCAGTAACTTTATTCTCGTACAAAAACGCTGATGTCTTTGGCAAGGCATCTGACCAAAGCCATTAAGGGGCAGGCTAAGCCCCTTTTTATATTTTCAGACACCGTTATCCCTGGTGCGAGTCTTTATTGGGCAGTAAGGCTTTGGGAAAAAGAGCTGCAAAGTCTCTCTTTGCCCGTAGGAGCACGCCTGGCTGTAGCGGCAAGACCTTCTGTGGCTTTCCTGGCTCTCCTTCTGGCTAGTTTACGACGGGGTTATACTTTTTGTCCCCTACCCGAAAAAGAACCCCATGTCTATTTAGGTAAAGTAGATCCGACTTTGTTTTTAGACCTCTCTTGTGAGGAAGTAGAAGATGGAACCTTGCCCAAGAGGCTTCCTCCCAAAAGAAAAAACTCCCTTCCCTTATATCCTGAAATAAGCTTACTTCTTTTGACCTCAGGGTCGACAGGGGAGAGGAAGATTGTAGCTATTTCTGAAGGAAATCTTCTTGCGGTGTTGGCCTCCCATCTACCAAAACTTGGTCTAGCCCAAGCGCGGCTACTTTCTCTCCTGCCCTGGAGTCACTGCTTTGGATTGGTCCTTGAGCTCCTGGCAGGGATCCTAGCCCAAAGCACGTTTGTGCGACCACCTTTGGGAGCAAGAGACCCTGAAATGGCGCTATCCTGGGCACAAGAATACCATTGTAATGGCCTATTTGCTGTGCCACTCATGATCGAGAGGCTTTACTCATGCAAAGCAGGTGAGGGTTTTTTACGGAAATTAACCACCGGTGTGGTGGGCGGGGCCCCAGTTTCCCAAGAACTTTGCGAGAAGCTAAGGGGGAGCCGATTGCGCATTGGTTACGGTCAAACCGAGGCTTCGCCGGGGATCACCTTGGGGAAGGTGGGGTTTTTCCAACCTAATTACCTCGGTCAGCCGGTGGGATGTGAGACAAGACTCTTTGGTAAAAAGCTTTTCTTTCGCGGCAAAAACCGTGCTTTAGGATATTTCACCTCCCATGGTCTGCAGCTCTTTGAGGATCTTTGGCACAACACGGGTGATTTTGCGCAGTCTTTGCCAGAAGGACTCTATTTCTTAGGTCGTGGTCAGGGAGAAATAAAACTCTCTAATGGTAGGTTTTTCCCAGCTTCTTTTTTAGAGAGCCTCATTCAAAAGGAAGTAATCTATTCTTGTTGTGTTTTAGTTAGTGCCCATCCCCAAGAAGGTATCTTGTTATTTATAAGCGAAGAAGAAGCAAAGCTCGAGGTTCAGGAAAAGATTGTAAATCTCTTAAAAAGACATTTTCCTAAAATACGTGCCGAGTTACGCTATTGTCCAAGAGAGCATTTTGTGCGCGACAACAAAGGTGCC
Organism: Leptospiraceae bacterium; assembly: GCA_025055765.1. Classification (GTDB taxonomy): domain Bacteria; phylum Spirochaetota; class Leptospiria; order Turneriellales; family Turneriellaceae; genus JANWWS01. Next base: position 36,448 of record JANWWS010000014.1, on the reverse strand, counting down.
CTCTTAAGACAACCATCATTAGAAAAAATTCTCTCCCATGAGTGCCGTAGAGCAAGTTGAAATTGGCTTTGGTGCTCATTTAGAGATATTTGAGCTTGAGAAAATAGCGCAAAGCCCCAAGATAGAACTCTCTTTTTCTCCCCAGACCCCCTTGGCTTTGGAAAAATCCTATGTTCTTTATCAAAGGGCCTTACACCAAAAAATACCCATCTACGGCACACATACAGGTTATGGTGCCCTTGTGGATTATAGCTCCGGTGGGGAAGAAGAGCAGGCACGCAATTTACTTGAGCATCTCGCATGCGGTAGCGGCTGTGTAGTAGAAAGGGAAATTGCCCAACTTACTTTAATTTTGCGACTCCATAATGTCTGCCAAGGCTATTCCGGTATAACCCCAGATCTCCCCGAAAAATTTGTGCCCTTCCTACAAGAGGGGCTTATTCCTCAAATCCCTGAGCTTGGCAGTTTGGGTGCCTCAGGAGATCTTATACCTCTAAGTCATTTATTTCGAACCTTTCAGGGTCGGGGATTTTTTTATGGTTATGAAAAAGATGCCTGCCAGGTAATGAGGGATTTAAGCTTACAAAAGATAGACTATTCGAGCCGGGATGCCCTAGCCCTAGTAAATGGAATTTCTTTTTCCTGTGCTATACTAGCTCTTGCTGCGATAAGGGGGCGCCGACTCATTTTGTTTGCAGAAAAGCTAACCGCTGCCCTTTATAGTCTTTTGGGAGCTCGCCGCTCTGCCTTAGACCCCCGTTATCATCAGGTGCGACAACATGAGGGGCAAAAACAAAGTGCTGCTTTCATACTTGAGCATACTTTAGGTATAGAGAATTCTTCGCGATCATTGCAAGAGGTCTACAGTTTGCGCTGCGCCCCTCAGATACTGGGTGCAGCTCGCGGGGAGCTCTCCCACATTTTGAGGATTGTCGAGGAGGAAGTCAATGGTGTCTCTGACAACCCCCTTTTTTTTGAAGAAAGAGATGGTCAGGTAGCGGTTGTCCATGGTGGAAATTTTTTTGGCCAAAATCTTGCCTTTGCTGCAGATAGACTCAATGCTTTGTTAACCCAAACAGGAATCCTAGCCGAAAGGCAACTTTTTTATCTTTTGAATCCCGCTTCCAGTCAGGCCCCTGCCATGCTTGCCTTTGAACCTGGACGAGAATCAGCCCTAGCCGGCGCCCAGCTATTGGCCACAGCTCTTGTAGCAGAGATGCGCTCTTTGTGTTATCCCCATGCTACTTTAAGCATACCCACAAACACACACAACCAAGACATTGTGCCTATGGCAGCTCTGGCCAGTCGGCGCGCCTTACAACAGACCGATCTCTTAGCAAAGATCCTAGCTATCTTAAACATCGCCTTAAATCAATATTATCACTTAGCTCAGGCAGGTTTATGCCACTTGGGCTGCGAAAAGTTCCCCCCTTACCTTTATGGCTATCCCCCCATAAAAGAAAGCCGCGCCCTCAATGAGGATATTGAAAACCTGGCAAGGAAAATTCTCTTTTCTAGCTAAGCTGTCTAATTTTTTGCCATAGTTTAGCCAAAAGATCCTCAAGCAGAGAGACTTCTTCTATTTTTAGATAGCGCCCTGCAAACCAATAGAAACCGACAGCTAAGGGAATTGAAAGCATTAGTTGCACGAGATACGAAAACGACATGAAAAAACTTCTTAGCAAAAGCAGAAAAAGTAAAAAAATAAGATTTAACAACCAAATGGGCGCACTTTTTTTAAAAAACGCCGTGTTTTTTAATAGTCCTCTTTGGGAATATCGCCGGACATAGAGGAAAACTCCCCCATAGGCTGCAAGAGAGGAGCCTAGAGCAAGGCCGCCATGCCGTAAAAACTGCATAAAAAAAATAGAGAATGAGATATTTAGGACCAACACTAGGGCACTAATAATGGCAGGTGTCTTGGTATCTTTTTGGGCATAAAAGGAAGAGCTAAAAAGTTTTTGGAGGGAAAAAGCTAAAATTCCTGGAGCGTAAAACTGTAAGGCATAGGCGGTAATTTCTGTAGAAGCTTTCTGGAACTCTCCTCTCTCAAAAATAAGCCCCACAATGGGTTGACCAAAGACAATAAGACCTAATACCGCTGGCAATATAAGAAAGACATTTGCCTTTAGAGAAAACAATAAATTCTCTCGGAATTTTTCTTCTTCATTGGCTGCAAAAAACCGAGATAATTGGGGCAGGGCTGCTGTCGAAAGGGCGACACCAAAGACCCCCATGGGCAGATGGATCAGTCTATGGGCGTAAGTAAGAGCCGATACAGCACCTGGAACCTTGTTTTCCAAAGAGGTGGCCAGATATATATCGATAAGTTGGCCAATTTCATGGATTCCGGAGGAAAAAACGGCTGGCAGCATCATGGTAAAAAGCTGCCCAATGATCCGATGCTTTACGAAACCACCATATAGAGGACCTATACGGCGTAGATGGGCGCTTGCCATTTGAAAGAGAAGTTGAATCAGGCCGGCAAATAGTGTAATAAAGGCAAAAACATAGATTAGCTTTGCCGCAGCCTCATCTTTATGTAAAATTTTGGCCAACCAAAGATAGCCCCCAAAAAAGATTATTGTCACAAGATTTAGGAGAGCTGGACCAAAGGCAGGAGCCCAAAAAATACCGTGGCTATATTCCACAGCCATGTAGATGGCTGCGATACTCATCAACACTATGTAGGGAAAAAGAATTCGGCTTAGCTCTACGGTAAGCTGTATTTTCTCCAATGAGTCATGAGCCACAAAAAAGGGAACTAGATACGGTGCCAAAAATACAAAGAGCAAGGTAAATGAGCCCAAAATCAATACCATAAACTGAACGACTACCCCTGCCGCTTTCCGCGCTTCTTCTTGGCTTTTTTGACGGTAGGTCTCGTATAGTGGGACAAAAGCCTGGGAAAGAGCCCCTTCGGCTACCAGATTACGCAGCATATTGGGGAGCCGAAAGGCCACATCAAAGGCCACTGCGTAGAGGTTTGTACCAAAGGCATAGGCCTTGAGCATATCACGCCCAAGTCCCAAAATACGAGAAAGAACGGTAAAAAATGAGAAAACGGCCGTCTTTTTAAGAGTTTCTCTCTCGTGAGCCATCTTCTTCGTAGGTTGGATGAACGCCACGGCCTTCCTTAAGGGTAATTTTATTAAGTCGCTTGTCAGCCTTAAGAGATTGGCCTTCAATAATATCACCCGATGGTAAGCTAATTTTCACAGGTTTGTGGCTGACCAGTAGTTGCTCATTCTCATACCAAATAAGTTCCTGGGCGTAGAGAGTGCGACCAGTTATGGAACGAACTATGACATCCTCCTCAAGGAGAAGGGTCTTTTCGTTTTCTTTTTGTATGGCTCTTCTAGAGCTAATTTCTGTAGCCCTTTTGCCATTTTCATAATGGATAATATGCACACCGAAGAGATGATTTTCCTTGTCACCAAGATAGAGCTCCCCTCTTTCGGCAGTAAGGAACCAGTCTAGTTCGTTATTGCGGTAGTTCTTGGCCGTAAACTGGTGTAGAATCGCATCCGGCTCTCTCACGAGGAGTGGGGGGCTTTGTTGGCAGCTCAGGAATATCAGGCCTAACCCAAGACAAGAGCTACGCATTAGGACAGAGCTGCCTGGGCCGCAGCAAGCCGGGCGATAGGCACACGATAGGGGCTGCAGGAAACATAATCGAGACCAATTTCATGGCAGAAGGCTATGGAAGATGGATCTCCACCATGCTCGCCACACACACCTAGTTTTATATCAGGCCTTGTCTTACGCCCAAGCTCACAGGCTATCTTTATTAACTTGCCAATGCCTTCACGGTCTAAAACCTGAAAGGGGTTTTTTTCGTAAATCCCAAGCTCAAGGTAACGAGGCAAAAAGTGCTCTGAGTCATCGCGGGAAAAGCCAGCCCCCATCTGGGTTAGGTCATTTGTTCCAAAGCTAAAAAACTCAGCATACTCAGCAATCTCATCTGCCGTAATGGCGGCACGGGGTACCTCAATCATGGTGCCCAAAATATAACTCACCTTTACCCCACTTTCCTGGGCAACCTCGTCTGCCACTTTACGGATAAGCTCTTCTTGGTGTTTGAGTTCCTTCCAATGCCCCACAAGGGGTACCATGATTTCTGGATAAACCTCATAACCCTCCTTTGTAAGTTCTGTGGCTGCCTCAAAAATAGCCCTGGCCTGCATTTCCGTAATTTCGGGATAAGATATACCCAAGCGGCAACCACGATGGCCCAGCATAGGGTTAAACTCTTTTAATTCATCAATTTTTTGTTTAATGGCACGAACTTCTTTTCTAAGGGCCATAGCAAGCTCGCTAATAACCTCCTCATCTTGTGGCAAGAACTCATGGAGGGGAGGATCCAACAATCTTATGGTTACAGGAAGAGAGGCCATCACCCGAAAGATGGCTTTAAAATCTTCTCTTTGGTAAGGCAAAAGTCTTTGTATAGCCTCACGCCTTTCCTCCTCCGTATCCGCAAGGATCATCTGCCGCACGGCTAAGATACGGTCTTCTGCAAAAAACATGTGTTCGGTTCGGCAAAGGCCAATTCCCTGGGCCCCGTAACTACGCGCCACACGAGCATCTCTCTCGGTATCAGCGTTGGTGCGCACTTTAAGGCGGGCAAAACGGTCGGCCCATTCCATAAGCTTTTGGTAGTGTTGGGCTAGCAAAGACTTCTCTATGGGGAGTGTTTTTTCAATAAATACTTGCTCGATTTCTGAGGGAATTGTTCTTAAATGAGCGGATAGAACTTCTCCCGTGAAGCCATCGATACTAATATAATCTCCTTCTTTTAACTCAAAGAGTTTGCCATCTTCGCCGCGCACCTGTAGGATGCCGGTTTTGTAGTTAATCATTAGGGAGGCGCAACCAACAATACATGGCTTGTTCATCCCCCTTGCTACTACCGCCGCGTGGCTTGTCATACCACCACGAGCAGTGAGGATTCCCAAAGCAGAGTGCATGCCGGAGATGTCTTCGGGGGAGGTCTCAATCCGCACTAAAATTACTTGCTCCCCCTTCTTGGCCCACTCAACCGCTTTTTCCGCGCTAAAAACCATCTTCCCTGAGGCGGCTCCTGGTCCCGCAGGCAAACCCCTCGCCATAACCTTTCCCTCTTTTTTAGCCCTTGCTTTATCCGCTTCATCAAAAATATTCGCCAAAAGAGAAGGCAGACTTGCAGGATCGACTCTCTTAACCGCTGTTTTTTCGTCTATAAGTCCCTCCTCCACCATTTCCACAGCAATCCGGACAGCAGCAAAGGCAGTGCGCTTGCCTGTCCTGGTCTGTAAGAGATAGAGTTTTTTGTTTTCAATAGTAAATTCAATATCCTGCATATCCCTATAGTGGGCCTCTAATTTTTGCGCAACGCTGTGAAGCTCTTCGTATACGGAGGGCATAATCTCGCAGAGCTTTTCAATATGAAACGGTGTACGGATGCCTGCCACCACATCTTCTCCCTGAGCGTTCATGAGAAATTCCGCAAAAAAGCGCTTTTCTCCATTTATAGGGCTACGAGTGAAACCAACCCCTGTTCCACTATCATCCCCCATGTTGCCAAATACCATGGCTTGCACGGTAACGGCTGTTCCTAGTTTTTCCGAGATATCGTGCAGCTTGCGGTAAGTCACTGCCCGTGGATTCATCCAAGATAAAAATACAGCTCTAATTGCCATTTCAAGTTGCACCATCACATCTTGAGGAAAATCCTGCCCAGTCTTTTCGCGCACATAGGCTAAATAGTTTTCCACAAGTTCCTGCAGTTCTTCGGCACTAAGATCTTTGTCTTCCAAGCGGTGATATTTTTTCTTTATGTTATCAAGCATGTGCTCAAAATCATCATGTTCAAGGGAGAGCACCACCTGGCTAAACATTTGAATAAAACGGCGGTAAGAGTCATAAGCAAAACGTGGGTTCCCTGTCTTTTCCATAAGGCCCCGTACGGTTTCTTTATTTAGGCCTAGATTCAATATGGTGTCCATCATCCCTGGCATGGAGACAGGGGCGCCAGAGCGTACGGATACTAAGAGAGGGTTTTTTGCATCCCCGAAGACTTTTCCCGTCTTTCCACTTAGTTTTTCTAGATTTTCCTTAATTTGTTCCATTAGTTCGGGTGGAAAACGGTGTTCGTTCTCATAAAAATAAGTACATGCCTCGGTTGAGATAGTAAAACCCGGGGGGACAGGGATCCCAAGAAGAGTCATCTCAGCTAAGTTGGCTCCTTTCCCACCCAAAAGGAGCTTGTCGCTAGCCCTACCTTCGGTTAGTCCTGCGCCAAAAAAGTAGACATACTTCTTGCCCATATATCCGACCAGTCGTTAGAGAAAAACAAAGCGTAAAGCAAAAAGCCTATGGCTGGCTATAGCGCGCCAAAATAACATCGACACGGCCTATGACGGGCACTTCTGCCCAAATTTGGACTGGCACAAAGTTGTTATCATTAGTAATGAGCATTTCAATTTGGCTTTTCGTATTAAAAAAGAGGTTTCCCTCATCAGGCCTTGCATCTTTGGGATTAGCCAGCGCCGTTTTGACATGGAAAATTTCTTTTCTCCCGAAAAAGGGGGCATCTATGACTTTCTTGTCGAGAACCTTTAAAATAAGAATTTTTTCAGAGCCAGCAGGCAAAACATACAATTGTTTGACATCCCCTACTTTGGGGCTTTTCCCCTCCGACCTTATGAGGTAAAAGGCACCCAAAAGGTCTTGTGTGCTCTCATTAATTTCTTTGGTATATTTGTCTTTGAAATCCCGTTTTAAAGGCCCTGTATGCGGAAAGCTTGTCTCCGAAAATGTCTGCTCATGCTTTTCCACGGAAACGGTTCTTCCCTCAAAGCGAAAGGACCTTTTTTGGTAAGTTTCCCCTTGGTAGATTTCTTCAAACGCATAGTTTGGCCGGCGGGTTAGGTAATTCCATACCGAGCCAAAGCTACCTTGTACATAATAAATGCTCTTCATGACATCAAGGGAGGTTACTTTGGCGAGAGTTTTTAGCATCGAGTTTTCCCCTTTTTTTGTCTGCATTTTTACTATGCCCACATTCATACCCTTCCATTGTATTGTGTAAACAAAGGTCTCGTTGTAGAAGGAAGGCTCATTAGTTTGACCCCAAAGCGCAAAAACCAGGCAAAAGAGAAGCAAAATGCGAATCATCTTCCCCGATAGTATAGGCAATGGGTTTGTCAAGACTATTAGGGGTGTCTCTCTCGTAACCACCTAACCAAAGATGAAAAAAACCCTAGTGAACTCCCAGCCCGCCATCAACGCCCAAAATTTTGGTTTCCTAGTTTATATGGTGAAAAAAGCTAGAGCCCAATCGCGACGGCGGTAAGTGGAAGGGCATTCGTTTACGGATTTCTTCCCGAATGCGTGCATAGCTAGATGGTCAAACAAGTGGCACAACTATCTCTATGGTTCGTGGCCACCTAATCGTGCGGTTGCCACAAGGGAATAAAACATAACACTTGCCTGAGCTCTTTGCGACCCAGCCTAAAAGGACGAATTGCATTCTCTGCTACGTTGTTGTTGTCCAAAGGGATGTGCGGGTTGCTTACGAGTAAAACCAGCTTTACCATTATCAAAGGGCCACAAAATCCTTCGCCTGTGTTGCGTGACAAATCTGGCCCACTACAGGCACTTCCTGGAAATGTGTTCGGGTCTTTTTCAACTTGGAAACACACTGATGCGCCAAATGGGTTAGAGCAACAAGCGCTGAAGGTGGTGCGCAAATTTGACTTGCCGGTATCGACTCTTGAGGTGTGCGCACAAGCCAAACTTGCTCGTGTCGAGCTGGCTAATAGTCTGCAGGGTGTTGCAACTTGTCTTACTGCGCGGCCAAAATGTTTAGACGCCCTCGGTAAAGCTCTTTTGGGGAGCAAAGCTCCCCAGGATCCCAAAACACAACCGTCCACATCCCTGCGCCATAAAGCAGGGTAAAGAGCCGTTTTCTCCCGAACACGGCTGTTAAGCCCGCATTACCTGCTACTCGGTCCTTGCGGGTTTGGGAGAATAAGAAGAGCAGGTTGGACTGTTGTGTTTTGGAACCACCTAGCAGGCGCATGCCAATGTAGCGATGGTATTTATCTCCTTCCATTTGTTGATTTTGCCTTGTGCACGTGCTTAAGGGCGGCCCTCGAACACAAGAGAATAAGTAGTTGCCCCCGCTTTACAGCAAGCTATTTATGGTGCTGCAGACTTGCATCTTGGCAGACCGGCCAGCTGCTGCAGATTAACCCATTCAACAATTCTTGCGAGTGATCTAAGGCTAGCCGAAATATCAAATTCGGCTAGTAGTTAAGGGCTTATGTGAGGCTGTTTTGGCCCTTTCTTGCAAAAAATTCCGGATTAGCGCTGCGAAATTATGGAAATCCTACGCAGCGAAGCTTGCCGCCAAACTTAGCGGCATTCTAAAATGTGACATAATTTGTAAAGCCATGGGTGGGTGGTTACTCTTTGTCGCAAAATTCAAAAAACTTGACGACGAAAAAGAAAATTAGCATATTTCTCCCCCGTCCCAAGGCTAGAGCGTGAAGGGCAGAACGAAGAATGAGACATAATTCTGTCGTTAGTTCTTGCTTTTTCCATGGGGAAAATATACTTTACAAAAGAAGGGCATAAAAATAGAAAGGAGGTATTATGAAAATTCCCAGATATTTCACCCGGCAGGGAGAAGATGTCTACGCAGGCATTCTCTTTGAGAAAAGGACATCGCGTATTACTAATCCCGATGGCAGCTGTGTTTTTGAAGCAACGGATGTCGAAGTCCCTTCATTTTGGTCACAGGTAGCCACCGATGTCTTAGCCCAAAAGTATTTCCGCAAAGCAGGAGTCCCCCGCATTACTAAAAGAGTCCCCGAAGAGGGCATACCTGAGTGGTTACAGAGATCCGTGAGCGATGAAGAGGCTTTGGCCCGCCTTCCTGAAGAAGAGAGATACGGTAGAGAAAGTAGTGCGCGGCAGGTAATGCATCGTATGGCAGGTACATGGACATACTGGGGCTACAAATATGGCTATTTTGATACAGAAGAAGATGCACGCGCCTTTTATGATGAGCTTCGTTACATGCTAATGCATCAAATGGCAGCACCCAATTCTCCTCAATGGTTCAACACTGGTTTACATTGGGCCTATGGCCTTGACGGCCCCTCCCAAGGGCATTATTATGTCGATCCCGACACCGGAAAACTTGTTAAGTCTAAATCTGCATACGAGCACCCCCAACCCCATGCCTGTTTTATCCAATCCATTGAAGATGATCTCGTTAACCCTGGCGGCATTATGGATCTATGGATTCGCGAAGCCCGTCTCTTCAAATACGGCTCTGGTACGGGCACAAACTTTTCGCGCCTGCGGGCAGAAAATGAGCCTCTCTCGGGAGGAGGCAAAAGCTCCGGTCTTATGAGTTTCTTAAAAATCGGAGATGCTGCTGCGGGAGCTATAAAATCTGGGGGCACCACACGCAGAGCTGCTAAAATGGTCTGTCTTGATATGGACCATCCTGATATTGAAGAGTTTATTAATTGGAAGGTGGTTGAAGAAGCAAAGGTTGCCTCACTTGTCGCAGGTTCTAAGGCTATAAAGAAAACCATAGAAGAAATCTTTCAGGCAGTTAAAGGCTGCCAGGACCAACCCTCCCTTCTTGATCCTCGTAAAAACGAGGCTCTCGCGCAAAGTTTGCGCAAAGCTCGCCAATACCACATCCCATTTAACTACATTGAACGTGTTCTATCTTTAGCTAAACAGGGTTACACCCATATGGAATTCGAGGAGTACGATACCGACTGGACAAGCAAGGCCTACCAATCGGTCACTGGCCAAAACTCCAACAATTCTGTTAGACTCACCAATGCCTTCTTAAAAGCCGTGGAAGAGGACCGCCCATGGGAACTTTACCGCCGGACGGACAAGAAAGTAGCCAAGGTAGTCTCTGCACGTGAGCTATTCGATAAGCTGTGCTATGCAGCCTGGTCCTGTGCTGACCCTGGAGTACAATTTGATACTACTATCAACGAATGGCATACCTGCCCTGCGGATGGCCGCATCAATGCTTCCAATCCATGCAGCGAGTACATGTTTTTAGACGATACGGCCTGCAATTTAGCGTCCTTAAATCTCATGCGCTTTTACGATGAAGAAAAAAATAAAATAAACATAGAGGCCTATCGCCATGCCATTCGGCTTTGGACCATAGTACTTGAAATATCCGTACTTATGGCCCAATACCCTTCTCAAAAAATAGCCGAACTCTCGTACAAATTTCGGACATTGGGTCTTGGCTATGCCAACCTGGGAACCCTCCTCATGGTTATGGGCATTCCCTACGCCTCTCCTCAAGCCTATGCCCTCACAGGCTGCCTAACAGCCATTTTAACAGGCATAGCCTACCGCACCTCTGCCGAAATGGCCCGTTATCTTGGTCCCTTTCCCGGTTTTGAGAAAAACCGAGAACACATGCTGCGCGTAATACGCAACCACAGAAGAGCAGCCTATAATGCTCCCCCAGAAGAATACGAAGGGCTTACGATAAAACCTATGGGCATAAACCCCAAATATGCCCCAAGAGATCTTCTACTAGAAGCACAAAAAGCATGGGATGAAGCTTTAGAATGGGGAGAAAAATACGGTTATCGCAACGCACAAACCACTGTAATTGCCCCCACGGGTACCATTGGGCTTGTTATGGATTGTGACACTACGGGTATTGAACCCGATTTTGCCCTTGTAAAATTTAAGAAACTTGCTGGCGGAGGCTACTTCCGCATCATTAACCGTTCTGTACCTCTTGCCCTAAAAAACTTAGGATACCCACAGGAGCAAATTCGAAAAATTGTCGAATACGCTGTGGGTACAGCTACTTTTAAAGATGCCCCCTATATCAATACCGAAAGCCTGAAAAAAAGAGGCTTTACCGATGAGGTACTAGAAAACCTCGAAAAAAATCTACCCACAGCCTTTGATCTTAGTTATGTCTTCAACCGCTATACCATAGGCGACGCTTTTCTAGAAAACCATCTAAAGATACCACGCGAGGTCTTTGAAAAACCTGACTTCCATTTACTGCGGCATTTGGGTTTTACCCAAGAGGAAATCGATAAAGCCTCTGAAGTTATCTGCGGTACTATGACGCTCGAAGGAGCTCCTTACCTCAAAGAAGAGCATCTACCTGTTTTTGACTGCGCTAATAAATGTGGCAAAAAAGGCCAGCGATATATACCACTCCAAGCCCATCTCTATATAATGGCAGCAGCGCAACCCTTTTTATCTGGTGCTATCTCTAAAACCATAAACATGCCCCATGAAGCCACCGTCGAGGATGTCAAACAAGCCTACCTTACCTCGTGGAAACTTATGCTTAAGGCTAATGCACTCTACCGAGATGGCTCCAAGCTTTCCCAACCCCTCTCGGCTTGGGGGGAATCACTCTATGACACAACGGAAGAGGACATTAAAGAAATGGCCTCAGCACCTCTTGTAACCAAAGCAGAAAAACTGGCAGAAAAGGTGGTGATTCGCTATATTGGCCAACGCAAGATGCTCCCCAACCGCCGTAAAGGCTATACGCAAAAAGCCATCATTGGGGGCCATAAGATTTTCTTACGCACAGGAGAATATGAGGATGGCACTTTAGGCGAAATCTTTCTCGATATGTATAAAGAGGGAGCAGCGTTCCGCTCTCTCATGAACGGCTTCGCCATCGCCATCTCTTTAGGATTGCAATACGGAGTACCCCTTGAGAAATTCGTCGATGCTTTTATCTTCACAAAATTTGAACCCAATGGCCCTGTGCAAGGGCATGATCGGATTAAAATGGTCACTTCCGTCATGGATTTTATTTTTAGGGATCTAGCGATAAACTACCTTGGCCGAGACGATCTCGCCCACGTTCCTGCAGAAGAAATTCTCCTTGAAAAGTCACCCACAAGTCTTTCTTTTAAAAGGGAAGATAATGACGAATTCCATATACTGGAGAGAGAAGCTGTATCAACCGTTGCCGGTAAATCAGGACTTCTTACTCAAAAAAATATGGAGGAAGCTCGCGCCAAGGGTTATACGGGAGACCCTTGTCCAGAATGTAACTCCCTCACCTTGGTTCGCAGTGGGGCCTGCCTAAAATGCGATACCTGTGGTGCTACCACAGGGTGTAGCTAATGGGGCCCCGCTGCCTCTTTCTTTGTCTTACCATTCTCGCTAGCTTCTGCGCCAGGGTAAATTACCAGGATTTCCATAACGAAAAACTGGATGTCTCCTGGTGGGCCATCATTCAGGGGGAAAGGGCATCCCAGAAGTATTGTTCTGCCTGCCATGTCGTACCCAAACCACAAAGCCTGGCACAAGAAGAATGGGAGTACGTGCTGGCCTACATGGGACTTTTCTATGGTATAAGTAGCCAGAGGAGACTATCTTTCGACCCGGGCTACTTAAACCATTACCAAATCAGGCGACAGCTCCTGCAATATATCGGTAAACTAGGCAGCGCAGGGTTTATGCCACAAAGGGATTTCTCCTTGATCCGTAACTATTACCTGGCTATGGCACGGGTTGAGCCGCCGCGACCCCTACCTCTCTACCCATATACCAAGCTTTTTAGACAGAAAAAGTTAGTTGCCACAAAAGCCCAGGCTCTTTCCCTAATAGCCTTCCATAACAACGAGCTTTATCTGGGCGATGCCGCAAACCGGGCCTTGGAAATCCATAACTTGGTCGATAAATCTTACAAACGTATTGCCCTCCCAAGTCCCCCTGTTCGCTTACAGTTTGGCTCGAAGGGCGGCTATATTAGCTTGATTGGGGATCTTCTGGGCACATCCCCACAGTCCCAGCAGGGAGAGCTCTGGTTTTGGAGTGGGGACAAACTTTTCCCCATGAAAAAGGGGCTTGGGAGAATAGCAGGGGTTTATATCTCAGACATTGATGGGGATAGCTGCCACGACGCTTTGGAACTTGACTTTGGCTATCCCCTCCGTGGGGGTATCTGGTTTCACCCCTCGCTCTGCACTGGGGGAACGGAAAGACTGCCTGTTCTCACAGCCGATGGGGCGGTGGATATTCTGCCCCAACGTTATAATCAAAAAGACGGTTTTTTTATCTTGCGTGCAGGCGCCGACGAGTCCCTAGAATTCCTTTTCTATGAAAAAGGAATTTGGCACAGAAAGACCTTGCTGCGCTTTCCCCCAACAATGGGATTTACGCGCCTTCTCTCAGCAGACTTTAATTTAGATAACCAAGAGGATTTTCTTTTGATTGCAGGAGATAATGCCGATGCTGGTCCCTATAACCCAATAAAAGAGGAAGCTGGAATTTATATCTACTCTTTACGGGGCGAAAATCTCGAAAAAACATTTTTTTTCCATTACCCCGGTGCCTTTAACGCAGCTATTGGGGATTTTAACATGGACAGGCGACCAGATATAGCAGTAGCGAGCTATTATCCTGATTTGCGACGAAATCCGCCCCAATCTGCTATTCTCTTGCTCAATGAAGGAAATTATCACTTTTCTGCGCAGACTCTTGTGACAGAAGGTCGTTTTAGCGTAGTTTTTTCTGCTGACATAAATAAAGACGGAGCCAGTGATCTTTTGCTTGGACAAGTGAGCCTTCCTTTAAGGCAAAAGGTAAACGGTCAGATATACGAACATCCCTTTCGAACCACCGATGCCCTCCTCTATTTAGAAAACACCTACCTACCTTAAAAACACAATCGCCACTTTATCATAAACTTTCACTATAGCCCATGCAACCAATCACCCTAAACGAGCGAGAACTTGAAATACGCCGACGGGTCTTAGAACCCAACCGACCATTGGCAGACCGTTTGTTGGTTTTTGGAATAACGGTCATCGTTTTGGGCATGCCGCTTCTTTTTCTTATTGGGCCGGGTAAGTTTGTATATTCGTTTTTTCTCGTTGGTCTATTGGCCATCCTCTCTGCCTTTGCGCTTCGCCAAAAGAGCTACTTTGATCTTACAGAACCAAAAGCCTATGTTTTGTTTACGGATCCGAAAAACCTGCGGGAGATTGTAACCCACGCAGGCAAAAAGGAGTATAGGCTTATCGTACCAGGAGGACCATACCGTGTAGTGAAAAATGTGCCCATAGAGCTCCCCCCTAAGGGGAAAATTGCTGTGTTTTTCCACAACGACAAAGAAACAATTTTTTACATAACGCGCAAGGAATGGATCGACAAGGATAGACTAAAGAGAAAAAAAACTTGACCCTGTTTCCATGGAAAACGAGGAAACTCGACTCCACTGTATTTTCCGTATAACAGATAAAAAAGCCTTTCTGGGATTCAACGTTTTAGGGCCCTAGGCTCTCTTAGCCTGATATGCGCAAAACCACCTTCCCTGTGTGTTTTTGATCCCTGAGATAAATTAGTGCTTCCGGAAATTCTTCGAAAGCAAAGACTTTATCTATCAGGGGCCTTAAATGAGAGACAGAAATGGCTCTATTCATTTCCTCAAAAGTATGCCGGGAGCCCACGAGAATTCCTTGGATACGGATATTTTGCATCAATACCGGCAATAGATTGACTTCTCCAGATGAACCAGAAAGGATTCCAATAAGAGCAATCGTACCATCCATTCGTATGGCTTTCAGGGACTCCTTGAGGGTGGCACTACCTCCTACCTCCACCACATAGTCAGCCCCCCTATTTTCTGTAATTCGCCTTACTTCTTTTGACCATTCCGGTTTCTCACGGTAGTTAATAGTGTAATCGGCCCCTAATTCCTTCATTTTTCTGAGTTTTTCATCACTACTCGAGGTAATGATAACCGTAGCTCCGGCTATCTTGGCGAATTGAAGAGCAAAGACAGAAACTCCCCCCGTGCCTAGAACCACGACCACATCCCCTGCTTTTACCTTGCCATAGACAAATAGAGCACTAAAGGCAGTTACGCCGGCACAGGCGAGGGTAGCAGCCTCTTCATCAGAGAGGTGCTCGGGGGGCTCAACCACCGCGGTTTCTGGCAGAACCATGTATTCACAAAGAGTACCATCAAGAGGTCCTCCTAAGCTATGGCGAAGCTCCGCCACGCTTGGGGGACCGGCTAACCACCTAGGAGCAAAGATTGGGCATACTCGCTGACCTAGGCGAAATCGCTCCACTCCCTCACCTATGGCCACAATCTCACCTACTCCGTCCGAGAGTGGTATAAAAGGCAGCTTCATGCGAGGGTTATATTTTCCCTCGACAATGAGTAGGTCTCGGTAGTTTAAGGAAACGGCTTTCATTTTTATCAATATTTCTCCGCTTCCAGGTTTGGGATCTTGCCTTGTCTCTATCCTTAAATTCTCGAGTCCCCATTGAGGAATAATCCAGGCCTTCATAAGGGGTATCATTGTGAGTAACCCTTGCAGAGTCAAGTAAGCCCATAAATGTTGCCAAGCTGTGCCTATTTGCCAAGAGAGGCCATGGCACAAATCCGCAAAGAGGATGTTATTGAATCGGTCGCAGCAGCTTTACAATATATATCTTACTACCATCCACCTGATTTTGTTAGAGCCATGAAAGAGGCCTACGAAAAAGAAGAATCCCCAGCAGCCAAAGATGCCATTGCCCAGATACTCATCAATTCACGTCTGGCGGCTCTGGGTAAGAGGCCCATTTGTCAAGACACGGGCATAGTAGTGGTCTTTGTTGATGTGGGCATGCAAGTAGAATGGGAAGAGGGTGTCTCCTTAGAAGAGATGATCCATGAAGGAGTGCGTCGTGCTTATTTAAACCAAGACAACCCCTTGCGAGCCTCCATTGTAAGTGACCCAGCGGGAGCTCGCAAGAACACAAAAGATAACACACCAGCCGTTATACATACGAGAATTGTGCCGGGGAAAGAGGTACATTTTACCGTAGCTGCCAAGGGCGGTGGGTCCGAAAATAAAGCCAAGTTTGCCATGCTGAATCCTTCTGACAGTATTGTGGATTGGGTGCTTGACATGGTCCCCAAAATGGGTGCTGGCTGGTGCCCGCCTGGCATCTTGGGCATTGGCATTGGGGGAACACCCGAAAAAGCTATGGTTATGGCAAAAGAAGCCCTTATGGAACCCATCGACATCCACGAACTAAAGGCAAGAGGACCTCGCAATCGCCTGGAGGAGCTGCGCTTGGAAATCTACGAAAAGGTAAACCGCCTGGGTATTGGCGCACAAGGACTGGGAGGGCTGACCACTGTCCTTGATGTTAAGGTACGTGACTACCCAACCCATGCTGCCTCTCTGCCCGTAGCGATTATCCCCAACTGTGCAGCTACCCGCCATGCTCATTTTACCTTAAATGGCTCAGGCCCTGTCTACTTAGATCCTCCCAATTTGCAAGACTGGCCACAGATCCCCTGGAGTGCCCAGCAAGGCCGCAGAGTTAATTTAGATACTATTACACGGGAGGAAATCGCCACTTTTAAGGTTGGAGAAACCCTGCTCTTGAGTGGTCGGCTGCTTACTGGGCGGGATGCCGCTCATAAGCGAATTGCCGATTTGTTCGAACGTGGGCAGGGTTTACCACCGGGTGTGGATTTCCACAACAAATTTATCTACTATGTTGGTCCCGTCGATGCGGTGAGAGATGAGGTAGTTGGCCCAGCGGGACCTACAACCGCCACCCGTATGGATAAGTTTACCGATATGATGTTAGAAAAGACTGGCATCATTGGCATGATTGGCAAAGCTGAGCGGGGAGATAAGGCTATTGAGGCGATAAAAAAACACCGTGCTGTCTATCTCATTGCCGTTGGTGGGGCAGCATATTTAGTAGCCAAGGCTATAAAAAAAGCCAGGGTTGTTGCCTTTGCCGATTTAGGGATGGAGGCTATTTATGAATTTGAGGTCCAGGATATGCCGGTGACAGTAGCCGTGGATGTAGAAGGCAATTCCATTCATAAGATTGGCCCTGCTACTTGGCGTCAAAAAATTGCTTCGCTCACATAGCACATGGACTCGTTAAGCCAGCACTTGCCTTTTCGACAATTCCTAAAAGACCAGGTGGTGTTGATTACCGGAACCTCTCGCGGGATAGGCCGTGCCCTAGCACGTGGATTTCAAGACGCGGGTGCTCTTGTCTACGGAACCGTACGCCGCGAAGACCAATTCCCGGAACTTACTCAAGAAGGGATTCATCCCCTCTTATGCGATGTACGCTTTCGCGATCAACTTGAAAAAGTCTTTGAAACCATTTACGAAAAACACCCCATAATCCATACCGTAGTGAATAATGCAGGCATTGCCACTCATAGCCCAGCCTCCCTCCTCAAGGAAAGTGAAATCAATGACCTTATCGACACCAATTTGAAAGCCGTTTTTCATGTCTGTCAAATCTACTACCAAAAGCAAAGAAACAAAGGTGGAAACATCATTAACATGGCTTCTGTTTTAGGGCTTATTGCCACACCCCTTGCGGCAGTTTACTGTGCCACAAAGGGAGGGGTTATTCAGCTGACAAAGGCTTTAGCTTTAGAGTGGGCCAAAAACCATTTTCGCGTTAATGCTTTGGCTCCAGGCTTTATTGACACGGATATGACAGAGGTCATGAAAAAGCGCCCTCAAGTAATTCAACAGGTATTGCAAAATATACCTTTGGGGAGATTAGGCGAAAGCAAGGATGTTGTTGGTGTAGCTCTCTTTTTAGCAAGTGAGGCTGCTTCCTATGTTACAGGACAGGTTTTTGTTGTGGATGGAGGGCTAAGCGCGCATTAGGACTTTTATGTTAATGAAGGACATAATACGCAAGAAAAGGGAGGGGCAAAGTCTTTCTTCTGAAGAAATCCGTTTTTGGATACGTGGTGTGGTGGATGGAAGTATCCCCGACTACCAAAGCTCAGCCCTTCTTATGGCCATCTTTTTTCGAGGTATGCAGGTCCCGGAACGGCGGGAACTCACTTTGGCCATGCGTGACAGTGGCAAGCCTTTGCAATTATCTCATTTTCAGCGTTTTGTCATAGACAAGCACTCTAGTGGAGGCATTGGTGATAAAACATCCATCATATTAGCCCCCTGGCTTGCCAGTTGTGGAGCCTTAGTTCCCATGATCTCGGGCAGAGGACTTGGTTTTACTGGTGGTACTTTAGATAAATTGGAAAGTATACCAGGATTTTCTGTGGAACTAAGCCGTGACTCATCCCTGAAGGCGCTGCAAGAGCATGGCTTTTTTTTTGCCGGGCAAAGTGAAGAAATTGCTCCCGCAGATAAAAAGCTCTATGCCCTACGAGACGTGACAGAAACCGTAGAAGAGATTTCCCTAATCACAGCCTCTATTTTAAGTAAGAAGCTCTCAGAGGACCTAAATGGCCTTGTGCTAGATATAAAGTGTGGTACGGGAGCCTTTATGAAAACGCAAAGCGAAGCAGAGGAACTTGCCTATTCCTTGGTGGAAACCGCCAAAGCAGCCGGTGTGGCCTGCAGGGCACTCATCACCCGCATGGACTTTCCCTTGGGGAAAATGGTTGGAAATCTCTGTGAGATATATGAAGCTCTCGAATTCATGAAACCCGATTCTCGCTACTTCCATCTTTTTCAACAAAAATGGAAAAGCCATCTGGCCAAGACACAACCAGTACTGCAAATAAATTCTGTCGAAGATAACTTAATTTTAGTAACGACAGCATTGGCATGCGAAATGCTTTCTTTATCGCATGGACTTAACCGCAATGATGCTCTTAACCTCCTTGAATCGAAGTGGGCAAGTGGAGAACTTTTGGAACATTTCTACCGTGCTGTGCGCTTTCAAGGTGGGGATTTGGAAAAGCTTTCGGCTTCTCTTCAAGAGATGCATGAACTCTATGAGACAGCCGTAGAATTTGTTTCCCCCCAAGAGGGGTATCTTGTATCATGCCATGGCCAGCTTTTAGGGGAGCTCCTAGTTCGCTTAGGAGCCGGTCGCCGGGTGGCGAAAGACACCATCGAACCTCTTGTAGGGATGGAAATGCTCGCCTGCGAGGGGAAAAAGCTCGCCAAGGGGGAGCCTATCTGCCGTATCTATAAGCCAGGGATGTCTCGAGAGGAATCGGCGCTTTGCGAGAATTTTCTTGGCAAAGCTTTTGTTCTTGGCCCTGAACCACCTATCTGGCAAGATTATATCATAAAAACCGTAGCTTAGCGTTGGCTAAGTTGAAAACCAATGGGGGCGAAGAAGACACAGCTTTTCTCACCTGATTTTTCTAAATACTCCCGATAGGGCTCTGGTAAAGGGGGAAAAGGCTCTGCTTTTGCTACAATGTCAAGAGCAGCTTCATCTAGGATAGGCTGACCACAGCTTTTGGCAAGTTCTTTTTTCACTACATGGCCATTGAGATCTAGATACATTCGCACCACACAAGTTCCCTCCTGGCGCAGGCGAAGAGCCATTACAGGATAATAACGGTGTTTTTCCAGTTGCGAGGCAAGCAACATTTCATAGGTGAGCTTAGAGGCCAAGATCTCTCCCGTTAGCTTTTGCGGCGACGAACCCAGGTTTTCCCTATGGTGCACCGCCAGAGCTCTTCTTTCTCTCTGCGAAGGGTAAGTGGCGTTCGTTGCCTGAGTTAATTTTACACTTAGAAAGAGAAGATCGTCTTGCTTAGGTTTTGACCAATAGGCAAAACCAACTGCCGCATGAATAAGACAGGAAACCAGGAAAAAGGGGTGAATTGACCGTAAACGTCTTAGTTGACCCACCATGTACGACTGAGAACGAGATTGAGAATTATTTTCAATTTGTCAAGGTATTTGTCATCGATCATAGCAATCGCTTCTTAAGAGACAAAAATCTCTTGCCTAGTAGATTGGGAAGGGAGTATTTTTAAACTTGACCCCCTGAAACCTCCTCCGTGGATGAGGTAAGGGCCCATAGCTCAGCTGGTTAGAGCAGCCGACTCATAATCGGCGGGTCCCAGGTTCAAATCCTGGTGGGCCCAAAAAGCTCGAAACGAGGACCTATGAGCCTCTATCCCATTGCATCGCTAAGCGACGAGGAGCTAAGTGAAATTCCAATCCACTCACTTCGTAATTCCTTTTTTCAAAGAAAATACACGGAGCTTCGCTATATCCGGGAACAAATTTTGCTCCAAAATTGGCTCCACCAGAACGCCAGTGAAATATTAAGTACAACAAAAAGACTGGAAGATGAGCCCAATTATGAATACATCCCCAGGGAGGTTTTCGAAAGAGCAATTAAGAAAAATCTTAAACAACTATATCCCTTATTTTTAGTGCAAATCATGGCTATCTTAGAAGAAATCACGGACACTTTTGTTTATGAAGTTTGGGATGAAGAGGAGAAGGCTGAGGTACGCTCCTTGGTTTACAGCTCAAGAGAGAGAGGTGCTAATCTTTTTGATTTTTTACTCTTAGGCAAGGGGCTTAGTGTTTATAATTATATCCACAACCGACAAGATTTTGAAGAGGTCTTGCATGTGCTTGCAGAAGCCAAAGAAGTGCGCAACCAAATATTGCACCCCCAACGAGGCCAAATACCTCACCTAACCACCGAAGATATCCTGAATATTTGGCGCAGTGCTGTTCGCTTCCTGCTCTTTACAAATGCCGTGGCCAAACCATCTATTTTGCACGACCTGCGCCAGAGACTCGCCCAAGAAAAAGAAAAGTAAGCTGACCCTCGCTTGCGCTTAACTGTACTTCACCGCCCTTTCGTAAGTTGCCAAAAAGAATTTCCTGTGTTATTTTGTTTGTAATTTCATCTTGAATTAATCGGGCCATAGGTCGTGCTCCAAAATTCTCATCATATCCCTTCTCTGCTAGGTACTGCAACGCCTTCTCATCTGCTCTGAGTCGTATTTTTTTCTCTTTAAGTTTTTCCTCAAGCTCGGCTAAGAGTTTTCTAGCAATAGCTAAGATCGTCTCTTTCTTTAAGCGCCCAAAGACAACTACCTTGTCGAGGCGGTTTAAAAACTCAGGCGGGAAGGTGTTTTTCAACTCCTGACGCGGATCGCCATACTCGAAACCTCCTTCCTTACCTGCAAACCCAATGCGCAAATGTCCCATTTCCCGAGAGCCTACATTTGAGGTCATAATTAAGATAACATTGCGGAAATCCGCTTTGCGCCCCGTAGCATCTGTTAGTTGTGCATTGTCCATAACCTGTAGAAAGGCATGAAAGATATCGCTGTGGGCCTTTTCCATTTCATCTAAAAGCAGCACACAACGGGGGTTTTTTCTTATGGCATCCGTAAGCTGTGCTCCTTGATCAAAGCCCACATAGCCTGGTGGTGCTCCCAAGAATCTTGAAATAGTATGTTTTTCACTGTATTCGCTCATGTCAAAACGTATAAGGGGGATGTCCAAGTGCTTGGCGATTTGTCGGGCAAGTTCGGTTTTACCTACGCCCGTTGGTCCAATAAAAAGAAAACTGCCCACGGGTTTGTTCTCCCGCATAAGACCTGCCTCGGCGCGCCATATGGCGGTAACAATGGCCTCAATAGCTTCATCTTGGCCTAAAACCACCTCTTTTAATTTTTCCTTTAGGCTTTTGAGTCTATCGTTTTTCGTTTGGCTTAAGCTTTTTTCCGATTTACCGGTGTAGCGAGCCACCAATTTCTCTATATCCCTCTTGCCCACAACGGATTTCTTACCTGCCAAGGCCACAAAGGCACCCGCCTCATCGAGCAAGTCTATGGCTTTATCAGGCAAAAATCTTTCGGGGATGTAACGGACAGATAAATCGACGCAGGCCTCAAGAGCATCGTGAGTAAAGCTTACCTTATGGAAATCCTCGTAAGCTTTTTTTAGATTTTTTAAAATAGCCAAGGTCTCTTGCCGTGTTGGCTCAGCTACATCAATTTTCTCGAACCGGCGGCTTAAAGCACGATCTTTTTCAAAATAGCGACGATATTCTTCAAAGGTAGTAGCTCCAATAAATTTAATTTGACCTTTCAGTAAGACTGGCTTTAAGATATTGGCTGCATCTAAGGAGCCACTTCCTCCAAGCCCTGCCCCCACCACGGTGTGGATTTCATCAATGAACACAATGCTTTTGCCTCTTCTCTCTAAAGCACTAAAGAGTTGGAGGAGTCTCTCCTCAAAGTCACCCCGATAGCGTGTACCGGCTATTATTGTACCCATGTCTATGGAGAATACCTCATAACCCTGAAGTTTGGGAGGAGCCTTGTCAGAAATAAGCAAAGAAGCAAGACCTTCCGCTAGGGCTGTTTTGCCAACCCCTGGATCCCCCACATAGACAACATTGTTCTTACGCCTGCGACAAAGTACCTCAATGGTACGCCTTAGCTCCCTTGTGCGCCCAATTAATGGATCAAACTTACCTTTTCTGGCAAGCTCACTTAAGTTTACAGCAAGCCTATTTAAAATCTTTTCATCTTGGGAGAGCCTCCTTTTGCTTTGCTTTTCTTTCTCTGCGTCTTGATGGAGGGATTCTTTAGATTTCTCCGATGTGTCATGCCATACCTCATCCATCTCATTCATGATATCAAGTAAGCTATCACTATCATCTTCGCTTTCCTCGGCATAAATTTGCGCCTTGCTGATCCCATGGGAAATGTATCTCAAAATATCTAATTTCTCTAAACCCTGTCTTTGTAAAAAAAATAGAGCATAGCTATCTTTTTCTTCGTAGAGATATACTAGGAGGTCCCCCACATCCGCCTGTTTCTTGCTTGAAAAATGGACATGCCTTATTGCATTTTCAATAACTCGCCGAAAGGCTACGGTCTCTAAGGGTTGCATTCCTGATCGAGGTATTTTTTCAAGTCCCTTCATATAATCGCTTACTTCGCTTTTGAGCCGCTTGAGATCAACAAGGCAGTTTTCTAAAATGTCTTTCCCGGTTGATGAACCCATAATGGCCCACAACAGGTGTTCTAAGGTTATGAAGCGATGATTTTGTCTTAAAGCCTCTTTGCGCGCCGCCTCAATTACCTGCTGTGCTTCCTTATTCATCATCTCTGCCCTCCGGCCTTAAGGAACAACGCAGGGGATAACCCTGTTTTTTCGCTTCTTCATGCACCATCTCTACCCTGGTCTCGGCGATTTCCTTTGGGTATACCCCACATACTGCCCAACCCTCGGTGTGGACTTTCCACATAGTCGCCGTGGCCTCCACCAAATCCTTGTCAAAATACAAACGGAGGATATCGACGACAAATTCCATGGGCGTATAATCATCGTTATGCATAATGACGGCATACTGCTTCGGGTGAGCTATTTTTTTCTTAGTCCGGACCTGTTTTTCTTTTTGAAGCAAGCCCTGCCTCTGTCTTGCCATAGTTTTTTCTAACCCAAAAGCGGAAAATTGTCAAGCCTTTTCCCCAACCGCGGTCGAACAAGTCGCAAATTTGCTTGACCGCCAGATGGGAAAATATAGATTCGCCTTAGAATATGGATATCTACTCCTATTTCACTACGGGGGTTGAGGTAAAGGAGAATGAACCCATTGAAGCTGCTTTAAAGCGCTTTAAACGCGAGGTGGCTAACTCGGGAATCCTTACCGAACTCAAAAAAAGGGAGTTTTACGAGAAGCCAAGTGTGATAAAAAAAAGGGCAAGGGAAGCAGCTATACGTAAAAGAGAGCGTAAAAAATTTCTTTACGGTGACGGCTAAAAGGCCTGCTACATCTCCATGGGAGATGCTCAGCGTCTTTTGCAGGCTATCCCACTTGAAAGTTATATTGGCCGCTACGTATCCCTAAAACGGCGTGGAAGAAATTTGTGGGGTCTGTGCCCTTTTCACCGAGAAAAAACCCCATCCTTTGCTGTATCTCCCGAGCGTGGTATATTTAAATGTTTTGGCTGTGGCAAGGGGGGAAATCTCATTACCTTTGTCCAACTCTACGAAAATGTAGATTTTCCCGCGGCACTAAGGATCTTAGCTGACTTTGCGGGCATCAAGCTCTCCTCTTTTGCTTTTGAAACACCCACACAAGACTCAGAAAGAAAGGAAATCCTAGCTCTTTTAGAATGGGTGAAAGAAGAATACCGCCAAGCCTTAGTGGGCTCACCGGCCCAGGAATACCTACGCCAAAGGGGGGTATCTCAGGATGCCATTAGCCATTTCGAAATGGGCTATGCTCCATCAGAGAGCCGATTTTTAGAGAAGCGGCTAGCCCAGCGTTTTGGCAATAACAGTAGCTTGTGGCAAAAAAACTACGAGTATCTTAGGAAACTTGGCCTCATTCGCGAAAACCAAGAAGATTCCACGAGCTATAACCACTTTTGGGACCGCCTTATTTTTCCCATAAAAGATCTCTCCGGCAAAACAATTGCTTTTGGGGGTCGCATCATCAGTGAAAAGGAAAACGTGGGCAAATACATTAACTCTCCCGAAAGTAAGGTATTTCAAAAGAAAAACTCTCTTTTTCACCTATACGAAGCGCGCGACGAAATTCGCAAGGCCGGACAGGCAGTACTAGTGGAAGGCTATTTTGATGTGGTGGGCTTATGGGAAAAAAAAATAGCAAACGTAGTAGCCCCTCTCGGTACCGCCTTTACTCTGGAGCAGGCAAAAACCTTAAAACGCTATACCAACCGTGTTTTGTTTTTTTTTGATCAAGACGCCGCTGGCTTTGGGGCCGCTCTGCGATCACTAAAAATAACCAGGCAGTTAGGGCTTGAGGGACGGGTCGTCGTTTTGCAAGATGCACAGGCAAAAATTGACCCCTTTGACCTTTCCCGCACCAAAAACTACGAGGAAATCCTTCTTTTTTTAGATAAAGCTTGGGAAGAAAGAGAATTTGTTTTGTGGTATTTTTTTAAATATCGCTACAATATCTCAAAATTAGCTGAGAAAAAACAAGCACTTCTGGCCTTTTTAGAATATGTCGCTGATTTGGAGAATGAAATTGAGAAGGAAGAGTATTTGCGCGCTGCCTCCGATGAACTAGATAGTTCCCTTGAGGTTTTAAAGCAAGAATTTCGCCGCCGGCAAAAACTGTCCCAAGAAACAAAGGTGGCACAAACCTCCTCAAAGGAAAAACCATACTTTAACGACGAGCGGATTTTACTTTTCTTGCTCCACTTCCCCTTTTTGTTAGCAGAAACTACTCTTTTAGAACAATACGAGCCCTCCACCGAAGAGGCAAGAAAACTATTTGCATACCTAAAAGACCGCTTCCAGGCTGGCCAGCCGGTATCCTTGCGAGACGGACCTGAACTTACCTTGGTTTTTACCTCGCAGACCATGTTAGCTTTTTTAGCGCAGCTTGCACTATCAGAGCTTAATGATGACCTGGAAGCAAAACACCAACTTGAGCCAAGTGAGATAAGGAATCTTTTCTTAAATGAAGTTTTGCTTATACAAAAACAAAAATTAGAACGAAAACTACAAAAAATCCAACAAGAGCTCGTATACAAAAACAACGAGGAAGATTTAGCTTTAGTTCAAGAAATTGTAAGTAAAATCCAAAAAATTGATAGAACCTTGCGCTCTTCGCGTGCCATATAAATAATCTTGGTGATCTCCCCCAAAACTACGCCAGCTTAAGATTATGCCCCAAAGCCCATCACAAGCTGTGGAAGAATACTCCAGGTGGCTAAGAGCCAAGTAGCCGATTGAAGAAGCTCCGAGGCGCTAAAGAAAAGTACCGCAAGATAAGTCTAAAATTCAGTGTGGTAAAAAGTAGCCTGAAAGGCCTTTCTAAATTAGGATCAAAATATTCTGGTAAAGAGAGCAACATAATATTGCCGAAGACAAAGCCAGCTACAGCTAATTTTAAGAGTAATTTTCTCTTTCTTGGGATTTCTTGGGATCGTTAATGGCTTCCTAGCGCAAATCAACCTCATAGCCTAGCACACCCGGCTTGAGAGCACCCCTTCGTTTCGGGGTGGCAACGGCTCCATAATCCTGATGTGAGAAGAGCCATGAATCGACGGTGTAGAGAAGGCTCCCAGGGCAAGATCGGGACTGTAGTAACCACAAATTTCCCTTAACGTCTCTTCGGCATAAAAAAGGGAAAGGCTTCGGATCAAAGCGGGCTCTTACCTTTTACCACCCTCAATTGTGGTACACTGAGTGGTCTCTTGCAAAATTCCATGAACAAGCCGCCACATTTGGCAACACAAGAATTTTTCACCATCCAAAACCGCATTTAGGGGCAGAGGAGAATGGCAGTGGTCACAAATTTTGATCTTACCTGCTGCTCCTCTCGTTGGCAACTCCTATTTTCCATCTCAAAAAATGGCCAATACATTAGATAAGGATTAAATTTGAGTAGGGCTGGAAAAGAAAGATTAGGCATATCGGTGGTATGTCACGCAAGAAAAGAGCGAGCAAAAGTGTGGGTGAATAATGGTTTACTATATTGCTTGCCGATAATTTTTACCCTATGCCTTACGCACCTATTGTTATTGAACAAACAAGTCGGGGAGAAAGACAATACGATATCTACTCTCGACTGTTAAAAGACAGAATTATTTTCCTAGGTTATCCCATTGACGATGCCTATGCCAATATTGTCATCGCCCAAATGCTCTTCTTAGAGTCGGAGGACCCTGAGAAAGATGTTTTTCTTTATATTAATTCACCAGGGGGTTATATTTCAGCGGGTCTTGCTATATATGACACCATGCAGTATATTAAGCCAGATGTACGCACTGTTTGCCTAGGTCAGGCTTCTAACATAGCCGCTCTCATCTTAGCCGCAGGAACCAAGGGAAAACGCTCGGCATTGCCCCATGCCCGCATCCATATACATCAACCGCTGGGGGGGGCTACAGGGCAGGCAAAGGATATCGAAATCCAAGCAAAGGAAGTGTTAAGGGTTCGAGATACGGTGAATCGCCTTTATGCCCAACATACCGGTCAGGCACTTGAGAAAGTCGAATACGATACCGAAAGAGATTTCTATATGGATGCGGCACAAGCTCTCGAGTACGGACTTATTGACAGCGTCATTGAAAGCCGCAATACGGGGAACAAATGAGTAAGCAAAAGGCAACGGAAGAACAATATTTCTGTTCCTTTTGTGGAAAGGAGCAGTCAGAAGTAAACCGCCTTATAGCAGGGCCGGGTGTCTTTATTTGCGATGAATGCGTTCAACTTTGCCACCACATCTTGCAGGAAGATGAAACAAACAAGGGTCAGATCCCAGGTATACAGCGTCTACCCCTTCCCTCTGAAATAAAGGCGTTCTTAGACGAATATGTTATTGGCCAGGAGGATGCCAAAAAAGCGCTCTCGGTAGCTGTCTATAACCACTATAAACGCATCCAGCATGACAAGAAAGGGAAGAAAGCGAAAAGGTTTGCGGAAGTAGAGATAGACAAATCAAATATCTTGCTCATTGGCCCCACGGGTAGTGGGAAAACCCTACTTGCACAGACCTTAGCCCGTATATTGCAGGTACCCATGGCCATTGCGGACGCAACGGCTCTTACCGAAGCTGGCTATGTAGGCGAGGATGTAGAAAATATACTCTTACGCCTTTACCAAAACGCAGGTCAAGATCTAGCGAAAGCGGAAATGGGCATTATCTACATCGATGAAATAGATAAGATTGCGCGCAAGGGTGACAATCCCAGCATAACACGCGATGTTTCTGGCGAAGGGGTTCAACAGGCTTTGCTTAAAATTCTGGAGGGAACGATTGCTTCGGTACCGCCAGTAGGGGGGCGAAAACATCCCCACCAAGAATTCTTGCTCATGAACACGCGCAATATACTCTTCATTTGTGGTGGCGCTTTTGAAGGGCTCGAAGACATTATTCGAAACCGGGTAGATAAATCCCCCATGGGCTTTGATTCTACCCCCATGTCGCGAAAAAAAGACGAAAAAATGAAATACCTGAAGTACGTTACCCCCGAAGATCTAATGAAATTTGGCCTTATACCCGAATTCATTGGGCGCCTTCCTGTAATTAAAACCCTAGATCCGTTGGATCTAGACAGCCTGGTGAATATTCTCACAAAGCCACGCAACGCCCTCATAAAGCAATACCAGGCTATTTTTGATTTTGAAGGCGTAAAATTGACATTTGAAGAAGAGGCTATTCGGGAAATAGCTGCCTTAGGGCTAAAGAGGGGAACCGGGGCAAGGGGACTGCGCGCCATCCTCGAGGAATTGATGACGGACCTAATGTATGAAATCCCCGGTATGGCGGATGTACAAGAGGTTATTGTTACTAAAGAATCCGTTCAAGGAAAAGAAAAACCAAAAATTGTGCATGGCTTTGACAAAGTCCCCCGGGTGGTGAAATCTGCTAAGGCGGAATCGGCCATGGACGATAATTTTCTTATAGTGCCCAAAGACCTAGGGAAAATATCATAATTTTAGTACCTTAAGACATGGCAAATCTTAAGCAATATCCTCTTTTGCCCTTACGGGACACGGTGGTCTTCCCTCATAATGTCGCCTCTCTTTTTGTGGGTCGCGAGAAGTCCATGGAAGCGGTCAGACAAGCCATGGACCAAAACCGCCAAATTGTGCTCGTGGCCCAGAGAGAAAGTGAGGTGGTGCTGGTAGAGGCAAAAGATCTTTTTGAAATTGGGGTTCTTGCAGAAATTTTGCAGCTATTAAAGATGCCCGATGGCACTTATAAAGTTTTAATTGAAGCTATAAAGCGCGTGGTGGTGCGTGAGTTTATAGACCATCCTTCTTTTCAAGAAGTGGTCGTCGAACCTGTAGAAGACATCCTGCGACAAGAGGAAAAAGCTTTAGTACAGCAAGGTGTGGAAGAACTAATTCAATTACTGGAAAATTACAACCAAACCAAAAGGGAATTCCATCCTGATTTTTTGGTAGAACTTAGAGGAAAAAAGGATCCCTCCGTATTCGTCGATTCCATAGCCCACTCTCTAAAATTACCACATGAGCAAAAACAAATGATCTTAGAGACTTTAAATATTGCAGAGAGGATGGAAAAAGTACGCTTTGCTTTGGAACGTCAACTAGAGATTGCAGAGCTGGAAAATTCTATTCAAAATCGTGTGCGTGAGCAAATGGATAAAATGCAGCGCCAATATTATCTACACGAGCAGCTGCGCATAATTAAAGAGGAACTGGGCGAGGGCGATTATAGTGAACTAGAAAATTTTCGGCGCCGTTTTGAGCAAGAGGGGGTGCCTGCTGAGGTGAGGCAAAAGGCGCTTAATGAATTAAAGAGACTTGAAAAAACCCCCCCGCTTTCTGCCGAATACACTATTTTGCGCAATTATATTGAATTTCTAGCTTCTCTACCCTGGGGGGTTTACAGTAAAGATAAAATAGATCTTAGACTAGCCCGGCAAACTCTCGAGCAAAGCCATTATGGTCTTGAAAAAGTAAAAGAGCGCATGTTGGAATTTTTGGCTGTGCGCCGGCTAAACCCCCAAGGGGGCAACTCCGTTTTGTGTTTAGTTGGCCCCCCTGGGGTAGGAAAAACATCTTTAGCGCGTGCTCTTGCTGAATGTATTGGGCGTAAGTTTATTCGCATCTCCTTGGGAGGGGTAAGAGATGAGGCAGAAATACGCGGCCACAGGCGTACTTACGTAGGTGCCCTTCCGGGGAGGCTTGCTTCTGCCCTAGCCCAAGCAAAGACCATGAACCCGCTTATCTTGCTTGATGAACTCGATAAATTATCTCACGACTTTCGCGGAAATCCGGCCGCTGCCTTACTTGAGGCCCTTGACCCAGAACAAAACAAGGAATTTACCGATCACTATTTGGAAATTGGACTTGATCTCTCCCAAGTGCTTTTTGTAGCTACTGCTAACTCAACCGATGACATTATTTACCCGCTTTTAGATAGGCTTGAAATTATTAGGCTTTCTAGTTAC
Source organism: Leptospiraceae bacterium (assembly GCA_025055765.1). Lineage (GTDB taxonomy): Bacteria > Spirochaetota > Leptospiria > Turneriellales > Turneriellaceae > JANWWS01. Next base: position 6,759 of record JANWWS010000014.1, on the reverse strand, counting down.
ACAGAAAACGAGAAGATTCAAATCGCCCGTTCCTTTCTTTTACCCCGCCAAGTAAGAGACACAGGTATCCATGATGTGGAAATCCGCTACAATGAGAAAAGCCTGGCCTACATCATACGCCATTACACGCGGGAAGCTGGCGTGCGTCAACTGGAGCGCCAATTAGCTAAATTTTGCCGTAAGATTGCCCTAGAATATGTAGCGAATCCCTATAGCCAAAAAGTAGTGGTTATGAACAAAGAGACAATTCGCCGCTACCTTGGCCGGGAAGAGTATGACAGTTTGCCGGGTGAAAATAAGCCTGTCGTTGGCAAAGCTTGGGGTCTTGCCTATACTCAAACGGGGGGAGAAGTCCTTCCTGTAGAGGTAGCAATTTCACCAGGCGAAGGTGATCTGATCTTAACTGGTAACCTAGGCCAGGTTATGAAGGAGTCTGCCAACACCGCTCTTGGTTACGTAAGATCACTTTCTTTGCATTTTGGCTTAAGTGAAGATTTTTTTAAGAAGCACGATATCTATCTCCACGTAGCGGAGGGAGCCACACCCAAGGATGGCCCTTCTGCTGGTATAGCCCTTGCCACAGCTCTAATCTCTGCTCTTTTACAAAAAGCAATTCGCCATGATGTCGCCATGACGGGGGAAATCACGCTTAGGGGTATTATCTTACCTGTGGGCGGAATTAAAGAAAAAATTTTAGCTGCCGTGCGCTATGGAATTACCCAAATTATCTGCCCTAAGGGTAATAAGAAAGATGTAGAGGAGCTTTCTGAGGAAATTAAAGAAAAAATAAGAGTGGTCTTTGTAGAAAATATACGCGAAGCCTTTCCCTATGTCTTTGAAGGATCTTTAAATCTACCCTTGAACCTCCCCATGAGAGTGTGGGCTTCTGGGGAAAACCGGCGTGAGCCCAACTAGTGATGCGGGCAGCGGGGATTGAGCTTTAGGGGAATGCTGCGCCAACGCGTTTTCTCCACCACAAGGAGGTCTTGGGGCACCATTTCCATAGCGAGAAACTGCACAGCAAGGGAAGCCATCATGCTGCCCAGTGTTCCTGCCATAGGGCTTATGACACCAGCACTGGCACAAGTTGGTATTTCCTCACTGGGAACATCCACAAAGACGCAGCGGTAGCAAGCATGGGGGTAAAAAACAGGGAACACATGACCCTGCTCAGGCCCAAGAGCACCTATAATAAGGGGTATTTTTGAGGCATAGCAGGCATCATTTAAAAAAAATTTAAGCTCAAGATTGTCACTTCCTTCAAGAATGAGGTGCAGATCTTGGGCAAATTCATCCATGTTTTGCTCATGAAGCCTACCAAAAAGTGCCGTGGTTACGTTTGGGTTGAGTTGGTTAATTTTTTTTTGGGCTTGCAGGTCTTTTCTTTGGCCACAATCTTCTTGTGAGAAAAGAATTTGACGTGAGAGATTGTGGCATTCTACAATATCAAATTCGGCTATGCGGATGTAACCCACCCCAGCAGCACTTAAATAAAGAAGGGCAGGGCAACCAAGCCCCCCTAACCCTACTAACCCTACACGTGCTTTTTTTAACTTTTCTTGCCCTTTGCGACCAAAAAGCAGAATTTGCCGGCTATAGCGCTCAAGTTCGCTTGTCGAAAAATCACTCACGCGCCCATTCCCCTAGAACCTGGATCTGGTAGTTCTGAAAGTCTTCTGGGGCATAGAGTTTTTCTGGAAAACTTGCCACAAAGGCAATTCTCTCCAAAGCCCGGAAGGTATAGCAAAGACTTAGGTATCTCTCTTCTTTTTTAAATAGTAAGCAGCTCACAAGGTGCTCCCGCTTTTGTTTACTTAGCTCGTTGGGAGACATTTTTTCTGCAATAGTCTTTTCCCACAGGCGTCTTGCTTGCTCACTCTTTTCATATTCTTTTATGCTTTCCCGATAAATCTCAATTTGAGCTAAACCAGCGGTGTCCGTAAAGTAAGAGCGGCTTTGGCTACGCATTACCGTCAACCATAGGGGGGCAAGCTTGAGGTCTGAGGTATCATCGAAGACTGCCACATTTTGGGTAAAGACCTTAGGCCAACGATCCTCCTTGGCAAAGGCCTCGAGAAACGCCATTAAAATAGAATCTTTATGCTCATAAGCCACGGGCAAAAAGCAAAAATCTAGAAATAAGAAAAAAATCCTCTCTTTTTTCTTGGCTTGCGTACAATAGAGTATCTTTTTTTCATCTTTCTTGGCAAGTTCATAATAGGCGGTATCTTCCAAAGATAGGGAGGGATTTACGGTAAGTGGCTTTTTCTCAATTTCGTAAAAACGAGACATAAAATCAAAAATCTCACTTGGCCGATGCCATATGGCTAGGCGATTTATAGTACCGTTTAAGTAAACAATACGCCCCCACAGGGGTTTGTCTTCACTTTTCCCGTAGCGAAAGGCTATTAGGGGAGCATGGACCTGGATTTCGACCCCATGTTGCCTAAGGGTTTCAATAAAAGCAGCCCTTGCTGGCAGAGGTAGGAGAGCTGCCAGCAAGAAAAATTTTTTTAGAAAAATTCGGGTTAAAGACTTATTTCGAGATAATTTTTCTAATGCGCTGTGTAATGTCTCGGATATAGGGATCATCCTGATGCTTTTGTTCGCTGATTTCAAGGGCCCTGCGGAAATCAGCATTATCGGTGTCTTTAATATTTAGGATGGCAACCAAAGCTGAGTAGACTACCGTTTTGTGATTTTCTTGCTCAATTAACTGGCGCAATTCTGTTGTGGTCTTCCCCTTTTCTTTAATGAGCCCAAGGGCTGATATGGCGTGGATGCGCACGAGAGGGCTTCTCTCTGATTTGGCGAGCCGAATAAGGGGATCTACCGCTTTTTTTTCTTCTTCTTTTCCAAGCCACTGGGCTGCCGCAATGACTTTGCTGTCATCGGGTGATTCGAGATCTTTTAGTTTTTCTTCTACATTGGCATAAAGGGGAAGACTTACCAAAACAATGAAGGCCGATCCCCACCGTAGCTTTTTTGTCATATATCCTCCTCAAGGCTATGGCGTCGTAAGGCTAGTATAAAAGATAGCGCCCTATTGACAATCCTTTTCTCGATGGGGCAGGCACACTGGCAAGTGATTTTACTCTTGGCTTTTTGGACCCTTCTCTACTAGTTTCTAGCTTAAAACCACAGGAAAAAAGGTACCTGTGAACCTGAAAAGCGCCTCGTGCCCAGAGCATGTCTTTCCTTGAAAGGTGAGGTGCGGCATTTCCGTGCTTAAGGAAAGTTCCCCGACTATGGAATTCCAGAAGAAGTAAAGAGCTATGGCAAAATGGGAGGCGTTTGGGCAACCCTCATGAGTTTTGATAAGTGCCCTATCTCAAACGACCTGATATAGAAACAGGCATTTGGGACAACCTCTTGCCCTGCTAAAACAAATGCCATCCATCCTGCTTTTTGTGTAACTTGGCGAAGGAGGAAAAGGCTTAGAGGTCAAAAATACCCATTATGTGTTCAGATCCATGCTTGACTTGACGATACTCTGCCTATGCTTTGCTTGACATATTACAATGCAAAATATACAAAAGCTATACATTAGTTGTCATGAAATTTATCTCTTCTTCTTAGAGGTTCTCCTTTGAGCTGGGAATCCGTGATTTTCGGGGGGCTCAATCCGGCCCAAAAGGAGGCGGTAAAGACAGTTGAGGGTCCAGTACTGACTCTAGCTGGTGCTGGATCGGGGAAAACCCGGACCCTTGTACATCGTATAGCCTACTTAGCCCATGCGGCTGAAGTACAACCTAGAAGAATTGTCGCTCTTACTTTCACCAATAAGGCAGCTTTCGAGATGAAAAGTAGATGCGTGCAACTTATAGGCTCCGCTGCCGAGGAAGCCAAGATCCTAACCTACCATAGTTTTGGACTTTTTCTTTTGCGGCAGATTTTTGCCAAAATTAAACACCGCACCGATTTTACTATTTGGGATGAGACTGACCAGGAAGCTGTGATGAAGCGAATTGTGGCACAAGTAATTTCTCGGGGTGACTCAACCAAGCATGTAGTAAAATATTTTCTGAGTCTCATTGCGTCGTGGAAAAATAACCTAATTTCACCCCTACAAGCACAGGAGATAATCGCAGGAAAACGCATGCAAAAGAATTTTCATGAGCTTGATCAAGAATATTTACTATATGCCCCTGAAATTTATCAAATTTATGAGAAAAGAAAAGACATGGCCAATGCCATAGATTTTGAGGATATGATCTACAAGACGGTGCTTTTTTTACAAGATGACAGTTCCTTACTTGCAAAGTACCAAAACTTATATCATTACTTTTTAGTTGATGAGTACCAAGATACAAACCATGCTCAATATCGTCTAATAAACATGCTGGCACAAGCAACAAGAAATCTCTTTGTCGTAGGTGATGATGATCAATCTATTTATGGCTGGCGAGGTGCGGATATAAGTAATATTTTAGACTTTCAAAAGGACTACCCAGAAGCCAAGGTTATTAAGCTTGAGCAAAATTATAGATCCACCCAATACATTTTAGACCTGGCTAATAGGGTCATTCAAAATAATCTTTCTCGTTATTCTAAAACCCTGTATAGCACAAGGAAAACAGGTGAAAAGCCCTACCTACTTGTAGCCAAGAATGTCGAGATGCAAAGCGAATGGGTAGTAACAATTATTAAAAAGCTTAGGGAAATCATGCCATTTTCTGAAATCGCGGTACTTTACCGAATCCATGCTCATTCCCGCGACTTTGAACAAACCTTAATAGATGAAAAAATACCCTATCGGATTCATGGGGGTATTTCGTTCTTTAACCGTAAAGAAGTGAAAGATGTCTTAGCATACCTCAGATTTATCGACAATCCTTTTGATGAAGTTGCTTTCGTAAGAGCTCTGACCACCCCAGCCCGAGGAGTGGGAGAGAAGAGTATAAATAAAATTTTAATAGAAAAGGCAAAAAACCCCCATAAAAATTTCTTAGAAATTATAGAGGATTTACTCAAGAGGAGAGTTTTCCATGGTCACATACAGGAAGCTTTAGTAAAGTTTACCAAGTTCATAAAGTATTGTCGCGAGCTATTAAGTCAAGGGATCGACCTCTATCGTTTCAGTGATGTAGTAGTGCAAATGTCGGGACTTGGTCCTCTGTATGAAAAAGAAGATAGCCTTTACCTTTCGGAGCGCTTTCATAATATAACAGAGCTGCAACATTCCATTCTAGCATACACCACAGAGAATCCAACAGCCACGCTCTCCGATTACCTACAGCATATTAGCCTTTATACCTCTGCTGTAGAAGTGGCAGGACATCATGAAAAATTAGATTGCGTAAATCTCATGACCGTACACAATGCCAAGGGGCTTGAATTTAAAGCCGTATTTGTCACGGGACTTGATGAAAATGTTTTTCCCCATTATTGGGCCTTAAAAGAAGGAAGATTAGAAGAGGAACGTCGTCTGTTTTATGTAGCAGTAACCCGCGCCAAAGATTATTTATTTCTTACCCGAAGTGAAGAGAATTATAATAATGATCACCATAACGATGGTACCAATCAACCATCCCGTTTTCTTCTAGAAATAGAGAGCTTTTTATACCAAGAGGTAGATTGGCTGTCCTATGAGTCTTTTTTGGCTAAATTCCAAGTCTGTAGTTTCTCCTGAAAAAATCCCTCCTCATAAAGCAGCCATTCTTACAAGAGATAGACTCAGTCCAAATTTAGCGGTGGTACTTGGATTTTAGAGCATCTACGCACAAAGCCAAGGCTTTGAGTTATCTCTGCTTGTAAAAGTGCCTTCTTGACGCTTGGATTGTTCTGCTACGAGCTTACTATGTCGAAAACCCAATGCGCAACAATACTAAGCCGCCTAGCCGGGCTCGAAGGCTGGCAAGCTTTGAACAAGGCGCATCGTTTCGACACTCACGGTGACAATGCGCAGCAAGAGGTCTAAAATGTAGCGGGGGTTTTTTGCAGTCTCAAGGGCCCACAAATTGGGGTCGTTCACGATGCCAGAGTCTTTGTCTTCTTTGATTTGATAGCGCTCCATAATCCACTCGATGGCGGATTTGCCGTTGACGACATAGTCGTAGGCTTCGAGTGGAATGCCGCGCAGCGTGATGTGGTGGTTAAAGACGATGGTCGAGCGCTCTTCGCCTTCGCGGCCGGTTTTGCCCGCAATTTTGGCAAAGCGCATTTTTTCGACATGGTAGAGCTTTTCTGGCGCAAGCTCTGGGCTCTTGATTTCGAGAACGATGGCCGCCTTTTCCTTGGTTTTGTTATGGATTTCTTGCACCGCGCCTTTTTTTGCGGGGCCGCGGATTTCCACAACAGGCCAGGGTTTTACTTTTTCATAGCCGACGTGCAGCTCGGCGAGTTTGCGGCCAGCCTCGCAAAAAGCCCAGAAATCGGCAGCGGATTTCACACAAGGGATGCGCGGTAGTTCTTTGGCGAGGTTATTGGCATAGCGGCGGCGGTATTCGGGCGAATGCAAGAGGCCATAGGTATAGTAGAAGATGTCGTCTTTGCTGATCTTCTCGCCGGGATAGGCCTTACGAAAATATTCCAACCCCGCATCGGTGATGGCATCGCGTTTTTTCGCCGGGTGCCCCTTGCCAAAGAGCGATTCTTTTTCAGCTTCATAAAGATAGCGTGGGAAGCATTGGCTTTTGGAGATAACTTCAAGGTCGGGAATTATATCTGTCATGATGACAGAAAATTCTTTTGTTGAGCCCCGCCCCGTGACACAAATCACCCTATTTTCTGCCTCCGGTGTGGGGAAAATGCGGGGGA
>JANWWS010000022.1 GCA_025055765.1 Leptospiraceae bacterium | reverse complement strand
CCCTGCTCGTCGCGCGCGCGCACGACAAAGTAATATGTCGTCGAGGAATTAAGTCCTGAAATCGTCGCGGTATTGGTGCCGCGAACCGTGTATTGCGGCGGATTGCTGAAATTCTGCCCACCGCTTGAAGTCGCTTGGTATATGTCATAGCGCATATAATTGGCAGTGGTGATATTGTCCGTAGCGTGTGTCCAATTGAGCCGGATCGTGTTATGGCTGAGCGCAGTCGCCGTGAGTCCCGTCGGCGCAGAAGGCAGAGTCGCGTCGTTAGACACCCGGATATTGCGTAGTGCAATGCGGGTGCGGTTGCCGGAGCCGCTGATACTATAATAGCGCCAGCGCAAAATCACATTCGCTTGGTTGTCGATTGCCGAAATCGCCACCGGACCAAAATGGTGGTACGCCGTCGAGGCTCCCACGGCATCGCTTTTGAATTCCACGGGCCCCGGTACATCGGTGAAATTAACACCACCGTCGGTGCTATATTGCAAGCGTAGACCATATTCACGTGGTTGATTGGAGATTTGCGCTGCCTCGAAAAAGACGCGCAACCCCGTAACACCGGTGGTGTTGAAAGGACCAATGTCAATGGCAGAGATAAAGCCTGCTGAGCGTACATTAGTAATTATAGCACTGCCATTTGTCATGTCTCCCCATTTTGCCTTCCCATTGGCAAAAAAAGGCACATTACTGGTAGTAGCCGTTGCATTTGCATTCAATGTGATTTGTGTAGGACTGTCGACCGATTGAATCGTTGTACTTGGAAACCCTGTGGTGAATGAATTGACACTATCTCCAGAGTTCAAGTCGAATGTTCCACTGCTACTATTATAATTACATATGTTGTTTTGAGTACCAGTATTCAGCACGCTGATCCCGCCCAAGCCGTGGCCGCGCGCACCAAAACCCGTTTCTGAATTGTTGGTGTGGCCGGTGTAGTTACCCGATACAGTAGCAGTTAAAGTAGGATCAAGCATGTCGGTGCAGCGGATTGACATCTGATCGGGATAGTTGCCTGGCGTCGGTGAGGCATCCCAGCCAACAAAGGTATAAATAACACCTGGCCCTGTGGTACCACCATAGTCGGTGTTCTCAGGCTCCTGTATAGTCCCAAGGGTTCCCTCCCACTTGGGGGAGAATTTTCCCTCATTATCTAGGCTGTTATCTATGACACCACATCCCACGATACTCAAAATACCTAATGCCAAAATGAGGACTCGCCGCATTTTACCCCCCTTAAATTGGTACTCTTCTTACAACCCGTAGAGTCTTCTGCACCTATATATTACTATTGACATCCCCCTCCCTCAAATGCCAAAAAAGCTTGCCCACTAGGAGGACATGTTGTCAACTCTGATAAACATGCCTTAGAACACATAAAATTTCCAACGAACGGGCCAAGAGCTAAATCTGTCTAGGCTCGATTTCCATCATCAAAACACCCTCGAAGAAAAAGAGCTGTTTCTTGCCTAAAGGCTTCTTCACTATGGGTGCCCCCCAAAGTTGTAAATTCTCTTAAGTCGAGCATATACTTGTGCTTAGTACTGTGAGAGGAACTCAGCCCTTAAGTAAAGCAGGGTAGCTAAAAGTATTAGAGAAAATGGGTTTCAGGTAATAATTCCATGACAAAAACCCGCTTGGTAGCATCCTGAAGCAGCACAAAAAAGGGTACTATAATTACTATTGACATTTGCTCTCGTTCTCTTAGCCTGCGCTCATCTGGCAAATGGGCAACACGAAAAGCATTGGCTTAGTCGTTTCTCTTCTTCTGCTTGGCTGCGCGGCTGATATCGGGAATAGAGACATCTCAAAACAGGGCACGGTATTTCAATACCCCGATGGAAATATCACCATTTTTCTCAATAATCGTGGTTTTCTAGATAACCCAAAGATAACCAAGCGCAGTGTCTTTATCGCGTACGTTTTTCGAAGGGCCGACTACGCCGTGGAATGTGCCTCAGAACCCAATGTACAAAAATGCGAGGATAAATTGATTTTCCGCAATGAAAAAATCGACTCATTAGCCTTTTCTAATGAACCTGGTTTTTTTGGCTATGACCCTGTTTACGGATACAGCCCACTTTTAGTGGCTGACTACCCGCAGGGCAGTTACCCGACGGAAATGCCACCAGACCCGCCGGGAATGCAAGATCCTGACATTTGGCAATGCTACTATAGCTCCTTCCATAAAGGCTACCGTTGCGGTATCAACAATCATCCCATAAGATATCTTGATCTCTCCTTAAGTCAATTTCACATGGTTGTCTATGCGGCTGATGGCAAGGGATATCCCTCCTCATACTTGGTCGACTACAACAAATTCCAAAGTTTAAATCACCCGGTACAAGACGGTATGCGCTTTTATGTTTACCTTGCCGTACATTATGAAGGGATTTTGGAGCATGACCTTGCGGAAAAACGCTTTTACGCGGGAAGCAGTGTTTTCCGTCGCCCGGTCTTACCAGACCTAATCTCCCCTCGCATCCCTATTCGCATTAAACTTTTAGCCGAAGGGCCCTACGATGCGCCCGGTAGTGTCTATGATATACCCCCCTTTGAAAATTGGTACAAACCGGGCTGTGAAGCAAGCCAGGTACAACAAGATGACATAGTCTTTAGTGAAATTTTGTGGGCTGGTAGTGAGGATATAAATGGAATTGATGACAGCCAAGATGAATTTTTTGAACTTTATAACCGAACCGATCAAGACCTAATTGTCTCAAATTTTCGTATTCGAGGAATGGCCTCAGGAACAAAAGAGATCACCCTCCCCGATTGCACGGTACTGCCTGCAAAAAAAGCCTTTGCCATCCACCGCAAAGTAGGGAAGGCATTTAAAACCGCAAATCTCGTTATCCCTGAGATCGCAATATCCAATCTAGGAAAAGAAATCGCCATATTAAGGCCGGATGGCAGTGTTATCCATTCTTTAAATTGCACCTCCCCTGCTTGGGGAAGCCAAGGTTCCAATCTCTCCCCCAAGCGGTCGATGTCTTTGGCTAACCCCGACATTGTGCCCACTTCTTGCGGCAGCTACCAAACCACCTCGAGCACTCAGGCAAACTACGCTCAAAAATCCTCTCGAATAGATACTCCCTTTCGCTCAGACTCTGATTCACTACCAGGTACTATTGCTACGCCAGGATTTCCATAAAAATTTTTAAGCTATATTACATTCTGCCGAAAATACAATTAGCTTCCAGGGAGGGAAGAAAAGCGCAGGAGGGGCATTCCCTGGAGGTGTTATGAAGCACGAACAAATTGCTCCTAGCAAAGAGCGTTTCAAATTGATTTTATCTCGTTATGTAAAACACTCTGGCCTTGAAATCGAGCTTACCCTAAAAAATGGTGAAATTGTCACTATTTCCCCCCAAAGAAAGATAGAGGGCGATGAAATAGTCCAGTTTTTATCTAATGGGGAGGTGCGCCGTATTCCTCTCAAGGACATTCGCAAGGCAGAGATTTACGCCATGTAAAAAAATTTACAGACAAAAGCTATGTTTAACAATGGGCCAGCATGGTGCGCTTTTTGAACACCTGTTTGCTGGCTTTTTTTTTAAGTGGTTGCTGCTCCATTGTTATACCACCCGTTACTCTCACAGGTAGTAAAACGGCTGCAGAGCGGCAAATCATTGGCGAATCTGCCGAGCTTGAGAAGGATGTTTGGCTTGTAGCTTCTGCTCGCACAGCAAGTCGAGTAAAGCTTGATTACCGAGATGAAAATGAAAGCGCCACTCAGTTTGTAGAAGGGGGCTATGCTTATGAAGCTTTTCTCATACTCGACACTTTTGAAAAAAAGCTAAAGGAACTCAAAAAAGACCGTGTTGTGGGTGAAAATAACCGGGGACTTGTAAGCAACTTGTTACTTGAAAAAAACTATACCGTGCCTGAGAATATCCGACAAAAGTATGACGAAAAGCTAAAAGATGATTTAGACAAGGGACTCCCCTATCGCACTCTGGTCGAAACAGTAGAACAAATCAACAGAGCAAGATTACTTTTAGCGCGCGCCTACATTGAAAACCAAAAAAAGGCAAATCCTAATTTTAAAGCAAAAGAAGAGGAAATTTTAGTGAGCCAAAAAGCTTCTTACCAAGAGGCCGCGCTAAAGGGGGAAATGATTCAGTTAGATGACGGTCGCTGGATAGCTAAACCGTAACTCCATAAACATAATGATCGCAGCGAAAACAAAGCCCCTTTTCACTTAGTGGTTGGTATTGCCAACAGCGGGGGCACTTTTTTTCCTGGCTTTTCTCAACCACAAAATGGGTTATGCTACTATCTCTTTTTACACGAGAGACAACAAAGTAAAGCGCAAGATCTTCTACACTTATGTCACCAAGAAGATTAGGACTAATCCTGACTTCACACTCAAGGCTTGAGCCAATTTCTCCTTTTTTGCGCATTTCTTCGAGTTGGCGGTTCACCTCATCTTTGAATGCAAAAATCTTTTTAAATTTTTCTCCTAAATCAGGGTTATACCAACTAGACATATCAGGCCAATTTTGTTCAAAAATACTACGGGGGGCTTGATAGAGCTGAGCCATTTCTTCTGCTGTGAAACTTAAAATGGGGGCTACCATTACATTTAAAGCAAGAAAAATTTGAGCAAGAGTCGCAAGGGCGCTTTCCCGGGAAGGTGAACTTAGGTTTTTTTCTGGATTTCCCTCACAATAGAGTCGGTCCCTAATTATATCAAAGTATTGCATAGACAGGGTATTGGTACAAAAACGCATGAGCCGATGGTATACTAAGTGGAATTCATAATTTTGGTAATATTCTCTAAGCTCCTTTTCCAAAAGAGAGAGCTCATGCAGCACCCAGAGGTCTATGTCTTGGTATATTTTCTTTTCTTGTCCTGCATAGGAAAGAGGGTTATCCCTTAAATTAGAGAGCATATAGCGGAAAGTATTGCGGATTTTGCGGTAGCTCTCGGCAATTTGACTTAAAATTTCTGCGCCTAGCCGACAGTCCCCTCGATAGTCTTCCGAGGCAACCCAAAGCCTCAATACATCCGCCCCTAATTTGTCAATGACATCCTCTCTAGGCGAGACCACATTACCCAAACTTTTACTCATGGCCCTTCCCTTTTCATCTAACACATAGCCATGAGTTAAGACCTCTTTGTAGCAGGACTCGCCATTAAGGGCAAGAGCAGGCCAAAGCGATGCCTGAAACCAGCCACGATGTTGGTCCGAACCCTCTAGATAAAGATTGGCAGGGTAAGATAGCTGTGGATGTTTCTGGAGTACCGCGTACCAGCTCACCCCACTGTCAAACCATACATCCAGTATATCTTCTTCTTTGCGAAAACTGCGCGCACCACAATAGGGGCAGCTGGTTTGGGCAGGTAAGAGCTCATCTGCTTTTTTCTCGAACCAAACCTCAAGCCCGTGCCTCTCGACAAGGGATATAATGTTATCCAGGATATCTTTAGTAAGGATTGTTTTACCGCAAGATTCACATTGAAATGCTGGAATAGGTACTCCCCAATAACGCTGGCGAGAAAGGCACCAATCAGGCCGGTTCTTAATCGTTGACACAAACCGATTCTCACCCCATGGAGGGATCCACTTAGTCTCTTGGGCTTTCTTTATAGCGAGATCTCTTAGAGGTTCCAGACGAAAAAACCACTGCTCTGTTGCCCTAAAGATAAGAGGTGCGTGCGAGCGCCAAGAGTGAGGATATTGATGTTTAATTATGGCCTCTTTTAAGAGTAGTCCCTTCTGTTTTAAAAGCTCCACAATTTTTGTATTAGCCTCATAAATGTTCATCTTAGCGAAGTATTCCACATCGTCAGTAAAGAAACCGTGTTCGTCTACCGGGCAATAAGGCTCAAGACCATAGCGTTCCCCCACTAAATAATCTTCATAACCATGGCCCGGAGCGGTGTGCACAATCCCTGTGCCCTGCTCGAGGGTAACATGCTCTGAAAAAACCACAAGGCTTTTGCGGTTATAGAAAGGATGCATAACCTTTAAGTTTTCGATTTCTTTTTGCGGCATTAGCCTTTTTGCCGAGTAGCTTAGCTCAACGTCTTTAAAGAAAATTTCCTCTAATCCCTGAGCTATAATGAAATTTCCTCTCGGGGTCTCATACTCAGCATAAACATATTCAGGATGAAAGGCCACGGCTAGGTTAGCTGGCAATGTCCAAGGAGTGGTGGTCCAAATGACTACATAGCGATTATCTTTACTGTTTTCAGGAAACAGAACATATATCGAGGGAGAGATCTTCTCTTGGTATTCCACCTCAGCTTCCGCGTGGGCGGTGGCCGTAACGGGGCACCAAAGAACCGGTCTTTTACCTTTGTAAATGTAGCCTTTGTGGTAGAGATCAGCAAAAGCCTTTAAAATAGCGGCTTCATATCCAGGACTCATGGTATAGTAAAAAGAAGAAAAATCTTTTTGATTCTCTAGCGTAAGTGCAAGAGCCTCCTCGTCGTCCCAAAGTACACCAAAGCGGCTTTGGTCTTGAGCTTGTTGGCGGATGTAGTAAGTAGCGTATTCACGACACGCTCGACGGATGGCCTGGGGATCCTTTGGGGCGTCATTTTTTTCGCCCGACATTTTTTTTAGGACAGCAAGCTCAATGGGCAGCCCATGGCAATCCCATCCTGGAATAAAAGGTACTCGATAACCCTGAAGCAGCTTAAATTTATTGATGATGTCTTTCAAAATCTTGTTTAAGGCATGGCCAACATGAAAATTACCGTTTGCATAGGGTGGCCCGTCGTGGAGTACAAAAAGCGGAGAAAGCTTGCGTATCTCCTGAAGTTTTCTGTAAATTTTCTCTTTGCGCCAATAATCTAAGATCTGCAATTCCCTTCTCGCTAGTTCTGCTTTCATTGGGAATTTTGTCTCGGGCAGGTATATGGTATGCGCAAAGGGATTTTTCTGGGACATAGGTTTTTTTGGTGTTGAAAGACATGCTGTCAAGCGAGGGGAATGACCTAACCAAAGCTAGATAATTTGGAAAACTATTTTGGATCGCAATACCTGGAGGCATAAATAGATACATGAAATTACTCATTCAAGTAGCTAGAGATCAGACATACTCTGAGCTGTAATCTTCGGGTGGACGGTTTAGCGCTACCTGGTTCCTATCTATTAGTAGTATGTATTATACATGTGAGAATGTTTTCTATAAGAATCTTAAAATATTCAAATCATAGCACAAGGACCATAGCTTTGCTCTCTCCTTCCCGCAGGGTTTCAATCCACTTCTGCTCCGAAGAGCAGAAGAAACAAACAAAAAACCCCAGTCATTGACTGGGGTAAATGGTTTCAATCCACTTCTGCTCCGAAGAGCAGAAGAAACAAAAAGGAGGCAAACAATGCGCAACCTTGACAACGTTTCAATCCACTTCTGCTCCGAAGAGCAGAAGAAACGTCAACTTTTTTTTCACTTTTTTTGACTTTTTTTGTTTCAATCCACTTCTGCTCCGAAGAGCAGAAGAAACCACATAATACGGCAAAAAAGCGAAAAAAAATGAGCAGTTTCAATCCACTTCTGCTCCGAAGAGCAGAAGAAACCGGACGAATTTGGCGGATAAACCAGACGACTTAAGTTTCAATCCACTTCTGCTCCGAAGAGCAGAAGAAA
>JANWWS010000015.1 GCA_025055765.1 Leptospiraceae bacterium | reverse complement strand
TGCTGCGAGCCCGCCAGCATCAGTTCGAACTGTGGGTGCTGCCAAAAAAATCCTACCGCGGGAGAAAAGCTGCCTTGTTCACTTTTTCCACTTTGTGCCCTCTGCCAGAAATGGCTGCCCAAGCCCCAGGCTAAAAGGTGGCTGCCGGAAGAAAATCCCGCATACGCCCATGCCTGCGCATGCAGGTGTGCTATGCCATTAGCCAGCGCGTCACGGCGTGCATAGGCATGGAATAGTGTTTCCTTGTCTTTGGCCCAGAGCTCCAATGCGCTGCCCGAATTTGGCATTTTGCCGTCAGCATTTCCGGTTTCCTGGCTGAGCCGGGCCGTAGCCGCCACAATCGGCATTGGCAAAGCCATTCTTAGGAGCCAAAACATTGGCAAAAAATACCAGCAGTGTTTTTTCATTTCCAATTCCACACGAATTTCTGGAGGGAAGCCCCTCTATATATTAAATACCAAAAAAACGCGATTTTTTTTCACGTTTTGGGAATTTTTTTGCGTTTTGGCAAAAAGCAGGTAGCCAATAGTGCATTGTAAATATCAGAAGCGGGATAAATCTAAACACACAAGCTATGGTTCTATGGGAAAGCCCCAAAACCCCTCCTGCAAGCAAGTGCCAAAGCAAAGGTATTGAAAACTGAGACCCACTAAGCTATCGTTTTATGTAAAACCCCAGAAACCCATTCCAGAAAAAATTTTTCTAAAAAACTAAAAAATTTAGCATTTTCTTTTTCTTTGCAGTGGTCGGTATCACATCGGATTTTGTAATGCTAAGTTTGGCTGAGGAGCGGATTGTTCCTGACGCAGAGACCCTGGAGTTGGAAGAGCGTTGTATGTTTTTCAGTAATTATTCTACGCAAGTCACCGGTGCGTGATGGAATTGTACAACCCGGGGAGATAGGTGACACTCAAGCAACCTGCTTTGCGGGGGCTTTGCCATAAAATTTTTCATGCGGTGTCAAGCCATTGAGTTCTGTGTGTGGCCTTCGGTTGTTGTAATAGTCTTCGTACCATTCAACCACTGCGATGATTTTTTCTAAGGTCATGCCATTACGCAGGTGCCGACTTAGCT
>JANWWS010000005.1 GCA_025055765.1 Leptospiraceae bacterium | reverse complement strand
ACGAAGACCACAACGACACAGACAGGCTAGAGGTGAAGTTGGGGTCTTTGGTGGGCCCCACGTCGGCGTACCTCAAAGTGTAGGTGGGGCCCGCTTGAACGGCCGCTTGAACCGCATAGAGCTATTGTCTCACCTTTTCTTACTTTCTCACCTTTTCTCACCTTAGTTTCCTTTAAGTGGGCATAGAGGGTTTCGTAGTCAAACGCATGGCGCAAGATGACGGTTAGCCCATAACCTGACTTCCAGCCGGCAAAGATCACCTCTCCTGATTCACTGGCGACAACAGGGCTACCTAGCTGACAGGAAAGGTCAATTCCCTTGTGAAAGCGCTGGCGCGCGTCAAAAGGATCTCGTCGATAGCCAAAAGGAGAGCTTACAACACCCGCCACGGGCCGCAAGAATGTCGCTAATTGAAAATAAGGCTTATGGGTTTTGTCAAAAAAAGCTCCTGGCACAAAATAAAGATCCTTCTTGCCCGGAACGGGAAAAATAAGCTCAGGAGAAAGACCATATCTTTGGGCAAGTTCCTGGCGATTTCCATAAAGAGCAAGTCCACGCATGTTGGGTATGAGCCATTCATCCCCCTCTTGTAAGTCGTAGAGACTGGCCAGGCGATTCACAGATGAAAGGGTGTCATGGTTTTGCATGGTTTTGGCCATGACTTGAAAAAAGTGGTCTTTCTTGCCGAGCCGGTAGCGCCACCAGCGTAGCTTGATTTTCTTTTCCCGCCGAAAGCTCTGTAAATTTTGCGTTATTTCTTGACGCAAAAGCTGAAGTTCGCTGTGTCGGTAGTCTAATTTTGGCAACAGGCGGATTTCCTCTCCCCCCTGGCTTACGAAACTAAGAAAAGAAAGGAAGAAAAGAAGAACCACTGCTTTATCCTTTTCGGCAAATTCACCCAAACCCCGAAGAGCCTTTTAAAGAAAGCTTGACCACAATGCCCACTTACTTTGAGCTATGCCATGCAAGATGAAGAAGTTTTGGCCACGTTGCGGCAAAAATTTCGTGAGGCGATGGAAAAATATGGAGAAAGATTTTTTAACTTGCAAGATCTCGAAGAGCGCATTCTTTTTATGAAAAAAAACAAAATCCCCCTAGATGTGTTTGTGCGCCAAGAAATTGAGTTTTACCGAAAACTTAAGGCCAAGGCGGAAGAGATCCTAGAAGATAAACGTCGTAAAGAAGAAATAAACCGCAGGGTAGAGGAGATTATGGCGGCAAATGAAGAAAGAATCCGCTCCTACCCTGACAATTTCTTTGATCCGCGGATTTCTTTTGAAATGCGCTATCTCACGGGTGCCACTACCCGCCTTTTTCCCAGGTTGCAAAAAGTCATCCTCGCCTATGGTCGAGGTCACAGCCGCTATTATGATTTCGAGCGTTACCTGCATGATCTCGAATGGTTTTACTTACCTGAGGGTAGAAAACCGGCGGGCCATTTGCGCCATTATGTGGAAATCCTCACTACCCAAAATTACCGGCTCATTGAAAAAACAGAGCGTCAGCTCATGCAGACTGTGGCGGTCGCTCTTTACCAACTGCGGGATTTCTTGCAGCTTTTAGAAAAATCTCTTCCCTCTGCTATTAAGGGGCAAGAGTTCGATCTCCCACCGAAAATGCCTCTAGCTCAGGCCCTTCTGGAGCTATCTCTTGAATGCCAAAAAATCCTCGATGATTTTCGCCTAGAAGATTTGGCTCGCTATGGTTCAAAATCATCTTGAACTTAATGGGAGCTTTTTGACTTTGGCGGCATGGTCCTAGGTATTGTCGCTGGGGGAGGGCTTTTGCCTTTACTTTGTGCCCGCGAAGCACAACGTAAGAATATCCCCTTGAAAATCTTTCTCTATCAAGAAGAAACGCAGGAGCTTGCCGACAAGTATAGGCAAGAATTCCCGGAACAATGTGTGGTGGTCCGTTTAGGTAGACTAGGCGAGCTCTTTTCTGCCTTTAAGAAATACCGGGTAAGTGATGTTATTTTTTTAGGTAAGATACACAAAGAGCGCCTCTTTTCTGGGATGAAATATGACCTCAAAGCCCTGACCTTTTTGGCCAAAATGTCAGGCTTTAGCGACCAAGAATTCTTTGACTTACTCTTAAGAGAGTTAAATCGACGCAAGATTAAGGTCCTACCTCAATATACTTTTTTGCAAAGCCTCTTATTAAGGGAGGGCGTTTATACGAAACGAAAACTTACCAACCAAGACTGGGAAGATATACGCTATGGCCTTTTCTATGCTCGCAAGATGGGTGAGCTTGATATTGGTCAAACTGTAGTAGTGCGCCGCAAAACAGTGCTTGCTGTGGAGGCCCTAGAGGGTACCGATGCGTGTATTTTAAGGGGAGGGGCTTTAAGCCATGGCAAAGGTGCCGTTGTCTGCAAGGCCGAGAGACATTCTCAGGACCCACGGTTTGATATCCCGACAGTTGGTCTGCATACCCTGCAAAAAATGGCTGAGTCTAGCTGCCATATTCTTGCGGTGGAAAGCCACAGTGTTTTTGTTATTGGTTTAGAAGAAATGGTGTCCTTTGCCAATAGCCATAATATAGCCATTGTTTCGCATAAACCTGTCTTGAAGAAGCCATAATTAAGGAACAACCTCACTATCCTCAAGACGGGGGATTTCTTGGTAGTTGTTTTGTTCTACAAGCCTCGGCGGGGTTTGCGTTTTTTGAGATAAAACTTCTTTGCTTTCTTGGCTATCTTGGGACTTTTCTTGCGAGATCTCATCTTCTTCGGCTTCGCCATGGGATAATTCTTCATGCATGGAGCGCAAGGCCTCTTCTTCCCAATCCTTGGCTATTTGATAGTACTTGCTTTTAGGATAGTTTTTCTGCACGTATTGGAACATGGCTGCTGCCTTTTTATAGTCTTTCCGGTAATAATAAGTCTCTCCTTTTTTTATATAAGAGGCTTCATCTCGGTGCCGTGGTTTGTTGCTAACGGCATCGTTGAAAGCTTTTAGTGCCGCTACATAGTTTTTTTGCTTAAGGTAAGCATTTCCCAAAAAATAAAGGGCATCTTCTGCTTCGTCGGTATTAGGAAAGCGTTCGCTTACAAACTGTAGGTTTTTTATAGCTTCGGTGAAGTTTTGTTGCTGCAGTTGTTTTAAAGCACTGTCTAAGATTTCTTTACGGTAGCTTTGGGCCACTTGCTGCCGATCGCCCTCAAGAGGTGCTTGAAAGGTTAGGTATTCTTCGTAGACACCAAAAGCTTGGCTATCTTTTTTCTGTTCTTTTAATGTCTTAGCAAGCAAAAGTCTTGCCTCCCGGTTTTCGGCGTACTCACTAAGGGCAATTTGGTAATTTCGTTGTGCCTCAGCTTGTTTGCCCTCGCGGGCATAGATTTTACCGATTTCCGTGTAAATTTCGGAGCGTAGTTTAGGATTTTTTGTGTTATTTAAGAGTAAAAGTAGAGCTGTCTTCCCTTCCTCAGTATAAGAGCGCAATATCTGTAATTTCGCTAATTTAAACTTTACTTCTTCTTCTAATTCACCTGAGAGTTTTTGTTCAAGAAGTTTTTTATACTTGCCAAAGGCAATATCTTTTAAGTTTAATTTCTCGTAAGTTTGTGCTAAAAAATATTGGGCATCTGTTGCGGAGCGAGAGTTTGGATATTCCGACAAAACAGTGGTGAATTGCTCAATAGCTTGGCGCAGAGCTTCTTGGGATTCTTGTTCTAAGTAAAGCTTCCCCTTGCGCAAAAGAGCCTCTGCCTTTTTTTCAGGCAAATAAAAAAGCAGGGTGGCAAAAAAAACCCCCACAGCCGCAATGAGAAAAAATATGCCAAGAAAAAGTAGCGTTTTTTTCATAGAATCCTCACTGTAGTTTTTCAAGGGATTGTTCATACCAAAATTTAGCTTGTTTACCGTAGGTTTTTTGAACCTTAGGATGGATAAAAAAATCAATAGCACGACGGTAGTTGCCTAATTTAAAATAGCAGAGTCCTGTGTAAAATAAAGCTCTCGCAGCGCTTTGAGGGTCAGCGTTTTTTGTGAAGGGCTCTAGTTCCTCGATAGTTCTCTCGTACTGACCTTTCTGGTAATACTTGCGCACCACAGTTTCGATATCCTGTAGAGACCGTGGTGATGGTTGTTTTTTTACATCTTTTGGCTCTGCTTTTGGTTCGAGAGTAGCCGATTCCTCTTTTTCTTCCGTGGGGATTTCTACGACAGGCTCTTTTTGAGTGCGTTCTAATTTTTCAAAATAAATAGGACCAACGAGATTATGTCTTGCCTCTAAAGTATCGGGCAAGAGCCCCCCATTTTCTGATTGGCCAAAGATAGCATAGTAATAAATACCCCGTGAGGGCGGAAGGTCTTCGTACATTTCAAGCTCGCCACCTAGGCGGGCGATGAGCTCTCCCTGGGCAAGGTCTGCCAGAGATTTCGGCTCTTTAAAAAGCCTGTAGAGAAAAATCTGCCTTTTGGGAGGGAGGTTTTTGGCCTTCCAGCTTAGGAAGACAGCATGTTTTTCGCTTTGTGCGGTGAAATTTTCAAAATACTTGGGCGCTGCCTCTTCTTTTTTTAGGACCTCTCTAGGACGCTCCTCGTCTCTTAGATTAACCTTATCAAATAAAATGAGATTTTCCCCAAGCTTTAGCTTACTGTGGTCTTGTTTGCCCGCAACGCGGGTGACTACGGCATAGTAGTAGGCTCCCGGTAATGGCTCTTTGTCAAGGTATGATCCTATCCCTTGCGGGATTCGTGCCAGGCGAGGCGCTTTTTCGATTTGGCTTACTAACATAGGGTCTTGAAAACGGTAAACCTCATAAAAATAAAGGTTTCGGGGATCCTCGCTGACATCCTGCCAAGTAAGCTGGACCTGGTTTTGTTTTGGGTCATAGCGAGCACGCAGGTCTTTCACTGCGGGTAGCTCGAAAGAGCCCCATTCTACCCCGTAGCGGGTATACGATTGGTCAGGTACAAGCTGTAAATCTTCGGCACCTGTAGGGGAACGTGTTACCACAGCGTAGTAATAGTTTCCAGGACCAGGTAGGTCTCGGTCAAGATAACTTTGCTGTCCCTGCCCCAAGATGACAAGGGGGCTCAGGCTTCTGAGTATTTCAGGTGATGAAGGGGCGATGGTCGAACGATAGAGAACATAACTTACTCCAGGGGTGGCCACCCCTTTCCATGTGATGCGGATCCCTTCCTCTTCCTTTTGGGCTAATATTAACGAAACCTGAGGAGGGGGAATATCTTTGCGGCTTTCCTCTGGTCTTTGGGTAATAACGATAGGTATGCCAGTGTAGTTTTCATTAAGTTGCAGTACAACATTCTTTTGTCTTATTTGGCTACGCGCCACAACGGCATAAAAGTAGCTGCCAGGCTCAAGCGCTTGGTCAAGATAGGTAGCAACCCCTGGTGGTAAAACGGCAATCGAGCGTGCGGCGAGGAGCACTTCCAGGCTATTAATGGGTATGCTGGAACGAGCCACGACATAGTCATCGCGCAAAACAGCCGGCTGCCATGTCAGGATAACGGTATTAGGATCTTGGCTTGAAATTTGGGCACGTAGGCCACGCACAATTTCCACAACTGGCACGGTAGTCGTCGTGAGATTACGTTCTTCGAGAGATGGTATCTCAGGGGGAGCGATGTATTGGCCCCATAGGTAGCCCCTAGCTAAGAAAAAAAACATGGGGTAGAGGGATATCCTGCGCCAAAAGAGGATCATTTTCTGCTTTATTTTCGGCATGGAGGGCAGGCTAATTATCCATTTTTTGTTTTTTAAAAGCCTTGACAAGAGACAAGAGATGCTGGGTTCTTTGGCGTGACCTATACCTTTTTTGCTTTGGAGAGAGAGGATGGCCTGCTGTGGGTCTGGCTTAACCGCCCCGAGAAAAGAAATTTTTTAAATCTTAGCTTTTGGGAAGAACTCCCCCTGCTTGTCGAAGAGATAGCTCTAGACAAGTGTGTCAAGGTGGTCTGTCTTGCCGCGAAAGGTAGCAGCTTTTCTATGGGTTTAGATATCTCGGAATTTGCTCTGAAATTTTCGGAGCTTTTCTTCGGGGAAAGTGCCGCGCATCGGCAGCAAATTCTAGAGCTCATTGAAAAACTCCAAAAAGGGATAAAAAGCCTTTTGGGACTCGAAAAGCCAGTCTTGGCCTGTGTTCACCGCCATTGTATTGGTGGGGGGCTTGATCTCATAGCAGCTTGTGATATACGTCTCTGCAGCCGGGATGCTATTTTTTCTTTAAAAGAAAGCGAACTCCATATTGTTGCGGATATGGGTTCACTCCAACTTCTTCCCTATATTATTGGTGAGGCGCGCACCCGCGAGCTCGCCTTTACCGGAAGAGATATTTCCAGTGAGGAGGCATTACAAATGGGACTCGTAAACCGTGTTTTTGAAGATAAAGAAAGTATGTGGCAGGAGGCTCGCAAGTTAGGCCTTGAAATGGCTAAGAAAGATCCTCTAGTATTAAAAGGCATCAAGGCTGTTTTAAACGAGAGACGAAACTATGTGGTGAACAGCTCCCTGCGCCATGTGGCTTTATGGAATAGTGCTTTTTTGCAAAACGAATCTTTTCTCGCCCTTATAGAAAAATGGGGAAAGAGAAAATCATGAATGGGCAGCTCAAGGACAAAAACATTGTCATAACGGGGGCCTCAAGAGGTATTGGCTTTGCGACAGCGAAGCTTCTTTTAGAGGAAGGCGCAAGGGTGTTTTGCTATTCCCGCACCATGGGCAAGCTTCAAGAGCTGAGCTCGCATGGGGGGATGGTGTTTTATCCTTGCGATTTTTCTTCTTTGGAATCTATCGAAAAGATCTTGCCTACCTTACCCTCAAATCTCGATGGACTTGTCATCAATGCGGCTTATTTTGAGAGAAAGCTTGTTCAGGAGTTATCTCTATCTCTGTGGCAAAGCCATCTCCAAGTAAATCTCAACCATGCCTTTATCTTTGTTCAAGCAGCCTGGCAGGCTCTTGCCCAAGCCAGGGGCAGCATTGTGCTTGTCTCAAGCCTTGCCGGCATGAGTTTTGTTGAAAAATTTGCGGGAGCGTCTGCCTATACCGCAAGCAAGATGGCTCTTACTGGTCTTGGCGAGGTAATTGCAGCAGAGGGGAGGGATCTTGGTATACGTTGCAATATCCTATGCCCAGGGGCGGTTGATACCGAAATGCTGCGGCGTGTCTACCCCGACTTTAAGCCAAATTTTCGTGCGCAAGACATTGCCCGGCATATCTTGTTTTGGCTATCCCCTCTTTCAGCCCCTGCAACCGGTAATACCATACCCATTATGGCTTAGATTTCTTCTAAGTTAAGCTTACGCTTTATTCTTTTCTTAACAAAGACAAACAAAAAAATCATGAGGCCAGTCAGCAAAATAACGGTAAAGATCATGAGCTGGCTTCGGTGTAAGATTTTCATAAGCTCATCAAAATTATGGGCCATATAGTAGCCTAAATAAACCCAAACAGGAACGCTAATAAGGGCAGCAAAGAAATCTGTAAAAAAAAATAAGAAAAAGCTAACCCTACGGCTTATGCCTGCACTTAAAAAAATAGGCATACGTAGTCCAGGCATAAAGCGCCCCATAAAAACAACCCAGCGGCCAAAACGGGCAAAATAGATCTGGACCTTGCGATAGCGCTCGGGAGTGACTACTGCCGCAATGGGTTTAAATTTTAAAATGCGTTCATGGAAAAACCATCCTAAAAGAAAGACAATGCTGTCGCCAAGCATAACACCTGCCATACCAACCCCAAACATGATATGCACATTGTTTTTTTCTGGATAAAGACCAGCAATAACACCTCCCGAGACAAGAGATATATCTTCAGGAATAGGTAGGCCAAAACCACAGGCCAAAAGCACTGTAAAGACAGCCCAATATCCATGGTCGGTAAAAAAAGCAACCAGGGCTTTTAAGATGCGCATGTATCTAGCCTTAATTTACGAGAGCTCCTTCTAGGTCAACTGTCTTCGCTTCTTGCACGCCGGCGTACATAAAGTACCTTTTCGACATGAGCCACAATTCTGCCGTTGCTTTCTTCTATGATGTCGCATGAGAAGACCTCATGGGATTTTCGTTTTTTTGTGAGGTTTTGCTGGATGTCAGCAATTCTTTGGGGAGGTATATGAAAGGTAGCCTTTACTCTTGCGCGGGCGGGCTTTAGGAAATCTATAGAGGCACGTTGATCCCAGACGATATAGTCTGGGCCAAGGTGCTCCATAAGTAAAAACATAAAGAAAGGATCGCACATGGCATAGAGAGATCCCCCAAAGTGGGTTCCAACATAGTTAGTGTTGGCTGGTACCAGGTCCATGTAAGACTCAATAGTGTACGGGTCTATCCGGCGGCAGCGGATGTTGGCTCCTGTAAAGGGGCCAAAGAGAGAAAAGGCTTCTTCAAAAGTGTAGTGTTCTCGCATGAATTGCCATAAAGGATATATTTGATATTTCATTAAGGCAGGCTAAAAAACCGAAAAAGCAGGTCAAGCAAGGGAAAAGGTGCTTGATGGCCTGTTGGCAGCTGAGCTTGCGCCACTATGGAAGGTGTAGTCTTACCCGAAGTAGAGGTCAATACCTACCGCAAAGCAAATCCCCTATTAGCCCGGGTCATTTTAAATAAGCCACTTGTAAAAAAAGAAGACACAGAAGTATGCCATATAGTCCTCGATGCTGATGCCATGAATTACCGAGAAGGTCAATCGGTAGGGGTCATACCCCCAGGTGTTAACGAAAAGGGAAACCCACATGCGGTAAGGCTTTACTCCATTGCCTCTTTGGGAAGCCGCACACCGGGAGCTGAGAAACTTTCTCTTACGGTAAAAAGAGTTGTTTACCAAAATGACAAAGGGGAAGTTGTGCGGGGGGTCTGTTCCAATTATCTCTGTGACTTAAAAGAAGGGGATGTGGTGTCCTTAACAGGGCCTGCTGGGCGTAAATTTCTTTTGCCGGTAGATGAGGATATCCATCGGCCATATGTCTTTATGGCAACGGGTACAGGCATAGCCCCCTTTCGAGCTTTTCTGCAAAGACTCTTTCGCGTTGTGAAAGACTTTAGAGAACCCGTCTTTCTCTTTATGGGGGTAAGATACGAAGATGAATTGCTCTACGACAGTGAATTTCGCTCCTATCAAAAAGAGAACTTTCATTATTACACTGCTCTATCTCGCCAACAAAAAAACCCTGATGGTAGTCGAAAATACATCCACCATGTTATGGCAGAAAAAGCAGATGAGTTGTTTCCTCTTTTGCAAAACCCCCGTACCCTTTTTTATATGTGTGGTCTTAAAGGAATGGAAAGTGGCTTTGATTATGCCATAAAGGCCATTGCGGCTCAAAAAGGTGTGGATGGAGAGGAGCTGTTGAAGAGTTGCCAGAGCCGTCTTGAATCGGAGACCTACTGAGATGCGCCAACTGTTTTTACTTGTAATGATAACTTTGCTTATGCCGTCCTGCTCCCTGCGCAAGCTTGCTATAAGGGAGGTGGTTCTTGCCATGGAAGAAAGCCGCCAGAGTTTTGAAGGGGAAAGCGATCTAAGGCTTGCCGAATCAGCTCTTTCTGGGAATTTGAAGCTACTTGAGGCGCTTCTTATGCAAGATCCCGACAACGAGAGGTTAAGGCTTTTTCTAGCACAGGGCTATGCGGGCTATGCCCTGGCTTTTGTGGAGGATCTAGCCGAGGAGCAGGAATTCCGCGGTGAAGAAGGTAAAAGCGAGCGAGAAAGAGCAAGAAAATTTTACCGCCGGGCAAGGCAATTTTTAGAAACCACCCTCGAGAAAAGGCTGGGTAAACTTGAGGAAATGCCTCTTGAGGAGCTACGCCTTGCCCTAACAAAAACGAAAGCTCAGGATGTACCCTACCTCTTTTGGTATGCCTTTAGTTGGGGAAGTGAAATTAACCTAAGTCGCGATGACCTCAGGAACCTCATGCAATTGCCGAAGGTCGAGCTTCTCATGGCCCGGGTTAAAGAACTTGAGGAGAGTTACTTTTATGGGGGAGCCTATCTTTTTGAGGGGATTTACTATGGGTCGCGAGGTGAGACCTTAGGAGGTGATCTAGAAAGGTCGCAAAGAGCCTTTCAAAAAGCTCTTCAATATGCTAGGGGAAAATTTCTTATGACTCAGTATTACTACGCCGCAACTTATTGTGTCTTTGCCCAAGAAAAAGGCTGTTTTGAGGATAACCTGAAGAATATTTTAGAAGCACCCGAAGATCTCTTTCCTCCCCAAGGGCTTGCCAACGCACTGGCGCGTAAGAAAGCCCAGAGGCTTTGGGAGAAGAGGAAGGAACTTTTCCTTGAGAACTAGACGTGGCCTCCCTGGGGTCGCTTGCCATTTTGTTTTCTGCCTTTGCTTTTTATTTTTCCACATATTTTGTTTACTTAGGCCAAAAAAAATACCCTATCTCGGCCTTTGTTTTTGTCTTTTGGAGATTTCTCGTTGGTTTTCTTGTCTTTGAACTATTTGTACTTTTTCAACGTCATGATTTGCCGCCCATTCAAAACAAAAAAGGGCTTTATGTACGTAGTTTTTGGAACACCATAGCTGTTTATTTTTTTCTCTGGGGGGTGGAGGTTTCGGGTGTTACAAAGGGTAATATCCTAAACATGACCTACCCTGCCTTTGTTGCTCTCTTGGCCCCCCTCTATGTAAAGGAGAAAATAGCTCTTCGTCATTTACTTGCGGTTTTGTTAACTATAAGCGGTAGTTTTTTTGTTATTGGGGAAGGGAGAGTCCTTTATTTCTCAGCGAAGGATTTTATTGGGCTTATTTCTGGCCTCACGGCTGGTATTGCGGTACTTTCTCTTCGGGACATACGTCAAAGTGATTCTACCTACCAAATTATACGCACACAATTTCGCTTTGGTTTTTTGTTTTCGCTCGTAGTACTCGTTTTTCTTGGCTTTCGCCAACAGATTTTTGAGCACGTACTTTTACCTTATTTATTTTGGTCTGGTTTCTTGGGTTTTCTAGGTCAGCTTTTACTCACCTATGGCTTTCGCTACGTCTCCTCTGTGCAGGGCTCGGTGCTTTCTTCAACTAGGATTGTTATAGCCTTTATCTTTGGGCTTATCTTGGAGCATCGGGATTTGCCTTGGATCTCTCATCTAGGAGCTATTCTTATATTGTGCGCAAACCTTCTCTTAGCAATGTATAATAAGAAACAAGAGAGCCCTGCCGCAGCGCGGCAGGGGCATCCTAGCAGTCGTAGTAGAGGACAAACTCGTAGGGATGGGGTCTCTGGTTAACTATTTGCTCGACCTCAGCTCGCTTGTAGCTAATATAGGCTTGCAAGAAGTCTTCATCAAAGACACCACCTTTGGTAAGCCAGGCATGGTCTCTCTCTAGCGCATCAAGTACTTTAGTTAAATTGGCGGGCACAGCGGGGATTTTGGCCTTGACCTCATCAGGAGCTTCATAGAGGTTGAAGTCACATGGTTCGCCAGGATCCATTTTATTTTGGATGCCGTCGAGGCCAGCCATAATCATCGCAGCAAAAGCGGTGTATACATTGCAAGAAGGATCTGGGGTGCGGAATTCAATGCGGCGTGTTTTTGGTGTGTTTACCACAGCAACGGGAATCCGGATGGAAGCCGAACGGTTGCGCGCACTGTAGACCAAGTTCACAGGAGCCTCAAAACCTGGGACAAGCCTCTTGTAGCTATTGGTTGTGGGATTGGTGAAAGCCAAAAGGGCCGGTCCATGGTTCAATATCCCAGCAATGTAATTTAAGGCAAGATCGGAGAGATTGGCATATTTGTTGCCATAAAACAGGTTTTGGCCATTTTTCCAAAGAGACTGGTGGGTATGCATTCCACTACCGTTGTCACCAAAGATAGGTTTCGGCATAAAGGTAGCTGTAAATCCGGCCTGACGCGCTACATTTTTGACCACATATTTGTATAGCTGCATTTTGTCAGCCATGCGTAAGACTTCATCCACCACGAGATTAATTTCTGCCTGGCCGGCATTGGCTACCTCATGGTGGTGTTTTTCAGTCTTAATGCCCATTTTTTCCAAAGTATGCAGCATTTCCGAACGTAAATCTTGAAACTGGTCAGAGGGCGGAAGTGGGAAATAACCTTCTTTTTTGCGAATTTTGTAACCTAGGTTAGGTTGTTCATCGCGCCCCATGTTCCAAACAGCTTCGTCAGAATCAATAAAGTAAAAGCCATTGTTCATGGTCTGATCGAAGCGCACATTGTTGAAAATAAAAAACTCAGCCTCTGGGCCAAAATATGCCGTGTCGGCAATCCCAGTAGATTTCATATACTCAACAGCCTTTTTTAATATGTACCGGGGATCTCGGTTGTAAGGCTCTTCTGTTTTTGGGTCATAGATGTCAGCAATGACAGCCAGGGTCTTATGTTGGAAAAAGGGGTCAATATAGGCCGACTTGTAGTCAAGGCGTGCGATCATGTCTGATTCGTTAATGGCCTTCCAACCCCTAATAGAAGAGCCGTCAAAGCCAATCCCATAAGAAAACGCTTCTTCTCCAATTTGGTGGGCAGGCATAGTAAAGTGCTGCATTGTGCCCAGCATATCGGTGAAGCGCACATCCACAAACTCGATATTCTCTGACTTGATTTTCTCAAGCAATTCCTTGGGTGATCCTGCTTCCATTTTTGACTCCTTTTTCGGTGAAATTTGCCACATTTCCATGCAATTCCGGTGCCACAGATAAGATCAAACTTTATTATAAAAAAATAAGCAATATGATTAAAAAATAAGCATACAGGATTTTTTTTAAGCATGGCAGCTTACGATGAGAAAAGATTTGACAATACGACATCTATAACGAACGTTAGATTATGCTGGCCAGGGTTTCTGGTGTCATCTTTTTCTTGTTTGTTGGTTTGCTTGCCGCCCAAGATGTCCGCTATAACCAATTTCAGGAAGCCGAATATAACGGAATTCAACGACATGTGCTGAAATTATCTCTTGGTTATGGCGAGGAGAGATCTTCTACAGGAAACTTTGGGCTCCTCTTGGGTCGCTTTCAATATCTAGTTACGGATTTTTTTGCCATTCGGGGGGAAACAGGCTATGCTATGGCCTCCCCTCAAGGGACAACATATATCCCTTTTACTCTAGGGGGAGACCTCCATATCTTACCTCGTTCTGCTTTGGACATATATCTAGGAGGGGATGGAGGGTTTCTTTACATAGATTACCCCGTTGCGGGAAATGGGGTTTTTGCACGTACATCCCTGCACGGGGGGGTTACCTTCTACTTTTGGGGTGCCTTTTTCTTGGATGTGGAAGCCCGCTACAATGTGCAACATTTTGCCCGCTCCGTTGTATACGATCTATCAGGGCTCGGCTGGAATGTTCACGTCGGATTTTACTTTTAACATGCCGCATTGGTTAGTCTTTTTCATTTTGTTGTTTAGTCATTGTGCCACTCTTAAGCTACGAGGAGAAAGGCATGAGGTTATCACCCGTGATGGTTGGAAACTTACCTTAGAGCACTTCCCCAGCTCCGGTCCTGGAAAAAGATTTCCTGTTCTTCTTTGCCATGGTCTTTTGGCCAATCGCAATTATTTTAAAATTAAAGAAGAAAAAAGCCTTGCCTATCTCCTTGCCCAAGCCGGTTACGATGTTTGGCTTATGGATCTGCGAGGACGGGCCGATGCGGGTTCACCCTCGTATTTTTTTGGCAAGTTTAGGTATAACTATGGGATTGATGAATACATCCGCCATGATGCTGATGCAGCTATCGCCTATGTCCTAGAAAAAACAAAGTCTAATAAGCTCAATTGGATAGGGCATAGCCTGGGGGGTGTGGTGGGCTATAGCCGCGCTGGTTCTTACGAAGATCGCCGCCTCCATACGTTGGTTACTTTAGGTTCGCCCATGCGTATTGCGCCACTTGACCGTTCCATGCAATTCCTTTTTCGTATGCAAGGAGCTATGGTGCTCTTGCCGGCTATTCCTGTAAGTCCTCTATTTAAGCTAGGTTTTTGGGGTCCTGGTTTTCTGCAAAAACCTTTTGAACGGGTCCTCATCTATCTACCCAACACAGACAAGGAAACCAAAGAGATACTGGTTTTTGAGGTGGTTACAAACATTTCTAAAAATGAAGTGTATCAGTTTATAGATGCTGTTTTACATGAGGCGGTTGTTTCATCTGACAAGAAAATAAATTACCGTCAAGATCTGCGCAAAATTTCAATTCCTGTGCTTGCTATCGCGGCAAGAAGAGACCATTTGGCAGATCCCCTAACCGTGAGGGATGCATTTGAACTTTTAGGCAGTAAAGATAAGTTTTTGTTTATTGCCTCAAAAGCAGAGGGGCTTTCCGAAGATTATGGGCATACGGATCTACTAGTAGGGAAAAAAGCACATGAGGAAATATTTCCCAAAATTATTCATTTTCTGGACAAATTCAATTAAAGTTAAAAAAAGGGGAAGCATAGCGCTTACCTTTGCCTTCTTTTTGTGCCAGTGTTCATCTCGGGAGCATAATCTCTTAGAGGACAAATTACGCTGGGCGATGTTTACCTATAAGACAGAAGGGGGTCATGAAGGAGAAATATTGTACTTTCCGCGAACCTATGCAGGAGGGGAGAATTATCAGATGGTTATAACAAGCCCCGTAATCTTTGATGAGAAGATTCTCTATGCCGGGAGGGACAGTTTTATTAATTTCTTTACCTTGAGGGGTGTTTCTGTTTACCTTGTGCGCAAGAAGCCCTCTATAGGTCTAAGACAATACGGGCAGGATTTCCTCAAAGCCGCTTTAATCGAACTACGAAAAAAAAGCGCTCAGGAAAATTGGGTTTTAGGTGGCATTTCTATGGGTGGTATCGGTGTACTCTATTACCTCATGCAAGAAGAAAAAGCAGGGCGCTTGGCTAGGAGAGTCGATAAGGTTTTCTTTTTAGGAACAGGTTTTGATTATAACTACCCTGGCTCTGTGGCAGAAAAAACAGCTGGGGCCAATGATCGTTTTTGTGTGGAGAATCCGGTTCTTTGCGAAAATCTTTTTGGAGAAAAAAATCTCCCACTGTATCCGGCGGAGTTTGTGCATTTAAGAAAAGACCAAATTGTGGCAGCAAGAAATGAGGAAGCATTAAGGGATATTGTGCCAGGGGCAATTTTTATTGGAGGCAAAATTGACAATTTCGCCCCCTCCGAGAGTATTTTTCCCATATATAACCTCTACGGGCGCAAGCAAGCGAAAGGTAATGTGCGCTTTTATCAAGCCAGTGAAGTAAATTTTTATCAAAAAGACTTCCATCATATGGATCTCTTCCGCTATAGTGAGGCTTTCTCAAAATTATATGAGGAACTAAATTATTACCTGCGTTTTTAAAATGTAGAGAAACCAGTTGACAGGTGGCGTCTATTCTTGGTTAGGTGGTGCCTGTGCGCTACTTAATTATTACCTTTGTCGTGTTTTTTTTGCCTATTGTTGTTTATCCACGGTCGGGGGAGCTATCAGATACCCTGGCGGTGGTTACCTTTGTGCAAGGCAAGGTCGTTCTTCAGCGAGATCAAAAGGCTCACCCCATAAGGCCAAATACTTTTCTCTACCGCTATGATCGGGTGATATCTGAGGATGGCAAAGCTGATATCCAAATTGGCCCGCACACTATTGTGCGGCTAAGTCCAGGCAGCGTGCTTGATTTTACCGAAATAACAGAGGACAAAGACAAAAGGCGTATTTTGCTTGAATTGCAGACAGGTGCGCTGTACTCGAAGATTGTGAAAAAAAAGGAAAAAGATTTTCTATACCAAGTTAAGACGCCTACGACCACGGCAGGGGTTCGAGGAACCGAATTTATTGTCGCAGAAGAACGGGAAGAGAGATTCAAGAAGTTGGAGGATGGCGACATCCCACCAGGAGTTTTTGTAAACCGAGGGGAGGTGAGCGTAGAAGTCGCAAGAGATAATAAACCTATGGCGGTGATTTTGCGCGAGGGGGAGCAGCTCTTAACGAGAACAGCCGAGATCCGTAAGCAAATTTTAGATGAAGCCATGAAGAAAAAAATGGATATTTTTGCTCGATTGCAGTTGTTAACAGAAGAAAACTATGAAAAACTAAAGAAACAACGTGATCGGGACCTACAAAACCTACGAAGAATAAAAGAGCGCCAACAAAGCGACCTCGAGCGCATGAGAGGCAAATAAAACTCTAGCTAAACAAGCGTACCGATTGAAGAATTTCCGCGACAATTTGTGCTTCTTCAGGGTCGGGTAAGCCTTTTGAGTTAAATAAAGAGAGAACGAAGACATCTTCTTTTTCAAACATGGCTACCATGTAGAAGCGTCCTTCTTTGTAGTATTCCTTGGCGATGAAATGTTGGCCATTTCGGTATTCGGCAGTCAGCTCTTCCCAATGGTAAGGTACTTCGTTTTCCTCAAGAAAAAGTGCCATTTTTTCCTGTAAGGTTTTCCCCCTTAAAAAAGGTGCCTCGCAGAGTTCTTCTTCACTTATCTCGTCAATTCTTAAAGAAAAAAACTGCAGGGCACCTGTGCCATAGAAGGGGTCAAAAAAAGCAGGTATGCCCTCATAAGTTTCTTGTTCCCAAGTGCGGGGGTATTGTAGCTCAAAAAGTTCATTTTCACTTGTGAAAGTCTGTGCTTTAAAGGGCATAGTTAACTCTTGAATTTTTGATAAATAGGGTAGCCGTTTCTCATGCCTAGTCCATAGAGACGAATAAAACCCTCAGCATCCTTTTGATTGTAAACCTCTTCTTTTTCAAAGGAGGCTAAAGCGTGGTCATAGAGGGAATTTCCCGATTTGCGTCCCACGACAAGGGCGGATCCTTTGTGCAGTTTAATCCGTACCGTACCATTAACTACTTTTTGCGTATCATCCACAAAGGCCTGAAGGGCCTCCCTTTCGGGACTAAACCAAAGCCCATTATAGACTAGTTCTGCATAGCGTAAGGAGAGACTGTCTTTTAGGTGTTGCAAATTGCGTTCAAGGGTGATTGATTCAAGGTCACGGTGAGCCAAGTGTAGGATAGTGCCGCCTGGTGTTTCGTAGACACCCCGAGATTTAATTCCAACGAGGCGGTTTTCTACCATGTCCACACGCCCTATACCATGTCTTGCCCCTATGTCATTTAAACTCTTGAGCATTTCGTAGGGGGTTTTAAGCTCTCCATTGAGCTTTATGGGATTGCCTCTTTGAAATTCAATTTCAATGTACTCCGCGTCTACCGGAGTATCTTTTATCGATTTTGTCAGTAAAAACATATCTTCCGGGGGCTCTTGCCAAGGATCCTCTAGGATACCTCCTTCATAGGAAATGTGCAAAGCATTGCGGTCTATACTATAGGGCTTTTCCACACTTGCACTTACGGGAATGCCTTCTTTTTTGGCATAGGCAATTAGGTCACTACGGCCCTTAAAATCCCAAATCCGCCAAGGTGCGATGATGGTGAGGTGGGGGGCCAATGCCATCACCGTAACTTCAAAGCGCACTTGGTCATTCCCCTTACCCGTAGCACCATGGGCTATGGCCTGAGCGTCCTCTTGCTTAGCAACTTCAATAAGGTGTTTGGCAATTAACGGTCTGGCAATGGAAGTACCCAAGAGATAACGACCCTCGTATATAGCCCCTGAGCGAATCATGGGAAAGACGTAATCCCTTACAAATTCCTCTCTTAAATCTTGGATATAGGCTTTGCTTGCGCCAGTGCGTCTGGCTTTTTCTTCAAGGCCATGGAGTTCCTCTTCTTGGCCTATGTTTGCGCAAAAAGCAATAACCTCGCATTGGTACTCTCTCTTGAGCCAATGCAAAATAACCGAGGTATCTAAACCTCCCGAGTATGCCAAAACTATCTTTTGAAATTTTTTTTCCATAAGTTAAACTTTTTCTTGGGTTGTTAGTCCTTTTTCTTCCCAAGATATGTTTTCCAGATCAACTCCAGCATTGGTAGCTAGGTAAAAGCGAGGGATTTTGGCTTCTACAATTTTCCCATCTTCCCTGTATAAAGTGTAGCTTCCCTCCATGGTACCAAAATCTGTGTCCAGGGGGCAAAAGCTTGCGTATTCAAAGGAATCTCCGGGTCGTAAAAAAGGGAATTCCCCCACCACCCCAGGTCCCCTTACCTCGCTTTTCTTACCATCTGAGTTAATGATAATCCAGTGGCGAAACCGTAGCTGCACACTTAAGGAACCAAGATTGGTAATTTGTATGCGATAGCCATACATATACTGGTTTTTTTCGGGATGGCTTTCTTCGGGTAGATAGGCAGCGACGGCTCTTACCCGAATGTCGTCTGTGATACATTCCGAAATCTTGGTTTTTTTCACATGGCTTGCCTGTGGTTAGCTATCACATCGTCAAGGAAATTGGGCCATATTGGGTTCAGGGTAAAAGTGTACTTGGTGCTCTACAAGTCGTTTGTCTCGATATATAAATTTAGCTGAAAAAAAAGAGGGCTTTTCAAGCCATGGTATGAAAATTCGGTCTCCCTCCCACAGGGGGATTTTTAACAGCTCATCATCATCAACCCAGACAAGCTCTCCTTCAGGGCAGTCTTTTAAGACACCAGAGAATTGCGTGGCAGTAAAGACAAACACAAGCCAATCTTCATTATCTTTATATTCGGGGAATAGAATAAAGCCATGGAGTCTAGGCTTTTCTAAAATAAGCCCTGACTCCTCTTCGACTTCTCGCTTTACCCCTTCCTCGGGACTTTCACCAGGTTTCAGTTTTCCTCCAAGACCATTATATTTGCCAAAATGCACATCATTTTCTTTTTTGTTTCGGTAAAGCATGAGCGTTTTTTTGTTTTGGCGAATATAACATAAAGTGAGCCCAAGCATGGCTCTAGTTTCAAATCAAAGAGCCTTTGTAAACTTCTGTTGACATGGGGTATTTTTTTTCTATACGAGAGCTGTGATTCGTGATATCTTTGGCGAGATTTGGAAAAACCCTCTAGCCCGTAGTATTTTGTTGGGATTTTCTGGCCTCATTGTCTTTGCATCTATTTTTCGCTACCGCAATGCCATTTATAATTTTTATGATCGGATACTAACAGGAGAAAGTTTTGATAGTCCCTATAGACAAAAGAGAAAACCCTACTCCTTTGAAGAAGATGGAGCTGCTGCGAAAAGGTTGGTAGAGTCGGGACTTTTTGAGCTTGCCGAATATGCCAAAGAACTCTATAATCGAAACGAAACTGTAAAGGTTGGCTCTCTTCAACTAGATTCCGGGAATCTACTAGGCTTCCTAGATGAGAGCTCTCAATTAAGTATCCAGGATCTCCTGCATGATCTCTCCCTTTTTTGTGAGCCTTTTGTAAGTGTTGAGGAGAGCTGGCATAAACTACAAAGAGAAAGAAGACTTTCTCGTCGAAAACTGCGTGAGGCAGAGGATCCATCCCAAAAAAATCCGTTTGCGTATGCTATAAGTGAGCGAGACTACGAAAAGGTGGTAAAAAATATTCTTAGAATAGATCGTCTTTACTTTGACTTAGCCTTAAAAAAAAAGCCGGACGTCACTGCACTTATATACTTTCGGGAAAAGCTCTACGAGGCACTTTGCCGTGGCTCAGAAATACCCAAATTTTGGCAAAAAGCTATGGAATATAGAGAATATCTAGCAGAAAAGAAAGCTTATCGCGAAATGGGTGAGCCAGAAAAAAATAGAGAGTTTTTGCCTGAAAAAACCTATATTTACCTCAGCCAAGATAGTGTTTACGCTCTTTATCTCAAGGAATTTTTTCAAAAAATGCGCAAGGTAAGCTCAGCCATAGAAATGCAACTAGACAAGGCAAATTTTTTCTATACTTTTTCAAGGGATGCTTCCTATCTTGGTCCCTATATTG
The DNA here is from genome assembly GCA_025055765.1 of Leptospiraceae bacterium. Lineage (GTDB taxonomy): Bacteria > Spirochaetota > Leptospiria > Turneriellales > Turneriellaceae > JANWWS01. The sequence continues at coordinate 14,971 of JANWWS010000005.1, read as the reverse complement.
AGCTATTGCTGGAAAAGGCCAGGCAGGGTGGCCGCCGAGAGGCAGAGGAAAGTTTTGCTACGCTCTATGCCCTCCAGGGTCATGGTTTAGAGAGAAACCCCCAGTATTTGTTGGCCCTGGCAGAGACAGCCTTTCGTAAGGGAGACTTGCAAAAAGCAAGGGCTCTGGCAAACCAGGTGTTAAAAACAATCCCAGATTTAAAAAGAGAAGAGGAGCGCCAAGCCTTTCGTCTTGATTTTATTCTCAAAATGAATGGAGCATGATTTATTTAGACTTTAATGCCACCGCATCGCCTGATGAAGAGGTCTTAAAGCATGCTCTGGAGGTCTACTTAAGAAATTTTGGCAATAGCTCTGGGCTTTCTTTTTTTTCCCAGAAAAGTTTTCAACTTGTGGAACAGTGCCGGGAGAGAATTAGCCAACTTCTAGGCCTTAGTGCCAAACAGGTTATTTTTACCTCCTCGGCCACAGAAGCAAATCACATTTTTATAACAACACTGTGGCTTAAGGCCTTAAAAGAGGGCAGGGTTTTTCGGCCCTTACTGAGTCAACTTGAGCATCCCAGTATCGTAGAATTAGTTTTAAAACTTCCGCACACGGAGATTCTCTGGTATGGACTTTCTAATAGAGGAGAGCTAAAATTAGATGGGCTAGAAGAGAAAATCGAAAGAGCAGATGCTGCTTTTATGATGGCTGCTCATAATGAGAGTGGTATGTTATTGCCCTTGGAAAGTTTTTTTGAGCTTGTGCAAGAGAAAAGAAGAGATAGTCTGCCTCTTCTTTGCGATGCCTCCCAAGTCTTGCGCCATATACACCCGCACTCCCCCATAAAAAGTGACTTTTTTTCACAAAAGCCAGAGCTGCCTCTTTTTTTTAGCCTTGCCTCCCACAAAATTGGGGCAGGTATGGGCTGTGGTCTCTTGCTTCGTCCTAGAGGTACATGGGGTGACTTTTTTGAGGAAAACACACTTTTTGTGGGGGGCAATCAGGAGTATAAAATCCGATCAGGAACACATAACCTCATGGCTATCTATGCCATGACCTTGAAATTAGAAAAGCTTATAAAGAATATGGAAGACTACGAGGAGCTTCGCAAGTTAACCCAAAGCTTTGAGGAAAAAATAGAAAGATCTCTTAAGCCACTTTTAGATATTGAGATTATTGGAAAGGAGAGTGAGCGTCTGGCTGGCACAAGTCTTGTGCTTTTTCGCAACCTAGATATTGATTTTTTTCTTATGGCGCTAGATCAAGAGGGTGTGGTTGTCTCAACAGGAACTTCTTGTAAGTCACGTTCCCGAACAGCCTCGCCCGGACTATTATCCATGGGTTACACAGAAGAAGAGGCACTTTCCGTAATCCGCTTTTCCTTTGATACCTCTTTTAATGAAGAGCTGCAGCAACAGGTAGTCGGCAAAATGGAAAAAATTATCCAAGAGCTGGTGGTTCACTCAATATAAATGATATCAGGTATTTCAATTTCGGGGGGTTCTGGTTTCTTGCGCAATTCTATGGAGAAAATAGCGCTCTGGGCTTTAGTTGAGCCCTCCATTTGCACACTGTAGCGATAACGGCCCTCATTTAATTTGTTAAGCTCCCGAAAATCATAGCTAAGATCTGTAAGAGTAAGCGTAAAAATGGGGATGCTCTTTCCTTTGTCGAGAAAAACTAAGCTGAGAATATAACGCCTATCCTTGCTGCCCTCCCAGGCAAAGCGCAGGAAGTCTTTATCGCTCATGTCGACTACACTATTGGGTAAAGGCTCTAAAAGCTTTATGTCCTTATCAGGAACGATGATCTCAAAAGAGCGCACCTCACTGCTTGTAGAGAAAGTTGGTTCAAAGGCTAAGATTTTCCAAAAATAACGACCCGGCTCTAGGTTGTAGACAAAATAGCGTGTTTCGGTGTTTCTTTCTCGTACAATGAGATTTTGAAAATTAGCGTCTTTGGCTAGGAGAAACAAAGTATCTGAAGCGGCGATCTCACTTTTCCAGCGAAATTCTATAGATTGGCTTTGTTGAAACAAGGCTTTGTTTTCCGGAGAAAGCAAGACAAATAAATCCCCAGAAGTGATGGTAAATTTTTGCACTACGGAGATTTTCTCTTCCTGTTCGCTAGTTCTTGCTCTTACTCTCCAGAAATAATCACCTTCCTCTAAATCTTTTTTGTATACTAAAGAATTTTCTTTAACTTCGATAGTATCTAAGATAGTTGCGAAATTCTTTTCGCGAGATAACTCCCAGATGTACTGAGTATAGACTTTATCGAGATGCCAAGAAAAACTTAGGCCTTTTTGAGCCCAATACCTATGCCATCTATGTCCTTGTGGTGGATAGCTAAGCTGGGGTGGATCTAGCTCCTTTTTTTGCACCACGCTAAATCGGGAAATAGGGGTTTCTACGGAGGGTGCACCCGGGGGCAGTTTTGCCTTTACTTGCCAATAATAAACACCTGGTGGTAACTTTCTTGCGACGAAATTAGTTAAGATCTCTTCTTCCAAAAAAATTTCTGACAAATCAGGCTTCGTACTAATTCGTAGAATATAAGAAAGGGCGTAATCGTAACGGGAAAACTGGAAATTAACCAAGGCTTGGGCTTCCTTTGTTTCCACAGTGGAATTCGGGGGAGGAGAAACAGCAATAAGTTTCTTGGTTTCAACTACCACGAGAAAACGGCTTTCACTTACCTTGGCTCTATTATTTGCATTTTCTATGCGCCAGTAATAGCTGCCAGGTGCTAATTTTTCTCGCTGGGGGCTTGAGGCAATTTTTCGAGTAATAATTTCTTTAAAATTGCGGTCTTTAGCCACAACAAGCTCACTTTTATCTTTGGGGCCTTCCCAAGAAAACACAAGTTCCGCTAAGGGGCCATCGGCAAAGATGCGCTCTTGAGGAGCAGGTTCAAGTAGTCTAAAAGGTACTTCTTGGATTTCAAGTTCCTCTCCCAAAAGTGCGCGCTTATTTTCCCCAATTTCTATTTGCTGGCCAGCTGATGAGACAGTGGCTTTGCCTTCATTGACAGTGACATTCAGGTTTTGACCCTCTTGTGCCGAGAGGGAAACAGCACTGCCTTCCTCTAAACGGATTTCCCCCGAAGCCGTACTAATTTTTAGAGGAGAGCTTCCCGCTTCTTGATTTGCCCGTACAGCGCCATAGAGAAAGCCAATATTCGCTAAATTCCCTGCCATATTAAGCACAATCATGCTATTTTCGCCGACTTCAATTTGTGTTCCATCCAAAAGTTCAATAACTGCTTGCGATTCTGTTGCTGTGCGGATTGTGTCTCGATTGTAAATGGGGACAGCTTCATCTAAATCTTCCCAAATAACTTCTTTATCGTATTTTCTCTGCGTGGTTTTGTGCTTAAGCTTGAGAACCCCAATGGGTTCCTTGCCCTCAACTTTTATTTTTTTCCGAAAATCGGCATAAAGAAGAGCCGAGGAAATGAACATCGCAAAAAGTATACATCCCAGGAAAATTATTTCCCCTTTTGAAAAACTATATTTTTTTTGCCACATCACTTATGCGTTCTTGTATAGACGCCATCCCAGTCATCAGGAGGTGGTTTTTCTAAATAAATTTCACAGCGCTCTATTAAGAGCTGCGCCGCTTTGTCCTTTTCTTGGCGTACTTTTTCTGCCTTTTGAAAAATTTGAATTGCCTTTTTAAAATCGCGCTTTAGGTACAGAGAAAGCCCTTCTTCAAAAAGTTGGGCAGATTCCCCGCGAGGGGCACTGATCTCATTTTTTTTACCTACTAGCTCATAAAGCGTAACAGGTTCATTTTTGCCCTTGACACGCACCAAATCTAATTTCCTCGTAAACATTTCGTGTTCAATTTGCTTTTGCACCATTTCACTGATCAATATGTTTACACCATAGTCCTTGGCCGCTGCCTCTAGACGGGCAGCCAAGTTTACCGTGTCACCCATCATAGTAAAGGAAGCTAAGGCCTCTGTGCCCATAAAACCTGTTTTAGCAGGGCCATAGTTTAGGCCTATGCGGATATCCATCTCTTGAGCTTCTTTTATGTAAAGATTATTTTTTTTCCAGTATTGGCGCAGCTCTTCTAGTTTGTGCAGCATCTCTATGGAAGCACGAGCTGCCTTTAAAGGATGGTCTTTGACATCGAGAGGTGCATTCCAAATGCCGACGATAGCATCTCCGATATATTTGTCGAGAACACCCTCATGTTTTTTTAATATATTTGTCATGGCCGAGAGATATTCGTTTAATAAAGCAGCCAGTTCTTCGGAACGCAGTTTTTCGCTAATCGTAGAAAATCCGGCTACATCCGAAAAAAAAGCCGTAATGGTCCGCTCTGCCCCACGCTTTAATGCAGCTAAGTCCCTCATGGCCTCTTGCACGACCACAGGGTCAATCATTGCCCCTAAAATTTGTTTTACTTTTTCTCGCTCCTCAAGTCCCAAACCCATTTTCACAAAGGAGTCAGTTAAGTAGCCTATTTCATCTCGGGTCTCGGGTTTCAGGTTAACGCGAAAGTTGCCCTTTTGGATTTCTCTTGTTGCTGCTGTTAGGTTGATAATTGGCCGAGTGAGAGAACGCGCGTAGAAGAAAACCACCAAAATAGAGGCACCTAAGACAATCACTAAAATATAAATATTTCGCCTTGTGATATTATAAACTTCCTCTAAGGCTTTGTCCTCTTCTACAATGGAAACAATGCCAAGCCCGGAAAGAGGTAGTTTTTTGTAAGAGCCAAGGTAAGCCTTGCCTTGATAAAGGTAACGGATTTGTCCCGTCTCTACTTTGCTTGTAAGTAAGGCCTCGACGATGGGAAGAGAAGAAAAGTCCTGGGCGGCAAGGACCACCTTTTCATCAGGGTGGGCCATTACCTCTCCGGTTGGGCCAATCATGAAGGTAGTAGTGATGCCCGTAAAGGCAAAGGAGCGCTGAAGTTCACCAAGGCCAATGAAAGCGAGTAATATAGTCGTTGTCTCCGTTTTTTCTAAAGGGGCCGCAATAGCAAAGGCAGGAAAGGAAAAGCCGGCAGATACATTGGCCATCACAACATCTCCTGCAAAGGCAGGCGCAAATTTTGTATGCTGCCGCTCGGCATAATCTAAAATTTTTTTCGCATCTAGATTCACTTCTTGTAGGTAACTCTGATTAAAAAGGGTTTGTGAAAAACGCACTTTGCGTCCATCAAAACTTGCATTGGCAAAAAACAAGATGTTAGGATAATTTTGAAAGAAAAGCTGTATGATTTTATCTTTTTCTTGACTTTGCGAAAGAGCCAGGGCATTTGTACGCAAGTTGGCTACCATGGCCAAAAGTTCTGCTTCTACCCGCTGACCAAGGACTTCCGTGACCCTAAGGTTGTTTTCTTGCACTCTCTTTTCACTATCCGATCTAAAAAAAATACTTGCCAAAACAATCATGCTCGCAAGCGAAAGGATAATTATAGCTGAGATAATGAGAATCAGCTTAACCTTAATGGTAAAGCGGGAAAGTTCAAAGCTTTGGTTTTCCTGTTCCATGGTATGTATTTAGACGGAGGTATCGTCTGATATAATAGCTTTCCTGAGGAACCTTTGTGATTTGCCGAAGGCTTGAACAGTTTTTTTGTCTCTTCCTCTTGTTCCATATGCCTCATTATGGGCAAGAGGATTTTGTGGAAAAAACCATCCAATGGAAAGGGCGTGATGGTAGTGGGGGTTATATCTTTGAGCTGCGCCAGAGCGATGGCAAAACCGTCTATCGAGAAACGATCCAAGAAAATCGTTTTACCGTAAGGCTCTCGGAAGGGGATTACGAATTTAGGGTGGGTGTTTTAAATCGTTTTGGAAAGGATCCCATATTTAGTAACTATATCCCTCTCAAGGTGCGCTTGGCTCGCCTTCCTGTGGTGGAGAAGGAAGAAAAAGTGGTTTTGCCAGAGACGGCTCAGTCCCCCATCTTAGTTAAAGGCAGGAACTTTTCCCGGGACATAAAGGTTTTTCTTAAAAAATCAGATGAACTAATAGCACCTGAGAAAATTATTTATAAAGACAAGAGCGAACTTGAAATTATTTTGCCTAAGGATTTGCTACCAGGTAGCTACGACCTCGTGTTACAAAACCCAAAGGAAAAACAGCAAATTATCGAAAACTACCTCCGTCTTCCGGAAGTGCGGCCACCTGTGAAAGGTGGAAGAATTGCTGTTTTATGGCGCTCCGCGGTTTTGCCCGGGTGGGGGCAGATTTATGCGGGCCGGCTTACAAAAGGAGTTGCCTTGGGAACTGTCTTTGTGGCTGCGAGCGCATTTTATATCTATGCAGATTTAAATTTTTTACGTGAAGAAAAAAAATATAAGAATTTGAGGGGAGACATCTATGACCCAGCTTTTCGGGAAAGCTTTCTTGCTCAAAGACAAAGATATATCCGGGCAGAAGGAACGCAAAACACCGCATTTGGAATTTTATTCTTAGTTTACCTTCTGAATCTCGTGGATGCCTATTTCCTCAATGGCCCCTACGAGGATCAGCCAAGTTTTTTCTCCACTCAGCCATACTCAGCTGACGGGCTTTTTTTTACCTTTAAATCTAACTTTTAAATATTCATGAAAAGGTTTTACAAAAGAGAAGGTATGGCAAAGCCTTCCCTATGGGTTATCTTCCAGACTATCGCTACGTTGTATTAATCACGGGTTGTTCCTCGGGGATTGGGTTTGCTACAAGCCTTCTATTAGCTGAAAACGGGGTAAGGGTTTTTGCAGGCCTTAGGCAGCGGGAAAAAATAGGCATGCTCGATGAAGAAGCCGCGAAAAGGGGTATCGGCCATCTGTTAACTCCTGTGGAACTAAATGTCGACTCTCATGCGGATATCGAAAGAGTAGTGCGATTAGTTATAGAACGTGAAGAAAAAGCCTGGGAAAGGGGGGCTGAGCCCATTCTCATAAACAATGCTGGTTTTGCTATCATTGGAGCTTTAGAGGATCTAAGCATGGAGGCTTATGAACGCCAATTCCGCACAAATTTTTTCGGGCCAGTTGCTTTAGTAAAAGCTATTGTCCCCACCATGAGACAATTGCGGCGGGGGAAAATCATCCAACTCTCAAGTGCCTTTGGGAGGCTTGCCATACCCGTTGTCAGCGCCTATGCCTCTTCCAAGTTTGCCCTAGAGGGCTTTTCGGAAAGTCTTCGCTACGAGCTTTTGCGGTATAATATCTATGTAAGCCTTGTCGAGCCAGGCCCGGTGCTGAGCAACTTCGTCGATAATCTGGAGTATGCCCAAAACCATGAGTCCTCTTTATACCGCGAGCAATACAGGAAATACCAAGACTTGGCCGAGATATCAGCCCTCGTTGCCCAATCCCCTGCCGAAATAGCTCATCTCATCTGGAAAATTATTCAGGAAAAAACCCCCCGGCTGCGTTATCCTGTTGGGATTACCAATTTGGCGGAAAACCTAAAAAGAGTGCTACCCGAAACCTTTATCGATGAACTTTCCCGGCTATTTTAAGGACTTAACGCTTCAATACCCTCACGGATTTCAAAATCCAATAGATCAGCTGCTGTGACAAAATCTTTGCTTTCTAACGCGGCACTAAGTGAAGCGAGATCAGCTAAAAGCTGGTTGCCCTTACCCTTATTTAAGGTGAGAGCTAGTATCGTAGTCAAATAAGAAATAAAACTTTCTAGCCCAAGAAGAGCTTCTTTCTCTTTTCCCATGGTAAAAAGAGTGGCCAACTCCTGGCAGCGCTCGGAAATTTGCACCTTCTTCTCCTGAAACTCTTGCAGCAAAGCTTCTTTTTCCTCAGCTGAAAGAAGATTTAACTCATGAAGACGCTGCCAGAGAGCCACTTTGTTTTTCACAAAGGCCAAGGCTTCAAGGCGCTCCCAAAGGTTTTGGCTTTCGAAAAGGATGCTTAGATATCTTTCGAATTCTCGAGGGTTTTCCCCAAAAATGCGAGATAGCTTACTCAAAGATTCGCTTATGAAGTGCACACCTTCTCGATAAAGACTTTCTTCTTCGCGTTCTAGTGGCCTTCCTTTTTCTATTTTTTGGGCTAGAAAAACCCCAACCTCATCAATGTACTTTGCCAGTTCCTGCAAGTGAGAGAAAACTAAATCATTATAGCTGCCAAGCTCAAATTCAATGCGCTCTAAGTTGTCGCGGCAGGGGGGCTCCTCTTCGTGGCCCTTTTTGGGGTAATGACGATACTCTAGCACATAGTGATTCTGCCCCAGAGCCCAGTTGGTAACTTTTTCTACTATTTCATCTAGGCAGAGGTTCTCATCTAAAGAAAAATCAACTCTCTGTGAATTGATAAAAAGCTCCACATGTATTATGTCGGATGTTTAGCTCAATTCCTCAACTATTTTTAAGAAGTTGCGGATAATTTGAAGCCCATCATTGCCCGATTTTTCCGGGTGAAACTGCACCCCGAAAAGATTTTCCCTTTCCACAATAGCCGTAAATTCCCCACCATAATGACAAACCCCCGTTGTAAAAGGATAAACACCAGGTAGGCGATAACTATGGATGTAGTAAAAATAGGCCTTCTCCGGCAGATGCCGCAGGAGGCGGCTCGTTGTGTCAAGATAGGTGAGATTCCACCCCATGTGCGGAACACGAAGATTACTTGGAAATTGCAAAAGACGACCGGGCAAAAAGCCAAGCCCCTGGTGTTGGCCAAATTCCTCACTTGCTTCAAATAAAAGCTGGAAACCTAGACAGATACCGAGAACTGGCCCACCCATTTGCACATATTCTTCAAGGGCATGGCGTAAATCCCTGGTATGGATTTCCTGCATGGCCCTTCCAAAAGCACCATCTCCCGGCAAAAGAAGACCATCGGCTTCCTTAATCTCTTCGGGCCGGTCGCTAAGTTGCACCTGAGCGCCGCAGTACTCCACCGCTTTCTGCAAGGAGCGCAGGTTTCCCATACCTAAATTTAACTCTAAAAGACGCATCTATAGTATCCCTTTTGTGGAAGGGATATCACCCCCTCGCCTAGGATCTAATGCCACTGCCTGCCGCAAAGAATGCCCCAAGGCCTTGAATATGGATTCGTGAATATGATGCCGGTTTTGGCCGTAATGAACCACCACATGCAGGTTCATGGCAGCATGGATCGAAAGCTTGTGCAAAAATTCATGGGTAAGTTCGCTGTCATAAATGCCAAATTTCCCCATGGGCATAAGCGCAGGACCTTGGTAATGAAAGTAAGGTCTACCAGAAAAGTCAATGGCTACCGTAGTCAGCACTTCATCCATGGGTAGCGTAAAATGACCATAGCGTTGTATTCCCGCCTTGTTGCCAAGGGCTTTTCTTAAGGTTTCACCCAAAACAATAGCCGTATCCTCTACAGTGTGATGGGCATCGATCTCCAAATCGCCGGTGATATGGAATTCCATATCGAAAAGGCTGTATTTGGCTAGGTGAGACAGCATATGAGCAAAAAAGGGAATAGGAATCTCCCCTTTTAATTCCCCCTCTCCGTCGACGTTTAATTTCAAGGATATACTTGTTTCCCTAGTTTTTCTCTCCGTTTGTGCCATGCGCATATGGAATACCCTAGCTTTTTTTGCGCAAGAGGCGGTCGATCGAGAAGCGAGTGCCGCCAAAGGCTATAAAAAGTAAGGCTACAAAGCCGTAGATATGAGCAAGTTCCGCTTTGGAGAAGGGGTCGTGGCGATGTGCATAGAGAGCTGCCGTAGCCATTACGATAAATATAAAAAAAGCGGCAAGCCTTGTATAAAGGCCAAGAGCTAAAAGGATGCCCCCCAGAAATTCAAAGAGAGCTGCCAGCCACGCCACGACGTAAGGAAAGGGGAAGCCCGTCTCGCTTAAATAATCCAAAAATTTTTCTGGTATGGGAATCTTTTTAGCTCCATGGGCAAGAGCCATCGAAAGCCCAGCAAAGACACGAAGGCTTGTTATGGCAATCTCGGAGGGAAAGTCTAAGTGGTTGTTCTCTGCTAAAATATCCCATTTTCTAATAAATCGCATTAATCTGGCAAAACCCCCGCAAGAGCCCAAGGGTAAAGCAAAATTTCAAACAAGCTCGCGTCGCAACCTTTGCCCCAAACCTGTCATAATCTCATAGGCAAAGGAACAGGATAGATCTCCCCATTGTTCTAACGAGGGCGCTTTTTCCCCAAGGATTTCCACTGGTTCATCGCTTTCTACATTGCCTAGAACAATCTGGTCCATGGTAACACGGCCTAAGAGGGGATGCCCCGAAAAGGAAATGTTTTTATTACTGAGGGCTCTGGGCAAACCATCGGCATAACCAAGAGGAAAGACACCAACGGGGTAGTCGTCTTTGCGGCAGACATAAGTGGATCCATAAGAGACGGTATCTCCTCTGCGAAGCCGGCGCAAACTGAAGGGGCGGGCAATCAGCCGCAGAGAGGGTTTAATGGGAAATAAATTATGGTAACGGCGACGATCCTTCTCGTTTTGAAAATATCCATAGAAAAAAAGACCGGGACGTACCATATCCAGATGGGTCTCGGGGAAGCGCATCATGGCATAGGAGTTCGCGGCATGCAAGAGAAGGTCCTCCCTATTTAGGGAGAGCTCCTTTATCAATCTCTGGGATAGCTGCAAAAATCGGCTTAATTGGCGCAAAGTGATTCCAGGACGTCCATCCGCACAAGGGAAGTGGGTAAAAATCCCCGATATTCTAAGATGTTTTGTGAGGGCAAATGCTTTTTGGAATGCGGAAAGGTTTTCCTCCTTTAAACCCAGCCTGCCCATGCCGACATCTAACTTGACATGGACATCTATGACCATACCCTTTTCTTGAGCTCTTTTCTCCAAAAAGCTAACCTGCCAGAGGTCGGTAATAGTGGGGTGGATGCGATGATGAAAAAATAAATCCGCATTTTCCGGAAAAAAGGAACCCAAATTAAGGATTACCCCTTTGTAACCTAAAGAGCGAGCCAAAACCCCTTCATGAGGGTTAGCTACACCCAAGTATTCTACCTTTTCCTCCACAAAAAACGGTATGAGTTGCGAAAGTCCACAGCCATAGGCGTTAGCCTTGACTGGTATCAGTATTTTTGCTTTACCAACATGAGAACGGATAAGCATTAGGTTGTGGCGTAGATTTTGACGTAAAATTTGTAGGACGGGGTAGGGGGCTGGGGAGGAAAAACGTAGCATTACCTGTCTTGCCACAACCTAAAAACAGGTGGTCAACTAATCCACGTTATCCAAAGCTGGGTTTAAGGAGGCTTTATGGCGCCACGCGAAGAGCCCCGCAAATCATCCCTCTCACTAGAAGATAATCACTCTCGACAAGTTTTTCTTAGTAGAAATGAAGACAAATTACCGGAACTTGAGAGGCTTGAGAGTGATTTTATTCAGAAACTGCAGGAGCTGCTCCTAGATTTCCCCCAGATGGGATTAAAAGGTTTTTCTATTTCAGCAAAACTCAGCTACAACCCCCGGGAGCAAAAAATCAGTACAAATCTTTTTTCAAAATTGAATCAAATTCTTAACAGAAGAGCTGTTTTAAATATTTACCCCGCAGGGCGAATCTATTGCTATTTTTGTCAGAGCTTTGGGTGTGCTCATAGCCTACCTTCTTCTTCAACTGAGGTCTTTAGTGGCTACAACTCGCGCGGAATTCCTCAGTACAGTGATTTCCATCAGCTTCTACTTGATAAAAAAGAAGAAAGAGTAGGTGAGTTATTCGAAGATAAACCCCCTCTTTTGACGCTTTTCATGCAAGGTGAGGAACTTACCAGAGAGCTATTGCCTGCCTTTCAGCAGGGGGGGAGCGACCACCAAATCATAGCGCAACTTGCCTTTGGCTATTTTCGGAACCATGAGAAAGAAAAGCGCTTGGCTCTCTGCGTACAGGTGGTTCGCTTTAAAAAAAAGATAGCTCTAAATATCCTACACTACAAAGAACTTCTAGAACAAGAAAGTCCTCAACCCTCACCAGTTAACGAAACCCTATATCTCCTACAAAGCCTTCGGCTTAAGCTTGCAAAATTGCCTAAGACACTATCTGGAAAAGATAAGAACCTTTTTGAGCAAGTGAGCCGAAGTTTAGGCAAACTTAAAAAAGATATAGAGGCACTCAATCGACGCAAAACTAGACGTACCTGGCATGCCCACTTGCGGCAATTGCAAAAAAGACCTATATCTCAGGCCATATCCGATACCAAAGAGGCTAGAGCTGAGGATTTCTTTGAAGACGAACAGAAAAACTCTATTGTTGTTCGGGGCCCCAAAAATCGCTTTCATGTGTTTTCTCCTTCAGGCCAACACATCACAAGCCTGGTGTTAGAAAAAAGTTCCTTTGAGCGAAGACTGCGCAAAGGCCGGTGGCGACCTATAGGGGAAAACGCGGAAAGGGTGCGCCAAAGAATCTTGGAACTAATTTAACTCAAAATATCATGGATTTTTTGACCAAGAGAAAGCTCCTGTGAGAGTCTTTTCATCTCATCACTGGCTCCATCCCCAAGCTCTCCCATAAGCTTTCGAAGACGGGGGATTTGCTCATCGGGGAGATATGATGCTATCTTTAATATAACCGGTACAAGACGAGCTGGGAAGGCAGCTGCGATAAGCCCTAGGATTTCCATATCTTCCAATTGAGGTAGTAATTGTGCCACACGTTCGTAATCCTGTTCAGTAAAATATACAGCTATTTGCAAAATTTCTTTTTCTCCTTTAACTTCACAAGAACCTCGAATATAAGCTACAAGTTCTTCATCGCTCAACTGAGGCACCAATTGGGCTAGACGTGCTTTCTCTTTTTCTGCCAAGAATTGGGTTATGCGAGCCATGTCTGCGGCAAGTTGCAAGCCACAGGCAGCCTTGAGCATCGCCAATAGTTCGCTGGGGCCAAAATCTTGGGCTATATTAGCCATCCGCTGACGCAGGGAGTCATCGAAAAAAGAAACCACACCCAATAGCTCATTCCACAGCCCAAGCCGGTGGGCGGCTTGCACTAAGCGCAGTAATCTATCATCCGTAAAGCCACACAGCATATTGGCTAGGTGTTGCTTGTTTGAAGAAAATACGGCAATACGCAAAAGGTCTTCCTCATTATGGATTTCCTGAGCTAAAACGAGCAGTGTCTCAATAGGTAGATAGTCGACAAAATTGCCTAAGGTATAGTAGTTCTTTTTTCTTAAAAGTTGATGCATGATTTTCTTCATATCTTGCACCGGGAAGGAGTGCAAGATATGCTGGGCACGTCCCGGAACAAGCACCTGTGCTAGCTCAGCCATAAATTCTACAGAGAAATACCGCGATATCGCAAGAGCATCCTGCACTGGCACATGGTAGGTCAAATTTGCTGTGATATGGGCCCCTAGAATATCTTCTGCTATCCGAGCATTAATAAAATTTGGTATAAAGGCAGTGACCTTGGCAAGTCTTTCCCAAAACGGAGAATTATCAAGCTGTAATCTCTCCAAAACCCACTCGTAAAGCCGGTTGATTTCTTGAGCTTCAAGCTTATAAAGAAACGAAAAATCCTGCTCGTCCCTCTGCAGAAGGTAAGCTATTTTTTCAAGGGCACTTCTTTTAGCCAAATCATCCATGGCCACTTTTTCTTGGTGAACAAGTGTTCACCTCTTGCGTCGACGAGGCCATGACAAGCTTATATTTGGGGGTTCGTTGCGGAAATCCTTAATTCAGTTAAAGTAAAAAATTAGTCCCAATGCCGTGCGCTGCGTGCCAAAACTTGTCTCCGTTTCCTTAGAAACTCCGCCACCAGGATCTATCGACCTACTGTTCAGGCCAAGTCCGCTCATCCCATAGATGTGGACTTGCTCTGTTACCGGAAATTGAGTGCCCAGATATACACTAAGATCAAAGCTACTACTCTCACTTTTCACCGTGATCTGCCCAAGCAATGGTATGTTTTCCCTTCTCTCTTCTTGTTGGATAGAGAATCCCACATGGGGTGCAAGAAAAAGCTCTAGTCTTTGCAAAGTCGCCAAATAGATGGGTATTAAGAGTCCGATCTGAATATTGGTAGCTCCCCCTCCCGCCGAGAACCCCAATCTCGGGGCAAGGGCTAGTTTCTCCGACACATGAAACCAGGCACCTAGTGTACTAACATCGTAAGCGTAAGAATAATCAATACCAAATTTACCCTCGCGAACAGAGGCAGTCCCCCCAGCGCTTTTTGTGGCAGGTGGCGTCTCCTTTCCTTTGGCTGTTTGGGCGCTTACCGCCTGGATGGTCAAAATCGCAAGCACACAAGCATAGGTAACTTTTCTTAGGCTCATGGGAGATTGCTACTTCTCTTACATACTATGTCAACCAATTTTGAAACATGGAAGCAGGTATTTGAAGATACCGCTTTGGTCTAAGGCTAGAAGCGATGCTTGATTTATCGCAAGGATCACGCAAAAACGGCGATAGCACGGCTTAGGAGAAAATTCCATTTCCTACCAGCAAGAGACATACGAGCTCCGAAGCCTATCTTAGGCTTGTCAAAACGAGAAGGCTCAGCTTTTGGAGCGGCGCTGCCAATAATAGCGCAGATACATGGGGAGTTGCCCCGGGGGCTTATCGTGGTAATCCTCTGGTGCAAATAATTCTTTAGTATGGAAATCCACAATAGGTATACCCACCACCGTGGAATAATAACACTTGTGTCTGGCCACAAATTTCGTACCATACCAAAATAGCCTCCAATACGGGATCATCCCAGACAAAAAACTATCCAAATAACGTACTAGGGCAATGCGCAATACCATGCTCGTCGTAAGTCCAAAACGGTACTTGAGCTCACAAAATAGCCTCTCATCATCCCCATGAAGTACTACGTTGAGCCGGCAAAGCTTATGCGATGGAACCGGATTTTTCTGGTTTTTCTCCTTCAGCTTGTGGGCCATTTCCCGCATTTTGTCCATGTGAACCACCTTCTTGCGGGCCAGTTTAAAGGCGCAAAAGCGCACAATGGCCGACATGCTTGTGTTGGATTTAGCTGCCGCCTTGCGCAGCTTAGCCATAAGGGCCGGATTTAAGCGCAGATCCCAAAGACCTTTTG
>JANWWS010000021.1 GCA_025055765.1 Leptospiraceae bacterium | reverse complement strand
GCACCGTTCTTGCTATTCTGCCCCTGCTGGTTTTCCAATAGTGGATTTCCATATCCGGGAATTTTTTGACTATGGGGATTATTGGGGAGTGCCTTTGGGGGGTATGCCTTTTTACCTGCGTTATATTTTGCAGCGCCGTCGTTAAGTCTTCAATTTTTCTAGGATATGATGCCCAAGGGTAGCTGACCACATTGCTGTTTTTGAATCTTTTCGTTTCTTCTACAAACGGCAAATGTTGCTCATCTATACAACGGCTCCGTCTTAGATTTTTTGCTAAGATGGTGCTAAATGTGTTTAAATACGTTTTCTTTTTAGACTAACCTTAGGCAGGCTACGCTTAAGGTTATTTTGATCAGGAATTCCATAACATTGCAATACCTGTGGTCCTTTACACGGAACTAGCCAAAATTTTCGTTTTTCCAACGGCGCAACTCCTGTAGTCCTTGTTCTAGGATTTCGAAGGCTTGGGGGAATGAGCTTGTCTTGCCAACCTTGGTCTCTTGGTTGAGCTTAGTTAGGAAATCTCCTAAAGGTTCAATGCCGAGGCTCAAGGTTGAGCCCTTCATAGTATGGATAGCAAAGTCAAGCTGACGAATGTCACCTTCGGCAAACGCTTTTTTCGCTGCTTCCAGATGGATTGGGGTGTGTTCTAAGTACTTATCAATGAGGGAGAGGAGGAGTTCGTCGCTGCCCCCGCTTAGTTGCCGGTATTCTTCTCTTTTTTCCGGGCTGACCCTAACGTCCATGAAGCTGCCAGAGTCAAGATTGCTTTAGGGTATGCAAGTTTTTTCTTAAGATTTGATTGTCTGGATTTTGGTTAAGAGCCTTTAGTAGGTGTTGTTCAGCTTCTTCTTTTTTTCCAAGATTTGCAAGGGCCAGTGCAAGGGTATTTTGGGCTTCCACAAAATTGGGTTTTAAACTAAGAGCCTGTTGGGCATGCATCATGGCAAGTTCGTACCGCTGCATCTTGTAGTAAATTAAGGATAGCCAATAGTAGACTTCTGCGTTTTGTGTGTTTAGTTGGATATATTGTTGTAGGTATTGAGCCGCTTTAGAAATTCGGCCCAATTCATAGTTGAGATAGCCAGCAATCTTTAGTGTTTGGGGGTGTCTTGGATAGAGTTCTATGGCTTCATCGAGTACTTTAACAGCTTTTTGTTTATAACCTTGGGCCATTAAGCTCTTAACCTGGGAGACTTTTTCGCGGAAAGAAGTGTAGGCAGGCTTTGCCTCAATAATCACAAGGGAGAGGTCGTCGTTTGCAGCAGCGCCATCGGCAAATTCTTCGAGAGAAAGGAGGATTTTCCCTAATAGTTCGTCTGCGCTGAGGTGACCAAATTCTTGGAGGACCTTTTCCAGGCGCTCCTGCCCGTACTCTTGGCCATCTTTGTTGCGATATTCTGTGAGACCATCTGTGTGCAAAAGGAGTTTGTCACCAGGCATGAGTTTGTTGCGCTTTTCTTCGTAGCTGTCAGAGGCCTCTGCGAGCGCTCCGACAAACAGGCCATTTGTGTCGAGTTGCTCTATTTTACGGCTTTCGGCACGCCATAGCTTGCCCGTTTGGTGCGAGGCATTGGCATAAAGGAAGTGATGGTTTTCGTCAATGGCTACAAGAAAGGCGGTAAGATAGTCTTGGGTGTGGATCATGCGGACAAGTTGGTCATTTACCTTACGGAAGATCTCGGCTGGTCGGTGAGATTCCTGGGCGGCTTTGCTAAAGGCTACCTTAGCCATTGTGGTGATTAGGGCCGCGGGCACACCATGCCCAGAGACATCCGCAATGAGGATGCCCAAGTGATTTCCCTGCATAGGGAAGACATCGTAGAAATCTCCCGAGACCTTTTCCATAGCTCGCCAATGTGCGGTAAGCGAGAGGCCGTTCCATTCGGGGATTTGCGATGGGATAATGCCTTTTTGGATTTCGGCTGCAAAATCTAGTTCCATTTGCATAATGGCATCTTTTTGGGATAGTTCTTCGTTGGCTTCTCTTAGTTGTCGGGTACGTTCTTCTACTTTGTGCTCGAGGTTTTTCTGATAATCTTTTATGGTCTTGGTAGCTTTTATAAAACCACTTGCTACATTGATGAATTCGCGATCTAGGGAGCGGGGATAGAGGTGGCCCTCACCACCGCTTTTTAGGTCCTCGGCAGCAGCTTCAAGTTCCTTAAGTGACTGGCGGATAATGGCAAAGATGAGGTACGTTACAAATAGCGCTGTCGAAACAGCAATAATGCCAAAGGCAATTGTAGAGTGGATATTCCTTTCTTCTATAACGGCACTGTATGTAAGGTAGTTTGAGACAAAGATGGTAATAATGAACAGACCAAGAAAGAGTCCTAATTTAAAGTTTATCGTCGTCAAGGCTTTGTCTTCGTAATCGATTTTCTTTTGATGCAGCACTTTTTTGCATTCGGCTCGCAATGGACCTGAGGCTAGTTCTCCAATGACAAGGGAAAATCCCCAGTGGATCGAGAAGGCAATAAGTCCTGTAGCGATAATTAGAGGGTAGTGTTTAGGGGCAAAAGCACCCGTGGTTATCCCCACAGTTAAGAAAGCTACACCAATAAGCACTGCCCAGAAAAGCGCCACCCAGGCGTTGGTGAAGGGTATATGGCGGAGTATGTGTAGTAGGCGGAGGTATACCTCGGGGTCAAGTCCTTCTTTCAAGTAGATTTTACCTTTCTCGAAGATCACGCTTTTGTTAAGAAGGCGGATATCTTGGGTAAAACCGGAAAAGCCTATCTGGTGCAAAATGCCGAAGTGGAGGGAGTGCATAATCCAGGCAATGCCGATAAAGGCGAGGAGAGTATTCATGAGAATTTCGTTCATCGGTAGTTTAGCGGCTTCTGCAAAGTAAAAGACAAAAAAAACCGCCAAAATGGAAGAAATACCGGAGGAAAGAGCCACGGATATAGCGTATGAGGTGAGTTTACCTACTTGGTATTGGAGAAAGGATCCTATCTTGCGCATGGGTAGACGATTGAAATGTTTTTTTTCTACTGTGTCAATTGCAAAAATCTGGCTTGCTAGATGGGGATTTCCATAACAATGGGGTTAGCTACGAAGCTTCGCTTAGATCAGGATTTCCATAACAACAGAGGAGAGGCTCTTCCTAGGATGGTTCACCTACCGATCGTTTGGTACATGTTTGTGGATATAGGCACCGATGGCGCATTTAGCTGTAACAATATATGAATACTCCTATAACGTATGTTATATTTTTTGAGGGGTATCTGGCACTTGCCGGCAAGGAGGTGGAAAACAATATCCGTGGAAGGTTGTGGAACTATATTTTGGGCAGGTTTTGGTCGACGAATTTATGGCAAAGTGCTGAGCCATAGAGTAGTCGTATTCACGAGGACGCATATTAGGGATTGGGTCCTACCTGGCGTCGGCAATCCCACGGTAGTGTTTTTGCAAGGATAACAGTTTTTGGCATCAGTTTATTTGGGCATATGAGAGGTCCCTAGCAAAATCAAGCAATGCTAAATAATTATAGTGAGTCCAAAAAATTCGAAGTGATGTTTTGATGGCCATAATGACAATCGAAAGTCAGAAAGCAGTGTGGCTTCACTATGGTAGAAACCAAGTTGTGGCAAAGGTGCGGCAAAGAGGGTTTCATGGCTTTTGTTTCTCATTGTTATGCGAGCTTAATAGAGCTGAAGAGAATTAGAAAACAGAAGGTCTTGTCAGACTGTCAAGGGGGGCTATGGTTGAAGCAGTTAGATGAGCATCCTTGAAGGGCATATACTCAGGTGTTAGGGCAAATTCGTCTTAGGTATTTTAGGACCTGCTATGGTCTGCAAAACCGAGGGGTACCAGCAAGATAGGCAAGTAGTTTCAAGAGAGGATTGCTGCCCTTGGCAGGTTGCAAGACGTTTCTCTTTTTCACAGCGCGGGCGGGTAAACATTGACTTCTTTCAAATAGGTTCTCAAATGCATGAGCTAGTTCGATAGATGTGCTATGGGGTCATTAGGGTTTTTTGTTGTGGTGCCTCAGCTGAAAACCTAGGAAATTGCGATAACAAGTTTAAGCGAAGCATCCGGTCATGATTTTGCCCCAATATCCCAATTAGAATTAATAGATAAGCGAACTACGCTATTGGGGGTTATCGCTAGGTGCCGAGGGGTAGTGATGAAGCTGGTGGGTATTTTGTGGGCTTTAGGGAAAGGTGAAGAAGGCCTTGGCGGCATTACAAGTTCCCAGCAAAGCGTGGTGGGGGTAAGGAAAGATAACCCTCTAGAGACGACAGCGATAACAGGGAGATTAATTTCTGTGGCGGGGGCAGGATGGTTATTGGCGGCAGTTTACTATTTACTAAAAATATGGGTGATTTACTTGCAAGGTGAGAGACGTGCGCTTTTGGAGTTATGGCAAGATAATGGAAATGCGCCTGGGAATTATAATAACGTTTACTTGCTTTGTTGGTTCTAAGAATGTTATTACTTGAGTTTTGCCCAAATATCATGTTCTATTTGGGCTTGGGTTTTTTGCCGTAAGAAGCTATTGGCTTGGCGCAGGCCATCTGCCGCTGAGCCGGCAGGAAGGATGTTGATAATTTGCCAAGGGGTATCCTTAAGCGATTCATGAATTAGATCAAGGTGGTTTATTTTGCGGGCGGGAATGCCCCCGAACCGGATGACCATGTTTGCCTGCCTATCACACAAAGAAGCTACATGGTTCCAAACAGTGGTTAAATCTTTAACAAAGTCATGAGGATTTTGGTGGCAGAACTGATTTATCGCTCGATATTCAACCCAGGGAGGCCCACCTAAAAACCACAAACGTAGCCACTGGTCGGCCAAGTAGGTACGCATACCATAATAAGGTGGTGATGTGATGACCCAGTGGAATTTTATGTTGGTATTTTTGGGGCGCAACGTCTCAAGCTGTCGGCTGTCACCCAACTTTACTTCACCTATACTTTCGTGTTGGTAGGCATAAAAGCGCTCTGCTCTCTTGCGCACAATTTCGATAACATCCACTGGCTTGGGATGGAGTTTATGCTTTTTCCAAAAATTCAAAGCGTACCGTGGCTTTGGTGCATAGGTACGGGGGCATTGGTTTGAAAAATAGCTTGCTGAGTATTTAGGCTGGGGGCCATGCAGAGCTCCCAGGATGATACCGCGCAGTGCTTTGCGTTCCATACTGTGGCAATCCTCGAGTAATGCTTTGCGCCATTTGCAGAGGGAGGTGAGCACAGTGGGGTGGTATGCCCATTGCCAAAATTCTCCCTCGGGTAATGCATCCACTTGGACTTCATGGAGAATTGTCTCTGCTTCTTTTACAATGTTTTCAGCCCTTGCGTTAACTAGCTTTGCTTCGGTGATGGCCACTGCCACGGGGTTTGAGTCTACCCCAAGAGAAAATAATCCCAAAATCCGGGCAGCAAAATTGGTGGTTCCTCGACCGCAAAAAGGGTCCAATACGCTTTCTCCGGGCTTGGCTTTTTTTTCTAGAATACGCAAAGGAAAATCCAAGGGAAACATGGTAAAATACGGGCAGATGCCGTTTAAGACAGTTCTCGTTTCCACTTGTCGCCGATTAAAATAACGTACGTAACGGGCTCTCCTTTTTTATTTATTCTTTTCTCTGGGCGCCATTCTTTATATTTTTCCCCAAAAAACTTATTTAGAGCCTTTTCCACGAGATTATAAGCAAGTCTATCTTTATCGTGCAAATCACTTGGCAAAACTTTATGGAAAAATGCTTTTATGCTCCCCCATGGGAGTCCTTCTGAAAAAAGTGCCTTTAATTGCGGATCTTCCTTTTGGATTGCTGCCTTGAATTCCTGTAAGGCGCTATTTTCAATGGTATTTAGAACATCGATACCGGTGTTTTGGGTTTCTCTCTCCGCTGGTGCTTCACTATTCGTTGTTGCCTTACTCAAAATTTCCTTTTCTATCTTCCTTATCTTCCTTTTTAGCTCTTGCGCGTAGGTATTTATCGTCTCTTTTTGATATTCGGGATCAAGCGTTTGGTACATTTCTTCAAAAGCAAGTGCGCGAAAGCTTACAGGATATGGTTTTCCCCCAACAGAACTCCAAAAAACACCCTGACCTGGAATGGGTTCATTCAAAAGGGAGCTTAAAATATCATCGCTAAAATGGGCATTTGCTTTTTTTAAGTTAGCAAGGTCTTGTGCTGCCAATAAATGAAAAACAAACCAATTATCTCCCTGACTCAAAATTTCAACCGGTATGCTACCTGGTTGTTGGGTAATGAGCAGCGCCCCTAAATCGTACTTGCGTCCTTCTTTTACCCAGGCGATGTAGGGTTCGGCAGCCGAAACATTTTCTTGTAAAACTGACTGAGCCTCTTCAATTACTGCGATGGTGGGGATAGTTTTAGGCTCGGCTTTAGTAAATTCCTCTTGATTATGGGTAAAAATTCGGCGCAAAATTAAACCAGCAAGCACCATTCCCTGCATGCCACGCAACCGGGAAAAATCCACAATACACAATTTACCCTCAGCTAGTGCAGCAAGGAGCAAATCCAGCAAAAAACTTGAGGGAGCATGTAACATGTTGACAATAGCAACCATATTGGAGCGTGCTGCGACAATTTCGGCCTGTTGGCTTGGAGTTATTTCGCCAAATCCCATGAGGCGGCCAATTTCCTCTTCGGGGGCAGCATGCTTTTCCCGATATATTAAATCTACCAGTTCTTTCCAAGAGTTGTGCGGTAAACTACGCAATTTACGGACATTTTGCTGTTCTTGTCTTTCACGGTCTAATGCAATGGAAATAACGTCGCTTGGATCCAGGCGTCTTATATCGAGTTTCACACCACCAACAACAAATGACTGGTAAAATTTACTTGGTCCTTGTCTATCGGTAAAGACCACAAGCTTATCTTGCAGGTGTGGGACATCACACAACCCCGGTCTTCCTTTGTCATCAGGCCAAAAGTATTCGCCATCGGGGTCAAAGATGATGGTCCCCACAGGAACTTTTTTGCCCCCACGCTTTTGGACCAAGGGGGTTTCTTTATAAAGAGTGGAAAAAAGTAACTTGTTTAAGTTGGATTTGCCAAAGCCAGCTCGGGCAAAAATGAAACTACGCCTAGAAACAAGGGATTGTACGGGAAAATGTATTTCAACCTCTGGTTTTTGGATTTGCATCCAATCTAGTGCCTTGTTACTTGAAGAATAGATATATTCTCCGAAAGCTAAGTGTCCAATTGTGGCGCCCTCGCTATAATGGCCTGCGACTTCGCGCAATACTTCATCACTTAAAAAAGCTACTTTGCTTCCCATATGGGGTAACCGCCGGTGTGACGGAGCAAAAAGCAACTTGCCATCTTTTTTGCGCAAAACACCTAAAACACGGATGTTGACCTTGTATTTCAAATACTGTTCGCGCAAGTCTTCAGGGACCAATTGGTCTTCCCGCATTGCTCGCAAATTGAACTC
>JANWWS010000011.1 GCA_025055765.1 Leptospiraceae bacterium | reverse complement strand
TGCTTTTGAAGGGGGTGCACAAGGGGCCATCATCTGCAATACCACGACTGACCACCGCTTGCTTTCTCCGGCGTTGCAGAGTTTTGGTGGTGGTCTTTCGGGAAAGCCGCTTGCCGATCGGGCACGCCAACTGCTTAGAATCGCCGTAAGAGAGACCCGCGGGCAGTGGCCACTCGTCAGCAGTGGTGGTGTGTTTTCTCCAGAAGAAGCTAAAAAGAGATTGGAGTTGGGGGCTGACCTTGTGCAGGTCTATACTGGCTTAATCTATTATGGACCGGATTTTGCGGCAGATTTAGGTCAGTATCCAAGCTTTTATTCTTTATCTTGACAGTTTGCTTACCTGCGCCAAAAGTTACTGTGGACTTTTCCCTGGCCGTGGCAATTGCCTTTGCAGCATACCTCGTGGGCTCCTTCCCGACAGCCTACCTCGTGGTGCGCTGGCTAAAAGGCATCGATATCCGCACGGTCGGCTCTGGCAATGTCGGTGCGACCAATGCCATGCGAGTTTTGGGTAAACGCTGGGGAATTGCCATCCTGATGGTCGATGCGCTAAAAGGTTTCGTACCTGTGCTTTTGGTCTTAAATCACTTCCCTGGCAGCGAAAGCCAACGCTACGCCATGTTGGCTGGCATTTGCACCATGCTCGGCCATGCCTTCCCCGTTTGGCTGCGTTTTCGGGGTGGCAAGAGTGTGGCCACTGGACTGGGAGTGATGCTTGCTCTGGTTCCGCTGGCGGTCCTGGCAGTGTTGCCAGTTTTTGTCCTCGTGGTTGCCATATCGCGCTATGTCTCTTTGGGTTCTGTCGTCGCCGCGCTGCTTTTGCCCGCCGCATTTTTTCTCAAACACCGCCTGCCGGAGAATATAGAACTTTTTGCCTTTGTCTGCCTGGCCTGCATTTTTGTGGTTTACAAGCATAGAACCAATATTAAGCGGATCCTAACCGGTGAAGAAAGCCGGTTAGGACAAACGGCCATTGCTGGGAATATCAAGGAGTAGCTATGGTTAAAACAGTTGCGTTGGCATTATTGACTGCGTCGGTGGTACTGGCAGGACCAATTCGCGATGAGTATTTCAAAACCCGCGATGAACTCGAAAAAATGAAAGACACCCCCGAGATGCGCAAGCAGTTCCTGGAGACAAATATCCAGCGCTCGCTGCGCCGGTTGCTCGTGCGCTATTTCAGCTATCCAAATCCGGAAAAAGTGAAAATTGATTCTTCTAACTATGAACGGTCTGAAAAGGATGAGCTGACGTACTATTTCCGCTACGAGGATTATGTGGGCTTCATGACATTTTCCAACAACCCTGAGTATTACTACGCTGTGCCGCGTGAGGAAAAAATCCTGCAAAAACCCAAAAAGCAAGAAAACAAGTGATGCCGGAACATCCGGTCATCATCTTGACCACAACGCCTGATTTAGCATCGGCAGAAAAGATCGCTAATCTACTGGTGGAGCGCCGCCTGGCGGCATGCGTCAACTTGGTGCCCGAGGTGCGCTCCGTGTATTTTTGGAAAGGAGAGATTGTCCGCGACAAAGAAATAAAACTTTTCATCAAAACCGCAAGCCACCGAGCCGAAGCAGCCGCACAGGCAATTAAAGACAACCATCCTTACACAGTGCCGGAAATCACCACGCTGGGACTAACTGGTGGTGTGGCGATGCACGATGGGTATTGGCAGTGGCTCATTGACTATGTGGGTCGCTAACTTGCCAAATTAGCAAGCTAAGCTCTTAGACATCAGAATAAATCATTTGCGATGCGAATGGCTGCAATGTATCATTCGAGTCTTGCCCAAATATCATGTTCCATTTTGGCTTGGGATTTTTGGCGCAAGAAACTATTGGCTTGGCGCAGGCCATTTGATGCAGAGCCAGCATCATGAATGCCAGTAATTTGCCAGGGAGTATCCTTGAGCGAGTCCCGGATCAGCTGAAGGCCGTCTATTTTCCGTTGCGGGATGCTGCCAAAACGGATGACCATCCAAGCCTTACTCTCACACAAAGCAGCCACATTATTCCAAACGGTGGCTAAATCTTTAACAAAATCAGAGGGACTTTTATGGCTGAGCTGGTTTACTGCTCGGTATTCGACGGTGGGTGGTCCACCTAAAAACCACAACCGTAACCACTGATCGGCCAAGTAGGTATGCATACCATAATAAGGGGGTGAGGTGATGACCCAGTGGAATTTTATCTTACTATTTTGCGGGCGCAATGTGCCAATTTGCCGGCTATCACCCAACTTCACTTCCCCGATACTTTCATGTTGGTAGGCATAAAAGCGCTCCGCTCTTTTGCGCACCACCTCGATAACATCTACTGGCTTAGGGTGGAGTTTATGCTTTTTCCAAAAATTCAAAGCGTACCGTGGCTTTGGTGCATAGGTACGGGGGCATTGGTTTGAAAAATAGCTTGCTGAGTATTTAGGCTGAGGGCCGTGCAAAGCGCCCAGGATGATACCACGCAGGGCTTTGCGTTCCGCACTGCGGCAATCCTCGAGCAGTGCTTTACGCCACTTACAGAGCGCGGTAAGCACAGAGGGATGGTAAGCCCATTGCCAAAATTCACCTTCGGGTAAGGCATCCACTTTTACTTCATGCAGGATTGTTTCTGCCTCTTTTACAATATTTTCAACCTTTGCATTCACTAACTTTGCCTCGGTGATCGCCACGGCCACCGGATTTGAATCTACCCCAAGGGAAAATAGCCCCAAAAGCCGGGCAGCAAAGTTGGTGGTCCCCCGACCACAAAAAGGATCCAACACGCGTTCACCAGGATTGGCTTTCTTTTCCAAAATACGCAAAGGAAAATCCAAGGGAAACATGGTAAAATACGGGCAGATGCCGTTTAGGATAGTTTTGATTTCCACTTGTCGGTGACTAAAACAATGTAAGGGATAGACTTTCCCTCAACACTATCTTCTTTTATGCCCCAATCTTTGCCTTTTTCACCAAAAAACTCATTTAGTGCCTTTTTTACCAGATTTTTCAAAAATGTATCGTAATTATCGTGGTGGTGCAAATAATTTGACAAAAATTTTTGGAAAAATTCTTTTATGGTGCTTGTTGGTATTTTTTTCTGACTAAGCAATGGTAATTTCGAATCTTCCCTTTGGAGCACAGTCTTGAATTCTTCCAATGCCCTATTTTCAATTATCTTAATTTTTAGCTTTTGTGCGTAAGTGTCCGCCGCCATTCCTGTATATGTTGAATCAAGCGTTTTGTACTCTTTTTCAAAAGCGAGTGCACGGAAGCTCACAGGATACGTTTTTTCCCCAACGGAACTCCAAAAAACACCCTGGCCCGGAATGGGTTCATTCAAAAGGGAGCTCAAAATATCATCGCTAAAGTGGGCATTTGCTTTTTGTAAGTTAAGAAGATCTTGCGCGGCTAGTAGGTGGAAGACAAACCAGTTATCTCCCTGGCTCAAAATTTCAACGGGTATGCTGCCTGGTTGCTGGGTAATGAGCAGCGCCCCTAAATCATACTTGCGCCCTTCTTTTACCCAGGCGATGTAGGGCTCGGCAGCCGAAACATTTTCTTGTAAAACTGACTGAGCCTCTTCAATTACTGCGATGGTGGGGATGGTTTTAGGCTCGGCTTTAGTAAATTCCTCTTGATTATGGGTAAAAATTCGGCGCAAAATTAAACCCGCAAGCACCATTCCCTGCATTCCGCGCATCCGCGAAAAATCCACAATACACAATTTGCCCTCGGATAGTGCCGAGAAGAGTAAATCCAACAACAAGCTTGAGGGATCATGTAACATGTTGACGATATTAAACATATTGGAACGTGCTGCCACGATTTCGACATTTCGGCCCGAAGATTTATCGCCAAATCCGATTAGGTGACCTATTATCTCGTCGGAAGCAGAAAGTCCTTTTTCATGAATCAAATCCACAAGTTTCTTCCAAGAGTCTTCCGATAAACTACGCAATTTATGGATATTTTGATGTCCCTGCTTTTCTCGATCCAAGGCGATGGAAATAACATCGGCGGGATTCAGGCGACGGATATCAAGTTTAACACCGCCAGCAACAAATGACTGGTAAAATTCGCTCGGGGCTTTCCTATCAGTAAAAACCACAAGCTTATCCTGCAGGTGTGGGACATCGCACAAACCTGGCCTTCCTTTATCGTCAGGCCAAAAGTACTCGCCCTCGGGGTCAAAGATGATCGTTCCCACAGGCACTTTTTTGCCACCGCGTTTTTGGATCAGCGGGGTTTCTTTATAAAACGTTGAAAAAAGTAACTTGTTTAAGTTGGATTTGCCAAAGCCTGCTCGGGCGAAAATAAAACTACGCCTGGAAACGAGGTGTTTTACGGGAAAGCGTATTTCAACCGCCGGCTGTTGGAATTGTATCCAATCCTTCGACTTATTATCATCTTCCGGAGCATACTGTTCCCTCGGAGCATACACGTATTCCCCAAAAGCTAAATGCCCAATAGTGGCGACCTCGGTATTATTATGCCCTGCTACCTTATTATAGCCTGCTACCTCACGCAATACTTCATCACTCAAGAAAGCCACTTTGCTTCCCATGTGCGGCAAACGGCGGTGTGAGGGAACAAACAACAACTCACCATTTTTTTTGCGCAAAACACCTAGAACACGGATATTTACTTTATATTTTAGGTATTGTTCGCGTAAATCCTCAGGTATCGGTTGGTCTTCTCGCATTGCCCTTAAATTGAATTCCTCACCCGTTCCGTATGTGAGTTTACCCTCTGAGGAAAAAGAAGTGATCCGCCCTAAAACTGCCTCATCCGTTGTTTCCAGTTGCACCAACAAAAACTGCCCATGCATGGGGATATTTTGGAATTCATTGCGGTATGGCAAAACGAGATCGGCGTGGAATTCGAGACCTCCAGGTTGGAAACCACGGAAAATGCCAACGACTTTGTCCTTTGGGAAGAGATCAAGTTCCATATTATCCTCTCGTATAGCGGTATTGGCTTGGATCTAAATCTTGTAGCATCAGGGTGTCCAAAATTTGTTTGTCGTCATTTAGGTTAGTTCTGATGGCTTCCAGTATATATCCTTGCAATATCGTGCGATCAAAGTCCACCAATGCGGCGTTCTCGTGGGCTTTTTGTAATGAGCGGGGGTAAAAAGGCACGGGAAAGCCGTTCAGGGCATCGGCGAGTATAGCTCCGAATATGATGTCGGCCTTATGTTTTTGATTTTGGAAAATATCCACTGGCCAAATGGGATCCCAGGGATGAGAGCCAAATTTTGCCAAAAACATCTTTCCCCCGACAAACTTGTTGATCTCACCCCCCTCCTTAGATCGGTCATCGCCGCGGGCATATTCAGACCAAATATACGCTTTTTCTTCAATTGTTCGTGGTACTTCGACATAGGCGGGATAATCTGTAGTTAAAATCTTTTCTAATGCCAGGGCTAAACGATATCGCTCAAGAACCTTGCTGCGTTTGGCAATGCCAGCGAGATAAATTTTTCGATTTTTCTTTTTTTGTTCATCAATCCGCTGGGCAATTCCCTGAAGCAATTTATGAAAGAGATCACCACTAAAAATTTTGCTACGCAAAAGACCATCCCAGAGAATCAATGTGTCTGTAGCATAGTCCTTTTGTAAGATGGAAAACAAGATGGACCATTCCACAAGTTCCCGGTAAACAGAAATCCAGGTGGGAGATACTGGTGATCCTCTTCTGATAGTTCTTATCGAGCCAAGCATGGGTGAAAGTTGGTCCAAACTTTTTACACCAAGGTAGGCCATCATTTCGCCAAGAGGAGTTTTCATTTGTCCCCCATCAATGTGCCTTTTGTTTAACTCTTCAAGAGATGTGGATGGGGAAATAACCTCAAGGCAGTAGCTATTATTGCTTGAGTCAACGACCCGAATAATCTGAATAAGGTAGGGATCAAAATGGAGATCA
>JANWWS010000038.1 GCA_025055765.1 Leptospiraceae bacterium | reverse complement strand
GTGTGACGGAGCAAAAAGCAACTTGCCATCTTTTTTGCGCAAAACACCTAAAACACGGATGTTGACCTTGTATTTCAAATACTGTTCGCGCAAGTCTTCAGGGACCAATTGGTCTTCCCGCATTGCTCGCAAATTGAACTCTTCACCAGCTCCTTGGGTGAGCCTTCCCTCCGAGGAAAAAGAGGTAATGCGCCCCAAGACTGCCTCATCGGTTGTTTCCAGTTGCACGAGCAAAAACTGCCCGTGCATGGGGATATTTTGGAATTCATTGCGGTATGGCAAAACGAGATCAGCGTGGAATTCGAGACCTCCAGGTTGGAAACCACGGAAAATGCCAACAACTTTGTCTCTGGGGAATAAATCAAATGGCATATTATCCTTTACTATAGCGATATTGGCTCGGATCTAAATCTTGTAGCATCAGGGTGTCCAAAATTTGTTTGTCGTCATTTAGGTTAGTTCTGATGGCTTCCAGTATATATCCTTGCAATATCGTGCGATCAAAGTCCACCAATGCGGCATTCTCGTGGGCTTTTTGTAACGATCGGGGGTAAAAAGGGACAGGAAAGCCATTTTGGGCATCTGCGAGCATGGATCCAAATATAATAGGGGCTTCATCTGTTTGCTTTTGGAAAATATCCACAGGCCAAATGGGATCCCAAGGATGAGAGCCAAATTTTGCCAAAAACATCTTTCCCCCGACAAATTTGTTAATTTCACCCCCCGCGATGTATCGGTCATCACCTCGTGCGTATTCAGTCCAAATATACGCTTTTTCCTCGATTTCTCGTGGTACTTCCACATAGGCGGGATAGTCGGTTGTTAGGATTTTTCCTAAAGCCAGAGCTAATCGATAGCGCTCCAGAACCTTGCTACGCTTGGCAATTCCTGCGAGATAAATTTTTCGATTTTTCTTTTTTTGTTCATCAATCCGCTGGGCAATTCCCTGAAGCAATTTATGAAAGAGATCACCACTAAAAATTTTGCTACGCAAAAGACCATCCCAAAGAATCAAGGTGTCTGTGCCATAGTCTTTTTGCAAGAGCGCAAACAGGATCGCCCATTCCATAAGCCCTCGGTAAACGGAAATCCAAGTGGGGGATACCGGTGAGCCTTTTGCTGTTAGACGAATCATGGGCGAAAGATCACAAAGGCTTCTTACGCCGAGATAGGCCATCATCTGGCCAAGAGGGGTTTTTATCTGGTTACCATCAATGTGCCTTTTGTTTAACTCTTCAAGAGATGTGGATGGGGAAATAACCTCAAGGCAGTAGCTATTATTGCTTGAGTCAACGACCCGAATAATCTGAATAAGGTAGGGATCAAAATGGAGATCAATATTGCCCCCGTCTGTGGCCACCAATGCAATAGAGGTTGTTGTTCTGGGTTGAATTTTCCTTACTGAATCTTTCAAGCAGCGAATTTCTTCTCGTAAATTTTCTAAGAGATAGGCATTTTGCTCAATGCAATTCTGAATTTCCTTCTTTAAAGCCCCTTGTAAACTTGCATCTAACATTGGTTACGCCTTAAGCATACGATAAAATCTCTACTCAAAATTCGGCGTCTAATTTCACCACTATTAAATGTTAATCAATGAAATTTGTCAATAAGAATAACGCCATCCGAGTAAGGTAAGTACCCAATTAAGAAATTTGAAAGTCACTAGCAACGCCAATCGAATTATGGGTCACTATCCAAAAGGTAAAATCTTGTTTTCTATCGCTTGGCGTTGCCTGCTGTGGTGGCGGATGGAGGTTTGGATGAGGAAAACCGTAAAAATTCGGTGTAAATATATCCCTCAGTGCCCCACATTTTGATTTTCATGTCATAATTACTGAAAAACATTCCCCGGTCTTCAGCTTCCAGATGCTCCGCCCCGGGAACGATCCCCCTCTTCAGCTAAGCATAGCATCACGAATATAAGATGCGACACCGACCAGCGCAATGAAAACGCGAGAGTGTGTAGCGAACCGTAGGTTTCCATGTCCCAATAGACCTGCACGATGAAGATGCCGTCGCTGCCATCGTTGAGTGTGCGCAGTTTTTGCCGTGACGGTGGGTGCCGGC
>JANWWS010000031.1 GCA_025055765.1 Leptospiraceae bacterium | reverse complement strand
TGCGAACAGCAGCCTGCCCATAGGCAAACTTGGACCAATCGACACAGCTATTTTCTAAATCTTGGTATTTTATGACGGTGACTGGCGGATTCTGGTTTTTTAATGCTGCCTCCGCATTTTCACTCCAACGGCTGCTAGTTGTGACAATAAGCCGTGCCCCAAAGGGCTTTTTACCAGAGGCGGTGAAAAAACTATCAATATCTTTCTTTTCGACTTTATGCCATTGGGCATAAAACTTGCATTGGATAGCCACCCAATTTCCGTCGCGGTCTAATGCAACCAAATCAATTCCCGTGTCGCGCTCGTCAGCAAAGCCAAAACGGTGTCCCTCCTCCCGCACCCAGTCAGAAAAACGCCAAACTTTTTGATAAAGATCCTTATATTCTGGCTCAGTGGTGAGATAAGCCAAAACCAACTCTTCAAAGCGCCGGCCTCTGTCGCGCTCGTTTACCGACCGGTCGCGGATATCCGCTATTAAAAGCTCAAAGGGGGATTTATATCCTGGAATCTCACGAGACATAACTCTTTGTTGGCAAAGGAGCGGCTCTCTCTATCAGAGGCATACCCCCATGGGTATATTGTCTAGCCCTCTCCCCTACGCTTAGCTGCATGACCTTCTCTCTCCATTTTGCATTTGCCCAACACCCAAAGCCTATACGGCATAACCAAGCTTTTCTTCAATAAGACAAGCAAACACCTTGGGAACATGTGTCAAGAATTAACACTACTTGTGGTACTTAATTGGTACTTTATTTATTCGTATTTAGCAAGAAAAAACTTGGCCGTGATACTAACTTTTCAAGACATCGAACTTTTCGAACGCCTAAAGACCGCAAAAGAAGGCGTATCCGCTAGGCGATTTTCTAGGCAAAATCTCCATAAGCCTTAGCTCACCACAAAATCTCCCAGCACAGAAAAACCAGCACCAAAGGGCTTAATGAGAAAATACATCATTCTTTTCGTTGTGTGCAAGCAAAAATGCTCGGATGGACCAATTTACTTAGAAAAAGACTTTCACGGCAGGCTTACTACTCGCTAGCATAAACTTTCGTAACTTTAGGAGCAAGATGTTAGTTGCTCTGCAAGATAAATGACGTGGCTTTCGCTATAGAGGTTATTTTTGCGCTACGAGTTTCTACTCATACCAGGGTGGGTTTTTCGTCACCAAAGGCACATCTCTGCGACCTTTGTCAAGCCCGATAAGGATCCTGCCGTCTCGAGAACATCGATACTCCCAAACATTTTTATAACCCTCGTAACCCTGGGTAAGCTGCCTTTTTTGAGCATTAATGGCATGTTCATTTCCCGTGTTAATATGCATTAATATACGAACGGCTCGCTGGTCACCCAAGTCACCTCGTAGGGCTTCGGGCGTAAAGTACTGGTTTTTAAACATTCGCTGCACTAATTCGGCAGCCTCTCTATCTACTCTATCTCCCGAGCCAGGCGTGCCTGATCCTTCTCTCAAGTCACGAATCGTCTGCTGCAAACTCTCTATTTCTTGCGCCTCCCTCTTTTGTTCTTCGGAAAAATGCTTAGCCTTTTCTATAATATCCGCAAGGTCCTTCGTTGAATAATCCATCTTGTCAAGAAACCCAATGAACTGCGGCGAGTTTCCTAAAACCTTGCGATGTACCTCGCGCACCTTGTCTATAAAATAGCCGCTTATGAGACAAACCGGAATATAGTAATAATCGTCCGCAATAAGCTCAAGTAGCTCAATACCACGGCTGTCCTGTGTTTGATCACCTGCTAAAACAATGTCGAGAAATAACAATGAGTAATCTTCATTTTGCTTTAATTTTTCCAAAAATTCATTTTCACTTTTGACACCATCAAATTGAACCTCAGGATCAAGCTCCGTTAACATGAGCCGAAGGGACTCTAAATCTTGCTCATTGTCATCAAGCGCCAAAATTCTCATAACCGACCCCCAAAACAAGAAACCAACTCCTGCATCTCATAGTTACCCTTGCTCAAAATATGGTTTACTCCATTAGCAAACGCACGACGACGAAAATCCTCTGTTTCTGTATCCACATGACCCGTAATCATCGTAATGATCATGTCTGGGTATTGCTGCCGAATCTCTTTACTTAACCAAAGACCATTGTGACTCTCTCCAAAATCAAAATCAAGTACAGCTCCAATAAAATTATTTGTCCTTAGTACGTTTATGGCGTCCTGCACACCACCTGCCTCCACAACCGTAAACCCAGCCTGCTCCAAAATCTCCCGAATCACAAAACGATCTTCCGCATCGTTGTCCGCTACCAAAATACGAGGCTCCTTCTTCTTCACACTAATCGGTAACGTAATCTGAAAAACCGGATACCCCTCCTGACGACCAGACACAGGATGATCCATACCCATAAACTCCGTCACAGGCACACACCGAATCGTTCCTCCAAGCTTCTGAATTATCCCGCGAACCTGCGACATCCCATACCGAAAATTACCTTCCGCACTAACCTGCGGCTTATTCGGCATAAAGATCGCCTCAGCCTCACTTAACGTCATCTTCCGACCATTATTGCGGTAATCAATTAAAATATTCCCCTCATTAAGATAACTCCCCCGTATCCTTATCGTACCCTTTATCTTACCATTGTCAAACCCATGCTGCACCGAATTGTCTAAAAGCACTCGCATCACCGTCTCTAACTTCGCCTTCGGCGCCTCCACCACAAGCCCTGGTGGAATATCAATCTCCGCTGTTATCTTCGGAAAAGACTGTAAATGACTCCTCACTAATTCCGTAAAAAACTGCCCCAAATCAATCCGCTGCGGATGAAACGTATTGTCAGCCCTATGCTTCCCATTAAGAATTATAGCCTTTAGATTCTCTTGACTCTTGCGTAACTGCTCCAAATACTGCAGCGACTTCTCCTTCTCCTCATTGCGAATCGACTTCTCTAATAACTCAAGCAGGTTCTTCACCCTCCCAATGGGAGATTTAAGATCGTGTAACAAATCATTAATAATCTTCTCCGCGTCATGCTCATCGCTGATCAAATTGTCTCGGGCTGCCTGCCGACGCCACCGATAAATAATATACTCCTTCGCTAATGAAAGCACCTCATCCCGGTGCGAATTCTCCATCAACACCTTCTCAATAATATCTTGCACAATCTCCACACTAATCGCATCCGCATATAGCCTACCCGCCTCAATCTCGTCATAAATACGCAATACCACTGTATCCGCTAAAATAGCCGCAGGTGGACGCGACACCTTCTCGTCTACAATCCGACTCTCCACATCCTTAAGTGCATTCTCAATACTTCGCAAAATACGCGTAATATCCCAAGGCACCACCGTACCATCACGCTTGCGAATAGTACTCACCAAGGCTCGATTAAATTTCCGCTCAATATAATCCAAAGCCTCCCCAAAATCCTGGCAAATGTAGTGACTGTGGTAATATACCATCTTGCTTAACTTTTGATCCTTGGAATCTGTCACCACCACAACCACTCGACCACTTAAAAAACCATACATCATCCCCATCGCTGTACCCATACTGTCATAGGGGATGTACGCTAAAACCGCATGCGCATTGAGTATGTCGTTGCGCTCGTCGTTGGCAATCGCAAAATATAGCTCGTGACCACTCAACGCTTCATACTTCCAGCCGCGGTCAACGGGGTTTCTGAAAATAAAGCGGTGCCCATACTGCTCCTGCAACTGTCTGCGCCAACGATTGGCACTCTCTGGCGTTTCGTTTTTAATAGGACCAGCTAGGTATACCGCGAGCTTCTCACTAAGCCGTGTCATAGATCAGTATTTGTAATTCTTGGAGGATCCTCTATCTGAGTTCACAAACGTCGATCAAAATTTACTTTATTTGGCGCTGTCCGCCAAAAAGATACATCCCGCCAAACTACTCCCACCTCTCTCCTATCTCATGTTCGCCATGCACCTAAAACATCATTCCCATGTTAAAAAGAAAAAACCACCACAGCCCGAAGGTGCTCTCTTTAGGGATTAGCTTGACAGTCTGTTGTCAATTGGCCATGTGACCCGGAATTCCGCGGGGGCTTGCATGCACGAAATTGCCGTTGGCTTTGTACTTTTGGTTTATTCTTTAGATATCTTAGCCCTCTTTTACTTTGGAATCCACTGCTATTTCATGGTTTATCTGTACCTGAAAAATGGCAAACGGTGTGAAACAGATCCCGCTACCTACGCTCAGCTCGTAAAGAAAATGAGAAGATGGCCCAAAGTAACGTTACAGGTCCCCATGTATAACGAGTATTATGTTGCGGAGAGAGTCATTGATGCTGTCTGTCGTTTGGATTATCCAAAAGAGAAACTAGAAATTCAGGTTGTCGATGACAGCACCGATGAGACATCCCTTCTAGTAAAGAGAAAAGTCGAAGAGTACAGGAAGAAAGGTATCCAAATCTACCACCTAACTCGCCCCCACCGCCAGGGACATAAGGCGGGTGCCCTGCGGGAAGCCTTAAAAAAAGCCAAGGGCGAATTTATTGCCATTTTTGATGCTGATTTTTTACCTGATACTCACTTTTTGCGCAAAACCATCCCTTACTTTTGGGAAGACCCCCGCATTGGCATGGTGCAGGCTCGCTGGGGTCACATCAATGCAGATTACTCCCTGTTAACGAAGGCCCAATCCATTGGCATCGATGGGCATTTTATTATTGAACAGGTAGCCCGCTCGGGAAGCCGATTATGGATGAATTTCAACGGCACAGCTGGGGTTTGGCGCAAGAAATGCATTTACGACGCAGGAAACTGGCAAGCAGATACCTTAACAGAAGACTTTGACCTTTCCTATCGGGCTGAGTTGCGCGGCTGGGAATTCCGCTATCTTATTGACTGCGTAAACCCTGCCGAGCTCCCCGCCACGATTTCAGCATATCGCTCCCAACAGTTCCGTTGGTGCAAGGGCTCATTGCAGACCGCTGTAAAGCTTATACCTGCAATTCTCAAGAGCAAGGAATCCCTTCGTGTTAAGGTAGAGGCGATAACCCACCTCTTAAATTACACTGTACACCCCCTTATGGTATTAAATATTTTGGCAACCCTGCCATTATTGCTTCTCTATGAAAAACTCGAGGTGGTATCTCTTCCGCTACTATTTGGCACAGCATTTGTCCTCTCGCTAGGCGGGTTAGGACCTATTGTCATGTATATTATATCACAAAGAAAACTCCATAATAACGCAGCAAAACGTCTTTTGTGGCTGCCTATGCTAACCATTATTGGTACTGGCATTGCCTTAAGCAACACCGTGGCTTGGCTTGAGGCTATACTGGGTAAAAAATCTATTTTCGTGCGCACCCCAAAACTGCGCCTTGAGTCCAAAAAGGATCGCATTGAAGAACGAAAAAAATATAAAAGCGTAAAACTAAACCCTATAGCATTTGGCGAGATCTTTCTTGGATGTTATACTATGCTCACAACTATCCTTGCCTATAATAACGGAAAGTACTGGGTAATACCCTTCATGTCGCTCTATGCTTTAGGCTTTTTCTATATCGGTTTTCTCTCTCTATACGAAACCTGGCAAGAACCTTTACAACAGCTTATAAGACATATTTCTCTCGGCAAAGCAAAGGAGGAGACATGAATCCAACCTTGCAAAAACTAAATTTGAGCATGATCAACAGGCCTTTAGATTTTCAAGTTGGGGATTGGGTTCGGGTACACTATAAAATTGTGGAAGGAGACAAAGAGCGCCTACAGACCTACGAGGGACTTGTCATAGCCATTCAAAACCAGGGTATCTCCAAAACCTTTACGGTGCGCAGAATTAGTTTTGATGTGGGGGTGGAACGTATCTTCCCACTATATTCCCCTTTCATTGAAAAAATTGAGGTTGTGCGCTCCCACAAGGTGCGCCGTGCGAAATTATATTACCTGAGGAAAAAAGTCGGTAAGGAAAGCCGGTTAAAAGAAATCCGGCGAAAGGGAAAAAAAGACCCTATCTTCGAAAAAGCCCAAGCCCTCAGGCAAAATGCCGCATCTTAAGCTGGAGCATGCCTTATGGAAAAAACACTGTGGCTCAGCTCAGGACTATGCCCTAGCTTTTGATGAAGCAGGGCGCGGCCCACTATTTGGTCCAGTTACCGTAGGTGCTTTTGTCATTCATCCAAAAAGTCTTGAAACACTGAAGCTACTTGCCAAACGCACGCCCATAGAAGATTCCAAAAAACTCTCCCCAAGAGAAAGGGAATCCTCATACCAGCTAATGCAAAAATTCCTGCTTTTATGGCACTTCCATACCGCCGTTTGGTACATCAACCAGTACAATATCAATCAGGCCATCTACTACGCCATGGCAC
The DNA here is from genome assembly GCA_025055765.1 of Leptospiraceae bacterium. Lineage (GTDB taxonomy): Bacteria > Spirochaetota > Leptospiria > Turneriellales > Turneriellaceae > JANWWS01. The sequence goes on along the minus strand of JANWWS010000031.1, from coordinate 24,212 downwards.
GTCTCATATCCAAGGGCCTGCGCTATTTTCAAAAGCCCCCTCTCTTTTTACTGGCGGATGGCAACTATCGCTTCCAATTCCCTTACCCCTACTATGCTGAGGTGAGAGGAGATACAAGCGCTCTTTCTCTCGCAGCCGCTTCGTTAGCAGCTAAAGTCGAGAGGGATAAGCTCCTTATGCGCTGTGCGGAGCGTTACGCGGTGTATGGAATTAGCCAAAATAAAGGTTATGCTACCAAGTTCCACCGAGAAGCCCTTAGGCGCCATGGCCCGACAAGGCTCCATCGGAGAGCTTACCTACGCCAAATCCTCGATCCTCTAATCTTGCAAAATAGGCAAAAATAGCTTTTTTTAGGGCATCCACCCCCTCCCCTGTATGAGCAGAAAGGGGAAAAACCTGATAGCCCCTTTTCTCTAAATCGCGACAAAACTCTTGCACAAGCTCAGGGTCATCTATTAGGTCGATCTTGTTCAAAACGACAAAGAAAGGACGATCTAACAGCCTTTGGTTATATTGAGCCAGTTCATGGCAAAGAATACTCAGCTCTGCCTCCCCCTGAGCCAAAGATAAATCCAATACAAAAATCAATAGCCTTACTCTTTCCATATGCTTTAGAAAAGAAATGCCAAGGCCGTAGCCGCGCGAAGCACCTTCAAGAATCCCTGGAATGTCGGCTACCGTAAGGGAATGCGTCTCATTTTCCAAAACACCCAAGTTAGGACTTAAGGTCGTAAAGGCGTAAGGCGCAATTTTGGGATGAGCAGCGGTAAGGGCCGCTAACAGAGTGGACTTACCCGCATTGGGAAAGCCAACGAGGCCCACATCGGCAATGAGTTTTAAGGACAAAAAGAAATGCTGTACTTCCGTTTTTTCACCATCTTGGGCAAAGCGGGGGTTTTGTCTTGTGGCCGTAGCAAAAAAGGCATTTCCCTTTCCCCCTCGGCCCCCTCTAGCTAATAGATAAGGTTCCTCGTTTGTAAAATCATGAAGCAAATTACCATGCTCATCAAAGAGTTGGGTTCCCAGAGGAACTTTTAGATAGAGGCTTTGCCCTTTGCGGCCTGCGCATTTCTTCCCCCTGCCTGGCCGACCATTTTGGGCCCGATATACCTTTTCGCCACGGATATGGGCAAGGGAGAGCACATGGGGATCCGCCACCAGATAAACATCACCCCCATCTCCTCCATCACCCCCATCCGGTCCCCCAAATTCTTTGTATTTTTCATGAAGAAAAGAAACACAACCTGGACCACCATCCCCCGCCTTCACATGAAGGGGGGTCTCATCGACAAATCGAGCCACTTAATTTAGGGGATAGACAGAAATTCTCTGTTTGTTTTTTGATAGATATTCGAACTTCACACGGCCTGTGACAAGGCTATAGAGAGTATCATCTTTACCCCGACGAACATTCTTACCAGGCTTGAACACGGTTCCCCTTTGCCGTACCAAGATGGAACCAGCATGTACAAGCTCCCCCCCATATGCCTTTACCCCAAGCCGCTTGCTATGGGAATCCCTACCGTTCTTGGAGGATCCCCCACCTTTTTTATGAGCCATCTTCGCCTCTTTAAGCTAGCCTATCTTTGCGCCGTATTAATACTCTTCTTTATATTTGACAATTTAAGAAAAGAAGGCCTTTCTGTCAACCGAAAAATAAGTAATCTCGCATGAAAATCCTATATCCTCTGTTATTTTTGTCCCTTTTTGTGTCATCCCTCAAATCTATTAACCTGACTTTTCGCAAGCTTGAGCTCAATTTACCAAGCCCTTTTGTGAAAGACATGCTCGTGGCAGGAGATTCCCTCTTTGTGGCAACAGCTGGCGGCCTGGCTCAAATTTCCTTGAAAAATAATAGCCTTGTGCGGGTGTATAACCGTTCCTCAGGCTTTAGTGAAAACTACATAACTTGCCTTGATCTCTCCGGTGATGGCAAATATCTTTACGCTGGAACCCCTGCAGGCTTGCATCGTGTTGATTTCGAGACGGGTCAAATTACGGTCTTCAACAGGGCAAAGAAACAGCTTAGTGATGATAGGGTAAACGCCATATATGTTGAAGAGGACTTTCTTTTGGTAGGCACGGCTTTGGGGGTGGATCGCTATGACATCCGGCTTAATCGCTGGATAGCATACACAGCTCTCGAGGGGCTTGCTGGAAACAATATCCAGGGTTTTGCAGGCGACGTAGATTACCTCTGGGCCGGCGGTGCCGATGGTCTCAGTTTTTACGACCGCCGAGACGATTTTTGGGACAGCTATGGCGTGGCCCAAGGACTTAACAGTAATTTTGTCACGGCAGTGAGTGCGGATGCCGATGCCATATGGGTCGGCACGGCGGGCGGTGGCTTATCTCGTTTTGACCGCAATACACTGAGATTTGAAAATCTCACCTCAGAACTTGGTTTAATCGATGACAACGTGCAACAAATCATGGAAGACGGGCGATATTTGTGGATTGCCACCTTTGACGGTTTAAGTCTTCTCGATAAGGGTTCGCTAAAATTTTTTAACTACCACAGCCAAAACGGCTTAAACGAAACATCGATTACCGCCGCTGCTGTTTACGGCAATAAGATTTACCTTGGTACAGATGGAGGTGTTTATGTTGGTATAAAACCATTTCCCCAGGTTTCTTTTAATATGAAGAGGGGGGGATATATTAATCCAAAGGAATTGAGTCTTGAGGGAACCATTCTAGCTGATGCGGGCGTGAGCTCGTATGAATTGAGTTACCGTAGTTTAGACCAAAATGTAAAAGAGTGGAGAAAAGAGGGAATCTCCCCCACGGGACGTACGGGCAAGGATGTACTTTTAGCTAAGATCAATACCACGAACCTACCTGAAGGCCGGTATCTCGTACGTCTTGAAGTTCGCGACAAAAAAGGAGAAACAAACACCAGCTTTGGCTTTTTTGTTGTAGATCATAGCCCTCCGAAAATAGATCTCATGTTCCGCACCCCTAAACCAACCGAAAAAGAAACCACTATCACGGGCCGCTACGACGAACCAAATTTAAGCGAATTAAGTGTGGAAATTGGTAATAAGAAAGTTCCCTTAAGTATTGATAAACAACAGAAAAGATTTCGCTTTAGCTATCCCGTGTCGAGCGGTGAAAAAATTAAGGTGTTTGCCTCTGATATTGCTGGCAACCGTACAGAGATAATTAGAGATTTTGTTGTCGATAATGATCCGCCTCTCATTACGGTGGAACCGATCGATGGAACAGCACTCACAAGCAATGAGGTAACTATAAAAGGTATTGTACAAGATCAGAACCTGGATCAGGTTATTGTCAACCCTGGGCAAATTGTAGCAAAACTAACCCCCATTGGACTTGACCGCTACGAATATGTGGCCCAAGCTTTCATTAAAAAAGAAGGAACATATACTTTTAAAATTACAGCCTTTGACAAGGGGGGCCGCTCTGCCACGGTGAGTTTACCTGTTAAATTTTTTAGCGATGTCACGATTGTGGAAATTGATGATGAAAAGATCCCTACTTTTACTTTAAAGTCAGAAGTGGAATTCTCAGGCAATATCTTAGGCCCATTACTAAAAGAGTTTTTCATTGAACCAGGAAAAATCATGATACCTGTTAAAGCAGATAAAAGCTTTTCTGTTAAGCTGCCACTTAAATCAGGCAAAAATGTCTTTACTCTCGTTGCCATTCATGATCGCACATTGGAGCGCGTTGAACAAACCTTTGAAATTGAATCCCTAAATAAAGAAGTAACTGCCTACCTTGACCCTGCCTCGCGTAGCTTTAGCCAAAAAATGGTTACTTTGCGTGGTAAGTTTGACAGAGGGGTTAGCAAGGTAATAATTAACAAGAAAACAGCCAAGATGGATTTAAAAAATCTAGAGTACTCGGTAGAAATGGAGCTAAAAGACGGAGCCAACAATATCCAAATCACTACTGTTGATGAATTGGGAAGAACGAAAACCAAGACGGAGGTTGTCTATTTAGACCGCGAGCCCCCCGTGATTCAGCTGCGCCGTCCCCCCAAGGAGACAAGCCTAAGCCGAATTCCTCTTAAAGGTAGAATAAGTGACATCTCGGATTTCGAACTTGATATTTTCCCTGCGGGAGATCTTTCTTTTCTAAGTAGAGAAGATGGCAGCTTTGAAGCTTTTCTTAGCCTAAAAGCAGGAATCAACCATTTCATAATAACCGCCAAAGATGCTGCGGGCAACCAAAGCAAAGAGGAATTTTTTATTAAGCAAGACCCGTCTTTTGCGGCACTCGAAGAAGATCCGTCATCTAACTTTGCTCAAGAAATAGAAGCATTGAGGCGTGAAATTGAAGAATTAAAAAAACGTCGGCCACAAGGCTACACAGCTACTCTAGCATTAAGAAAGCTGCCCACCGAACCCGGCCTATACTTTGTACCGGCACCCGGCAAAACAAGTTCTCTTGAGCTTGCAGCTAAGCTCTATATGGGTGATGAAGCTTTCGCCCACTTACTTTCTGGCTATAACGACCCCCACCAAGCAAAAGAGATGGTCATCCCTAGCATTGGTTTCTTTCGCTACTTACAAGAAAACCGTTTTCGTAACTTCTATGACCCACTGCTACGCAAGGCTATAAAAGCCTATCTAAAAGAACGCAACACGAATATTGTGGAAAAACAAATTTTGGCATACCTGCTTCGAAAACGCCTATTAAAAGAAACGTATAGTGACAAAGAAGATACTATTTTTGCAACAAAAGATGGTTCTGCCATTGTGCTTCATAGAAAAAAAAGCCCTCTTAAGGCAGAGCTAAAAGAGAGATACCACGAAATTTTAATTCTCACTCTGAACCCAAGCGGAGTGTCTCTTTCACTTGTCCCATGAAATTCTCCCCGTGGACTTATGCTCTCTTACCTTTATTAGGAATTCTCATCTATTTAGGGGAAAATTACCTCGAATATTACCGGCAAAAACAGTTTGTCCTAAAAGCCCTTGAGGATATTGACACTCAACTTCTTGAAATAGAAAACAATCTTCTAGAATTTCAAGAAAAGGTTAATCCTGAATTTGTTATCGAACGCTTGTCTATATCGATAGGTGTACTTGAGGAATTCTTAAGGCAAAATCCATTTATTAGAGAATTGGCTTTTTATTCTTCTCAAGGTAAATTGGTTGCGGGCTCCAATCTCAAATTACCTCTTTACTTAGATATAGAAAGTATCCCGCCCCATCCCTCAAAAAATAAGAGGTTTTTTTTAGACAACCATCGATGGTTCTTGTTTATGGAAATACCGGAAAGCGATGGTTATCTTCTTGCAGAAATTAAGCTTCCCCTTCTTTATCCCGAGGGAGAGCTTGGGATTTACCATAGTTTACAAGGCAGCTTTTCTCTCCCCGAAAAGATGCGCCACGATGAAGAGTTCATAAAGCGGCTTAGCGAAAAAGCTAAAAACAGCACCCCCTCATTTTGGCAGATTTCCTCAACGTCAGGGAATTACCAAATTCTCTTTCAATATTGGCGTAATTATGCCATTTATCTTATGAGCATCGTGCCAAGCAATCTGTATTATAAAAGACCCTCATTTTATTTTCTTATTTCAACTCTATTTTTGGCTTTTTCTGTACTTATTTTTTCACTAGTGCAAGCACGAAATAAAAGGATAGAGGAGCTAGCACAAAAACAGCAGCAAATTATTTCAACGCACAAAGAAAGCCTGGAAAATTACCGACAAATACTCAATCAGCCAAACCCTTATGAGCAATGGCAAATACCTCAACCTATAGAGCAAGCAGAATATCTTTTTGCAGAAGGCCAAATTGAAGAGGTGGCCGCAGAAGAAAAGGAAAGAGAAGTAGTCTACCGCAAAAAAGAACCACTTGTTATAGAGGTGGTCGCAACCCACAAAGAATTTATTTTTCCTGAAATTGAGGAAGAAGCGCCCCAAGCTGTAAAACCAAGCGAGGCCTTAGAAAAATTACGCAAAAGGGCATTTTCGCAGGAACTCTTGCACCTTTTTGAAGAGGTCTCCCCCACTTCTCCAAAAACACCTTTTAGAACCGGGCTACAGACCTTGCAAAAAGAATTTGAGACCTTTCAAACGAAAGAATGGTTTCGTTTGCTTAACAACCTCTATTTTGATGAAATTACTCCCCAAGAACTTACAGCCTGCCTCGGCTACCTAAAAGGCGAGCTAAATGCGGATGCTCTATGCTTTTTACACTACAATCCATACGTGGGTTGCTACCAGACCATGGCTAGCCATGGCTTTGACATAAAGACAGACCAAAATTTATATTTGCTAGAAGAAGACTCAGTTATCCGAGTAAACAATAAGAAAGATGCTGCATATAAGATTAGTTTCTTACACAAGAAAAACCCCTATTTTGCCAAACGCTTCTCACAGGATTTCTTAGAAAAGTTAAATGCCTATCTTGCGATCCCCCTACATAAGTGGCAGCTGCGAGGCTATCTCTTGGCTTTTTATCATAGCCAAAATCCCCATCTTCCGCCAACGGAACTTCACACAGATTTCCTGCAAAAACTAAAAGAGCTTTTACCTGCCTTGAAAACTTATATGGCTGACACATTAAAACTCAATTACAGAGACCAGGTTATCGAGTTTGCACGAGAAATGCGCTCTCTGGGTGCTTTGGGACAAAAAAGAGTTCTAGTTTTGCATTTTTATTTGCAGGAACCTATTGTTTTCTCTCAGTATAGCCAAATAAAAGAAACAATTTCTGGCAAGCTAAGCGAAAACGAGCGTCTTATATTTAGCAATCCTAATCATATTATATTGTTGCTTTTACCCTCTCGAACCAAAGAAGAGCTGGAAGAATTGGAAAGAATAATCCCCCAAGCCCAAGTTGTAGAACTAACCTATCCCGAAAGCGGCATAAGTTATCTTCGCTACTTCTAACCTTGAAGCCACTTCTTAAGGTATTGCCCCGTAAGAGATTCGGTACAATGAACAATTTTTTCCGGAGGCCCCGCAAACACCACCCTGCCACCAGCATCTCCGCCACCGGGGCCTAAGTCAATGATATAGTCTGCTGTTTTAATGACATCCATATTGTGTTCAATAACAATAACGGTATTTCCTTCATCGACAAAACGATGCAAGACGTGCAACAATAGTCGAATGTCTTCAAAATGAAGTCCCGTGGTTGGCTCATCTAAAATATAAAGAGTTTTTCCTGTTGATTTTCGGGCCAGTTCGCTTGCTAGTTTAACTCTTTGCGCTTCTCCGCCAGAGAGAGTTGTGGCACTTTGACCTAATTTAATGTATCCTAGGCCTACCTCTTGCAGGGCCTTCAGTTTTGTGCGCACGGCGGGGATGGCATCAAAAAATTCCAAGGCTTCATCCACACTCATCTCAAGCACATCATAAATATTTGCCCCTTTGTAGCGTACCTCTAATGTTTCTCGGTTATACCGCTTGCCCCGACAAACCTCACAGGTAATGTAGACATCTGACAAAAAGTGCATCTCGATTTTTTTAACTCCATCGCCTTCACAAGCCTCACATCGACCACCTGGCACATTAAAGGAAAACCTCCCTGGGTTATAGCCGCGCATCTTGCTTGCCGGCAATGAGGCAAAAAGTTCCCTTATTGGCGTAAAGCAGCTAGTGTAAGTTGCGGGGTTTGACCTTGGCGTGCGGCCAATGGGGCTTTGATCGATATGAATCACCTTATCTATATTCTCAGCCCCTGTAATTTTATCATGTTTACCTGCCATAAGATGGCTGTGGTGCAATTTGCGTGCCAGCGCCTTGTAAAGAATTTCATGCACGAGGCTACTTTTACCACTTCCAGAAAGTCCGGTAACACAGACAAACATCCCAAGGGGAAAACTCACTTTAATATTCTTAAGATTGTTTTCTCTTGCTCCATGAATGGTTAAAAAAAGATTGTTACCCTTTCTTCTTTGTTTTGGTAGAGGGATCCTTTTTCTTCGGGCTAGGTAATCTCCCGTGAGTGATTTTGGATTCTGCATGATTTCTTGGGGAGTACCTGCGGCCACGACATAACCACCGTTTCTACCGGCACCAGGTCCCATGTCCACAACATAATCAGCTGCTAAAATTGTTTCTTCATCATGTTCCACGACAACCACACTGTTGCCAAGATCACGCAATCCCTTAAGTGTTTTGATAAGCCTTTCATTGTCACTTTGATGCAAGCCAATGGAGGGCTCATCGAGTACATAGAGAACCCCCGTAAGGGCCGAGCCGATTTGTGTCGCTAAACGAATTCTCTGAGCTTCGCCTCCCGAAAGTGTCCCAGCAGAGCGATCGAGAGTTAAATATCCGACCCCAACATTATTTAAAAAAGTAAGACGGTTTAAGATTTCCCTCATGGCCTGTTTGGCAATTTGCTCTTCCCTCTCGGAAAGCTTGAGATTTGAAAAAAACTCATACGCTTGTGTAAGGGTCATTCGCGTTATATCTCGAATGTTTTTTCCATGCAAAAGAACACTAAGTGCTTCCCGGCGTAGTCGGGCTCCCGAACATACGGGACAGGTCATTTCCATCATATAAAGTTCCATTCTTTGCCGAACAGCTTCAGAATTTGTCTCAAGGTAGCGGCGATGAAGGTTTGTTATAATACCCTCATATTCACGAGTAAATCTCATTATCTCGTCTTCATTAGACCAGGTATATTGCAACCTAAGGTTTTTATCACCATATAAAATAACCTGTTTTATTTTTTCAGGAATTTTCTCCCAAGGAGTGTCTAACGAAAAACCTAATTTTTCTGATAGGGCCTTCATCGTGGCCTGGTACCAATGGCTATCCCCAGACCATCCCAGAGCTGCCACAATACCTTCACGTATAGTTTTTTTCTTGTCCGGAATTAAGAGATCAGGGTGAAACTCAAGCATGGCCCCAAGTCCTGAGCAGTGAGAGCAAGCTCCCTCTGGCGAATTAAAAGAAAAAAATCGAGGTGTTATCTCAGGAAAATCGAGATTGCATTTGGGGCAATATAGTTTTGAGCTATAACTTTCTTCATGTACTTTTTTTTTCCCGCGATCTTCTGTTTCATAATGCACCAGAAGTTGGCCATCTCCTTTTTTAAGAGCCAGTTCTACCGATTCACTTAACCGGCTGCGAATTTCCTCCGCCTGAGAGGCGCGCAAGATAAGGCGGTCTACCACTAGTTCAATATCATGCTTGACATTTTTTTTTAACCGAATTTCCTCTTCAAGTTGGCGGATCTCACCATCCACCCGCACACGCACAAAGCCTTCCCGAAGCAAACTCTCGAAGAGTTCTCGAAACTCTCCTTTTTTTGAACGCACTACGGGGGAGAGAATCTGCAATCTTAATTCTTCTAGACCCAAACGCTCTCGTAACGAAAAAAGGCGATCAACTATGGTATCGACAGACTGAGCCTCCAGCCGTTTGCCACAGGAGTAACAATGAGGAATACCGATCCGTGCAAAAATCAAGCGTAAGTAATCATAAATCTCGGTAACAGTTCCCACAGTAGAACGAGGATTGCGATGGGTGGTCTTTTGTTCAATAGATATAGCGGGCGAGAGACCCTCAATGGAATCTACATTTGGTTTTTCAAGTTGTCCTAAAAATTGACGGGCATAGGCAGAAAGTGACTCAACATAGCGCCGCTGCCCTTCGGCATAAATGGTGTCAAAGGCAAGGGAACTTTTACCACTGCCTGAAATACCTGTAATCACAACTAGCTGGTTTTTAGGAATTTCTAAATTTATATTTTTTAAATTATGCTCACGCGCACCCACAATGCGGATGGTGGATTGCATAACCTCCTTTTTGAGAGAATATCTCAGTGTAAATGATTATCGCAAAAAGCTGCTCTCGAGCCATTAATGAGCTTACCGGCACACCACAAGAAAGGGCGTTTTTGCAAAAAAACTTAAAAGAGCCTCAGCATAGGGCTCTTTTTTCCAAAGAGAGAGAAGTCCTTCTACAAAATCTTTGTCGCCAAAATCTAAAATTCGAAAGATAGGTAAGATATTATAGCGTGCTGCAAAAACCTTTAGCAACTTCTCCTTACTGTAATCGGTGCAAGAGAGGTGAAGATAATAACGAGTTGGCAATTTCTCCAAGTAGAAATTTGCTTGCGGTAAGGCGAGCCGACCATTTCTTATAAGCGAATGCCCCCGATAAATAATGAGATCATACCTCTTGTTTTCGTTAAATAGAGGAGCAAGTCTCTCTTTACTTAAAATGCCGTAAACATGTTTAAAAGAATAGCCCAAAATGCCCTTTGTCCAAAACTCTAGATTTTGCGTAAGTTCAGGCATGGGACTTCCCGCCAAATGGGTAAGAACTAAAACCCTATCTGGCTTGGGCCAAAATCGAACACCTGGGGAGAACGCATGATTTATAGGGCATAACATAGTCTTGGAATTCCAACCCATGAGATAGACTAAGGAAGATGCCGCATAGAAATGCTCAAAAAAAATAATATCGGGTGCTCTCTTTAATTGTAATTTATCTTTTAGGCTAGCACATGCCTCGACACTCATGGTTTCCTTTCTTTTACTTGGGTGGATGTAGTTGTATTCTGCTTGTTGAAGCTCTTGCCAAAGCCAGAGATCAAGTTTTTTTTCTGTTAAAAGCACTGTTTTTTCTTTTCTGCCTTGCTCCCAAAAAATTACCTTATCCCGTAAGAGAAAAAGACGGCTCAACGACACCTTCTTTTGGTGCATGTTTCGTAGGGCTCGAAAAATGGCGAGAAAATCGCTTCGCCTTACTGCTCTTGAGGCACCATAAGGAAGATCATCTAGAATCTCGCAAAGTTTATCCGCAATTCCCGTCACATGCCGGCGCCAAGTAGGTGTGATAATACGACCCTGGCCGCCTATACCAAGTTTAAAAAAACTTCGCCTCGGACGATAGTAAAAAATGGTAAGTGCCTGTGGGACTTTTTTTAACTCCTTTTCAAGCTCATCATCTTCTATATTATCTGTCACTAAAATCTGATACTTCATGAACTCCCAGTATAGGCCAAACAACGCTCCAAAGCTACCCTTGCCTTCTCAAAATTCGGGTCTGCCTCCAAGGCTTTGCGAAAACTGCGAATGGCTTCTTCGATGCGTCCACCATTATAGTGCAAAAGCCCCTGAGAGTAAAAAAGCCTTGCATTTTCATTTTTTGGCTCAAGCTTAAGCCAATTTGCCCTGCTAAGCCTACCTTCAATGGAGGCAATAAGGCTACGGCAACGTACAAAATCTCGGTTTTCAAGAAGTACCTCTTTACAGAGCGCTATAGCCTTCTCTGGTTCATTTTGTGAAATGGAAAGGGCTTTTCGGTATTTTTCTTCTTGGGCAAGAGATGGTTTTGGTGAAGATAATTTTTTTTCTCTTAAGATTTCTTTTTCCAAAGACTTTAGTCGCTTATCATTAGGTATTAGCTCCATGAGCAAAAAGTATAGACGTCTTGCCTCAAAAAATTGCTTCTTTTCCACATGTTGTGTAAGCTCAGAAAAAAGATTTTCAAAAATTTTTTGCTCAGCCTGTGGTTCCTGCTTAATTCTACTTAGGATTAAATAGCGGTTGGCCTGTCTATTTCCTGGAAAAATCTGCAAAATCAAAGTAAAATAATGCTTTGCCTCATTATATTTACCCGCTTCATAATTCTGCCTACCCAATTCAAAGAGAGAGGAATACAGGCCATAATAAGCCGAGCCCTCGCTAATAACTTCTTCTTCTTGAATTTTTAAATTCTCTCTGGCAACAGCCAAAAGCTCCTCAGCTTGTTTCATAGTTTCGCTTTGATTATAATAACGGGAAATTTCCACAATATGGTCAAGCTCTACTATTGCCTCGCGAAAATTTTCACGCGCAAAATTTATGAGAGCCTTTTCAAATCGCTCGCTAATTTCCTTTAGTTTTTCTTCAAATTGGCGCCTCTGGTATTCCTCATACTTTTGCTCCGCTATCCTTAAAAGTTCTTGCCAATTAGCCAAATTAGGAAACATCCCTAAGCCCAAGCGGTATTGTTCCATGGCTTCTAAAAAAAGGTTTTTTGCTAAATACTCATTTCCAGAGCGCAAATATTCTTGAGCAAGTCTTCTTTGGTTTTCCTTTTCTCTTTCTTTTTCTAGGTATTCTTCCAATTGTCTTATTCTATCTGCCGCATACTGGTTTTGCCTATCATAGGACAAAACTTCTCTATAAAATTTTATCGCCAGCGGCAGTTTCTTTTCTTTTTCTGCTATTTCTGCTTTTTTTAATAGCTCATATAGTTTGTCGCGGTAGAGCTCTTCCCGGTAGGCCGCCTGTGCTCTTGTATAGGCTTCCATTGCTTCAATGGACTTGCCAGAAAGCGCTAGCGCTCGTGAAAAATACTCTAAAGCTTCTGCGTAATTTCCTATGCGAAAAGCTTTTTCTCCATTTTCCATGAAATCTCGGTATTGCTTTTTGTTTTCCTCAGAGAGCTTAGCAAGGGGGTCGGGTGAGCTTAGCGCCTCTCGTATGAGAATATCTAGTTTTTCAAAGACCCAAAAGCCAGGATAAATTGCTCTACAGCGCCGTAACAAATCCTTTGCCTGGTTCAGACGACCTTGATCATATAGGATTTCCACCATCCTAGCACAGTAAGCAGAGCGCAGACGAAAGGCTCTACTTTCAGCCCATAATGCTAATATTTCCACATTTTTCGGATCAAGGTTTATGGCCTCCGCGAAGGCATTTTCAGCCTCATAGTATTGGCGCTGCAAAAAATGCGTGAGCCCTTTTTGCACATAACTATCTACGGGTGAAGCAAAAAGCGAAGAAACCACAAAAGCCGTAAGAAGGAGAAAAAAAAACTTAGGCAAGCTTTTCGAGTTCTTCTCGCAAATTGCGCGGCAGTTGAAAAACCACATTTTCTTCTTTTAGCCGTATTTCTCTTACCCGGCAAAAGCCAAAATCTTTATTGAGCCGTTCCAAGACTCGGTTTACGAGTATTTCTGGTGCTGAGGCCCCTGCGGTTAGCCCTACACGGTAAACTTCAGGGGTAAACCACTGTGCTTTAAGATCTTCTTCGCCATCAATGAGGTATGACTTCACCTTCCATCTTTCTGCAACTTCTTTAAGCCTATTGGAATTTGAGGAGTTTTGACTGCCAATTACCAACATAAGCTGCACATGGGGTGCTATGTGGGCCACAGCCTGTTGGCGATTCGTGGTAGCATAGCAAATATCACTCGAGTTAGGACCCTCGATTTGGGGAAATTTCTGGCGCAGTTTCTCAATAAGCTCACTCGTCTCCTCAACGGATAATGTAGTTTGTGTGAGATAAGCTAATTTATCTTTTTCCGTAAAGGGTAGTTTTTCAACTTCTTCACTGTTTTCAACGATGGTAATTTGACTGGGAGCTTCACCTTGGGTACCTCTGGCTTCTACATGATTCTTATGTCCAATTAATATAATGTGATAACCAGCCTTAGCATAACGCTTAGCTTCCATGTGCACTTTCGTAACCAGGGGACAGGTAGCATCGATGACCCTAAGATTTCTCTCGCGAGCCTTTTCCCAAACCACAGGCGCAACACCATGCGCACTAAATATAACCGTCTCCCCTTCTGGAACTTCATCTAGGTCATCGACAAAAACCACTCCCTTTTGCCGTAGATTTTCGACTACATGACGGTTATGTACAATTTCATGATGGACATAAAGCGGCACTCCATAAAGTAGAAGTGCTTTTTCGACCACATCTATCGCCCGATCTACCCCGGCACAAAATCCCCGAGGATAGGCAAGCCATACTTCTCTTTCCACGGGGTTAGACTCAGGGATGAGATAACTCTGACAAGCCCTTTCTTTGTTTTTTATTTTATAGTACCCAAACATCTCCTTGACGGCAGGCTTGATGGTACATCCTAAGCCTATGCCCTTGACTTTCGAAAAGGAAGTGGCTCGTTTTTATACAAAATTAGAAAAAAGTCCCATACGGGTTAGGGTTATTTCCCATACCCCCCACCCCTATGATTTGGCTCCTGCCTCTGCCCGTACCTGTTACAGCAGCAAAGGACTCCTCCTCCCAGAAGAGATGGAGGCAAGTCGTGAAATCGCCGACAAGGTAGCCCGGCAAACTTTAAAAGCAGGACATCTGACCACACGCCAGCATGCCCATTTTGTCTTTGGTATAGAGGGGGTCTCTCGCCGACTCATCTGGCAATTCTTGCATGCACATCCTTTTTATAATAGCGAACAGGTAAGTCAGCGCTATGTACCAATAAAGAAAAACAGAAGGTGGTACACCCTTCCTGCCGAGCTCGATTTTGAGGAAATCCACGAGTACCACGAGAACTTACATAGTGCTTATGAACAACTCATTTCTATACTAGAACCAAAAGTTAGTGAGATTTACTTTTCCCTACACAAAATAAAGGCCCTTGCTCCCGAAAAATATCGCTCGGAGGTAAGAAAAAAAGCCATGGAGGTGGCTCGCTATGTCATGCCTTTATCTACGAATGCCTACCTATACCACACGATAAGCCTTTTAACTCTTTTGCGCTACGCTTACCTCATGGATTACTATGAAGATGAGGAGGCCAAGATTCTCACCTTAAAAATGTTACAGGCGGCCTTAGAAGTAGATCCTCGCCTTAAAGAAGACATCCCCCCAAGTTTGCCACCAGGCGCTCCCAAACCCTTCTCACCCAAAAAAATCCGCGTTATGCAAGAGCAATTTGATGAAAAACTCGCCGGCAAACGCTCGCTCCTTGTGAGCTATACCCCCAATGGAGCAGAAAAATTAAAGGAAATCATGGACATACTTTGTCCCTCTTCTGGTATGAACGATGTCAAAGATGTGCTCTCTCCTCAGAGAAACCCGCTTTTAGCTGACACTCTTTATCCTACAAGCCTGGACCCTCTAAGCAGGGCCCTCAATCATATCCATTTTACCTTTGCCAAAAAGCTCTCCCACACTGCTGATAGTCAAGAACAAAGACACCGCACCTTACCAGGGAGCCGGCCACGCCTAGAAGACCAACTTTCTTTGGAAAAAGATTTTATCATCCCCACCTTACTTGAACATAGCGAGGAGGCCAAGAAATTTTACCTAGAGACAATGGACTATATTTTTTCTTTCATAAAGGATCAATACGCGCGTGGCATCTCACCTCTTTCTCTAACCTATCTCTTACCAAACGCCTTTCCTGTACGCTATTACGAAAGTGGGGATTTACTTTATTTTTTTCACAAATGGAAGACACGGCTGTGCTATAATGCTCAAGAAGAGATTTTCTACTCCAGTTTAGATGAAGCAAAACAAGCGCAACAAGCGATACCGGAGTTGGAAGGCCTCTTAGGCGCTCCCTGCTACTTGAGGGAGATGCTTAAGCCCCGCTGCCCTGAAGGGGATCACTTTTGCGGCATAAAGGTTTGGCAACTACCACTTGCCCAATATCAGCGAATTCTTTAAGTTACTTGATCGTAGATGCGTTCAAGCTGCACTTCTTTAATAGGGGCCACCACTAAAGGCACGGTCTCCACCGTCACAAGACTCGTATCAAGGCCAAAAGCTTTAGCATCACTGAGGGAAATATGTTTCAAAATCCAGTAGATGCCCATAATGATGCGGTCTTTAAGAGATAGTTCACTGCCATAAGACAGCACTCTTTCTAAGACCACAAAGCGAAAGTCACCCAGAATATTAAATTTGTGAAGCGAATGATAACGGCTTGAGAGATCCACTTCCTTACTTCTCATTAGCTGTGTGACCACCTTTCGGAAAAAAAGGTTGATGCGGGGTTCTACGCGAAAGCCAAGTCGAAAATCGATACGGATAATTTCCCCTGGTACTAAGGGAGTTACCTTGTATTGCAAGGTGTATGGTTCGTCCGTTACATCCACATGCACAAACCAATACATGTCGGCCCTTTTAGGCTGCTTTTGTAAAATAGAATAGATAATTTTACTTTCTATTTGCTCGGGATTATCCGCACTTGTCAAATAAACTAGATGGGTGGCATATTTAGGTACAGAGAAATCCCGGCTTAATTCCCGCAGCATTTCATAGTATGTCTCAAGATTCACAAATTCAAGATAGCGATTGCGAATTTTGCGTGCCGAGTACCAAGACCACATAATGAGAAAAAGAAAGCTACTCATTATAATTGTGGCATATCCCCCATGGAAAAACTTGGCTAAGTTCGCGACAAGAAACGAGGATTCCACAGTAAAAGTAAATAAAAAGCCCAGTGTGACTGCAAAACGAGAGATGCGTATATCTCGCAGGTAAAAGATAAGCAAAATAGAAGTCATCATCATGGCAATGTTAATGGTAAGACCATAGGCCGCTTCCATATTTTGCGATCTTTCAAAAAAGAGCACAATTAAGACACAACCTACAAATAAGAGGCGGTTTGCGCTAGGCACATAGATTTGTCCTTTTAGCAAGGTGGGATACATAATGCGCACCCTAGGCCATACATTTAATCTAATAGCCTCACTTATTAGAGTAAACGTGCCAGAAATTACCGCCTGGCTTGCAATAATAGCAGCTACTGTTGCAATAGCAATACCGGCCGGCAAAAACCAATTGGGCATAATTAAGTAAAAAGGATTTTTGCCTGACAACAACTGTCCCTCACGAGAAAGTAAGTAGGCACCCTGACCAAAATAATTTAACAATAGAGCAGATTTTACAAATATCCAGGTAAGGCGTATATTGCGCCGACCGCAATGTCCCAAATCACTGTATAGTGCCTCAGCGCCAGTAGTACACAAGAAAACCGCACCTAAGATCCAAAACCCCTCCGGATATTCGGTTAAAAGCTTTATCGCATAATAAGGATTTATAGCAAGCAAAACATGCCAATCATCAGCGATATGCTCTAGACCTAAAATAGCCAACATGGTGAACCATAAAAACATGATAGGCCCAAAAGATCTGCCCACCACATTTGTTCCAAATTGTTGAAAAAGAAATATACCTGCAATAATAGCTATAACAATAGGCACAGTGGGTATCTCTGGGTTTAAAATTTGGAGACCTTCAATTGCCGAGGAAACAGAAATAGGAGGTGTAATAATCGCCTCGGAAAGTAATGAGGCACCACCCACAATGGCAGGGTAGATGAGTAATTTGTGCCTGCGTCTTACAAGCGCATAGAGAGCAAAAATGCCCCCCTCCCCATGATTGTCTGCATTTAAAGTAACTATGACATACTTAAGGGTAGTTTGAATAGTAAGTGTCCAAAAGATGCACGATAGAGCCCCGAGAATAAGCTCTCTTGTGATGATTTTCTCTCCCACTACCGCTTGCAGTACATATAGGGGGGATGTCCCTATGTCACCATAAATAATCCCCAGAGCAACCAATAAGCCCGCTAAATTGGTCTTGTGACTATCAGCTTTCATGCAGGCCTTCTTTAAAATTAAACCATGTAAGCCATGGGCTTATTGATTTCATAAATTCTTTTGTCTTTTTTCGTTGTTTTCTGCGAGCATCTCTTCTTGCAAGAAGCCAAGATCGGTAAGCCAAAAGTAATTTTTCTAAATCATGCTCACCACAACCATTAAAAAAATTTACCTTAATAAAGTACAATTCCTGGTGTGGGGCTTCTTTTAAGGGCAGTGTAAACCAGCGATCCAAATTTTCCCCCTCTTGCGCCTGAAAGGCCACTACATGGGGAATTTGATATAAAGAAGCAAGATAAGCCGCCTCATTTATATTAGCAAAAAGCATAGCAGCTTGGGAAATAATCTCGCAAGCCGCTTGCCAGCTAGATACATAACGAAACTCAATGCCATGAGGAAGATTTTCCCAATGTGGGGGGGGTGTCGTAACAAAAAGGAAAAGTTTTGGCCGAGATGTCTTAAGTCTTTTGGCGAGTTCCAACCATTGGGGGAGTGAAAGACCAGATGGTCCATTGGCCATGGACTCCGAGCAAAACAAAAAGAAAGGTCTTGCTACTTTTGGGGAAAAAACCAAAACTTGAGGATACACATAGTTTCTTGCCAAGCCAAAGATATTTAAAAAAGAAAGCCTCCACTCATATTCTTTTTTCTCTCTCGGCTTTCGCGGGCAAATATTAAAAAATAGCCTTTCCGAAAAAGTCCTACCACAACCCACACGAAATGGTATCCTCAAAAGCCAAAAATAAAAACCCAATTTTAAGTTAGGGACAAATTGTACGCTAACATGAAAACTATATAATCTCATGGAATCAAGAAGAGAAACTTCCTCATTTGGTTCAAGATACAAAGCACCGTCTATTTCTCGCACTAGGCTAACCATCCACCCCAAATTTTTGGGCAAAATGAGATAAATGAGGCTGTGTGGTAGATTTTGTTTAAGAGCTGCTACAAAGGGGAGGCTTACAATAATATCCCGCAAACTTATCCCAGCATAAATGACAAATTTTACAGGTCGTTTTGTATAATTAATTTTTTGATGAAGTAGAGCTAATTTTTTCACTTAATGAGCTCCGCCATTTTGTATAAGGGCATCATAACTGATGCCATAATGGCCGCCACAATCCCCCCCATAAAAATTATCATGGCCGGCTCAAGAGAAGTAGTGAGTCTTCTCACGGAGGTTTCCACTTCGCTTTCCATGATAGAGGCTACCTTAAGCAAAAGTTCCGCCAATCTGTCCGATGATTCCCCAGCGGCAATCATACCTCGTGCCATTTGAGGCAAAAAGCGGCTATCTCTTAAAGCATCTCGAAACGACATACCCTCCTTAATCTGTTGGGCTGCTCTTTGCAGTTCTACCTCAAAGACAGCATTGCCAATGACACCTTGGGTAATTTCGAGAGCTGTAAGAAGCGGAACATTAGAGTCAAGTAAAACCCCCATGTTGCGAGCAAAGCGGCCCACCACAATTTTTTTAATGAGGGTGCCAAAATAGGGAATGCGTAAAAAAAAGGCGTCGGTTTTTAGCCGCCCCTCAGGAGTTTTTCGATAGCGATAAAAGAGATATGATCCCCCACCCACAAGAAAGACCATCAAAGGCCAATACTTCTGCACAATCTTCGAAAGAGCAAGCACCATCTTTGTGGGAAGTGGCAGCTCTCCCTTAAAGGTGGCAAACATGAGCTCGATTTGGGGTACCACAGATGTAAGTAAAAAGAGAACCACTAAGATAGAAATCACAAGCATAATGGCAGGGTAAATCAGAGCTGTCATCGCTTTTCCCTTAAGTTCAGCGGATTTTTCCTCAAGCTCAGCCAGACTATGTAAAGTGGGCTCATAGGAACCTGTGGCCTCACCTACCCTTACCATATTTTCATATATAGGAGGAAAAACATCCCGGTGCTCACCAAAGGCCTGGGATAAGCTCATCCCTTCCGTTATGTTTTGCTTCATTTGCAGGATTACTTTTTTTAGGGCAGGGTTTTCTGTTTCTTCTAAAACACTAGTTAAAGCCTCATCAAGGGAAATTCCCGCTCCCAGGAGAGTACCTATTTGCCTAGCTAAAACACCAATTTCTTTGCGAGTAATACGGTAAAAAAACCTCCCCAAAACAGGAAAGAGTTCTCGGTCGCGGCTACTTTTATCTTCATTTAAAGATTTTATGTAAAGATTCTGGGCTCTAAGCCGATTATGAGCCTCCGAAACACTTGTTGCTTCAATGAGTCCTTCTTTGCGCACCCCTCTTTGATCAAAGGCTGTGTAATGAAAGACCGGCATCAGGTTACCCGCAAGGCTTCGTCTAATGAAGTTTCTCCATCCACCACCTTTTGTAAAGCCGCCACACGCAGAGGTACCATACCCTCTTGCAAAGCTACCTTTTTTATTTCATCCAGTGTAGGATTTGCGGAGATAACCTCACGAATGCGGTTTGTCACAACCAAGAGCTCATAGACACCAGTGCGACCGCGATAACCTGTCTGCATACACTCCTTACAACCAAGTCCTTCGTAAATCGTGTACGTTTTTTTTGTCTTAGAGACGGGGTACCCAAGAGAAGCTAAATCAGACGCCTTTATGCTTTTCGCTTTTTTGCACGAAGGACATAATTTGCGCACCAGACGCTGTGCCATAAACCCACGGCAGGTGGAGGTAATAAGGTAGGGCTCAATCCCCATATCTAAAAGACGGGTAACCGCTGAGGGTGCATCATTGGTATGTAAGGTTGAAAAGACAAGATGCCCTGTAAGCGAGGCTTGGATAGCTACTCGCGCGGTTTCTTCATCGCGGATCTCGCCCACCATGATCACATCAGGGTCCTGCCTTAAAATAGAGCGAAGACCCTCAGCAAAAGTTAACCCAATTTTGTGCCGAGCCTGCACCTGGCTAATACCTGGTATCTGATATTCAACAGGATCTTCTACCGTGATAATATTACGGGTTTCATCGTTTAAACGGCTGAGAGCAGCATAGAGGGTAGTTGTTTTTCCAGAACCAGTGGGTCCTGTAATAAGAATAATGCCATTTGTATAGCTTAAAAGCTTCACAAATTTTTCATAGGTAGGCTGATCAAAGCCTATAGTTGCCAGGTCAAACTTAGTATCGGTCTTATTTAAAAGACGCATCACCACCCTTTCCCCAAAGACTGTGGGTAGGCAGGAGACCCTAATGTCGATTTCTTTGCCAGAAAAGCGTATCTTAATTCGGCCATCTTGGGGTAGGCGGTTTTCGGCTATATTGAGGTTGGCCATAATCTTAATTCGGGAAATAATACCGTTTTGGATGGATTTTGGTGGGGTAAGCACACGGTGCATGATGCCATCGATGCGAAAACGCACCACAAGCTCCTTCTCCATGGGCTCAATATGTATATCGGAGGCTCTTTCATTTACCGCCGTCGATAAGATCACATTTACCATTTTAATGATGGGAGCTTGGTTAGCTAAATCCATGGAATCATGGATATCTTCCATTTCTTCAAGAAAACGCAATCCTTCCTCGAGTTCAAAACCTTCTGTTTTTCCCCCACCTTGTTTTTCATAGTAGTTATGGATAATCCGCAAAATTTCCCCTTCTCGGGCAATAACAGGCTCTACGACATATTGGGACAAAAGCAACCTAAACTCATCTAGAGGATGCACTGCAGTGGGATCACTAAGGGCAATACGGATCACACCACGCTCTAGGCTATAGGGCACCATTCGGTATTTTTGGACAAATTTCAACGGTACAATAGGGATAATTTCATCGATACGGAGAGGCTCAAGACGCTCTACAAAGGGGATGCCAAAGAGTTTACTTTGGGCACGCAAAACATCGTCTTCACTGACTATCCCTCTTTTAATTAGAACTTGGGCAAGACTCAAGTTGGATTTTTTTTCAAGAGAAATGGCTTTTTTTAGTTCTTCTTTATCAATAAGACCCTCTTCAAGCAAAATATCAGAAAGATTCTTCATGACCCATTATTCCCCCCTTTCCCTCTGCAAAAATTCGCGCTGTTGGTCTTTCTTTAAATCTTCTGTAACCTTGTCAGCAACTTTGCGGCTTGTTAAAATATGAGGGGTAATAAAAACAAGTAAATTGGTCTTCTTTAAGGTAAGGCTTGTACGCTTAAAGAGATAACCCAAAAGGGGTATGTCGCCCAGTATGGGGATTTTGCGTACATTGCGAGTTTTATCCGTTGAGACAAGCCCGCCAATGACAATAGTTTGACCATCTTCTACCCGAACTACAGTCTTTATATCTCTCTTGGAAAATTTGGGGTTTGCTAAGGCATCTTGTGTGGCTCCTGAAATAGCTTTTACTTCTTGGTATAGATTTAACGTTACCATTTTGTTTTTATTTATTTGTGGGGTAAACTTGAGCTTAACGCCCACTGGCCGGTATTCGTACTGAAAGGTCTGCACAGTTTGGTCGGCTGCGCCAGCAAGACGAGATCCCGTAATAATGGGTATGTCTTCCCCCACATTGATCTCGGCCTCCTGATTATCTAAAGTCAACACCTGAGGGGCTGAGATAATGGCAAAGTTTTCTCTTCGGATATTGGCATTTATAAGTCCCAAAATATCGGTAACGGTGCGATCAATAACAGTAAGCGAAAAACCAAGTAAAGTATTGATGCCCGTAATTTCTCCTTTGTTGTTAATAAGATTACCCTCGGCAGCAAGACCGGTATTGAATTGAGCCGTTGCCCCCCGACCAACTCTCCAGTCGATACCAAAGGAATTAGCATCATCCGCCGCTACTTCAACAATTAAAACCTCAAGCAATACCTGATCCCGGGGTAAGTCAATCCTTTTTATGAGGCCACGAACCAACTCATATTCTTCTCTTGTCCCCACAAAAATTAAGGTATTAGTTTCTTTATGAGCCACTATATCGATATTCTTTCGCTGTATTTGCCCCTGTTGTTGGGCATCTTTTTTCTCCATTTCAACAGGTATACTTACCTTACGCAAGGTTTGTTCTACATTCTCAGCCTGCATGTGCTCCAAACGATATATGTGCACATTACCTAGGGAGGTAGGTTCTTCTTCCTTTTCCTCTTTTTTACGCGCTATATCAATCATCCCAACGATACGCACTAGTCTATTTACCTCATAGACACTTCCCGTGATAACAATCATTTCACTTTCATCGAAGTCCACGATATCGGTATTGGGACCAGTCAATCGTTTCAAGACAGGAGCCATACGTGAGGGTTTGCTGCCTATAAGTGGCACTATATGGGTAATCACCTTGTCTTCCTTTATTTCTTCCGCGCTAAGGGGTTCTCGGCCAAGAGCTATCCAAGGGCTGCCCGCAATGGCATCCCGCACGGGTACCACCCTCACAAGATTGGGACCTTCTTCAATAAGTCCAAAGCCGCGCACCATTAGTACACTGCGCAGGTAATACTCAGCTTCCGATATAGGGATGCGGCGGGGAGAGATAACCGTAATTTTACCTTTTACCCGGTCATCTGTGACAAAATTCTTACCAATAATGGCCGACATGGCTTTTAAAAAATCTTGGATTTCCTGATCACGAAAGTCTGGCCGAAAGCTTCTCTCAGCACTCTCCGCTGTTGCTGGCTCGTTGGAGATATTTTCTGTTTTCTTCTTGGGGCGCGCAGCTTGGCTAACCAGAGTTGCAGGCAAAAACAATAATCCAAGCAACAAGAGAAAAACCCCTAAACGCCACACACCGTCAGAGCCCAAAAATAAGACAAAAAGACAAGTATATCTCATGGGAAAGTATCTAAACTCCGCAGACAGATTTTACACTTTATTTAACGATTTGTCTCGTCAATAGCACAGGTGCAAAAGACCAGATGCCCACTGGTTCTGGAAAAATTCCTAAGAAAAACTCAACAAAGACTAAAACAACCCCTGCTGCTAAAAAGCACCTTGTTGGGCCGCAAAACAGGTCGCTTGAGTGCCCCTAGCTTCCCGGCTTGTACATTTTCTGTACACTAACTCACACCATTTGGCTTGGCCAAAACATCATGGCCGCCGAACCTGGTGTGACAACAACATAGAGGTGAGAATAAAACATGGGTCCTGGGGAATGTTTTAGATTGCATGAAAGCCAAGATATGGTGTGCTAAGGGACGATTTAACACAAAGTTTTTGCGGTTTTTATCAAAAACCCCATCGCCGCCGCGAAAGCAACCAACGGAAAGCGACGAAAACGTCTTTGATCTTTCCCCAAAACCTGGCTTGGGTGCCCACTGTATTTTGACGATTTTTTGGTTGCTTTTTTGTGTTTTAGACCGTCTCATACCGTAATCTATTTTTAAGGGGGGAAATATGCTTCTAAGAGCTTTGGCCATGGTATGGCTAGTCTTGGCCGTCGTGGCCTGTAAAAGTGACACGCAAAGCCAGCAAGCCGGTTCCGGGGGCGGCGGCACTGGAGGAGGGGGTGGAACCCTCACCTACACCGTCGGTGGCACGGTTTCTGGGCTTTTGGGGACTTTGGTCTTGCAAAATAACGGTGGCGACAACCTTACGCTGAACAACAACGGTAGCTTTAGCTTTTCCACTGCACTGACCAATGGCGCAAGCTACAATGTCACCGTACATACTCAACCTACCGGACAAAACTGCACCGTCAGCAACGGTAGCGGCACCATCAGCGGAGCCAATGTCACCAATGTCACCGTTAATTGTGCCAATCTGAATTATACTGTCGGTGGCACGCTTTCCGGGCTTTCGGGTTCGGGAACTCTTGTTTTGCAAAATAACGGCGGTGACAACCTTACCTTGAACAGCAACGGCAGCTTTACCTTTGCTACCCCGGTACCCCACGGCTCAAATTATGATGTAACAGTACTCACTAACCCCAATTTCCAGGTCTGCCACGTGCGCGACAATCAAGGCACTATTGCCGGTGCTAATGTGAACAATATCACTGTGCAGTGCGTTTCGGACACCACCTGG
>JANWWS010000008.1 GCA_025055765.1 Leptospiraceae bacterium | reverse complement strand
CGCTATGGCACAGATTTTCGCAAACCTTCTGAAAGAGCTTCAGGAGAAAAAGCCCGAAGACATAAACCAGTGGGCGATTGAGAAAATAATGGAGATTAAGTCCTGCGACAGAGAGAGTGCGGAGAAAATCTTTCAGGAAATCCTTGAAGGCATAAAAGCCTACAGAGAAGCGGACAATGCGGAGGAAATCTTTGACAAAAACTTAGAAAAGGCAAGCTTAGAAGAGCAAAAACAAGTTCAAGAAACATTAGACGCAATAGCAGATAGCTTAATAAACGAGATAAAGGAGGGCAAGGATGGACAAAAGCCTTAAACAGCCCACTGATGTGGATATTCTAAACGCTCTTGCCATTCTTCAAGCAAAAGAAGCGGGTCTAATCACGGAAGAGTTCACCAACAAGCAAGTAGGCATATACGGTGCATACGAGAGCCAGCTTGGGGAAATCATAAAGAGAGCGGAAGAGAAGGAAATTGCCAAGGAGGAGGCTAAATCGCAAGTGCAAAGCGAGGTAAAAAGGCTGTCAGTCGTAGAAGAGTTAGTATCCAAAGGCTACGATGCTCTTAGTGAAAAAGCTGTTGAGTTCGTCTCTAAAACTGCTCCTACTCTCACTCCCTTGGCTAAGGAAGTTGCAGAAGCTCTGAGAGAGCCTACCGTAAACGCAGTTTCAGACTCCATAATGCAGGTAGCTAAAGAAACTGAAGTTTTGGACATTGTCAATGCGGTCAGCATCCTAAAGGCAAAAGAAGCAGGTCTAATTCGAGAAGACCTAACAAACAAGCAAGTAGGCGTACACGGTGCATACAAAAGCGACATACTTCAAATTGCGGAAAAGCTCGTAAGTAATGTAATAAGCCCCCAAGAAGCAAAAGAGCAGGTGCGTAAAGCTACAAAGAAAGTGTCAATAGTAGATACCATCATCTCAAAAGGTTACGATTTCTTAACGGAGGGCATCGCAAGGGTTGTTTCTAAAGTTGCCCCAGTGGCTGGAATCGTAGTCAGGACTGTTGCAAGGGTCATTAAAGAGCCCATTGTGGAAGCGGTATCGGGGTTCGTGAAGGCGGTTGGTAGTTTCGTTAAAAGTCTCGTAAGTATTTTCGGTTAAGACTAAGCCTCTCGTCTTGCCTCGTGTGCACCGCTGTACTTTAAAACTTCCTCCAGCAGAGCCTGAGCCATCTCTTCTTCGCTTACCTTTTTTATGGGCTTGCCTCCCTTGAAAAGCCACGCAAAGCCCCTTCCGCAGGCAAGACCCAGGTCTGCCTCACGAGCTTCCCCTATGGCATTTACCACGCATCCCATTATGG
>JANWWS010000024.1 GCA_025055765.1 Leptospiraceae bacterium | reverse complement strand
GGGCAGTTTTTGGCCGCCCCAGATCATCCCGGTTTAGGTTGGACGGCGGGTAGCATGTCAACAAGTGGATTTGCAAAAAGCGTGTCATATTCTACTCCTTATCTAAAAAATTAGTCCGATTTGCCTGCTGGCTCCTCAGCTGTCCGAAAATAGTCATAAGCCCAATTTTTAATAATCCTGTCGTTCCAGTAATAAAGCGAATGCGCCAAATCAGCGATATTGGCTTTGAAACCAAGTTGGTGGATGGCGCGGACAATTTCTTGGTAAAACAGCGGCTCTTGAACAATATCCTGGTATTGCAGTAGCCTTTGGAAGCGCAGCTCACTAAAAACAGGCTGATTATTGCCTTTCTTGCGTGCCAGTTGTTTAGCAAACGAATCTTTTGCCTCATTTTCCCGCACATGGCTCAGGACACCGCAAAGCATCATCACTCTGTCCTGATTTACGGGACCCTCCTGACACTGCCACAAGCGGTACAGCAGTTGGTGTGCGTAGCGGACATGCACAATCTCAGCAAGGCTTGTAGCTCTTCGCAAAGTCGCACGGGCACCGCGTTCGTCCTCAAAGCCTTGCCACCAGTTAATGAGCTCTTGCCGGGATTTTGTATTATCTGCAAAAAAAGCCATCAACTGCCTCCCTCTGGAACGATACCAAGAATTTTTCTTAGAACGCTCACGGCTAATTTTTTTTCTAATTGTACACGGGCGTTGACAATTTTTTTCAGGTCTTCATAGCGGAAATCGCCTGACTCTAAAACGCCAGCAAAAATCTCAAGTGCTGCTTTTTTCAGCGTGGCATACCACTCTTTTTTTAGCTCATTTTTCAACTCATTCGACCATGAATCCCCGCTGTTGGCTAATTTTGCCAAGAGCGAATAAAATTGTTTTTCGGTGCTCTTGTAAAATTCTGTGGTGAATGAGTCATTGGGCACTATTTTGGGTTCAGCTTTTTTCCCATCTTTCTTTTGGTCATCTTCTTTTTCGCCGTTCCACGCCTCTTTTATTGCTTTCTTCAAAGCATCACCCGCTTTCTCAGCAGCCTCCACCAAGGTGTTTACAATGTTTTTATACTCCTCAAGCTTATCTTGCGGCACTCTGAAAAGTGGCAACTCTTCGTCATACCAAGCAATAGCTTTCATATTGTCCATATCATAGCCAAAGGCATGGATGGCCAATTGGTATTGCTCCATGCCATAAAGCCTTTGTATCGCCTTATTGACCACGATTGCCGCTTTTGCATCTTGCCTTGCTCCGATCATGACAGGCCAATTTTTATACAAAAAGTGATATGGCTTGGTGACAACGGCATTCATGCCCTCTTTATCTTTTTTACTTCTTTCATAGGG
>JANWWS010000023.1 GCA_025055765.1 Leptospiraceae bacterium | reverse complement strand
GGGCAGTTTTTGGCCGCCCCAGATCATCCCGGTTTAGGTTGGACGGCGGGTAGCATGTCAACAAGTGGATTTGCAAAAAGCGTGTCATATTCTACTCCTTATCTAAAAAATTAGTCCGATTTGCCTGCTGGCTCCTCAGCTACTCGAAAATAGTCGTAAGCCCAATTTTTAATAGTGATATCGTTCCAATAATAAAGCGAATGCGCCAAATCAGCGATATTGGCTTTGAAGCCAAGTTGGTGGATGGCACGGACAATTTCTTGGTAAAACAGGGGCTCATGAACAATATCCTCGTATTGCAATAGCCTTTGGAAGCGCAGCTCACTAAAAACAGGCTGATTATTGCCTTTCTTGCGTGCCAGTTGTTTAGCAAACGAATCTTTTGCCTCATTTTCCCGCACATGGCTTAAGATGCCGCACAGCATCATGATTTTATCTTGCTTATCTTGGTTTATATTGTCCTCTTGGCACTGCCACAAGCGGTACAGCAAGTAATGCGCATAGCGGACAGGCACAATTTCGACAAGACTTGCTGCTCTTCGCAAAGTCGCGCGGGCACCGCGTTCCTCCTCCAAGCCTTGCCACCATTTAATGAGCTCCTGCCGGGATTTTGTATTTTCTTTAAAAAGGGGCATCAATTTCCTCCATCTTTAAACTATGCCAAGGACCTTTTTTTGGATTTTTGTGGCTAATTCTTTTTCAAGCCTGATATGGGCATAGACTATTTTTTTCAGGTTTTCATAACGGAAATCGCCCGATTCCACAATGTTAGAAAAAATGGTGAGTGCTGCCCTTTTTAGCGTAGAATACCACTCTTTTTTCAGCTCATTTTTCAACTCATTCGACCATGAATCCCCGCTGTTGGCTAATTTTGCCAAGAGCGAATAAAATTGTTTTTCGGTGCTCTTGTAAAATTCTGTGTTGAATGAGTCATTGGGCACTATTTTGGGTTCAGCTTTTTTCCCATCTTTCTTTTGGTTTTCTTCTTTTTCGCCGCTCCACGCCTCTTTTATTGCTTTCTTCAAAGCATCACCCGCTTTCTCAGCAGCCTCCACCAAGGTGTTTACAATGTTTTTATACTCCTTAAGCTTATCTTGCGGCACTCTGAAAAGTGGCAACTCTTCGTCATACCAAGCAATAGCTTTCATATTGTCCACCTCATAGCCAAAGGCATGGATGGCCAATTGGTATTGCTCCATGCCATAAAGCCTTTCTATCGCCTTATTGACCACGATTGCCGCTTTTGCATCTTGCCTTGCTCCGATCATGACAGGCCAATTTTTATACAAAAAGTGATATGGCTTGGTGACAACGGCATTCATGCCCTCTTTATCTTTTTTACTTCTTTCATAGGG